>NZ_CP119520.1:3722308-4963078 GCF_029223865.1 Telluria mixta
TGGCCACTGAACTGAACGTGCCACCGCAGCGCCTCAGCTTCCAATGGCTGGCCCTGGCCATCGTTACCGCGCTGTACCACTGGCCGCTCGAAACACCCGGCACCTTCCCCAAGCGATTGGCATCGCTACGTGAACAAGCACGTGCCTACCTTCTACCAGAGCGACGAACACGCTCATATCCGAGAACAATAAAATCCAGGAAATCCAAGTACCCAACAAAACATGCCAGCCCCGCTTAACTGACTGGCATTAGGGTCAGAGCCCGGTTATTGGAAATTTCCCAAAATCGGGCTCTGACCCCGGTGTTGCTTTACGGTAGCGCAGGGCCAGTGCCGCCAGCACGCAGCCCGTCGCGAACACGGGCAGGCCGGCCGGTTCCGGCACCGGGGTGGCGGTCACGAATGCGGCGTCGGCCCAGACCGTGGCGGGTGCGCCCGGCATCAGGTCGATCGATGCGACGTTGCCGCTCGTGCCCGGGACGTAGTTGTCGAGCGCCGCGTTCACCAGCGCAATCCCGAAGCCGGTGCCGATCGCGCCGCCGGGCGCGATGTCGAAGGCGGCGTCGAAGCTGAGCAGGCCGCCGAACGTCACGGCCTGCAGCAGTTCGTTGAACGTGGGGCCGTTGCCGAACGTGACTTTGGTGCCGATGTCGCCGCCGACGTCGCCCGCCGGCAGCGCGGTGCCACCGAACGCGCCGGTGAAATGCGTCAGCGTGGCCGTCGCCGGCGTCGCGCCTGCCAGAGCCGCGAACGTCAGGTCGAGGTAGCCGGTGCCCGTCAGGCCCGACGTGTCGACGGTGAAGTGATACATCGGCCCGGCGAACGCGGTGTTCGCGCCGCCGGCGAGCGCCAGTGCCAGCAGGGCGCGTGTGAAGAAGGATGTCAGGTGCTTGATCATGGCGGAGTCTTTCAGAACGTGATGCCTTGGAGTTTCGGGGTGTAGGCGATGGCGCCCTTCGATGGGTTGCCGAACGTCGTCGTCACGGTGACGGTGGCGCCCGGGGCGATCTGGTTCACGGGCAGCGTGATGTACGGCACGCCGTTCACGTCACCCTGCCTGTTGTCGAGCGTGACACCCGCCGTGAGGCCCTCCACCACGAGGCGCAGGGTCGACGCGGCGATCGTCGCGCCCGTGGTATTGGTAAAGGACACCGTGCCGCTGAACTGGCTCGTGAAACGGTTCGCCGTCAGGCCGCTCTGCACGACCTTGACGCTGGCCGTGAGGTCGGCGACGGCCGGCTGGCTGACGAAGGTGCTCACGCTGGACGGTTCGAGGTCGGCGCTGGCGCCGCCCGCGATGACCGGGTAGTCGCCCGCATAGCTTTCGTTCGTCGCGGCCGACGTGACGTAGCGTTTCAGGGTGCCGGGCGCGCCGCTGCCGAACGCCAGGTTGACGCGGCGCTGCGCCGTGCCGTTGTTGACCGCGACGACGACGACCTTGCCGTCGCCGCCCTTGTACGCGGTCACGTACACGTCGGGGTAGGGGTTCTGCGTGGCGCCGATGCGCACGTAGCCGGGCCGCACGAATTTCGCGTACTGCGACATGATCCACCCGCGCTTGCTGACGTTGCCGTCCTCCGTGATCAGCCCGTAGAAGCGGCGGATGTACCACCACACGTAGGCGCTGTAGTTCGCGGCCATGCTGCGGTGGACCTCGATCGCCACCGGCATCGCCTTGGCCCAGTCGTTGGCGTCCGACGTGCTGTCGGTGTAGTGCTCCGTCATCCACACCTCTTTGCCCTTGGCGCGCGCGAGCGGGTAGTCGCTGGGCGTCGTGCCGTACAAATGGCCCGCCACGATGGACAGCTGGGCCGCCGCGCCCGCGTCGTTCAGGATCGGATCGGACAGCACCTTGCGCATGCCCAGCGATTCCGGCGCCATCAGCTTGAGGCCGGCAAAGCGCGGCCCCTGCGACTTGATGAAGTCGATGAACTGGGCGGAGGTCCACTGGCAGCCCTCGTAGTCCGGATCCCAGTCCGGCTCGTTCTGCACGGAGATGCCGTACAGCTGGGCGCCGTTCGTGCGCATGTAGTCGGCGAAGCCCAGCAGGTGCGTCGCGTAGTCCGGGTAGTAGCTCGGGATCAGGCTGCCGTGCGCGATGGCGTTCGACGTCTTCATGTACGGCGGCGGCGTCCACGGCGTGGCGAACAGGGTGACGCCCTTCGCCTTCGCCAGCTTCGCCGTCGGCACCTGCGTGGCCCACGCGCTGCTGGACGGGTCGATGCGCATCCGCATGACCGTCAGGCCGATCTGGCCCGGGCCCGTGCCGAACGCGGTGTCGACCTGGGCCGGCGTCAGGTCGGCGATCCAGCCCGCGCCGTTATGCCCGCCGAACCCGCGGATGACCTGGTAGGTCGTCGCGGGATCGATGGCGACCGTCTGCGCGACGGCCGCGGGGAGCGCGGACATCGCGAGCAGCGGCAGGCTCCATCGTAATAAACGTTGTTTCAACATGACTCATCTCCTCCTGGGTTGGTTTTATTGACTTACTGACTTACAAAAGTGTTGACGCTGCCGGGATCGATCCACGCGGTCGCGACGCCGGCCGTGACCGTGTACTGCCCCGCATACCCGGTGTTGTCCGTCGACGTGGTGCGGTATTTCGTGAAGCCGGGGGCGGCACTGCCGACCTGCAGCTGCAGCTGGCGCTGCGACGTGCCGTTGTTGATGGCCACCACGACCAGCTTGCCGGCGGTGTTCTTGTAGGCCGTGACGAAGACGTCGGCATACGGCTTTTCCGTCGCCGCGACGCGCACGGCGCCGGGGCGGACGTATTTCGCGAACTGGGCCATGATGTAGCCGCGCTTGCTGACGTTGCCGTCCTCCGTCAGCAGGCCGTACGGGCGTCGGATGTACCACCAGACATAGGCGCTGTAGTTGGCCACCATGCTGTTGTGCAGTTCCAGCGCGACCGGCATCGCCTTCGTCCAGTCGTTTGCGTCGGACGTGCTGTCGGTGAAGTGCTCCGTCATCCACACCTCCTTGCCCTTGGAACGGGCGAGGGGATAGTCGCTCGGGTTCACGCCGTACAGGTGGCCGGCGAGGATGTCGAACTGCGGCGCGGCCGTCGCGCTGTTGAGAATTGGATCGGTGAGCGGTTTATAGAACGTGGCGGACTCGCCCGCGATCACCTTGTAGGTGCCGAAGCGCGACCCCTGGGAGGACAGGAAATCGATGAATTGCTGCGAGGTCCACAGGCAGCTTTCGTAGTCCGGGGCGAAGTCCGGTTCGTTCTGGATCGAGATGGCGTATAGCGCGGCGCCGCCGGCCTGCATCGTGCTCGCGAAGTTCAGCAAGTGCGTGGCGTAGTCGCCATAGCGGCTGGGCAACAGGCTTCCCTGGACGAGGCTGTTATTTGTCTTCATGTCCGCCGGCGGCGTCCACGGCGTCCCGAACAGGATGGCGCCTTTCGCCTTGGCGAGTTGCGCGGACGTCAGTTGCGTGGACCACTTGCTGGGATCCGGATCGATGCGCAGGCGCATGATGGACAGGCCGATCTGGCCCGTGCCGGTGCCGAACGCGGCGTCGACCTGGGCAGCGGTCAGCTCCGCCGCCCAGCCGGCACCGCTGAAGCCGCCGAAGCCGCGCACGGTCTGGTACGTCGTGGCCGGGTTGATGGCGACCGTCTGCGCGGATGCGCTGGCGGCAAAGGCGGACAACAGGAGAATCGCCGCCGCGACGCGGCGGGTGGTGCGCGAAAAAGCATGAGGCATGAACGTCTCCGTGATCGGTTGATTGCCGGGCGGGGGCGGCCCGGGAGTTCACTGCGTGTGCTGCTTTTGCTGCGGACCCGTGCCGGGATCGCCGGCGGGCAGGACGAGCGACGCCAGTGCCCGATGAGGGCACGAGGTCGCTGTGAAAAAGCGGACTGTCGTAGCGCGCGATCAGCGCCGGAACAAGAGCGGGATGAGGCGAGGAAGGGAACGCGGCGGGCGACGCGTGATCGGGGTGTGTGGCATATCTCCTCCGTTTATTGTTATTTACTGTTATTTCACAAATTTATGTTTGCGATAACATTTTTGTTGCAACTATCTTATGCCTCGGGGGATGCGCGATCAAACCAAAGATTGTTAGCAATAATTCACAAATTGTATTTATGCTAACCGGGTGGAGGCTCTGTCGCGGGCGTGCCGGCGCCGCTGGCCGTCGCGCCGCTCGAACCGGATGGAAGAAGGGACAGGATGGGCGCCCGTGCCGTCCAGCCCGAACTCCAGCGCATGGCGCAGGGCGCGCACGGTAACCGGTTTCGTGACAGTGGCGCTGAACGCGTGGTACAGCGGCGGGAAGGGCTCGTCCTCGTCGAGCAGCAGGACTGTCGGCGTGCCGGAGGCCAGGCGGGAGAGCTCGCCGGGCAGCGAGCGCCGGTCGCCGGCGGCGTGCGCGCTGGAGGTGAGGATCACGTCGAAGTGCAGCGCCTTGGTGGCGTTCAGCGTCGCCTGCGTCGTCGTCGTCTCGGCAACCAGGTAGCCGAGCGATTTGAGCAGGGTGGCACTGTGGCGGCGTGCGGCCGCGTCATCGTCGTATATCAGGGCGTACTTCATGATGAGTCCTCCTGCCTTGGGTATGGCGGCCTCCTCGTATTGTTCAACTGTCAATTTGTAACAAATGATGCGAACGGCTTGTTCGGCCTAGCGATGGGCGCGCCAGCGGGCGAACGCATCCACGCGTGCGGCGCACACGCGGGACCGGAGAGTCTGCAACGAGGTCGACTGCGATTGGATGCGCTGCATCGTCAGTGGAGGAACATCGGCGCAAAGCCGCCCAGCGCATCGGTCTCGCACAGGAGCCACGTTGCCATGCCAGTGAGCGCTAGCCAGGCTGCGGTAAAGGGAGCGGGTAAGAAGCGGATCATGATGAACCTCCGGCATACGGATTGCTGTCGTGTTGATGTCATCTTAGAACGTGTGCTTGAGAGAAACTATCGGCTGGCAATCCGTCACTCTGTAGGAATAAAGCTCGTCGCCTTGTATGACCGCTAGTGGGCGCTCGTGCATAGCCTCCTACGGTTGCTGTAGGTTGCGTCCTATGGTGTGTCGCCGTGCTCAGGCTTACATTGGCTGCATCATGACCACACACGATCCCAGACTCCTCCACAAGGGTGTGCTCGCGGTACGCCGCAACACCATCCGCCGCCTGCTGCATTCGGTGTTCGGCATCGAACACCTGCGCGACGGCCAGCAACGCGTGATCGACAGCGTCCTCGATGGCAGGGACACGCTGGCGATCATGCCGACCGGCAGCGGTAAATCGCTGTGCTACCAGATCCCGGCCCGTATCCTCGACGGCATGACGGTCGTCGTCTCGCCGCTCATCTCGCTGATGAAAGACCAGCTGGAAAAGCTCGGGGAACTGGGCATCCGCGCGGAGCAGGTCAACAGCAGTCTGTCGGCGGAAGAGGAGAGGACGGCGCTGGCGGCGATCGAGGAGGGTCGCTGCGAGATCGTGTTCTGCACGCCGGAGCGCCTCACGATGCCCGAGTTCGTCGACGTACTGAAGGCCGTCAGGATCGCCCTCGTGGTCGTTGACGAAGCCCACTGCATCTCGCAGTGGGGGCACGATTTCCGCCCGGCCTATCTCGAGATGGGCGGTGCGATCGAGGCACTGGGCCGCCCGCCCGTGCTGGCGCTGACGGCGACCGCGACGGAAGACGTCGTCGAGGACATCGGCCGCCAGTTGAACCGTCCAAAGATGAACGTCATCAACACCGGCATCTACCGGCCGAACCTTCAATATGCCGTCGTGCAGGTGACGAACCCGGACGAGAAACTGCAGGAGGCACTGCGCCTCGTGCGTGAAACCCAAGGAACGGGCATCGTCTACGCCGCCACCGTCAAGATGGCCGAGGAGATGCACCAGGTGCTGCTGGACGCCGGCGAATCCGTCACGCTCTACCACGGCAAGCTGCCCGCCGCCGAGCGCAAGGCGAACCAGGAACTGTTCATGAACGACGAACGGCGCGTGATGGTGGCGACCAACGCGTTCGGCATGGGCATCGACAAGCCGGACACGCGCTTCGTCATCCACTTGCAGATCCCCGCGAACCTGGAAGCCTACTACCAGGAATCCGGCCGCGCGGGCCGCGACGGCCAGGATGCCAGCTGCACCCTGCTGTTCCTGCAGGACGACAAGCGCGTGCAGCAGTTCTTCCTCGTGAAGCACTACCCGACGGCGGACGAGATCCGCGCCGTGTACGAGGCCGTGCACGCGCTGGCCGGGAACGAGACGGCGACGCCGGACCGCGTGGACGATGTGGCCGGCGAGCTGGCCGGGCCGCACCTGAAGGTGTGCCTGAAACTGCTGAAGGATGCGAAGCTGCTGCGCCAGAACCGCAAGCTCGCGTACCTGCCCGGCAGCGCGACGCCCGACGATAAACTGTTCACGGCGATGGCCGAGGTCTATCGCCAGAAGCAGGAGCGCGACAAGGAAGCGCTGGAACAGATGGTATCGTATGCCGTGAGCGGTTTCTGCCGCTGGAAGCTGCTGCTCGACTATTTCGGCGACGAGGTCGAAGGCTTCGAGAAGTGCTGCCGCTGCGACAACTGCCTGAATCCGCCGGCCGCCGTGCTGACGGAGGAGATCGAAATCCGCGACGACGAATTCGACCGCGAACCGGAAGGCCAGGCGCCCGCCGGCCCCGCGTTCGACACCGGCGCGCGCGTGACGGTGCCGAAATATGGCGAAGGCGTCGTGCTCTCCATGGCCGGGGACCAGGTCCACATCGAATTCCCGGACGGCGAGCAGCGCGCGTTCCTCGCCGACTTCGTGACGCCAGCGTAACAAGGAGGACGCCAACCGCATGGGAGACATGGTCGTCGTACGCAAGGAAGGCCTGTACTGTGTGCCGGGCCAGTTCTACATCGACCCGTGGCGGCCGGTCGACCGGGCCGTCATCACCCATGCGCACGGCGACCACGCGCGCTGGGGCCATAAGCATTACCTGGCCTCGAAGCAAAGCGTCGGTATCCTGAAGTCGCGCCTCGGCCAGGACATCAACATCGACGGCGTCGACTATGGCGACAAGGTCGTCCACAACGGCGTGACGATCTCGCTGCACCCGGCCGGCCACGTGCTGGGTTCGGCCCAGATCCGCATGGAGTACGAAGGCGAGATCTGGGTCGCGTCGGGCGACTACAAGGTCGAGCCGGATGCCACCTGCGCCCCGTTCGAAGCCGTGCGCTGCCACACCTTCATCACCGAATCCACGTTCGGCCTGCCGATCTACCGCTGGGATCCGCAGCAGGACGTCTTCGACGACATCAACGGCTGGTGGCGCCGCAACGCGGAAGAGGGCCGCACGAGCATCCTGTACGCCTACGCGTTCGGCAAGGCGCAGCGCCTGTTGTGCGGCCTCGATCCTTCTATTGGTCCCATCGTCTGCCACGGTGCCGTCGAGCCGCTGAACCGCATCTACCGCGAGGGCGGCGTGGTGCTGCCGCACACGCAGATGGTGAGCGAGACGGACAAGGCCGATCTGAAAAAGGCGCTCGTGCTGGCGCCGCCGTCCGCATCCGGCTCGCCTTGGACGCGCCGCTTCGGCGATTACTCCGACGCGTTCGCGAGCGGCTGGATGCTGCTGCGCGGCGCGCGCCGGCGGCGCGGCGTCGACCGCGGCTTCGTGCTGTCCGACCATGCCGACTGGCCCGGCCTGCTGGACGCGATCCACGCCACGGGCGCGCAGCAGGTGATCGTCACGCACGGTTCGATTCCCGTGATGGTGCGCTGGCTGTGCCAGATCGGCCTCGATGCGAAAGCGTTCGACACGGAATACGGCGAGGAGGACGACGAAGCCGTCGGCGCGACGCCCGGCGAACCCCAGGTCGAACAAGAGCCAGGGGAGGCGAAGGATGCGTGAATTCGCCCGCCTGTACGCCGAACTCGACGAAACCACCGCCACCAACCGCAAGCTTGAGGCGCTGCAGAATTACTTTGCCAGCGCCGCCCCGGAAAACGCCGCGTGGGCCGTGTACTTCCTCGCCGGCGGCAAGCCGCGCCAGGCCGTGCCGAGCAAACTCATGCGCCAGTACGCCATCGAATACGCGGGCCTGGACGACTGGCTGTTCGACGAATCGTACGCCGCCGTCGGCGACACGGCCGAGACCATCGCCCACATCCTGCCGCCCCCGAAACACCACAGCGACGTGGGCCTGGCTGTGTGGATGGAAGAGCGTATCGGCCCGTTGCGCGGCGCCGATCCGGGCACGATCCGCGCAGCGCTGTTCTCGTACTGGGACGAACTCACGTGGCGCGAACGCTTCCTGTTCGGGAAGCTGATCGGCGGCGGCTTCCGCGTGGGCGTGTCGAAGCTGCTCGTCACGCGCGCGCTGGCGTCCATCGCCGCGGTCGATTCGAAGCTGATCGCGCAGCGCCTGATGGGCTGGACGGATGGCCGTGTGAAGCCGACGGCGGCGGGTTTCCTGCAGCTGATCGCGGCGCAGACCGACAACGAACACAAGCTGCGCGGCGGCCAGCCTTATCCCTTCTTCCTCGCGCACCAGCTGCAGGGCGAACCTGGCGCTCTGGGCGACATGGGCGACTGGCAGGTCGAGTGGAAGTACGACGGCATCCGAGCGCAACTCGTGCGGCGCGGCGGGCAGAACTACCTGTGGTCGCGCGGCGAGGACCTGATCACGGAGCGCTTTCCCGAACTGGCGGGTTTATCTCTGCCGGAAGGGACGGTCGTCGACGGCGAGGTGCTGATCTGGACGACAGGCGATTCACCGGCACCGTTCGCCGACCTGCAGAAGCGCATCGGCCGCAAGACCTTGTCCGCGAAATTGCTGGCCGAGCTGCCGGCGGTGCTGCTCGCGTACGACCTGCTGGAACTGGACGGCGTCGACACGCGCGCGCTGCCCCAGCACGAGCGGCGCGCGCTGCTGGAGACGCTCGTCACGGGCGCCGCGCAACCGCAGCTGCGCATCTCCCCGCTCGTGACCGCCGACAGCTGGGACGACCTCGGCAAGCTGCGGGCGGAATCGCGGGCGCGCGGCGTCGAAGGCATGATGCTGAAGGCACGGAACGCGCAGTACGGCGTAGGCCGCACGAAGGATGTGGGCACGTGGTGGAAGTGGAAGATCGATCCGTATGCCATCGACGCGGTGCTGATCTACGCGCAGGCGGGCAGTGGACGGCGCGCGTCGCTGTACACGGACTACACGTTCGCCGTGTGGGATGGCGAGGGCGACGCGCGCAAGCTGGTGCCGTTCGCGAAAGCCTATTCCGGCCTCACGGATGCGGAGATCGCCCAGGTCGACAACATCATCCGCAAGACGACGGTGGAAAAATTCGGGCCCGTGCGGTCCGTGAAGCCGACGATGGTGTTCGAGATCGGCTTCGAGGGCATCGCGCTGTCCACGCGCCACAAGGCCGGCATCGCCGTGCGCTTCCCGCGCATCCTGCGGCGGCGCGACGACAAGCCCGTCGAAGAGGCCGATACGCTCGATACGTTGAAAGGCCTGCTGGGAGCCGTCACGCCATGACCAAGACACAGGCGGAAGCGGCGGTCGACGCCTGGTTCGCAGCGCGCGGCTGGAAGGTATTCCCGTTCCAGCGCGCCGTGTGGAAGGCCGCGCTGGCGGGCGAATCGGGCCTGCTGCATGCGAACACGGGGGCCGGTAAAACGTACGCCGTGTGGTTCGCGGCGCTGCTGCGCGGTGCCAATCGGAGTCGCCGCGCGAACGCGGGCCTGCGCGTGCTGTGGATCACGCCGATGCGTGCGCTGGCGGCGGACACGCAGCGCTCGCTGGAAGTGTCCACGGCCGAACTGGCGGCCGCGAGCCCGGACGTCATCGGCACGTGGACGATCGGCGCGCGCACGGGCGACACGGGCGCGGCCGAGCGCGCGCGCCAGTCCAAGTCGCTGCCCGGTGCGCTGATCACGACGCCGGAAAGCCTGTCGCTGCTGTTGTCCCATGCCGCCGCGCGCGACCAGTTCAGGCACCTCGACATGATCATCATCGACGAGTGGCATGAGCTGATGGGCAGCAAACGCGGCGTGCAGGTGCAGCTCGCGCTCGCCCGGCTGCGGCGCTGGAATCCGGGCCTCGTCGTGTGGGGCCTGTCGGCCACGATGGGCAATCTGGCGGAGGCGCGCAGCGTGCTGCTGGGCGATCCGGATGCGGGCGTGCTCGTCGAGGGCGACCTGAAAAAGCAGATCGTCGTCGACTGCCTCGTGCCGCAGAGTGTCGCGCGTTTTCCGTGGGCCGGCCACCTGGGCCTGCAGATGCTGCAGCCGGTCATCGCCGAGATCGAGAACCACGAGGCGACGCTGGTCTTCACGAACACGCGTTCGCAATCGGAGCTGTGGTACCAGAACATCATCGAAGCGCGTCCGGACTGGGCGGGCCT
The DNA here is from genome assembly GCF_029223865.1 of Telluria mixta. Classification (NCBI taxonomy): domain Bacteria; kingdom Pseudomonadati; phylum Pseudomonadota; class Betaproteobacteria; order Burkholderiales; family Oxalobacteraceae; genus Telluria; species Telluria mixta. The sequence goes on from NZ_CP119520.1 coordinate 3,732,652, forward strand.
CGTCGCGCTGCATCACGGTTCGCTCGACCGCGAGGTGCGCGAATGGGTCGAGACGGGCCTGAAGCGCGGCGACCTGAAGGCCGTCGTGTGCACGGCGAGCCTGGACCTGGGCGTGGATTTCCTGCCCGTCGAGCGCGTACTGCAGGTGGGCAGCGCGAAAGGCATCGCGCGGCTGCTGCAGCGTGCGGGCCGCAGCGGCCACGCGCCGGGCCGTATCTCGCGCGTGACGCTCGTGCCGACGAACAGTTTGGAATTGCTGGAAGCGGCCGGCGCCAAGCGTGCGGTGGCCACGCGCCGCATCGAAGCGCGGCAGGTGCCGAACAAGCCGTTCGACGTGCTCGTGCAGCACCTCGTCACCGTCGCGCTGGGCGGCGGCTTCCGGTCCGAGGACTTCTACGAGGAAGTCAAAAGCGCGTGGTCGTACCGCCACCTGACGCCGGAGGAATGGCAGTGGGCGCTGGATTTCGTCGCGCGCGGCGGCCAGAGCCTGACGATTTATCCGGAGTACAAGCGCGTGCTGCCGGACGAGGAGGGCGTCTATCGCGTGCCCGACGTGAAGATCGGCCGGCGCCACCGCATGGGGATCGGGACCATCGTGTCGGATGCGCAGATGCAGGTGAAGTACGTGAGCGGCGGCCGCATCGGCAGCGTGGAGGAATCGTTCATCGGGCGCATGAAGCCGGGCGACCGCTTCCTGTTCTCCGGCCGCATCCTGGAACTCGTGCGTGTGCACGAGATGACGGCGTACGTGAAGCGCTCGGAATCGACGCGCGGCGCCGTCAGCCGCTGGCAGGGCACCAAGATGCCGCTGTCGTCCGAGCTCGCGCACGCGGCGCTGGAAGAACTCAAGCTGGCCGGCGAGGGCGTCTATGACGGGCCGGAGATGCGCGCGCTGCAGCCGCTGCTGGAAATCCAGGCCCGCTGGTCGGCGCTGCCCGACAGCGACGTGCTCGTCGTGGAAAGCATGAAGAGCCGCGAGGGCTACCACCTGTTCGTGTACCCGTTCGCGGGACGGGCCGTGCACACGGGGCTCGCGTCGCTGTTCGCGTACCGCGTGGGCCGCGTCATGCCCAGCACGTTTTCCATCGCGATCAACGATTACGGGCTCGAACTGCTGGCGCCCGAAGCCGTGGACTGGGCCACCGTATTCGACGCGGAGACGGGGGCCGACGTCGGCCTGTTCGACACGTCGCACCTGCTGGAGGACGTGCTGGACAGCCTGAACGCGACGCAGCTGTCGCAGCAGCGCTTCCGCGAGGTGGCGCGCATCGCGGGGCTGATCTTCCAGGGCTATCCGGGCCAGCATAAATCCATGCGCCAGGTGCAGGCGTCGTCGTCGCTGTTCTTCGAAGTCTTCCGCAAGCACGACAGCGGCAACCTGCTGCTCACGCAGGCCGAGCGCGAAGTGCTGGAGCAGGAACTGGAACTCACGCGGCTGCGCGACACGCTCGTCGAACTGCATGCGCGCCGCATCGCGTTCCGCGAGGTGAAGCGCGCCACGCCGTTCGGCTTTCCGCTGATGGTCGAGCGCTTCCGCGAAAAGGTCAGCACGGAAAAGCTGGCGGACCGCGTCGCGCGCATGGTGCGGGAACTCGAAAAGGCGGCCGAGGCATGAGCAACGTCACGGTCGACGTCGCCGGCGAACAGCTCGTGCTGCTGCCCCAGAAGGCCGTGTACTGGCCGCGCGAAAAACTGCTGGCCATCGCCGACATCCACTTCGGCAAGGCGGCCGCGTTCCGCTCGTTCGGCATTCCCGTGCCGCGCGGGACGACGACGGAAAACCTCGACGCCCTCGACGCCCTCATCGATGCGACGGGCGCGAATCACGTGCTGTTCCTCGGCGACTTTTTGCACGCGCGCGCGGCGCACGCGGCGGGCACGCAGGCCGTCATGCTCGCGTGGCGCCGGCGGCGCTGCGATCTCGTGCTGACGCTCGTGCGCGGCAACCACGACAAGCACGCGGGCGACCCAGCCGACGTGCTCGGCATCGACCTCGTCGACGAGCCGTTCACGCTTGGTCCGCTGTCCTTCTGCCACCATCCGGACCTGGCTGCGCCCGGCTATGTGCTGGCGGGGCACGTCCACCCAGTTTATGTCTTGGCGACACGTTTCGACGCCCTGCGCCTGCCGTGCTTCGTCTTAGGGCCGCGTCGGATGATCCTGCCGTCATTCGGATCTTTTACCGGTGGACACAGCATCCACCCAGAGGAGGGCGACCGCATTTTCGTTACCTCCGGGGAAGCCGTGCACAGCGTTCGCTAACGCACCGAGCCCGACATGAGCGCGGCGTAAGCTGGTCTTATCGACAACAAGACGAAGTCGGAGGATCCCATGGCAACAACCCGACAGACATTGGCCGCAGCCGTCGTGGCAGCGCTGCCTTTGCTCTCGATGACCGTGACGACGCCCGTGCAAGCGCAGGATCACCCGCGCGCGGCCCGGCTGGCGCCCCGCATCGACGGTTTCAACGTGGACGAAGTGCGGCGCCTGGAACCGGGCACCGAGCTGAACTTCGACCTGTACGGCACGCCGGGCGGCTATGCCACCCTGCGCATCGATGGCGCCACGCGCAACCTGACCTTGCAGGAAACGTCGCCGGGCACCTATCAGGGCACCTACACGATCAGCACGCACGATCGCATCAACCCCGGCAGCGCCGTCACCGCGAACCTGCGCGTGAACGACATGGTCACGACGCGCCTGCTGGCCGAATCGATCGTGCGCGGCCCCGGCCGTGACGACCGCAGCGACCGCACCGCGTCCAACATGCCGCACGTGGAGCGTTTCGACGTGCGCGGCAGCGACGACCTCGGCCCGGGTAACGAGCTGAAATTCACCGTGCGCGGTACGCCGGGTGCGAAGGTCGAGGTGCAGATTGCCGGTTCGCGCGGCATCTTCTTCCTGCCGGAAGTGCGGCCAGGCGAATACAGCGGCCTGTACACGATCCGCCGCGACGACCGTATCGCGCCGGATGCGGCCGTGACGGCCACGATCCGCGCCAACGGCCGCTATTCGACGGCCACCTTGGGCCAACCGCTGATGGCGGGCGGCAATGGCCAGGGTCTCAATCCGGCGGGCAGCCAGCCGCGCGTGGCACGCTACTGCACGAATTGCGCGACGGTGGAAGCCGTCAACGTCGTGCAGGTCAGCGGCGACGGCAGCTATCTTGGCACCGGTGCCGGCGCCGTCGTGGGCGGCCTCCTGGGCAACCAGGTCGGCAGCGGCAGCGGACGCACGGCGGCGACCGTCGCGGGCGCTGTCGGCGGCGCGATCGCGGGCCGCGAGATCGAACGCAATGCCAATGCGCGCCAGCGTTTCGAAGTCGTCGTGCGCTATGCCAACGGTGCCACGCAGACGATCCCGTACGAAAACAATCCGGGCTTCCGCGTGGGCGACCGCGTGAAGGTCAGCGATGGCGTGCTGATCCGCGACTGAAGATCAGCACCAGAAAACAGAAAGCCGGCTTCCGCGCGGAACCGGCTTTTTTCGTTCGACGGCAGGATCGTGCGTGGTGCTGCTCAGGCCGTGGCCAGGACCTGGCCGTCGCCGGCGCTGTCCGCTTCGGCCTTGTGCTTGGCGTTCTGCTTGGCGCGCGAGCGCGACGGCGGCAGTCGGCGCAGCGTCTTGAGGGCTTCCGGATCCTTGATGCCGATGGTGCGCTGGTCGACCGTGATCAGGCCGATTTCGTTGAAAGCGGACAAGGTGCGGCTGACCGTCTCGAGCGTCAGGCCGAGATAGCTGCCGATCTCATGGCGCGTCATGCGCAGGTTGAACAGTTTGCTCGAATACCCCATCGCGGCGAAACGTTCCGCCAGCGAGATCAGGAAGCGTGCCACGCGCGCTTCGGCCGAGAGGGCCCCGAGCATGCCGATCATGGCCTGTTCGCGTACCAGTTCGCGGCTCATCACGCCGTACATCAGGTTCTCGAGCTCGGCATGCACGCGGCCGAGCGCGGTGAGCTTCTTGAACGGCACGAGGATCAGGTCGCAGTCGGACAGGGCGACGGCTTCCGACGCGTAATGGCGCGTGTGAATGCCGTCGACGCCGAGCATGTCGCCCTTCATCGGGAAGCTGAGGACCTGTTCGTTGCCGAACTCATCGATCAGAACCGTTTTCAGGAAACCGGAGTTGACGATGTACAGGGTGTCGAACGCCTGCCCGATCGTGTGCACGCGCTGTCCGGTCTTGAACTGGACGTGCTGGAACAGGAGTTCTTCGGTGTTCATCGAGACGGCGGCCGGGATGTGAAGCAGGTCGCAGACCTCTTTCAGGTTCGACCAGAGACGGCCCTGGCGTTGGCGTCCGGCTTCCATCTGTGACGAGTGCAGGGTCGACGGGGAGGCGTTGCGTTGTTCTGAAGTTAGCTGGGACTGCATACTCATCTCCAGGTTTAGGATTTCAAAGAACTAAGCTGCGGTCCGGTGGTGCCAGTGCGGTATCGGAGCCACAGAGCTGACTGGATACGGATATGGACCGCAGGCAAGTCGAAACGCTGAAGTCAGTATGCCAACACGAGTCCGGCATTAATATCAGCAACGGCTGAATGTGTAGTAGGAGGGAGCGTCAGCTTGTAGGAGTTTTCTTACCGTTCAACTGCCAACGGCGGGAAGTCACGAGTGAAGCGCGTGTAGGATTACGCGAGCGGGCGGCGGGCCCTGCATGGCCGGAAAAGGCCGGAAAAGGCCGGGGCAGGGCACGAAAAGTGTCGCTTGAATGTCAAATATGTTTCGTGCCGTGCCGTTCAGGCTTTCATCGGCGCAAGCAGACGATGCGCCACCGCATACTGGACCATTTCCGACAGCGAGGTCATGCCCATTTTCTGCATGATGCGGGTCTTGTGCGTGCTGACCGTCTTGACGGACAGGTGCAGGTTGTTCGCGATCTCGGTGATCGATTTGCCGCCCACGAGGAGCGAGAACACTTCGAATTCGCGATCCGAGAGTTGCTTGTGCAGCAGCTGCTCGTTCGGCGCCATGATGTTCAGCGCCAGTTGCTCGGCCACTTCCGTGCTGATGTACGGGCGGCCGGAAGCCACCTTGCGGATCGCACCGACGAGCTGCGTGCCGGCACTTTCCTTGGTGAGATAGCCCTGGGCTCCCGCCCGGATGGCGCGCACGGCGTACTGTTCTTCCTCGTGCATCGTCAGGATCAGGATGGCGAGCTTGGGCGCTTCGCTGCGCACCTGGCGGATCAGGTCGACGCCGCTGCGGCCGGGCATGGACAGGTCCAGCAGCAGCAGGTCGAAGCCGCCCTGGCGTACCAGCGACAGCACTTCGAAGCCGTTGATGGCTTCGCCGACGATCTCGATGTCGAGCGCGCCGTCGAGGATACGTTTGAGACCCTCGCGCATGATCGTGTGGTCGTCGGCGATGACAATGCGAATCATAGGATGTCCCTTAGGGATCAATTGTAAAATGAAGGTAAAAAGATATCACAGCGGCAACACTGCCGTTGCCTTTTTTTCGGACAATGCCTGCTGTCCGATGCGGCGCCGCGGCGTCGCGGTCACTTCGGCAGGTGCGTCAGGTACCGGGCTCCCGGATCAGGCGGTGCACGAGCACGGGCTTGGTCGTATGGGACAGCACCTTATTGGTCACGCTACCTAGCAGCAACTGTCCCCAGCCGCTGCGGCCGTGCGAACCCATGAAGATCAGGTCGCAGTGTTGCTGTTCCGCCACGTCGACGATTTTCAGCGCCGCCGCGTCGGAAAATGCCGTCATGCAGGCATGCTTCAGGCCGCAACCCTCCGCCGCACGCATGATCGACCCCATGTATTCCTCGCCCAGGCGCTGCATCTGCTGGGCATATTCCTCTTCGCTGGGGTAGGCGGGCGGCACGATCTCGACATAAACGGGATACTGGTACTCGGGCGCGACGAACAGGGCGAGGACTTCGGCCCCCATCTGTCGTGCAAACTTGACGCCGGCGCAGGCGGTGTGCTGCGATACCGCGGAGCCGTCGGTGGTGATCAGAATCTTCTGGTACATGGTGAGCCCTCCCTCACGTCACGCTACCTTCTCATTGTAGTTCGCGTTTCCCCTCTTGGCGGAATGTAAATGCTTGATCTTTCTCAGGGATGTGCTCGGCTTTCGGCGCCCAAATACCAGATGTCACAAATGCCTCCGCGATAAAAAAATACAACACATACTTTGTGAAAATAATCAGAAAACGCTGTAAAAGATTGTCGACAGACCAAGATTACTCACCAATCGGCAACGCCGGCATTTCAGAAGATTTACCTACGGCAACCACGCTGATACACTCGTCGGAAATTTGTACCGTCAGCGTAATGACGGCAGCAGTACCGCACACAGCAAAGATCATCGCGACATTTAAATTATGGAGAAGCAGGGACTATGACCGACGCCGCTGACGATTTCGACGCATTATTCGAGGAAGTGGCAGCGCAGCGTGCCAGCGCACCCGCTGCCGCTCCGACGCCGGCGCCCGCGCCCGAGCCCGCCGCCGGCGGCGACAGCGGCGATACCGACGACCTGGAGGCCCTGTTCGACCAGGTCGCGGCCACCAGCGCCCCGGCTCCGGCCGTCGTGTCCGTACCGGCCGCTCCGGCCGCCGCCGCACCGGCCGAGACCGGCGAGGACGAACATGAAAAAGGCATGTACGAGCGCCTGGGCGGCATCGTGCGCCTGCTGCACGACTCGCTGCGCGAACTGGGCTACGACAAGGCGCTGACCGAGGCGTCGTCCCAGATCATGGACGCGCAGGACCGCCTGGAATACGTCGCCACCCTGACCGAACAGGCCGCCAACAAGGTGCTGAACACCCTGGACGACGGCATGCCGGCCCAGGACCTGCTGTCCAAGCAGGCCAAGGACATGGAAAACCGCTGGGATGACCTGTTCGCCGGCAAGCTCTCGATCGAACAGTTCAAGGCCCTGGCCGGCGATTCGAAGCAGTTCGCCCAGCTGGTGACGGAAGCGACCGAAGCCGAGAAAGCGCGCCTGCTCGAGATCATGATGGCCCAGGACTTCCAGGACATCACCGGCCAGCTGATCAAGAAAGTCGTCGTCATCACCAAGACCGTGGAGAACGAGCTGACCCAGCTGCTGAAGGACAGCGCGCCGCCGGACGTGAAGGAAAAGCTGGCGCAGAAACAGGCGGCACAGGAACAGCCGCAGCAGCCGCAGCAACTGATGTCGGGTCCGTCGGTGCCGACCGTGGCGCTCGACCAGGACAGTGTCGATGACCTTCTTGCCGATCTGGGATTCTAATGGATGAAATGCTCAAGGATTTCGTCGTCGAGGCGATGGATCTTGCAGCGAATGTCGAAGAGCATCTGCTGCACCTCGAACGCGATCCCGACAACAAGGAAACGCTGAACGCGGTGTTCCGCTCGTTCCACACCATCAAGGGTGGCGCGGGTTTCATGGGGCTGCCGGCGCTCGTCGCCGCCTGCCACCTGACGGAAAACCTGTTCGACGCGCTGCGCACCGGCGCGGCCCCTGTCACGCCGGGTGCGATCGAAGCGTCGCTGCAGGCGTCGGGCTTCGTGGCCGACCAGCTCAATGACCTGAACAACGGCGCCACGCCGGACCAGCTGCCGCAGATGCCGGCCGACCTCGAGCGCATGCTCAAGGATGCGATCGCCGGCCAGGACGCCGTGCCTGCGCCGAAGGCCGCGCCAGCGCCTGCGGCCGTGAAGGCTGCGCCGGCGCCGGTCGCGGCCGCACCGGCACCTGCACCGGTGCGCGCACCGGCCGCGCCGGGCGCCGACGGTCTCGATTGGGAAGCGATGTTCATGGCGGTCGTCCCGCCGGGCACCTATACGCCGAGCCAGGCGCCGGTGGCCGCCGCAGCGCCTGAAGTGGCTGCCGCGCCTGCCGCTGCGCCGGTCCAGGCCGCCCCGGCCGAGACGGCCGCAGCCGCACCCGCAGCCGCCGCGTCCGGCAAGCCGGGCTGGGACGGCGTCGAGCGCCGCAACGAGGCCAAGCCGGCCAGCACCGGACCCGCGAAGGACGAGAGCATCCGTATCGACGCGGTTAAGCTGGACGCGCTGCTGGAAGTGGCCGGCGAATCCGTGCAGGCCGCGAACCAGGCGGCCGTGCTGCTGGAGCGCCTGTCGCAGTTCAAGTTCGAAGGCCAGGCCGCCACCCTGATGGCCACGCTGACGGAAACGCTGGAGCGCGCGTCGCGCTATTCGGCCGAGCTGCAGCGCGCCACTTTGGCGACCCGCATGCAGCCGGTCGGCCGTCTGTTCCAGAAATTCCCGCGTCTCGTGCGCGAGCTGGCGAAGGACCTGGGCAAGGACGTCGAGCTGACGATCGAAGGCGCCGAGACGGAAGTCGACCGCGTCGTCGTGGACAGCCTGTACGACCCGCTCGTGCACATGCTGCGCAACGCGCTGGACCACGGCGTCGAGGGCCCGGAAGACCGCGTCGCCAACGGCAAGCCGGCCAAGGCGTTCATCCTGCTGAAAGCCTGGCAGGAAGCGAACAGCGTCATGATCGTGCTGCAGGACGACGGCCGCGGCATGGACCCGGCCAAGCTGCGCAAGAAGGCGATGGAGAAGGGTCTCATTTCCGAGAACCAGGCCACTAGCGACGACGAGGCGTACCAGCTCGTGTTCCTGCCGGGCTTCTCGACCAAGGAAGTGGCGTCGTCGGTCTCGGGCCGCGGCGTGGGCATGGACGTGGTCAAGACGGCCGTCGAGAAGAACCGCGGCGCGATCCGCATCGACTCGAACCTGGGTACCGGTACGAAATTCTCGATCCGCCTGCCGATCGAACTGTCGATCGTGCCGACCATGCTCGTGTCGACGTCGGGCGCGCAACTGGCCCTGCCGATGGCGGTGGTCGAGCGCGTCGTCGAACTGCCGGAGACCTTCATGCAGGTCGGCGGCGCCCCGGTGCTGAAAGACCAGGGCCGTCCGCTGCCGGTGCGTTCGCTGGCGCTGTCGCTCGGCTACGAGGCGTGCGTGGAGCGCGTGGGCATCGTCATCAACGCCCCGCAGCCCTACATCATCGCGGTGGAAGCCGTCGACGGCACGGCCGACCTGGTGATCAAGCCGATGACGGCGCTGAACGTCGAAGGCATCACCGGTACGGCACGCTCGGCGGAAGGCTCGCTCGTGCTGGTCGTCGGCCTGTCGTTCCTGATGGACGGTTGCCGCTCCACGGTGCGTCTTGCAGCATAAAAGGGCATAAACCGCGGCTGAGGCATTTTTGCCACAAAGCTACGAAAAGCCTGCGCAGGAAATGCGCGGGCTTTTTTTATTTGCATGTCTGGATATCCGTCCGAACAAAATTTTTATATGGATGAGTTCATTGAAATAATCGTGCTCGAAGGGCATTGCTTCCGCATTGCACAAATATGGCATAATCAAAGACCATGCCCGCATGTAGCGGTCGTTTCACTGGATTTGACATGTTAAAAACGCTCTACGACAAACTTTGGGATTCGCATGTCGTGCGTGCCGATGCGGATGGCACCACCGTGCTGTATATCGACCGTCACCTGGTCCACGAAGTCACCAGCCCGCAGGCATTCGAAGGCCTGCGCGAAGCCGGCCGCCCGCTATGGCGCACTTCGGCCAATCTTGCCGTAGCCGACCATAACGTACCGACCACCGACCGCTCGCACGGCATCGCCGACCCGACCTCGCGCCTGCAGGTCGAGACACTGGACAATAACACCAAGTCCTTCGGCGTCACGTACTTCAACATGAACGACAAGCGCCAGGGCATCGTGCACGTGATCGGGCCGGAGCAGGGCGCCACGCTGCCGGGCATGACCGTCGTGTGCGGCGACTCGCACACGTCGACGCACGGCGCGTTCGGCGCGCTGGCCCACGGCATCGGCACGTCGGAAGTCGAGCACGTGATGGCCACGCAGACGCTGCTCGCGAAGAAATCGAAATCGATGCTGGTGCAGGTCGACGGCGAACTGCCGGCCGGCGTGACCGCCAAGGACATCGTGCTGGCCGTGATCGGCAAGATCGGCACCGCCGGCGGCACGGGCTATGCCATCGAATTCGGCGGCTCGACGATCCGCTCGCTGTCGATGGAAGGCCGCATGACGGTCTGCAACATGGCGATCGAAGCGGGCGCGCGCGCCGGTATGGTCGCCGTTGACGACACGACCATCGATTACGTCAAGGGCCGTCCGTTCGCCCCCGTCGGTCCGCAGTGGGAACAGGCCGTCGCCTACTGGCGCACCCTGCACTCGGATCCGGGCGCGAAGTTCGACCTCGTCGTGCAACTGAATGCCGCGGAGATCCGCCCGCAGGTGACCTGGGGCACGTCGCCCGAGCAGGTCACGACGATCGACGGCCGCGTGCCCGATCCGGACAAGGAAAAAGACCCCGTCAAGCGCGACGCGATGGAAAAGGCCCTGGTCTACATGGACCTGAAGCCGAACACCGCGATGGAAGACATCCGCATCGACAAGGTGTTCATCGGTTCCTGCACCAACTCGCGCATCGAAGATCTGCGCGCCGCCGCCGCCGTCGTGCGCGGCCGCCAGCGCGCGTCGAACGTCAAGCTGGCGATGGTCGTGCCGGGCTCCGGTCTCGTGAAGGAACAGGCGGAACGCGAGGGTCTCGACCAGATCTTCAAGGCCGCCGGCTTCGAATGGCGCGAGCCGGGCTGCTCGATGTGCCTCGCGATGAACGCCGACCGCCTGGAACCGGGCGAGCGCTGCGCGTCGACGTCGAACCGCAACTTCGAAGGCCGCCAGGGCCAGGGTGGCCGCACGCACCTGGTGTCGCCGGCGATGGCCGCGGCGGCAGGTATCGCCGGTCATTTTGTGGACGTACGTGCCCTCTGATCACATGAAAAAAATCATCGCTCTCGCACTCATCGCAATCGCTGCCGCCGGCTGCAACACCATCTCGGGCGTCGGCAAGGACGTGCAGAAGGTCGGCCAGGTCATCACGGGCGCCGGCGGCAAGTAAAGGATCAGGAATCATGGATAAATTCACCGTACACGAAGGACTGGTGGTCCCGCTGGACCGGGCCAACGTCGACACCGACGCCATCATTCCGAAGCAGTTCCTCAAGTCGATCCGCCGCACCGGCTTCGGCCCCAACCTGTTCGACGAGTGGCGTTATCTCGACCACGGCGAACCGGGCATGGACAATTCGAATCGTCCGGTCAATCCGGACTTCGTGCTGAACCAGCCGCGCTACGCCGGCGCGTCGATCCTGCTGACCCGCAAGAACTTCGGCTGCGGCTCGTCGCGCGAGCACGCGCCGTGGGCCCTGCAGCAGTATGGCTTCCGCGCCATCATCGCGCCGAGCTTCGCCGACATCTTCTTCAACAACTGCTTCAAGGGCGGCCTGCTGCCGATCGTGCTGGACGAAGCGAAGGTCGACCAGCTGATGAATGAAGTGAAGGCATTCCCCGGCTACAAGCTTGTCGTCGACCTCGAGAAGCAGACCGTGGGCACGCCGGACGGCAAATTCGCGTTCGAATTCGCGATCGACGACTTCCGCAAGTACTGCCTGCTGAACGGCCTGGACGACATCGGCCTCACGCTGCGCCACGCCGACGACATCCGCGCCTACGAAGAACGCCATCTGCGCGCGCAGCCGTGGCTCGCCAACACCATCTGAACGAGAACAAGAACATGAAGATTGCCATCCTGCCGGGCGACGGCATCGGTCCCGAAATCACCGCGCAAGCCGTCAAGGTGCTGAACGCACTGGGCGAGTCCTTCGAACTGGAAAGCGCGGACGTCGGCGGCGCCGGCTATGCCGCGCACGGCCACCCGCTGCCGCAAGGTACGCTGGCGCTGGCGAAGGCCGCGGACGCCGTGCTGTTCGGCGCCGTCGGCGACTACAAGTACGACTCGCTGGAACGCGCGCTGCGTCCGGAACAGGCCATCCTCGGCCTGCGCAAGGAACTGGGCCTGTTCGCCAACCTGCGTCCCGCGATCCTGTATCCGGAACTGGCCGGCGCCTCCACGCTGAAGCCCGAAGTGGTGTCGGGTCTCGACATCCTGATCATCCGCGAACTGACGGGCGACATCTATTTCGGCAAGCCGCGCGGCGTGCGCGAGTGCCCGGACGGTCCGTTCGCCGGCCAGCGCGAAGGCTTCGACACGATGCGCTATGCGGAAGGCGAGATCCGCCGCATCGCCCACGTCGCGTTCCAGGCTGCGCGCAAGCGCGACCGCCGTGTGACGAGCGTCGACAAGGCCAACGTGCTGGAGACGTTCCAGTTCTGGCGCGACATCGTCACCGACGTGCACAAGGAATACCAGGACGTCGAGCTCGAACACATGTACGTCGATAACGCCGCGATGCAGCTCGTGCGCGCGCCGAAGAAGTTCGACGTGATCGTCACCGGCAACATGTTCGGCGACATCCTGTCGGATGCGGCCGCGATGCTGACCGGCTCGATCGGCATGCTGCCGTCGGCATCGCTGGATGCGAACAACAAGGGCCTGTACGAGCCGTCGCACGGTTCGGCGCCTGACATCGCGGGCAAGGGCATCGCGAATCCGCTGGCGACGATCCTGTCCGCCGCGATGATGCTGCGCTTCTCGCTGGGCAAGGCCGAGCAGGCCGACCGCATCGAGAACGCCGTCAAGAAGGTGCTGGCCCAGGGTCTGCGCACGCCGGACATCTACGAAGACGGCACGACGAAGGTCGGCACGGAACAGATGGGCGACGCCGTCGTCAACGCATTGGGTTGACCAGGAATACGCCCGGACATCGGGCGGAACATTTTTAAACGAGGGATATCATGAAATTAGTAGGTCTGGTTGGTTGGCGCGGCATGGTCGGTTCGGTCCTCATGCAACGCATGCAGGACGAGGGCGATTTCGCCCACATCGAGCCGGTGTTCTTCACCACCTCGAATCCGGGTGGCGACGCGCCGAAGATGGCGAAGAACGAAACCAAGCTGAAAAGCGCAACCGACATCGCCGAACTGTCGAAATGCGAGATCATCATCTCGTGCCAGGGCGGCGACTACACGACCGAAGTGTTCCCGAAACTGCGCGCCGCCGGCTGGAACGGCTACTGGATCGACGCCGCGTCGACCCTGCGCATGAACGACGACGCCGTGATCGTCCTCGACCCCGTCAACCTGAACGTCATCAAGGACGCGATGGTGCGAGGCGTGAAGAACTTCATCGGCGGTAACTGCACCGTGTCGTGCATGCTGATGGGCCTGGGCGGCCTGTTCAAGCACGACCTGGTCGACTGGATGACGTCGATGACGTACCAGGCCGCATCGGGCGGCGGCGCGCAGCACATGCGCGAGCTGCTGACCCAGTTCGGCACGATCAACTCGTCCGTCAAGCACCTGCTGGACGACCCGGCATCGGCCATCCTGGAAATCGACCGCGGCGTGCTCGCCACCCAGCACGGCATGTCGGCCGAAGAGACCAAGCAGTTCGGCGTGCCGCTGGCCGGCAACCTGATCCCGTGGATCGACAAGGACCTGGGCAACGGCCAGTCGAAGGAAGAGTGGAAGGGCGGCGCCGAGACCAACAAGATCCTGGGCCGCAACGCTGCCGGCAATAATGTGATCCCGGTCGACGGCCTGTGCGTCCGCATCGGCGCGATGCGCTGCCACTCGCAGGCGCTGACCATCAAGCTGAACAAGGACGTGCCGCTGGACGAGATCAACGACATCATCGCCAACGACAACCAGTGGGTGAAGTTCGTACCGAACACGCGCGAAGCGTCGGTGCGCGACCTGACCCCGGCCGCCGTCACGGGCAGCCTGACGATCCCGGTCGGCCGCGTGCGCAAGATGTCGATGGGCCCGGAGTACATCTCCGCGTTCACCGTCGGCGACCAGCTGCTGTGGGGCGCCGCCGAGCCGCTGCGCCGTATGCTGCGCATCGTCCTGGACAAGTGATGTAAGCTGGCGCCTGCGGGCGCACAAGGTGCAAGAAGAGGGGGCGGCCCGGTGCCGCCCTTTTTTTATTCTGGGTTTCGTATTGAATTGACACCGAATCATCCAAAAAACATCATTAGTCTGAATAGACCGTCTACATACGTCAGACTTCCTGAATGTTTCTCCCCACGGAACTTGCATGCCACAGTGCATGATGATATGTTCCTGAGACCTCCGGCCACGTCGCTCTCGAACCTATGCATGTCACTCCCCGCCTCCCGATGAAGTCGTCCGCACTGAAAAAGCTCACTGCGGCGGTCGCAAGTGCGCTGGTCCTGACGTCGGCGGCCCACGCGGCCGGTCTCGGCAAGCTCACGGTATTGTCCGCACTCGGCCAGCCGCTGCGCGCCGAAATCGAACTGACGGCGGTGTCCGGCGACGAAGCGTCGGGCCTCGCCGCGAAGCTGGCGTCGCCGGAAGCGTTCAAGGCGGCGAACATCGATTTCAATCCGGCCCTGCTGTCGCTGCGCTTCAACGTTGAGCAGCGCGGCGGCCGCCAGTTCATCCGTGTCAGCTCCACGCAGCCGCTGAACGAGCCGTTCGTCGACATGCTGCTGGAACTGTCGTGGAATAACGGCCGCCTCGTGCGCGAATACACGTTCCTGCTCGACCCGGCCGAGCTGCGCGCGACGCAGTCGGCCCAGGTCGCAGCCGGCGAATCCGCCCGTCCGCGCACGGAAGCGGCGCCCGCGCCGGCGCAATCGTCGACCGCGCCGGCCGCCGAGCGTCCCCGCCGCGTCGCCCGTGCCGAGACCACGGAAGCGCCGAAACCGGCGGCCGAGACGGCCTCCCAGTCGCGCTACCGCGTCAAGCAGGGCGACAGCCTGGGCCGCATCGCCGCCCAGCTGAAACCCGTCGACGTGTCGCTCGACATGATGCTGGTGGCGCTGTACCGCGCCAATCCGGATGCCTTCATCGGCAACAACATGAACCGCCTGAAGTCGGGCCGCATCCTGACCGTGCCGGCGGGCGATGCCGTGCGCGGCACGGACGACACGGAGGCGCATGGCGTCGTCGTCGCCCACGCGGCCGACTTCAACGCCTACCGCAACAAGCTGGCGGGCCAGGTCGGCGCATCGGAACCCGTCAAGACGCCGGAGCCGGGCCAGGGCGCGGCCGGCAAGATCACGGCCAAGGTCGAGGAGCGCCCGACCGCCGCCAACGAATCGCAGGACAAGCTGCGCCTGTCGAAAGCCGCGCCGACCACGCCGGCCGGCAAGGGCACGACGATGAGCACCGAGGACCGCATCGCCAAGGAGAAGGAACTGGCCGATGCGCAGACGCGCGTGCGCGAGCTTGAACGCAACGTGAGCGACCTCGAAAAGGTTGCCACGATCAAGAGCAAAGCCGGCGCCGAGGCGGAAAAGAATGCTTCCGCGCCCGCGCCTGTCGCCGCGACGCCGCCGGCACCCCAGCCCGCACCACAGAAGCTGCCGGCCATCAAGCCGGCCGCCAAGCCTGCGGCCGCACCGCCGGAACCTGGCCTGATGGACTTCATCATGGACAACCTGCCGCTGGTCGGCGGCGGCGCGGCCGCGCTGCTGCTCGGCGGCCTGCTGGTCGCCCAGCGCCGCAAGAAGAAGGTCGTCAAGGTGGTGCCGGAACCGTCGATCCTCGGCGTGCCGAGCGAGCCCGCGCACTCGATGTTCGCGGAAACGGGCGGCCAGAGCGTCGACACGAACAACAGCGTCTTCAATTCCAGCTTCGCGCCGTCCGCCAGCCAGCTCGACACGAACGAGGTCGATCCGGTGGCGGAAGCCGACGTCTACATCGCCTACGGCCGCGATGCGCAGGCCGAGGAGATCCTCAAGGAAGCCCTGCGCACGCATCCGGAGCGCTATCCGGTGCGCCTGAAACTGCTCGAGATCTATGCCGCGCGCAAGGACCAGCGCGCGTTCGAGACGCAGGCCGCGGAACTCTACAGCATGACGCGCGGGCAGGGCGACGAGTGGGCGCAGGCCGCCGCGCTCGGTCTCACCATCGACCCGCTCAATCCGCTGTACCAGCACACGACCGCGCCGAGCGGTCCGGCGCCGAGCACCGAGGAACTGGGCCAGCAGGTCTTGCTGTCGAAGGAGCTGGACGACGTGTTCAGTGCGCCCGATCCGCAGGCCACGCCGACGGCCGCGCTGGCGGGCGAGCCGCTGGACTTCAGCCAGCATTTCGCCGACGCGATGGCGACCGCGCAGCCGGCCCCGGCGCCCGTCACCAATGCGCCGTCGACCGAACCCGCGCCGATGGAAGACGACCATGTGCTCGACTTCGACCTGGGCGGACTCGCGTTCGAACCGGTCGAGCCGGCGGCCGCGCCGCAAGCAGCCGCGGCACCGGCGGCCGACCTGGGCGGCGCGCACGATCTCGACTTCGACATGAGCGCGTTCGAGACGCCGGCCGCGCCTGCGCCGGCGGCCGAGCCGGCGGTCGCACTGGACAAGCGGGAAGACGATCCGCTCGACTTCTCGTTCGACATGGACTTCGCCGCCCCGGCCCCGAACCCGGTGCCGCAGCTGGAAGTCCACACGGACGACGACCTGCTGTCGCCCGCGGCAGGTGTGGCTGCAAGCACGGCCGCCGCCGCCGACATCGAGATGGCCAACCTGGCCCGCGAATTCGACCTGCCCGACCTGCCGACGGAACTGCAGGCCAACCTGCCGCCGGAACCGGAGCAATCTGCACGCGATCCGCTGTTCGATCTCGACGCGATGGACTTCGGCCTGGACGAGACGCCGCGTGCTGAAAGCCCCGCCTCGATCCCGACGGCCGCGCTGGACGAGCACCTGTTCGACATCCCGGCCACGCCGGCGCCGGCCGAGGCGCCGTTCGCCGAGCATGACCGCATCGTGCTCGAACCGGCCGTGCCGCAGTTCGACGTGGGCGGCTTCGACCTCGACCTGCCGGCCGACGGTTCGCTGCCGCTGCCGGAAGTGCAGTCGCTGTCCGAACCGCAGTTCGAGACGCATGCTGCTCCGGCCGAACCGGCCGCGCTGTCGGCCGCCCAGATGGAGATGGAGACGAAGCTGGATCTCGCCATCGCCTACCAGGAAATCGGCGACAAGGAAGGGGCGCGCGAGCTGCTCGACGAAGTCATCCGCGGCGGCAATCCCGAGCAGGCGGCACGCGCCAGCTCGATGCGCGCGACACTGGTGTAAGGCAGGACGATTTGACACGTATCGCTTTGGGTGTCCAGTACGTGGGCACCGCCTGGAACGGGTATCAGAAACAACCATCGCGCGACACGGTCCAGGACCAGTTGGAGATCGCGCTCGAGAAATTTGCCTGCACGCGGCTGGCGACGACGTGCGCCGGCCGCACGGATGCCGGCGTCCACGCCATCGAGCAGGTCGTCCATTTCGACACGGACCTCGACCGTGCCCCGCAATCGTGGGTGCGCGGCACAAACGCCTTCCTGCCCGAGTCGATCGTCGTGCGCTGGGCCCACGTGGTCGCGCCGGATGCCGAAGGGCAGGACTTCCACGCACGTTTTTCGGCCCGCTCGCGCACCTATCACTACGTGCTGTACAACCACGCCAACCCGTCCGCGCTGCTGGCCGGCCGCGCCGGCTGGGTGTTCCGCCCGCTCGACGTCGAGCGCATGCGGGAAGCAGCCGCGCACCTGATCGGCACGCACGATTTTTCCAGCTTCCGCGCCTCTGGCTGCCAGGCGAATTCGCCCGTCAAGCAGATGCACGAGGTGAAGATCGAACGGATGGGCGACCTCATCGTGTTCACGGTGCGCGCGTCCGCGTTCCTGCACCACATGGTGCGCAACATCGTCGGCTCGCTGATCTACGTGGGCACGGGCCGCAACGAGCCGGGCTGGATGGCCGAGGTGCTGGACGCGCGCTCGCGCGACGCCGCGGCGCCCACCTTCATGCCGGATGGGCTGTACCTTGCTACAATCGACTACGATCCGAAGTGGGGGCTGCCGCAGGAACCGGCGCCGCCGCTTCCCTGGCTATAGGGGTCAGAGCCCGGTGTTGCTTTTCGGGGCTCTGACCCCGGTGTTCTGCCGCGACGCCTCCAACGAACTCCCATGAAACGTACCCGCATCAAAATCTGCGGCATCACCCGCACCGAAGACCTGCACGCCGCCGTCGATGCCGGCGCCGATGCCCTCGGCTTCGTCTTTTACGCCAGGAGCCCCCGCTACGTCACCGCGGAGCGCTACGCCGAACTGGCCCGTGAACTGCCGCCGTACGTGAACGCCGTCGCCCTGTTCGTCAACGCGACCGTGGACGAGGTCCGCGCGGTCGTCGCGGCCGGTCCGGTGTCGCTGCTGCAATTCCATGGCGACGAGACGGCCGAGCAGTGCGCGCAACTGGCCGACGCCGTCCAACGCCCGTTCACGCGGGCATTCCGGGTAAAACCTGACACGACCGCCGCCGATTTGCTAGAATCGGAAGCTCAATACCGCGCCGCATCGCCCTGGTTCTCGGGGCTTCTGCTCGACACGTACGTGGATGCCTACGGCGGCGCAGGAAAGGTTTTCGATTGGTCTCTTATTCCAAAAGAGCTCGCGCCTCGGGTCGTTTTGAGTGGTGGCTTGAGCGTACACAACGTGACTGGCGCGGTGGCGCAAGTACGCCCCTTCGCGGTCGACATCAGTAGCGGTGTCGAGGCGGCGAAGGGGATCAAGGATGCCCGCAAGATTGCCGCGTTCATCGACGCGGTGCGGGCAGGCGATGCCACCCTTTTGAGCCAGGAACACCATGAAAGCCAATCAAGTTAAAGGCGCCCAGGCGCTGTTCAAGACCCCCGACTATCAACTGCCGGACACCACCGGCCACTTCGGCCCCTACGGCGGCTCGTTCGTCGCCGAGACGCTCAGCCACGCGCTGGCCGAGCTGAACGACGCCTACGCGCGCTACAGCCAGGATCCCGAATTCCTCGAAGAATTCCGCTACGAACTGGCGCACTTCGTCGGCCGTCCGTCGCCCGTGTACCACGCCAAGCGCTGGTCCGAGCAGGGCGGCGGTGCGCAGATCTTCTTCAAGCGCGAAGACCTGAACCACACGGGCGCCCACAAGATCAACAACGTGATCGGCCAGGCGCTGCTGGCGAAACGCATGGGCAAGCCGCGCATCATCGCCGAGACCGGTGCCGGCCAGCACGGCGTCGCGACGGCCACGATCTGCGCCCGCTTCGGCCTCGAGTGCGTCATCTACATGGGCAGCGAGGACGTCAAGCGCCAAGCGCAGAACGTGTACCGCATGAAGCTGCTGGGCGCGACCGTCGTGCCGGTGGAATCGGGCTCCAAGACCCTGAAGGACGCGCTCAACGAAGCGATGCGCGACTGGGTCACGAACATCGAGAACACGTTCTACATCATCGGCACGGTCGCAGGTCCGCACCCGTATCCGATGATGGTGCGCGACTTCCAGTCCGTGATCGGCGAGGAATGCCGCGTGCAGATGCCGCAGATGACGGGCCGCCAGCCGGACTACGTCGTCGCCTGCATCGGCGGCGGCTCGAACGCGATGGGCATCTTTTATCCGTACATCGACGAGCCGGGCGTGAAGCTCGTGGGCGTCGAGGCGGCGGGCGAGGGTCTCGACAGCGGCAAGCACGCCGCGTCGCTGACGGCCGGCTTCCCGGGCGTCCTGCACGGCAACCGCACCTATCTGCTGCAGGACGAGCACGGCCAGATCATCGAGACGCATTCGGTCTCGGCGGGCCTGGATTATCCGGGCGTCGGCCCGGAACACGCGTGGCTGAAGGACAGCCAGCGTGCGGAATACGTGTCGATCACGGACGACGAGGCGCTGGCCGCCTTCCACGACTGCTGCCGCATCGAGGGCATCATCCCCGCGCTGGAATCGTCGCACGCGATCGCCTACGCCGCCAAGCTGGCGCCGACCTTGCCCAAGGATCAGATCATCCTGGTCAACCTGTCGGGCCGCGGCGACAAGGACATGCACACCGTGGCGCAACGGGCGGGACTCAACTTCGGCTGAGCCCCCATCCATCGTTTGCAACCACAGAATAAGGAATAACAGCATGTCCCGTATCGCACAAACCTTCGCCGCCCTCAAGGAACAGGGCAAGACCGGTCTCGTCACCTTCATCACCGCCGGCGACCCGGCCCCGGAACTGACCGTCCCGCTGCTGCACGCCCTCGTGGAAGGCGGCGCCGACGTCCTCGAACTGGGTGTCCCGTTCTCCGACCCGATGGCGGAAGGCCCCGTCATCCAGCGCGCCTGCGAGCGAGCGCTCACCTTCGGCGTCAGCATGACCGACGTGTTCGGCTACGTCGCCGAGTTCCGCAAGACCAACCAGCACACCCCGGTCGTGCTGATGGGCTACGCGAATCCGATCGAACGCATGGGCCAGAGCGAGTTCGTTCGCCGCGCGAAGGCGGCCGGTGCCGACGGCGCCATCGTCGTCGACTACCCGCCGGAAGAATGCGAAGCGTTCGCGGCCGAGATGAAGGCCAACGACCTCGACGTGATCTTCCTGCTCGCACCGACCTCGACCACGGAGCGCGTGAAGCAGGTGGCGCGCCACGGCAGCGGCTTCAGCTACTACGTGTCGCTGAAGGGCGTGACGGGCGCCGGCGGCATCGACACGGCCGACGTGGCCAAGCGCGTGGCCGCGATCCGCGAGCACGTCAAACTGCCGATCGGCGTGGGCTTCGGCATCCGCGACGCGCAGACGGCGAAATCGGTGGCCAGCGTCGCCGATGCCGTCGTCATCGGCAGCCGCATCATCCAGGAACTGGAAAACACGCCGAAAGAGCAGGGCCCCGCGGCCGTGCGTACCTTCGTCGCCGGGATCCGGGAAGCGCTGGACGCGCGCTGACCTGCGCCACATCAAACCGGGGTCAGAGCCCGATTTTGGGAAATTGCTCAAAATCGGGCTCTGACCCCGGTTTTCATTCGCTCAAGTTTGTCAGAAAGGCAAGTGCCCCAATTTGGGGTCAGAGCACATTTTTCGAAAATTCGGGGTCAGAGCCCTTTTTCGGACAATTGATTGGTTGTCAGTTAAATTCAGCGTGCCAGAGTGAGTCCGTCGATATCACATTGGAGTCAATTGATCGGCACGCAGCTATCGAGCATCTGGAAAAATGTGCTCTGACCCCAAATTTGAAGAAAACGATGCTCTGACCCCGAATTTGAGAAATTGCTTAAAATCGGGCTCTGACCCCGGTGTTTTTGATGCGGTCGATTTTCTTGATGGAAATGTCGGGATAGAGTGGACGAGCTGTTTTCTTTCACTCAACCCCAGCATCCATCATGAAAAAACAAATCGTGCAGGTTTCCGTCGTGCAGTCGGCCAAGTTCATGGCGGCTGTCTATCTCGTCACCGCCATCCCCGTCGTCGTACTGGCCGCGTTGTTCATGTCGGCGTTCATGCCTGCGGGCGCCAGTATCGCCATGCTGATCATGATGCCAGTGGCCTACGCGATCGGCGCCTTCATCGGCGCCGCCATCGGTGCATGGATCTACAACCTGGTGGCAGCCCGCATCGGCGGCTTCGAATTCACGACGGCGGAGGTCGGCGAGGCAGCCGTGCGCTGACCCCGGAACCGCACGCGATACCGCCGGGGCCACGCGCCCCGGTTTTCATTTCTACTAGCCTAACTTTGTCAGAAAGGCAAGTATTTGACGGCAAGAATTCGACAAGCCTGATGCGAACGGCTACACTACGCCCAATTCCAGAATTGCCGCAAAGGAGAGAACATGAGTTGGTTGGAAAAGCTGCTGCCCCCCCGGATCCAGCGCTCCGATGCCGCCAAACGCCAGACCATGCCCGAAGGCCTGTGGGTCAAGTGCCCGTCGTGCGAATCGGTCCTGTACCGCGCCGACCTGGAGTCGAACCTGCATGTCTGCCCGAAATGCAGCCACCACATGCGTATCCGCGCCCGCGAGCGCCTCGACGCGCTGCTCGATGAAGGCGGCCGCTACGAGATCGGCCAGGACGTGCTGCCGGTCGATACCCTCAAGTTCAAAGACAGCAAGAAATATCCTGACCGTCTGAAGGACGCGATGGAAGCCACGGGCGAGACCGATTCGATGGTCGTGCAGGGCGGTTCGATCATGAGCCTGCCGGTCGTGGTCGCCTGCTTCGCCTACGAATTCATGGCCGGCACGATGGGCTCCGTCAACGGCGAGCGCTTCGTGCGCGGTGCCCAGGTGGCGCTCGAGCAGAAGGTGCCGTTCATCTGCATCACCGCCAGCGGCGGGGCGCGCATGCAGGAAGGCCTGCTGTCGCTGATGCAGATGGCCAAGACCACCTCGATGCTGACCAAACTGGCCGAGAAAAAACTGCCGTTCATCAGCGTGCTGACCGACCCGACGACGGGCGGCGTGTCGGCCTCGTTCGCGTTCATGGGCGACGTCGTCATCGCCGAACCGAAGGCGCTGATCGGCTTCGCCGGCCCGCGCGTCATCGAGAACACCGTGCGCGAAAAACTGCCGGAAGGCTTCCAGCGTTCCGAGTTCCTCGTGCAAAAAGGTGCGGTCGACATGATCGTCGACCGCCGCAAGATGCGCGAAGAAATCGCGCAGCTGCTCGCCCTGCTGCAAAGCCAGCCGGCCGACGTCATCGCTTGATTCGCTGTCACCGCGCGGCCGGCTGCTCCCAGAGGCAGCCGGCCGCGCGCGCTTTCCGGACACCATCCCATGCAAAACCTCCCGACCACCTTGCCCGACTGGCTGGCGCTGCTCGAGTCGCGCCATGCCGAAACCCACATCGACATGGGCCTGGACCGTGTGCGCACCGTCAAGGAGCGCATGGGCCTCGCCTTTTCCTGCCCCGTGATCATGGTCGCCGGCACCAATGGCAAGGGCTCGACCTGCGCCATGCTGGAAGCCGTCCTGCTGCAGAGCGGCTACAAGGTCGGCCTGTACATCAAGCCGCACTTCCTCGACTTCAACGAGCGCGCCCGCATCAACGGCGAGATGGCCAGCGACGCCTCTCTGATCGCGGCATTCGATGAAGTCGAAGCGCGCCGCGGCGACATCGACCTGACGTACTTCGAGTTCACGACGCTCGCGATCATGCACCTGCTGTCGACGTCCGGCGTCGACGTGGCGATCCTGGAAGTGGGCCTCGGCGGCCGCCTGGATGCCGTGAACGTGATCGATGCGGACGTGTCCATCGTCACGAGCATCGACATCGACCACAAGGATTATCTCGGCGACACGCGCGAAGAGATCGGCTTCGAGAAGGCCGGCATCTTCCGCCCCGGCAAGCCGGCCATCTGCAGCGATCCGCTGCCGCCGCAATCGCTCATCGAGCACGCGGAAAAGATCGGCGCCGACCTGTGGCTGCTGGGCCGCGACTTCAACTACCAGGGCGACAAGCAGCAGTGGGCCTACGGCGGCCGCACGCAGCGCCGCAATTCGCTCGCGTATCCGGCGCTGCGCGGTGCCAACCAGCTGCTGAACGCCTCGGCCGCGCTGGCCGCGCTGGAAGCCTTGCGCAACGTGCTGCCGGTCGGCGCGCAGGAAACGCGCGCAGGCCTCGCGATGGTCGAACTGCCGGGCCGCTTCCAGGTGCTGGCGGGCCGTCCGACGACGATCCTCGACGTGGCGCACAACCCGCACGCGGCCGCGACGCTCGCCCAGAACCTGGGCAATATGGGGTTCCACCGGTTCACGTACGCCGTGTTCGGCATCATGCAGGACAAGGACATCGATGCCGTCGTCGCCCATCTCGCGCCGGTCATCGACCACTGGTGCGTGACGGCGCTGCCGTCGCCCCGTTCGGCGGACCCGGCCGTGCTGGCGGAGAAGCTGCAGAAATTGAAGCCAAGTGGTGCGAAAGACGACGAATTCTCGGTCAAAACGTTCGCCAATCCGGCCGAAGCATTCGCAGATGCAACAAGCCGGGCCGGACAGGATGATAGAATAGTGGTCTTTGGCTCGTTCTATACCGTGGCTGGCGTGATGGCGGCCCGTAAATCCTCTCTTCATTGACGTGACACCGCATGGGCTTGTTCTCCCGTAAAAGCAAGCAGGACCGCCTCACCGAGGACAGTGGCCGCTTCTACAGCAAGGACGACGACGCCGCGATTGGCGAACGCGCCCGCGCCAAACGCGCCAGCAATGCCGGCGGCGGCGCATCGCGCCGTCCCGGTGCCGATCCCATGCTTCCCGAAAAGAAGCGCGCCCGGCGCCGCCTCGTCGGCGCCATTGCGCTGGCGCTCGCGGCCGCCGTCGGCCTGCCGATGCTGCTCGATTCCGAGCCCAAGCCGCTCGCCGGCGACATCGCGATCCAGATTCCCGCCAAGGACAAGGCAGCACCGCTGCCCGTGCCCGCCGCCGATAAAGCCGTGTCCGCCGCGGACAGCGTCGACAAGGACGAGGAAGTGGTCGACGCACCGCCGCCCGCACCCGCCGCGAAGGCCCCGGCCGCGGTCGCCGCCGCGAAGCCCGAAAGCGTCGCGGTGCAACCACCTGCCGTGACGAAGCCCGAGCACAAGCCGGAATCCAGGCCCGAGCCCGCGAAACCGGAACACAAGGAAGCGCCGAAGGTCGAGCACAAGGACACCAAGGCCGAGGCGCGCCTCGCCGAGAAGGAAAGGGCGGAGCGCGAGAAGGTTGCACACGAGAAGGCGGAGCACGAGAAGGCTGAGCACGACAGGGCGGAGCGCCTCGCGCGCGAAGCCCGCGAAAAAGCCAAAGCCAAGGCCGAGGACAAGCCCGTGAAGCCGAAGGACGACGCGTCGCGCGCGATCGCCATCCTGGAAGGCAAGCCGGCCGAGAAAGACAAACCGGCGGAAGCGTCGTCGTCGCAGCGCTTCGTGCTGCAGGTGGCGGCGCTGTCGAGCCAGGAAAAGGCGGCGGAAGTGCAGGCGAAGCTGCGCGAGGCGGGCATCTCGTCGTACACGCAGAAGACGTCCACCCCGAACGGCGAACTGATCCGCGTACGTGTCGGCCCCCTGAACAAGGAAGATGCCGAGAAAGTACGCGCCAAGCTGGGCCGCCTGGGGATGTCCGGCGCCATGACCCCGGTCTGATCCTGTAAAAGCCGTGACGATTTTCGACTACGTGGTGCTGTTCATCCTGATCTCGTCGGTCGTCATCAGCACCATGCGCGGCCTGGTCAAGGAAATCCTGTCGCTGGTCGGCTGGGTGGCGGCCTTCATGGTGGCCAACGCCTTCGGCGCGAAACTGGCGCCCATGCTACCATCCGTGATTCCGGGCGAAGCCTTGCGGCTGATCGTTGCCTTCATTGCACTGTTCCTCGGCGTGCGCGTGCTGATGGGTCTGCTGGCCCTCGCGATAAGCGCCTTGATCGAGGCCTCCGGCATGACCCTGGCCGACCGCGGCCTCGGCGGCCTGTTCGGATTGGGCCGGGGCATTGTGATCGTGCTGGCCGGCGTCATATTGTGCGGGATGACTTCCATCCCCCAACAGGCTTTCTGGAAGGACGCGCTGCTCTCGCCCATGGCGGAAACCGGAGCGCGCACAGTCAAACCTTTCTTGCCCGCTGCCTTCGCGCAGCACGTGCAGTTTTGAAACACCCTTTTGTTTAGCTGTCCAAGTTTAGGAGCACACCATGTGTGGCATCGTCGGCGTCGTTTCGCAAGCCCCCGTCAACCAGCTGTTGTATGACGCATTGCTGCTGTTGCAGCATCGCGGCCAGGATGCGGCGGGGATTGCAACCAATCACAGCAGCATGTTCTCGATGTACAAGGCCAACGGTCTCGTGCGTGACGTCTTCCGCACGCGTAACATGCGTTCGCTGCAAGGCAATTCCGGCATCGGCCACTGCCGCTATCCGACCGCCGGCTCGTCCAGCGAAGAGGAAGCGCAGCCGTTCTACGTGAATGCCCCGTTCGGCATCACGCTGGCGCACAACGGTAACCTGACGAACCAGGAACAGCTGAAGGAAGAACTGTTCCGCAACGACCGCCGCCACGTCAACACGAACTCCGACTCGGAAGTCCTGCTGAACGTGCTGGCCCACGAGATCGCCACGGCGGCCGACGGCTATTCGCTGACCCCGGACGCCGTGTTCAAGGCCGTCGCGCAGGTGCACCGCCGCGTGCGCGGCGCGTACGCCGTCATCGCCCAGATCGCCGGCCACGGCCTGCTCGCGTTCCGCGACCCGTTCGGCATCCGCCCGCTGTGCCTCGGCATCAACGAGACCGAGAACGGCCCCGAATACCTGCTCGCCAGCGAGTCCGTCGCGCTGGAAGGCCTGGGCTTCCGCTTCGTGCGCGACATCGCGCCGGGCGAAGCGGTCTGGGTCGATGGCGACAGCCAATTGCACACGCGCCAGTGCGCCGAGAACCCGTCGCTGAATCCGTGCGCGTTCGAATACGTGTACCTGGCCCGCCCGGATTCCGTGATCGACGGCGCCTCCGTGTACGCCACCCGCCTGCGCATGGGCGAATACCTGGCCGAGAAGATCCGCAAGGAGATTCCGGTCGAAGAGATCGACGTCGTGATGCCGATCCCGGATTCGTCCCGTCCGGCCGCCATCCAGCTCGCGCTGAAGCTGGGCGTGGAGTACCGCGAAGGCTTCATCAAGAACCGCTACATCGGCCGCACCTTCATCATGCCGGGCCAGACGATGCGCCGGAAGTCGGTGCGCCAGAAGCTGAACGCGATCGCGTCCGAATTCAAGGACAAGAACGTGCTGCTCGTCGACGACTCCATCGTGCGCGGCACGACGAGCCGCGAGATCGTGCAGATGGCACGCGAATCGGGCGCCCGCAAGGTGTTCTTCGCCTCCGCCGCGCCGCCGGTCCTGTACCCGAACGTGTACGGCATCGACATGCCGACGCGCGACGAGCTGATCGCCCACGGCCGCACCGTCGAGGAAGTGTGCCGCGAGATCACGGCCGACCGCCTCGTCTACCAGGACCTGGACGCGCTGAAGAAGTCGATCTCCGACGTCAACCCGGCCCTGACGAACGTGGAAGCGTCGTGCTTCGACGGCGTCTACGTGACGGGCGACGTCACGCCGGCCTACCTCGACCAGCTGGAGAACGTGCGCCACAAGTCGTCGGGCAAGTCGTCGGAAGACATCGTGCGTACACAACTGAACCTGAACCCGCCCGTCGCGGCGGAATGAGCCCGGACGCCGGCGTAGTGCTGTTCGCGCCGGCGCTGTATTGCATTATCGGGCGCCCAAGGCGCCCGTTTTCATTTCGACACCATGAGCGACAAACCCAACTACGGCTTCACCACCACCATCCTGCACAACGATCGCAAGAAGTCGATCGAGCACAACTCGCTGCATAAGCCGATCCACACGTCGGTCGCCTTCGGCTACACGGACGCGCGCCAGCTCGCGTCCGTCTTCCAGGGCAAGGAACCGGGCTTCCGCTACGGCCGTCAGGGCAACCCCACCGTCAGCGCGCTGGAAGACAAGATCAGCAAGATGGAAGACGGCGTCGCCTCGCTGTGCTTCGGCACCGGCATGGCCGCCATCGGCGCGCTCGCGCAGGCGCTGCTGCGCGCGGGCGACCACGTCGTGTCGTCGTCGTTCCTGTTCGGGAATACCAACAGCCTGTGGAACACGGTGGCCGCGCAGGGCACCGAGGTGTCGTTCGTGGATGCGACCGATGTCGCCAATGTCGAAGCGGCACTGAAGCCGAACACGCGCCTCGTGTTCGTCGAGACGATCGCCAACCCGCGTACGCAGATCGCGGACCTGGCTCGCATCGGCGAGCTGTGCCGTGCGCGCGGCATCCTGTACGTCGTCGACAACACGATGACGACGCCTTACCTGTTCCGTCCGAAGGCGGTCGGCGCGGGCCTCGTCGTGAACTCGCTGACGAAGTCGATCGGCGGCCACGGCATGGCACTGGGCGGCGCGCTGACGGACACGGGCCTGTTCGACTGGTCCGCGTTCCCGAACATCGCCGACAACTTCCGCAAACAGCCGCCGGCCGCGCAAGGCATGGCGCAACTGCGCGCCAAATCGCTGCGTGACTTCGGCGCGTCGCTGGCACCGGAAGCGGCGCACCACATCGCGGTCGGGGCCGAGACGCTCGCGCTGCGCATGGAGCGCACCAGCGCGAACGCGCTGGCGCTGGCGCGCATGCTGGAGGCGGATGAGCGCGTGGCCGCCGTCTACTACCCGGGCCTCGAATCGCATCCGCAGCACAAGCTGGCAAGCGAACAGTTCCGCGCCTACGGTTCGCTGTTCAGCTTCGAGCTGAAAGAGGGGATCGACTGCTTCGACTACCTGAACCGCCTGAAGGTCGCGATTCCGGCGTCGAACCTGGGCGACACGCGCACGCTCGTCATCCCGGTCGCGCACACGATCTTCTTCGAGATGGGCGCGGAGCGCCGCGCCAGCATGGGCATCGCGGAATCGCTGATCCGCGTGTCGGTGGGGATCGAGGATACGGCCGACCTGCTCGCCGATTTTGGCGACGCACTGAACGGTTGAGCGGGCGGGGCGCTGCGGTTATGATCGTCCTGTTCCCAATCACCGATCCGTAGATTGCACGCCCCATGAAGACTGCCCTGTTTTGCGCCGCACTGCTGTGCGGCGGTGTCGCATTCGCCGCCGAGCCCGGCGCCAAATCCCCTGCGAAAGGCGCCGCCGCGAAGCCGGCCGCCGCCGCCCCGTCGTCCGCCAACGCGGCCGCCGAGCAGGCGGAAGCGGACGCATTGTTCGCGAAGAAATCGTATCCGGAAGCGCTGGCGAAATACACGAAGCTGGCGAACGCCGGCAACGTGATGGCCCAGCAGCACCTGGGCGAAATGTATTTCTACGGCGAGGCGGGCAGCGTCGACATGGACAAGGCCGCGCAGTGGTTCCAGAAGGCGGCCGCGAAGGGCAATGCCGTCGCCATCGCGTCGCTCGAGCTGATGAAGCAGCGCGAGGCGCGGCGCGCCGACCTCGACTACTGGATCGCGAAATACGACGGCTCGGACCTGCGCACCAACGACTACCGTTGCCCGGCGCCGCGCTTCCCGGCCATGTCCAAGGTCAACGAGGAAATCGACTATTACAGCGGCAAGATGAAGGACTGGGAAGCCTGCCATAACCGCTGGGTGAAACAGCTGAATGCGTCGCTGCCGCTCACGAAACGGATCCCGGAAGACATCACGAAGCTGATGACGAAGGACGAGACGGAGAAGGCGAACGCGCACCTGAAGGAGGTCGGCGACCGCCTGGCGGAAGACACGAAGGTGGCCGGCCGGCTGGTCATCGCCGACTTCGACGCATGGCGCGCGGGTACCGAGGCCTACGTCAAGGAACACAACGAGATGGTCAAGAACGCACCGCCGCGCGACGACGGCAAGTGATGGCGATGGCAGGAAGACGCCGGAGGCGATAACGCCTTGCTGTATCATTCGGCTCCTGAAAACGAAGTCTGCATATGCTCATCATCACCATCAAACAGGGCAAGGAAAAAAGCCTGCTGTCCGGCGACCCCTGGATTTATCTGTCCGCCATCGAGAAGGTCGAGGGGCGGCCCCAGGAGCGCGGCAAGCCCGGTGTCACGGCGATCGTGCAGTCGTCGGCACGCCAGTTTCTGGCGCGCGCGGCCTACAACGCGAAGTCGCAGATCGCGGCCCGCGTCTGGACCCTGCGCGAGGACGAACCGGTCGATCACGCCATGATGAAGCGTCGCGTGCAGGCTGCGGTCGCGCGGCGCGCCGTTGCCGTGCGTGGCGCCGATCCGCAAGCCCTGGTGCTGGTGATCGACGGCGAAAAAGACGGTCTGCCCGGGCTCATGGTGCACAGCTATGGCGGGACCGCCGGTTACCTGGTGTGCCAGTTCAATGCTGCCGGTGTCGACGCGTGGAAGGTGACCATCGTGCAGGCGCTGCTCGCGGCCACAGGTTGCCCCAACGTATTCGAACGTAGCGACGAGCTGTTGCGCAAAGGGGAGGGGCTACCTGTCATCTGGCGTGCCCTGGCCGGCGACGAGCCGCCGCAGCGCCTGATGGTACGTGACGGCAGCCGGCTGCTGCCGACCGATATCCGTACCGGTTTCGTCTATCCGCGCTGAGCGAAGGATAAAACGACAAGGCCCGCATGACGCGGGCCTGTGTGCAGGTGGAAGCTTAGTGCCAGGACCGCAGCAGTCCGACCGCCAGGCCTTCCAGTGCGAACTCGTCGGCCTGCGGATCGACGGTGATCACGGAAAAGTCCGGGTTTTCCGGCAGCAGTTCGATCGTGGTACCGGTCTTGCGGTAGCGCTTGACCGTCACTTCGTCGCCGATGCGGGCCACGACGATCTGGCCGTTCTTCGCGCTGTCGACCTTCTTGACGGCGAGGAAGTCGCCATCGCAGATGCCGGCGTCGCGCATCGACCAGCCCCTGACCTTCAGCAGGAAGTCGGGCTTGCTCGAGAACATGGCCGGGTCGACGGAATAGGTCGCTTCGACGTGTTCCTGGGCGAGGATGGGCGAGCCCGCGGCGACGCGGCCGACGAGCGGCAGCGACATCAGGTTCGGCGGAATCGGCGGTACGAAGGCAGGCACCGCGGCAGCAGCGGCAGCCTTGGATTCGACGGACTGGCCGACGAGGCGGATACCGCGCGAGGTACCCGGGGAAATTTCGATCGCGCCTTTACGCGCAAGGGCCTGCAGGTGTTCCTCGGCGGCGTTGGCCGAGCGGAAGCCAAGCTCCTGGGCGATTTCGGCGCGGGTCGGCGGGAAGCCCGTGTTGTCGATGGCTTCCTTGATCAGGTTGAGGATCTGTTCTTGCCGTGCGGTGAGCTTAAGCATGTTTGTCTTCGTTGGTACGGGGTCAGACTGTATTTTTGTACAGTATTGCGCCGCGCGCAAGGGGATTTCAAAGTTTTTTTGCGGTGCGGTACGCAGTGCACGTCTACAACCTTTTGCGGTGCGGTACGCAGCGCACGTCCAACGTTTTTCGCAGCGCCACGCACTGCGTGCCGCTGCCCCATTGAGCACTTGACGGTTTTGCTGTTATAATGTTGGGCTTTCCCTTCCCACACTCGTCTTGACGCCGAGGTGGGCATTTGTTTAAACGTCCTTAAGGAGTGTTTCATGCGTCATTATGAAATCGTGTTTATCGTCCACCCGGACCAGAGCGAGCAGGTCCCGGCGATGATCGAACGCTACAAGACCACGGTCACCTCGCGCGGCGGCAACATCCACCGCGTCGAAGATTGGGGCCGTCGTCAAATGGCTTACCAGATCCAGAAGCTGCCGAAGGCACACTACATCTGCCTGAACATCGAGTGCGACAACGAGACCCTGGTCGAGCTGGAAACCGCATTCAAATTCAATGATGCCGTGCTGCGTCACCTGACCGTGAAGATGAAGAAAGCTGAAACCGCACCGTCGCCGATGATGAAGTCGGTCCAGCGCGAAGACGCAGCCAAGAGCCACCGCGCCGAGCAGGCCGCCGCTCCGGCCGCAGCAGCCTAAATCTCTCGCGGGAGCATCAGGCTGTAAGTGAACAAGCTGTCCCTGGTCGCAAGCATTCTGGAACGCGACGTCCTGCGCTACACCCCGGCCGGCATCCCCATCGTGGGCGGCATCCTGCAACACGGATCGACGCAGACGGAAGCGAGGCTGGACAGGCAGGTCGAATTCGAGATTCCCGCGGTTGCCGCGGGCGAGATTTCGGGACGATTTGCCAATGCCGAGTTGGGCGCGATGTACCGCTTCACCGGATTCTTGGCCAGGAAAAGCCGTCACAGCAAAAGCCTGGTGTTTCACATCATTGATTTCAGTGCCGCATAAAAGTTTGCGGGCACGTTTATAGATAGATACAGGAGCCTCAAAATGGCATTCGGTAAAAAGTTCGACAAAAACAAAGCTAAGCTCAAAGAGAAGCGTAAACAGCAGAACCCGCTGTTCAAGCGCAAGAAATTCTGCCGCTTCACCGCTGCAGGCGTGGAACAGGTTGACTACAAAGACGTCGACACCCTGAAGGATTTCGTCCAGGAAAACGGCAAGATCATGCCGGCACGCCTGACCGGCACCAAGGCTCACTACCAGCGTCAAGTGGACACCGCCATCAAGCGCGCCCGTTACCTGGCTCTGCTGCCGTACACCGACCTGCACAACGCTTAATCGTCGGTCGCGACCGCAAGCATAGTCAGATTACTGGAGAATAAAATGCAAGTTATCCTGCTGGAAAAAGTCGTCAACGTCGGCAACCTGGGCGACGTCGTCAAGGTCAAAGATGGTTACGCTCGTAACTTCCTGATCCCGCAAAAAAT
Organism: Telluria mixta; assembly: GCF_029223865.1. NCBI lineage: Bacteria > Pseudomonadati > Pseudomonadota > Betaproteobacteria > Burkholderiales > Oxalobacteraceae > Telluria > Telluria mixta. The sequence goes on from NZ_CP119520.1 coordinate 3,764,645, forward strand.
GGCCCGCCGCGCAACGCAGGCTGCCGTGGCCGAGTTCGAAGTCAAGCGCGCCGAACTGGAAAAAGCAGCTGCCGAGAAACTGGCTGCCGCTCAAGGCCAGGGCGACAAGCTGAACGGCATGACCGTCACCATCGCCCAGAAAGCCGGCGTCGACGGCCGTCTGTTCGGTTCCGTGACCAACTTCGACATCGCCGAAGCCCTGACCAAGCAAGGTTTCGCCGTCGAAAAGGCACAAGTGCGCATGCCGACCGGTCCGCTGAAGACCACCGGCGAGCACCCGGTGTCGGTCGCTCTGCACACCGACGTCGTGGTGGAAATCACCATCGCTGTCGTGGGCGAAGCCGCCTAAGATACATTCTGTTGTCAGAATGAGAAAAGCCGGGGTTGCCCCGGCTTTTTTGTTTTTGGAAACTCACCAATGATTTCAGCGCCTGATCGGGAACGGGTATAATGCCGGCCATGAACACCCCAGCAGACCCGCAGATCGAGTCGCTCCGCATCCCTCCGCATTCCATCGAAGCAGAACAGTCCGTCATCGGCGGCCTGCTGCGCGATAACGCGGCGTGGGACCGCATTGCCGACTTCATGCATGCGGAGGATTTTTATCGCTACGACCACCGGATCATCTTCGAACAGATGGTTCGCCTGATCAATGCCGGCAAGCCTGCCGACGTGATCACCGTGTACGAGGCGCTCGTCCAGCTCGGCAAGGCCGAGGACGTCGGCGGCCTGCAGTACCTGAATGCGATGGCGCAGAATACGCCATCCGCCGCCAACATCCGCCGTTATGCCGAGATCGTCCGCGATCGCGGCGTGCTGCGCCAGCTCATCACCGTCGCCGACGAGGTGTCCGGCAAGGCCTTCAATCCGCAAGGTGCCGAGGTCAAGCAGATCCTCGACGAGGCGGAATCGCGCATTTTCGCGATCGCCGAGCAGGGCGCCCGGGGCGCCCAGGGCTGGTTGCCCGTCCAGCCGCTGCTGACCCAGGTGGTCGAGCGCGTGGACGAGCTGTACAGCCGTGACAACCAGGGCGAGATCACCGGCGTCCCGACAGGCTTCACCGATCTCGACAAGATGACGTCCGGCCTGCAGCCGGGCGACCTCGTGATCGTCGCAGGCCGTCCGTCGATGGGCAAGACCGCGTTCTCCGTCAACATCGGCGAAAGCGTGGCCGTCGATGCCGGCCTCCCGGTCGCGATCTTCTCGATGGAGATGGGCGGCGTGCAGCTGGCGATGCGTATGCTCGGCTCCATCGGCCAGCTCGACCAGCACCGCCTGCGTACCGGCAAGCTGCTGGACGAGGACTGGCCGCGCCTGACGCACGCGATCCAGAAGATGAACGATGCACAGATCTTCATCGACGAGACGCCGGCGCTGAACCCGATCGAGATGCGGGCCCGTGCCCGCCGCCTGGCGCGCCAGTGCGGCAAGCTGGGCCTGATCATCGTCGACTACCTGCAGCTGATGCAGGGTTCCAAGCCGGGCGACAACCGGGCGTCCGAGATCTCGGAGATCTCGCGAAGCCTGAAGGGCCTGGCGAAGGAACTGGGATGCCCGGTGATCGCGCTGTCCCAGCTGAACCGCTCGCTGGAACAACGCCCCAACAAGCGCCCCGTGATGTCCGACCTGCGCGAATCGGGCGCTATCGAACAGGATGCGGACGTGATCATCTTCCTGTATCGTGACGAAGTTTACAACCCGGACTCGCCCGACAAAGGTACTGCCGAGATCATTATCGGCAAACAGCGTAACGGCCCGATCGGCGCCATTCGCGTGACCTGGATGGGCATGTACACGAAGTTCGGCAATTACACCGGCAACCTGAGCATTTATCAGGGCGATTAAAAAAGCCGAGAGCAGCCAAGGATCGCGGCGTCGCCGCGACTTTCAAAGAAGTCCCAAGAGATTTACCCAACGGAGAACCTATGTTTGGACGCCTGATGCCCACGGAGGGCAAATTTTTCGACCTGTTCAACCAGCACGCCGCGTTGTGCGTGAAGGGTGCACAAGAGATGGTCGGCCTGATGACCAACTTCGACGACCTGGAAAACCGCACGCACGCCGTGGAGAGCATCGAAAAACAGGCGGACAAGATCACCTACCAGTGTGTGGACCTGCTGCACAAGACGTTCATCACGCCGCTCGACCGTGACGACATCCACAAGCTGATCACCCGCATGGACGACATCCTCGACATGATGGAGGACGCCGCCCAGACCATCTCGCTGTATGACCTGCACGCCGTGACGCCGGAAGCGAAGCGCCTGGCCGAGCTGTGCCTGGCATGCTGCGAAAAGGTCCAGCAGGCCGTCGGCATGCTGCACAACATGGACAACGCCCAGAAGATGGTCGCCATCTGCGAAGAGATCGACCGCCTGGAATCGGACGCCGACCACGTGATGCGCGCCGCCATGTCCAAGCTGTTCCGCGACGAGCCGGACGTGCGCAACCTGATCAAGATGAAAGCCATCTACGAAATCCTCGAGACGGTGACCGACCGCTGCGAAGACGTTGCCAACATCATCGAAGGCATCATCGTCGAGAACGCGTAACGACCGGACCAACAAGAACAATATGGATTCTCTACACATCAGCATCTATGTGCTGGGCCTGCTCGTCTTTTTAGCGCTGGTCTTCGACTTCATGAACGGCTTCCACGATGCCGCCAACGCGATCGCGACGGTGGTGTCGACGGGCGTGCTGCGGCCCCAGACCGCGGTCGCGATGTCGGCGCTGTTCAACTTCGTCGCCATCTTCACGGTCGGCCTGCACGTCGCGGCCACCGTGGGCAAGGGCACCGTCGATCCGCACGTCGTCGACCATTACGTCGTGTTCGGGGCGCTCGTCGGCGCCATCGTCTGGAACGTCATCACGTGGTACTACGGCATCCCGTCCTCGTCCTCGCACGCCCTGATCGGCGGCCTGGTGGGCGCGGCCGTCGCCAAGAGCGGCACCGGCGCCCTGGTCGGCGGCGGCCTGCTCAAGACCGTGCAGTGGATCCTCCTGTCGCCGCTGCTGGGCTTCATCCTCGGTTCGCTCGTGATGCTGGCCGTGTCCTGGATCTTCGTGCGCACCCCGCCGCGCAAGGTCGACACGTGGTTCCGCCGCCTGCAGCTCGTCTCGGCCGCGGCCTACAGCCTGGGCCACGGCGGCAATGACGCGCAGAAGACCATCGGTATCATCTGGATGCTGCTGATCGTGGCCGGCGTCTCGAAGGCCGGCGATGCGGCGCCCCCGCTGTGGGTCATCATCGCCTGCTACACGGCGATCTCGATGGGCACGCTGTTCGGCGGCTGGCGCATCGTGCGCACGATGGGTCAGAAGATCACCAAGCTCAAGCCCGTCGGCGGCTTCTGCGCGGAATCGGGCGGCGCCATCACGCTGTTCCTCGCCAGCGCGATCGGCGTGCCGGTGTCGACGACGCACACCATCACGGGCGCCATCGTCGGCGTCGGCTCCGCGCAAAAGGCTTCGGCCGTGCGCTGGGGCGTGGCCGGCAACATCGTGTGGGCGTGGGTCTTCACCATCCCCGCATCGGCCTTCATGGCGGCGATCGCGTGGTGGGTCGGGACGCACATCCTCTAAGCGAACCGCGCTCCTATCGAAAAAGCAGCCTGCGGGCTGCTTTTTTATTTCCCAAAACCGGGGTCAGAGCGCGATCTTGGGAAATTGCCAAAAAGCGGGCTCTGACCCTAATGCCAGTCAGTTAATCGGGGCTGGCATGTTTTGTTGGGTACTTGGATTTCCTGGATTTTATTGTTCTCGGATATGAGCGTGTTCGTCGCTCTGGTAGAAGGTAGGCACGTGCTTGTTCACGTAGCGATGCCAATCGCTTGGGGAAGGTGCCGGGTGTTTCGAGCGGCCAGTGGTACAGCGCGGTAACGATGGCCAGGGCCAGCCATTGGAAGCTGAGGCGCTGCGGTGGCACGTTCAGTTCAGTGGCCATCTGGGCAATTTCATGGCGCAGCAGGTTGTAGGCGATCAACATTCCCCATACTTCCTGGCGCACGAGTTCCGGCAGCCTGCTGCGCAGGACAGGCGCTTTTTTCAGCATGCCTTGCTTCATTTCCCTGAAACCGAGTTCGATCTCCCATCGCTGCACGTAGTGTGCGGCGACGTCACGCGCGGGGAAACGATGCGCATCGCACAGCGAGGTGAGAAATCGTCGAGGCTGTCCGCCCACCGTGCATTCGATCAGTCTAGCCTGCCAGTGCGAGGGAAGATCCGGATGCTGCCGACGCGCCTGAGGTGAGACGGGAAGCCGTACCAGACAGTCACCGGGAGCCACCTGGCAGACTACCTCATAACACAGCGAGGTTTTGGTGCGTATCAGCCAATGCTTTTGCAGGCCCGACCGTTGCCAGTCCAGTAGAAACGCGGCCGAGAAATAGGCTCGATCAAAAATCGTGAGCGAGTTATCAGGCGCAGCCTGTATCAGTGTCTTTGCATAGCTCAGCTCACCTGTCTGGCACTCTCCGAAGTCGACGGCGCGCAGCAGGTGACTGTGGGTATCCATCAGGCAGACGGCACGCAATTGCGGCCAAGCGCCATCACGTCCGTCACCTCCCCGGGGCCGGCCAAACTCCCTTTCGTTTTCTGGCGTGCTCGGCACCGACCAGACCACGCCATCAACAGCATAACTGCGCAGGCCATGAAACAGCGCACTCTCCGCTGGGGCACGCTCACCCCAGCAGCTTGCCGTCCGCTTGAACAGCCATTCCAATGGGGCTTCGCCTAAACGCTCACGCCCCGCCACTGAAGCACTGGGGACAGGTGTGCTGGCTGCCGGGCCATCGGCAAGATCGAGCTGTTTGACGATATGCCAGATCGGCTCGTTTCGAAACAATGCCAGTCCAATTACCAGCCAGACCATCCGATCGGCCGGTAACCGACGACGACGCACCGACACAGTGCCAGTCTGTTGCAAAGCCTCATCGATCCACGCCGGATCGATAAGGCTGGCGAAACGGTCAAATTCCTGCGGCGTCAGCGAGGCCGAGTAATCCAGGTCAAGTTGCAGAGCCATGATAGAAAACGGATTTACGTTGAACATAAATCCGTTCTAGCCCTTGGATCGCGTCGGTCAAGTCCTTAAGTGACCGGCATTAGCTCTGACCCCGGTTTGTTTTTCGCCACAGTTGCGCGTTCCTTTTTCATTTTTACTAATGACGTAGTAATATTACAGGCGATCGTCGGCCAGCGTTGCCGTCCGGGCCACGCCCGTCGGTCAGAATAAGAATGAAGAGGGGACAATATGATATTCAGAAGTAGTTTGACTTCATGGTCGGGGCTTGCCGTGGCCGCTTGCGCCAGCGTGCTGCTGGCCGGTTGCGGCGCGGGTGATACGGGCCAGCAGGCCACCCAGTCCGGCACCCGGCTGCTTGCAACCAGCGCCGCCGCGGCCACGCCCGTCGCGCCAGGCAGCATCCGCATGCACTTCCACCGCGTCCAGAACGACACCGCCCAGTGGGGCGTCTATTCGTGGGACGGCCCGCAGCATCCCAGCTCGGCGTGGATCACCGACCGCTTCATGTTCACGAACAGCGACGGCTTCGGCGGCTACGTCGATATTCCGCTGGCGGCCGGCAAGAGCGCGATCTGGTTCCTCGTCACCGACGGCAACGGCAGCAAGAACTGCGGTGCCGACCAGCACGCCGACCTGAATGCCGATGTCGCCACCAAGGGCCAGGAGGTCTGGATGCTGGAAGGCGACTGCACCGTGTATGTGGCCCAGCCGGCACTCAGCTTCGGCAACTTGGCGTTTGCCAACGCGCAGTGGCTTACCAGCACCACGCTGGCCTGGCCGGGCGTGCCGACGGGCGGCAGCTACAAACTGTTCCATGCCGCGAACGGCGGCCTGGTGCCGACCCCGGGCGGTGCCAATGGCCTGACGGGCGCGGAAGTCGCCTTCGATTTGACCGTGTCCGCACTGCCGGACGCGCTCCGCCAGAAATACCCGCACCTGGCCGGCGCCACCGGCCTGCGCCTGAAGGACGCCGACGCGGCCAAGGTGGCGGCTATGGTCAGCGGCCAGTTCGCCATCGCCCAGTACGACGGCAGCGGCAACCTCGTGCAGGTGACGTCGCTGCAGACGGCCGGCCTGCTGGACGATTTGTTCGCGGCGCAGGCGGCGCAAGCCCAGCTGGGTGTGACGTTCGACCGCAGCGGCCGCGCGACATTCCGCGTGTGGGCGCCGACGGCGAAATCCGTCGCGCTGAACCTGTACGCGAGCGCGAACGCGACGACCGCCTCGACGGTCCCGATGACGCGCGACCCGGCCAGCGGCGTGTGGAGCGCCACGTCCAACGACCCGACGCTCGCCAACCGCGCCTACTACACGTACACGGTGCAGGTGCTGTCGCGCTGGGCCGACAACAAGATCGTGACGAACACCGTGACCGATCCGTACTCGCTGAGCCTTTCGGCGAACAGCGCGCGCAGCTTCGTCGCGAACCTCGACAGCCCGCAACTGAAGCCGGCCGGCTGGGACGACCAGCGCATCCCGAAGCTCGACGCGCCCACCGACATCGCGCTGTACGAGCTGCACATCCGCGACTTCTCGGCTTCCGACGCCACCGTGCCGGCCGCCCACCGCGGCAAATACCTGGCCTTCACGGACGATGACGCCAACGGCATGCGCCACCTGAAATCGCTGCAGAAGGCGGGCATGACGCACATTCACCTGCTGCCGAGCTTCGATATCGCCAGCGTCAACGAGAAGGGCTGCGTCGCGCCGGCCATCCCGAATGCAGCGGCCGATTCGACCGCGCAGCAGGCTGCGATCGCCGCCGTCGCGGACGCGGATTGCTTCAACTGGGGCTACGACCCGGTGCATTACAGCGCGCCGGAAGGCAGTTATGCGACGGATGCCGACGACGGCGCCGTGCGCGTGCGCGAGTTCCGCGCGATGGTACAGGCGCTGCACGAGACCGGCCTGCGCGTGACGATGGACGTCGTGTACAACCACACGAGCCAGTCGCAGCAAGGCCCGCTGTCGGTCCTCGACCGCATCGTGCCGACCTATTACTACCGCTTGGCCAACGACGGCCACATCCTGAACGACAGCTGCTGCGCCGACACCGCGCAGGAAAACGCCATGATGGGCAAGCTGATCATCGATTCCGTGTCGCTGTGGGCGCGCCAGTACAAGGTCGACAGCTTCCGCTTCGACATCATGGGCTTCACGCCGCTGGACCTGCTGAAACGCCTGCAGGCGAGCGTCAACCAGGCCGCCGGCCGCGACATCTACCTGTACGGCGAGGCGTGGAACTTCGGCAGCGTCGGCAACGACGCGCGCTTCGTGCAGGCGCGCCAGGCCAACATGGCGGGCACCGGCATCGGTTCTTTCAACGACCGCATCCGCGACACCGTGCGCGGCGGCGGTTGCTGCGACGGCGGCCAGGCCTTGATCAGCCAGCAGGGCTTCATCAACGGCGTCTACACGGACCCGAACGCATTGTCGACGCAGACGCGCGACGATGCGCTGCGCCTCGCGGACCTCGTGCGCGTCGCGCTGTCCGGCACGCTGCGCGACTACCGCTTCACGGACCGCTTCGGCAATGTCCGCACGAACGCGCAGATCGATTACTTCGGCCAGCAGGCCGGCTTCGCGGCGAATCCGGCCGAGACGATCAACTACATCGAGGCACACGACAACCAGACGCTGTTCGACATCAACGCGTTCCGCCTGCCGCAATCGACGCCGCTGTCCGACCGTGTGCGCGTGCAGACCCTCGGTGCCGCGATCAACGTGCTGGCGCAGGGCATCCCGTTCTTCCACGCCGGCCAGGAAATCCTGCGCTCGAAATCGCTCGACCGCGACAGCTACAACGCGGGCGACTGGTTCAACAAGCTGGATTACAGCTACGCGTCGAATAACTTCGGCGTCGGCCTGCCGATGGCGGGGCAGAACCAGGACAACTGGTCGCTGATGTCGCCGGTGCTCACCAACCCGCTGATCAAGCCGGACACGCGCGCGATCCTCGCCGCGAAGAACGCGTTCGAAGACTTCCTCGCGATCCGCACGGACAGCACGCTGTTCCGCCTGCGCACGGCGCAGGACGTGATCGACCGTTTGAAGTTCTATAACGTCGGACCGGACCAGGTGCCGGGCCTCGTCGCGCTGAGCATCGACGGTACGCGCTATCCGGGCGCGCAGTACAAGGCGGTCGCCGTCGTGTTCAACGTCGACAAGATCCCGAAGACCATCACGATCCCGGAACTGAAGGGCCGCAAGCTGCAGCTGCACCGCATCCAGAAGAACGGCAGCGACGAACTGGTGAAGGCGTCGTACTTCGAGCGCAACAGCGGCACGTTCGCGATCCCGGCGCGCACCGCGGCCGTGTTCGTGCAGAACGCGAACGACTGATCGGGTGAAATAAAAAGGCCGGAGATGCGATCTCCGGCCTTTTTGCCATGGCGTGGTGCGGCTCAGGGCTTGCCGGCCGCCCAGTTGTTGGTGCCGCCGCCGTTCGTGCGGTCGTTCTCGAGCGCCTGCTTGTCGACGATCGTCAGGTTGTCCGTGCGGCTCGGGGCCTTGCGCGGGATGAGGGTGCCGGTCGGCGTGTAGCTCGAATCGAGGTAGGTGTTACCACCTTGCGTCGGTTTGGCGCCATCGGCGGCGCAGCCGGACAGCAGGATGGCGGTGGCCGCCAGGATCGGCGGAACGATGCGGTTCATTACGTGACTCTCCTGTAGTGAGTTGCGGTTGGCAGGTCATTTGATGCAAACGGCGCGCACCATCTTGATGTCGGTGACGCCGCCCAGGATCTTCTCGATGCCGTCCATTTTCAGGGTCAGCATCCCGTCCTCCAGCGCGGCCGCGAGCAGTTCGGCCACGCGCGCGTGCTCGGTCAGCAGGCGCTTGATACGCTCGCTGCCCAGCATCAATTCATGCAGGCCGACGCGCCCGCGGTATCCCTTGTTGCACTCGGCGCAGCCCACGGCACGGTACAGCGTGAAGCGTCCCGTGGCATCGCCGTGGCGCTGGCGCCAGCCGGCCAGCACGGCCGCGCGCGCGGTCTGCGGGTCCGTCTTGTAAGAATCCTGGCCGCGCAACTCCTCGCAGTATTCGTCGAGCAGCGCTTCCACCTCGGCGTCGTCGGGGTGGTAGGCCTGGCGGCACGCGGTGCACAGGCGGCGCGCCAGACGCTGCGCCAGGATGCCCAGCAGGGCGTCGGCAAAATTGAAGGGGTCCATGCCCATGTCGAGCAGGCGCACGACGGATTCCGGCGCGCTGTTCGTGTGCAGGGTCGAGAACACGAGGTGGCCCGTCAGCGACGCTTCGATGCCCGTGCTGACGGTCTCGCGGTCGCGCATCTCGCCGACCATGATCACATCCGGATCGGCACGCAGGAAGGCACGCATGACGGTGGCGAAGTCGAGGCCCGTCTTGCGGTTGACCTGCACCTGGCGCAGGCCCTTCTGGGTGATCTCGACCGGGTCCTCGGCCGTCCAGATCTTGGTCTCCGGCGTATTCAGGTGCGCCAGGATCGAGTGCAGGGTCGTGGTCTTGCCCGAGCCGGTCGGCCCGCACACGAAGAACAGGCCGTACGGCTTGGCGACGGCGGCCTTCAGGCGCGCCAGGTTGTGCGGCAGGATGCCCAGTGCGTCGAGCGGGATCGGCTCGCCCGCTTGCAGGATGCGCATCACGATGTCCTCGACGCCGCCGCTGGACGGGATCGTCGCCACGCGCAGTTCGATGTCGAGCGGGCCGTACTTGCGGAAGCGGATCTTGCCGTCCTGCGGCTTGCGCCGCTCGGAGATGTCGAGGTCGCACATGATTTTGACACGTGCGACGAGGGCGTTGCGGTAGCTGGCCGGGATCTCGATGTACGGCACCAGCACGCCGTCCTTGCGGAAGCGGATGCCCGTCTTGCCGCGGCCCGGCTGGGGTTCGATGTGGATGTCGGACGCGCCCTGGCGATGCGCGTCGACGATGATCCGGTTCAGCAGCTTGACCAGCTCGTTCTCGACGGCGGCCGAGACCTCGGTGCCGCCGCCGTCCGCATCCTCGTCCGGATCGCTGTCCTCCGCCAGGTTCGACAGCAGTTCGCCGACACTTCCATCGTCGGCCGCGGCGGCGCCGAAGAACTGGGCCACCGTCTGGTTGAGGTCGTGGCGGGTCGTCACGCGCCACGCGATGCGCGCGCGGCCGAACACCTGTGCGGCGATGTGGCTGGCGGCCACGCGCTCCGGGTCGAGCGCCATCAGCACGAGGCCGTCGGGACCATCCTCCAGCGGCAGCCAGCCGTGTTCGAGCGCGTACTGCGGCTTCAGGTTGCGCAGCAGCTCGACGGGCTTCACGCGGTCGGCGCGGAACGGTTCGTAGGGCAGGCCGCAGTACGCCGACAACGCCTCGCCGATCTGGGCCGGCTTCAGGTGGAAGTCGGACAGCAGCACGTCCTCGATGTCGGCGTCGCGCTCGCGCGCGAGGCGCGTGGCCAGTTCCAGTTCCTGCACGGCGAGGACCGCACGCGTGACGAGGGCGTCGTAGCGGCCGCGCGGCAGCGGGGCGCGCAGGCGCTGGCTGAATGCGACGGCCAGGGTGTCGCACAACTGCTTGATGCCGTCCAGGCACAGCTGGGGGAAGGGGCCGCCGGAACGGTGGTTGATGAACTGGATGACGCCGAGCAGCGCGCCGCCCGCGTCGATCAGCGGCGCCACCAGCATCTCGCGCGTGCGGTAGCCCGTGCGCTGGTCGACGCCGCGCTGGAAGCGCAGCGTGGGCGCCAGGCGCCGCAGCTCGGCTTCGTCGTAGACGTCGGCGATGTTGACGGTCAGGCGTGCCAGCGCCACGAAGCCGGCGATGGAGCCCGGCCCGATCGGCAGCTGCAGGTGGCGGATTTCGGACAGGCCGGTCTTGACCTTGGCGACGAGGGCGTCCTGCGCCGGCGTGACGGCGTACAGGGTAAAACGGTCGGCATCGAACAGGCCGCAGAAATCCTGGCCCAGGTCGAGCATGATCTGGTCCAGGTTGGCGGTGGCGTGGATCCTCGTGGTGATGGCCTGCAGGCGGCGCTGGAAGTCGAGCCGCCGCGCCGTGTCGTCGGGCGCGCGCCGGTCGACCCGCCGTTCTCCTGTCTGCTGATCCACGAAATCGTCGCTCATCAGAGCTCCATTTCCAGGCCTTCGTAAGCCAGTGTCACGGCGAGGCCGTTCAACCTGTCCTGCCAGCGTGCGACGGCCTGCGCGAACACGGCTTCCAGCTCGTCGTCCGAGCGGGTCGGCTCGTGGTGGGTGCAGACCAGGCTGCGCGCGCCGACCTTCAGCGCCAGCGCGATGGCGCCGTCGAACGTGCCGTGGCCCCAGCCCTGCTTGGCCGGATATTCCTCCACGGTGTAAGAGCAGTCGGCGACGAGCGCGTCGACGCCTTCCATTGTGCGCTCGATCTCGCGCTCGCGCCGTTCGATTTCGCGCTGCGCCGTGTCGTACGCCGCGCTGCCGGGGGCGTGCGGATTGAAGAAGGGTTCGTGGTCGCCCGTGAAGAACATGGCGCGGCCGTTGCATTCCACGCGGTAGCCGAGGTTCGTCACGGGGTGGTTCATCACGACGTTGTGCACGACCACGTCGCCGACCGCGTGCGGCACGCCGATCTCCAGTGTCCGGTAGTCGATCGTGGCATCCATGCGTTCCTCGCTGACGGGGAAGTAGCTGTTCTGCAGCTGCACGCCCATCACGTGCTCGATGCCCTGGCCCGTGACGGGATCGTGGACACCGTGCAGGCATACGCGCGTGCCCTTCACGAACAGCGGCGTGAAGAAGGGCAGGCCGTGGATGTGATCCCAATGGCTGTGCGTGATGAAGATGTTGGCGTGCACGGGCGCGCCGTCTTCCGCGCGCCGGCGCATCAGGTCCTGGGCGAGCGCGTAGATCCCCGTGCCGGCGTCCAGCACCACGAGGGTGCCGTCGTCGCCGCGCACCTCGATGCACGTGGTGTTGCCGCCGTAGCGCACGGTACGCGGCCCGGGGGACGGGATCGATCCGCGTACTCCCCAGAATCTGAATTTCATTAGGACTCCTCTTGCTGTGCAGCCTCGTCGTCTGCTCTGTTTTCCGTCGCGGCCAGGCCAGCACCGTTGCAATATATGTCAGATCATAACGTTTATTTGTAACCGATTATCTGAAATTTGCAATTCTGCATCACTTGGTGTACAGCGGCGTGTAACGACGTTACACTGTGGCGGAATTTCATCCCGGCAATTAATGTGGCGATCCATCACATGCAAGAGCTCACCCCGACCAATATCGTAGAGCGGCTCGACCTGCTCACGGAGGTCAGCGTCGCCCTCGGTGACGGCCACGACATCGGCACCTTCCTCGACCGCATCCTGAAGGTTGCCAAGAGCATGACGCACGCGGACGGCGGCACGCTGTACCGCCCGAGCAGCGACGAGCGCAGCCTGTGCTTCCATATCTCGCTGAACGACACGCTGGAACTCTACCAGGGCGGCGCCAGCGGCAACACGATCGACCTGCCGCCGATCCCGCTGTACGACCAGTACGGCAACAAGAACCTCGCGTCGGTGGCGGCCTATGCGGCCAACTTTCACCAGTCCGTGAACATCGCCGACGTGTACCAGGCCGACGTCTTCAATTTCTCGGGCATGCGTTCGTTCGACCAGACGTTCGGCTACCGATCGAAGTCGATCCTGACGGTGCCGATGACGAACCACGAGGGCGAACTGGTCGGCGTGCTCCAGCTGATCAACGCCCGGGACCGGGACACCGGCGAGATCGGCGCGTTCTCCGACACCGACCAGCGCTTCATCGAGGCGCTCGCGGCCCAGGCGGCCGTCGCGCTCACGAACCAGCAGCTCGTCGTGCAGATGGAGCAGCTGCTGGAAGCCCTCGTCAACCTGATCAACATCGGCATCGACGAAAAATCGCCGTACACGGGCCGCCACTGCCAGTTCGTGCCGGAGCTGACGATGATGCTGGCCGAGGCCGTGCACGACACGGGCATCGGCCCGATGGCGTCGTTCCGCATGAGCGACCGCGACCGCCGCGAACTGTGGCTGGCCGGCCTGCTGCACGACTGCGGCAAGATCACGACGCCGGTCCACGTCGTCGACAAGGCGACCAAGCTCGAGACGATCTTCGACCGCATCCACATGATCGACACGCGCTTCGAGGTGCTGCTGCGCGACGCCGAGATCCGCGCGCTGCGCGCGCAATGCGAACCGGACGCGAACCGCGCGGCGATCGCCGACCGACTCGCGTCCGAGCAGGCGCGCCTGCGGCTTGATCGCGACTTCCTGCGCCACGCCAACGTGGGCAGCGAAGGCATGTCGCCGGAGGACCAGGAGCGCGTGCGCCGTATCGCCGCATACCGCTGGACGGGGCCGGACGGCGTCGAACGCGACTTCCTCGACGACGACGAGGTGCGCAACCTGACCGTACGCTTTGGTACACTCAACGACGACGAACGCAAGATCATCAACAACCACATCGTCGTGACGATCCGCATGCTCGAATCCCTGCCCTGGCCGAAGCACCTCAAGAACGTCCCGGAATACGCCGGCGGCCACCACGAGCGCATGGACGGCAAGGGCTATCCGCGCGGCCTCACGCGCGAGCAGATGTCCGTGCAGGCGCGCGTGATGGCCATCGCCGACATCTTCGAGGCCCTGACGGCGCGCGACCGCCCGTACAAGAAGGGCAAGACGCTGTCCGAATCGCTGCACATCCTCGGCAAGTTCGCCCTCAACGGCCACATCGACCCGGACCTGTTCGACATCTTCGTACGCCAGAAGGTGTACCTGAAATTCGCGCGCAAGAATCTGGATGCGTCGCAGATCGACCATGTCGACGAAGCGGCGATCCCGGGCTATACGCCGTGAAGCTGTTGCGCCGCTACGGTCCGCGCTGGGCACTGGGGCTGGCGCTGACGCTGGCCGCGCTGGCCTACGTGATGAACGTGTGGAGCAGCCACGCGATCGCGCGCCAGGACACCATCATCGGCGACCTGCGCATGCGCCTGGAAGCCCCCGTGCTCGATCCACGTATCGTGATTGTCGATATCGACACGAAGAGCCTGGGGGAGGTCGGGCGGTTTCCCTGGAGCCGCAACGTGCTGGCGAAGCTGGTCGACCAGCTGGCCGGGCACTACAAGGCCGGCGCGATCGGCTTCGACATTTCCTTTCCCGAGCCGGACACCAGTTCGGGCTACGCCGTGCTGGAGCGGCTGGCGGCGCACGATTTGAAGGACGACGCAGCCCTGCACGCGCGGCTGGCGCAGCTACAGCCGGCGCTCGACTACGATGGCCTGTTCGCCAAGGCGCTGCAGGACCGGCCCGTCGTGCTGGGCTATAACCTGGCGGAAGTAAAGCGCGGCGCGCTCCCGTCGCCTGCGTTTACGCTGGCCGACCTGAAAGGGCGCGACCTGGTCGCCTACGCCGCGGACGGCTATGAGGCCAACCTGGCGCGCCTGCAGGCCGCGGCACGCGGCGCAGGCAGCTTCACGGTGATCTCCGATGACGACGGCATGGTGCGATCCAGTTCGCTGCTGCAGCGCATCGGCGACGGCTATTACCCGTCGCTGGCGCTGGCCACGGCGGCCGTCTGGCTGGACGCGAGCGCGATCGCCCCGGTGTTCGACACGGCGGACGCCGACAGCGGCGCCGCCGACTTCATCCGCCTGTCGGGCACGCGCGGCGCGCGCCGCATCCCCGTCGGACTGGGCCTCCTGACCAACGTGCAGTTCCGCGGCCCGGGCGGCCCGCAGGGCGGGGCATTCCGTTATGTGTCGGCGGCGGACGTGCTGGCGGGGCGGGTGAAGCGCGAGGTGCTGGAAGGCGCGATCGTGCTGGTCGGGACGACGGCGCCCGGCCTGCAGGACTTGCGCGCCACGCCCGTCAACAAGGAATATCCGGGTGTCGAGGTGCACGCCAACGTCATCAAGTCCATTCTCGACCAGCACTACAAGACGCATCCCGATTACGCGTCGGGCATCGAGTACATGCAGGTGATCGTCGTGGGTCTGGTCCTGGCGCTGCTGCTGCCGGCCCTCGCGCCAGTGGCGGCCGTGCTTGCGTCCGGCGTGGCCTTCACGGCCGTGGCGGGCCTGAACTGGTACGCGTACCGCGCGCTCGACTGGACGACGGACATGTTCATCTGCCTCCTGCTGATCGCCGTCCTGTTCGTTCTGAACCTGGCCTGGGGCTGGTTCTTCGAGCACCGCAAGGGCCGCGCGCTCGTCTCGCGCTTCGGCGAATACGTGGCGCCGGAACTCGTCGCCCAGATGGCCGAGAATCCGGAAGCCTATACGATGGAAGGAGAAAGCCGCGAGCTGTCCGTGATGTTCGTCGACGTGCGCGGCTTCACGACGATCTCGGAAGGCCTGTCGCCGAAGGCGCTGCGCGAGTACATCAACCTCTACCTCACCGCGATGTCCGAGGATATCCGCGGCAGCCACCAGGGCACGCTCGACAAATACATCGGCGACGCCGTGATGGCCTTCTGGGGCGCGCCCGTCGCCTTCGCCGACCACGCGAGCCGCGCGGTGGCCACGTCGCTGCTGATGCAGGCCAGCGCGGCGCGCCTCAACGAGGACTTCCAGCGGCGCGGCTGGCCGCCGCTCGCGATCGGCATCGGCATCAACTCGGGCCTGATGCACGTGGGCGACATGGGCTCCGCGATCCGCCGCGCCTACACGGTGATGGGCGACGCGGTGAACCTCGGTTCGCGCCTGGAGGGCATCACGAAGGTGTACGGCGTCGGCATCGCGGTGGGCGAGGCCACGCGCCTGGCGGCGCCGGAATTCGTCTACCGTGCACTGGATCTCGTGCGTGTAAAAGGCAAGAACGAACCGGTGGCGATCTTCGAACCGCTCGGCAAACCGGCCGATCTCGCCCCCGCCGTGCTGGACGAACTGGCCGCCTGGGACGCGGCGCTGGCCAGGGTGCGGGCGCAGGACTGGGACGGCGCGCAAGAAGCCGTCGCGGCGCTGCAGGCGGCGCATCCGCAGCGCGCGCTCTACGCCCTGTACCTGGAACGGATCGCGCACTGGCGTGCCGATCCGCCGGGAGCGGGGTGGGATGGTGTGACGACGTTCGAGACCAAGTAGCGCCGGCGTGTCGGCCGCGCAACGTCCTTGCCCGGTATTCCCCCATCCCGTGGGGAAGAGTTCTGATTTTCAAGTTTTTTTCTCTCAAGCAAGGAAAACCTCTTTACACTCGTAACGAAACCGAGGTTTTCCTCTACGCGGAAGTGCCGCAGGCCCGGGAATGCATGGGCCAGAACAACAACGATATGGTCACCCACAACATGAAACTACGCTTGGCACGCCTGGTCGCGGGCTCGGTGCTGGCTGCCGCCGTCGGCGCCGCCTGGGCCGACGATGCGATCCGGTTCGAGATCAGCCGCTTCGACGTGAGCGGCAACACCTTGCTGCCCGCTGCCGAGGTGCAGGCCGCCGTCGCGCCGTACACGGGCGCGGGTCGCGATTTCGGCGACGTCCAGCGCGCACTGGAAGCGCTCGAGGCGCTGTACCACGCGCGCGGCTGGAACGTCGTCACCGTCCAGTTGCCCGAACAGGAACTCAATGGCGGCGTCGTGCGCCTGCACGTCGTCCAGACAAAGGTGCGCCAGGTCGAGGTGACGGGCAACCGCTGGTTCTCCGAGGCGAACGTGCGTGCCGGCCTGCCCACGCTGGTGCCGGGCGCGACGCCCAATCTGGCGGACGTGTCGCGCAACCTCAGGCTCGTCAACGAGAACCCGGCGAAGAAGGTCAAGCTGAGTCTCGCTGGCGCCGACGCCAATGGCGAAGATGCGGTCGACGCGAAAGTGGAAGTGGCGGACGAGCGCCCGTGGAAGGTGATGTTCAACGTGGACAACACGGGCACCGAGTCCACCGGCAAGACCCACGCGGGCGTGCTGCTACAGCATGCGAACCTGTGGGGCCGCGACCACGTGGGCACCCTGCAGTACACGACGACGGCCGAGCGCCCGGACCGCGTGGCCGTGTGGGCCGCCGGCTACCACGTGCCGCTGTACGCGCTGGGCGATTCCATCGACCTGTTCGCGAGCTATTCGGACGTCGACTCGGGCGCCGTCAACGCCGGCCTGTTCGACCTCGCCGTGAGCGGCAAGGGCACGGTCTACGGCGGCCGCTACAACCATGTTCTGCCGAAGCGCGGCAACCTGGAGAGCCGGATCGTCTATGGCTTCGACGTCAAGGCCTACCGCAACAACGTCGTGTTCGGCACGCAGAACTTCGGCAACGACGTCACCGTGCGGCCCTTGAGCATCGCCTGGGCCGGCAGTGTCGCGGCGCCCGATGGCCAGACCGACTTCTCGATCGCCCTGCTACAGAACGTGCCGGGCGGCTCGCGCGGCAGCGCGGACGACTTCGCGGCCGTGCGCAGCGGCGCCAAGGCCGGCTATCGCATGGTGCGCTTCGCGGCCGCCTTCACCAACGTCATCGCGGCCGACTGGCAGACGCGCGTGCTGCTGAACGGCCAGTGGACGCACGACGCGCTGGTGCCGGGCGAGCAGTTCGGCGCCGGCGGCGCGACGACCGTGCGCGGCTTCGGCGAGCGCGATCTCGCGACGGACACGGGCATCGTCTCCAACATCGAACTGTACACGCCGGACCTGTGCGGCCGCGCGGGCTGGCAATGCCGCCTGCTCGGCTTCTACGACACGGCCTGGGGCGAGCGCAATCGCGCGCTGCCGGCCGAACTGCATCGCACCGCGATCTCCAGCACGGGCCTCGGCCTGCGTGTCTCGGCGGGCGGCGCGGCCAGCGTGCAGCTCGACTACGGCCACGGCATGCACGTCGGCCAGGTGGCGGCCACCAGCCGGAACAAGCTCCACGTGCGCGTGGCGCTGGCGTATTGAGGATCCATCCATGACTTCTTCCATCCAAAGACGGCTCGGTGCACTGCTGCTCGCGGCATGCTACTGCGCGACCGGTTCTGCCGCGCCCACGCTGCCGCAGGTCGTCGCCGGCCAGGCGACGTTCAACCAGCAGGGCAACGTGTTCTCGATCACGAACACGCCCGGCGCCATCATCAACTGGCAGAGCTTCAACATCGGTGCCGGCGAGGTCGCGCGCTTCATCCAGCAGAATGCGGACAGCGCGGTGCTGAACCGCGTGCTGGGCCAGGATCCGTCGAAGATCCTCGGTGCGCTGCAATCGAACGGCAAGGTCTTCCTGATCAACCCGAACGGCATCCTGTTCGGCCAGGGTGCGCGCGTGGACGTGAACGGCCTCGTGGCCTCCACCCTGAACATCAGCGACGCCGACTTCCAGGCGGGCCGCAAGCGCTTCCAGGCAGGGGCCAAGGAAAGAAATGAGGGCACCGTGCGCAACGAGGGCACGATCGCGACGCCATCCGGCGGCCAGGTCTTCCTGATCGCGCCGCACGTCGAGAACACGGGTCTCGTTACGGCACCGAACGGCGACGTGATCCTCGCGGCAGGCCACAGCGTGCAGCTGGTGGATTCGAACGATCCGGACCTGCGTGTCGAACTCGCCGCGCCGGCGGGACAGGCCGTCAACCTGGGGCAGGTGATCGCGCAGGGCGGGCGCATCGGCATCTACGGCGCCCTGGTGAACCAGCGCGGCGTCGTCAACGCGGACAGCGCCGTCATGGGCGCGAATGGCCGCGTCGTCCTGAAAGCGAGCCGCGCGGTCGCGCTGGACGCGGGCAGCGTCACGCGCGCTGCCGGTAACGCGGGCGCGGATGGCGGCACCGTGCAGGTGCTGGGCCAGCAGGTGGATATTGCCGCGGGTGCCGGCGTCGATGCGAGCGGCCGCAATGGCGGCACGGTGCTCGTCGGCGGCGACTGGCAGGGCGGCGGCAAGGTCATGCGCGCGCAGAACACCTCCGTCGCGCACGGCGCCGTCATACGTGCCGACGGCAGCGCCGGTAACGGCGGCAAGGTCGTGCTGTGGTCCGATGGCGCGACGGCGGCGCACGGCGTTGTCTCGGCGCGCGGCAGCGCGGCCGGCGGCAAGGTCGAGACGTCGGGCCATGCGCTCGACGTGGACGGCATCGCGGTCGATGCATCCGGCAGCAAAGGCAGGAACGGCACGTGGCTGCTGGACCCGTACGATATCGAAGTCGTGGCGGGCGGCACGGCGAACGCGAACGATGTCAAGACCTCCACCGGCGGCACCTCGACGGGCGTCACGCGCGTGGCACCCGCCACGCTGACGGCGGCGGGCACGGACGTCATCCTGCAGGCGCAGCACGACCTCACCGTCACGGACGCGCTGGACGCGACCGGCAGCGTGCGGGCACAGGCGGGCAACGATATCCGCGTCAACGCCCAGGTGAGCGCGGGCGGCGACCTCGATTTCCGCGCGCAGAATGCGTTCACGCTGGGTGCCAACGGCCTGCTCAAGACCGGGAACTACATCGACATCAGCGCCAACCAGATCACGCTCGCCGGCAGCATCGCCGGCAGCGGCCAGTTGCCGATCCTGACCCTGACGTCGGCCGATCCGGGCCGCGCCATCAGCATCGGTTCGGGGACGGGCAGCAAGGGGGCGCTGGCGCTGGACGCCTCGTCCCTGCAGCGCCTGAGCGGCAATCTCTTCGAGATCAACGTGGGCAACAGCGCGCACACGGGCACCGTGTCCGTCGACAGCGCATTGACTGCGGCGACCAACGTCGTGTTGGAAAACGCCGGCGACATTCATATCGGCGCGCCCGTCGACCTGTCCGCGAACGCGGCCAGCCGCTTCATCGCGAGCCAGTACGCGAGCGGCGGCCTGATCGACGTCGCGGGGACCGTGAAGGCAGCGAAGTCCGTGCTGCTGCAGGGGGACCGCCTCGCCATCGGCGCGACCGTGTCCGCCGGCGGCGTCAAGCTGCAACCGAACAGCGCGGGCACGCACATGGTCATCGGCGGCACCAGCGCCGGCGACGGCTTCACGCTCGGCCAGGCTGCGCTGTCCAACGTGCAGACGGCCGATCTTACGATCGGCGGACTGGCGGGCGGCTGGGGCGGCATCGACGTCGACGGCGCCGCCAGTTTCGCGGGTGCGAAGCTGACCCTGGACGCCGGCAACGGCGAGCTGGCGATCAAGGCGCCGCTGAGCGCGACCGGCACGCTGGCGCTGACATCCAACCTCGGCATCTATGAACGTGATACCGGCATCGTCAAGGCCGGCAACGTGGCACTGCGCGGCGGCCAGGTCGTGTTCACGGGTGCCAACGTGATCGGCACCTTGTCCGGCAGCGCGAGCGGCAACCTGTTCCACGTCGTCAACCAGGGCGGCCTGCGGATCGGCACCGTCGACGGCATGAGCGGCATCGCCGCACCCAACGCCAGCGTGCAATTCGTCAGCGGCGGCCTCCTGATGCTCGATGCCGGCATCGCCGGCGGCGCCGATGCGACCCTGGACGCGGCGGGCATCGCCGGCAGCGGCCTGCTGCAGGCCGGCACGCTGGCGCTGAAGTCCAGCGCCGGCATCGGCACCACGACGACCCCGCTCAACACCCGCACCGGTACGCTGACGGCGTCCAACCAGGGCACGGGCAGCCTGCCGATCAACGTCGCCAACGACGGGCCGCTGCTGCTGCGCCGGGCCGTGCAGGACGGCCAAGGCAATGGCGGCGCGATCGTCGTCGACAGCGTGGGCGGCATGACCGTGCCCGCGTTCGACGTGACCGACGGCGCCGGCGAAGTGCGCACCAACAGCGGCGACATCAGTCTCACGACGCACAGCCCGCTGACGATCCACGGCCGCGTGGCGACGACGAGCGGCAACGTGCGTCTGCTGGCCGACAATGGCGGCGCCGTCACGATCTCGTCCAGCGCCCGTGTGATGTCCGTCAGCGGCAACGTCAGCGTCACGGGCGGCTCCACGGAGATCGCGGCAGACAGCATCAGCGTGTCCAGTCCGGACAAGCTGCAGGTGAACACCAACGGCACTGGTACGCCGACCCCGAACCCGACGCCGACGCTGGACGCCTGCCTCGCCAACCGCACGACGGCCGGCTGCGCCCCCGTGCTGGCGGCCGCGGTGCAGGCCTGCACGGCGAATCCGTCCGGCCCGCGCTGCGGCGAGATCCTGCCGACGTACGAGACGTGCTCGGCCCAGCCCACCGCGCCCGGCTGCGCCCCCATCATCAAGGAACACGACGCGATCACCGCGTGCATGGCCGACCCGAAGGCGCCCGGCTGCGCGACGACTCTGCCCGTCTACGACGTCTGCAAGACGGCGCCGTCGACGTATGGCTGCTCGGTCGTCATCAAGGAACACGACGCGATCTCCGCGTGTATCGCCGATCCGAAGGCGCCGGGCTGCACGACGACGCTGCCGCCGCTGGACCAGTGCCGCGCGGACGGCAGTGCCTACGGCTGCGCGGCCGTGCTGGCGCGCGCCAGATTCGACGCCTGCCTCGCGAATCCGTCCGGCGCCGGAT
Source organism: Telluria mixta (assembly GCF_029223865.1). Lineage (NCBI taxonomy): Bacteria > Pseudomonadati > Pseudomonadota > Betaproteobacteria > Burkholderiales > Oxalobacteraceae > Telluria > Telluria mixta. The sequence continues at coordinate 3,786,028 of NZ_CP119520.1, forward strand.
GCGGCGACGTCCTGCCGAAGCTGGACGTGTGCAAGCTGACGCCGTCGCTGGAAGGTTGTACGCAGGTGCTGGCGCTGGGCTTCCAGGCCTGCCTCGCAAATCCGCACGATCCGGGCTGCAGCGGGATCCTGCCCACGCTGACGCAATGCCAGGGCAACAGCAAGCTGCCCGGCTGCGAGGTCGTGCTGCCGACGCTGGCCCAGTGCATCGGCAGCCCGAGCCTGCAGGGCTGCGACGTACGCCTGCCGAGCCTCGCGGTGTGCGCGGCGGCACCGTCGACGGCAGGGTGCGAAGCCGTGCTGCCGACGGCGTCGTTCTGCAGCACGCATCCGGGCGACGCCGTCTGCGTGGTGTTCGGCGGCGGTACCGGCACCGGCCAGAACGCGCAGGGCACGCCGGTGGCGCAGGCGGTGCAGACGGTCGTCCAACTCATCAACACGTCGACGCCCACTATCGCCGGCAGCGGCGCCGGCAAGAGCGACAAGGACGCAGCGGCCGGCAAGCCGGCCGAACGCCTGTCGGGCCTCGCGCAAGTGGAACAATCTGGAGTCAAGAATGAAAAACCTGCGACCAAAACGTACTGCAATTGAGGCGCTGGCCCGGACCCTGCTGTGCGCCGTGCTGCTGCTCGCCGGCGGCGCGGCATGGGCAGGGCAGGCCGTGGGCGTCGTGGAGCACCTGAGCGGCCCGCTCATGGATCGCAAGGCCGACGGCACCGTCAAGGTGCTGGCCGCGAAGTCGGAGGTGGAGAGCGGCGACACGCTCGTGGCGGAGAAGAACACGTATGCGCAGATCCGCTTCATCGACAACAGCGAGATCACGCTGCGTCCCGGCACCACCTTCAAGATCGACAACTTCGCCTACGACACCGACAAGCCGGACGGCGACAGTGCCGTGTTCAGTCTCGTCAAGGGCGGCCTGCGCTCGATCACGGGCCTGCTGGGCAAGCGCAACAAGGAGAAGTTCCAGCTCAAGACGCCGGCCGCCACGATCGGCATCCGCGGCACGACGTTCATCGCGCAGTGGGTCGAACCTGCGCTCCCCGCGGCGCGGGTGCCGGACCTCACGCCCGGCCTGCACGTGGCGGTGCTGGACGGGTTGATCGTCGTGACGAACCCGGGCGGCGCGCAGCACTTCGCGGCCGGGCAGTTCGGCTTCGTGCCCAACATGACCGCGCCGCCCGTCGTGCTCCCGCAGAACCCGGGACTGAAGTTCACGCCGCCGCCGGCATTCAATATCGGTGCGGGCGGACCGCTGGCGTCGCAGGGGCCGGGGGCGTTGCAGAACACGGTGGATTGCATCGTGCGATAAGCCGGACTGCCAAACAACGTCGCCCCTGCGAAGGCAGGGGCCTGATTCGCAAGCAATGCGGTAACGCCAGCAAAATTGGGTCCCCGCCTGCGCGGGGACGACGTAGTGAGGCTCACAATGAAAAAAGCCTGTGCACCTTCCGGCGCACAGGCTTTTTTGTTGAGGTCAGCCGACCGTTACAGCACGTCGCTCGCGTGGTCCGCCAGGCGCGAACGCTCGCCGCGCGCCAGGGTCACATGGCCACCGTGACCCCAGCCCTTGAAGCGGTCGACCACGTACGTCAGGCCGCTCGAGCCCTCGGTGAGGTAAGGCGTGTCGATCTGCGCGATGTTGCCGAGGCAGAGGATCTTCGTGCCCGGGCCCGCGCGCGTGACCAGCGTCTTCATCTGCTTCGGCGTCAGGTTCTGCGCCTCGTCGATGATGAGGAACTTGTTCACGAACGTGCGGCCGCGCATGAAGTTCAGCGACTTGATCTTGATGCGCGAACGGATCAGGTCCTGGGTCGCCGCGCGGCCCCAGTCGCCCGCGTCGCCGTCGCCCTTCATGAGCACTTCCAGGTTGTCGTCGAAGGCGCCCATCCACGGCGACATCTTTTCTTCCTCGGTGCCGGGCAGGAAGCCGATGTCTTCGCCGACGGGCACCGTCACGCGGGTGACGATGATCTCGTTGTAGACCTTCGTTTCCAGCACCTGCGCCAACCCCGCCGCCAGCGCCAGCAGCGTCTTGCCCGTGCCGGCCTGGCCGAGCAGCGAGACGAAGTCGACTTCCGGATTCATGAGCAGGTTCAGCGCGAAGTTCTGCTCGCGGTTGCGCGCGGTGATGCCCCACACGTTGTTCTTGTTGCTGGAATAGTCGCGCAGGGTCTGCAGCACGGCGGTCTTGCCGTTGATCTGCTTGACCTGGGCGTACAGCGGCGCTTCGCCGTTCTTCGGTTCCAGGTACACGAACTGGTTGACGAGCAGGGTCGGGATCAGCGGACCCGTGATGCGGTAGAACGTGGACGAGTAGCCGCCCTTGATCTCCTGCCACGATTCCACGCCCTTGCCGTGCTTCGTCCAGAAGTCGTCCGGCAGCTGGACGATGCCCGAGTACAGCAGGTCGGTGTCTTCCAGCACGTGGTCGTTGAAGTAGTCCTCGGCGGCCAGGCCCAGCGCGCGCGCCTTGATGCGCATGTTGATGTCCTTCGACACCAGCACGATCGCGCGGCCCGGCTGCTCGGCTTCCAGCGCGCGCACGACACCGAGGATCTGGTTGTCGGCCTTGCCGGACGGGAGACCCTCGGGCAGGGCGGCGCCGTTCAGGCGCGTCTGGAAGTGCAGGCGGCCCTTCGCATCCTTGTTGCCCAGCTTGGCCAGCGGGATGCCGGTCTCGATGGCGTCGTCGTCGACGTTGGCGATCAGGGCGTCCAGCGTGCGCGAGACCTGGCGCGCGTTGCGCGCGACCTCCGACATCCCCTTCTTGTGGTTGTCGAGTTCCTCGAGCGTCATCATCGGCAGGTAGACGTCGTGTTCCTCGAAGCGGAACAGCGAGGTCGGGTCGTGCATCAGCACGTTGGTGTCGAGCACGAACACCTTCGTGGTGCCCGACGTGTCGGCCTTGCGGCTGGCCTGCGACTTGACGTTGACCTCGACCGGCTTGTGCTTGGCCGGATGCGGTTCGTTCATGTCGGTCTCGCGCAGCTTGGCACCGGCACCTTCGGCCTTCGCCTTGCCGGGTTTCGCGGGCTTTTCGCCGCGGGCGGGCATCGTCGGAATCGCTGGTGCTTCAGGCGGCGTGTCTTCGCGCGCGGGCGGCTCGGCGAGCAGGGCGGCTTTCGACTTGCGCGCCTTGGTGGTCTTGGGCGCGGGCACGGCCGGGCCGCTGATCAGGTCTTCGACAGGGTCGTTTTCCGCTTTCGCGGCTGCGCGCACAGGCGTCTTGCCCGGTTCGGCCCTCGGATAATCCTTGGCCAGCAAAATGGTGGCCGGCTTGGTAGGGAGTTTAGGCAGTGGCATCAGGTTCTCAATCCAGAAAAGAAGTCGAAAAAACGCACCGCACGGCACGCGCGCGCCGTCGGGCAGACAGATGCAACTGGGGGGAGCTGCGAGGCGCCGGCGAAGCCCGGACGGGGGCCCTGGCCGGCAGCCAGATTGGAATGATGCGGTGAGGTAAAACAGTGACTCAAAATAGGCGAACGCTCGGCTAAGGGTTTTCAGTAACCATCGCCAGCCCGCTCTTTCAAGGCTGGCTCTTTAAAAATTCCAGCACTTCTTGGACGTGATCATTGACCTTCACGCCACGCCATTCTTTCACCAACTTGCCGTCAGCGTCAATGACAAACGTACTGCGCTCTACCCCCGCACTTTTTTGCCGTACATATTCTTCATCTTCATGACGTCGAACTGGGTGCACACGGCTTCGTCCGGATCGGAAATCAGGTCGAAGGGCAGGCCCAGCTTGGACTTGAAGTTTTCGTGCGAGCGCAGGGAATCGCGGCTGATGCCGTAGATGTCGGTGTTCAGCGCCCTGAATTCGTCGTAGTGGTCGCGGAAGTTCATCGCTTCCGTCGTGCAGCCGGGGGTATTGTCTTTGGGATAGAAGTACAGCACCGTGTAGCGCGCCGGGCGACCGTTCAGCTGGAAGGTCTGGTCGCCGGTCATTGGCGCGTTGAAATTCGCCAAAGGCGCGGTGGCGCCGTCTGCGGTTGCGGGTGCTGCGGTTGGGCTTTCGGCCACGGTTTTCTCCTGTCTCGCGGCCTGGCACCGCGTGCTTACATAGTCTTGTCGAGGATGATCAGCTGGCCCGATCGTCCCGGTAACTCGCCCCACTGGACGGGATGTTCCGGCAGCGGGTCGCCTTTTATCTTCTCATAATAGTCCGCCATCGAGGCAAGTCGGTACCCTTGGGCTTTCCAACCTGATAACAGCTGCTCGAATATGGGGGCGAGTTTCTGTCCTTCAAGCTCCGCGTGCAAGGTATACACGTGGTCGCGCTGCGGGTGCGCCGTCAGCTTCAGCAGGTGGGACGCGATATTGGTCTCGTCGATGACGGTGCCGTCGATCTCGCGGCCCAGCAGCTCGTCCAAGGTAGGCAGGGTGGTGGGCATCTGGATGTGCGACAGCCCGCGGTAGCGGTAGGGGCCGAACTGCGGATCGGCCAGCGACCCGTCGTCGCGCAGCTGGGCGCGGCCGTCCGATGCGTAGCGGTAGCCCACGGCATCGTGGCGCGCGAAGGCGTGCTGGTTCATCTGCCAGCCCGCCGCGCCGTGCGTGTGCGGCGGCTCGCCGAACACCTGCGTGTAGCGCTGCTCGCTCTTCTTCATCATGCGGTCGGTCCACGCGGCGTCGCGCCCGCGTACGTTGTCCTGCCACCAGACGTGGTCCCACGTGTGGATGCCGCATTCGAAGCCGGCGTCGCGCGCGGCGCGCATCTCGGCGGCCGCCTTCGCCCCGATGTCCGGGCCGGGCAGCAGCACGCCGTACATCAGCGTCTTGAAGCCATAGTGCTCCACGACGGACGTGCGCGACACCTTCTGGAAGAAGCCGGGACGCAGCGCGCGCCGCATCGCCCATCCCGTGTGGTCCGGGCCCAGCGAAAACAGGAACGTCGCACCGGCCCCGTGCGCCGTCAACATGCGCACGAGGTTGGGCACGCCTTCGCGCGTGCCGCGGTAGGTGTCGACGTCGATCTTGAGGACGAGCAGCGGTGCCAAGGCGCGTCCTTTGCTTCAGTCGACGAGCGCCTGGGCCGCGGCGACCTGGCCACGGTAGGCGTCGAAGATGTGGCGCAGCGCGTCGGCCATCGTCACGGACGGGGCCCAATCGAGATCGTTCTTCGTGTTCTCGATCTTCGGCACGCGGTTCTGCACGTCCTGGTAGCCGGTGCCGTAGTAGGCGCCCGAGCTGGTCTCGACGATCTGCACTTTCTCCGCGCCGGCCGCGTATTCCGGGTACTCCGCCGCGAGCTTCATCATCATGTCGGCCAGTTCGCGGATCGAATAGTTATTCGTCGGGTTGCCGATGTTGTAGATCTGGCCGGTGGCGCGGCCGTCCTTGTTCTCGATGATCTTCATGAGCGCCGAGATGCCGTCGTCGATGTACGTGAAGGCGCGTTTCTGGTGGCCGCCGTCGACGAGCTGGATGGTCTCGCCGCGCACGATGTGGCCGAAGAACTGCGTCAGCACGCGCGACGAACCTTCCTTCGGCGTGTGGATGGAGTCGAGGCCGGCGCCGATCCAGTTGAACGGACGGAACAGTGTGAAGTTCAGGCCTTCCATGCCGTAGCCCCAGATCACGCGGTCCATCAGCTGCTTCGCGCAGGCGTAGATCCAGCGCGGCTTGTTGATCGGGCCGTAGACCAGTTCCGAGTTCTCCGGATCGAATTCGGCGTCGCGGCTCATGCCGTAGACTTCCGACGTCGACGGGAAGATCAGGTGTTTTTTATATTTCGCGGCCGAGCGGACGATCGGCAGGTTCGCCTCGAAGTCCAGCTCGAAGACTTTCAGCGGTTCCTTCACGTACGTCGACGGCGTCGCGATCGCGACCAGCGGCAGGATCACGTCGCATTTCTTGACGTGGTACTCGACCCATTCCGTGTTGATCGTGATGTCGCCTTCGAAGAAGTGCATGCGCGGATGGTCGACCAGGTGGCTGATGCGGTCGGAGCTCATGTCCATGCCGTAGACTTCCCAGTCGGTCGTCTCGAGGATGCGCTTGGAGAGGTGGTGGCCGATGAAGCCGTTGACGCCGAGGATGAGGACTTTTTTCATTTGGGTTTTCCTGGATGCTTGTTCAGGCCTGGCCTTCCGCGAGTTGTGCCCGCAGTTCGGCAGGAGAGATGCGCAGGCCGTCGGCCAGCAGGCTGTGAATGACAAGCGCGCGGCCGTCGCCGCAGACGCCGAGGATGGCATTATCGACGACCGCGAGGCCCGGCGTGAGGCCCTGAACATTACCGTTCTGTAATCGAGCGCGTTCGATGACGTAGCGGCGTGGGCCGACGTCCGTGAAGGCGCCGGGATAGGGCGGGGCCACGGCGCGGTGCAGGTTGTACACCTCCTGCGCGGGTTTCGTCCAGTCGATGCGGCCGTCTTCCGGCTTGCGGCCGCCGAAGTAGCCGCCTTTCGTCAGGTCGTTGGGCGTGCGCGGCGCCGTGCCGGCGAGGAGACTCGGCAGCACGTGGTACAGCGCCAGCTCCGCGGCGACCGTCACCTTGCCGAACACTTCGAACGCGGTGTCGTCGGGCAGGATCGGCACGGCCTGCTGCGCGACGATGGCGCCGGCGTCCGGTTTCACCGTCATCTCGTGCAGGGTGGCGCCGGTCTCGGTGGCGCCGTGCAGCACGGCCCAGTTGGTGGGCGCGCGGCCGCGGAACGCGGGCAGCAGCGAGCCGTGCATGTTGTACGCGGGCGCGATGTCGAGGATCGCCTGCGGCAGCATGTGGCGGAAGTAGAAGCTGAACATCAGGTCCGGCTGCGCGGCCTTGATCGCTTCAAGCAGGTCGGCGCCTTTCGCGTCTTCCGGCGTCAGGTAGGGGATGCCTTCGGTCTCGCACAGCGAGAGGACGGATTCGAACCAGATGTTCTCGGTGGCGCTGTCCTGGTGCGTGATGACGAGGGCGACGTCGACGCCCCCGGCCAGCAGCACCTTCAGGCAGCGTACGCCCACGTTGTGGTAGGCGAAGACGACTGCGCGTTTGCGGGGTTGGGTCATAGTGTTCGAGTCAATTTGGGATGAGCATGCAAAAACACCGTCATCCCCGCGGAAGCGGGGATCCATGCTGAGCCAATTCCGGACGCTCAGCATGGGTTCCCGCTTCCGCGGGAACGACGATTTTATGGCTACGGCCAGACGCTCAGCGCGCGACTTGCCGCTTCTCGATCCCGTCGAGTTCCGCCAGGTCCGGCGGCACGCCCTCCAGGATCGTTGCGACGACGTAGCGCGGCCGTGCGCGCACCTGCTGGTAGATGCGGCCCACGTACTCGCCCACGAGGCCGATGCCGAACAGGATCACGCCCATGAAGAAGAACGCGATCGCGAACAGCGTGAACACGCCTTCCGCCTCGGCGCCCAGCAGGAATCTGCGGAAGATGAGCACGACCACCAGCAGCGCCGACAGCAGCGACAGGGTCATGCCCAGCAGCGAGAACATCTGCAGCGGCACGAGCGAGAAGCCCGTCATCAGGTCGAAGTTCAGGCGTATGAGGCTGTACAGCGAATACTTCGATTCGCCGGCCGCGCGTTCCTCGTGCTCGACGACGATTTCCGTCGGCTTGCGCGCGAATTTATAGGCGAGCGCCGGCACGAAGGTGTTCACTTCGCCGCACTGGTTGACGAGGTCGATCACGTTGCGGCCGTAGGCGCGCAGCATGTTGCCCTGGTCCGTGATGTGGATGTTCGTGATGCGCTCGCGCACGCGGTTCATGGCCTTCGAGGCGACCGTGCGCCACGCGGAATCCTGGCGCTTGCGGCGGATCGAGCCCACGTAGTCGTAGCCCTCGCGCATCTTGGCGATCAGCTTGTGGATCTCTTCCGGCGGGTTCTGCAGGTCGGCATCGAGCGTGATGACGATCTGGCCGCGCGTCTGTTCGAAGCCCGCGAGGATCGCCATGTGCTGGCCGTAGTTGCCGTTGAAGAGGACGACGCGCGTGACGTCCGGGCGCTTGCGGTACTGCTCCGCCAGGATTGCCACCGAGTTGTCGCGGCTGCCGTCGTTGACGAAGATGACTTCGTACGGCAGGCCCAGCGCGTCCATCGCCGGGTACAGGCGCGCGAACAGGTTCGCCAGGCCAGCTTCCTCGTTATAGACCGGAATGACGACCGAGACTTCCGGCTTCATGGCCACCGTCGTCATTTGGCGAGCACCGCTTTGACAGCAGCCACCGCGCGTTCGACGTCGGCAATGGTCATCGCATTGAACATCGGCAGCGTGACGGTCAGGCGGCCGATCTTCTCGGCGACGGGGAACATCCCTTCCTTGAAACCGCGCTCGCGGTACAGGGTGAACAGGTGGATCGGCGCGTAGTGGTAACCGGTGCCGACGTTGTGTTCCTTCTGCATGCGGGTCATGAAGTCGGCGCGCGTGCCCGGGCCGTTGTCCGGCAGGATGATCTGGAACAGGTGCCAGTTGCTCGTGCCGAAGGCCTGGATCGGCAGCTGGGCGCCGGTGGACTCTTCGAAATCGGGACCGAAGCAGTCGAAGTAATGGCGCGCGAGCGCGGCGCGGTGCGCTGTCAGCTTCTCCAGGTTCTTCATCTGGCCCAGGCCGATGGTCGCCATGATGTCGCTCATGTTGTACTTGCCGCCCAGGAGGTCGACGTCGATGCCGTCCACGCCGCTGCGCGTCACGCCCTGCAGGCGGTACTTCTCGGCCAGGCGCGCCTCTTCCAGGTTGTTCAGGACGAGGCAGCCGCCTTCGCCCGTCGTGATGTTCTTGTTGGCCTGGAAGCTGAACGACGCGAAGTCGCCGAACGAGCCGATGCGCTTGCCGTTCCACAGCGAGCCGATGGCCTGCGCGGCATCCTCGACGACGCGCAGGTTGTGTTTGTTCGCGATGGCGTACAGGCGGTCCATGTCCAGCGGCAGGCCGGAGAGATACACGGGGATGATCGCCCTGGTACGCGGGGTGATCGCGGCTTCCAGCTTGTCCAGGTCCATGTTGCGCGTGACCGGGTCGATGTCGGCGAAGACCGGCGTCGCGCCCACTTCGATGATCACGTTGGCGGTGGCCGGCCACGAGATCGGCGTCGTGATCACTTCGTCGCCCGGACCGATGCCGGCGATGCGCAGCGCGATCTCCATCGTGCAGGTGCCGGAATTGAACGTGCGGACCGGACGGCCGCCGAAATATTCCGACAGCAGGGCCTCGAATGCCTGGTTTTTCGGACCGGTCGTGATCCAGCCGGAGCGCAGCACTTCGCCGACGGCGGCGATGGTCTCTTCGTCGATGGTGGGCCGGGAAAAGGGCAGGAAGGGCAGCTCGGCAGTCATGGGAAGCTCGTTATTCTCTTGGTAAAGATATGCAGACAAAGCTGGCATTGTAACAGCGCACTGTCTGGCGCCAAATTAGGTTCTCGCCAGCAACACGACGCCGATGACGATGACGCCGATGGCCACGAGGCGCTGCGGCGACACCGCCTCGCCCAGGAACATCCACGCGCCGAAGGCCGACACGACATAGCCCAGCGACAGCATCGGATACGCGATCGTCACGTCCGTGCGCGACAGGCCGATGATCCACACGACGAGCGAGATGCCGTAGCACGCCAGGCCGCCCAGGATCGGCGCCTGGGTCACGACCTTGATGAAGGTCGAGAACCAGTTGCTCATGGTGAGGTGGATGGCGCCGCCAAGGGCGTTCGTGCCCGCTTTCAGCAGCAGCTGGGCACAGGCGTTCAGGATCACGCCGGAGATGATGAAGGCAAAGGTGGTGAGGTTCATGGGGGAGTGTTAAAAATTCGCGATGACGGTACGGCGCGCGTCCGCCGCCACGATGCGCAGGGGGACGCCCTGGCGCTGCAGGTCGGCTGCGATCTCCGGACGGGTGATCGCCACGTTGCGCACGCCCGCGGCCGCATCCGCGCGCCAGCGGACCAGGAATGCGGGAATCGTCGGGATCGCGAGTTCCGGCTGCTGCTGAAGGCCGAAGTCGAACTCGTCGCGGTAATCGACGAGGGTCACGCGACGGCCGAGATAGAAGGTCAGCGACTGCTCATAGATCCCGACCGAATAGACTTTCATGGCCGGGTTCGCGGCGCCGGCCGCCTTCAGCGCGGGCAGCAGGTTGACGCCCGCGCGCACCTGGCCGATCGGCTCGAAGCCGACGAGCAGCAGCTGCGTGCCGGCGAAACCGGCGACGGCCAGCACGACGACGAACAGGTCGCGCAGCATCTGGCGCGCGTACAGCAGGGCGAGGCAGCCGCCGATCAGCAGCACGAGGCCGGCCGCCAGCACCCACGGTTGATACGCCGCGTACAGTACGTCCTCGCCCGCATGCCTGGCGAACTTGTGCATGAACGGGACGGTGACGAGGAAGCCCACGCCCAGCAGCGCCGTCAGGGCGGCCGTCAGCATGCGGCCGCGGCGCGTGCCGGCGTCCAGGTAGACCGCCACCAGCAGCGCGACGCCGGGGAACACGGGCAGGATGTAGCCGGGCAGCTTGGAATTCGACTTGGTGAAGAACAGCGTGATGAACGCCACCCACACGAGCAGCATCAGGCGCGGGCGGAAGGCCGTCGTCTCGCCGTCGCGGCGCGCACCGGCCACGAGACTTTGCATCAGTACGCCGACCCACGGCACGCTGCCGGCGGCCAGCAGCACGAAGAAGATGTACCACGCCGCTTCGCGGTGGTGTTCCTTCTTGAGGAATCGGTCGAAGTGTTCGTGGACGAAGAAGAAGTGCGGCTGCTCCGGATTCTTCAGTCCGACCAGCACGAACCACGGCGTGGCGATCAGGAAGAACAGGATCAGGCCTTTCACGATGTGCAGGCGCGTCCAGATGGCCCAGTCGCGTGAGAAGATCGTGTAGAACACGAGCACGCCGCCCGGCAGCACGAGGCCGATCAGGCCCTTGGACAGCACCGACAGCGCCATGCCGGCCCAGCATACGAGCATCCAGTTGCGGCGTTCGGATTCGGAAGCATCGTCGCGCTGGGCGATGAGGAGGGCGCACAGGGCCACCGTCATCATGCCGGACAGGCCCATGTCGAGCGAATCGATCTGGCTGCACGCCACCCAGTAGAACGAGGAGCCCAGCACCAGCGCGGCATAGAAACCGATGCGCGCGCCGAACACGCGCGTGCCCGCCACGCCGGTCAGCACGACGCCGAGCAGGCCGCACAGGCCCGTCCACAGGCGCGCCTGCCAGTCGCCGAGGCCGAACAGGGTGAACGACAGGGCGTTCATCCACGTCTGCAGCGGGGGTTTTTCGAAATACTTGATGCCGTTCAGGCGCGTCGTGATCCAGTCGCCGCTGGCGAACATCTCGCGCGCCATCTCGGCGTAGCGGCCTTCGTCCGGCGGCACGAGCGTGCGTGCGCCCAATACATACAGCAGGACGGCGGCAAAGGCGATCAGCAGGGTCCAGGTGAGGGTCTTGTTCCGGTGCAGGTCGTTCATGCGGCCTTCGCGTCCCCTTCGATGATCAGCGCCAGCGTCACCTTGCGGCCTTCGCCCATCAGGATGTTGTAGGTGCGGCAGGCGGCATGGCTGTCCATGCTCTCCACGCCGATGCGCTGGCTGGACAGGCTGGTGACCAGGCGCGGATGCACGAAGCGCTGGCGCTCGCCGGTGCCGAGGATGACGACGTCGGGTTTGTCGGCGGCGATCGCCTCGAAATGTTCGGCTTTCAGGTCCTCGAAGCGCGTCACGGGCCACGGGCGCGGTGCCACCTCGGGCATCACGAGCACGCTGTAGTCGAAGCGCTGGGCGTTGATCTCGACGCCGGCCCGGTCGTAGCCGGTGACCGTCTGGTATTTTTCGGTGCTGCTGGAATGGAGCTTCATGATGGCAAGCCGGGGAATGACACGCACAGGGCGCGTATTGTAACTGGTTTCCACCACGTCCCAGCAATGGCGGGTTGCTTAATCCGCCTGCTTTCGGCAGAATGGAATTTTTCGCATTGCAACAACGGGGGCGTCGATAAACCTACTGCGCGTTGCATTTTCGTCCTGCGATGCTCGCTGTACTTGCGTACAGCTGCGCTTCTCGGACAAAACTGCTGCCGCTCGCTACGGTTTCTCGAGGCCCCCGAAACAGTGCTGATGCGGCTAGACATATTTCCAAGGTGATATTTTGCGACCGATTCTGAAATCCAACAAGCTCGACGACGTCTGCTACGAGATCCGTGGCCCGGCGCTGCAGATCGCGCGCCAGATGGAAGAAGATGGCCACAAGATCATCAAATTGAACATCGGCAACCTGGCCGTGTTCGGTTTCGATCCGCCGGACGAGATCGTCCAGGACATGATCCGCAATATGCACGGCTCGGCCGGCTACACGGACTCCAAGGGCATGTTTGCACCGCGCAAAGCGATCATGCACTACACGCAGGAAAAGAACATCCGCGGCGTCGGCATCGACGACATCTACCTGGGCAATGGCGCCTCCGAACTGATCGTGATGGGCATGCAGGGCCTGCTGAACAGCGGCGACGAAGTCCTCGTGCCCGCGCCCGATTACCCGCTGTGGACGGCGGCCGTGAGCCTGGCCGGCGGCAATCCGGTGCACTATGTCTGCGACGAACAGGCCGGCTGGCTGCCGGACATCGACGACATGCGCAAGAAGATCACGCCGAATACGCGCGCGATCGTCGTCATCAACCCGAACAACCCGACCGGCGCGCTGTATTCGCGCGACGTGCTGCTGGAGATCGTCGAACTGGCGCGCCAGCACCAGCTGATCATCTACGCCGACGAAATCTACGACAAGACCTTGTACGATGGCGAAGAGCATACGTCGATCGCCTCGCTGGCCGACGACGTCCTGTTCGTCACGCTGAACGGCCTGTCGAAGAACTACCGCTCGTGCGGCTACCGTGCCGGCTGGATGGTCCTCTCCGGCGAAAAACGCCATGCGAAGGACTATATCGAAGGCCTGAACATGCTGGCGTCGATGCGCCTGTGCGCGAACGCGCCGGGCCAGTTCGCGATCCAGACCGCGCTCGGCGGCCACCAGAGCATTGCGCACCTCGTGGCCCCCGGCGGCCGCCTCGCACGCCAGCGCGACCTGGCTCACCAACTCCTGACCGATATCCCGGGCGTTACCTGCGTCAAGCCAAAAGCGGCGCTGTACATGTTCCCACGCCTCGACCCGAAGATCTACCCGATCGCCGATGACCAGCAATTTATCTGTGAGCTGTTGTCCGAGGAAAAAGTCCTGCTGGTGCAAGGCACTGGCTTCAACTGGAAGACGCCGGACCATTTCCGCCTGGTCTTCCTCCCCAATTCCGACGACCTGACGGATGCGTGCGGCCGTATCGCCCGCTTCCTCGACGGCTACCGGCGCCGCCACGCGCGCTGAGAACGACAGACAGCAGACAGTAAACCCATATGAAACCCATCAAAGCAGGCTTGCTCGGCCTCGGCACCGTCGGTGCAGGCACCTACCACGTCCTCCAACGCAACCAGGAAGAAATCCGCCGCCGCGCCGGCCGCGGCATCGAGGTGGCGATGGTCGCCGTCCGTAACCTCGAACGCGCCAAGCGTATCGTGGGCAGCGAAGTCGAGGTCGTCGCCGACCCGTTCGCCGTCGTGAACAATCCGGACATCGACATCGTCGTCGAACTGATCGGCGGCTACGACCTGACGCGCGAACTGGTGCTGCAGGCGATCGCCAACGGCAAGCACGTCGTCACCGCCAACAAGGCGCTGCTGGCGCTGCACGGCAACGAAATCTTCGAGGCGGCCCAGGCCAAGGGCGTGATGGTGGCGTTCGAAGCGGCCGTCGCCGGCGGCATCCCGATCATCAAGGCGCTGCGCGAAGGCCTGTCGGCCAACCGCATCGAATCCGTGGCCGGCATCATCAACGGCACGACCAACTTCATCCTGTCCGAGATGCGCGACAAGGGCCTGGACTTCGGCACCGTGCTGAAGCAGGCGCAGGAACTGGGCTATGCGGAAGCGGATCCGACCTTCGACATCGAAGGCGTGGACGCGGCGCACAAGCTGACCATCATGTCCGCCATCGCGTTCGGCATCCCCGTGCAGTTCGGCAGCGCCCACATCGAGGGCATCAGCCAGCTGCAGGCCGTGGACCTGCGCTACGCCGAACAACTGGGCTATCGCATCAAGCTGCTGGGCATCACCCGCCGCACGACGGTCGACGGTAAAGAGGGCATCGAACTGCGCGTGCACCCGACCCTGGTGCCGGGCGCGCGCCTGATCGCCAACGTGGAAGGCGCGATGAACGCCGTGCTCGTGCAGGCCGACGCCGTGGGCGCGACGCTGTACTACGGCAAGGGCGCCGGTGCAGAGCCGACCGCGTCCGCCGTCATCGCCGACCTGATCGATGTAACCCGCCTGGCGACCGCCGACCCGTATTCGCGCGTGCCGCACCTGGCATTCCAGCCGACGGAACTGGCCGACGTGCCGATCCTGCCGATGGAAGAAATCCGCACCAGCTACTACCTGCGCGTGACCGTGCAGGACCAGCTGGGCGTGATGGCCGACCTGACCCGCATCCTGGCCGACGCCGGCATCTCCATCGACGCCGTGCTGCAGAAGGAGCCGGGCGAGAAGGCGCGCACGGACATCGTCATCATCACCCACCAGACCCGCGAAAAATACGTCAACGCCGCGATCGCCAAGATCGAGAGCCTGGCGACGACCGTGGGCAAGGTTGTGCGCATTCGCCTGGAAAGCCTGGGCTGATCTTACTGGCCTGAATCGAAGCCGCCCGCCGCTCGAACGGCCGGCGGCTTTTTCGTTTCATGGTGCGGTGCGCCAGCGTCGCGCCAGCGGGATCGGCGCGAGCCCGATGTGGCCGAGGAAGCCGTCCGCGAATTCATCCACGCAGCGGCGTTCCACCTGTGTTCGTGTGTGCAGCGGGGCGGTGGTGAGCGCCAGCAGGCGGCGCTCGATGTGGTCGAACAGCGCGTCGTCCGCGCCGGGAGATGGGGGAGGGGTATGGGTCGTTTTCATCCAACCATCTTACCTGTGCTGCAGCGCACAAGAAATGGTGTGCGAAGGCATGTTTGCCCTCGCTCAAAGATGTGAGAATGTGCTGCAACGCATGCTTATCTGCGCGCAATGTGCGGTGAAAAACGGATTTTTTTGAAGTCGCGTGGCGCCGTACCGGCAGGCGCGCCACGCGACCTCCAGTCGAGATTACGGATACAGGCCGCGCACTTCACGCGCCTGCAGGATGCGGGTGCAGGCCACGATGAACGTCGCGGTGCGCAGGCTCACCTTCTTCTCCTGCGCGACGTCCCACACGGCACCGAACGCGCTCTGCATGATGCGGGTGAGGCGGGCATTGATCTCGTCTTCCGTCCAGAAGAAGCTCGAGAAATCCTGGACCCATTCGAAGTACGACACCGTGACGCCGCCCGCGTTGGCCAGCACGTCCGGCACGACGAGGACGTCCTTGTCGGCCAGGATGTCGTCGGCTTCCGGCGTCGTCGGGCCGTTCGCGCCTTCCAGGATGATCTTCGTGCGCAGCCGCGCCGCCACCTCCGCCGTGATCTGCCGCTCCAGCGCGGCCGGGATCAGGATGTCGGATTCGATGTCCCAGAACGCGTCGCGGTCCAGCGTCGCATCGGCGCCGGGGAAGCCTTGCACGCCGCCCGCTTCCGCCACGTGCTTGTGCAGTTGCGCGACATCGAGGCCGCCGTCGCGCACGATGGTGCCGGTGTGGTCCTGCACGGCGACGATCTTCGCGCCTGCATCGGCGAAGATCGTGGCCGCGGTGCCGCCCACGTTGCCGAAGCCCTGGATCGCGACCCTGGCGCCGGCCAGCGCGACGCCGCGCCGTGCCGCCGCTTCCTGGCCGACGACGAACACGCCGCGGCCCGTCGCTTCACGGCGTCCCAGCGAGCCGCCGAGCGAGACCGGCTTGCCCGTCACGACGCCCGTCGACAGGTTCCCTTCGATCATGGCGTACGAATCCATCATCCAGGCCATGACCTGCTCGTTGGTGTTCACGTCCGGCGCGGGGATGTCCTTCGTCGGGCCGATCAGCATGCTGATCTCGCTCGTGTAGCGGCGCGTGAGGCGTTGCAGCTCGCCCTTCGACAGGGTGGCCGGGTCGACGCGGATGCCGCCCTTTGCCCCGCCGTACGGCACGTTGACGGCCGCGTTCTTCACCGACATCCATGCCGACAGCGCCATCACTTCCGACAGCGTCACGTCCTGGTGGAAGCGCACGCCGCCCTTGCCCGGACCGCGCGACAGGTTGTGCTGGACGCGGTAGCCCTCGTAATGCGCGATGGTGCCGTCGTCGCGCTCGATCGGCACGTCCACGGTGAGGATGCGCTTCGGACGCTTCAGCGTTTCGACCCAGCGCGACAGGCTGCCCAGGTGCGGGGCGACGCGGTCGACCTGCTGCAGGTACTGGCCCCACGGGCCGAGGTCGTTCGGGTTCAGGTAGGAAGGGATGTAGTCGGTGGTCATGGCAAGTCTCCGTGTGTGATTCAAGGCTGAGCGCATCATAGGATGGGCTCCCGGAGGCTGGCCAATGCTGCTTGCGCATGCGGTCATGCGCAAAAAGCATCAGGCAGTCGACTGCTCCGCGACGAGGTATTCCCACAGATCCGCGACGATCTGCTTGCCCGGCCGCGCATCGGACGGCCTTTCGCGATACAGCCGGATCTCCATCTCGATCTCCCACTGTCCCGGTTCGCCGGCCCGCGCCAGCTGCTTCTGCGCGACCTCGCGCGTGACCGCCGACTCGGGCAGGAACGCGATGCCGTGGCCGTCCAGCGCCATCATCTTGAGCCCTTCCGCCATGTCGGTCTCGTAGCGCTTGTCGAAGTGCAGGCCGGGTTTCGCGTCGGCGAAGATGAGGTCCACCATCCGCCCGAGGTAGGCGTTCGTCGTGTAGGAGAGGAAGGGCAGCGGCGCGTCCTTGCGGCCGGGCAGCCGGTATTCGGGGGCGCCGTCCGCGCCGCAGCGGGCATACGCGCACAGCGCCTCCCGCCCCATCAGCAGCATGTCGTAGCGGCCCGGGTCGAGCTGCACCGGCTGGCGCGGATGGTGGTAGCACAGCAGCAGGTCGCAGCCGCCTTCGACCAGTTGCAGCACCGCGTCATGGACGTTCAGGGCGATGAGGCGGCTGTTGATCGACGCGAAGTCGCGTTCCAGCGCCGCGAGCCACTTCGGCACGAACGTGAGCGACAGGGTGTGGGGAACGGCCAGGTCGATCGTCTTCGTCGCCGTGACGCGGTTATTGCGCAGCATCTCGCGCACGCCGTTGATCTGGCCGAGCATCTCCAGCGCCTGTTCGTAGAACACCATGCCGGCCGGCGTGACGCGGGTCGGAAACGTGGTGCGGTCGATCAGGTCCGTGCCGAGCCAGTTTTCCAGCGAACGGATGCGGCGCGAGAACGCGGGCTGCGTCACGTGCCGCAGCTGGGCCGAGCGGCTGAAGTTCTTGGTCTCGACCAGTGAAATGAAATCTTCCAGCCATTTGGTTTCCATGCCGCGTCCTGCAGTGTGAATCATCGCGGCATTGTAAGGCCATTCCTTGCCCGGAATACAGGGCTGGCGTGGCCTTCCAATTTTTCATACAACCCCCGCCACGGCCATCCAGAAAGTTGGACGCTCCAGGCTGCCAAATCTCCGTTTCCAAAATAAAACACGTTATGAATCAGTACTTTACATCGTAAATATTCTGCAGATCTCACTGGCATGCGGCTTGCTGTTGTGGTCGCACCCGGTTCCCGCCGGGTCACGACAACACGCGGCGCCAAGAAACGCCGCGATTCTTGGAGATCAAAGTGAAAAAGAAGCGTCCCCTGACCCTGTACATCCTGATCGCGATGGTGCTGGGCGCCGCGGTCGGCTATGGCTTGCATGAAACCGTCGCCGACAAACAGCTCAGCGCCGACATCGCCGCCCACATTTCCATCGTCACCGACGTGTTCCTCCGGCTGATCAAGATGATCATCTCGCTGCTGGTCTTCTCGACGCTGGCCGTCGGCATTGCGCACATGGGCGACGGCCGTGCCGCCGGCCGCATCGGCATGAAGGCGATGGCCTGGTTCGTGATCGCGTCGCTGATCTCGCTGAGCCTGGGCATGGTGCTGTCGAACGTGATGCAGCTGGGGGCGCACCTGAACCTGCCGCTGCCGCCGGTCGACGCGGCCACCGGCCTGAAGACGACCGCGTTCACCTTGAAGGATTTTGTCGCCCACCTCGTGCCGAAATCGCCGATCGAGGCAATGGCCAACAACGAGATCCTGCAGGTGCTGGTGTTCGCGCTGTTCTTCGGCGGCGCGCTGGGCGCGCTGGGCCAGTCAGCCGCCGGTCTGACCGCCGTGATCGACCAGCTGGCGCAGGTCATGCTGCGCATCACCGGCGTGATCATGAACCTCGCGCCGCTGGCCGTGTTCGCGGCGATGGCGTCGATCATCACCACCAACGGCCTGGGCATCCTCCTCACGTTCGCGAAGTTCATGGGCGGCTTCTACCTCGGTCTCCTGACCCTGTGGGTGCTGCTGATCCTGGGCGGCTCGCTGTTCATCGGCAAGCGCGTGCTGCACCTGCTGGTGCTGATCCGCGAACCGTTCCTGCTCGCGTTTTCCACCGCCAGCTCGGAAGCCGCGTATCCCAAGCTGCTGCTGGCGCTGGACCAGTTCGGCGTGCAGCGCAAGATTTCCAGCTTCGTGCTGCCGATGGGGTATTCGTTCAACCTGGACGGCTCGATGATGTACTGCACCTTCGCCGTGCTGTTCATCACGCAGGCATACGGCATCGACCTGTCGCTCGGTACGCAGATCACCATGCTGCTGTTGCTGATGCTGACCTCCAAGGGCATGGCCGGCGTGCCGCGCGCGTCGCTGGTCGTCATCGCCGCCACCTTGAACCAGTTCCACATCCCCGAAGCGGGCCTGCTGCTGCTGATGGGCATCGACCAGTTCCTCGACATGGGCCGTTCGGCCACCAATGCCGTCGGCAACGCCGTCGCCACGGCCGTCGTCGCCAACTGGGAAGGCGCGCTGGAAGACAAGCCGCAACAGGTCGCACCCGTCGTCGCGCAAGTCGGCTGACCACATACAAAATCAACACACGGAGACTTCGATTGAAATATCGTCATATCGCTGGCGCCGGCGCGTGCGCGCTCGCCATGTTTTCCTCGTGCGCGCAGGCGCAATCGTTCGTGAAGGTCTACGGCGTCGCTGATGCCGGCATCGTGCTGGACCGCGGCGGCGCCGCGGGTTCGTCGCAGAACATCGGCAGCGGCGTGGCGTCCGGCTCGCGGCTGGGCTTCAAGGGCAAGGAAGATCTCGGCGGCGGCCTGAGCGCCGTCTTCGTGGTGGAAAACGGCTACAACATCGACACCGGCAAGGCGGCGCAGGGCGGTCTGCTGTTCGGCCGCCAGGCCTATGTCGGCCTGTCCGGCGCGGCCGGCACGATCAGCCTGGGCCGCCAGTACGCGCCGTACTACAAGGTCATGCGCGACATCGTCGACCCGTTCTGCACTGGCCTCGCGGGCAATGCACAGAACATCCTCCCCGGACTCGGCCGGGTCGACAACTCGGTCGAGTACCAGTCGCCGAAGTGGAACGGCCTGTCCGCCGACGTGTTGGTCGGCGCGGGCGAGGCTGCCGGCGACGCCGCGAAGAACCGCACCCTCGACGCCTCGGCCACGTACGAGGCGGGTCCGTTGACGCTCGCGCTGACGCATCACCGGCAAAACGACGCGACGGGCACCGCGCACGACCGCAACACGATGGTGGTGGGCCGCTACCGCTTCGGCATCGTGACGGCGCACGCGGCCTTCGCGCGCAACCGCAACGTGCCGGGCCACGCCAGCCGCGACGCGCTGCTGGGCGCGGCCGTGCAGGCCGGCGCGGCGGGCAGGGTACTGGCCTCCGTGATCGTCCACCGCGACGATTCCGGACGCGGGGCGCACGCGCGCCAGGCCGCGATCGGCTACGAGTACAGCCTGTCGCGCCGCACCGACCTGTACGCGGCGTATGGCCATATCGTCAACCGCGACGGCGCCGCGTACACGGTCGGCGACGCCACGAACGCCGGCACCGGCACCACGGGCATTAACCTGGGCGTGCGTCATGTGTTTTAATCGCACAACGTAAACATTCCAGGACCGCCATGCCCGCAGCCGCACCCACCGTCAACCCGCGCCCGGCCGGCCACTGGCCACGCCGGCTGGGGCTGTCGGTCTTGCTGGTGCTGGTGTGCGCGGCGCTGGCGGCCGTGGCGTACCGGTATGCCGAGGATGCGGCGATCGACCGGTTGCGGCTGTCCGGCGCGCAGCGGCTCGACACGTATGCGGCCGGCCTGGAGCACCTGCTGTCCAAGTACGATTTCCTGCCCGGCACGTTCGAATTGAACAAGGACGTCATCGCGCTGCTGCGCCAGCCCGGCGACGAGGCCCTGCGCCGGGAAGTGAACACCTACCTGGAGCGTGTCAACCGCCTGGCCGGATCGACGAGCATCTACATCGTCAACCTGGGCGGCGTGACGCAGGCCGCCAGCAACTGGCGCGCGCCCGACAGTTTCGTCGGCGACTACGTCGCATTCCGGCCCTACGTGCGTGACGCGCTGCGCGGCATGCCGGGCGGTTTCTACGGCGTCGGCACGACCCGGGGCGAGCCTGGCTATTACTTCGCCCGCGGCATCTATCACGACGGCCGCATGCTGGGCGTGGCGACCGTGAAGGTCAATATTGAGAGCCTGGAGGCGAGTTGGGCCGAAGCCGGGGGCAGGGCGCTGCTCACCGATGCCCACGGCGTCGTGTTTCTCAGCTCGGTGCCGGAATGGAAATACCGCACCCTGGCGCCGCTGACACCGGCCGCGCGCCAGGAACTGGAACAGTCGCGCCAGTATTTTTCGCATGCGCTCACGCCGCTCGGCCTGCGCGACCTGCGTACGCTCGACAGCCGGGCGCGCATCGTCACCGGGCCGCCGCCGGCTGCGGGGCCCATGCTGAGCCAGGCGCGGGCACTGGTGACGCGCAACTGGCAGATGGTGTACCTGTCCGACCTCGCGCCCGCCCGCGCGAGCGCCCGCGCGGCGGCCCTGCTGACGGTCTTGTCGGAAGCGCTGGCGGTCATGCTGGTGCTGTATGCGCGCCAGCGCCACCGGCTCGGCCGCCAACGGCAGCGGGCGCGCGAGGATTTGCAGCGCGCCTACGATCAGCTGGAAAACCTGGTGGCCGAGCGCACCGCCAGCCTGCAGCAGATGACGCGCGACCTGCGCGACGAGAACGCCGTGCGCCGCCAGGCCGAAGAGCAGTTGCGCAAGGCGCAGAGCGAACTGGTCCAGGCGGGCAAGATGGCCGTGCTGGGTCAGCTCTCGGCCGGCATCACGCATGAACTGAACCAGCCGCTGACGGCCCTGCGCACGATGGCGGACAACGCCCGCGTGCTGATCGAGCGCGGCCGGCTCGACGATGCGCGCAACAACCTGGCCACCATCTCGCAACTGGTCGAACGCATGGGGCAGTTGACCGGGCAGCTGCGCCAGTTCGCGCGCAAGTCCGACACGCGGCCGAGCGCCGTGCCGGTGGCGGACGCCGTCACCGCCGCCCTGTTCCTCGTCGAGCGCCGCATCGCGCAGGAGCGTGTAGGATTCCGCATGGCGACGCATCCGCGCGACCTGTATGCGCTGTGCGACAGCAACCGGCTGCAGCAAGTCCTCGTGAACCTGTTCAGCAACGCGCTCGACGCGATGGAGATGGCGGAGAGCAGCCCGCGCCAGCTCGTCGTCGAGGGCGGGTGCGACGGCGCGCGCGTCCTCATCACCGTGACCGACAGCGGCCCCGGTCTCCCCGACGAGGTCCGCGCGCATCTGTTCGAACCCTTCTTTACCACCAAGCCGCAGGGCAAGGGGCTGGGCCTCGGGCTGGCGATCTCCGAGCAGATCGTGCGCGAGTCAGGCGGCCAGCTGCGGGCCGAGTCGCCACCCGAGGGCGGCGCCCGCTTCATCATCGATCTGCCCCGGGCGGAGTAGGAGACAACACAATGTACGAATCCATGAAAGTCCTGCTCGTCGAAGACGACGCCATCGTCCGCGCGGGCAGCGCGCAGGCGCTCGATCTCGCCGGCTTCCAGGTCGAGGCGTTCGACGCCGCCGAGCCGGCGCTGGCGCAGATAAAATCCGGGTTTGCCGGCGTCGTCGTCAGCGACGTGCGCCTGCCGGGCATGGACGGCATCGCGCTGATGGCCGCCGTCAAGGCCATCGATGCGCAGGTACCCGTGATCCTCGTGACGGGCCATGGCGACATCTCGATGGCCGTCGGCGCGATGCGCGGCGGCGCCTACGATTTCATTCCCAAGCCGTATTCATCGGAGCAGCTGGTCGAGGCGGTGCAGCGCGCGCTGGAAACGCGGCGCCTGATCCTGGAAGTGGAGACGCTGCGTCACCGCATCGCGAACGGCGAGGGCATCGAGGCGATGCTGCTGGGCGATTCGGCCCCCATGCGCGACCTGCGCCGCCTGATCCTCGACCTGGCCGACGAATCGGCCGACGTGCTGATCTACGGCGAGACCGGTACCGGCAAGGAGATGGTGGCGCGCTGCCTGCACCAGTTCAGCCGCCGTCGTACGCACCACTTCGTCGCCCTGAATTGCGGGGCGATCCCGGAAAACATCTTCGAGAGCGAAGTGTTCGGCCACGAGCCGGGCGCGTTCACGGGCGCGACCAAGCGCCAGGTCGGCAAGATCGAGCATGCCGACAAGGGCTCGCTGTTCCTCGACGAGATCGAAAGCCTGCCGCTGTCGCTGCAGGTCAAGCTGCTGCGCGTGCTGCAGGAGCGCTACGTCGAGCGGCTCGGTTCCAACCATCCGGTGCCGGTGGACGTACGCGTGATCGCCGCCTCCAAGGTCGACCTGAAGGAATGGTCCGACCAGCAGAAATTCCGCAGCGACCTGTACTACCGCCTGAACCTGATCGTGCTGAACCTGCCGCCGCTGCGCGAGCGGAGAGAGGACATTCCGCTGCTGTTCGAGCACTTCCTGCTGGGTGCCGCCGCGCGCTACAAGCGCAGCGTGCCCACGGTGCCGGGACCGCTGATGCAATCGCTGATGGCGCACGACTGGCCCGGCAACGTGCGCGAGCTGCGCAACATCGCCGAGCGTTTCGCGCTGGGCCTGTCGAGCGGCGCGGACGGCCTGCTGGCGACGCGCACGGCGGCGCCGGTGCCGCTCGCGGACCAGGTGGGCGCGTTCGAGCGCGCCGTCATCGAACAGGAATTGCGCCGGGCGGGCGGCAGCGTCGTGGACGTCGCCGCGGCGCTCGGGATGCCGAAGCAGACGCTGTACTACAAGATGCAGAAGTACGGCATCACGCCGGACGATTATCGATGACCATGCCCGGTGCCGGGAACGTGACGCTGACTTTCAATCCGCGCCCGCTTTCGGCTTTGGCCAGCTCCAGCGTCGCTCCGTGCACCGTCGCGATGTCGCGCACGATGGCCAGGCCCAGCCCCGTACCGCCCGGATTGCTCTCCAGCGTCGATTGCGCGCGGTAGAAGGGCATGAACACCTTGTCGTATTCGGCCGGATCGAGCCCCGGCCCGCTGTCCTGCACGTCGAGCACGACGACGCCGATCAACCGGCGCACCCGCAGCAGCACCGTGCCGCCCGGCGGCGTGTAGCGGATCGCGTTGTCGACCAGGTTGCTCACCAGTTCGTGCAGCAGCAGCGCCTGGCCGTCGATCGTCGTCGCGCCGTCGTCTTCCGCTTCCAGCGCCAGGTCGATGCCTTTCTGGACGGCCGGCAGCGCCAGTTCCAGCCCCACCTGGCGGGCAACCTCGGACAGCACGACGGGAGAGAGCGCCGCGTTCGCGCCGCCATGCTCGATGCGCGCGAGCGTCAGCAGGCGGTTTGCCAGGTGCACAGTCGAATCCGTCGTCGCCGCGATCGAGCGCACGATGGCCTGCATCGCGGCCGGATCGTTTTCGCGCAGCGCCAGTTCGGCCTGTGTTTTGAGCACCGTCAGCGGCGTGCGCAGCTGGTGCGACGCGTCGGCGATGAAGCGGCGCTGGCTCGCGATCAGGTTCTGCATGCGCGCCATCGTTCCGTTCATGGCGGCGACGAGCGGCCGCACTTCGCGGTGCACGAGGGCTTCGTCGACGTCGGACAGGTCGGAAATCGCGCGCGTCTCCACGACCTGTTTCAGTTGCATCAGCGGCTGCAGCACGAGGCGCACGGCGAACCACACGAGTGTGGCCACCGCCAGCACGAGCAGCGCCTGGCGCAGCAGGGTATTGACCAGGATGCTCCGCGACAGCGCCCGGCGCGCGTCCAGCGTCTCGCCCACCTGGATCAGCGCGATGCCGCGCATGGAATCGTCGTACACGGGCTGCAGCAGGGCGGCGATACGCACCGGCTCGCCGTTGTAGTCGGCGTGATAGAAGCGCACGAGGGCCGGATACAGTTCCGAGCGGGGCGTGTCCTTCGGAACGGGCGGCAGGTCGTCGTAGCCGGACACCGTCTCGCCGTGCAGCCCGCCCACGCGGTAGTAGATGCGCCCCAGCGTGTCGGTCTCGAAGCTGTCCAGCGCCACGTAGGGCACGTCCGCCACGACCTTGCCGTCGCGGACGGACACCCGCTCCGCGAGCGCACGCGTGGAGGCGAGGAGGGAGCGGTCGTAGGCGATGTCGGCGGCGTCCAGCGCGTCGCGGTACAGCGACACGGCATTCGCCGCCACGAGGATCACGAGCGGCACGATCAGCCAGCGCAGCAGCTGGTTGCGCAGGCTGCCGAGTTTCTTTGCCGACGCGCCGTCAGGCGCGAGGCGTAGCCTCCCGAGGATCGTCGCCGCCAGGAACCGCATGCTCAGGACGCTGCCGGCGGCCGTTCCTGCAGCAGGTAGCCGATGCCGCGCAGGGTGGCGATGGCGGCGCCGCCGTCAGGGCGCTTGTCCAGTTTCTTGCGCACGCGGTGGATGTACAGCTCGATGGCGTCGAGGTTGGCGTCGTCGTCCAGCGCGAACACTTCGTCGAACAGCTTTTCCTTCGAGACGGCGCGGCCCGGGCGCGAGATCAGCGCTTCCAGCACGGCGTGCTCGCGCGGCGTCAGCGCCAGCGGCTCGCCGCAGTAAGTGAACATGCGCGCGACGGTGTCGAAGCTGAGCTGCCCGCACGTGTGCACGGGCGCCTCGTTGCCCACGCTGCGCCGCAGCAAGGCCTTCACGCGCGCTTCCAGCTCCGCCAGCTCGAACGGCTTGGCGAGGTAATCGTCCGCGCCCAGGTTCAGGCCCTGCACCCGCTCTTCCAGGCCGCCGCGCGCCGTCAGGATCATGACGGGCGTGCGCCCGCGCGTCCCGCCGCGCGCCCGCAGGCGGCGCAGCACTTCCAGCCCGTCCATGCGGGGCAGGGTCAGGTCCAGGATCACGAGGGCGTAGTCCTGGGTGTGCAGCAACGCGTCGGCGTCGGCTCCGGTGGCCGCGCATTCGACGGTGAGATTGGCGTCGCGCAGGGCTTTGGATACCCAGTGGGACAGCTCGACGTGGTCTTCGACTAACAGGATTCGCATCGCGCCAGTGTAAGCCACTGAACGCGCCGTGTCTCCCCGGCTACGTGATTTCCACAACACGCAACATTGAAAGGTTCAGTGAAAGCTGATTGAAAGGTAAGCGGCCCTATCCTTGGTCTCACGAAGCGGCACCCGACCGCACGGATTACAACAACGGAGACAATATGAAGAAATCGGCCCTCGCGCTCGCCGTCCTGGCAGCGCTTTCCCTGAACGCATCCGCCCAGACCAATGTCCAGGTCTACGGCATCATGGATGCCGGCGTCGAATACGTGAACCACGCCAACGCCAACGACGGCAGCCAGGTGCGCGTCGTCTCGGGCGGCAAGAACACGTCGCGCTGGGGCTTCCGCGGCAGCGAAGACCTGGGCGGCGGCCTGAAAGCCGTCTTCAACCTGGAAGGCGGCGTGATGCTGGACACCGGTGCCCAGGACGGCAACCTGTTCAAGCGCCAGGCCAACGTCGGCCTCGAAGGCGGCTTCGGCCGCGTGATCATCGGCCGCTCGTTCACGACGACCTACGACCTGGTCATCAAGTTCGACCCGATGGGCTTCGCACCCAACTATTCGTGGGCGACGAGCGGTAACGCCACCGGCCCGTCGAAATACGGCATGACGACCGCGTTCGACAACCTGATCAAGTACACCGGCACCACGGGCGGCTTCACCTACGGCGCCACCGTCGGCATGGGCGAACAGGCCGGCAGCGCGGCCGATGGCCGCAAGTACGCCGTCGGCGGTTCCTGGTTCGGCGGCCCCGTCGGCCTGATGGCGGCGTACGAGCAAATCAACGGCAACACGCTCGCCGCCACCGGCAACCGCGACAAGACGAGCGCCTTCCACCTGGGCGCCGAGTACAAGGCCGGTTCGATGACCTACCAGGCGGGCATGCGCGGCTACAAGCTGGAATCGGGCAAGGCAGCCACGCCGGACGTGCGCGGCGACACCTACTGGGCCGGCGCCACCTGGGCGGCCTACCCGTGGACGGTGACCGGCGCCGTCTACCACGTCAACACGAAGAATCTGCCGGCCGACAAGGATGCGGATCCGACGATGCTCGTGGCGCGCGCCATGTACTCGCTGTCCAAGCGCGTCTGGCTGTACGCGTCGGTGGCGCACGCCAAGGCCGACCACGGCCAGCTGGTGGGCCTGTCGCGCGACGATCCGGGCTTCGGATCGACGCAGACCGGCATCACCACCGGCATCCAGTACCGGTTCTGACCCGGGTCTGACCAATCTGCGGCCGCAATATCATGAAGCGCGCCATCAAAATCCTGACCGCCGCGAGCCTGCTCGCGGCAGCGGCGGCGGCCAGCGCCAGCGCCGAATGCGTGGTGCCGTCCAAACCGGGCGGCGCCATGGACCTGACCTGCAAGCTGGCCCAGAAGGCCTTGCCGGACACGAAGCTGAAACTGGCCTACCTGCCGGGCGGGATCGGCGCCGTCGCGTGGCATACGCTCGTCTCGCAGCGGCGCGCCGAGCCGGACACGCTCGTCGCGTTCTCGGGCGGTTCGCTGCTGAATCTCGCCGAAGGAAAATTCGGCAAGGCGACGGCGGACGATGTGCGCTGGGTGGCGGCGCTCGGCGTCGACTACGGCATGATCGCCGTGCGTTCCGACGCGCCGTGGCACAGCCTGGACGAACTGATGGATGCGATCCGCAAGAATCCGCAGCAGGTCCTGATCGGCGTGTCCGGCACCATCGGCAGCCAAGACTGGATGAAGGTCGCGCTGCTGGCGCGCCGCGCCGGCATCGAACCGCGCCGCCTGCGCTTCGTCGCGCTGGAAGGCGGCGGCGAGACGTTCACGGCGATGAGCGCCAACTACGTGCAGGTGATCTCGGGCGACGCATCGGAAGCGGCGCTGTACGCCGGTCCCGGCAAGGTGCGCGTGCTGGCCGTGCTGGCCGAGAAGCGCCTGCCCGGCGTGCTGGCGTCCGTGCCGACGGCGCGCGAGCAGGGCTACGACATCGTGTGGCCCGTGATCCGCGGCGTGTGGATGGGACCCGGCGTGCCGGATGCCGACTACCGCCGCTGGGTCGACGCCTTCGCCCGCATGCAGGCGACCCCCGATTTCGCGCAGTTGCGCGCCCAGGCCGGGCTGTACCCGTTCTCGCTCACGGGCGACGCGCTCACGCGCTGGGTCAAGCAGGCCGTCCTTGATTACAACCGACAGGCCAGGGAATTCAACCTGGTCCGCGAACACTGACAACACCCTAGGAGACAACCATGAATTTCAAGAAGACCCTGATTGCAGCAGCTATCTTCGCCGTCACCGCACCGGTGCTGGCCCAGACCCCGGCAGGCTACCCGGCCGGCTACCAGCAACTGATCGACGGCGCGAAGAAGGAAGGCAAGCTGGTGATCTACGGCGCCACCGACAGCAAGGCCGCGGAACCGCTGATCACCGATTTCAAGTCGATGTACCCGGGCATCACGGTCGAGTACAACGACATGAACTCGACCGAAGTCTACAACCGCTTCTTCTCCGAGAACGCGGCCGGCGGCGACACGGCCGACGTGCTGTGGTCCTCGGCGATGGACCTGCAGATGAAGCTGGCCGCGGGCGGTTACGCGCTGCCGTACAAATCGGTCGAGGCGGCGAAGATCCCCGGCTGGGCCGTCTGGAAGGACATGGCCTACGGCACGACGTTCGAGCCGGCCGCCTTCGTCTACAACAAGCGCCTGCTGAAGCCCGAGGAAGTCCCGCAGACGCACGCCGACTTCGTGCGCATCATCCAGCAACCGAAATTCCAGGACAAGGTCACCACGTACGACATCGAGAAATCCGGCGTCGGCTTCATGTTCATGACGGCGGACGCGCGCACCTTCCCGCAATATAAACAGCTGGAGCAGGCGTTCGGCGCGGCCAAGGTGCGCGTACAGTCCTCGACCGGCACCATGCTGGAGCGCATCTCGTCGGGTGAAAACCTGATCGGCTACAACGTGATGGGTTCGTATGCGCTCGTGCGCGCCAAGAACGATCCGTCGCTGGGCGTCGTGCTGCCGAAGGACTACACCCTGATCATCTCGCGCGTCCAGTTCATCAACAAGATGGCCAAGCACCCGAACGCGTCGAAGCTGTGGATCGACTATATGCTGTCGCAGCGCGGCCAGACCATCATCGCCAACGCGTCCAAGCTGTATGCGATCCGCGCCGACGTCACGGGCGAAACGACGTCGACCGACCTGATCAAGATGGTGGGCGAGAAGAACATCAAGCCGCTGCCAGTCAGCCCGGCCGTCGGGGAATACCTGGATCCGGCGCTGCGCCTCGCGTTCCTGAAGGAGTGGAAGGCTACCGCAGGTAAAAAGTAAGCCAGCCGTTAAGCCGTCATCCCCGCGCACGCGGGGATCCATGCTGAGCCAACCAGGACGCTCAGTATGGGTTCCCGCTTCCGCGGGAACGACGGAAGGCTGCTGGTTCTTAATCGATCGGACACTCCCATGCCTACTTCAACCATGCCACTGGAATCCAAGGGCGCCGACGCCGGCAGCCTGCCGGCCGTGCGCGCGCCGCGCTTCAACTGGACGCGCGGTATCGTCGTGCTGCTCACCTGCGTGGCCATCTTCCTGCCGCTTTACCTCATCTTCTACCAGAGCTTCCTGACGGCGCCGTTCTTCATGCCCGACAAGATGATCGGGCTGGACGCATACCGCTTCATCTTCGACGATGCCGACTTCTGGCTCGCCTTCAAGAACGGCCTCGTGCTCGCCGCCGGCCTCGCCGCGATCGCCGTGCCGCTGGGCGGCATGCTCGCCTTCCTGATGGTCCGCACCGACCTGCCGGGCCGCGGCTTCATCGCACCGCTGCTGCTCGTGCCGATCTTCGTGTCGCCGATGGTGATGGGCTTCGGCTACGTCGTCTCCATGGGCCCCGTCGGTTTCTATTCGACGTGGGCGCACGACCTGCTGGGCTTCGTGCCGTGGAACGTGTACTCGTTCACGAGCATCGTCGTCATCGCCGGCCTCACCCACGTGCCGCACGTGTACCTGTACGCCTCGTCCGCACTGAAGAGCCTCGGCTCCGACGTGGAAGAAGCGGCGCGCGTCTCGGGCGCGTCGCCGTGGCAGGTGATGTTCAACGTATCGCTGCCGATGATCATGCCGGCCCTCGCGTATGCGGGCGTGCTCGTGTTCTTCCTCGGCTTCGAAGTGTTCGGCCTCGTGCTCGTGCTGGGCGACCCGGAAGGCCACCTCGTGCTGGCGACTTACCTGTACAAGCTGACCAATAAACTGGGCACGCCGTCGTACCACCTGATGGCCGCCGTCGCCGTCTGCCTCGTTGCCGTGACGCTGCCGCTCGTGATGCTGCAGCGCTGGCTCCTTAAATCGGCCAACAAATACGTCTCGATCAAGGGCAAGGGCGCGCGCCAGAAGCCGCTCGCGCTGGGCAAATGGAAGTGGATGGCATTCGCCGTGCTGGGCGTCTGGCTTCTCGTCACCATCGTGCTGCCCCTGACCGGCATCGTGCTGCGCTCGTTCGTCCAGTACTGGGGCGAGGGCGTGAAACTGGCCGACGTGCTCACCTTGCAGCACTTCCGCGACATCTTCGAGCAGCCGTCGCTCGTGCGCGGCATCGTCAACACGATCCTGATCGGCGTGATCGGCGGCGCGCTGGCGGTGGCGTGCTATACCGCGATCGCGCTGGCCATGCACCGCAAGAACGACGGCGTCACGCGCCTGCTGGACTACAGCGTCCTCGTGCCGCGCGCCGTGCCGGGCCTGCTGGCCGGCCTGTCGTTCCTGTGGGTGTTCCTGTTCGTGCCGAGCTGGCTGGACGGCATCCTGCACGGCATGGACAACAGCGTGGCCGCCTGGCTGTCGGAGCACTTCATCCCGGCGCTGCGCCAGCTGCGCTCGACGATCTTCGCGCTGTGGCTCGCGTACTCCGTCGTGTGGCTCGCGTACGGCATGCGCCTCGTGTCGACGTCGCTGCTGCAGGTGGGCCCGGAACTGGAAGAGGCGGCACGCGCCGTCGGCGCGAGCCGCGGCAGGGTCACCCGCGACGTGACGCTCCCGCTCATCAAGTTCGGCATGCTGGGCGCCTGGCTGATGGTGTTCCTGATTTTTGAGCGCGAATACTCGACGGGCGTGTACCTGCTGTCGCCCGGCACCGAGGTGATCGGCGCGATGCTCGTGTCGCTGTGGGCGGGCGGCTCGACGGACCTCGTGGCCGCGCTTTCGTTCATCAACATCACGCTCGTGGCCATCGGCCTCGGGATCGCGCTGCGCTTCGGCGTCAAGCTTCATAACTAATTCAATACGAGACATATCATGAACGTTTTGACCGTCAACGACCTGCACCTGGACTACGGCCATGGCGCCACCGCCAACCCGATCCTGAAGGGCGTGTCGATGCATTTGCAGCGCGGCGAAGTGGTGGCGCTGCTGGGCCCTTCGGGCAGCGGCAAGACCACGCTGCTGCGCGCCGTGGCCGGCCTGGAAAGCCCGAAATCGGGCACGATCGACATCGGCGAGCGCCGCGTGTTCGACGGCAGCAAGAAGCTCGAACTGCCGGCGGAGGCACGCAACCTGGGCCTCGTGTTCCAGTCGTACGCGCTGTGGCCGCACAAGACCGTGTTCGACAACGTCGCCTACGGCCTCAAGCTGCGCAAGATGGCCGCGCGCGACATCGAGCCGAAGGTGCGCGAAGTGCTCGCGCAACTGGGCCTCGGCCACCTGGGCGAACGCTTCCCGCACCAGCTCTCCGGCGGCCAGCAGCAGCGCGTGGCGATCGCCCGCGCCCTGGTCTATAACCCGCCCGTCATCCTGCTCGACGAACCGTTGTCGAACCTCGACGCCAAGCTGCGCGAGGAAGCCCGTGCGTTCCTGCGCGAGCTGATCGTGCGCCTGGGCCTCTCGGCACTGATGGTCACGCACGACCAAGCCGAGGCGATGGCGATCTCCGACCGCATCCTCCTGCTCAACAACGGCAAGATCGAGCAGCAGGGCACGCCGCAATCGATGTACGAGTCGCCGGACACGCTGTTCACCGCGGAGTTCATGGGCAGTAACAACCGCCTGCCGGCGCGCGTGGTGGCGCGCAACGGCGGCGCGGCCCGCGTGCAGGTGGAAGGCATGGCGCTGAACGCGACGGCGCGCGGCAGCGGCGCGCCCGACGTCGAGGGTACGGCCCTGATCCGGGTGGAAGAAGTGCGCATCGGTCGCGACCCCGTGGAGAACGGCATCAAGCTCCCGCTGTCCACGTGCATGTACCTGGGCGACCGGTGGGAATGCCTGTTCAAGCACGGCAACTCGAACGTGCGCGCGTATTCGAAATACCGCGTCGATCCGGGCAATTACTGGCTCGAGATGCCGGCCGAGAAGCTCTGGGTGTTCTGATCAGGACGTTCCTCCCCGCGCTGGCGCTGGCCTTCACGGCGGCGCAGCTCTGTATCTTCCTCGACACGCCGCTGCCGTGGATGATCGGCCCGCTGTTCTCGACGGCGATCGCCTGCATGCTGGGCGCGCGTCTCTCCGCGCCCGTGCAGGCACGCGAAGCGGGGCAGTGGGCCATCGGTACCGCGCTGGGCCTGTACTTCAGCGCGCCCGTGCTGGCGGTGCTGGCCCGACACCTCGGCTGGATCGCATTGGCCGTCTCCTTCGCGATCTGCCTCGGCATGGCGGGCAGCGCGCTGCTGCGCCGCTTGTCCGGCAGCGACGCCGCGACGGCGTTCTTCGCGATGGCCGTCGGCGGCGCCTCCGAGATGGCCGTGCAGGCGGAGCGCCACGGTGCCGTGGTCGAACGCGTGGCGGCCGCGCACAGCCTGCGCATCATGATGGTCGTCGGCACCATTCCCTTCGTGGTGCGCTGGCTTGCGGCCCACGGCTGGGGCAACGGCCATGATGCGTTCGTGCCGCTCGCCGGCCGGGTCGACGCCGCCGGCCTGTGCGTGCTCATCGCCGTCACCAGCTGTGCCGCGCTGGCGCTGAAACGCCTGCGCGTGCCGAATGCGTGGGTGATCGGCCCGTTGGTCGTCGCGCTGATGCTGACGGCGGCCGGCGTGCAGCTCTCGCGCCTTCCGGAATGGATGATCCGCACGGGCCAGTTGTTCATCGGCGTCTCGCTCGGCACCCGTTTTACGCCGGCGTTCGTGCACACGGCGCCGCGCTTCCTGGCCAGCGTGGCCGCGTGCACGGCCGTCACGCTGCTGCTGGCCGGCCTGTTCGCGTTCTGCGTGGCGGAGGTGACGGGCCTGCATCCGGGCACGATGGTGCTGGCCACGTCGCCGGGCGGCATCGCGGAGATGGCGCTGACCGCGCGCGTGCTGCACCTGGGCGTGCCCGTCGTGACGGCGTTCCACGTCGCGCGCATGGTCGTCGTGGTGCTGGGGATCGGGCCGTTGTACCGGGTGTGGATGCGGGTCGGGTGACGCCGGGCGCGACTTGGCGCTAGCGTGGTTGCATATCCAGTCGCTTCGGGTAGCGGATTGCGCGACCATTGATTCACGCCCAGCAACATTGTGTGTTCAACGTGCCGGTTGTGTTGTAGATTGTCGCATCCCCGACATTCGCATCATCGACCATGAGCCACCCGAACCACACCAGCCAGTTTGCCCTGCTGACCCAGCGCCGCTTCGGCCCGTTTTTCTGGACCCAGTTCCTGGGCGCCTTCAACGACAACCTGTTCAAGACGGCGCTGCTGGTCGTGCTGACCTATGACGCGTTGTCGTGGACGACGCTGCCCCCCGCGCTGCTGAACAACCTGATCCCGGGCCTGTTCATCCTGCCGTACGTCGTGTTCTCCGCGACCGCGGGCCAGGTCGCGGACAAGGTCGAGAAGGGCCGGCTGGCGCGCTTCGTCAAGCTGCTCGAAATCGGCATCATGGGCATCGCGGCCATCGGCTGGCTGACGCACAACCTGTGGCTGCTCGTCGCCGCCGTCGCCGGCATGGGCGTGCACTCGACGCTGTTCGGCCCCGTGAAATATGCCTATCTGCCGCAGCACCTGAAACCGGAAGAACTCGTGGGCGGCAACGGCGTCATCGAGATGGGCACGTTCGTCGGCATCCTGCTGGGCGAAGTGATGGGCGCGATCCTGGCCGGCCACGGCGCCGCCGGCGTGCACCTCGTCGCGTTCGGAACGCTGGCCGTCGCCGTGCTGGGCCTCGCCACGAGCTGGCGCATTCCGGTGTCCCCGGCGCCCGCGCCGGCGCTGAAGATCAGCGCGAACTTCGTCGCCGAATCCGTGCGCAACCTGGCGTTCTCGAAGAAGAACCGCACCGTGTTCCTGTCGATGCTGGGCAATTCCTGGTTCTGGTTCTACGGCGCCCTCGTGCTGTCGCAATTCCCGCTGTACGCGAAGGACTACCTGCACGGCGACCACAGCGTATTCGTGCTGCTGCTGACCATCTTCTCGCTGGGGATCGGCACCGGCTCGCTGCTGTGCGAAAAGCTCTCCGGCCGCAAGGTCGAAATCGGCCTCGTGCCGTTCGGCACCATCGGCCTGTCGCTGTTCGGCATCGACCTGTATTTTGCGAGCCTCGGCTACACGAACACGGCCCCCGTCGACTTCGTCGGCGTGCTGGCGCAGCATGGCACGCTCCGCATCCTGGCCGACATCCTGCTGCTGGGCGTGTTCGGCGGCTTCTTCATCGTGCCGTTGTTCGCGCTGATCCAGACGCGCTGCGACCCGGCGCACGTCTCGCGCACCATCGCCGGCATGAACATCCTGAATGCGCTGTTCATGGTGGCGTCGGCCGGCGTCGCGGTGTTCCTGATCGGCCGCGGCTTCAGCATCCCCGAGATGTTCCTGACGACCGCGCTGCTGAACGCCGTGGTCGCCATCTACATCTTCTCGCTCGTGCCGGAATTCCTGATGCGCTTCCTGGCCTGGCTGCTGATCCACACGATCCACCGCGTGTCGACGGTGGACGTCGAGCGCATCCCGGAAGAGGGCCCCGCGGTCCTCGTCTGCAACCACGTCAGCTACGTGGACGCCATCGTCATCCTGGCCGCGAGCCCGCGCCCGATCCGCTTCGTGATGGACCACCGCATTTTCAAAACGCCGCTGCTGGGCTTCATCTTCCGCACCGGCAAGGCAATCCCGATCGCCCCGGCGCAGGAAAACCCGTGGCTGATGGAAAAGGCGTTCGTCGACATCGCCCAGGCGCTGCACGAAGGGGAACTCGTGTGCATCTTCCCGGAGGGAAAGCTGACGCGCACGGGCGAGATGAACGCATTCCGCGGCGGCATCGCCAAGATCCTCGCGCGCAGCCAGGTGCCCGTGATCCCGATGGCGCTGCGCGGGTTGTGGGGGAGTGTGTTTTCGCGCGATCCGTCGAATGTGTTCGAGCGGTCTTTTGCCCGCGGGCTGCGGTCGCGGCTGGCGCTGGCCGTCGGGCGGCCGGTGCCGCCGCAGCAGGTCACGCCGGAGGGGCTGTACGAAGAAGTGCTGGCATTACGTGGCGATTGGAAATAGTGTCACGTGACAAAAAAGCTAGTCATCTTGCGTCCCTCTGTTATAATTGTGGCCCGAGTCGGGGCGTAGCGCAGCCTGGTAGCGTACGTGCATGGGGTGCACGTGGTCGGAGGTTCGAATCCTCTCGCCCCGACCAATGAATTCAGTGAATCAGGCCAGCTTTCGAGCTGGCCTTTTTCGTTTCCGGCCGGTCGTCGCGGTCAAAGCAGAAAATTCCGCTTTTCCTCACCCGCGAGCTCGACCGACCCGCTCGTCTCATCCTTGAGTTCCACCCCCGTCAACCCGCGCCGGCGCGCTTCCGCCAGCAGGTAGTGCAACCTGCCCGCGGCCTCGTCGTACCGTAGACCGGCCGGCCTGACGTTCGAGATGCAGTTCCGGCGCTCGTCGGTCAGGCCGACCCGGGGCGCCCACGTGACATACAGGCCCATGCTGTCGGGCGAACTGAGGCCCGGACGCTCGCCGATCAGGACGACTACCATGTTCGCCCCCAAGAGTTCGCCGACTTCGTCGCCGACCGCCACGCGTCCCTGCAGCACGATGGCAGGCGGGGCAACCAGCCATTGCTCCTGCAGAAGCCGAGCACGCACCACCTGCAGGAACGGGGCCGCGTTCTGCGCGACCGCGAGAGAGGAAAGACCATCCGCGACCACGAAGGCGACGTCGTAGGGCGGCATCGCCGGCGCGGACGGGCGCAGGGCGGCCAGGGCGGCACGCGAATCGTCATCCAGCCGCCGTCCGAGATCGGGACGCTGCAGGTAGACGTTGCGGTTGGCGGCCGCGCTGTGCAGCTGCACGCATGGACCGATCCCGGGCCAGACGGCCTCGATATCGGTCCGCAGTGCCTGCGTATCCAGCGCAAGGTGCACGGCATCCCGCGCACGCGCGTGCGCGAGCTGGAAATCCAGCTGGGCCGACGTCGGCTGGCTGACACCCGTGTGGCCGAGCGCGATGCGCGCGGCCGTGAACTGGCGCAGTGCCTGCCAGGGGTTGGGTGTGACGATGGTGTCCGGCACGGCGTCCTCCTCAGGTGATACGCGTCAACGCGCGTTCGAACGGCGCGGGCAGGGTGCGCCCCAGGCTGATCTCCCCATCGCCCGCGAAAATGCCCATGTCGCGCAGCCACGCGTGGAATTCCGGCGCGGGCTGGAGGTTCAAGACGCGGCGTGCGTACAACGCATCATGGAACGAGGTGGTCTGGTAGTTCAGCATGATGTCGTCCGCACCCGGGACGCCCATCACGAACGTGCATCCGGCAGTGCCGAGCATCGTCAGCAGGACGTCCATGTCGTCCTGGTCCGCTTCCGCATGATTGGTGTAGCACACGTCGCAGCCCATCGGCAGTCCAAGGAGTTTGGCGCAAAAGTGATCTTCCAGGCCGGCACGGATGATCTGCTTTCCATCGTACAGGTATTCCGGTCCCATGAAGCCGACCACGGTATTCACCAGCAGCGGCTTGAACTTGCGCGCCACGGCATAGGCGCGTGCCTCGCAGGTTTGCTGGTCGACGCCGTGGTTGGCGTTGGCGGACAACGCACTGCCTTGTCCGGTCTCGAAATACATGACGTTGTCGCCTACCGTGCCGCGTCGCAGCGACAGGGCGGCCGCGTGGGCTTCCGCCAGCAGCGCGAGGTCGATGCCGAAGCTGGCGTTGGCGGCCTGCGTCCCGGCGATCGACTGGAATACCAGGTCGACCGGCGCGCCCCGGTCGATCGCGGCGATCGTGTTGGTCACGTGCGTCAGCACGCAGGACTGGGTCGGAATGTTGTAGCGCGCGATGATCTCGTCCAGCATCTCGACGATGCGGATGACCTGCGGCACGTTGTCCGTCGCCGGGTTGATGCCGATGACCGCATCGCCACTCCCGTACAGCAAGCCGTCGAACAGGCTGGCGGCGATGCCGAACGCGTCATCGGTCGGGTGGTTCGGCTGCAGGCGGGTCGACATCGTGCCCGACAGGCCGATCGTGTTGCGGAAGCGCGTGACCGGACGGCACTTGCGTGCGACGAGGACGAGGTCCTGGATCCGCATGATCTTCGACACGGCGGCCGCCATCTCGGGCGTGATCCCGGGGGCGACCTGGGCCAGCGTCGCCGTGTCGGCCTCGTCGCCCAGCAGCCAGTTGCGGAAATCGCCCACCGTCAGGTGACGGATGCGCAGGAAGGCCGAGGCGTCGTGTTCGTCGATGATCAGGCGCGTGACCTCATCCGTCTCGTAGGGCACGACCGGTTCGTTCAAAAACGTCGTGAGCGGCAGTGTGGCGAGGGCCATCTGCGCGGCCACACGCTCCTCGGCGCTGCCGGCAGCCACGCCGGCAAGATGATCGCCGGAGCGCGCGGGCGTTGCTTTGGCCATCAGATCGCGCAGGTCGGCGAACGTATAGGTTCGCGCGCCGACGGTGTGGTGATACTGACTCATCATTGCCCCCACCGAGTGACAGAAAGAGCGGCACGTGTGGCGCGCTCCCGGGAACCATCATTATGCATGGCCGCCAGGCTGACGGACCATCTCTTCCGCTGTTTGCCGCACAGAAAACTGGCGCAGCATCATCATGAATTCAGTATATTGATCGCCCTATAAATACATCAGCGATCCGCCATGATTCGTCGATCCGCGCGAGCAATGACGATAGTCCAGTCCCTGGTTGGATTATTGTTGGTTCTGACGCCCACATTACTGGTCTGGCAGCACGTCGGAATGACCCGGGTCCTCGAGATCTCGCCCCGGCACCCGTACGGCGCGACCGTCACCGACGACCGCCACGAGAACGGCAATTCCGTCGCATCGCTGGTGCCGACCGCGGATGCCTTCATCATGGGCTGTGCCCTGCGCGCGGGCTATGCCTGGCCATTCTGCAAGCTGCAGTTCCACCTTGGGCAGGCCGGCAAAGGCGTGGACTTCAGCCAGTTCGATTCGGTGACGTTCGACATGCGTTATGCGGGCGAGGCCGGGCGCAAAATCAGGCTGCACATGACGAACTTCGAGCCGGAATTCTCCACCGTCGGCGACTGGAACTCGCAGCGATACAACTCCGTCGAATTCGACGCGCCGGCACAGGCCACG
Source organism: Telluria mixta (assembly GCF_029223865.1). Lineage (NCBI taxonomy): Bacteria > Pseudomonadati > Pseudomonadota > Betaproteobacteria > Burkholderiales > Oxalobacteraceae > Telluria > Telluria mixta. The sequence continues at coordinate 3,823,955 of NZ_CP119520.1, forward strand.
TTCACGATTCCCGTCAATGTCGTGCGCACGGCGGACTGGTGGATCACGGCGCATGACGTCCCGCTGGAGAAAACGTATACCCGGCTCGACAACGTCACGGCGCTGGAGATCTCGACGGGATCGGTACCGCCCGGCCAATCGATCACGATCGACGTGCGGTCCATCGAGTTTCGCGGAAAATGGATCTCGAAAACCAGGCTGCTGACCTGGCTGGTGGGCGCGTGGATCGGCTGCGGCCTGCTGGGGCTGTCGCTGAGCCTGTTGCATGTCCGCTCCAGTCTCTCCGCGACCAACGCGCGCCTGGAGCTGCTGGCCGCCGTCAACAAGGCGCTGCAACTGGAAGCGCGCGACCTGGCCAACCAGGCCCATACCGATCCGCTGACCGGCGCATTGAATCGCCAGGGGCTCCGGGAGGTGTTGATGAAGCGCCTGCACGTCGCCGGCCACGTCGACGAGGAGATGGCGGTCGTATTCATGGATCTCGACCATTTCAAGCGGATCAACGATCAGCATGGCCACGACGCCGGCGACGAGGTATTGCGGCGCTTCGCCGCGGTCATCCGCGGCGAAATCCGATCCAGCGACAAGCTGGTGCGCTGGGGCGGCGAGGAGTTCCTGCTCCTGTCTCCGGAAACCGACGTGCCGCATGCCGTGTCCATGCTGGACAAGCTGCGCGCGGCGTTGGCGAAGCAGGAGTGGCCGCAGGGATTGCGCGTCACGTCATCCTTCGGCGTGACGTCGCTGAAGCCGGAAGAGGACATCGGGGCGGCGATCAAACGGGCCGACGGGGCGTTGTACCTCGCCAAGGCGAACGGCCGCAACCGGGTCGAAATCGCCTGACCTCAGGGCATGCGCCGCCACACCGAAATCGGATGCCGCCGTCCGGCCGCGCCGGCACGCGATAGCGCAGCTCGTCGCCATGCAGCTCGAAGCTGCGCCGCTGCACCGCGCCCTCCCAGTTCGGAAACGATGCCGCTTCGATGCGGAACACCAGCTGGCCGTCTTCCAGCGCGACGGTGCCGTAGTGCGTGCTGGACCCGAGCACGGCGGCGCGGAATTCGTCGCTCGTGCCGGCCGCCTTGTCCGCGGACGCGAAGCGCGGGCGCTCGGCCTTGAAGATCTGCAGCGCGTAGTGTCCCTGCGCGTCGATGACGAGCCGGCCCTTGGGCGCCGCGCCGTAGTCGCGTTCGACGCTGCCGTCGGGGCGCTGGACGTCGGCGGCGACGAGGGTCCACGTGCCCGCGAGGTCGGGGAGTGCGGCGTGTGCGGCCGGGACGACGCCGGCCAGCACCATGCTGGCGATCTGCCTGTTCATATCGTTCTCCTTGCTGATGAAAGCATCAGCGTAGCGACGACAGCGCCTGAACGGAATTCCCGAATTCCGCACCTGTTCCGTGCATAATTGCACAATGCAGACACCTGACTGGGACGACCTCCGCTTCTTTCTCGCGCTGTGCGAGGCGGGCACGCTGACGGGCGCCGCGCGCGCGACCGGGGTGGAACACACCACGGTGGCACGCCGCATCGACGCGCTCGAAACCGCGCTGGGCGCCCGCCTGTTCGACCGCTTTCCCAGGGGCTGGTCGCTGACGGCGGCCGGCACGGCGCTGGTGCCGCATGCGCGCAAGCTGGAAGACGACATGCACGCCCTGCTCAACGTGGCGCGCGGCGCGATCGAGGTGGCGGGTGTCGTGCGCGTCTCGGCGCCGCCGGCGCTGACGGCCTGCCTGCTCGCCCCGCGCCTCCGTGCGCCCTTGTCGCGCCTGCCCGGCGTGGAAATCGACCTGCGCGCGGAGGCGCGCACGACGGACCTGATGCGGCGCCAGGCCGACATCGCGCTGCGTTTTGCGCGCCCCACGGCGCCGGGCCTCGTTACCAGGCTGCTGGCGCACGTCGATTACGCCCTGTATGCGCACGCAGACTACGTGGCGAGCCGCGCGCCGGCGCAATGGGAATTCCTCGGCTACGACGAGCTGCAGCAGGATGCGCCGCAACAGGACTGGCTGGACAAGCTGCGCGGTGCCCGCCGCTACAGCGTGCGCTCGAACGATCTGCTGACGTTGCTGCAGGCCGCAGTCGGCGGCTGCGGCGTGGGTGTCTTTCCCCGGTATGCGGCGGCGCGTGCACCGGGCCTGGTCGTGCTGGATCCGGCCTGTCCGGTGCGCCGCAAACTGTGGCTGGTGATGCACGACGACGTGCGCCGCGCCCCGCACGTGCGCGCGGTGGCCGATGAGATCATCGCCATGTTCGAGCAGGAATAGCGGCGTTTTCGTTTCTTCATGTGTAGCATTTTTTCAACCAAGCTCACCGAACTGATCAATGTTCGTAGTAAAATTTCATAACATTGCATTTTTCGCCGTGCCGCGCTGTGTATAAAGGCTGGTATATACAAGGTATCTGTCCGCCAACGCTGGTTAACTGGTGCGTGTTCTGTAAATTATTTACATTTTGGAGAGCTGAATGAGCGTTGAAGAGGCACGGAACTTCAAGGAAGAGCTGCTGGGGCGGGATATCCGCCAGCTCGGCCGCATGCTGGGGGAAACGATCCGGGCCCAGGAGGGTGACGGGGTATTCGAACGCATCGAGTCGGTCCGCAAGAGCTGCATCGGCTTCCGGCGCGACGAGGACGGCAGCGCGCACGAGGAACTGGCGGCTATCCTCGAAGACATCTCGTCCGACGAGAAGACCCAGCTGATCCGCGCCTTCACGTATTTTTCGCTGCTGGCCAATATCGCCGAAGACCAGCACCACATCCGCCGCAGCCGCGCGCACCTGTCGGCCGGATCGGCACCGAAGAAGGGCAGCATTGCCCACGCCGTCGACGGCGTGTTCGACGCCGGCCGCATGGACGACCTGCGTGCCTTCTTCGACGACGCGCACGTGAGTCCCGTGTTCACCGCGCACCCGACCGAGGTACAGCGCAAGAGTGTCCTCAACTGCCAGATGGCGATCGCACGCCTGATCGGCGAACGTGACCGCACGCAGCTGACGCCCGACGAAGAGCAGGACAACGATGAAGCCCTCGCGCGCGCGATCCTGACGTTGTGGCAGACGCGCCTGCTGCGTCCCACCAAGCTGTCGGTGCTGGACGAAGTCGAGAACGGCCTGTCCTTCTTCGACTACACGATGTTCAAGAGCGTGCCGCGCCTGTATTGTGCCCTCGAGGACACGCTCGCGCAGAAGGATGGCGCATGGGCCGACACGGAGCTGCCGTCGTTCATGAAAGTGGGCAGCTGGATCGGCGGCGACCGCGACGGCAACCCGTTCGTCACGGCCGACATCCTGCGTGCCACCCTGAAGGCGCAATCGACCCGCGCGCTGGATTTCTACCTGCCGGAAGTGCACACGCTGGCGTCGCAACTGTCGCAGGCGCAGTCGCTGTGCGGCAGCACGGACGCGCTGCGCCGCATCGCCGAGCGCACGCCCGACCAGTCGCCGCACCACCAGGACGAGCCGTACCGCCAGGCGCTGCACGGCATGCACGCGCGCCTCGTGGCGACGCGCGCGTGGCTCGTCGCCGGCGCCGATGAACCGGATGCGACGGCCTACACCAGCGCGGCGGAACTGCTGGCCGACCTGGACGTCATCCACGACTCGCTCGTGGCCAACGGTGCCCGCCAGCTGGCACGCGGCCGTCTGCGCCTGCTGCGCCGCGCCGTGAAGGTATTCGGTTTCCACCTCGCGCCGGTCGACCTGCGCCAGAACTCCGACGTGCACGAGCGCGTGATCGCCGAACTGCTGACGCAGGCGCGTCCCGGCGTCGATTACCTGGCGCTGGACGAAGCCGCGCGCTGCACGCTGCTGCTGGAAGAACTGCAGTCGCCGCGCCTGCTCGTGTCGCCGTTCGAAGACTATTCCGAAGAGACCGCGTCCGAACTGGCGATCCTGCGCGAGACGAAGCGCGCGCACCTGACGTATGGCCGCGCCGCCGTCACGAACTACATCATCTCGAAGGCCGCCTCGGTCTCCGACCTGCTGGAAGTGGCCGTGCTGCTGAAGGAAGCGGGCCTGCTGCATCCGACGCTCGGCACGCTCGACGTCAACATCATCCCGCTGTTCGAGACCATCGACGACCTGCGCGCCGGTCCCGCGATCATGGCGGCGGCGTTCGGCCTGCCGTTCTACATGCGCCTGCTGCAGTCGCGCGACCGCCTGCAGGAAGTCATGCTGGGCTACTCGGACAGCAACAAGGATGGCGGCTACGTCACGTCCGGCTGGGAGCTGCACAAGGCGGAGCTGGAACTGATCGCCGTCTTCCGCGCCCATGGCATCAAGCTGCAGCTGTTCCACGGCCGCGGCGGTTCGGTGGGACGCGGCGGCGGCCCGAGCTACGAAGCGATCCTCGCGCAGCCGCCGGGCGCCGTGCAGGGCCGCATCCGCCTCACGGAACAGGGCGAAGTCATCACCGCGAAGTACGCCAACGCTGACGTCGGCCGCCGCAACCTCGAGGTGCTCGTCGCCGCGACGATGGAAGCGACCCTGCTGTCGCATGCGCAACCGCAGCCGGATGCGGCGCAGGTAGCCGCGATGGACCGCCTGTCCACGGAAGCGCTTTCCGCCTACCGCTCGCTCGTGTACGAAACGGAAGGCTTCGAGACGTACTTCTGGGAGTCGACGGTCATCTCGGAAATCGCCGCCCTGAACATCGGCAGCCGGCCGGCGTCGCGCAAGAAATCGCGCTCGATCGAAGACCTGCGCGCGATTCCCTGGGTGTTCAGCTGGGCCCAGTGCCGCCTGATGCTGCCGGGCTGGTACGGTTTCGGCACGGCGGTGGAGCGCTTCATCGCGGACGCGCCGGCCGAGCGCCTCGCGCTGCTGCGCACGATGTACAAGACCTGGCCGTTCTTCACGACGCTGCTGTCGAACATGGACATGGTGCTGGCCAAGAGCGACATCGCGATCGCCGGCCGCTACGCCGGCCTCGTGGCCGATGCAGCGCTGCGCGACCGCATCTTCGGCGCGATCAGCGCCGAGCATGCGCGCACGGTGGAGATCCTCAGGCAGATCATGGAGCAGGACGAGCTGCTGGACGGGAACCCGCAGATGCAGCGCTCGTTGCGCAACCGCCTGCCGTACATCGATCCGCTGAACCACCTGCAGGTCGAGCTGCTGCGCCGCTACCGGGCCGGCGTCGACGACGACGCGACCCGCAACGGCCTGCACATGTCGATCAACGGCATCTCGGCGGGTCTGCGCAACAGCGGCTGATCAGTCCTGACCCGTTACCCGCAGCGGCACCGCCAGCCGCTGCGCGACGTTGCGCACGTGGGCTTCCCACGCCTGCGCATTGGGGAAATCTCCACTCCTGCTCCATCCCGCGCCCAGGTAGTGCACGAACGGCTGCCCGGGTTGCGCGGTCCCGACCAGCAGCGCGTCGCTGCCGTCCGTGGCCGCGCGCGTCGTCTGCCCGGGGACGATCACCGCGCACGCCGTGTGTCCGTTCGGCGCACTCTCCGGTTCCCAGTAACTCATCCAGCTCGCGTTCGTGTCGCGTACGAGCCGGCCGTCGCCCTTGCGCTGCGCGATGCCGACGGCGACGGGTAATACGCCCGCCTGCCCGCTCGTGTAGCGGCTTTCGACGCGGCTGAAGTTGGAGCCCGCGTCGATCGAGATGCGTTTCGTCTCCGACACCTGGCGTCCGGCCGCGCTCCACGCGTCGTAGCGCAGCTCGAACACGGCGCGCAGCGGACCATCCGCGATGACTTTCCAGCCCGCGTAGACGGATGACGGATACGCCTTGCCGTCGCGGTAGATTGCCGTGCCGCCGCAGCCGCGGCCCGTGCCGACGCTGTAGTTGTCGAGGCCCTCGCCATGGTCGCTGTGGTACTCGCCGCGCTTGTACCACGTATCCACGACGGGCCGGCGTACGCGCTTGAGCCACACGTCCACGCCGCTGCCCACGTGCTCGTTCGGCACGTGCAGGATCGCCGGGCCGTACGTGCGGTGGGCGATGCGGTCGCTCTCCCACGCGAAGTCGTCGTAGCGTTCCGGTACGTAGCGCGCGTGCACCTTGACGTCCGGCGGCGCCAGCGCGGGCAGGGCGTTCGCGGGCAGCAGCAGGAAGCGGCGCTGTTCACCGGGCGCGAAGTTCGCCTGGAACAGCAGCGTGTCGCCGATGCGCTGCGTGGGCAGCAGGCGCGACGTGTCGGCTTCCATCACGGCCTGCGGTGCGTCGGGACCGGTGGCCAGTTCGATCGTCTCGTCGGCCCGATAAAAGTCGCCCGGATTCGTCACGCGCACGGTGCGCGGGGCGCTATCGAGCAGCGCCATGCGGAACACTTCGCTGCCCGCGAGCAGGAAGGCGCCGACGGCATAGACTTCCGTCGCGTCTTCCGCGAAGCCCGTGGGCGCCTGGCCGATCGGCTGCACGTGCGTCAGCTTGCCGTCCGGCTGGACGCTGGCGACGAGCGCCGCCCACGCGCGCCGCACGCCCGGTTCGAACGCGGTGCGGTCCAGCAGGCCCTGGTTGACGCCCCACGCGAGCGCGTACGCGAACAGCGCCGTGCCGCTCGTCTCGCGTGCCGGATAGGTGGCCGGATCCAGCAGGCTCGCGCGCCACAGGCCGTCGGCCTGCTGCAGCGTGAGCACCTTCGCGGCCATCTCCCTGAACTGTTGTTCGAAGCGGGCACGCGCCGGATGGTGCGCCGGCAGGTACTGGAGCGTCCGCGCCAGGCCCGCCATCACCCAGCCGTTGCCGCGTGCCCAAAAGACCTTGCGGCCATTCGCTTCGCGCCGGGCAAAGTAATTGCTGTCGCGGTAGTACAGGTGTTCGTCCTCGTCGTACAGGTAGTCCGACGTGCGCCACCACGCGGCGACGGCGTGGTCGAGATAGCGTGCGTCGCCGGTGGCCGCGTACAGGCGCACCCACGTCGGTGGTCCCATGAACAGGGCGTCGCACCACGACCAGCGGTCCTGGTTGCCGGGCGCCGTGAATTCCAGTGTGCCTTCATGCGGCTCGGCGAGGATGGCATCGAAGCGCGCCTTCAGCGGCGCCAGCATGGCCGGGTCGCGCAGCTGCAGGTACAGCTCCGCATACGTCTGCCCGACCACATGGTCGTCCGCGTGATAGGCACGCGGGCCCGGCTGCCAGCCATTGCGTTCGCCCATCGCGACCATCGCATCCCGGTATTTGCGCGTGCCGGACAGGTTGGCCAGCGCCATGATGCCGGCATCGCCGACACCCTGTGTCCAGTGCGTGGTGTCGTGCGCGCTCGGGTGCGCGAGCTGCCAGTCGGCGACTCTTTCCATCGTCGCCAGCACGGCGGCCGGCGCCAGCGCCTGCGCTTCGGCCTGGACGGCGGGCGGCGTGCGTGTCGCGCAGCCGGGGAGGAGGGGGCCGAGCAGCAGCAGGGCGAGCGTGGCGTACCTGAAGGGGGAAGTCGGGATCATGATAGGTTAACGTTTAACTGGATATGTGGATTTTGGCGCAAAGCTAGGATAAGGTAAACGCTTTCATAAAGGGAGGAGGCAATGCGGATACGAGGCATCAGGACAGCCATGCTGATCGCGGCACTGGCCGCGCGCCAGGCCTGCGCGTGCGAGACGCCGCCGCCGGCCGTCATCGACATCGACGCGAACAGTTATTACAGCGACAGCCATCATTCGATCGTCGACCCGGTGCGCAAGGCGCGCAACGAGGCGGCCGTCAAACCTGTCAACGATTATCTCGACGCGGTGGCCCGCTCCGCCGTCGCGTGGCAGCGCACGCATCGCGACGCGGACGCCCGCTGCGCCCTGGCCTGGCTCGCCGACTGGGCCGACCGTAAGGCAATGCTGGGCACGATGACGACGGAGCAGTCTTACTACACGCGCAAGTGGACGCTCGGCGGTCTCGCGCTCAGCTATGCGCGCGTGAAACCCGCGGCGACGGCCGACGAACGCCGCCGCATCGAGGCGTGGCTGCTGGCGCTGGCCGATGCGACGATCCGTCACTCGGATGCGCACAAGGGCGTGCGCAACAACCACTATTACTGGGAGGGCCTGGCCGTGACGGCGGCGGGGGCCGTGACGGACGACGCGCGCTGCCTGGCCTGGGGCCGCAAGGCGTTCGACGATGCGATGGCGCAGATCCGCCCGGACGGCGTGCTGCCGTACGAACTGGAACGGGCGGGCAGGGCGCTGCACTACCACCTGTACGCGGCCGCGCCGCTCGTGATGATGGCGTCGATCTTCGACGTGCAGTCTCCCCGGCTGGACCGGCTCATTGCCTTCTCCGTCGCAGGCGTCGCGGATCCGTCGACCTTCGCGAAGATGACGGGCGTCGAGCAGGAGTGGTCGGGCGGCGTGCCGGGCTGGATCGCAATTTACCTGCGCCACGGCGGCAAGGTCCCCGTTCCCGTCAAGCTGCCGGCCGTGAACTGGGATGCCAGGATGGGCGGCGACCGCAGCCTGGCCAATCCGCTCGAACACGTCGTCACCGGTAGCGGATCGTCCAGCTGATCTTCAACGGTTTATCGAACGTGAACGCGCCCGTGCGGCAGGTGGCCAGGGTGGCCATCGGTCCGTACGGCGCGCGGTACGCTTCGCGGCCGGTCACGTCGTCGGCGCTGCAGCTTGCGAGGCCGTCGACGGCGAACGCGCGCACGGCACCGTCGCGGAAGGCGATCGTTTTGCCGTCCACCGCGGCGCCGCTTGAAAACGACGCGAATTCGAGGCTCACGCCGGCCACGTCCAGCGGCGCCGCGGGCGTATAGGTGTCGGTGCGCGTGATGACGCCGTGGCGCAGCGTGTACGCCGTGTCGACCGCGATGCGCGCGTCTTTCACGGGCACGTTCTTGCCCAGCTTCGTGAGCGCGTCCTGGCGGTATGTGACGCGATGGCCGTCGTCGATGTCGCTCGTCTGGATGTTTTTCAAGAACGCGGTCGCGATCAATTCGCTGCCGTCGGCCAGTTTGAACTTCGGCAGCAGCTGCGGATGCGCCGCGCCGCTGTCGGCAATGCCGGAGACGATCCCGTACGCGAACGGCAGCGGATAATACGGGCTGTTCGCATGCTGGCTCGGCCCGCCGTTGATCATCGACAGGCTGAACACGTGCGCCCCGTCGCGCCAGATGGCGAGGGGGCGGTCGTACTCGCCGCCCGCGAAGCGCGTGAGGCTGAACGCGGGACGCGCGCGTTCCAGCCATGCCGCGAGGTCCGCACGCGGTACGGCGTTCTTCATGCCGGCCCGGTTCCACATCTCGTCCGTGCTGATCAACTGGTGCAGCAGCGAGAAGTTCTCGCCGAGGATGCGGTGCTTGCCCCGGTACGTGTCCGTGCGGCGACCCTTGCCCCACATGTCGACGGAGTGCAGCGCCGGGTCGTACCAGAACTGCATGTAGCGTTCGCCGATGCGCGCCGAGTAGGCGTACGCGTACTCCTTCTCTTCCGGCGTGAGCACGCCGAGGTAAGCGGCCGTCGACAGTATCTCCAGCATGGCCGTTTCGCCGTACGGGCCGAGGCTGCGGCCCATCGTGAAGCCGCTGCCGTCCGCATCGGCCGCGTTCAGCGCGACGTCGGCCGACTTGCGCAGCAGCGCCTTCAGTTCCGGCGTCACCGTGAGGCCGGTCTCGATGAAGCGCTCGCAGATCTCCGCGGCCAGCAGGATGCTGTAGCGGTCGAAGCGGCCCTGGCCATCCGTCTCGTCGGAAAAGCCGTAGGTGCCGGAGTAATCGGCGTAATGCTTCAGCATCCGGTCGAGCAGGACGTCGCTCGCCTGCGCGTCTTCCCAGCCCATCAGCAGGCGCAGGCGCGCGATGCTGAAGGCGACGCCATAGTAATTGGTCGGCAGGTCGATCAGTTCGTAGGCCGGCACGCGCACGAACGTGCGCCAGTCGAGCTTCTTGCGCAGCTGCTCGAGCGTGGCGGGGCGCACCGCGCGCTCCAGCAGGCCCGCCTGCTTCAGCCTGTGCAGCGCGCCCATGTAGTAATAGATGCCCCAGGTATCGTTTTCCATGCCGACGGTGAGATCGGCGATGGACGCGTAATCGCGCAGCATGCCGGGCAGGCGCGGGTCGTCGGCCGGCGTGTGCAGCAGCACGTCCGCGAGGCCGGTCGCGATTTTCCCGGGCAGGAATTTGTCGTGGCTCTGGAACGGCGCACGGCCGTCGATCATGATGCCGTCCTGCTCTTTCACGAGCTTCTGGAAAAAATAGTCCAGTTGCGGGTAGGCCTGTTCGACCGTCTGGTGCAGGGGCTTTGTTGCGAGTGCGGGCGCGGCGTGTAACAGGGTGAGAACCGCCATCGTAATGACGGGCAGGGCTGGGCGCATGCGTGTCTCCGGTGTTGTTAAACGTTTTCCTAAAAGGATAGGTCAACTCTTCCGGAAAGTAAACGGCGACGCGGGATCAGGGACGGCGGGCGATCGTCGACGCGCGCAGGATCAGCTGTGGCGCGACCTTGGTGAGCTTCTCGACGTGCTCGCCGCGGATCACGGCCAGCAGCTTTTCCATCGCGGTCGCGCCCATGCGCTCGCTCTGCAGGTCGACGGTCGTGAGGGCCGGCGTCGTGTATTTGCCGTAGGGGATATTGTCGAAGCCGACAACGGAGATGTCCTGCGGGATGGAGATGCCGAGGTTCGACGCTTCCTTCATGAAGCCGAGCGCCATCAGGTCGTTGTAGCAGATCAGCGCATCCGGGCGCTGGCCGCCCAGCACGATGGCGGAGCACAGGCGCTCGCCTTCGGCCAGCGAAGGCGCCTCGGCATCGAAGATCGCGAGTTCCAGGCCGGCCGCGTTCAGCGATTCGCGGATGCCACCCAGCCGCTCCTCGTCGCGCCGCGACTTGGAGAAGCCAAGGTAGGCGATGCGGCGGTGGCCCAGCATGCGCAGGTGTTGCGCGAGCATGTAGGCGCCGGCGTGGTCGTCGCTGGCCACCGTCGGCAGCGGCAGCTTCGCCAGGGTGCCGAAGAACACGAGCGGCTTGTCGATGTCGGCCATCCACGCCATCTCGTGCTCGCGCATGCGCGAAAACACGATCATGCCGTCCACGCGCCGGCTCAGCTCTTCCAGGGTGCGCCGTTCGCGGCTGGGGGTTTCCTCCGTGTCGACGAGCAGCACGGAAAAGCCCTGGTCGTGCGCCACGCGGTTCGCGCCCTTCAGGATGCTGGAGAAGTGCGGGTTGGTGATGTCCAGCACGGAGAGGCCGATGGTGTTCGTGCGCCCCGTGATCATCGACTTGGCCAGCGGGTTCGATTTATAGCCCAGGCCCGCGATCGCGGACTCGATCGCCGCCTCGACCTTGGGCGAAAAGCGCTGCGCGCCATTGATGAATTTCGACACCGTGGCGGTGGACACCTGGGCTGCTGCGGCGACGTCGCGGATGGTCGGGGCGGACTTTTTCATGGGAGGTTAATCGTTACTCAGCGGCACATCTTAGCATGCGTCCTTACGGGCGGAAGCGAGCTGGGGCAAGAAATCGGTGTATGGAATCGTTGCCACCTGTACGGAAGGGGCGCCGCGGCCGAAAAGCCGGTCAAAAAATTGACATCGAAACCGTTTTGGATATACTCGGTTAAACGTTTAACACAATGCGAGCCAGTCCATGACCCAAGCGACCGAGTCCAAGCCCTTCCATCGTCTCCTCCTGACCGGCGCCGGCGGCGGACTGGGCACCATGCTGCGCGAGCGGATCAAGCCGTGGGCCGACGTGGTCCGCCTCAGCGACATCAAGGACATTGCGCCCGCGGGTGAGGGCGAGGAGGTCGTGCGCTGCGACCTGGGTGACCGCGCCGCCGTGATGGCGCTGACGGAAGGCGTCGACGCCGTGCTGCACTTCGGCGGCGTCTCCGTCGAGGACACGTTCGAGACGATCATGCACGCCAACATCCTGGGCCTGCATCACCTGTACGAAGCGGTGCACAAGCGCGGCATCAAGCGCGTGATCTACGCGAGTTCCAGCCACGTCGTCGGCTACTACCCGACCACGCAGGTCGTCGACGCCGACGCACCGCTGCGGCCGGACGGCATCTACGGCGTGTCGAAATGCTTCGGCGAAGCCTTGTCGCGCTATTACTTCGACCGCTTCGGCATCGAGACCGTGTGCCTGCGCATCGGTTCGTCGTTCGGCGAGCCGCGCAACGCGCGCATGCTGGTCACCTTCCTCGCGTACGACGACCTCGTCGAACTCGTGCGCTGCGCCCTGTTCACGCCGCGCGTGGGCCACACGATCACGTACGGCGTGTCGGACAACCCGGTGCGCTGGTGGGACAACCGCGCAGCGGCCCACCTGGGCTTCGAGCCGCGCCACAGCGCACGCGCCTTCTCCGACCGCTTCCCGGCCGGCGGCAACTGGGCGGATGCGGACGACATCACGGCCGTGTACCAGGGCGGGCCGTTTTTGACGGCGGGGCCGATCTACGAAGACTGAAATGGCCTAAGAAAGCGACAGGACGGGCCGGCGCAGGAATTTGCCGGCCCGTTTCAATTCGGGGTCAGAGCACATTTTCTGCAAAATTCGGGGTCAGAGCACTTTTCGGTGCAAGTTCTATGACGTAAGCGCGAAGAGGTGGTAGAGGAAGGTCCGCTTGTCCGCATGTTGATGCGGCGGGCGTTATTCGGTGTTTATTGCGCAGTTGGACATTGATCTGAAATGTGCTCTGACCCCGAATTTGGAAATAAATGTGCTCTGACCCCGAATTATGGAAATGGCCTGGAACAAAAAAATGCCGCCAGGTCGCCCCGGCGGCATCGAGGGAAACGCGGGCCGGAGCCCGCGGAGGAAACTCAGAATTTCAGGTCGAGGCGCACGCTGTAGAAGCGGAACACGTCGCGCGGCGGCACCCAGCTGTTGACCGTGATGGCGGGCGAGGCCGACGTCGGGCCGGCGCGGTACGACGGGCCGCTGGCGTTGGCGTTGCCGATGTAGAAGCGGTCGAACAGGTTGTTGATGCGGAAGGACAGGCGCCACATGTCGTTGTTCTGGCGCAGGCCGAAACCCAGGTCCGTGATCGAGTACCCGTTGTTCACCGAGCGCGGGTCGTTGTTGATGTTGGTCTGGTATTCGCTCTGGTAACGCACGTTCGCGTTTACGAAGGCCCCATACGGGCGTTCCGCGAAGCGGTAGTCGTAGTTCGTACCGATGTTGACCTTGTTCTTCGGCGTGCCCGGGAAGATCCCGCCCGACAGGTTCTGCACGCCCGTCGTCGAGCCGGCGCGGATTGGGAAACAGGCGCGGTTCCAGCCGCCCAGCGAACCGCCTTCGCCCAGGCCCGTCGTGCCGATGGCGGGGTTCGTGTTGTCCTGGTAGCACGGGCCGTTCTTCCAGTCGACGATTTCCGGACGCGTGTACGCGTACGACACGTTCATCGACCAGTTCGACGTCAGCAGGAAGTGCGAATCGATTTCGAAGCCGCGCGTGCGGATCTTCGGGATCGAGTTCAGTTGCGTGTAGATCGTCGGGTCGTTCGGCAGCACGAACGACGTGTTCTGCTGGTAGTTCTTGAAGTCCGTCTTGTAGATCGTGGCCGCGAGCGACATGCGGTTGCGGAACAGGTTCGCCTTGGTCCCGAGCTCGATACTGCGGCTCGTCTCCGGCGCCACCGGGAACGCGGCCGCCGCTTTCAGGCCGCTCGTCACGTCGTACGCGAGGCCCTTGTAGCCCGTCGCTGTCATCGCATAGACCATCCAGTCGCTGTTGATCTGCTTCTGGATCGACAGCTTGCCCGTCGTCGCCCAGTCGCGGTTGCCGCTGCTGGAAAACTGGTCCTGGCCGACGGGACCCGGCACGAACGTCGAGCGGTCCAGCTGGTCGGTGTAGAAGTTGCGGATGTAGTTGAAGCCCGACGTCTCCACGTTGCGGCGGATGCCCGCGACCAGCGTGTAGGTCGGGTACAGGTCCCACGTGGCCTGGCCGAACACGGCGCGGTTCACGTTGTAGATGTCGGTGTAGTAGTTCGTGGGGCTCGACGGCGAGCTGGCCGTGCAGACGCTCGGGCGCACGCAGAAGCCGCGGATGAAGTGGCGGTCGATCTCGTTCTGCGCCCACCACAGGCCGGCCACGTAGCGCAGCTTGCCGATGTCGGGTGACACGTAACGGAATTCCTGCGTCTTCGAACGGATGTCGTACGTGCCGAACTGCGCGTTTCCGACGCTGAACCTGGTCTCGCCCGGTCTGGCGATCGTGGGGACGTCGACGAAGTCCTGGTCGCGGTAATCGTTTGCCTTGTAATGCTCGTACGAGGAGATCGACATCAGCGTGCCGTCGTTCGGCAGCACGTACGAGAACTTCAGGCCCGTACCGAACGTGGTCGAGTTGATCCCGGTGGGGAAGTCGCGCCGCACGTTGCGGTTGTTGGGATCGTACGGATTGATGCCCGCCAGCGTGAGCGACGCGGGCAGTTGCGGATTGCCGTTCATGTACGCGGTCGCGAGGTCGGCCGGTCCGGCCGTGCGATAGAAGCCGTTCACCGCCGTCACGCCGCGGCTGTTTTCCTGCGCGTTGTAGTGCGGCGTGAAGTCGATCTCCAGGTCCTTGATCGGGTTCCACTGGAACTTCGTCATGATCGTCTTGCCGCCCGACCCGTTGACCTTCTGGCCGTTCGTCAGGTTCGTGAAGTTACCGGGCATGTCGCTCTTGTTGACGGCGATACGCATGCCGAAGTCGTCGCGCAGCTTGCCGCCGACCGATGCGCCGACGCGCCACTCGTGGTCGTTCGTATAGTAGGCGTTGGCGCGGTAGACGATCGGACCGCTGATGGGTTTCGTCACGATGTTGATGGCGCCGGCCACGGCGGACTTGCCGAACAGCGTCGATTGCGGACCTTTCAGCACCTCGACGCGGGCCACGTCGGCCAGGTCGCGGAAGGCCTGGAACTGGCTGGCGATCGGGATATCGTCGATGATGACGGAGACGTCGGACTCCACGCCGATGCCGACGGAGACGGTACCGATGCCCCGCATGAAGATGGCGTTGTTGGCGGCCGTCGTGCCCGACGACAGCGTCAGCGACGGCGTCAGGTTGATGACGTCCTCGATCTCGCGCACGTTGTTACGCTGGATCTCCGCTTCGGACAGCACGGAGATCGACTCCGGCACGTTTTCCAGCCGCTCCACGCGCTTGTTGGCGGTGACCAGCACGGTCTGCAACTGGTTTGGGTTCTCTTGCGCCTGCGCCGGTGCCGCCCAGTGGGCGACGGCCAGTGCAACGACAGCCGCCACGGGCTTGACCGCGATCCGCGCGCCCGGTGTTCTCTGCTTGCTCACAACGTCTCCTTTGTTTTTCTAATGAAAACTGCCAGTCCCGCTGCGCGCCGCCTTCATGCGCAGCAGCGCCTCCAGAAAGTAGTAGTCCGCGTAATTCAGCGGCACATCGATTTCCGATTTGGCCGGCTTGTGGCCGGTCGCATGCTTGAGGAGGAAGCCGTCGTTCTCGCCGGGCGCCGCGAGGTACGCACTGGACGACAGGCTGCGCAGCGTCTGTTCGGCGAAGTCGCGGTAGCGCGCGGCCGTCTCGCGGTCGGAGAACGTCGCCAGTTCCAGCAGGGCGGAGGCGGCGATGGCGGCGGCGGACGCGTCGCGCGGGGCGTCGGGAATGGCCGGGTCGTCGAAGTCCCAATAGGGCACTTTGTCGGCCGGCAGGCGTGGATGGGTCGTGTAGAAGCGGGCGATTTTATGGGCCTGCCGAAGGTATTCGTCGCGATGCGTTTCGCGGTACATCATCGTGTAGCCGTACAGGCCCCACGCCTGCCCGCGTGCCCATGCGGAGCCGTCCGCGTAACCCTGTACGGTGACGCGTGCACGCACGGCGCCCGTCTTCGGGTCGTAGTCGACAAGGTGGAAGCTCGATCCGTCGGGGCGGAAGTGGTTCTTCAGTGCCGTGTCGGCATGGGCGATGGCGATCTCGCGGTAGCGCGGCTCATTGGCAGCGCGCGCGGCCCACATGAGCAGTTCCAGGTTCATCATGTTGTCGATGATGACCGGGAAGGCCCACGTCGTATTCGGCCACAGGTCCCACGACTGGATGCTGCCGACGTTCGGATTGAAGCGCGTGATGAGCGTCGTCGCGCCGGCAAGCAGGGCGTCGCGGTAGGCTACGCGGGTGGCAGCGTCGTCGACGAGGCGCAGGCCGTTGCCGTAGCCGGCGCCCAGCATGAAGCCGAGATCGTGCTGGGACTTGTCGAACTTCGCGGGCGCCGTCAGTGCGGTGTAGCGCAGCGCGGCCGTTTTCCAGGACGCGTCGCCGGTGGCTTCGAACAGGTACCACAGCGAGCCGGGAAAGAAGCCGGCGGTCCAGTCGCCCGGCCCGACCATTTTCAGTTCACCGCGCTCCACGGTGCGAGGGAAGCCCGGCTTGCCCGCCGCCTTGTCCAGCAGGACGCGGTACTGCGCGCTGGCGACCTTGAAGTCCTTCGCGATGACGGCGCCGATCGGTTCCGCGGCCGTTGCGGCCGACGCGCCGCAGGCCGCCAGCAGGATTCCGCAGATAATCGTTTTCGCAGTCATGGAACCCGTCTCCTTGTTGGTCTGATTATTGAGCAAATCGTAATCAGAACAGGAAGCGGTGTCAACAAAAATAGGAAAACGCTTAACTAGGCGTTTTCAGGGCGTGGCGACGTGTTGACGGGAGTCGGAGCGAAAACGTTTTGCCGGCCGGATGGCTAGAACGGCGGCGGCTCGTCCGGCGGGTCCGGCGGCACGTCGAGGTCAATTGTCGTGCGCGCGAGGTGCGTCAGGTCCGCACCGTCGACGAGGGCCTGTGCCTGGAACGCGGCATGCGCGCGCACGCCATTCCTTTGCACAGACATGAGCAGGATGGGCAGGGTGGGGAAGTAAGGACGCAGGCGTTCCAGCAGAACGTCGCCGACGCCGGGCGCGACCCAGGCCGGCGGCGGAAAGGCCAGCGCCACGCGCACGCCTTTCAGCTCGGCGAGGGCGACCTCGAGCTTCATATCCGGTCGCTTTCCTTGCGGACGACGCGGCCGATGACGATGCACGCATTGCCCTGGCAGAGTTTGCGGTGGTATTTGCGCTGGTCCGGATTGTCCGACATCAGCCACCATTTGCCGGCGTCGCGCGTCAGCCGCTTCACGACGGCTTCGCCCTCGTAGTTGAAGGCGTACACGGCGCCGTCCACGAGCTTCGTGTCGAGCGTGTTGATGATGACGATGTCGCCCGCGTACAGCGCCGGTTCCATGCTCTCGCCCTTGACGAGGATGGCCATCAGGTGGTCGGGATGGTAGTTGTGCCGTTCGATCCACGTGCGGCGCATGCCGAGCGTGCCGCCGTCGCGGCGTTCCGGCTCCGTCTGGAAGCCCGTGATCCCGGCCGACAGCCGCAGCTTGACCATGCGGATCTGGACGAATTCCGCGTCGTCGTTATCGGCCGGGCGCACCGGCATGCCGTCCTTCAGGCCGTGGAAGGGCGCCTGGCGCGCGTCGCCTTCGCCGGTCATCAGCCAGATGTGCGAGAACCCGAGTTCGCGCTCGATGTTCAGCGCGTAGCGGATGTCCATCGACTTGATTTTTCCGGTCAGCCACTGGTTCACCACGCTCTTCGAGGCGCCCGAGGCCTTGACGAGGCCGGTCTGGCCACGCTCGCCTTCGAGGTGGGGCGTGGTGCGATAGATGTGGTCGAGGCGGTCGGATAAGAGGTTCATTTCAGGGCCTGCACTCAGTTGAGTTTAGTGTTCTTGACGTTGATCAGTTTAGAGTTCTATACTGGACTCTACTCGACTTGCCGGGGTTTGTGAAGGGAGGCGAGCTATCGATGGGGGAGAACAGTGATGAACAGACCAAGTATTTTCGGCGTGGCCAGCTATGTCGCGGGCATGGCGTCGATCGGCGCGTCGTTGACCATGGCGGACGTCGGCGCGGCGGTCGGTATTGCGACCGCCGTCCTGACCTGCCTGACCAATACCCTGTATACCTGGCGCCGCGACCGGCGCGAGCAGCGCGAGTGCGAGGCGCGATTGGCGCAGTTGGAGCGGCACTAGACGTGAACGCGTCACTTTGATCCAGGTCAAAGTGATGTGGGCGTGATCTGTCAGACAGTGGGGCGAGAGGTGTAGGCGCTGAATGAGCTCAGGCGCAGGGAGGCGGCGTGAACGATATGTCCGATACGAAGGGGACTCCAACCGGGCCCGGCGCGGACGGCGGCGGCAGCCCGACGCTCCGTCCCATGCTGTGGTACTGGCTGTTCGCCATCGTCCTGTTCATGCTGTTCCAGTCGGTGACGGACGTGATCACGTCGTCGCCGCTGGCGTACAGCGAGTTCAAGGAGCTCCTGCACGGCGGCAAGGTCAACGAGGTCACGCTGGCGGAGACGAGCGTGTCCGGCACGCTCAAGTCCGGCGGCCTCGACGCCATCCTGCCCCGCAACCGCGCCGAGTCCGTCAAGTGCAATGCGGATGGGCTGTGCCCGTTCAACGCCGTCCGGGTGGCCGATCCGGATCTCGTCAAGGAGCTCGACGCGGCGCACGTGCGCTACTTCGGCCAGCAGCACAGTGAATGGCTGAGTACGCTGCTGTCGTGGGCGCTGCCGCTGCTCCTGCTGTTCTGGATGTGGGGTGTCATGGCGAAGCGGGGTGGCGTTGCGGCCGGGCTGTTTGATGTGGGCAAGAGCCGGGCCCGGGTCTACATGCAGAGTAAGACCGGCGTGAGTTTCAACGACGTGGCCGGCATCGACGAGGCGCGCGACGAGTTGATGGAGATCGTCGAGTTTCTCAAGAATCCGCAGCGCTACCGGCGGCTCGGCGGGCGCATTCCGAAAGGGGTGCTGATCGTCGGGCCGCCCGGCACCGGCAAGACCCTGCTTGCCCGGGCCGTGGCCGGGGAGGCCGGGGTGCCGTTCTTTTCGATTAGCGGCTCGGAATTCGTCGAGATGTTCGTCGGCGTGGGCGCTGCCCGCGTGCGCGACATGTTCGTGCAGGCGCAGAAGGTGGCGCCCTGCATCATTTTCATCGACGAGCTCGATGCGCTGGGCCGGGCGCGCGGCGTGGCCGGCGTCGTCGGCGGCTACAACGAGCAGGAGCAGACGCTCAACCAGCTGCTCGTCGAGATGGACGGCTTCGACACCAACAAGGGCGTGATCATCCTCGGCGCCACCAACCGTCCGGAGATCCTCGACCCGGCCCTGCTGCGTCCCGGCCGCTTCGACCGCCACGTCGCGCTCGACCGGCCGGACCTGAAGGGCCGCCAGAAGATCCTCCAGGTGCACGCGCGCGAGGTCAGGCTGGCGCCGGACGTGGACCTGGCGGCCGTGGCCGCGAAGACGCCCGGTCTTGCGGGTGCCGACCTCGCCAACCTGATCAACGAGGCGGCGCTGCTGGCTGCGCGGCGCGGCAAGGAGCGGGTCGAGCGTAGCGACCTCGAGGAAGCCGTCGACCGTGTCATCGCGGGCATGGAAAAGCGCTCGCGCCTGATCAATCCGATGGAAAAGGAAACCGTGGCGTTCCACGAGGCGGGGCATGCGTTGACGGCGGAGTTCCGCGCCCATGCCGATCGCGTGGCCAAGGTGTCGATCATCCCCCGCGGCATCGCGGCACTCGGCTATACGCAGCAGTTGCCGGCCGAGGACCGCTACCTGCTGAAGAAGAGCGAACTGCTGGACCGGATGGACGTGATGCTCGGCGGACGCGTGGCGGAGGAACTCGTGTTCGGCGACCTGTCCACGGGGGCGCAGAACGACTTGCAGATGGCGACAGACCTCGCGCGCCACATGGTCGCGCAGTACGGGATGAGCGAGCGCCTCGGACTCGCGACGTTCGAGCAGCCGGCCGCCGCGCCGTATGCGCCGGTCCAGCCGCCGAATACGGCGTACAGCGAACGCACCGCGCGCCTGATCGATGCGGAGATCGCCCGGCTGTTGGACGAGGCGCATCAGCGCGTCCGGGTCACGCTGCGCGAGCAGCGGCCGCTGCTGGATGCGCTGGCCCGCCAACTGCTCGACCACGAAACCGTCGAACGCGACGCGCTGCAGGCGCTCGTGCGTGCGCATGCGGTGCGACCCGTCGTCGCACCGTCCGCGCCGCCGACCGCGGAACCGGTGGCGGACAAACAGTCCGGACGGTGATCGGCACGATGGCAAGGACAAGCGCAGGCGCAGCATCGCGTGGCCCCGGTCAGGTCGGCACCGCCGCCGGCGCTGCCTGCGTCGCGCCCAGCAGCTCGCGCACGGCCTCGACGACACGCTGCGGCGCGACGCCGTCCAGGCACGCCTGGTGGCCTTCCGGACACGTGCTCCTGTAGCAGAAGCGGCACGGCACATCGTGGAACAGGACGCGGCTGCGCACGTTCCACGGCGTGTGTTGCGGGTTGGTCAGGGCGTACAGGTCGACGACGGGCGTACCCACGGCCGCGGCCATGTGGGCGGGTCCGGTGTTGTTGGTCACGACGATGGCCGCCAGGCGCAGTGCCGCGCCCAGCTCGCCCAGCGCAAGCCGTCCCGCGAGCGAGACGGCAGGCACGGCGCTGGCGAACTGGATGCCGTCGACGAGCTCGCATTCCTCCGCGCTGCCCGTGAGCACGAGGGGCAGTTGCAGTTCCTGCGCCAGCAGGCGCAGCACGTGTGCCCAGTGTCCCGCCGGATAGCGGCGCGAAGCCGCGCTGGCGCCCGGATGCAGCAGGATCCAAGGCCGGTCCGGGTCGATGCCGGCGGCGGTCAGGCGTGCCCGCGCCGCCGTAAAGTCCGCCGGACGGGGGACGAACGACAGGCCAAGGTCGGCGCTGCGGCATCCGACCCGCTGCACGAGGGCCAGCTGGCGCTGGACTTCGTGCCGCACGAGCGTGGCCGGCTCGGGCTCGGGCACCCAGTCGGTCAGCAGGTCGTACGGGTTTTCGCGGCAGTGCGCCAGCCGCAGCGGGATGCCGGCCAGCTGGCACAGCAGGGCCGCCGGCAGCGCGCTCTGCGTGTAGGTCGTGAAGATCACGGCCGCGTCGAAGGCGCGTGCGGCGAGCGTGGCGAGCGGGGCCGGAGCGGTGGCCGAAGCGGTGGCCGGCGTGGCGGATTTTGTCCACGGCGCCGACCAGGCGATGGCGTCGTCCAGCTCGGGAATGAAGGGCAGGGCGGCGGCGCCGGACGGGGAGCTCAGCAGGGTCAGCGTGCGGCCGGGCACGGCCTGGCGCAGCGCGCGCATGGCCGGGGTGCACATCAGCACGTCGCCGAGGGAGTCGAGGCGCACGCACAGGATGCGCCGGGCTTGCAGCCACGTGGCCGTCATGGCGTGTCTCCATGGCTGGCGATCAGCACGGCGGCCGTGTACAGGTCGGGCGCCATGCGCGTCGGCACGCGGCGGGGGCCGAGCCGCCATTCCGTCTCGTTGCCGTTGTCGATGAGGATGGTGCGGCAGCCGGCCCGGTTGCCGGCCTCCACGTCGTGCAGGATGTCGCCCACCATCCACGATGCGCGCAGGTCGATGCCGTGTTCGTGCGCCGCCTTCAGCAGCAGGCCGGGCAGCGGTTTGCGGCAATGGCATTCGATCGCCCAGGGCGCGACCGTGCCTTCCGGATGGTGCGGGCAGAAATAAAAGCCGTCGAGGGCCAGGTGTTCGTGCAGCAGCAGGTCGCGTACGCGGGCGTTCACGGCGTCCATCGCGGCCGCGGCGAAGCGTCCGAATGCGATGCCCGGCTGGTTGGTGACGACGAACAGCCGGTAGCCCAGCCGCGCCAGCAGGCGCAGCGCGGGGCCGGCGCCGCGGCACAGCGTGATGCACGCGGGCTCGACGTTGTGGGGAAGGTCGGGCACGAGCGTCCCGTCCTTGTCGAGAAATATGGCTTTCAAGGCGCGGCTTTCATAGGGGCTGTTCAGGGCCAGGAGGTTTCCTGCATGGGCAGGACGGTCAGTTCCGCGATCACGCTTTCGCGCGGCAGCAGCAGCGCGTGCCGGATCGCCTGGGCGACGCTGGCGGGATCCTGCAGCCGGGTCGGGTCGAGGTCGGGGAAGCGGTCGAGCAGGAACGGCGTGCGCATGCCGCCCGCGACGACGGCCGTGACGCGGATGCCGTGCGGCCGCAGTTCGGCATGCAGCGCATGCGACAGCCCGAGCAGCCCCCACTTGCTGGCGTGGTAGGCGCTCGCGTTCGGCCAGGCCCGCTTGGCCGCCGTGGAGGTCACGTTGACGATGTCGCCGCCGCCCTGGCTGCGCATGTGCGCGGCCGCGTGCTTGGCCAGCAGGAACGGTCCGTTCAGGTTCGTGTTGATGACACGGAGCCAGTCCTGTTCGGACAGGTCGGACAGGGGCAGGGTGACGTCCGTGCCGGCGTTGTTGACGAGGATGTCGATGCGGCCCATCGTCGCGACGCAGCGTTCGATGGCGGCGCGCGCGGCACCCGGGTCGCCGACGTCGAGGGCCAGCGCGCTCGCGCGCACGCCGTGGCCGAGCAGGGCCGGCATGGCCATCTGCAGCGCGTCGGCGCGGATGTCGGCGGCCACGAGGTCGCAGCCTTCCGCCGCCAGCACGGCGGCCAGCGCGGCCCCAAGCCCGCTGGCGGCGCCCGTGACGAGCGCGACCCTGCCGTGCAGGGGCCGCTGCCAGCGGATCGGGTCCGGGGCGGGGTCGGGAAGTGCATCCAAGGCCGGTTGCGCGGCGATGGAGGTCGAGGTTGAGGTTGAGGCATTGAGGTCGGCCATGCTTACTCCTGGGGTTGGGGCAGGGCGATGGGGGCGCGCGCTTCGGCAAGGACGGCGGCATAGACGGCCGCGACCTGCTGGGCGACGGTGCGCCACGTGTAATGGCGGTAGGCACGGCGCAGTCCGGCTTCGCCCATCGTGCGCGCAAGCGGAGGATCGCGCTGCAGGCGGGCGAGGCGCGCGGCCAGCGCCTGCGGGTCGCGCGCCGGCACGAGGAAGCCGGTCGTGCCGTCGACGACGGTGCTCTTGATGCCGCCCACGTCGGCACCGACGACGGGACGGGCGCAGGCCATCGCTTCGACGGGCGTGATGCCGAAGGGCTCGTACCACGGCGTCGTGGCGAACACGTCCGCCGCGCCATACCAGAGCCGCAGCGCCGCGCGCGGCTGCTGGCCGGCGAACTGCACGTGGCCGTCGATGCCCAGCGTATGGGCGAGGGCGCGCAGCCGTGCCAGTTCCGCGCCGTCGCGTCCGCCCGGCTGGGCGTCGCCGCCGACGACGAGCAGTCCGGCATCGATGCCGTACGCGGCACGCAGCAGCGCGACCGCTTCGATCACGGTGTCCACGCCCTTGCGCGGCACCATGCGTCCGAGCTGGAGCACGGTGAAGCGGTCGGGGTCGAGCGCGAGCGCGGCACGGGCCTCGTCGCGCGGCATGGGCCACAGCTCGTCGGGATCGAAGCCGCATGGGGCGATCGCGATGCGTTCGCCGCTGGCGCCGTACAGGCGTTCCATATCCTGCCGGTCCTGCTGGCATTCCGCGATGATGCGGTCGGCGTGCCGCATCAGGCCGCTTTCGATGCGTGTGCGCGCCGCCGGAAACGCGTCCGCCGTGCCCTGCGCGAGGCGGCGCACGCGGCCGAGCGCGTGGAAGGTGATCACGAACGGCAGGCCGAGCGCCTGCTTGAGGTGGCGGGCGACCATGCCGGACATGAAGAAGTTGGCGTGCACGATGTCGTACGGGACCGGCTGGTGGCGGGCGAAGCGGGCGGTGAAGCGGGAAAAGGACGGGATGTGGGGCAGCATCTGCTCCTTGGGGACGTAATGGGCCGGCCCGGCGGGCACGTTGACGACGCGCAGGTTCTCGCGCCAGCGCACGAGCTGCTTCTGCTTCGCGTCGTCGCGGCGGGTGAAGACGTCGACGAGGTGGCCGGCCAGCGCCAGCTCGCGCGCGAGATGCGCGACGTAGACGTTCTGGCCGCCGCAATCGATGCTGCCCGGTGCGGCGAGCGGCGATGCGTGGTCGCTGATGAGGGCGATGCGGCGGCTGCCGGCAGGGTGGGCCGGACGGGGCGTCGCGGCAGCGCGTGGCTGGTCGTCGAGTTTCATGGCGCTGTCAACTGGTCACGGCACGCAGCGCGGCATCCCAGTCGGCGCTGAAGCGGGCGATGGCGAAGCGTTCGCGCGCCTGCAGCCGCGCCGCCTCGCCCAGGCTGCGCGCCAGGCCGGCGTCGCCGAGCAGCGCGCGCATGGCGGCGGCGAGCTGGCGCGTGTCGGTCACGGCGAAGCCGGAGACGCCATGCTCGATCACGGTCGCCATCTCGGCCGTCGCCAGCGCGACGACAGGCATGCCGATCGTCATGGCTTCGATGACGGACAGGCTGAGGCTGGAATAGCGGACGGGCGAGAACAGGAACCGGTAGGCGGCGGCGAACGCGGGCAGTTGCGGGTGGTCGACCTCGCCCAGGCCGCCCAGGTCCGTCGCACCCATGCCCACGAGGTCGAGGGGCAAGGTCGTGCGCAGGCGGGCGAACAGGTCCGCACCCATGCGCCGGCCGCGCCGCGCCAGGTGGTTCGTGATCACGAGGCCCCGTTCGACGTCGCCGCGCCAGCGCACCCCGTCGGGCACGGCGACGCCGTGTTCGATGACGCGCGTCGGCGTGCGGCCGCTGTCCCACATCAGGTCGTTGAACGGCGTGACGTGCACGAGCAGCACGGCGGGATCGTCGACCGGATGGCGCACGTCGGTCGGCCATTGCGGCCGGCGGGCGTCAGCGGCGCTGTCGTCCGGGGGGAGTCCGGGCGGATCGTGTTCCAGGTAGATGCGGGGCAGCGCGCGCTGGGCCGGCGTAAGGAGTTCGTACTGGTCGCGTTCCCAGTGATGGTCTTCCTGGAACAGGATGCAGTCGAATGTCTGCGTGCGCGCCTGGTCGGCGGGCAGGTCGTGGACGTTCGGGCCGAACGGGAAGGGGCCGCAGCGGCCGCCGTACCCGGGCGGACGGCCCGGTTTCACCAGCACGTGAAAGTCGTGCGGCGCATGGGACAGGTAGTACAGGTAGCTGCCATGCGTGTGCCACGTCAGGACGTTCAGGCGGCGCATGGCGCCTCCCTTGCCCGCATGGCGGCGGCACTGTCGGCGGCACTAAGCTCGAGTGCAATCCCGTTCTGGTTTGGCATGCTTCGCTCGCGGTCTGGCAATGTGACAGCTTCGACCGCGAGCGAAATGGCTGGGTTCCGGGACTAGCCCGGCGCTTGAATCTGGATCAAGAACACCTCAAGGCTTGCGCTTGAACCCCGTATCGTCGTCCATGTTGTCGTCGCCGTGCAGCTTGTTGGCGTAGCCCGGGCTGCGCGGGTAGCCACCGGAGGCATCGTTCGACTCGTGCACCGGCGGACCGTTGTGGGAACCGGTCTGCGAGCCCTGGCGGTCGGTGCTGGCCGCGCCCGTGTTGCCCGGCGAGCGCGGCAGGCCGCCGGCCACGTCGTTCGACTGGTGCACGCCACCCACGTCGGAGTTCTGGTTGGACATCGAGCGGGAGCCGGCCACGTCCAGCTGCGTGTTGCCGCGCTGGGCTTCATGGCCGCCCGCTGCGCCCGGGCCCGGCATGCCGCCGCCCTGCGTCGAGCCTGATGTGCCTGACGTCGACTGGCGGTTGCCCATCGAGCCGCGGGGCGGCTGCGACGGCAGTTCGCTGCGCGGGCCGTGCATGCCGCCGCCGTGCGTGTGCGTGGAGGCCTGCAGGTTGCCGCGCGAGTCGGACAGCGAGCCACCCTGCAGGTCGGGCTGCGCGGCGCTTTGCGAAGGCAGGTTGCCGCGCACGACGTCTCGGTGCATGTCCCGTTGCTGGTTCAGATTCACACCCGAGTCTTTCGGACGATGTCCGACGGGCTGTTCCAATAAACCGTAGGCGCCGG
This sequence comes from Telluria mixta, assembly GCF_029223865.1. Lineage (NCBI taxonomy): Bacteria > Pseudomonadati > Pseudomonadota > Betaproteobacteria > Burkholderiales > Oxalobacteraceae > Telluria > Telluria mixta. Next base: position 3,849,629 of record NZ_CP119520.1, read on the forward strand.
ATTTCTGTTCCATCTGGCGCTGGTGGCTGTCCGTGATGCCTTGCACCGCGCCGGAGCCGCCGTTGATCTGGTTGTCCATCGAGCCGCCGGGGATGCCGGCATCCTCGCCATACTCACGGCCGCCCACGCCGCCCTGGCCGCCCATGATGTCGCGCTGCTGGTTGCCCTGTTGTACGCCGGTGCCTTGCGGATACGTGTGGTCGAGCGGCTGGCCGCGGTCGGCGCTGGCGCCCTCGGACCCGGGCGTCCATTTTTCGTTGGCGCCGTTGTTCGTCTGGTTGTTCGCTTCGCTGCGTTGGTTCGCGTCCATGGTCGTCTCCTTTCGATCTGGAACTGAGATGATGCGCGTCCGGGAGAGACTTCAGTATAGGAAGACGTTGCGGTTATATGTAGGACGATTACCGACGAGTTATTTACGACCGGAAGTAGTGTTTCAAGAGTGAATTTTCTGTGTCACATTGTCCTACAAAGTCATCTGAAATGCTCCTATAGTCTCATCCAATCACCATGCCTAACATGTCTTCCGACCGAGCGCTCATCCGACAGCATCGGCAGGCCTGCCGCAGGACGCGGCGGTTTCAACTGCAACGAGGAGAGAACATCATGGCATCCAGCAACCAAGGCAACAAACAGAGTGGCGGCACCAAAAACCGCGGTTTTGCATCGATGGATCCGGAGCGTCAGCGCCAGATCGCCAGCGAAGGCGGCAAGGCTGCTCACCAGAAGGGCACCGCCCATGAATTCACCTCGGAAGAGGCACGTCGCGCAGGCAGCATGAGCCATGGCAACCGCCAGTCGGCTTCGGGCTCGTCGTCGCGCAGCTCGTCCAAGGGCAACAAGCAGTAATGTTGCGCAGGCGGGACGGTGGCGGCACCGTCCTCCTGCCAGGGATTCCACACGGGGAGCGCAGGCTCCCCGTTTTGCATTTCTTTAACACAATTCTTAAATGGGATGCGGTAGAATCCCCGGGCTTTCAACCACTTAGCCCATAGGAATTCGTCGTGAAATCAGCGGTCATCCGTCAAGTCAAGAGCATGTCCATGTCGTGCGACCGGGTCGGCAACCTTCTGCTGACCAAATTCTCCGCACACGGCGCGAGCGACGTCGCCGTGTTCGTGCCGGCATCGATCGTGTTCTGGCTCCTGAAGCACCTGCCGGTCAACCAGGATCCGAACCTGCAGCCGCCGCCGGCCGGTCCGCAGATCACCCAGTGGGACTGGGACCACCCGAACATCCCGCGCGCGTTCACCGTGCAGTGCAAGGTCTTGCCGGGCAAGATCAGCATGACGTACAACCTCGACCGCAAACCGGACCTGACCGTCGTCCTCGACCGCAGCAACGTCGAGCTGATGCGCCAGATCATGCTGGCCTACAGCAAGGACCTGATCGACCTCGACGCGTAAGTCGACGCGCCGGCCGTCAGTGATGGCCGGCGGGCGTGGGCTCGGCTATCATGCGGTCTTTGAACGTTTTTCGAGGAACCCGCCCATGCCCATCAAGATCAGCCAGCTGTTCGATTCCGGTGCGATCGACGTCGTCCAGGCCACCGACCCGCGCCAGATCGACCTCAAGCTGCGCAAGGATTCTTCAGCCGACATCCACCAGTGGTTCCACTTCCGCCTGCAGGGCGCGCGCGGCCAGGCCTGCACGATCCGCTTCCTGAACGCGGGCCAGGCGACGTATCCGAAGGGCTTCGAGGGCTACCAGGTGGCGGCCAGCTACGACACCGAGAACTGGTTCCGGGTTCCGACTTCCTTCGACGGCCAGGTGATGACCGTCAACCACACCCCCGAGCTGGACAGCATTTATTACGCCTATTTCGAGCCCTACACCTGGGAGCGCCACCTGCGCCTGCTCGGTGAAGTGGCCGAGAATCCGATCGCGCGCGTGCACGACATCGGCACGACCGTCGACGGCCGCGACATGAACCTCGTCGTGGTCGGCAATCCGAAGGCCGAGAAAAAGATCTGGGTGATCGCGCGCCAGCATCCGGGCGAGACGATGGCCGAGTGGTTCGTCGAGGGCATGATGGATGCGCTGCTCGACAATTCGAACCCCGTGTCGCGCAAGCTGCTGCAGCGCGCCGTCTTCTACATCGTGCCGAACATGAACCCGGATGGTTCCGTCCGCGGCAACCTGCGCACGAACGCGGCCGGCGCCAACCTGAACCGCGAGTGGATGACGCCGTCGCCCGAACGCAGCCCGGAAGTGCTGTGCGTGAAGAACAAGATCCACGAGACGGGCGTCGACATGTTCTTCGACATCCACGGCGACGAGGCGCTGCCGTACAACTTCGTGGCCGGCAGCGAGATGCTGGAAGATTTCACGCCGGAGCGCCTGGCAGCGCAGAACGCGTTCATCGAGCGCTACATGGCCGCCAGCCCCGATTTCCAGAACGTCTACGGCTATGCCGCGAGCAAGTACAACGAGGAACTGCTGACCCTGGCCTCGAAGTACATCGGCCACACGTTCAAATGCCTGTCGCTGACGCTGGAGATGCCGTTCAAGGACAACGCCAACCTGCCCGACCCGTACGTGGGCTGGAACGGTGCCCGCAGCGCCGCGCTGGGTGCAGCGATGCTGCAGCCGATCCTGCAATCGCTGGACGACTAAGGGGCATCCCATGGGCGTCGAGATCGAACGCAAGTTCCTGCTGGCGAACGAAGGCTGGCGCGGGCAGGGCACCCCGACGCGCATGCGCCAGGGTTATCTCGTGGCGGATCCCGTGCGGACCGTGCGCGTGCGCATCGAGGGCGAGCGGGCCGTCATCACCATCAAAGGCAAGAGTACCGGGGCATCGCGCGGCGAGTGGGAATACGAGATCCCCGTGGCGGACGCGACGGAACTGCTCGACGGCCTGTGCGAGCAGCCGCAGGTGGAAAAGATCCGCCACCGCATCGAGCATGCGGGCCATACTTGGGAAGTGGACGAGTTCCTCGGCCTGAACGCCGGGCTCGTCGTGGCGGAGATCGAACTCGATGCCGAGGACGAGGCGTTCGAGACGCCGGACTGGATCGGCCAGGAAGTCACGGGCGAGAAGCGCTACTACAACTCCAGCCTGATCAGGATGCCGTACTCGCAGTGGCAGGACAAAGCGTGAAGCGCCGGCTGCTGCTCGCGCTGGCCGTGTGCGCAATGGCCACGGCGCAAGGCGCCACGGTGCCGAAGCCGAAGGCGGAGCCGTCCTACTTTCCGCCGGCCGGCGAGTGGGCCCACAAACCGCCCGCCCAACTGGGTGTCGATCCCGCGAAGCTGCGCGAGGCCGTCGCGTACGCGCAGGCGCACGAGACGGAGCGGGCCCGCGACTTTTCCGACCAGCGGCAGACGTTCGGCGAGCCGCTCGGCTCGCTGCCGTCGACACGCGCGCCGACGAATGGCGTCGTCATCTACAAGGGCTATGTCGTGGCGGAATTCGGGGACACGCACTTCGTCGACCCGACGTATTCCGTGGCAAAGAGCATGCTGTCGACCGTCGCCGGCGTCGCCCTGCGCGACGGGAAGATCGCGGACCTCGACCAGCCGGTCGGCGCGACCGTGAAGGATGGCGGCTACGCGTCGCCTCACAACGCGGCCGTCACGTGGAAGCACCACCTGCAGCAGGAGTCCGAGTGGGAAGGCAGCATGTGGGGCAAGAACGCGGACTTCGTCGGCCATGAAGCGTTCGGCGAGGGCGAGCGCAAGCCGCGCACGTTCCAGGATCCCGGCACGTTCTACGAATACAACGACGTGCGCATCAACCGCTTCGCGCTGTCGCTGCTGCGCGTGTTCGGCCGGCCCGTCCCCGACGTGTTCCAGGACGAGGTCATGGACCCCATCGGCGCGTCGCACCAATGGAAGTGGGTGCCCTACACCAATAGCTACGTGGACATGAACGGCAAGCTCGCCGCGTCCGTCAGCGGCGGCACGCGCTGGGGCGGCGGCATGTGGATCGATTCCTGGGACCTGGCGCGCTTCGGCTATTTGTGGCTGCGCCAGGGAAATTGGAACGGCCGCCAGATCGTACCGCAGGACTATGTGAAGGCGGCACTGACGCCCAGCGCGCACGGTCCCGATTATGGCTATCTGTGGTGGCTGAACACGAAGGGCAAGAACCTGCCGGGGCTGCCGCCGACGGCGTACGCGGCGCTGGGCGCCGGGAGCAACGACATCGTGGTGTCTCCCGAGCATGATCTCGTGATCGTGTGGCGCTGGCATGCGGGCAATCCGGCCGAATTCGCCAAACGTGTGATCGCGGCGCTGCCGGTACGGTAACCCGTCCTTTTGAGAGGGTGCGTGGCGGGCAGGTGTGAGTTAGGATGACAATCGAACCAACCCAGGCGCCGACCATGTCCGAACACGATCCCGAACTCATCTCCGCCAGCCTCGCACCCGATTCCGAGGCGCGCGCCGCCATCGACCTGGCCACGCGCGGCCACCAGATCTATCCCGTCCTGGGCGCGGACGACATCGCCCGGCTGCGCCGCTTCGGCACATCGCGCACGTGGCCGGACGGGGCCACCGTGTTCCGCGCCTGCGTGGATTCGCCGGGCATGGTCGTCGTGCTGTCCGGAAGGTTGTCGTGCAGCCGGACGGATGCGCTCGGCAATCGGGTCGAAGTCATCGAATACGGACCCGGCCAGTTCAGCGGCGAAGTGGCCCAGCTCTCGGGGCGGCCGCCGCTCGCGGACGGCTTCGCGGTGGGCGAGCTGGAAGCCCTCGTGCTGGATGCGGAATGCCTGCGCGCCGTGATCGTGGCCGAGGCCGAACTGGGCGAGCGCCTGATGCGCGCGTTCATCCTCCGCCGCGTACAACTCATCAACAACAAGCCGGGCGGTCCCATCCTGATCGGGCCGAACGCGCACAAGGGCCTGTTCGAGCTCGAGAATTTCCTGTCGCGCAACGCCTATCCGTACACGCGGCGCGATCCGGAGACGGACCCGGAAGCGGCCCAGCTCGTGCGCGAGCACTGGCGCAACGAATCCGACTGGCCGCTCGTCGCGTTGCCGGACGGCTTCGTGCTGAAGAACCCGACCCTGGCCGAAGTGGGCCGCTGCCTCGGCACCTTGCCCCGGATCGAGCGCGGGACCGTGTTCGACGTGCTGGTCGTGGGCGCCGGGCCGTCCGGCCTCGCGACGGCCGTGTACGCCGCCTCCGAAGGCTTGCACGTAATGGTGCTGGACCAGCGCTCCTATGGCGGCCAGGCCGGGGCCAGCGCGCGCATCGAGAACTTCCTCGGCTTCCCGACCGGGATCTCCGGCCGCGCGCTCGCGGGTCGCTCGTACGTGCAGGCGCTGAAGTTCGGCGCCGAGGTCGCGATTCCCGCCCAGGCCACGCGCCTGCTGTGCCACGAGCGGCCGCTGAAGGTGGAAATGGATGACGGCACCTGTCTGCAGGCCAAGACCGTCGTGCTGGCCGCGGGCGCGCGCTACCGCAAGCCGGACCTGCCCAACCTGGCGCAGTTCGAAGGCCGCGGCGTGTACTACTGGGCGTCGCCCGTGGAGGCGCGGCTGTGCCGCAACGAAGCCGTCATGCTCGTAGGCGGCGGCAATTCGGCCGGGCAAGCGGCCGTCTTCCTCGCGGCGCATGCATCCGAGGTACACATGCTGATACGCCGGGGGCTGGAAGCGACGATGTCGAGCTACCTGATCGAACGCATCGCGGCCACGCCCAACATCCATTTGCACACGCGGCGCGAGATCGCCGCGCTGGAAGGCGACGACAACGGCCTGACGGGCGTGCGCTGCCGCAGCATCGACGGCGACGACGAGCGGTCGTTCGCCGTGCGCCGGCTGTTCCTGTTCATCGGCGCCGATCCGAACAGCGACTGGCTGCACGAGTGCGGCGTCGAACTGGACGACAAGGGCTTCGTGCTGACGGGCGCCGACACGCGCGCGGAACACGGCGCGCGCTCGCTCGAGACGAGCGTCGACGGCGTGTTCGCCGTGGGCGACCTGCGGGCCGGCTCGACCAAGCGGGTGGCCGCGGCGGCGGGCGAGGGCGCGGCGGCCGTGTCGCAGATCCACGGTTACCTGGCGTCCCTGGCCGAGCGCTGACCCATGGCGCATAGGGAGGGATGCGGTTAAGTTGAACCTTCTAGATGACAGCAGGCATAATGCGCCGGCACGCGGCCGACCGTCCTTCGGCCCAGCCCGAGGAGCGCAATGGCCTTTTCCGTCCTGTCATCATCCAGCATGCGCGCAATGTGCGTCGCCGTGGTCTTGCTGTGCCCGCTCGTGGCCCATGGCAACGACACGCAGGCCCGCCGCCTGCGCGAAGTCGGCGCCATGGCCCGCTTCGTGCCGGACGAGGCGTCGCGCCGGCTGCGCGCGATGGAATGGGAAATGGCTACCGCGCCCGCATCGTTGCGGACCGACTTCCTGTACCACTACAGCACCGCCGAGCGCGGGATCGGCGACCTGACGCATGCGCTGACCCTCGCGGACCAGCTCGTCACGTATGGCCGCCGCAACCATGACAACGTCGCCCTGGCGAAAGGCCTGATCGGGCGCGCCAACACGCTTTATTTGCGGGAAGAACTGGCCGCGTCCCACGCCACGGCGTTCGAGGCGGAGCGGGTCGCCCTGACGACGGACGACGTCCCGACCAAGGTGCTGGCGACCATCGCCGCAGGGCAATCGTTCCAGGAGGAGGGCAATTATCCGGCGGCGCTGGCGAAATTGCATGCCGCCGTCGACCTGGCACGGCACATCAAGGACGACGCCGCACCGCTGGCCAGTGCGCTGCATACGCTGGTACAGCTTTATTTGAACACGGGCGATTTCGACAAGGGATGGGAGGCGCAGCGGGAAGCGCTGGCCGTGGCCAGGCGGATGGCATCCCCGGGCTATATCGCGACGGCACTGGGCGACGAGTATGCGCTGGCTGTCGAGCAGAAGGCGTTCGCGCGCGCCCGGCGCGCGCTGTTCGAGGAACTCGCCCTTGAACGCAGCATCGGCGCACGCCAGATGGCGGCGACGACGCTCGTCAATCTGTCGGATTGTTACCTGAAGGAGGGCCGGTTCCACGAGGCCCAGACCTATGCCGCGCAGGCGCTGGAGGCCGCGCTCGACGCCAGGAGCAACAACGACGTCGCCACGGCCCGCGTCAACCTGGGCCAGGCGCTGCTCGGACAAGGCCATCTGGCCGAAGGCAAGCGGCAGTTCGAAGCGGGCCTGGCCAGCTATGAAAAACAGGGCGACAAGCCGGAACTGCTGGCGGTGCTGCGCGAGTACGGCTACGCGCTGGAGCATGCCGGCGACTACAAGGGCGCGGTCGACGCGTACAACCGCGAGCGCAAGCTGTCGGGCGAGATCTTCGACGAGCAGCGCCGGAAGGCGTTGATGGAGCTGCAGCAGAAATACGAGGCCGAGAACAAGCAGCGCCGGATCGACGCGCTGCGCCAGGAGAACCGGGCCACGAAGGCGGAGCTGGACAATCGCCGGCTGCATCAACGCATCTGGTGGATGCTCGCCATCGTTTTCGGGTTGGCTTCGGTCGTCGTCGGACTGCTCTATCGGAAGGTCCGGCAAGCCAATGCGGAACTGGAAGAACGGAACCAGCAATTGAAACGGCAGAGCGCGCTCGATCCGCTCACGCTGCTGTACAACCGCCGCCACTTCCAGGAATTCATGGGCCGGGCCGGCAACGAGCGGCGCACGGGCGGCGACGGCACCGTGGGGGCCTGTTCCTGCTCGACGTCGACCGGTTCAAGGACATCAACGACACGCTGGGCCATGCGGCCGGCGACGCCGTCCTGAAGACGGTCGCGCACAACCTGCGGCTGGCATTGCGCGAGACCGACATGATCGTGCGCTGGGGCGGCGAGGAATTCCTCGTGTTCGTGCCGGCGGTCGCGCACGACGGCCTGGACGAGGTCGCGCTGCGCATCCTGCACGGCATCTCGTCGCATGCCGCCGAGCATCGGGGTACCGTCGTGCCGGTCAGCGTCTCGGTCGGGTTCGCGCCGTTTCCGCTGGCGCTCGGCGCGACGGCGCTGACCTGGGAACAGGTCGTCAACCTGGCGGACATGGCCCTGTACCGGGCCAAGGCGCGCGGCCGCAATTGCGCGTGCGGGGTGCTCGGCTTTCCCGATGGCGCCCCGGCGACGCTGGAACCGATCGAGCGCGACCTGGAAGAGGCCTGGCGCCAGGGATGGGTGGACCTGTCCGTCGTGCCCGGTGACGTCGAGTACGCCATGCCGGTGCGCTCGCGCGCCTGACGTTTATCCTCCTGTTCAGCCGCCCGGCAGGTCGCGCTCGAGTTCGGCGACCTGCGCCAGCCAGCGCGCGACGACGTCCAGTTCGTCCGGCGTGAACCCGGTCGTGAGGCGCGCGTTCAGGTCCTGCAGCACGGCGTGGGCCTGGCGGCTCGCATCCTGTCCCTGCGCGGTCAGGCGCACGCGCGTGACGCGACCGTCCGCATCGTCATCCACCCGCTCGATCAGGTGCGCCGCCTGCATCCGCTTGGACAGGTTCGTGACGGCGGCCGGCGCCACCTGCAGGCCCTTCGCGATGTCGCCGACCGTGGCCGGATCGTCCCGCGACGCGAGCAGGAACAGCAGGCCCGCCTGCGCCGAGCTGATGCCGTCCCAGGCTTGCGGCCGCGTCTCGATCCAGCGCTGCAGCACCTTTTGCGCGCGGTTCAGCAGGAAGACGAAGCGGGGCGGTTTTTTGGCAGCCGTCATCGTGCTGCTTCCTTCACGGGACAGTGCGCCAGCAGCCAGTCGGCCACCTGCGGCCAGAGTGCGTGTGCGCACTGGCGGCGGAAGAATCCCATGTGGCCGATCGCGGGCAGGCCCACGTCGCGCGGGGCGACCTGGCGCCGCTCCACGCGCGCATTGACGAGCGGTTGCACGAGGATGCCGATGGCGCGCGGATTCGCCCACGGGTCGTCGTCGAAGCCGAGCACGAGCAGCGGCACCCGCACCCGCGCCATGCGCTGGCGCGCCTCCATTGTCGGGTCGTCGAGGAAATAGCCGGGCAGCGTCGTCCATTGGCTCCATTGCAGCATCACGGTGCGCGGCAAGTCTTCGCCGAGGCCGATGCGGCGGCCGGGCATGTAGCCCAGCAGGCGGCACAGGACGGGCGCGAGCAGGCGCATCACGCACCACACGCGGGCCCGCTCGACGGCGCCCCGGACCGTACGCGTGACACCCGCATGCGACGCCACGAGCACGCCCGCGGTCAGCAGTCCGGTGGCGGACGACAGCGCGATCGCATGCCCGCCCACGCTGTGTCCGACGGCCAGCAGCGGCAGTCCCGGGAAGCGCGCGGCGGCCCAGCGCGTGACGGCCGCGTTGTCGTCCTCCATCCACCCGGCCATCGTCACGGTGCACTGCCGCAGGTCGCGCGGGCGCGAGCGGCCCGTGCCGCGGTAGTCGTACGTCAGCACGTGCAGGCCCAGGCCGTGCAGGTAGTGCGCGAACGCTTCGTAGTAGCGCTGCGTGACGGCGGTGGCCGGGTGCAGCAGCACGACGGCACGGGGATCGGGCGCTTGCCACAACGTGGCGGCGATCGTGTTCGAACCGGGGAGGGGGATGGCGACGGGTTCCATGGTGGCGGCGATTTAGTTAACGTGTTAACTAATTTAGCGGCCGGCCCCGATATCGTCAACGCAGGAATTAGAAGCAATTTCCAAAAACCGGGATCTGACCCCGGTTCTTGGAAACAAAAACAAAACCCGGCACGTGGCCGGGTCTCGTGGTCGAGGCGCTGTCGCGCGTCAGTGGAAGTGCTCGTTCCCCGCCGGCGTGTCTTCCGGCATTTCGGCATGGACGAGCTCGCCGCTTGGGTCGGCGAACAGCGGTGCGCCGCAGTCGTCGCAGTACTCCGCGACGTAGCGTTCGCCGATGCGCTTGACGTGGGTGATGCCGACGTCGTTCAGGTGCTTGACGATCTCGTCCAGCGGCGCGAGCGGGCGGTCGCCGCCGCCGGCCGGGCCTTCCATCGGCGTGCCTTCCTCGTCTTCCTGGCCGTACAGGGGCCAGACGATGCCGTACACGACGTCCGACGACTGGCGCAACGTGAAGCCGACGCGGTATTCGTCGACCTGGCTGTCGTTGACTTCGTCGCCGAAGCCGGCCACGACCGCGCGCAGGTCGTTCGGTTCCACGCCCAGCGTGTTCGTCAGGTAGTGGACGGCGGCGCGGATCGATACCGGGCGGATCAGTTTATCCGCCTCGCGGCATGCCACGTAATACGCTTCCGGCAGCAGCAGCTCGACGCCGCAGCCCGGCAGCAGGCGTGCGATGTTCGGGCCGGCCTGGGCACGCCACTGCTCGAGGCAGTTCTCGCGCTCGGCTTCGAAGTTGATGTGGTGCTGCGGCTCCTGCCAGCGGAACAGCGGGGCGCCCACCGGGGCCACGACGGCCACGAGCAAGTAGCGCGTGTCGGCCAGGAATTGCGACGTGTCCGGGCCCGGCGCGGCCGGCTTCACCGTCGAGCCCTTGTGGGCAGCAGCGGCGAGCTTGTGCGTCAGGGAATAGGTCTCGGCGTGGGTGCGCGGCAGCTGGTCGATCGAGTACAGGGTCGGCGCAATGGCCAGCTTCGTGTTGTCGGCCAGCAGGTGGGCGGAGAAGTGCGCCGTCAGCGTGTTCAGGATGTCGCCGGGGATCGTGCCGGACGCGATCGAGAAGCGGGTCCAGGCCAGGATCGGCGCGGCGACGAGCAGCACCTGCCACGTGGTTTCAAGACCGTCCTTGGCCTGCTCGGTCATCGTCGAGGACTCGCTGACTGCCTCGACGCCATCCATCAGCACGTCGTAGACCGCAAGATCGCCCTTGAACAGGACGTTGAGGGCGGCGTCGATGCTGTCCTGGTGGTTCGTCTTGAGCAGCTTCTGCAGCTGCGTGTCGAGGTTGCGTTCCCAGGTCCGTTCTTCAACGCGGCTGGCGGCCTGCACGATGGCGTTGCTGATGCTGATGAGACGCTGGCTTTCTGCCGAAAGTTTGGGTGAGTCTTTGGAAGGGCGACGCATACGCTTGAGGAGTCTCTTCAGTAAGGTGATTCGTATTCTTGGTTGACATCTCGGGTCATGATAAACCCTTATCCCCGGTATTGTAGTTGATTCGCCCACGCCCCAGTGACACGACGGCAAGATCGGCACCGTCGTATTCCCACGTCACCTTCGTATTTATTGTCCAGTTCTGCTTGCTAAAAGTACTAATCAGAATCATAATGCGAATCGTTCTCATTCATGTTCCTGCTTAGTTCCTGCTAATGACGGCGCAGCGAGACGCCCGGCAGGGCAACACCCCCCACACCATGACCACGAAGAAAAACAACACCCCGAATTCCTTCATCACCAGCCGCAAGCATGTCCGTACGCTGCCGACCCCGGCACTGGCCATGCTCGCGTCGCTGGCCCTGCCCGCCGTCGCCCATGCCGCGCCGGACGTCACCCCCGATCCGTCGATTCCCAGCGTGCAGGTGACGGGCGCCAACCAGCAGCAGCCGACCTCGGCCAACAGCAAATTCACCGCACCGCTTCTCGACACGCCGAAATCCGTCACCATCGTGCCGGCCGAGGTCATCGCGCAGACGGGCGCCACGTCGCTGACGGATGCGCTGCGCACCGTGCCCGGCATCACCATCGGCGCGGCCGAAGGCGGCAACCCGGTCGGCGACAACATGTTCATCCGCGGCTACAACGCCCAGACGGACACGTACATCGACGGCATCCGCGATGCCGGTTCGCAGTCGCGCGAGATCTTCGCCGTGGAGCAGGTCGAAGTCGTCAAGGGCCCGAATTCGGCGCTGGGCGGCCGTTCGTCGGCCGGCGGCGGCGTCAACCTGATCACGAAGACGGCGCAGTCGTACGACTTCAACCACGCCAGCGTCGGCATCGGCACGGACAAGTACCGCCGCATCACGGGCGACATCAACCGCAACATCGGCAGCAACAGCGCGTTCCGCCTGAACGTGATGGCGCACGAGAACGACGTGCCGGGCCGCGACATCGTCGGCGGCAAGCGCTGGGGCGTGGCGCCGACCGTGACGTTCGGCCTGACCGGCCCGACGCGCGCCATCGTCAGCGTCTACCACATGACGTCGCACGAGATCCCGGACACGGGCATCCCGTTCAACAACCCGATCACGACCGGCACCAACGTGTCGAAGAACGGCAACGGCACGCCGTTCAACGTCGACCGCTCGACGTTCTACGGCCTGGCCAACCGCGACTTCCGCGACACCAAGAGCGACATCGCGACGATCGACCTGCGCCACCAGCTGGCCAACGGCATCACCCTGCGCAACGTCACGCGCTACGGCAAGTCGAACAACGACTACGTCTGGACCCAGCCGGACGACTCGAAGGGCAACACGGTCCTGTACGGCACCGTCTGGCGCCGTGCCAACACCCGCGTCACGGAAACCCGCACGCTGTCGAACGTGACGAGCGTGTCGGGCGACCTGCAGACCGCCGGCATCAAGCATTCGTACAACGCGGGCGTCGAGTTCGACCGCGAGACGACGGATCGCGCCGCCTACGTCTTCACGCCGGGCACGAACAACCCGCTGACGAACACGTTCACCTGCCCGACGTCCGGCAGCACCACGCTGTACAACTGCACGACGCTCGTCGATCCGAACCCGTACGATCCGTGGGTCTATACCCGCGCCGTGTCGGGCGCGCTGACGCACGTGAACACGAAGACGAAGGCGGCCTACGCGTTCGACACCATCGAATTCAACCCGCAGTGGCAAGTGAACCTGGGCGCGCGCTACGACGACTTCCAGACCACGCTGAAGACCTTGCCGACGGCGACCACGGCGGCCGTGGCGGCACACGTCGACAGCACCTTCTGGAGCTGGCAGACGGGCCTCGTCTACAAGCCGGCCTCGAACGGCAGCATCTACCTGGCCTATGCGACGTCGGCGACCCCGCCGGGCAACGACGGCGGCGACGGCCTGGACGCGCTGACGGTGGCCGTGCAGAACCTGCAGCCCCAGCGCAGCAAGAACTTTGAACTGGGCACCAAGTGGGACGTGATGCCGGGCGGGCGCCTGTCGCTGACGGCGGCCGTTTTCAAGAGCACGATGAGCAATGCCCGCGTGACGGCACCGGACGGCACGACGCAGAACGTCGGCCGCAAGGAAATCAAGGGCGTCGAGCTGGGCTTCTCCGGCAAGCTGACCTCGCAGTGGAGCGTGTTCGGCGGCTACACGTACCTGGACGCGGAAATCGCGGACAACGGCTACCTGAACATCGGCACGACCGCGAAGCCCGTGTACGTGGTCTCGCCGTACAACGGCAACCGCTTCCCGACGACGCCGAAGCATTCGGCCTCGCTGTGGACGACGTATGCCGTCACGAAGGACTTCACGTTCGGCATGGGCCTGAACTCGATGTCGATGGTCTACGCGAACGTCAACAACAACAAGTGGGTGCCGGGCTATACCCGCTTCGACGCGATGGCCAGCTATGCGCTGAACAAGGACATCAGCCTGCAGCTGAACGTGCAGAACCTGACCGACAAGCTGTACTTCGACAAGGTCTCGTCGCCGCACTATGCCGGAGTGGGTCCGGGCCGCTCGGCCACCCTGTCGGCCAACGTCAAGTTCTAATCGGGACGCGCAGTCCATGATGCTCCATATTCCAGGCGTGCTGACCGCGGACCAGGTAAAGTCCATGCGCGAGCGCCTGGATGCGACGGACTGGATCGACGGCCGCGCGAGCGTCGGGAGCCAGGGTGCGCAGGTCAAGCGCAACCGCCAGCTGGCGGAGGGTTCTCCGCTCGCGCTGGAACTGGGCCAGATCGTCAGCGCCGCGCTGATGGCGAACCCGCTGTTCTTTTCGAGCGTGCTCCCGTTGCGCATCCTGCCGCCGTTCTTCAACAGCTATGCGGGCGGGGAACACTACGGCCTGCACATCGACGGCGCCATCCGCTCGCAACGGGGTGCATCACCCGTCCGCTCGGACGTGTCGTGCACCGTGTTCCTGAGCGATCCGGACGACTACGACGGCGGCGAGCTGACGGTCGTCGACACGTACGGCACGCACGAAGTGAAGCTGCCGGCGGGCGATGCGATCGTCTATCCGTCGTCCAGCGTGCACGAAGTGAAGCCGGTGACGCGCGGCGAGCGCGTGGCATCGTTCCTGTGGGTGCAGAGCATGGTGCGCGACGACTGGAAGAGGGCGATGCTGCTGGAGCTGGACACCAACATCCAGGCCTTGCGTGCGAAGCACGGCGATGGGGCGGAGATGGTGGCCCTCACAGGGCATTATCACAACCTGCTCCGGATGTGGGCGGAGACCTGACCTCAAGACCGTCGTTCCCGCGCAGGCGGGAACCCAAGTTTGCCGGCTGGGCAACGAACTTGGGCCCCTGCCTTCGCAGGGGCGACGGTCTTAAAGGTAACAATGAAAAAGGGCCGGAACCCGTCAAGGTTCCAGCCCTTTTGCTTTTCTAAAGCAGCTTAAGCCGCCAGCAACTGCCGCAGCACGAACGGCAGGATGCCGCCATGCTTGTAGTAATCCACTTCGATCGGCGTATCGATGCGCAGCAGGACCGAAGTCTCCTTGGTCGAGCCGTCGGCGCGGTGGATGACCAGCGTAGCCTGCATCTGCGGACGGATCTCGCCTTCCAGGCCCTTCAGGTCATACGTCTCGTTGCCGGTGATGCCCAGCGTCTCGACGCTGTCGTCGCCCAGGAACTGCAGCGGCAGCACGCCCATGCCGACCAGGTTCGAACGGTGGATGCGCTCGAACGAGCGGGCGATCACGGCCTTCACGCCCAGCAGCTGGGTGCCTTTCGCCGCCCAGTCGCGCGAGGAGCCGGTGCCGTACTCTTCGCCCGCGAAGATCATCGTCGGGGTGCCTTCCGCGATGTACTTCATGGCCGCGTCGTAGATCGACAGCTGTTCGCCGCTCGGCTGGTGGATCGTGATGCCGCCTTCGACTGCCGAACCGTCGGCTTTCGGCGGGATCATCTTGTTCTTGATGCGGACGTTCGCGAACGTACCGCGCATCATGATCTCGTGGTTGCCGCGGCGCGAGCCGTACGAGTTGAAGTCGGCCTTGATGACGCCGTGGTCCTTCAGCCATTTACCGGCCGGACCGTCTTCCTTGATCGAACCGGCCGGGGAGATGTGGTCGGTGGTGATCGAGTCGCCGAACACGCCCAGCGCGCGCGCATTGGCGATGCCGGCGGCGGCCGCTTTCGGGGTCATCTCGAAGTCGCCGAAGAACGGCGGCTCGGCGATGTAGGTCGACTCCGGCCAGTCGTAGACCTGGCCCGACACCGACGACACGGCTTCCCACAGCGCGCCCGGGTTGCCCTTGACGTCCGCGTAGTTGGCCTTGAAGACCTCGGAGTTCATCGCGAACTTCATCAGGTCGTGGATCTCCTGCGAGGTCGGCCAGATGTCGCCCAGGTAGACGTCGACGCCGTCCGAACCCTTGCCGACCGGTTCCGTCATCAGGTCGCGCGTGACGTTGCCGGCGATCGCGTAGGCGACGACCAGCGGCGGCGAGGCCAGGAAGTTGGAGCGGATGTTCGGGTGGATACGTGCTTCGAAGTTGCGGTTGCCCGACAGGACGGCGGCGGCGATGATGTCGTTCGACGTGATCGCGGCGTTCAGTTCTGGCGTCAGGTCGCCGGCGTTGCCGATGCAGGTGGTGCAGCCGTACGCGGTCACGCCGAAGCCCAGCTGCGTCAGGTACGGCAGCAGGCCGGTCGCTTCCAGGTAGTTGGTGACGACGCGCGATCCCGGCGCCAGCGACGACTTGATGTGCGGTGCGACCGTCAGGCCCTTTTCGACGGCCTTCTTGGCCAGCAGGCCCGCGGCCAGCAGCACGCTCGGGTTCGACGTGTTGGTGCACGAGGTGATCGCGGCGATCAGCACGTCGCCGTTTTTCACGCGCACGCCGTTGGTCGTCTCGTAGACCTTCGACAGGTCTTCCGGCGACTTGTTGAAGCCGTTTTCGCTCGTCGGCTTGGAGAACAGCTCGGTGAAATTGTGCTTCACGTTGCCCAGTTCGATGCGGTCCTGCGGACGCTTCGGGCCGGCCAGCGACGGGGTGACGGTCGACAGGTCCAGGTGCAGCACGCGGGTGTAGTCGATCTCGCCGTCTTTCGGGATGCCGAACAGTTGTTGGGCCTTGTAGTAGTTTTCGAAGGCGGCCAGTTCTTCTTCCGTGCGGCCGGTGCCGCGGAAGTAGTCGACGGTCTTTTCGTCGACCGGGAAGAAGCCCATCGTGGCGCCGTATTCCGGTGCCATGTTGCCGATGGTGGCGCGGTCGGTGGTCGACAGCGACGCGGTGCCTTCGCCGAAGAATTCCACGAACTTGCCGACGACCTTCTCTTTACGCAGCATCTCGGTGATGGTCAGCACCAGGTCGGTCGCGGTGCAGCCTTCGCGCAGCACGCCGGTCAGGTTGACGCCGATGACGTCCGGGGTCAGGAAGTAGACCGGCTGGCCCAGCATGCCGGCTTCCGCCTCGATGCCGCCCACGCCCCAGCCGACGACGCCGACGCCGTTGATCATGGTGGTGTGCGAGTCGGTGCCGACCAGCGTGTCCGGGTAGTACATCGAACCGTTCTTCATCACGCCGCGCGCGAGGTATTCCAGGTTGACCTGGTGGACGATGCCGAAGCCCGGGGGCACGACGCCGAACGTGTCGAACGCCTGCATGCCCCACTTCATGAACTGGTAGCGCTCGTTATTGCGCTGGAACTCGATCTTCATGTTCAGGTCGAGCGCGTCCGGGGTGCGGAAGTGGTCGATCGTGACCGAGTGGTCGACGACCAGGTCCACCGGGACGAGCGGCTCGATCTTCTTCGGATCGGCGCCGGTCTTGGCGGCCACGTTGCGCATCGCGGCCAGGTCGGCCAGCAGCGGCACGCCGGTGAAGTCCTGCAGCACGACGCGGGCGACGACGAACGGGATCTCTTCGGTGCGGGCGGCGGTGGGGCCCCAGTTCGCCAGCTGGCGGACGTGCTCTTCCGTCACCTTCTTGCCGTCGCAATTGCGCAGCACGGATTCGAGGACGATACGGATCGACACCGGCAGGCGCGACAGGTTCACGCCCAGCGATTCGGCCAGGGCCGGGAGGGAATGGAACTGGCCGGTCTGTCCCCCAGCGAGCGGGAATTCCTTCAGCGTATTCAACGTGTTCTGAGACATTAACTTCTCCTTTGTGGGGATATTGTTGTTACCTGCAACTCAATCAGCTTTTCGGTTCGGCCGGCGCCGCGGCCACCACCGGCGGCCTGGCCTGCTCCGCGTCCTTGCATTCGTTGGCCAGCTGGCGGCTCTGCTTCGAATCGAGCAGGATGCCTTTCGACGGAATGCCGATCCAGACCAGGCCGAGCTTCGCATTCTCGTAGCGCTGCGCGCCCGTGGTCGTACCCACCTTGTCCATGAGGCGCAGGCGGTTCTTCCAGCGCAGGGCGATGTGGCTGTCGTCCATCAGGTTGCGGTAGATGGTGACTTTGTTGTTCAATTCGCAAGAATACTCGGCCATCGTCGTGTCGGTGATGTCCGGTTCGGGCTCGTTGTCGGCGATGTCTTGCTTAGTGTCCTCTTTTTTTGCCTTTTTATGCTTGGAGGATTTTGCCTTTTCTTTCAAGACTTTGGTTGCCTTGGGGTGCGTTTCGGCAGCGGATGCTTGCACGCAAAGACCAGCGGCCGCGAGCGCAAAGGCACAGGCGGCAGCGATGTGTTTCAGAGTGATGGCCATCAGATGGATTCCGGTTGATTGACGAGTGCCGCCGCGGCATCCGGCAGCGCAAGGCCGGCCAGCTTCGCGCGCTGCAACACTGTCCAATAATATCGGTAGCTGGCGCGGTCGTGCAAGCGGCCACCGTGGGCGATCGGACCCCAGTCCTTCGCCATGGCCGCGGTCAGGATGCTCGTCGCTTCGTTCACCTCGGCCAGGCGCGGCGTGAACGCCTTGACGATCGGCTTGATCTGGTCGGGGTGGATGCTCCACATGCGCGTAAAGCCGAATTCGGCGGCGGCACGCTGGGCGTCGTTGGCGACGACGGCGCTGTCCTTGATCTCGGTCGTCACATTATGCGAAGGGACTTTGTCATGCGCATGACATGCCGCAACCATCTCCAGCTTCGCCCGGACGACGAGGGGATGGGTAAATTGACCCGGCGTACGCATCGCGGCGGCCGGCACCGCGCCGTAGTGGGCCGAGACGAAATCCATGATGCCGAACGACAGGGATTCGACCTGGGGCAGGGCGGCGATCGCGTACACGTCGTGCAGGGCGCCGTGCGTTTCGATCAGGACGTGCAGCGGCAGGCGCTTTTCTTCTCCGCGTCCGGCTTTTGCGGCGGCCAAGTTGACGAGGTCCTGCGCGCGCAGCACGTCTTCGAGGCTGTTCGGCTTGGGCAGCACGACGTAGGCGAGCTTTTGCGCGGCGGCGCCGACGATGATCTCGACGTCCTGCGCGAAATGGACACTCCCCACGTCGTGCAGGCGGGCGCCGATCCGGTTATGGCGGTTGTCGTCGCTGTTGATCAACGTTGCCACGAGCTCGGCGTGCGCGCGCTCGTCGCCGGCGCTGGCGCCGTCCTCGCAATCGAAGGTGATGTCGAAAATGGGACCAAGCTCTTGTTGCAGGGCCATCGATTTGCGCATCAGCTTCTCGCTGCCGGCATAGTGGTCGCAGGCAGGGAGCAGCAATGGCTGGCGTTGGCCCTGGAATAAAACCTCGGAAGGATGCATATTGATTCCGAAAAAAACGGCGGCGCGTCGTGCGCGCCGCCGTTATGGGATTACTGGCCCAGCAGGTGAGCGACGCCTGCGCGCTCTTCGTTCAGTTCGTTCAGCGTCAGGTTGATGCGCTCTTGCGAGAACGCGTCGATTTCCAGGCCCTGCACGATCTTGTACTCGCCGTTTTCGGTGGTCACCGGGAAGCCGAAGACGATGCCTTCCGGGATGCCGTACGAACCGTCCGACGGCACGCCCATCGTGGTCCACTTGCCGTTGGTGCCCAGCACCCAGTCACGCACGTGGTCGATGGCGGCATTGGCGGCCGAAGCTGCCGACGATGCGCCGCGGGCGTCGATGATGGCGGCGCCGCGCTTGCCGACGGTCGGCAGGAACGTATTGGCGTTCCATTCCTGGTCGTTGATCAGGTCCTTGACCGACTGGCCGTCGACCGTAGCGAAGCGGTAGTCGGCGTACATGGTCGGCGAGTGGTTGCCCCAGACGACCATCTTCTCGATGCCGCCGACGGCCTTGCCGGTCTTGGCAGCGACTTGCGACAGGGCGCGGTTGTGGTCCAGGCGCAGCATGGCGGTGAAGTTCTTGGCCGGCAGGTTCGGGGCCGATTTCATCGCGATATGGGCGTTGGTGTTGGCCGGGTTGCCGACCACCAGGACTTTCACGTCGCGCGATGCGACGGCGTCCAGGGCCTTGCCCTGCACCGTGAAGATCTGGGCGTTGGCTTCCAGCAGGTCTTTACGCTCCATGCCCGGGCCGCGCGGACGGGCACCGACCAGCAGGGCGACGTCGGCATCCTTGAATGCGGTCATCGGGTCGCTGTGGGCGGTCATGCCCGCCAGCAGCGGGAATGCGCAATCTTCCAGTTCCATCATGACGCCTTTCAGCGCCTTCTGTGCTTTTTCGTTGTCGATTTCGAGCAGCTGCAGAATGACCGGCTGGTCCTTGCCCAGCATGTCGCCGTTGGCGATGCGGAACAGCAGGGAATAGCCGATCTGGCCGGCCGCGCCGGTAACGGCAACGCGCTTAGGGGTTTTAGCCATGATGAATCTCCAAAGTGGGAAAGAAAAACGGGGCGACGCAGAGGATACGCCAGTTTGGGAAAACTGCAATCATACCAAAAGCACTACCCGCGGGCCGGGCGTGCGACAGTTGCCGACAGGCGGGGCGCCCACGCTCGATCGACCGCGAGTGTATGCCCGCACGATTCCATCTGTCAATTCATATCATATGTCTTATATAAGACACATAATCCGAGGGTTTCTCCACTGGACGGACCTTTGGATTTATGAAAAAATCGCTGTCTATGAACCCAGCCCCGTCCAATCCGAACAGCAATGGCGCCACGAATACGAGCGCCGGCAGCGCTGTCGGCGGCGCGGCGCCTTCCCCCACCTTCTCTCCACTTTACCAGCAGATCAAGGCGCTCATCACGCAGAGCCTGCAGTCCGGCGAGTGGAAGCCGGGCGAACTGATCCCCAGCGAAGTCGAGCTGGCCGGCCGCTACAAGGTCAGCCAGGGCACCGTACGCAAGGCCATCGACGAGCTCGCCGCCGAGCACCTCGTCGTGCGCCGCCAGGGTAAAGGCACGTTCGTCGCCACCCACAACGAGGCGCGTGCCCACTTCCGTTTCCTCAAGCTGATGCCCGACGAGGGCGTCCCCCAGCATTTCGATCACGAATACCTCGAGGTCAAGCGCATCCGTGCGCCGGCCGAGGTGGCGCGCCTGCTCGACCTGAAGTCGGGCGACGCGGTCGTCTATATCAAACGGCTGATGAGCGACGGCGGCGCGCCGACGATCCTGGAAGAACTCTGGCTGCCGGGGCAGCTGTTCAAGGGGCTGACGGCCGAGCGCCTGGCGGAATACAAGGGCCCGATGTATGGACTGTTCGAATCGGAGTTCGGCACGCGCATGATCCGCGCGTCGGAAAAGATCCGGGCGGTGGCGGCGGACACGCCCACGGCACTGGCGCTGAAAGTGCCGGAAGGAACGCCGCTGCTGTGCGCGGACCGGGTGTCGTTCACCTATGGAGACAAGGCGGTGGAATTGCGGCGTGGGCTGTATCTGACCACCAAACACCATTACCAAAACGAATTGTCCTGAATTGTTTTTGTGCCGGCTCTATGCTGGTGCATGAATCGCTTGCAGCGATTACAATGCCTTGATTTTGGGCAAGCGTCGACGACCCCGCCGGCGCAATCCCGGGTCCACTATAAATATACGCTTTAAGGGAGGTGTTCCAATGTCCGAAGCCGTGAAAAACGCGCAAAAAAGAGGGCAGCCGATCCGTAATGTGAGCATTACGGACATCACGATGAATTACAAGCAGCCGCCGTCGGCCATCGTGTCGATCCTGCACCGTATCAGCGGCTTCGTGCTGTTCCTCTTCCTGCCGTTCCTGCTCTACCTGTTCGAGCAGAGCATCCGTTCCGAGATCTCGTTCGCGCACTTCGCGGGCATCGTCAGCCATCCGTTCACGAAGATCGTCATCCTGGGCCTGTCCTGGGGCTACCTGCACCACTTCTGCGCCGGTATCCGCCACCTGTTCATGGACAATCACATGGCCCTGGACAAGGACGCCTCGCAGCGCACCGCCCGTTACGTGCTGGTCGTCGCCCTGGCGCTGACCCTGCTGGTCGCCCTCAAACTGTTCGGAGTGTTTTAATTATCATGGCTACTACCCCCAAGAACATCGGACAGCGCCGCCTCGTCGTCGGCGCGCACTACGGCATGCGCGACTGGCTGGCCCAGCGCGTGACCGCCATCGTGATGGTCGTCTTCACCGTCATCCTGCTGGTCTCGTTCCTGACCGGCCAGAATTTCACCTACGAAGGCTGGGCCGGCCTGTTCGCCCGCCAGTGGTTCAAGCTTTTCACGATGGTCACGTTCTTCGGCCTGTTCTACCACGTGTGGGTGGGCATCCGTGACATCTGGATGGACTACGTCAAACCGGTCGGCATCCGCCTGACCCTGCAGATCGCCACGGTGCTCTGGCTGCTCGCCTGCGCCGCCTGGACTGTGCAAATTCTCTGGAGCGTGTAATCGTGGCAGCAATCAACACCAACATCCCCGTCCGCCATTTCGACGTCGTCATCGTCGGCGCCGGCGGTTCCGGCCTGCGCGCGGCGCTGCAACTGTCCGAAGCGGGCCTGAACGTGGCCGTGCTGTCGAAAGTGTTCCCGACCCGTTCGCACACGGTCGCCGCACAGGGCGGCATCGGCGCGTCCCTCGGCAACATGAGCGAGGACGACTGGTACTGGCACATGTTCGACACCGTCAAGGGTTCGGACTACCTGGGCGACCAGGACGCCATCGAATTCATGTGCCGCGAAGCCCCGAAGGTCGTGTACGAACTGGAACACTTCGGCATGCCGTTCGACCGCAACCCGGACGGCACGATCTATCAACGTCCGTTCGGCGGCCACACCGCGAACTTCGGCGAGAAGCCGGTGCAGCGCGCCTGCGCCGCCGCCGACCGTACCGGCCACGCGCTGCTGCACACGCTGTACCAGCGTAACGTCCGCTCGCGCACGCACTTCTTCGTCGAGTGGCAGGCGCTGGACCTGGTGCGCAATGCCGACGGCGACGTCCTCGGCGTCGTCGCGCTGGAAATGGAAACGGGCGACGTCATGATGCTGCAGGCGAAAACGACCGTGTTCGCCACGGGCGGCGCGGGCCGTATCTTCGCCGCGTCGACCAACGCCTTCATCAACACCGGCGACGGCCTGGGCATGGCGGCACGTGCCGGCATCCCGCTGCAGGACATGGAGTTCTGGCAGTTCCACCCGACCGGCGTGGCCGGCGCGGGCGTCCTGATCACGGAAGGCGTGCGCGGCGAGGGCGGTATCCTCATCAACAGCAATGGCGAACGTTTCATGGAGCGCTACGCGCCGACCTTGAAAGACCTGGCGCCGCGCGACTTCGTGTCGCGCTCGATGGACCAGGAAATCAAGGAAGGCCGCGGCGTGGGTCCGAACAAGGACCACGTGCTGCTGGACCTGCGCCACATCGGCGCGGACACGATCCGCAAGCGCCTGCCGTCGATCCTGGAAATCGGCCACAAGTTCGCCAACGTCGACGCGACCAAGGAACCGATCCCGGTCGTGCCGACCATCCACTACCAGATGGGCGGCATCCCGACCAACATCCACGGCCAGGTCGTCGTCCCCGACGGCACCGGTTCGCAGAAGGTCGTCAATGGCCTGTACGCGATCGGCGAATGCTCGTGCGTGTCGGTGCACGGCGCGAACCGCCTGGGCACGAACTCGCTGCTCGACCTGGTGGTGTTCGGCCGCGCGGCCGGCAACCACATCGTTGCGCAGAATCTGAAAGAGCAGGGCAACCGCGCGCTGCCGAAGGATTTCGCCGACTACGCGCTGGGCCGCCTGAACCGCCTGGAGACCTCGACCGGCGGCGAGAAGGTGCAGGACGTCGCGAACGACATCCGCGCCACGATGCAGAAGCACTGCGGCGTGTTCCGCACGCAGGCGCTGATGGACGAAGGCGTCAAGGAAATCATGGCCCTGGACGAGCGCCGCAAGCACGTCTCGTTCAAGGACAAGTCGAAGGTGTTCAACACGGCGCGCATCGAAGCGATCGAACTGGACAACCTGATCGAAGTGGCCAAGGCGACCGTCGTGTCGGCCGCGGCGCGCAAGGAATCGCGCGGCGCCCACGCCCACAGCGACTACGAGCAGCGCGACGACGTGAACTGGATGAAGCACACCCTGTTCTACTCGGAAGGCAACCGTCTCGACTACAAGCCGGTCGTGACCAAGCCGCTCACCGTCGACACGTTCAAACCGAAGCCCCGCACGTTCTAATTTAGGTACCAAACAATGGCACGCACAGTCCAACTGAAGATTTACCGCTACGATCCGGACAAGGATTCGAAGCCCTATATGCAGGACGTCACCGTCCAGCTGAAAGACACCGACAAGATGCTGCTGGACGTCCTGCAGCGCATCAAGTCCGACGTCGACGACTCGCTGGCGCTGCGCCGCTCGTGCCGCGAAGGCGTGTGCGGTTCGGACGCGATGAACATCAACGGCAAGAACGGCCTGGCCTGCACGACGAACCTGAACGAGCTGACGCAGCCGATCGTGCTGCGTCCGCTGCCGGGCCTGCCGGTCATCCGCGACCTGATCGTGGACATGACCAACTTCTTCAAGCAGTACCACTCGATCAAGCCGTACCTGATCAACGAGTCGATCCCGCCTGAAAAGGAGCGTCTGCAGTCGCCGGAAGAGCGCGAAGAGCTGGACGGCGTGTACGAGTGCATCCTGTGCGCGTGCTGCTCGACGTCGTGCCCGTCGTTCTGGTGGAACCCGGACAAGTTCGTGGGCCCGGCCGGGCTGCTGCAGGCGTACCGCTTCATCGCCGACTCGCGCGACGAGGCGACCAACGAGCGCCTGGACAACCTGGAAGACCCGTACCGCCTGTTCCGCTGCCACTCGATCATGAATTGCACGGACGTGTGCCCGAAGGGTTTGAACCCGAACAAGGCCATCGGCAAGATCAAGGAATTGCTGGTACGCCGCGCGATCTAATCCCGGCTCATCGATACGTAACAGTAAAACTACCGTACTGCCGGCTACCGGCAGCCGGAGTATAGTGTTGACCCAACAACGGACTCTAGTGTGAATACGCATCAATCCGACCCCGCCAACCGTGCCCGCCTGCGCTGGCGCGCCCGCCGTGGCCTGCTCGAGAACGACCTGATCCTCACGCGCTTCCTGGATGCGCATGAAGAAACCTTGACGGACGAGGAAGTCGATGCGCTGACCCGTCTGCTGGACCTGGCGGATAACCCGCTGATGGACCTGCTGCTGGGGCGCGCCGAGCCCGAAGGCGAGGTCGACCTCCCGCATGTCCGCGCCCTGGTGGCGCGGCTGCGGCAAGCCTGAGCGAAACCGGAAGATTTCGTTTTATTTTGTCTTGTAGACTCACCTCCCAAAGAAGGAAGTGCCATGAACATCTCTGATACCAAAGCCACCCTGTCGTTCTCGGACGGCAGCCCATCGGTAGACATGCCGATCTACAAAGGCACGATCGGCCCGGACGTCGTCGACATCCGCAAGCTGTACGGCCAGACCGGCAAGTTCACCTATGACCCTGGCTTCATGTCGACCGCCGCCTGCCAGTCGGCCATCACCTACATCGATGGCGACAAGGGCGAGCTGCTGTACCGCGGCTACCCGATCGAGCAGCTGGCCGTCAACTGCGACTTCCTGGAGACCTGCTACCTGCTGCTGAACGGCGAACTGCCGAACGCCGCAGAAAAGGAAAAATTCGTCAGCACCGTGACCAAGCACACGATGGTCCACGAGCAGATGCAATTCTTCTTCCGCGGCTTCCGTCGCGACGCGCACCCGATGTCGGTGCTGGTCGGTACCGTCGGCGCGCTGGCGTCGTTCTACCACGACTCGCTGGACATCAACGATGCCAAGCAGCGCGAGATCTCGGCCATCCGCCTGATCGCCAAGCTGCCGACCCTGGTCGCCATGGCATACAAGTACTCGATCGGCCAGCCGTTCGTGTACCCGCGCAACGACCTGTCGTACAGCGCAAACTTCATGCGCATGATGTTCGGTAACCCGTGCGAAGAGTACAAGGTCAACGACGTCCTCGTCCGCGCCCTGGACCGCATCCTGATCCTGCACGCCGACCACGAGCAGAACGCGTCGACCTCGACCGTCCGTCTGGCCGGTTCGTCGGGCGCCAACCCGTTCGCGTGTATCGCAGCCGGTATCGCCTGCCTGTGGGGCCCGGCACACGGCGGCGCGAACGAAGCCGCACTGAACATGCTGAAGGAAATCGGCAGCGTCGAGAACATCCCTGGCTTCATCGAGAAGGTCAAGGACAAGAACTCGGGCGTGAAGCTGATGGGCTTCGGTCACCGCGTGTACAAGAACTTCGACCCGCGCGCCAAGCTGATGCGTGAAACCTGCCACGAAGTGCTGAACGAACTGGGCCTGCAGGACGACCCGCTGTTCAAGCTGGCGATGGAACTGGAAAAGATCGCCCTGAACGACGAATACTTCGTGTCGCGCAAGCTGTACCCGAACGTCGACTTCTACTCGGGCATCGTGCAGTCGGCCCTGGGCATCCCGGTCTCGCTGTTCACCGGTATCTTCGCGATGGCCCGTACCATCGGCTGGATCGCCCAGTGGAACGAGATGATCGCCGATCCGGAACAGAAGATCGGCCGTCCGCGCCAGCTGTTCGTTGGCTCGCCGCGCCGCGACGTGCCGACCATCGACAAGCGTTAAACCGCTTCGTCGTTGGACAGAAAGCGAGCCTGCGGGCTCGCTTTTTTTTGCTTTACACCGGCCGCGCGATTGCGCACCCATGCGGCCGTTCAGCGCCTTGTTGGACTTGCTCAGCCCGGCAGCTTTGCCGCAAGAACGTCAACCTTTTCGATGGACGGCGGCTGGGCAAATAGCTCACCCGCTTTTTCCATGAGCGCGGCTGCGACCGCGCCGGAAAGATGAGCCTGCCTTCCAGCCTCATCCGGAAACGCGTCAAAGATGCCAAAGGTTGACGGCCCCAGGCGGATGCCGAACCAGGCTGTGGTAGCGGGTTCTGCTTGAACGAGGGAAAGACCACTTAACAGAAAGTTCTCTACGTCTTTCTCCTTACCCGGCTTGGCTTCCAGACGAACGAATAACGCGAGTTTGACCATGACCTATCTCCTGTGGTTAAACAGACATGACTTCACCGGACCGCCACGCATTGCGGCGCAACCGCTTGATTCACGTGGCCAAGGGCAGTCTACCCGAAGGACCGATATCGACCCGTTCGCATTCCATCGAAGACTCGGCACGGCGACGAACGGCGACTCGGTGTTGTCGCGCCGGTTGCCGGCACGCATCAGCAATCGCTACAGTAAAACTTTTATGTCGATTTTGGCCGCTCTCAGCCGTTCGAGTCAGCTTGGCAGCTCGCCGAGCCAAAATAATGCTCGCCGGTTATCGAACGTCGGGGCATTTGCATTCACGGTACTGTATGTCCTCACTGCGATCTGCCAAGTTAACTCACAAGGGAGGGCATGATGAATGGACGTAAGAAACTGGCTGGACAGCGTATTGCCGTGCTGGCGACGGATGGCTTCGAACAGGTCGAACTGAGTGTGCCGGTCACCGCGCTGAAGGCGGCAGGGGCGCAGGTCGACATCGTCTCGCTGCACGGCGGCACCATCCGTGGCGTCAACCTGAACAAGCCGGCCAGGCGGGTCGACGTCGACAGGACGATCGAAGAGGCGAGGGTCAGCGATTACGACGGGCTCCTGATTCCCGGAGGCTTCATCAACCCGGATTTGCTGCGCCAGTCCGCCATGGCGCGCGACTGGGTGCGCGAGTTCGACCACCAGGGCAAACCGATCGCGACCCTGTGCCACGGACCATGGTTGCTTGCGTCGACCGGGCTGGCGGAAGGGCGCGCGCTCACCTCATGGCCCGGCGTGCGCGACGACATGGTCAACGCCGGGGCGACATGGCTCGACCAGGAAGTGGTGCGTGACGGTAACTGGCTGACCAGCCGCGGTCCGCAGGACATGGTGCCCTTCGTGCGCGAGATGATCCAGCTGTATGCCGGCGGTCCGGCCGGCAACGGCGCGCTGACGCGTCGGCATTCGGACCCGCAGCGCGAGCGCCCGGCGGCCTGGGCGACCACCGCAATTCGTCTGATGCCTCACATGTCGATGGGCACCGTGCTCGGTATTGCGCTGATCGGCGGCGGGTTGTACGCGGCGAGGCGCGCCGGCGCCGGGACGGGGCGGCAAGGGATGGCGGCGCGCTGAGGCGGTGCCTGGGCGGCAGCGCCAATGCCGCCTGCGCAATGAAAAAGGCCGCCGGATCGCCCCGGCGGCCTTTGCATTGCGACCTTATCGGTGAATGATCAGACAGCGTAATACGCCTCGACCGTACCTTTCAGCTTGATCAGCATCGGACGGCCCTTGCGGTCCAGGGTCTTGCCCGCGGCGACCTTGATCCAGCCTTCGCTCAGGCAATATTCCTCGACGTCCGTGCGGTCCTTGCCGTTGAAACGGATGCCGACCGGGTGCTTGAAGACTTCCGCGTTGTGGTGCGGGCTCTTCGGGTCGATGGACAGGCGGTCGGGCAGGGGTGGGAGTTGGGTAGTATCGTTCATGGCCAGAATTATCCACGATTCCGTGCGCATGCGCGAGCGCCGCATGAACCGTCCCGGTGGACGGAGTGGCAACATTTCGCTATCCTCGTCCGACTGTCAATTCGATTTACGTCACATGGAACAACTTTCGGGCAATATCTACCGGATCCCCCGGCGCTTCAACTGGCCCTTCGTCATCGGCGGCTTCGCGTTTCTTTCCCTCGCGATCATGCTCTGGCGCTGGGGCGGCACCGTCGAGGATTCGCTCGCCTATTTCGACACCGCCCGCTGGGTGCGCGGCGAGATCCCGCTGCAGGACTTGCGCGCGCCGTTCCCGTATCGCCTCGCCGTCCCGGCCCTCGCGGCCTTGCTGCCCGGCGACATCCACAATACGTTTGCCGCGCTTAACTGGATCTTCGTCACCGCGACGGCCTGCCTGGCGACGGCGACCGTGCGCCGCATGGGCTTCGGCACCCAGCGGGCGCTGGCGGCGGGGCTGCTCGTCGTGCTGTCGTTGCCGACGTTCTGGTATGCGCCTTATCTGCTCGTCGATCCCGGTGCCCTCTGCATGCGCATGCTGTTCGTGTTCGCCGTGCTGACGGGGCAGCCGCGCCTCGCGCTGGCGGCCGGCCTCGCGGCGACGGCGATCCGCGAAGAAAACATCCTGCTGCTGGGCTGGCTGCTCGTGATGCGCCAGGTCGCGGTCCCGCACGCGCTGGCCGCGCTCGCTGCGGCGGCCGGCTGGCTCGTCGTCGTGCGCTGGTGGCTCATTCCCGGCCTGCCGCATTACGTCTGGGCACCGAACCTCGGCACCGTGCGCGCGCTGCTGGACGATACGCGCGGCCTGCTGTCGCTCATCGGCTGCGCCGGCGTCGTGCTGCCGCTCGCGCTGGCCGGCATGCGCCGCGCGCCGCCACGGCTCGCGCCATTGAAAAGCCTGCTCGTGCTGATGGCGTTGCCGCCACTGTACGCGGCGCTGAGCGTGCGCGTCGAAGGGCGCATCGTGTGGAACCTGTATCCGTTCCTGATCCCGTTCGCCGTCGCGCTGGGCCTGCCGCAGCGGGTGGAGACGGCGTCCGACGTGCGACCCCTCAAGACGTCGCGCCGCGCCTGATCACTTACTCCAGCAAGGACCCAAGCATGAAATCGTTCATCCTCGCGTGCTGCCTGTTCGTGGCCGGACTGGCGCACGCCGCCGGCGTCGATCCGGCCCTCGTCCAGCAGGTCAATGCGTTCGTCGACGGCTGGCATGACGATGCCGCGCACGCGCGCATGCGCTACTTCGACAAGATGGCGCCGGACGGCGTCTACATCGGCACGGACCGCACCGAGCTGTGGCAGCGCGACGCGTTCCGCGAATGGGGCCGCAAGTACTTCGAGGGCAAGCAGGCTGCGTGGGTCTTTCATCCGACGCGGCGCAATGTCTACGCGACGGCGGACGGTTCCCTGATCTGGTTCGACGAATTGCTCGACACGGAAAACATGGGCCATTGCATGGCCAGTGGCGTCATCCGCAGGACGCCGGCCGGGTTCGAGATCGTGCATTACCAGCTGTCGCTGGCGGTGCCGAACGAGGTGGCGAAGAAGGTGATCGAGGTCGTAAAAGTAGCCGAGTCAAAATAACTCGAGGTTCTGCGGCGCGGATGGCGGTGTTTTCTTCGCCGCAGGCGCCTTCGGGGCCGCCCAGGTTTTCATTTCTTCCGCCGGATAGGGCCGCAGGAAGCTGCGCGCCAGCTCCGGATCGCGGCAGTGCAGCCAAGAGTCGACCTCGTTCGGCGGCAGCACGACGAGCGCGCGCTTTTCGTCGTCCGGCTTGTGGAAGCGCCGCATCAGCGGGTGGTCGTCCGCATTGATCGTGATCTGCGTGAACGACGCGGCGATCGTGCCGTCGGCCTCCGACCATTCGCGCCACAGGCCCGCGACGAAGAATACGCTGTCGTCCTGCATGCCGATGCCGAAGCGTTCGGCGCGGCCGCTTTCGTAGTTGGGTTCATAAAAGCAGGTCATCGGCACGGCGCACAACTGGGCGCGCCGCCAGGCCGGGGCGAACGAACGCTTTTCGCCCAGCGATTCCGCGCGCGCGTTCATCGTGTCGAACGGTTTCACGCCCGCGGGGATGTGGCGGCGCGGGACCATTCCGTAGCTCGCCAGCTGCAACATGCGTTCGCCGCCCGCGCCCGCCCGTACGATGGGTGCGGTGTAATCCTTCCACGTTTCGCTGGGCCAGTCCCAGTCGCGGTACAGGTCGACGAGGGTGCCGAGCACCATGTCGAGTTGTTCGGGCAGCGGAGGGCGGTAGTTGACGCACATGGCGCTAGTTTGACACAAAACGCCTTTAGAAGCGGTAGCGCGCGCTCACCAGCACCGTGCGCGGCTCGCCCGGCATGTTGTAGTCGTTGGCGCCGCTGTGCGCGGACACGAAATAGGTCCGGTTCAGCAGGTTCCGCACCGTGACCGTCACGTCGACCTTGCCGCTGTCGTAACCGGCGCCCAACTGCAGCACGCCGTAGCCCGGCAGGGTCGTCAGGTCGTCCGGTGACGCATAGCGGCTCGACTCCGCGCGGCCGCCGGCGGCGACCCAGAAGTGGCCGTCCAGGCGGTGCTTGATCCACGCGTTGAACGTGTGGCGCGGCGTGAGCGCGGCCGTGTTGCCCTCGAACGGCTTGCCGGCGGACGTCAGTTCCGTCGAGTCCTCGATCTTGCCGCGCATGTTCGCGTAGCCGGCGATCGCATCCCAGCCCGGTGCGATCTCGCCCATGAAGCTCAGTTCCAGGCCGCGCGTGCGCTGGCGGCCGACCGGCAGCGAGAAATTCGTGTTGGCCGGATCGGCGACCTGGATGTTCGACTGCGTCATGTCGAACAGCGCGGCCGTCAGGCTCGAACGCGCCGTCAGGTCGAGCTTCACGCCCGCTTCCTTGTTGACGGTCTGCGTCGGCTTCAGGGTGTCGCTGTTGGCGCGAAACACGAACGAATCCGCGATGGGCTGGAACGAGCGGTTCCACGACGCGTAGACGGCCACGCGGTTCGTCGGCTGGTACACGGCGCCGAGGCGCGGCGACCACGTATCGTCCGTGCGGCGCAGGTCGACGTTCTTCGCCGTGCGGTCGTCGCGGTCCTGCTTCAGGTGGTCGTAGCGCACGCCGGCCAGGACTTTCCATTCGGGCGTCAGCGCCACGAGGTCCTGCAGATACAGGGCGGCGATGTCGACGCGGTTCCTGTTGTCCGCGCCGGGCGTGACGCTGTCCGGCAGCACCGGCAGGTCGACGAGCACCGGGTCGAACAGGTTGTACGTCGCCACGTTGTTGCGCGAACGGAGTACCTCGCGCTTGTTCTGGCGGCCGAGTTCCACACCGTACAGCAGCTTGTGGTTCGTCGTGCCCCAGTCGACGGTCTGGGCGAGTTCGTTCTGCAGGTAGCGGCCGTCCTCGTCGCGCAGGCGGTGGCTCTGGCCGATGGCGACGGTCGGGTCGGCGCCGTCCTTGATGGTACCGATCGACGTGTAGTTGCGGTCGAGCGCGTAATCGTAGGCGCGCAACACCGTGTGCAGTTTCAGGTCCGCGGTGAATGCGTGGTCGAGCGTCGCGGTGGCGCTTTTCACGTCGCTCTGCACGAATGCGCGCGCGGTGGCGTTCGCGGCGCCGAAATAGGTGTCGACCGGCACGTCGACGGGGCGGCCGTGGTAGCTGGGCACGCCCTGGTCGGCCAGGCGCTTGTCGTGCAGGTAGTCGGCCTGCAAGGTCAAGGTCGTGCCGGGACGCAGCTTGAACGTGGCCGACGGGGCGAGCGCCTGGCGGCGCAGGAAGTAGCGGTCGCGGAAGCCGGTCGAGTCTTCGACGGCGCCCGTCAGGCGGAACAGCGCGTCCTTGTCGGCGGTCGTCGTCCCGAGGTCGAATTCGCCGCGGCGCTGTCCGCGCGAGCCGAGCGCGATGCCCGCTTCGAGCAGGGCATTCTCGAGCGGCTTCTTCGTCACGCGGTTGACGAGGCCACCGGCCGAACCGCGCCCGTACAGCACGGAGGCCGGCCCCTTCAGCACTTCGACGCGCTCGACATTGGAGAGGTCGCGGAAGTACAGGGCGTCGTCGCGCACGCCGTCCACGAACTGGTCGCTGATGCCGGAGAAGCCGCGGATCGTCACCTGGTCGCGCTGGCCGTCGCCGACGGAAAAGGAGAGGCCCGGCACGTTCTGCAGCGCGTCCTGCAGCGACAGCGCGTTCTGGTCGTGCAGCACGACGGCCGGCACCACGTTGACGGTCTGCGGGATGTCGCGCAGCGGCACGTTGATCTTGGTGGCGGTGTTCGTCTCGGTGACTTCGTACGAGCCGGTATCGATCTTCCTGTCGCGGATGACGACCTCCGGCATCGCCGGCTCTTCGGCGCGGACCGGTGTCCACACGCTGCAGGCGAGGGCGACGAGATAGGGGAGGGGGCGGAGTGCTTGTTTCATGATATCCCTGTTGTTGTTTGGATGGGTTGGTAATGATTGGATCGGGTACGGATGGCGCGCATGCCGACCGCGGCGACGGTGTACAGCAACGCGACGGTCCAGAACATGGCGGACAGCGGCACCCACGCGAGCGCGAGGCCGCCAACGCCGGCGCCGACGAGCGCGCCGGCCTTGGCCGCGCCGTTGCCGGCGCCGAGCACGCGGCCCTGTTCATCGTCCGCGGCTTCGCGCGAGAGCAGGCCGTAAAAGACGGGCAGCAGCGCGGCGAGGCACACGCCCCACAGCACGCGCGCCAGCACGAACGCGACGATGTTCGTCGTGACGGCCTGTACCGCGACGATGGCGACGCAGGCCCAGAGAATCCCTTCGACCTGCGCGAGCACGCGGGCATGCGCCAGGTGCGCGAAGCGCCGGGCCCAGAACGGCGCGGCCACGCACAGGCCCAGCGCGGTGCCGGCATAGCACAGGCCCGTCACGCGGTTCGACACGTGCAGGACTTCGTCGGCATACAGGCCGAAGAACGTCTGCGGCATCATCTTTCCGGCCTGGACCAGCACGATGCCGAGCAGCAGGCCATACGCGCCGGCCGGCAACGGCGCTTTCTGCGCACCTGCACGCGCGGGCTGCGACGGAGGCGGCGTGACGGATGGCAGGACAAACACGGCCAGCGCCGCGCACAGCAGGCATGCGGCGCCCGCCCACACGTTCACGCTGGTAAAACCTTGTACATCAAACAGCCAGCCGCCGAGGACGGGGCCGGCCACGGAGCCGATGGCCGTCGCGGCCTGCAGCTGCGCCATCAGGGCGCCGCGTGCCGCGCGCGTCACGAGCCGTGCACCGTAGGCCTGCGCCGCCGCGATGTAGCCGGCGAGGGCGCCCTGCAACAGGCGCACGAACAGGATGACGGCCACGCTGTCGGTCGCCGCGATCCACCACTGCGTGGCCGCCAGCGCGAGCAGCGCGCGCAGCAGCATCGGTTTGTGGCCGACCTTGTCGCCCAGGCGGCCCCACCACGGCGTCGTGCACATCGCCATGGCCATCGGGCCGGCATAGGCGATGGCGCTGACCCACGCCAGCGCGTGCGGCGACAGCTCGCCCAGGCGGCGCAGGTGCAGGGGCCAGAACGGGCCGCTCATCTCCATGGCGCCCATCGCCACGAGCTGCAGCGCGAACAGCCAGCGCGTGGTGGTCATGCGAGCGGATTGGGCATGGTGCCGTGGACGTCGTCCTGCGTGTCGGACAGGCGCATGCGCAGGAACGCTTTCGCCGGCCAGTCGTGCTCCAGCAGCGCCTGGCGTTCGGCGTGCCAGCGCGCCGCGTCCACACGCGGACGCACGGCAGCGAAGACGGCCTCGATCTCGCGCCGCAGCACGTCCCAGAAATGGTGCTCGGGATGGCCGTACGCGCGCGCCAGCAGCAGCGCCAGTTCGGACAGGTGGCACAGCAGCACGGCATGCAGCAGCTTGTCGCGCACCGGTTCGTCGTCTTCGTACACGGTGAAGCCGGCGCGGTAAGGATCGATCGCCAGGCCCGCGGCGCGCAGCGTGGGGCCGTGGATGCGCAGGTCGCCGAAGTCGCGTGCCAGCAGTTGCACGGGCGCGTAGTCCGCGTCGAGCATGATGAAGCTGTTCTGCTGGTGCGCCTCGAACGCGATGCCGTACACGAGATACGCGGACAGCAGCGCCGTCAGCACGGTGCGCGCATGGCGCTCGAAGCAGGCGACGGCGCCCGCGGCATGGTCGCCGTACGCCAGCGCGACGACTTCCGTCGCGAGCGGCCGGCCGCTGAACGGCGATTCGGCGAACAGCGCACCGACGGGGACCGGGAAGCGTTCGCCATCCGCCCTGGCCATCGGATTGGCGCGGTACAGGATCGCCAGGTGGCGCGCGCGATCGTCGTCGCCGTCCGGGTCGAGGTAGTACAGGCCCACGTCTTCGCGCACGATGTCGAGCGTGCCGTCGAAGCCCGCTTCGGCGTCGAGGATCGTCGCCAGCAGGCGCGTGATGCGCGGGCCCATCACGGCGGACTTCGGCGACACGGTCCGCTGCACGCTGGTCAGGCGCAGCGATACCGGCAGCTTCAGGTGCGGCAGGGTCGGCGAGCCGGCCGGGACGACGGTGCGGAACGACATGGTCGGCGTGGCATCCAGCACGACGTCGTCCGGCAGCAGCAGGTCGCCGCGCGCGATCTCGGCCGCGAATTTTTCCGGGATCACCCGGCTGGCCTGGAAGGGGTGCAGAGGGAGCGGGACCCAGTCGGCGGGCGACTTGCCCAGCGCCGCGAGGGCGACTTTCCAGCGCAGCAGCGGCTGCGGGAAGTGGCGGCCGAACCACGCCAGGTAATCGCCGTCGCCGGTCGAAAAGGTCACGTGCGCCTTGTCCGCACGGAGCGCGCCCAGCGGCACCGACAGCGTCGGCTGGAATTCCGGCGACAGGGCCGTGACCTCGTCCGCGGACAGCCCCAGCTTCGTCTTGAACGTCGGGTGCCACGGGTGGCCCAGCGTGCCCCATTGTTCCAGCAGCAGGGCGGGATTCGCATGGCTTGAGGTGCGCAGCGCGGCGATGAAGTGATCGTGGGCTCTGCCCAGCCGGGCGCGCAGCGCCCGCGCCCAGCCGCGGCGGTAGCTGAGGCACAGCACGTCGTTGGCGAGGCTGTTGTCGAGTTCGTGGATGAGCCGCTGCAGGTCCGCGCCCCGCCCCGGCAGGGAAGGCGCCACGCAGGCCAGCAGCGCCGACGCGTGCGCGACCGGCTGCGGCCGTTCCCCGGTGGCGTAGTACGAGACGCCGCCGGCCAGCCGGCAATCGCCGATGCGGCCGAGGCTCAGGCCCTCGAAGCGCAGCATGCCTTGTTGCGCCCACAGCGGCAGCCATGATACCGCGCCTTCCGTGATCAACTGGTCCCGGTTCAGGAGGGCTTCGCGGAACAGGGCCTGCAATGTGCGCTGCAGGCTGCGCCGGCGGGCGTCGGACGAGGCCAGCTCGGCGGCAACGGCGTCCAGGGAGTGATCGACGGGGTTGAGCAGTTTCGGTATCGCGTTCATCAGCTTGCCTTCTCAATAACGACGGGAACGCAGCATATCGTAAACGCGAATCATTCTCAATATCATTCGCAGCGGAGCTTGATCGATTTGATACAGATCAATAAAATTAATTTGATCAAATTGTTGATATAATGCAAGATTCATTGATCGCACGGCATTTTGCCCATGTCCATGGGGCGCCGCGCCGAAAATTTGACGAATGCGCCGGAGGAGTCCCATGAAAGGTATTGTTTTTAATCTGCTGGAAGAAGCCGTAAGCGGTACGTATGGCGACGCCGCCTGGGACAGCCTGCTCGACGCGGCCAACCTGGACGGGGCCTACACGTCGCTGGGCAGCTATGACGACGAGGAAATCTTCGCCCTCGTGCGCGTGGCCTCGGAGACGCTCGGCATGCCGCCGGAGGACGTGCTGCGCTGGTTCGGCGAGCAGGCGATGCCCCTGCTGGCGCGGCGCTATCCGGCGTTCTTCGCGAACCATGCGAATACCCGCGGCTTTCTCCTCACGCTGAACAGCATCATCCATCCGGAAGTGCGCAAGCTGTATCCGGGCGCGCAGACGCCGGTGTTCGATTTCGACACCAGCCTCGCCGACGTACTGCGGATCGGCTACAACTCGCCGCGCCGCCTGTGCGCGCTGGCCGAAGGCTTCATGCGCGGCGCGGCCGGCCACTTCGGCGAGGATGTCGAGATCGTGCAGACCGAATGCATGCACCGCGGCGGCGGCCGCTGCGTCTTCGACGTGCGCTTCCAGTCTCGATGAACGCACCCGACCAGCCGGACGCCCCGGCCGAGATCGCACGTCTCCAACGCCGCCTGCGGCGCGAAACGGCGGCGCGCCACGAAGCCGAGTCGATCGCCGAGCGCGGCCTGCGCGACCTGTTCCAGCGCCAGCAGGAGATCGCCCTGCTGGAGAACATCGCCGTCGCGGCGAACGAGGCCGACGGTGTCCATGACGCCATGGCACGCGCGCTGGAGGCCGTCTGCCGCTACACGCACTGGCCCATCGGGCACCTGTGGCTCGTGACAGGCGCGCCGGGACAGGAGCAGTTCGACTCGACGGGTACCTGGTACGACGAGGCCAGGCGCGACGACGCCGATCCCGTCCAGGCACTGCGCGTTCGCACCGAGGCGGCAGCCTTCGTGGCGGGCGTCGGGTTGCCGGGCGCGGTGGTGCGCAGCGGGGCGCCGGTATGGATCGACACGGCGGCGACGGATACGGTGGAGATCCCGCGCCTGTCCCTGATCGTGGACGCCGGCTTTGCCTCGTTGTTCGCCTTCCCGGTGATGATCGGCAGCGAAGTGGTCGCCGTGCTCGAATTCTTCAGCCGCGAGCGGGTCGCGCCGGAAGATTCGCTGCTCAGGCTGATGGCGCAGATCGGCACCCAGCTCGGGCGCGTGATCGAGCGCCGCCGCGCCCAGGACAAGCTGGTGCACGACGCCCTGCACGATCCGTTGACCCAGCTCGGCAACCGCAAGCTGTTCCTGGACCGCCTGGCGCACATGCTCAAGCGCGCGCAGCGCACGCCCGACGATCATTTCGCCGTGCTGTTCGTCGACCTCGACCGCTTCAAGTCCATCAACGACGGGCTCGGCCACCAGTCCGGAGACGAATTGATCATCGCCACGGCGCAACGCCTGTCGGCCTGCCTGCGCCAGACCGACCTGGTGGTGCGCGACCGTGCGCTCGCGCGCGAGAACCTGGTCGCGCGCCTCGGCGGCGACGAATTCGTGATCCTGCTCGACCGGGTTGCCAGCGCCGAACGCGCGATCGTCGTTGCCGAGCGCATCATGGGCGTGCTGGCCGAGCCGTTCGAAGTCGCCGGCCAGCGCGTGTTCGTGACGGCCAGCGTGGGCATCGCCCTCAGCGCGAGCGGCTACGCCGACGTGGAAGACATCCTGCGCGACGCCGACATCGCGATGTACCACGCCAAGCAGACGGGCCGTGCGCGCTGGGTGATGTTCGACCAGACCATGCAGCTGGCCGCCGTGCGCCGCCTGCAGCTGGAAGCCGACCTGCGCGATGCGCTGGCGCGGCAGGAGTTCTTCCTCCACTTCCAGCCGATCGTCGCGCCGCGCGACGGCCGCGTGCGCGGCTTCGAGGCTCTGCTGCGCTGGCGCCATCCCGTGCACGGCCTCGTACCGCCCGCGGAATTCATCCCCGTCATGGAAGAAACCGGGATGATCGACGCGGTCGGCGCCTGGGTGCTGGACGCCGCGTGCCGCCAGTTGCGCGACTGGCAGCGCACCTACGACCCGCAGCTCACCATGAGCGTGAACGTGTCGGCCGTGCAGTTCACGGGCGAGGATCTGGTCGGCACCGTCACGCGTGTCCTGGCCGACACCGGCATTCCCCCGGCTTCCTTGAAGCTCGAGCTGACCGAGAGCGCCGTCATGGCGGATGCCGAGCATGCGCTCGCCGTGTTCGCCGCCTTGAAGGCGTTGGGCGTGCTCGTCAGCCTGGACGACTTCGGCACCGGCTATTCCTCGCTCAGCTATCTGCGCCGGCTGCCCATCGATACGCTGAAGATCGACCGCTCGTTCGTCAGCAAGCTCGACTGTTTTGACGACAAGCGCCAGATCGTCGAGGTCGTACTGATGCTGGCACGCGCACTGGGCCTGGACGTCGTGGCGGAAGGTGTCGAGACCGAGGCCGAGCTGGACCTGCTGCGGGACATGGGGAGCGACCTCGTGCAGGGTTACTATTACTATCGGCCGCTCGCGCCGGAAGACGCCGCGCGGGCCCTGGCGGAACAGGGGCAAGGCGCGATGTGCTAAGGTTGCGCCGATGAACACCCGATCCAACGGCGGCTACGTCGGCCGCTTCGCTCCATCGCCCACGGGCCCGCTGCACGCCGGGTCGCTCGTCGCCGCAGTGGCCAGCTATCTCGATGCGCGCGCCCACCACGGCACCTGGCTGATCCGCATCGAAGACATCGACGAGGGCCGCAGCGTGCCCGGCGCCGCCGAGGAGATCCTCGACCTGCTGCACCGTCTGGGCATGGACTCCGACCGCGAGGTCGTGTGGCAGAGCCGCCGCAAGCATGTGTACGAGGCCGCGTACGACCGCCTCGCCGGCCACGTCTACCCGTGCGGCTGCAACCGCCGCGAGATCGCCGATTCGCGCCTCGGCGTCGCGCCCGACGGCGCCGCCATCTACCCGGGCACGTGTCGCCACGGCCTCGCGCCCGGCCGCAGCCCCCGCAGCCTGCGCTTGCGCGTGCCCGAGGCGGGCGACGACGTCATCACGTTCCAGGACCGCCTGGCCGGCGTCGTCACGCAGCGGCTGGCCAGCGAGTCGGGCGATTTCGTTTTAAAACGTGCGGATGGCTACTGGGCGTACCAGCTGGCCGTCGTCGTGGACGATGCGGAGCAGGGCGTGACGGACGTCGTGCGCGGCGCCGACCTGCTCGATTCCACGCCGCGCCAGATCTTCCTGCAGCGGCTGTTGAACGTGCCGACGCCGCGCTACCTGCACGTGCCGGTGGTGCGCAATGAGAATGGCGAAAAGCTGTCGAAGCAGACAGGGGCGCTGGCCGTGCGGCCGGGAGACGAGGCGGGTGCCGTGGCCGCGTTGCGGCAGGCGGCGGGGTTTCTTGGGCTGGAGGTGGGCGAGGTCAAGTCGTTGGCTGAATTCTGGCGGGCCGCGGTGCCCGCGTGGGCCGCGTTGCATTGCGATTGACGCCTCCCCGCGTCAATCAGACTTCTCACACCGTCGGCCGCCTCCGGCTCATCCACATCAACCCGGCAAGGCCCACGGCCAGCATCGACCATTCGGCCGTCTCCGGCACCGGCGGTGCGGCCACCAGCCAGCCACGGATTTCCCCGTTCGGATAAAGATCCGTGTGGATGTTGACGTAGGCCTCGTTGGCGTTGACGCCGTCGACGAAGGCCGAGGTGGCGCCCGCGACCGTGCCGCCGTGCGCGCTCACGAAGGCGGGATCCCAGAACGAAGGGTCATCCAGCGGAATGGCCTGGTTGTAGCTGCCCGCGGTGACGCCCAGCGGGAAGTCCTGGAACGGTACCGCCACCGGTGCCGTGCCCGTGAAGGCCGTACTGGTGCAGCAATGGATGTGAGCCGCAGTGGTGGTGCCGACGAGGTCGCGGAACGGCAGGTCGACCAACAATTGCGTGCCGCCCAGGTCGATCGTCACGAGGCTGGTGCCGGGCGAGGCGTTGGGCGGGCTTTCCAGCGCCCCGCTGGCGACGGCCCGGTAGCTCGGGTCGGCCGGGGCGGCGGCGGCGGGCACGGCGAGGGCGGTCGACGCCGCCGCCAGCGCGAGGACTGACAGAACACGTTTCATGAGTACCTCCTTTAAGCAAAAGTCCTGCGTGCACCCCGTCCTGGGGTGCTGCGCAAAAACTTAGCACCGAAGACATGAGCGGTCTCACACCATACGGCTGAGATAATGCCCCTGGGCGACTGAGATTCGGAAAGCTTGGCATAATGACCAATAGACCCGAACTGAGCCCTTACATGCGCTATCTTTACAGCATCTTTACGCTTCTCACTATTTCCTCTGTCGTTCATGCGCAGGACGCTTCCCTGCTGGCCGGCGCCATGCGCGCCGACACGGATGCCGACAATACCTCGTTCGCCGTCAACGTCGGCTATACGCAGCACCTGCACAAGTATTTCTCGGTGAGCGCCGATTACCTGAACGAGGGCCATCCGAAGTTCCACCATCGCGATGGCCTCGGGGCGCAGTTGTGGGCGCACACGGCGATTCCTGAACGGGGCTGGTCGTTCGGCGCCGGCTTCGGTCCCTATTATTACTTCGACACGACGACGGGCAATGGCTCCCTGGGCGATTACCGCAACGAACACGGCTGGGGCCAGCTGATGAGCGTGAACGCGATCTACCACCTGCATTCGCGTGCCTACGTCGAGGCGCGCCTGTCGCACACGCACGGCATCACGTCGCACGACAGCTCGATGCTGATGGTCGGCATGGGCTATGAACTGGGCAGCGTGCCGCGCGCGATCCGTCTCGAAAACGCCGACCGCGGCGACAACCTCATCATGCTGCTCGCGGGCCGCTCGATCGTGAACAGCTTCAAGTCGGAGACGTCGACGTCGACGGGCCTTGAATACCGGCGCACGTTCACACCGAACGTCGAAGGCAGCGTCATCCTGATGAACGAAGGAAAGGTGGATGCGGCCGAGCGCAAGGGCGTCTCGGCGCAGGTATGGCTGCTGCGTCCGTTCACCGAACGCACGGTGCTCGAAATGGGCTTCGGCGCCTACGCCATGCGCGACCAGCTGGACCGCACCGATCCCCACGCCGAGCGCGAGAATCACGTGGCGCCGATCGCGTCGATCGGCATGCGCTACCGCATCGACGACCACTGGCGTGCCCAGCTCACGTGGAGCCGCGTCATCACGAATTACGAGCGCGATTCCGACGTGTTCCTGCTCGGCGCCGGCTACGCGTTCTGACGGTCAGGTGCGCACCGGATCCGTCGCCAGCGGCCGCTTCATGATCGTGATGCTGCCGTCGGCTTCGAGGAAGGCGCACTGCATCTCGTGCTGCGCGCAATCGGCCTGGCGCAGGGCCTGCTGGATGTCGGATTCGCCCACGCGGTTGCGGCGCAAAACCTTGTCGAAGAACACGCCGTCGCGGCCGATGAGCAGCGAGTCACCGTCGAGCAAGGTTTCCATTCGATGGCTGTTGGCGGCAAGCATGCCGAATCCCGCGTTCAGCACGAGCAGCGTGGCCGCGATGATCAGGCCGCCGCTTACGGAATCGTCACCGCCCGACAGGCCGTTCGACACGGCTTCCGACAACAGCATCACGACGAGCAGGTCGAACGGCGTCAGCTGGCTGATCGTGCGCCGTCCGGACAATCGCACCATGACGAGCAGGGCGACGTAGACCATCGCGCCTCGCGCAACAAATTCCCACCAGGGAAGATCCATATCGAACATAGCGGCCTCTCTGGAATGCAGCGGATGCATCCATCGTAATGACGGGGCCGGCGGGTGACTGTTCGGTGGGGAACGTAGCGTGCTCTACAGCTTGCCGATCTGCCGGTCGATGGCCTTGCGGGCCCGTTCGCTGCGTTCGCTGTAGCGGTCGGTCAGGTAATCCGTGCGGCCGCGCAGCAGCAGCGTGAACTTGAAAAGTTCTTCCATCACGTCGACGACGCGGTCGTAGTAGGCGGACGGGCGCATGCGGCCGGCCTCGTCGAATTCTTTGTACGCCATCGGCACCGAGGACTGGTTCGGGATCGTGAACATGCGCATCCAGCGGCCCAGCAGGCGCAAGGTGTTGACCACGTTGAACGATTGCGAACCGCCGCAGACCTGCATCACGGCGAGCGTCCGCCCCTGGCTGGGCCGCACCGCACCCTGTTCGAGCGGGATCCAGTCGATCTGGTTCTTCATGACGGCCGTGACGGCGCCATGGCGCTCCGGGCTGCACCAGACCTGGCCCTCGGACCACAGGCACAGTTCGCGCAGTTCGACGACTTTCGGGTGCGTCTCCGGCACGCTGCCCACCATCGGCAGTTCCATCGGGTCGAAGATCTTGACGTCGGCGCCGAAGTGTTCGAGGATGCGCGCCGCCTCGTAGGTGAGGAAGCGGCTGAACGAGCGCTCGCGCAGCGAACCGTACAGCATCAGGATGCGCGGCGGATGATCGAGGCTGCCGACGGGTTCCAGGCTGGCTGGCGTCGGCAGGTCGAGGCGTTCGAAATCGATGTTGGGCAGGTCATTCATGATGGGTCGTGTCAGGAAAGCCGCAGCGCCAGCGCGGCCAGCGTCACGAGCAGGATCGGCAGGGTCAGCACGATGCCGGTGCGGAAGTACTGGCCCCAGGAAATGCGGATGCCTTTGTCCGCCAGCACGTGCAGCCATAACAGCGTGGCCAGGCTGCCGATGGGCGTGATCTTCGGACCGAGGTCGCAGCCGATCACATTGGCATACACCATCGCTTCGCGCACGGCGCCGGTGACCGGAACGGCATCGATCGCGAGCGCGCCGACCAGCACGGTCGGCATGTTGTT
Organism: Telluria mixta; assembly: GCF_029223865.1. NCBI lineage: Bacteria > Pseudomonadati > Pseudomonadota > Betaproteobacteria > Burkholderiales > Oxalobacteraceae > Telluria > Telluria mixta. The sequence continues at coordinate 3,891,907 of NZ_CP119520.1, forward strand.
CATCACGGACGACAGCAGCGCGGTGACGAAACCGGTGCCGAGCGCGGCGCCCCAGGTGCCGTGTGCCGCGCTGCGCGCCAGCAGCGCGGTCAGGCCGTCCGTGAGGCCGGCGTTGCGCAGGCCATAGACCACGAGGTACATCCCCAGCGAGAACACGACGACCTGCCAGGGCGCACCGCGCAGCACGGCGCGCACGGAAATGACATGGCCCCGCGCCGCGACGGCCAGCAGCACGAGCGCGCCCGTCGCGGCCACCGCACTGATCGGCACGCCCGCGCGTTCCAGCCAAAAGAAGCCGGCCAGCAGCAGCGCCAGCACGTACCAGCCGGCGATGAAGGTCGCGCGGTCGCGGACGGCGTCGACCGGGCGCTTCAGCTGGGCGAGGTCGTAGCGGGCGGGCAGGTCGCGGCCGAAATACGCGAGGAGCGCGACGAGCGTCGCCAGCACCGCGACGATATCGACCGGCACCATCACGGCCGCGTAGCGTGCGAAGCCGATGCCGAAATAATCCGCGGACACGATGTTGACGAGGTTCGAGACGACCAGCGGCAGGCTGGACGTATCGGCGATGAAGCCGGCCGCCATCACGCACGCGAGCGTGGCGCGCGGCGGGAAGCGCAGCGCGGCCAGCATCGCGATCACGATCGGCGTCAGGATCAGCGCCGCGCCGTCGTTCGCGAACAGTGCCGCGACGGCCGCGCCGAGCAGCACCAGCAGCACGAACAGCCGCCTGCCGTCACCCGCACCCCAGCGCGCGACATGCAGCGCGGCCCATTCGAAGAATCCCGCGCGGTCGAGCAGCAGGCTGATGACGATGATGGCGACGAACGCGCCGGTGGCGTTCCAGACGATGTGCCAGACGACGGGGATGTCGTCCACGCGGATCACACCCGCGAGCAGCGCGACGGCGGCGCCGGCGGCGGCGCTCCAGCCGATGCCGAGGCCGCGCGGCTGCCAGATGACGAGGACGAGCGTGGCGAGAAAGATGAGTAGCGCCGGCAGCATCACGGTAGGAGGCTGCCGATGCGGTCGAGCGCCGTCTTGAATGCCGCGCGGTCGCCGGCCAGTTGCTCGGGCGGCAGCGCCAGGAATGCTTCGATGCGGGCGCGCAGGATCGCGTAAGCCTGCTCGAACGCGGCGCCGATCTCGTCATCCGTGCCGGACACGTGGCTCGGATCTTCCACGCCCCAGTGCGTGCGCAGCACCTGGCCGAGGTAGGCGGGGCACGTCTCGCCGGCCGCGCTGTCGCACACGGTGACGACGATGTCGGGCGTGACGGGCAGGTCGTCCCACGACTTGCTGTAATAGCCGTCGGTCGGGATGCCCTTGTCGGCCAGCAGGGCGAGTGCCCGTGCGTTCAGGCGGCCCGTCGGGTGGCTGCCGGCGCTGATGGCATGCCAGCCGGCGGGGGCCAGGTGGTTGAAGACGGCTTCGCTGATCAGCGAGCGGCAGGAGTTGCCGGTGCAGAGGAAAAGTACGTTCATGGTGGTGGGGGATGTCAGCAGCAGGAGGTGTCGCGCGAGCAGGGCGTGCCGCCGCAGCAGTTTTCGGTGAGGAAGCCGAGCAGCGTGCTCATCGTGTCGAACCTGGCGGCATAGATGACGAACCGGCCTTCCTGGCGTGGCACGATGAGGTCGGCGTGGGTCAGTTCTTTCAGGTGGAACGAGAGCGAGGAGGGCGGGACGCCGAGCGCTTCCGCGATCCTGCTGGCGGCCAGCCCGTCCGGGCCGGCCTGCACGAGGAGACGGAAGGTTGCCAGTCGCGATTCCTGCGCGAGGGCGGCGAGGGCTGTCACCGCTTTCTTGTCGTCCATGGACGCTCCATTATTCAATTCCATATTTCGATTATAGTCGAAATGACTTGACATCATGGAACGGCGAGCAATATTCTATATTCGTCGAATAACGAATGAGTGCGCCCATCAATTCGTTATTCGACGAACAGCGATAATAACTGCCGGCCTGGCCGGCCCAGATCGGGAGAACGACAATGAATACGAACGAACAACAACGCACGGTCGCGGTACTGGGAGCCGGTCCGGTGGGACTCGCGGCAGCCGCGCACCTGATCGGGCGCGGCCTGACACCCCTGGTGTTCGAGGCCGGACCGGTGCCGGGCGCCAACCTCGCGAGCTACCGCCACGTACGCCTGTTCTCGCCGTGGCAGTACGACGTGGACAAGGCGGCGCGACAGCTGCTGGAGCGCCACGGGTGGACGGCGCCGGCTGCGGATGCGTTGCCGACCGCCGGCGAACTGATCGACGACTATCTGGCGCCGCTCGCGGCCACGCCCGAGATCGCGCCGCACCTGCTGCTCGGACACCGCGTGACCGCCATCACGCGCGCCGGCTTCGACAAGGTCAGGACGAAGGGCCGCGACGGTGCGCCGTTCCTCATCCGCGCCGACACGGCCGAGGGCCCGCGCCAGTACTTGGCCGGCGCGGTGATCGATGCGACCGGTACGTGGTCGCATCCGAATCCGCTGGGCGCGGACGGCATTCCCGCGCTCGGCGAAGCGGCGCTGGCGGCGCGTATCGATTACGGCATGCCCGACGTGCTGGGAAGTGCGCGCGCCCGTTTCGCAGGAAAGCGGATCCTCGTCGTGGGTGCGGGCCACTCCGCAGCCGGCACGCTGATCGCGCTCGCCCGGCTGGCGCAGGACGACCCGGGAACGCGCATCGTGTGGGCGACCCGCGGTGCCCGGCTCGACCGCGTGTTCGGCGGCGGCGACGCGGACGGATTGCCGGCGCGCGGCCAGCTGGGGATGCGTCTCAAGGCGCTGCGCGACGCGGGCGGCCTGGAATTGCGGCAGGGCTTCCGCATCCATGCACTGAGCGAGATCGATGGGCGGCTGCGGGTGACGGGCGCACCGGTCGCCGGCACGGTGCCGGTGATCGACGGGATCGACCGCATCGTCTGCGCGGCGGGTGCCCGGCCCGACCTGAGCCTGACCCGCGAACTGCGCGTGCGCCACGACCCCTGGCTCGAGAGCACGGATGCGTTGGCGCCGCTGATCGACCCGAACGAACACAGTTGCGGCACCGTCCGGCCGCACGGACACCGCGAGCTGGCGCACCCGGAGCCTGGCTATTACGTCGTCGGCGCCAAAAGTTACGGCCGCGCGCCGAACTTCCTGTTGGCGACCGGGTACGAGCAGGTGCGTTCCGTCGTCGCCGCGCTGGCGGGCGACCTGGCGGCCGCCGACGACGTGCAGCTCGACCTCCCGGAAACGGGCGTCTGCAATACGCGGCTCACCTACGACGATGCCGCATCCGGAACGGCGGACGGCTGCTGCGGCGTGGCTCCGGCGGTGGCCGCTGCCTGCTGTGTGCCGGCGCCGGGTGCGGGCGGCACGTGCGGCTGCCGTACACCCGCCGCGGCAGGCTGCTGCGCCTGACCGGAGACCGCATGCACCGGCCATCGACGACCATCGGCATCCTCGCCGTCACCCAGATCGTGTCCTGGGGTTCGCTGTACTATGCCTTCACCATCCTGGCGCCCGGCATCCGGCGCGACCTCGGCCTCGCGCCCGAGTTGGTGTTCGGCGCGTTTTCGTGGGCGCTGCTCGTCGCCGGGCTGGCCGCCACGCCGGTCGGGATCCTGCTGGACCGCCACGGCGGCCGCCATGTGATGGCTGCGGGCTCGTTCCTGTGCTTCCTGGGCATGGCCTGGCTCGCCCGCTGCACGGACGTGGCGTCGTATTACGCCGCCTGGACGCTGATCGGGCTGGCGATGGCGCTGACGTTGTACGAAGCCGCGTTTGCCGCGATCCAGCGGCGGTTCGACGCGGGCGCCAGGCAGGCGATGTCGACGCTGACACTGTTCGGCGGCTTCGCCAGCACGCTGTTCTGGCCGTTGACGGCCTGGCTCGAGACGTCGTACGGGTGGCGCGATACATACCTGTTGTACGGGATCGTGCAACTTGCCGTGTGCATGCCGCTGCACCTGTGCCTTGGCGCCGACGTTCCCCGGGCCGGTCCGCAACAACGCGATGACCCGGCGCGGGGACACACTCTGGCGGAAGCCGTGCGTCATCCCGCATTCTGGACGCTGGCGCTGGCATTCGCGGCCAATACCTTCGTCTTCTCGGCCATGGCAGTCCACCTGATTCCGCTGTTCGAGCGTCTCGGCCAGGCAAGGGGCACCGCGGTCCTGCTGGCCGCGCTGATCGGTCCCATGCAGGTGGCGGGACGCGTCGGGGAGATGGCGTTTGCGCGACATACGGCACCGCAAACGGTCGGCAAGCTGACGTTCGCCATGCTGCCGGCGGCCCTGGCCGTCATCGCGCTGGGCGGTGCGCAGGCCTGGTCGGTGGCCGCCTTCTGTGCCCTGTATGGCCTGAGCAACGGCATTCTGACGATCCTGCGCGGATCGTTGCCCCGGGCGTTGTTCGGACGTGAACACTATGGCGCCATCGCTGGCGCCATGGCCGGGCCCGCACTGGTGTCGAAGGCGGCGGGACCGTTGATCGCAGCCGCGCTGCTGCGGCGTGTGGATGGCGCGGCGCTGCTGTTGTCCGTGCTGCTGGCCATGTCGATCGCGTCCCTCGCGCTGTACCTGCGCGCCGTCGGCGTCGGGGCGCGGCCCGAGGAAACTTTTGACAAGCGTGCCGTCTGACGTCTATCCTGCGTTCGCCCAACGACGAACGAACCATGTCAAAGTCCTGCTGCCCCCCGGCGACCGATCGCGCCCGCACGACGGAAATCGATGCCGATGACCTTGCGCGCATGTGCAAGGCGTTGTCGCATCCCGCGCGCGTCCAGCTGCTGCGGCACCTGATCGATCACGGTGAATGCTATTTCGGGAACCTGGCCGACGTGTTGCCGCTGGCGCCGTCGACGATCTCGCAGCACGTCACGATCCTGAAGGAGGCCGGCCTGATCGAAGGCTCGTCGGACGTGCAACGGGTCTGCTACTGCGTCAACCGGGACCGGCTGCAGCAGCTGAAGCTGGCGATCGGGGCGCTTTAGCGCGCGCCGTCCTTGCCGAGGTTCAGCTCCCAATAGCCCACGTCGACCCAGCGGCCGAATTTCATGCCGACGTCCGTGAAGTGGGCGACCTTGCGGAAGCCCAGCGCTTCATGCAGGCCGACGCTGCCTTCATTCGGCTGCGCGATGCCGCCGATGACCAGGCGCAGTTCGCGCTTGCGCAGCTCGTCCAGCAGCGCCCCGTAGAGAATTCGTCCCAGTCCCCGGCCGGTGCAATCCTTGTCCAGGTAGACCGTGCTCTCCACGGAATAGCGATAGGCCGGCCGCACGCGCCATTTCGTTGCATACGCATAGCCGGCGAGCGTGCCGTCGGCTTCCAGCACGAGCCACGGCAGGCCAGCCGCGCCGACGTCGGCGATGCGCTGGGCCATCTCCGGTTCGCCGACCGCGTCTTCTTCGAAGCTGACCGTCGTCGTCGTGACGTAGTGGTTGTAGATGGCACAGATGCGGGCGGCGTCCTGCGGTGTAGCGGGGCGGATGTGGGTAGATGTCATGGTTGGGAAGAAGGTGCCTCGCCAGCGGCTTCCGGATGCCGCACCTCCCACGCCGCCAGCGCTTCCTTGTAGTTGGCAAGCAGCATCTGGTAGACGTCGAAGATGCAGTTCGGACAGCCGGAGCCGCAGCAATCTTCCAGCGCAGGTTCGATGGGTGGCAGCGGCCGCGGGTCGGGCAGGGGTGTGACGGGATCGGACATGCGGGCCAGCATACCGCAAACGCGGTGTGCGCGTCGAGTATGCCGGCCGTCCTCGTTACCCGTTCAGCTCGTAGCTGCGCAGCACGAACACCGTCTTGCCGTTGCGCTTCGCGCAGACGCCTTTCATGACTTCGCCGCCGCCCAGGTCCCACGTGAGCGCGCTGCCGGCCGGCTTGCTGGCGCATGCCGCGTGCGCCTCGGCGGGGACGGGCGGCAGCTTCGGCGTCGGCGGCGGTGCGGGCACGGCCGGGACGCCGGGCACGGCGGGAATGGCCGGCAGGGCGGGCGGCACACCGGCTTCGTGCGGGTCCGGCACGGGCGGTGCGGGCGGTGCCGGTGGTGCGGGAGGCGCAGGCGGGACAGGGGGCACCGGCGGGGCCTTGCACTTGCCCGTGTTGGTCTTGCAGTGGATGCTCACGTGGACGTGCTGGTCCGCGGAATCGTCCGTGTTCTGTGCCAGCGCGGGCAGCATGAAGGCGCCCAGCAGGATGCCGAGGGTGGTGGCTTTCATTGCTTTCATTGTCTTCTCCTTGTCGTGGCCCGCACGACGCGGCGGGCCATGTCGGTATCCTGCCTTCCGATTGTGGAGAAAAAATGAAGATCGCGATTCACAGGTCGAAGCGGTAGCCGAGCCCGTAGATCGAACGGATGGCGTCCACGCCCGGCAGCGCGGCGTCGAGCTTGCGCCGGAGGTTCTTGACGTGGGTGTCGATGGCGCGGTCCGTCACGTCGAGGCTCGCGTTGCCCTCGCGCGCGAGGTCGAGCAGCTGGGCGCGCGAAAAGACCTGGCCGGGACGGCGCGCCAGCGCGGCCAGGATGCCGTATTCCGTCGGCGTCAGGTCGAGGGCCTTGCCGTGGACGGCGATGCGGCGGGCCAGCGTGTCGACGGCGACGACCGGCGCCGGCCGCCCCGCGCGGCGCAGGATCGCCTTGATGCGGGCGACGAGTTCGCGCGGGCTGAACGGCTTGCACAGGTAATCGTCGGCGCCTGCCTCGAGGCCCAGCAGGCGGTCGATTTCTTCCACGCGCGCCGTCACCATCACGACGGGCAGGTCGGCCAGCAGCGGGTTCGCGTCCGCGCGCAGCGCGCGGCACAGCGCCAGGCCGTCGAGCCCCGGCAGCATCAAATCCAGCACGACCAGCGCGGGCGGATCGCGGCGCAACGCGTCCAGCGCTGCGGCGCCGTCGCCGAATACGTCGGCCGTGTAGCCGGCCGCGTGCGCATAGTCGGCCACCAGCGCGGCCAGTTCCGGCTCGTCCTCGACGATGACGATGCGATCGCTCATGCCTGGCCTTCCGCGCGCGGCAGCGTGATCGTCGCGCGCAGGCCCCAGGCGGCGCATGCGCGAAGGCGAGCGTGCCGCCCTGGGCTTCCACCAGCCGCCGGCACAGCGCGAGTCCGAGGCCGGCGCCGCCGTGGGCGCGGCTGCGCGACGCATCGACGCGGTAGAACCGGTCGCCGAGGTGCGCCAGCGCGTCGTCCGGCACGCCGGGCGCGGTGTCGTCCAGGTGCAGGTGCACGCGAGCGCCGTCGACCTGCGCGTGCAGCTGGACGCGGCCGCCGGCCGCCGTGTAGCGCAGGCTGTTCTCGAACAGGTTGGCGAGCACCTGGCGCATGCGGTCGGGTCCGCCCTCACTTGCGCCATGTTGGGGGCAGACGTCGGGCCGGGGCCGAGTTCCAGCGCAAGGCCGGCCTGTGTAAAACGTGCTTCGCAGCCGCGCGCCTCGGCGCACGCGAGCGCCCACAGGTCGAGCGCGACCGGTTTGCATTCGAGCGCGCCGACGTCGGCCCTGGCCAGCGCGTACAGCTCGTCGATCAGCTTGTTCAGCGCGAGCACCTGGCGCAGCATGGCGTCGAGGGTGTCCGGCGTGGCGCTGCGTACGCCGTCCTGCAGTGCTTCCAGTTGGGCGCGCAGCACGGCGAGCGGCGTGCGCAGTTCGTGCGACGTGTCCGCGACCCATTGGCGGCGCGCCTGTTCGGCGCCGGCCAGGCGGGCCGCGAGGGCATTGAAATGGCGCGCGAGGTCGCCCAGTTCGTCGCTGCGGTGCGCGGGCAGGCGCAGGTCGAAGTGGCCTTCGGACAGCGCCCGGCTGCCCGCCGCCAGTTGCCGGATCGGACTGCGGAAGTGGCGCGCCAGCAGCACGGCGGCGAGAGCGCTGAGCCCCACCGCGAGCGCGACGATCTGCCACAGGCTGCTGGTGAGCTGCTGCAGGAAGGCATAGGCCAGCGCGTCGCCGGGGCGGGCGTCGCGGACGACAGCCAGGTAGCCCACCGTGCGGCCATCCACCTCGACCGCGCGCCGGACAGTGGCGGCGTCCGGACCGGGACGGCGGCCCGCGAGCCAGGCGCCCTGCGCGTCGAGCAGCGAGACGCGGCGCGCCAGCGGCAACGGGCCGGGGGCAGGGAGGTCCGGTACGACGGGAACGTCCGCCACGCGCGGTCCGGGCAGCGGCGGCAGCGGCGGGGCCGGCGGTGCGGGCGGCGCAGGCGGTACGGGCGCGACCGGCGCGACCGGCGTGACGGAAGCTGCTCCAACTTCGCGCAGACGCTGCAGACGCGCCAGCTCCCGCGCGATCCAGTCCTGGCGGTCGGTGGCGGGAATGAAACCCCAGCCGTTGCCCGCGCGGTAACGGCGCGCGAGCGTCGTCGACAGCTCTTCCAGGCGGTCCAGTTCGATGCCGGCGGCGTAGTCGCCGAAGCCGGCCAGCACGTTCTGGCGCAGCAGCAGGACGGCACAGGCGGCCACGGCGAGGATCGCCAGCAGGACGGAGGCAAACAAGCGATGACCGATCGAGAACTTCAAGGTGGAATGTGCAGGAATTGACGAAGAGGCATTTTAGGACAAATTAGTGTGGTAAATACGACGTGATAGCGCGCGTCTACCCAATTTGGCTGGACAGCGCATTGATTTTTCGCGAATGATGACATGTGTCCAGAATGCAGCTATATTTTCCTCAAATAAAAATCGGCCGTCGAACTATTAGAGCCGACTACCCGGGAGACAAGTCATGTTGAATTGGTTAAAAACGACGCTGATACCGTCCGCGTCGGCGTTCGCGCCGACCGGCCGGTCCGGCATGACCGCCCGCGTGCGCAGCCTCGTGCTGAATGCGCGCGACGGCAGCATCCGCACGGCGATCAACGCGGCGCGCCTGCGCAAGGAGGTCGACCAGTCGCTCGACAAGGCGCGCCAGCAGTACACCGCGTCGCGCGAACTGGCGGCGTCGGCGCGCGAGGTGACGGCGCTGTCGGCCAGCGTCAAGGCCGGCACGGACGACATCGCGGGCACGGCGGACCGTAACCTCGCCGTGGCGCGCGCGTCGATGGACGAACTGTCGCACCTGGAAGCGCGCATGCGCGCGATCGAGGACAAGGTGGACGGCTTCGCGCGCACCGTCGGGCAGCTGGACCACCACGCCCGCTCGATCAGCGAGTTCGGCGGCATCATCCAGCGCATCGCCAACCAGACCAACCTCCTGGCCATCAACGCCGCGATCGAAGCGGCACGCGCGGGCGAGGCCGGCCGCGGTTTCGCCGTCGTGGCGGCCGAGGTGCGGCGCCTGTCGCAGCTGGTCAACGAGGAGACGAGCAAGATCGCGGGCGTCAACAGCGAGATGCGCACGCTCGTCGAGTCGACCACCGGCGCCACCCAGGAGATCCTGGAAGGCGTGAACGCGTCGGCGCGCGAGATCGGGTCGGCGGCGGGCCACTTCAAGACCTTCGTCGCGGATTTCGAGCGCATGACGGGCACCGTCAACGAAATGGCCGTGGCGATGCAGTCCCTGGACAGCATCAGCCAGTCGATCGGCCGCCAGGTCACCGACATGGCGACGAATGCGTCGGAGACGGGCAAGTCGATGGCCGACGCGTCGCGCCGCGTCGACGAGGTGCGCGCGACCACCGAGGAAATGCAGGGCGTGCTGGCCGAGTTCCGCACGGGCGGCACGACGTTCGACGGCCTCGTCGAAGCGACGACGCAGCTGCGCGACGCCGTCGGCCGCAGCCTTGCCGGCCACCTGGCGCGCGGCGCGGACATCTTCGACCAGGCCTACCGCCCGATCGAGGGCTCGGATCCGCCGCGCTTCACGACGGGTTACGACCGCACCGTGGAGCGCGACCTGCAGGCGCTGTTCGATCGGGTCCTGTCCGACCTGCCGGGGTGCACGTATGCGCTCGCGGTGGACACGCGCGGGTACGCGCCCACGCATAACAGCAAGTTCTCGCAGACGCCGACGGGCCGGCGCGAGCACGATCTCGTCTACTGCCGCAACAAGCGCATCTTCGACGACCCGGTGGGCGCGAAGCTGGCCGCGAACCGCAAGCCTTTCCTGTTCCAGACCTATCTGCGCGATACGGGGGAGGTGATCAACGACCTGTCGATGCCGCTCGAGATCGGCGGCCGGCACTGGGGTGCGGTGCGCGTCGGGTTCGATTCCTCCAAGTTGTAACGTCCAACAAAAAGGCCGGCGCCCTTGTGAGGCGCCGGCCCTGTCATCCGCGCATGTCGCGCATCAGAACTTGTAGTTGTACGCCAGCCCGATCAACTGCATGCGGGTCTTCCACGTCCCGCGCGTCGTCTCGCCGTTGCCGGTGCAGCCCGCCATCACCGGATTGCAGTTGTTGGTGTAGTTGCCGCTCGCATCGCTGAAATGCAGCCAGCTGTAGGCCAGGTCCAGCGACGAGGCCGGGGACAGCTTCCAGTTCGCACCGAACGACAGTTGCAGGCGGTCGGCGTCCGGCAGTGCGGCGTGGCGCAGCGTGTCGCCTTGCACCGGCGAGTCGTCGTGCGCGATGCCGCCGCGCAGCGTCACGGCGTCGTTCAGGGCGTAGTTCGCGCCCAGTGCCACGCGCACGGTGTTCTTCCACTGCTGGCGGATCACGAGGTCGCCCGCGTTCGTGTCGACGAACTTGATGTCGATGTTGCCCATACGCGAATGGCGCGTCCAGGTCACGTCGGCCATGCCGGCCCATTTCGCGTCGAACTGGTGGAAGGCGTTCAGCGACAACGTCTCCGGCGTGGTGACGTCCACGCGCGCGGCGGAGTTCACGTGGTGCGAAGCGCCCTGCAGGACCTTGTTCACGACGGCGTCGCTCGTGACGGTCGAGAAGTCCCACACCGCGCCGCCTTTCAGCTCATGCTTGATCGACGAGCGGTAGGCGATGCCGAAGCGGGTATCCGGCGTGGGCGAGTACAGGTAGCCCAGGTTGAAGCCATAGCCCCAGTCCTTGCCTTCCACGCCCGCGTGCGCGTCGCCCGCGGTCGCCAGCGCGGCCGGGTTGCCGCCCAGCGCGGCGATCTGGCGCACCAGCGCGGCGCCGCTGCCGGCGGCCTGCGCGGCGGCGATCGAGCCCGGCACGTCCACGCCCTGGCGCAGGCTGGCCTTCATGTGCTCGATGTCTATGCCGAAGCCGAAGCTGTGCTGCTCGGAGAGCTTGAATGCCACCGACGGGTTGATGTTGATGGACTCCAGCTTGATGTTGGTGAGCGAGTAGCGGCCCGACCAGTTGTCGTCGTAATCCAGCTTGGTGCCGTACGGGACGAACACGCCGACGCCAGCCGTCCACTGGCTGTTGATCTTCTGGCTGTAGTACAGCGTCGGGGCGGCGACGACGCTCGGCGCGTAGTCGTCCTGCGACTTCACGCCGCCGGTGGACGTTTTGGTGAAGCGGGTCGAGCCGGCATCCTGGAACGTCGAGTGCGGGACGACGGCGGTGATGCCGCCGACGATCTGGCGGCCTTCCAGGCGCGTCAGGCCGGCCGGGTTGGCGAAGATGGTGGATGCATCGGCGGCTTCGGCGCCGTTGGCTTCCGCCGTGCCCTGGGAGGACACGCTCTGGGAGCCGAAGCGGTAGCCGGAGGCGCTCGCGTCAAGCGACGCGCCCAGGGCCAGGGCGACGAGCAGGGTCAGGTGTTTCTGGTTCATCGGTCTCACTCCAAGTATCGATTCGTAGCCCGCCCCCGGACCGGAAAGGTCGGGGTCGGCGGGAGCCGAAGCATACACCATTTCGCACGACCGTTCTATTCGTGTTGTGTGAGAGATACCAATTCGCGTATTTAACGCTTATTTAATGATCCAGGAGACGCAAATCGACCTGCTGGGCCATCACGCGGTAGCCCGCCTCGTTCGGGTGCAGGTGATCGCCGCTGTCGTAGGCGGGGTTCAGGCGCGTCGGTTCCGTCGGGTCGCGCAGGGCGGCGTCGAAGTCGACCACGGCGTCGAACACGCCGGACGTCCGGATCCATGCGTTCACGGCCTGGCGCTGGCGTTCGACCGCCTCCGAATAAAACCGCTTCGTGCCCGCCAGCGGCGTCAATGTCCCGGCCCAGATGCGGATGCCGCGGGCATGCGCGCGGTCCACCAGCGCGCGCAGGCCGGCTTCGATCTGTTCGGCCGTGACGTGCTGCCGCGGGTCGGCCAGCAGCAGCGAGGCCGTGATGTCGTTCACGCCCTCGTGCACGAGGATCCAGCGCACGCCGGGCTTGTCCAGCGCGTCGCGTTCGAAGCGGGACAGCGCGCCCGGTCCGACATATGGATCCGATGCGTCGTGCAGCAGGCGGTTGCCCGCGATGCCGCCGTTCGCGATGCCGATCGTCGCCAGGGCCGGATTGGCCTGCAGGCGCGCGGCCAACGCGTCCGGCCAGCGGGCGTCCTGGTCGTTCTTCGTGCCTACGCCATCCGCGATCGAGTCGCCGACGATGGCCAGCGTGCGCCCCGCGTCCGGCCCGAGGACCTCGACGTCGCTGAGGAAGTAGCGGCTGTCGTCCGTGGCGGTGGAGGGGAAGTCGGCGGCGCCCGTTGCGTCGCCGGATGCCTTCAGGTACGCCGTCTGCAGCCCGAAGCCGTGGATCGTCGACACGGCCACCGGCGCCGGCAGGTACAGGCTGACGGCCAGCGGCTGCAGCGCGGCGACCGTGAGGGCGACGGGATCGGACAGCGCGCTTGAACCCGGCGCGATCGTGACCGCGGGCCGGCCGCCGAACAGCAGCGGACGATCGCTGCCCGCCGCGACGCGCGCACCGCCCGCGGACAGGGCCACGTGCGCGGCGCCCACCGTCAGCGGCTGCGTGCCGAACAGGTTCGACAGGCGGATGCGCACGCGCGTGCCCTGGGTACTCGTGCGCACGACCTGGCGCAGCGTCTGCGCCGGCAGCGCCGGTCCCGCCGAATCGGGCGCGGACGACCAGGCGGTGCGCCAGCCCTGGTCCGATGCGGCCGCGGTGGCGGTGAGAAGGGTGCAAAACAGCAGGGCGGCAAGCGCGCGTCCGGTCATGGTGACTCCAGCGAAAGGGTGGACGGCGATGCTCGCATCCGCCCCTCGCCGGCGCAACTGGCACTTGTGTTAGCAATACGTGGTTAGGTCCACCGTGCGGTAGCTGGCCCGTTCGCGGCCGTCGTCCGTCGCGATGAACGCCCCCGCACCGAGGCGGTATATCTGCCCGCCGCCGGCCGGAATCATCACGTGCACGCGCGCGACCACGCACGCGGCGCGGCGCTCGCCCGCGCGCACGATCAGCACCTGGCCTTCTTCCGCCGGCGCGTGGCCGGGGCGGCGCAGGTCGACGACAGGAATGGCGGCGTCTCCCCAGCGCATCGTCGCGCCTGGCGTGTCGAGCAGCGGCAGCACGCGTTCCAGCGCGTCGAGCGGCGTGGCGGCCAGGCCGTCCGCGTCGAACACGACGTATGCGGCGTCGTTCGGCTTGCCGGCGCCCGCCGGCGTCGGCGCGGCGGCGTGCGCGGACCGCGACAGGCCCGCCTCGGGACGGCGCGCGAACAGCGCCGCCACGTCGACCAGCCGCACTTCGGCGCCATCGTCGTCGTAGACCGTCGCGGCCGGCACGAAATCCGCCAGGTGCAGAGTCGCGCGCACGGGCACGCCGAGCGCGAGGCCGTCGTGTTCGAGCACGGCGAGCAGACCCGCCCCGTCATCCGTGAGGGCCAGATCGACCGCTGCCGGCGGCACGATCGCCAGGTGCCGGCCGCGCCACGTGCACCACGCGCCGTCGCCGATCGCCGTGCGCGACGGCATCGCGATCACTTCCGCGAGCACGCCGGCCGGCACGCCCAGACGCAGCGTGCCCGCATCGAGCACGGCATACGTGTGCCTGTCACGCGCGGCCGGCGGCGGCGGCGCTTCGGTCACGGTCGGCGCGCCGCCGTGCCACGCGCAGGCCAGCGCGGCCAGCCGGCCGACGTCCAGCACGCTGAGAACACGTCCCGTCTCCGGCGAACGCGCGACGCTGTGGAACACTTCGTCCGCATCGTCGTCGTGGTGCAGGCGCGTGATGCGGTCCGGCGCCACGTCGACGAGGCCGCCGACGGCCGACACGCGCAGCCCCAGCATGCGTGCGCCGTCGCGCAGGATCAGGATGCGCGTGTGCGGTCCATCCTGCCGTTCGCCCGTGCCGACCCAGCGCGCGAGGTCGACGACGGGCACCAGCACGCCGCCGTGGTCCACGACGCCCGCCAGCGCACCGGTGCGGCGGGGCGGGGCGGCCAACGCGTCCGGCAGCGGCAACGCCTGCGCGACGCTCGCCGCCGCGATGCCCACGTCCACGGCGTCGATGCGCACTTCCGCCAGCTGCATGTCAGTGCTCCGTCGCGACGCGTTCCAGCTCGGCCAGCAGGGCCGATGCGTCACGCGTCGCGCTGGCCTGCGCGCTCGTCGAGGCGTGGATGCGGGCGATCGATTCGCTCGTCGCCGCGACCGAGCGCACGATGCGGCCGAACGCGTCTTCCACGTCGCCCGCGAGGCGCGTGCCTTCGCCCACGCGGGTTGCCGTCTCGTTGATCAGCTTCGCGATCTCGCGCGCCGCCAGCGCGGATTTCTCGGCCAGCTTGCGCACTTCGTTGGCGACGACGGAGAAGCCGGTGCCGTGCTCGCCCGCGCGCGCCGCCTCGATCGCCGCGTTGAACGCGAGGAGGTGCGTCTGGCTGGCGATATCGCTGATCGTGTCGATGATCTCGTGCACGTCGTCGGACGATTTCTGGATCGCGAGGATCGCCTCCTTCGAACGTGACAGCAGGGTGCTGCCTTCGGCGGCCTGGTCGCGCGTCTGCACGGCGAGGCCGGCCGACTGCTGCGAGCCGGCGGCGATGGAGGCGATCGATTGCGACAGGTCGGCCAGTACGGCGGACATCGCCTTGATCTTGGCGCCGAGCTGCTCTTCGCGGTGCACCTGCTCCGTCACGTCCATCGCGAACTTGATGACCTTGTACGGCCTGCCGTCGGCGTCGAGGATCGGGTTGTACGTGGCCTGGATCCAGATGTCGGCGCCGTGCTTGCCGCGGCGGCGGAAGCGGCCGGACTGGAACTGGCCGCGCGCCAGGTCGGACCAGAAGTTGCGGTATTCGGCGCTCTTGATGAGCGCCTCGTCGCAGAACATGCTGTGGTGGCGGCCGACCACTTCGTCCTCGAGATAGCCCAGGGTACGCAGGAAGTTGTCGTTCGCGGCCAGCACATTGCCGTAAAGGTCGAACTCGATCACGGCCTGCGAGCGGCCGATGGCATCCAGCTGGCCGCGGGTCTCGGCGGCGAGGCGCTTGCGCGCCGTGATGTCGGTGGCGAACTTGACGATCTTGACGGGCTTGCCGTCGGCGTCGAAGATCGGGTTGTACGCGGCGAGGATCCACACCGTGCGGCCATCCTTCGTCACGCGCTGGTATTCGCCGGTGTCGGCCTGGCCGCGTCCCAGCCGTTCCCAGAACGCGAGGTACTCGGCCGAGCGGGCGTGCTCCGGCAGGCAGAACATGCGGTGGTGACGGCCGCGCACCTCGTCGAGGGTGTAGCCCGTCACGGCGAGGAAGTTGGCGTTCGCATGCAGCACGTTGCCCTGCAAATCGAATTCGATGACGGCCTGGGTGCGGTCGATCGCGGCCATCTTGCCCTCGAAGTCGATGTTGCGCAGCTTGGCCGCCGTGATGTCGGTGGCGAACTTCACGACCTTGGCCGGCTTGCCGTCCCCGTCGAGGATCGGGTTGTAGGTCGCCTGGATCCACACCGGGCTGCCGTCGCGGGCCACGCGCTTGAATTCGCCCGCGTGATATTCGCCCGCGGCCAGATGCTTCCAGAAATCGCGGTAGGCCTGCGAGCGCACGTACTCTGGTTCGCAGAACAGCGCATGCGGCTGGCCGACGACTTCGTGCAGCTCGTAGCCGAGCGCGTCGAGGAAGTTCTGGTTGGCGTGCAGGATGCGGCCGTCGAGGCCGAATTCGATCACGGCCTGGGCGCGGTTGATGGCATCCAGTGCGGCATGGGCAAGGTCGTCCCGGGAAGTGACCGGGGCAGGAGCGATCATATGCATGGTGTCTCGTGGTGGCGTCATGATGTTCATAATATTGCCCTATGGCAATCGATTTGACGATTTAATCATTTTTAGCCTGAGAATGCGAGATAATTTTGATGAATTCGATTGTTTGTTGTGCCGTACTTACGGCGCAGGGCGAGGTTTCCATTGACTGGTTGCCATGCGGTCATTAGCATCGGGATGCATTCCATACCCACAACAAGGAGACACCATGCCACGCCCGATCCTGCCATCCCTGCTCGTGTTAGCGCTAACTACTTTCGCCTGTGCCGCGCATGCCGCCACTGGCCCCGTCGTGACCACGGAGTCCGGCAAGGTCCAGGGCGCCGTCGACAAAGGCGTGGCGAGCTGGAAGGGCATCCCGTTCGCCGCGCCGCCGGTCGGCGACCTGCGCTGGCGCGCGCCGCAGCCGGCGGCCGCCTGGTCCGGCGTGCGCGAGGCGACCGCGTACGGCCACGACTGCATGCAACTGCCTTTCCCCAGCGACGCCGCGCCGCTCGGCACGCCGCCGGCCGAGGATTGCCTGTACGTGAACGTGTGGCGTCCCGCGAAGGCGAAAGCGACCGCGAAGCTGCCCGTGATCGTATGGATCTATGGCGGCGGTTTCGTCAACGGCGGATCGTCGCCGCCGACGTATGCGGGTGCCGCGCTCGCGAAGCAGGGCGTCGTGCTGGTCAGTTTCAACTATCGGCTGGGCCGCTTCGGCTTTTTCGCCCACCCGCAATTGACCCGGCAAGCCAACGGCGAGCCGCTGGGTAACTACGCCTACATGGACCAGATCGCGGCGCTGCAGTGGGTCAAGCGCAACGTGGCGGCGTTCGGTGGGGATGCGTCCAACGTGACGATCATCGGCGAATCGGCCGGCGGCATGTCCGTCAACGCGCTGCTGACGTCACCGCAGGCGCAGGGCCTGTTCGCGAAGGCGGTCGTGCTGTCCGGCGGCGACGGCAAGTCGGCCGACCCGGGCCTGGCAGGCGTGGAGCAGATCGGCGTCAACTTCGCACAAGCCAAGGGCATCGCGGCGGACGACCCGCAGGCGCTGGATAAACTTCGCGCGCTGCCGGCCGAGCAGGTCGTCGACGGCATGAACCTGGCCAACCGCGCGCCGCAGAATCCGGCGACGTATTCCGGTCCGTTCGCGGACGGCAAGGTGGCCGTCGAGACGGGTGCCGCGTTCGCGTCCGGCCAGTTTGCCAAGGTGCCCGTGATGATCGGCGCGACCAGCGCGGACATCGGCGGCAAGACGGGCTTCATGGTCGCGGGCGCGCGCAGCCTCGCGAGCCGCCTCGCCGCGCAGGGCGTGCCCGTGTACGAATACCGCTTCTCGTACGTGGCCGACAGCATCGGCAAGACCGGCGCGCAGCACGCGAGCGACATCCCGTATTTCTTCGACACGGTGGACGTCAAGTACGGCGACGCCGTCACGAAGAAGGACGTGGCGATGGGCCGCGCGATGAGCGCCTATCTCGTGAACTTCGCGAAGAAGGGCGATCCGAACGGCCGCAAGCTGCCCGCATGGCCGCGCTATGCGGGTGACAAGGACGTGATCATGGATTTCGCCGCGGACGGCAAGCCGGCCGCGCTGCGCGATCCGTGGGGTGCGGAGATAGATGCAGCCACGGCGGCGGCGACCGTGGCGGCGGGCGCTCAATAAACGCTCAGTACACGTCCCTGCGGTAGCGGCCCTCGGCCGCAAGCTGCTCCAGCCGCGGCGCACCGAGGATGCTTTGCAGCGCCTCGTGCACGCCGCCGGCCATGCCCTGCAGGCTGCCGCAGACATAGATCGCGGCGCCGCGTTCCACCCACTCGCGCAGCCGGTCGGCCCGGTCGCGCAGCACGTCCTGCACGTAGCGGCGCTCGGCCTGGTCGCGCGAGAACGCGAGGTCGAGGTGGGTCAGTTGGCCGTTATCCCTCCACGCCTGCAGCTCGTCGCGCAGGAGGAAATCGTGGATCTGGTTGCGTTCGCCGAACAGCAGCCAGTTATCGAACCGGCCCGCGGCGATGCGGGCCTTGAGCAGGCCGCGCAGGCCGGCGAGGCCGCTGCCGTTGCCGATCGCGATCAGGGGTCGTCCGGCATTCGCGCCGAGGCGGAAGCGCTCGTGCGCGCGCAGGCGCAGGCGCACAAGGTCACCGTTGGCGGCCGCGCCGGCCTGCACGCACAGCCAGCCGGATGCCGCACCCGGGCTGCCGTCTTCCCGCTGCTGCAGGCGCACGAGCAGTTCCAGCCGGCCATCCGTCGGCAACGATGCGATCGAGTATTCGCGTGGGTGCTCCGGGTCCGCCGGTGGACTGACCTGGGCGAGATCGCCCGCTTCCCACGCCGGCAGCGCGCCGCCGACCGGTGCCAGTGCGACGCGGTACAAGGGTGCGCCCGCACTGCCGGGATTTTCCAGCGTGCGCGCGACGATGCGCCAGTCGCCGTAGGCCGGCGCGTCCCAGTCCGGTGCGTCGTCCGTGCCGGCCAGGCGGCCCACGTGATGCTGCCACTCGGCCAGCGCTTTGGCATCGCCGCGGTCGACGTCGATGCGGTCGAACAGGCGCGTCGCGCCCTGCTGCGCGAGCCAGGCGTCCAGCGCGCGGCCGAAGCCGCAGAAATTGGCGTAGTTCCTGTCGCCCAGCGCGAGCACGGCATAGTGCAGGTGCGACAGGTCGAGACCGGCCGCCATGAACCGGCCCGCGAACTGCGCGGCCGTGTCGGGCGCGTCGCCTTCGCCGTACGTGCTGGCGATGAACAGCACGCGCGTGGCGGCGGTGAGCCGCTCGCGGTCGAGCGCGGAGATGCACACGGCGCGCGCGGCCAGCCCGCCCGTCGCCAGCAGTTCGGCACTGCGCTTTGCGAGCACTTCCGCGCTGCCCGTCTGGCTGGCGTGGACGACGAGCCAGTCGGCATCGTTCGTGTCTGCGATGTTGCCGTTGCGGTGGACGCGCCACATGCGGTACGACAGCCCGAACCAGCCCAGGGACAACGCCAGCGCGCCCGCAAGGCGCAGCGGTTCCGCCGTCATTGCAGCAGCGCTTTCCACGCGGGTGTCGTGGTCTCTTCCAGCATTCCCGCACGCCGCACGAGGACTCGTGCGGCCAGCGCGCGCGCCTCGGCGAACGCGAGGCCGTCGTCGGGACCGAGCACGGCGAGGACGGTCGACAGCGCGTCGGCCTCCATGCACGTGGGCGCCAGCACGGTTACGGATGCGATGTCGTTGTCGACCGGCCGGCCCGTGCGCGGGTCCAGCGTGTGCGACACGCGGCGCGCGCCGTGCTCGAAATACTGGCGGTAGTCGCCGGACGTGGCAATCGCTACGCCATGCAGCGCGACGACGGCCTGCGGCGTGGCGCTGTCCGGCACACCCTCGATTTCCACCCACCACGGATGCCCGTCCGGCTTCACGCCCGCGCCGCGCAGCTCGCCGCCCACCTCGACGAGGTAGTGGGACAAGCCGCGCCGCTCGAGGCATTGCGCGAGACAGTCGACGGCGTAACCCTTCGCGATGGACGACAGGTCGAGCCGGAGGCCGCCCGGCTGCAGCAGCCGGCGTCCATCGCGGTCGAACGACAGGCGCGCGGCGGCGCGTTCGTCCAGCGCGCGTTCGATGGCTGTCTCGTCCGGCGCATAGAAGCCGGTGTGATCGTAGCGCCGCGCGGCGCCGAAGCCCCACAGGTCGACGAGCGCCCCCGCGGCCGGATCGTACGCGCCGCCGCTGGCCATGTGCGCCCACAGCGCGTAGTCGACCACGTCGAAGAATTGCGCGGGCAGGGCTATCCACGTGCCGGCCGGCGCGCGGTTATAGCGCGACAGCAGGGAATCCGGGTCCCAGTGGCTCATCTGCGCGACGATCGCGTCCAGTTCGGCCTGCAGCGCGGGCTGCACATCGCCCACATGACCCGCCGCCACGCGCGCCGACCACGTCGTCCCCATGCTCGTGCCTTCGAACACGTGGATGCGGCTGCCCGGCGGCGGCACGGCCGGGCTCAAATCCTGCGGAATCAAAACGGCACGGTCAGCCAACGATTACTCCGGCAGGATCTCGAACGTGGCCGAGTAGCTGTAGCGCTTCGCCGGGCCGTCCATGCCGCGCGGGGCGTTGGCCGGGTACGCGGCGCTCAGCCAGTACATGTTCGGCGCGGGCAGGGTAAAGCTGGCGTCGCCGTTCGCGTCCGTCGTCAGGCGCACTTCGTTCAGCGTGCCGCGGTATTTCACGCCGCCCGGGATCAGGCTGAACGGGAAGTTCGCGAGCGGCTTGCCGTCCAGCTGGAAGCGGAACTTCGCTTTTTCGCCGGCGCGCAACTCGGTCGGATTCGTCAGCGCGACCAGTTCCAGGCCCGAGCCGGTGGGCTTCAGTGCGCCCGCCGTCGGCTTGTTCAGGGTGACGAACGTGTCCTGGCGTTGCACCATCGTCATGCTGCGCACTTCGGTGGCGCCGGCCGGGACTTCGTCCTTGACCGTCTGCTCGGTGGCGCGGAAACGCTTCGTCTCGCCGTTCAGTTTATAGGAGCCCATCACGCTCACGGCCGCCAGGGTGACGCGGTAGGTGCCGTCCTTCGGCAGCCGGATGTCGACGGTGGAGCGGTGCTTGCCGAGCGTCGCGGCCGGCGCCGGGACCGTGTTGCCGTCCGGGTCGGTGACCGTGAGGCCGTCCAGCTTCTGCGGCATGAAGTCGTCTTCGAACAGGCCTTCGGAGATGGCGGCGTCGATGGTCGCCCAGGCTTCGCCGCGGTCGGATTCGATGAGGCTCGTGTTCGGGATCATCCACGGACGGTGCGCCTGCGCGGCGCAGGCGATGCCGGCCAGGGCGAGGGCGATGGCGATTTGTTTGATGTGCATGCTGGTCTCCTTACTGGATGCTGAGCGACACGGCGCCCAGTTCTTCCTTGCCCGCGAACGCGGCGGCCACGTTCGATTTCGGCTCCCAGTGGAACGGCACGCGCACCAGCTCGCGGCCGCCCGCTTCGCGCGCGGCTTCGATCACGAGCTTGTAGTCGCCCGCCGGCAGCTTGTCCAGGCCGGCGCGGGCGGCCGGGAAGGTCAGCGTCTGCACACCGGCCGCGCGCGTGGCGCCGCTCACGCCGTCCATCGGCAGCGTGACGTCGCGGCCCGCCTTCCTCCACCACGTGCGCAGGTCCTTGACCCACTTGGTGCCCGCGTTGTCGCGCTTCTTGACGTCGTACAGCACGGCCAGCGTGTTGGCGACGCTCTGGTCCGCGCGCTCGATCCAGATCGCGACATAGGGCTTGTGATACTCGGCCACGTTCAGCTGCGGGAGTTCGAACTTGACGGTGAGGTCGGCGGCCATCGCCCAGCTCGAAGCGAGCGGCAGGGTCAGGGCGAGCGAGTGGGACAGTTTCATGTGGGCTTTCGGGTCGGAGATGATTAATGAACGAACAGCAGGGCCAGCACGATCGGCAGCACGATGCCGAGGCCGATCACGGGCCACGTCGACGGCCGGTTGGCCGCGTGGTATTTCAGGATCAGGAAACCGGTGACGCAGAAGACGACGCAGGCGATGGCGAAGATGTCGATGAACCAGCCCCACACAGGACCCGCGTTGCGGCCCTTGTGCATGTCGTTCAGCCAGGAGATCCAGCCGCGGTCGGTCGATTCGAATTCGGCATTGCCGTCCACGCCGATGCGCAGCCAGGCGTCGCCGCCGGGGCGGGGCAGGGCGACGTAGGCGTCTTCCTCGCTCCATTCGGCGCGCACACCGCGCACTTGCACGGGGAAGGTCTGCTCGGCCCAGTCTGCCAGCGGGGCGGGCAGCGGGACATTCGCGTCCGCATGGCCGGCGGCGAATTCCCCGATCTGGGTGCGGAGCAACGGTGGCAAGGTCGCCTTCTGGCGCGTGACGGCCGGCTTTGCTTCGATCTGGGAGGCGTGGTTCAGGGTGAAACCGGTGATCGCGAACAGCAGCATGGCCATCAGGCACAGGGCGGAACTGATCCAGTGCCATTGATGCAACTGGCGCAGGAATGTGGCGCGGCGCACGCCTGGGAGCGCAGTGGAAGGGGAGGAGGTCGAGCCGGTCGGGTGCATACGCAAATGATAACGATTATCATTTAGCAGGTCAACCGCTGGTTCATGATTTAGTTGACAAGGTGAAAAAAAGTAATATCGGAATGAATAAAATGTCGATGCGGGGTCGGCGGCCGGCGAATCCTTGCGTTACAATACCGTGCGCCAATGGGCAGGTCGGCCGCATTGATTTGCCTTTAGAGTCCTTCCCCCACAACTTGATATGAAGTAAGTGCGATCCGCTAACCGGTCAGGCCGTGTCGCGGAAGGTTAGATTAACCCGCCCTAAAATCGCGAAACGCGAAGAAAGGTGAGCAAGAATGATGCAACAATATAACGCCAACTCGTACCTGTTCGGCGGTAATGCGCCGTACGTGGAAGAGTTGTACGAAGCGTACCTGAACAATCCGGGTTCCGTGCCGGACAACTGGCGCGCCTATTTCGACGCGATGCAGCACATGCCTGCCGTCGACGGTACCGCCAAGCCGGACGTGGATCACTCGTCCGTGATCGCTTCGTTCGCCGAGCGCGCCAAGCAGGGCCCGATCCGCACCGTGACCGCATCGCCGGACGCTGAACTCGGCCGCAAGCGCGTCGCCGTGACCCAGCTGATCGCCGCTTACCGCTACCTCGGCTCGCGCTGGGCCAACCTGGACCCGCTGCAGCGCCAGGAACGTCCGCCGATCCCGGAACTCGATCCGGCCTTCTACGGCTTCACCGAAGCCGACCTGGACACCAAGTTCAACATCAGCAACACCTACTTCGGCCAGGAAGAAGCCTCGCTGCGCGACCTGCTGAACATGTTGCGCGACACCTACTGCCGTTCCATCGGCGCAGAATTCATGTACGTCAGCGATCCGACCGAGAAGCGCTGGCTGCAGGAGAAGCTCGAGTCGATCCGCTCGACCCCGACCTTCACCGCTGAAAAGAAAAAGCACATCCTCGAGCGCCTGACCGCGGCCGAAGGCCTGGAGCGCTACCTCCACACCAAGTACGTCGGCGCCAAGCGCTTCTCGCTGGAAGGCGGCGAATCGTTCATCGCCTCGATGGACGAAGTGATCCGCCGCGCCGGCGAGCACGGCGTGCAGGAAATCGTCATCGGCATGGCCCACCGCGGCCGCCTGAACGTCCTGGTCAACACGCTGGGCAAGGCCCCGTCCGACCTGTTCGAGGAATTCGAAGGCAAGCACGCCGACGACCTGCCGGCCGGCGACGTCAAATACCACCAGGGCTTCTCGAGCGACATCTCGACCCCGGGCGGCCCGGTCCACCTGTCGCTGGCGTTCAACCCGTCGCACCTGGAAATCGTCAACCCGGTCGTGGAAGGTTCGGTCAAGGCGCGCATGGAGCGCCGCGGCGACCGCCAGGGCAAGGAAGTCCTGCCGATCCTCGTGCACGGCGACGCCGCGTTCGCAGGCCAGGGCGTCGTGATGGAAACGCTGAACCTGGCGCAGACCCGCGGCTACGGCACGGGCGGCACGGTTCACATCGTCATCAACAACCAGATCGGCTTCACCACGTCCGACCCGCGCGACGCGCGCTCGACGCTGTACTGCACCGACGTCGTCAAGATGATCGAGGCACCGGTGCTGCACGTGAACGCGGACGATCCGGAAGCCGTCGTGCTGGCCTCGCAGCTGGCGATGGACTACCGCACCGAGTTCCATAAAGACATCGTCGTCGACGTGATCTGCTACCGCAAGCTGGGCCACAACGAGCAGGACACCCCGGCCCTGACCCAGCCGCTGATGTACAAGAAGATCGCCAAGCACCCGGGCACCCGCAAGCTGTACGCGGACAAGCTGGCCGCGCAGGGCACCATTGCCGCCGACGGTGGCGACCAGCTCGTGGCCGCGTACCGCGCCGCGATGGACGCCGGCAAGCACACCGTGGATCCGGTCCTGACCGACTTCAAGAACAAGTACGCCGTCGACTGGGCACCGTTCCTGAACAAGAAGTGGACCGACGCCGCCGACACCGCCGTACCGCTGACCGAGCTGAAACGCCTGGCCCAGCGCATCACGACCGTGCCGGAAAACTTCAAGCTGCACTCGCTCGTCGAGAAAGTGCTGGCCGACCGCGCCAAGATGGGCCAGGGCGAGCTGAACCTCGACTGGGGCATGGGCGAACACCTGGCCTACGCGTCGCTGCTGGCCTCGGGCTACGCCGTCCGCCTGTCGGGCCAGGACGCCGGCCGCGGCACGTTCGTGCACCGTCACGCCGTGCTGCACGACCAGAACCGCGAGCGTTGGGACCAGGGCATCTACCTGCCGCTGGCCAACGTGTCGGACAACCAGGCCAACTTCACCGTCATCGACTCCGTGCTGTCGGAAGAAGCGGTGCTGGGCTTCGAATACGGTTATTCGACCGCCGAGCCGAACACGCTGACGATCTGGGAAGGCCAGTTCGGCGACTTCGTGAACGGTGCGCAGGTCGTGATCGACCAGTTCATCGCCTCGGGCGAAGTGAAGTGGGGCCGCGCGTCGGGTCTCGTCATGATGCTGCCGCACGGCTACGAAGGCCAGGGTCCGGAGCACTCGTCGGCCCGTATCGAGCGTTTCCTGCAGCTGTCCGCCGACCACAACATGCAAGTCGTGCAGCCGACCACGGCCGCGCAGATCTTCCACCTGCTGCGCCGCCAGATGGTGCGCCAGTTCCGCAAGCCGCTCGTCATCTTCACGCCGAAGTCGCTGCTGCGTAACAAGGACGCCGGCTCGCCGCTGACCGACCTGGCCAAGGGCGGCTTCCAGACCGTCATCGGCGAACTGGACGACAAGATCGACGCCAACAAGGTCAAGCGCGTGATCGTCTGCTCGGGCAAGGTGTACTACGACCTGGTCAACTCGCGCAAGACCCGCGGCACGACGGACACCGCCATCGTCCGTATCGAGCAGCTGTACCCGTTCCCGCACAAGGCGTTCCAGGCCGAACTGAAGAAGTTCCCGAACGCGACGGAAGTCGTGTGGGCGCAGGACGAGCCGCAGAACCAGGGTCCGTGGTTCCAGATCCAGCACAACGTGTTCGAAAGCATGGAAGCAGGCCAGCGCCTGGCGTACGCCGGCCGTCCGGCTTCCGCGTCGCCGGCTGTCGGCTACACCGACAAGCACGTTGCGCAGCAGAAGGAACTGCTGGACACGGCGTTCTCGAAACTCAAGGGTTTCGTCCTGACCAAATAAGCAGCGCTCATTGACCCCGCGCCCACGGCGCGGGGTTTTTTGCACAGAATACAAAAACGGAGTTTTTTAAATGGCACAAATCGAAGTCAAGGTCCCCCAATTGTCGGAATCGGTCGCGGAAGCGACCCTGCTGTCGTGGCACAAGAAAGTCGGCGAAGCCGTCGCGCGCGACGAGAACCTGATCGACATCGAGACCGACAAGGTGGTCCTGGAACTGCCGGCCCCGGCCGCCGGCGTGATCGTGCAAATCATCAAGAACGACGGCGGTACCGTCGTGTCGGGTGAAGTCATCGCCATCATCGATACCGAAGCCTCGGCCGGCGTGAGCCCGCTGCAGGTGACCGCTGCTCCGGCCGCCGGCGTTGAAGCCGCTGCCGCTGCCGCACCGGCTGCTGCCGCTGCCGCCACGGGTTCGAAAGGCGACGTCGCCATGCCGGCCGCCGCCAAGATCCTGGCCGACAACAACCTGACCGCCGCCGACGCCACCGGCACCGGCCGTGACGGCCGCGTGACCAAGGGCGACGCCCTGGCCGCCGTTGCGAACAAGCCTGCAGTCGCCGCTCCGGCACCGCTGCAGCAAGCCGCACCGAAGGCAGCCCTGCCGCAAGTGGCTGCACCGGCCGTCAACCTGGGCGACCGTCCGGAAGAGCGCGTGCCGATGAGCCGCCTGCGCGCCCGTATCGCCGAGCGCCTGCTGCAGTCGCAGTCGACCAACGCCATCCTGACGACGTTCAACGAAGTCAACATGGCGCCGGTCATGGAAATGCGCGCCAAGTACAAGGACAAGTTCGAGAAAGAGCACGGCGTCAAGCTGGGCTTCATGTCCTTCTTCGTCAAGGCCGCCGTTGCCGCACTGAAGAAGTACCCGATCCTGAACGCGTCGGTCGACGGTAACGACATCATCTACCACGGCTACTTCGACATCGGTATCGCCGTCGGTTCGCCGCGCGGCCTGGTCGTCCCGATCCTGCGCAACGCCGACCAGATGTCGATCGCCGAGATCGAGAAGAAGATCGGCGAATTCGGCCAGAAAGCCAAGGACGGCAAGCTGACGCTGGAAGACCTGACCGGCGGTACGTTCTCGATCTCGAACGGCGGCACGTTCGGTTCGATGCTGTCGACCCCGATCATCAACCCGCCGCAGTCGGCAATCCTGGGCGTGCACGCGACCAAGGACCGCGCCGTCGTCGAGAACGGCCAGATCGTCATCCGCCCGATGAACTACCTGGCGATGTCGTACGACCACCGCATCATCGACGGCCGCGAAGCCGTCCTGGGCCTGGTCGCGATGAAGGATGCGCTGGAAGATCCGGCCCGCCTGCTGCTCGACCTGTAATCACTTTCGGAAGGGCGCGCCCGCCTGGTGCGCCCGTGCGGTTGTCTGATGGAAGGGAATGATCATGATCTCCGATGAAATCAAGCGTTTGCACGAACTGCACCAGGCCGGCGCCCTGACCGACGCCGAATTCGAACAGGCGAAGGCGAAGGTATTGTCCGGCGCCTCGTCGACCGTGAACCTGAACAAGACCGCGAGTGCCGACGGCACGTTCGCGTCCGAGCTGAACACCTTGCGCCGCTCGCGCACCGACCGCTGGCTGGGCGGTGTCTGCGGCGGCCTCGCCCGAGTCTCGGGCGTGGATGCGTGGGTGTGGCGGCTCGTGTTCACCTTGTTCACCATCACGTTCGGATTCGGGATCGTGATTTACCTGTTGTTGTGGATTTTCGTGCCGGAAGAGTGAATTTTCGGGCGAAGAACGAATACGAAACCCAAGACAACGTCGTTCCCGCGAAGGCGGGAACCCAAGTTCAGTGATCGGAGCCGCAAACAGTGCGGCTTCGCTCGGCACAAATTGGGTCCCCGCCTGCGCGGGGACGACGTTGGTTGAGTGCACGAGCAACCCTGTGTTGTTCGGCACCTCGGGAACAAAAAGGAAAACCTTAGATGAGCACTGAAAAACAATTCGACGTCGTCGTGATCGGCGGCGGTCCTGGCGGCTACGTGGCCGCGATCCGCGCTGCGCAGCTGGGCTTCAAGACCGCCTGTATCGACGAATGGCAGAACGCCAAGGGCGGCCCGGCACTGGGCGGCACCTGCACGAACGTCGGCTGCATCCCGTCGAAGGCACTGCTGCAATCGTCGGAACACTTCGAGCACGCCGGTCACGCGTTTGCCGAGCACGGCATCGACGTCGCCGGCCTGTCGCTGAACCTGGGCCAGATGCTCAAGCGCAAAGAGGGCGTCGTCAAGGCCAACAACGACGGCATCGTCTACCTGTTCAAGAAGAACAAGGTCACCTTCTTCCACGGCCGCGGCACGCTCGCCGGCAAGGCAGGCGAAGGCTACGCCATCAACGTCTCGGGCCCGACCACCGATTCGATCAGCGCGAAAAACGTGATCATCGCGACCGGCTCGAACGCCCGCGAACTGCCGGGCGCACCGTTCGACGAGAAAGTCATCCTGTCGAACACCGGCGCACTGACCGTCGACGCCGTCCCG
Source organism: Telluria mixta (assembly GCF_029223865.1). NCBI lineage: Bacteria > Pseudomonadati > Pseudomonadota > Betaproteobacteria > Burkholderiales > Oxalobacteraceae > Telluria > Telluria mixta. Next base: position 3,919,572 of record NZ_CP119520.1, read on the forward strand.
GCCAAGCTGGGCGTCATCGGCGCCGGCGTGATCGGCCTGGAGATGGGTTCCGTGTGGCGCCGCCTGGGTGCCAAGGTCACCGTGCTGGAAGGCCTGCCGACGTTCCTGGGCGCGGTCGACGAGCAGATCGCCAAGGAAGCGCACAAGCTGTTCACCAAGCAGGGCCTGGATATCCAGCTGGGCGTGAAGATCAACAGCGTCACCAAGGGCGACAACAACGTCACCGTGGACTACGCCGATGCAGCGGGCGCCGCCAAGAGCGAAACGTTCGACCGCCTGATCGTCTCGATCGGCCGCGTGCCGAACACCAACGGCCTCGGCATCGAGACCGTCGGCGTGCAGCTGGACGAGCGCGGCTTCGTGGCCGTCGACGACGAATGCCGCACCAACGTCCCGGGCATCTGGGCCGTGGGCGACGTCGTGCGCGGCCCGATGCTGGCGCACAAGGCGGAAGAAGAGGGTGTCGCCGTCGCCGAGCGTATCGCCGGCCAGCACGGTCACGTCAACTTCAACACGATCCCGTGGGTCATCTACACCTCGCCGGAAATCGCGTGGGTCGGCAAGACCGAGCAGCAGCTCAAGAAGGAAGGCGTCGCTTACAAAGCCGGCACGTTCCCGTTCATGGCCAACGGCCGTGCACGCGCGCTGGGCGACACGTCGGGCATGGTGAAATTCCTGGCCGACGCGGCGACCGACGAAATCCTGGGCGTCCACATCGTGGGCCCGGTCGCATCGGAGCTGATCTCGGAAGCCGTCGTCGCGATGGAATTCCGCGCGTCGTCGGAAGACATCGCCCGCATCTGCCACGCCCACCCGTCGCTGTCCGAAGCGACCAAGGAAGCCGCGCTCGCCGTCGACAAGCGTTCGCTGAACTTCTAATACCTGTATGACCCGGGCTTCGGCCCGACTGGGGGTGGACGGCAGCGCTGTCCACCCCCATCTTTATGCGGCTCTTTTCATGAACGTCCAAGAGTACTACCAGCACGCGCTGACCGAGCGCGGATTCAAGTCCGATCCCGCGCAACAGCGCGCCGTCGACCGCCTGCAGGAGGCCTACGACGACTGGGTCGCGTACAAGTCGCAGCGCTCGTCCGCGTTCAAGCGCCTGATCAACCGTCCCGACGTCCCGCAGGGCGTCTACATGTGGGGCGGTGTCGGACGCGGCAAGTCCTTCCTCATGGACAGCTTCTACTCGGTCGTGCCGGTCGTGCGCAAGACGCGCCTGCACTTCCACGAATTCATGCGCGCGGTGCACCGCCAGCTCGACGAGCTGAAAGGTGTGGAAGACCCGCTGATCGAGGTCGCCAGGCGCATCTCGAAGAAATACCGCCTGATCTGCTTCGACGAATTCCACGTCAGCGACGTGGCCGACGCGATGATCATGTACAACCTGCTGTCCGCGCTGTTCGCCAACGGCGTGTCGTTCGTGATGACGTCGAACTACGACCCCGACAAGTTGTACCCGGACGGACTGCACCGCGACCGCATGCTGCCCACGATCGCGCTGATCAAGGACAAGCTGGACGTCATGAACGTCGACGCCGGCATCGACTACCGCCACCGCGCGCTGGAACAGGTGCAGGCCTATTACACGCCGCTGGGCGCGACCTCCGACCATGCGCTGCGCGAGACGTATGCGAACCTCGCCGACACGGCCGACGAGGATCCGCGCGTGCACATCGAGCAGCGCGAGCTGCGTGCGCTGCGGCGTGCGGGCGGCGTGATCTGGTTCGATTTCGCCACCTTGTGCGGCGGCCCGCGCTCGCAGAACGACTACCTGGAACTCTCGAGCCAATTCCATACCGTGATCCTGTCGGGCGTGCCGCGCATGTCGGCCGCGATGTCGTCGGAGGCGCGCCGCTTCACGTGGCTGATCGACGTGTTCTACGATCACAAGGTCAAGCTGATCATGTCGGCCGAGGTCGAGCCGGAACTGCTGTACACCGAGGGCGCGATGTCGAACGAGTTCCATCGCACGGTGTCGCGTATCATTGAGATGCAGTCGCGTGAATACATGCTCGCCGAGCGGCGCGGCGCGGCCGACTCGCTGGCCTGAACGATCAAAGGAACCGAATGAAAGCAGACTTCGTCACAGACACCCGTACCCGCTTGCGCGCGCTCGCCGTCGCCTTGTCCGCTGCGTTGCTTGCCGCGTGCGCCAGCCAGGACGTGGTGCCGCGCGAGGTGCCGCCGCCGCCCGTGACGTCCGTCGCGCAGGCCGACCAGCAGCTGGCCGCCGTCGCGCTCGAGCGCAAGGCGATCGAGGCCCGCTTCGCGGAACGGGAACACGTCTGCTACGACAAGTTTTTCGTGAATAACTGCCTCGACGAGGCGAAGGAACGCCGCCGCAGCGCGCTTGCCGCCCAGCGCGCGATCGAGGTGCAGGCCGAGCGCTTCAAGCGGCAGGCAATCGTCGAGGAGCGCGACCGCAACCTGGCCGAGGCGGAACGCCGCTTCAAGGAACAGGAAGCGCGCCTGGAGGCCGAACCGCCGAAGCCCGCGCCCGAACCGGTGCCGGTGCCGCCGCCGCGCAAGCCGACGGCGCCCCAACGCCTGGCCGAGCGCGACGCCCGCCTGCGCGCGCAGCAGCAGCAGGAGGCGGCGAACGCCGGCAAGCGTGCGCAGAACGTGCGCGACTATGAGGCGCGCAAGGCCCAGTCGGAAGAACGCCAGCGCAAGGTCGCCGAGCGCAAGGCGGAGAAGGCGGCGAAAGCAGCGAAAGAGGCCGCGGACGCCAACAAGTAGGGTAGGCATTTGAGGCCGGGGCCTCAAATGAAACGTGCCTTATGGCCGGTCGCCGACCGGCTTGACGAGCTTGACGATGGCCATGCTGCAGTTCCCGCCCTTGCCCTGCGACCGCTCGCCGGCCTTGTTGATCAGCATCTCGGACGCCTGACGGGGGCTGGCCTTCGCGGTCACGGTCGCCAGCTCGGCATCCGTGAAGAAATGCCACAGACCATCCGAGCACAGCAGGAACACATCGTTCGCCGCAAGATCCAGGCGCTGGCCGAACGTAATGAACGGATCCTTGCGGCTATTGCCCATCACATTCAGCAACAGCTTGGACTTGCGGTGGTTCTTGGCCGCATCCGGCGGCAGGCGGTCGCTCGATACGAGGTGCTCGACATAGGCGGCGTCGCTCGTGCGCGCCAGGCACCTGCCGTCGTGGAAGTAATACAGGCGCGAATCGCCCACGTGGGCCCAGACGGCCTCGCCGTGCGGCGTCAGGATGAGCCCGACGAAGCTGGCATGCGCCTGGACCTGCGTCGTGACGGCATTCATGTTGATGACCAGGTGGGTTTCCTGCACGATGTCGCGCAACAGTTGCTGCAGGCGCTCCACGGACGGTCGGTCGCCCGGCTTGAATTCGTCGAACACCTGCTTGGCCGTGTGCAGGACCTGTTCCGCGCCGGCCGCGCCGGCGATGCCGTCGGACAGCACGGCCAGGGCGTAGCCGGGCGCGCGGGCGCCGGTCATGAGCGCGACGCGGTCGTTCTGCTGGGGGCGGTTACCGATATGCTGGGCGGTTCCCGCTTCTAACTTGTATGAGGTCATAAACGTGGCTTTCCGATGCCGCCATGCCGGACTTTGTTGGCGGCAACGACGGTGTAGTTTAAACTATGCACCGGTTTGCACTTTAGTTGCAAGCCGTAACAATGAATAGCGCGCCGCCCCGAGTCAGCGGGCATGCGTCTTCCCACCCCTTTACGCTTAACTGTTCGGAAATGCCTAACATGATCGACGTCCAGGAGATCCACCGCCGTATTATTGAACTCGACGTGGAACATCGCGACCTCGATGCTGTCATCGACATGCTGACCCGCGACGGTCACGCCGACCAGTTGCAGTTGCGCCGTCTGAAGAAACGCAAACTGCAGTTGAAGGACCACATCACACTGCTGAAAATGCAGTTGGTGCCGGACGTGCCGGCATAAGCCCACATTTTTACGCAGTCCCATTTTGACCGACCATCTTCCCTTGTCTGAAGCCGACATCGACGCCGGCCCCGACGCCGCGCCCTCCGAACCTGCCGGCAAGTACGACGCCGAAGTCGACCGCATCTTCGGCGCCGGCGGTCCGCTCGCGCCCGCCGTCGGCACGTTCAAGCCGCGCCAGTCGCAGACCGAGATGGCGAAGGCGATCGCACACGCCATCAGCGAGCAGGGCACGCTGATCGCCGAGGCCGGCACAGGCACGGGCAAGACCTTCGCCTACCTCGTTCCCGCGCTGCTGTGGGGCGGCAAGACGATCATCTCGACCGGTACCAAGAACCTGCAGGACCAGCTGTTCTCGCGCGACATCCCGACCGTGCGCGCCGCGTTGCGCGCCCCGGTCTCGGTGGCGCTGCTGAAGGGCCGTTCGAACTACCTTTGCCACTACCACCTGGAACGCACGCTGTCGAACGGCCGCCTGACGTCGCGCGACGACGTGGGCCATCTGCGCGAGATCTCGCGCTTCATCAAGATGAGCCAGTCGGGCGACAAGGCCGAGTTGACCAAGGTCCCGGAAACGGCGTCCGTGTGGAACCTCGTGACGTCCACGCGCGAGAACTGCGTCGGCCAGGAATGCCAGTACTACCAGGACTGCTTCGTGATGAAGGCGCGCCGCGAAGCGCAGCAGGCGGATGTCGTCGTCGTCAACCACCACCTGTTCTTCGCCGACGTGGCACTGAAGGAAGGCGGCATGGCCGAACTGCTGCCATCCGCGAACACGATCATCTTCGACGAGGCGCACCAGCTGCCGGAAGTGGCGACCCTGTTCTTCGGCACGACCGTGTCGACGGGCCAGGTGCTGGAGCTGTGCCGCGACGTGCTGGCCGAAGGCCTCGCGCATGCGCGCGGCGGCGTGGACTGGGCGAAGGTCGTGACCGTCGTCGAGAAGGCGGCGCGCGACCTGCGCCTGACGTTCCCGGAAGGCGGCACGCGTTTGTCGCTGCCGCAGATTCCGCCCAGTTCGGAATTCTTCCCGGCGCTGGAAAAACTGAAGGAAGAACTGGAAGGCCTGATCGACGTGCTGGAGGCCCAGGCCGAGCGCGCCGAGACGATCGAGCAGTGCCGCGTGCGCGCCGTCGAGCTGCTGGAGCAGTACAAGGCGTGGAAGTCCGAGCCGAAAAAGGGGAAGGAAGTCGAGGGTGATGACGCCGTGCTGTGGGTCGAGGCGTTTTCCTCGTCGCTGCAGCTGCACAAGACGCCATTGTCGATCGCGCCGATCTTCGCGGGCCAACGCGCGGGAACGCCGCGCAGCTGGATTTTTACTTCCGCGACGCTGGCGGTAAAAAACGACTTCAAGCATTTCAGTGCCCAGCTGGGCATGACGGGCGAACCGGCCCAGAGCTGGCCCAGCCCGTTCAACTACCAGGACCAGGGGCTGCTGTACGTGCCGACCGGCCTGCCGGAACCGAACACGTTCGGCTACACGGACGCCGTCGTCGACATGGCGCTGCCCGTGATCGAGGCCGCGGGTGGCCGCTGCTTCTTCCTGTGCACGACGATCCGCGCCGTCAACCGCGTGGCCGAACGCCTGCGCGAGGAATTCGCCGCGCGCGGCCTCGACTTCCCGCTGTTCGTGCAGGGCGAACGGGGCCGCACGGAATTGCTGGATTCCTTCCGCAACGCGGGCAATGCCGTGCTCGTGGGCAGCCAGAGTTTCTGGGAAGGCGTCGACGTGCGCGGCGAGGCGCTGTCGCTCGTCATCATCGACAAGCTGCCGTTCGCGCCGCCCGACGACCCGGTGCTGGCCGCGCGCATCGAAGTGATGGAAAAGAAGGGCATGAACGGCTTCGTCCACCACACGCTGCCGGAAGCCATCATCAACCTGAAGCAGGGCGCCGGGCGCCTGATCCGCGACGTCGAGGATCGGGGCGTGCTGATGCTGTGCGATCCGCGGGTGATCAGCAAGCCGTATGGGCGGCGTATCTGGCAGAGTTTGCCGCCGTTCAGGCGGACGCGGGTGCAGGCGGATGTGATCGAGTTCTTTGCGACTTCGAATACGCCGCGGGGTGGAGATTCGGGGTCAGAGCCCTAAAAAAGCAAATTCGGGCTCTGACCCCCGGCTTCGTTAATCGTTCCGTGTCCGCTTGCCGGCTTCGTTAATCGTTCCGTGTCCGCTTGCCGGCTTCGTTAGCCGCTGCGTGTCTGCTTCGCTTCGTTTTACGCTACCTTTTGGCTTGTATCCCGGTACGCTGCGCGTCCCGGGCTATCGCTTGTGCTCCCACAACATGCAGGATGGGTGACTTGTTTAGAGTCTCACAGGCCCGGCCGGTGGCAGACTACAAGGGGGAGCAATGGCGATACGTTATGGCTGCTTTTTCAGCTATGCCCATGGGCGGCACGAGCTGATGCAGCGCTTCAAGGCCACGCTGGCCGATGCACTGCGCTGTTACCTCGAACCGTATTTCGACAACGAAGACGAACTGTTCATCGACACCGAACAACTCGGCGGCGGTGACGACCTCGACCGCAAGATCGCCCGCGCGCTGTGCGAAAGCGCGTGCATGGTCCTGATCTACACGCCCAAATACGAGGCCCATCCCTACACCCGGCGCGAGTACGCCGCCATGCGCCTGATCGAGGCCGAGCGCAGCACGTGGTACACGCTGCCCAGCCAGCTGATCATTCCCGTCATCATGACGCAGCACCCCGTCAGCCTGCCCCCGCAGATCAGCGAATCCACGTTCTACGTCGACTTCTCGCGCTTCACGATGGCCACGGCCGACCTGAAGTCGAACCCCGATTTCCTGCCGGACATCGACAAGATGGTCCGGCGCATCGTCACGCATTACCAATATCAGAAAAAAACCATGCCGCCGGCGCATGACTGCAACCAATTCGAGCTTCCCGCTGTCCCACCCGCATGGCGTGAGTTACCGGATCCAACCTTCCCCAAAAAATGAGGAGCCTTATGGAAACCAACCGCATCACCGCAGTACCGGCCGGAAAGGCCGGCGAGGTGACGACGTTCTACTCCTACGACAGCGCACCCGTGCGCAGCCTTGCGCTGGCCCATGCCGGCCGGCTGCTTGCCGGGCGGGCGCATGCGAAGACACCGGTGCTGATGATCGACTGGGACCTGGAAGCCCCCGGCCTGCATCACTATTTTTCCCGCGCAGACGAGGGCCCGGACGCCAGCGGCCTGCTCGAATTGTTCGAGAGTTGTCGTGATCAATTGCACGGCAATACGTCGAACGACGACGCCGAGGCGCTGGCCGCGCGCGTGCTCGATACGCTGGACTGGGACGACTTCATCGTCCGCGTCGACGACACCTGCCCGCTGTACCTGATGCGCGCCGGCCGCTTCGACGACAGCTATGGCGAGCGCGTCGACCGGCTCGACTGGGACGCGCTGTTCTGCGCCTGTCCGGCCCTGTTCCGCACGTTCGCGGCGAGGGTGGCACGGCGCTTCGCCCACGTGCTGATCGATTGCCGCAGCGGACGCTCGGCGGCGGCCAGCGTCTGCACGGCGCTGTTGCCGGACAAGATCGTCGGCGTGTTCACGCCCGATGCGCGCAGCCTGGACGGCCTGCAGGGCGTCGTCGGTCGCGCGCTCGATTACCGCTGCAGCCACGAGGACGAGCAGCGCCCGCTGCTCGTCTATCCGCTGCCCTGTCCGGTCGACGGGACGGGCGAAGGGCGGCTGCGCTGGCGCTTCGGCGACGCGCCACGGAGCCAGTCCGGCTACCAGGTCCGACTGGAACAGATGTTGGCCGAGTGCTACGGCCTGTCCAGCGTCATGCTCGACAGTTACCTCGACGAAGTACAGCTGCCCCAGGCGGCCGTGAGCGGCATGGTGCCTGCCGGCGGCCGGGCCCAGGCGGGCGAGCACGACCGGCTCGGGCCCCAGCGCGCCGTCGAGGCGCTGCTCGAATGGCTCGAACCCGGCCATTTCCCGTGGCGCCCGCTGCCCGAGGTGCGGCTCGTGCAGGCCGTCGAATCCCTGCGCGAACGGGCCGCCGATCCGCAGGCGCCGAGCCTCGTGCGCGAACTGGCCCGGCTGGCGCAATTGTATTTAGGACAACAAAGCGAGCTGGAGGCCGCGCGCCGCATCGAACAGCACGTGATCGCGCTGGAGCAGGGCCTGCACGCGATGGAGGAGGGCAAGCGGGGGCATGGTTCGCCGCGCCGCCCCGGCGAACCGTCGCCGGACGCGCTGGACGACAAGCTGTCGCGCCTGCAGGAACTGATCGACAGCCGCAGCCCCCGCGAGGCGCGCGCGCTGGCGGACAGCCTGCGCTCGACGATCCTGCGGCCGAGTGTGGCGCATCCGCTACGACGGCGCGGCGCGGCGATGATCAAGCAGGTGTACCTGCAGGAAGGCGACAAGGACGCGCTGCTGGCCTTTACCCTGGACGAGGTCTCGTCCCTCGAAGGCGCCCTGATCCAGGCGGCGGAAGGGCGTCCGCTGGTGACCGGCTGAGGCCGCGCCGGGAGGGGGCGAGGGGCAATAAATGTGACGTCCGATTGGTCGATCTCGCCGTTGCTTCAGGTAAAATCGCGGCATGCGTATCCTAATCAGTAACGACGACGGCTATCTCGCCCCCGGCATCAACGCCCTGGCCGAAGCGCTCTCGACAGTCGCCGACATCGTGGTGGTCGCGCCCGACAGCAATCGCTCGGGCGCGTCCAATTCGTTGTCGCTGGACCGTCCGCTGTCGGTGTCGAAGGCTGCCAACGGGTTTTATTTTGTCAACGGCACTCCCACCGACTGCGTGCACATCGCGTTGACGGGGATGCTCGACGCACGCCCGGACCTGGTCGTCTCCGGCATCAACAACGGCCAGAACATGGGCGACGACACGCTGTACTCCGGCACGGTGGCGGCGGCGACGGAAGCCTATCTGTTCGGTATCCCGGCGATCGCCTTTTCCCAGGTCCATGGCGGCTGGGCGGAGGTGGAATCGGCCGCGCGGGTGGCGCGCGACATCGTGCTGCGCCGCTTCGAGATGCTCGAGTCGCCGTTTTTGCTGAACGTAAATATCCCAAACCTGCCGTACGAGCAGATCGGGCCGCTCGTGCCGACCCGCCTGGGCCGGCGCCACCAGTCCGAGCCCGTCATCCGCGGCCAGGATCCGCGCGGGCGCGAGATCTTCTGGATCGGCGCGCCGGGCGCGTGCCGCGACGCGGGCGAGGGCACGGATTTCCATGCGACGAGCAAGGGCTGCGTGTCGGTGACGCCGCTGCAGGTCGACCTCACGCACCGCGACCAGCTGGACCTGCTGCGGCGAGGGTTGGGATGAGCGAAAAGCGCAGCCAGTTTCCTCTGCCGCTCTCGTCCGTGACGGGCGGCAGCACCCGAAAGCCCGCTGCGCCGGCGCCGGTCGCCACGCCGCAGACGGCGACCCAGAACGCGCGCCAGAACAGCCAGACGCAGCCGCGCGGCGGCCCGGCGCCCGGCGTGCCGGGACCAACCAAGCCGGCCCAGCCGCAGCAGACCGTCGTGCGGTCCGACCTGGCGGCCACGGAAGCGCCACGCCGCGCGATGGCGGCCCGGGCCGCGCGCCAGGGCGTCAAGGATGCGCAGGTGCTGGCCGCGCTGGAAATCGTGCCGCGCCATATGTTCGTCGAGCCGGGCATGCTGGCCCAGGCCTACGTCGACATCTCGCTGCCGATCGGCCACAACCAGACGATTTCGCAGCCGTACATCGTCGCGCGCATGATCGAGTTGCTCAAGGGTAGTAACCAACCGCTGCGCCGCGTGCTCGAGATCGGCACGGGGTGCGGCTACCAGGCGGCCGTGCTGTCGTGCGTGGCGCAGGAGGTGTATTCCATCGAGCGCATCAAGCCGCTGCATGAGCTGGCGAAGGCCAATCTGCGCCCGTTGCGTATCGCCAATCTGCGCTTGCAGTACGGAGATGGTATGCTAGGGCTCCCGCAGGTGGCCCCGTTCGACGGCATCATCCTGGCGGCGGCCGGTCTCGAGGTGCCGCGTGCACTGCTCGAGCAGATGGCCATTGGCGCCCACCTGGTGGCGCCCGTCGGTGCTCAGGTCCAGCACCTGCAGCGCATTACCCGTAAAGGCAAGGCGGAATGGACCAGCGAAACGCTGGAAGCCTGCCATTTTGTCCCGCTGCGGCCAGGCATCGCTTGAATGCCAGTTGTTGTAAAAGAATTATAGAGAGAATGAAACTTACGCCCCGCTTAGCCCTGTTGACCCTCAGTCTCGGCATCCTGTCCGCCTGCAGCACCGAGACCCGCGTAGCCCCCGTGATCGACCGTCCGGCGCCGACCGCATCCACGTTCCGTCCCCGTCCGCAACCGGCGCCGGCCGTCGAGGAGACGAAGCCCGACGCGCGCGGCACCTACACCGTGCGCCGCGGCGACACGCTGCTGCGCATCGCCCTCGACCACGGCCAGAACTACCGCGATCTCGTCGCGTGGAACAATCTGTCCGATCCGGACGACATCAAGGTCGGGCAAGTGCTGAAAGTGGCGCCGTCCGAGCGGAACGGCAACGGCAACGGCAATGCCGTCGTGACGTCGCCGATCGCGATGCCGGGCGCCGAGAAGGCGCCGGCCGTGCCGAAGAAGACCGAGCCGAGCGGTGCCAAGAAGCCGTACACGGAATCGAACCTGGCGAGCGCGAAGGAAGACAATCCGAAGGCGGAAAAAGTGATCGCGGCAGGCGTGACCCCGGGCACCACCGTCACCGCGAACGACGACGAGAAACTGAGCTGGATGTGGCCGTCCGACGGCAAGATCGTCGCCACGTTCGACGAAGGCAAGAACAAGGGCATCGACATCGCCGGCAAGATGGGCCAGCAAGTCATGGCCGCGGGTTCCGGTAAGGTGATGTATGCCGGCAGCGGCATTCGCGGATATGGTAATCTCGTGATTGTTAAGCACAGCAACAGCCTGTTGTCGGCATATGCGCACAACCGCACCATCCTGGTGAAGGAAGGTCAGAACGTGACCAAGGGCCAGGCCATCGCGGAGATGGGTGATTCCGATGCCGACACGGTCAAACTGCATTTCGAGATACGCCAGCAGGGCAAGCCGGTCGACCCGGCCAAGTTCCTGCCCAGTCGCTAGAGAGAGCCGATGACCTTGCCCCCCGACCCGCTGGACCACGACACGCCGGAAGACAATCCGGATGAACCGCTGGACGACGGCGAGTTCGGGGTGGATGGCGCCGACCGCGCCGAGATGCTGCCGGACGGCGGCACACCGGCCGTCGTCGACACCGTCGACGAACTGAAAAGCGTCCTGCAGGCCGAGCTGTCGACGGACACCACCCAGCACTACCTGAACCGCATCGGCGCCAAGCCGCTGCTCACCGCCGAGCAGGAAGCGCACTACGCGACCCTCGCCAAGGCGGGCGACTTCAACGCCCGCCAGAAGATGATCGAGCATAACCTGCGGCTCGTCGTCTCCATCGCCAAGCACTACATCAACCGCGGCGTCGTGCTGCTCGACCTCATCGAGGAGGGCAACATCGGCCTGATGCGCGCGATCGACAAGTTCGAGCCGGAGCGCGGCTTCCGCTTTTCCACGTACGCGACGTGGTGGATCCGCCAAAGCATCGAGCGCGCGATCATGAACCAGGCCCGCACCGTGCGCCTGCCCGTGCACATGGTGCGCGAACTGAACCAGGTGCTCCGTGCGAAATACCACCTCGAAGCCCAGCACCACGACGGCAAGGAAGCGAGCGCGGAAGACATCGCCAGCCTCGTCGGCCGGCCCGTGGAAGAAGTGCAGGACATCCTCGCGCTGTCCGAGCACGCGACGTCGCTCGACGCGCCGCTCGACAACGATCCGCAGAGCAGCCTGATGGACATGCTGCCGGACGAGGGCGACGTCAGCCCGGACGCCCACGCCGAACAGCACGAGATGACGGTGCTCGTGCGCGACTGGCTGCAGAAGCTGCCGGACAAGCAGCGCGTCGTCGTGATGCGCCGCTTCGGCCTCGACAACGACGACCCGGCCACGCTGGAAACGCTGGCCGAGGAGATGGGCGTGACGCGCGAACGCGTGCGCCAGATCCAGCAGGAAGCTCTCGTCAAACTGAAACGGGCGATGGCCGCCCGTGGCGTCGTCCGCGATTCCTTGCTATGATGCCCGGCTGGCCGGCATCGGCCGCAAGTCGTCATTCCCGCGCACGCGGGAATCCATACTGAGCAACCGCAGTCGACCCGCAGGCACCCCGGCTCCGTGATCTTCAGCATGGGTCCCCGTTTTCACGGGGACGACGTTGTTTGGTTGCGCGATCAGCTCTCTATTCCCATGCAAGAAACCTTCATCAACATCAAATCCCTCGACATGGACGCGCGCGGCGTCGGCCACCTGGAGAACGAGGACGGCACGCCGGGTAAAGTGATCTTCGTCGAAGGCGCGCTGCCGGGCGAGCGCGTCAGCTTCGAGACCCTGCGCAAGAAGAAGAACTGGGAATCGGGCCGCATGGTCACGCTGCAGAAGGCATCGTCGATGCGCGTGGAACCGAAATGTCCGCATTTCTGGCATTGCGGCGGCTGCTCGATGCAGCACCTGGAGCCGTCGGCCCAGGTCGCGATGAAGCAGCGCGTCCTGGAAGACAACCTGTGGCACATCGGGAAGACGAAGGCCGAGAACATCATGCGCCCGATGTACGGCCCCACGTGGGATTACCGCTACCGCGCACGCCTGTCGGTCCGCTGGGTGGCCAAGAAGGGCACGGTGCTGGTCGGTTTCCACGAGCGTCACTCGTCGTACGTGGCCGACATGACGAGCTGCGAGATCCTGCCGGACCACCTGTCGGCCATGCTCGTGCCGCTGCGCGAGCTGGTGGGCGCACTGTCGATCTACCAGCAGATGCCGCAGATCGAGATCGCCGTCGGCGAAGAAACGACCGTGCTCGTGCTGCGCATCATGGCGCCACTCTCGCCCGCCGACGAGACGCTGGTGAAAGCGTTCGCCGACCAATGGAACATCCAGTGGTGGCTGCAGCCGAAGGGACCGGACACCGCGGCGCCGTACTACCCGCTCGGCAAGGAGCTGTACTACACGCTGCCGGAATTCGGCATCAGGATGCCGTTCAAGCCGACCGATTTCACGCAGGTGAATCACCAGATCAACCGCCTGCTCGTGCACAAGGCGCTGAACCTGCTCGAGGTGCAGCCGACCGACCGCGTGGCCGACCTGTTCTGCGGCCTCGGCAACTTCACCCTGCCGTTGGCCACGCAGGCGCGCGAAGTCGTCGGCATCGAAGGCAGCACGGCGCTGACGACGCGCGCGCTGGAAAACGCGAAGGCGAACGGCCTCGCCGACAAGACGACGTTCTATACGCGCAACCTGTTCGAGGTGACGAAGGACGACCTGATCGCGCTCGGCAAATTCGACCGCATGCTGGTCGACCCGCCGCGCGACGGCGCCGTCGCGCTGGCGATCGCATTGGCCGAACTGCGCCTGACGAACCCGGACCTGCTGCCGCAGCGGATCGTGTACGTGTCGTGCAGCCCGTCGACGCTGGCGCGCGATGCCGGCATCCTGACGCACCGCGCCGGTTACGTGCTCAAGAAGGCAGGTGTGGCGAACATGTTCCCGCACACGTCGCACGTGGAATCGATCGGCGTGTTCGAGCGCCTCGAGAATTTCCAGCCGCGCGAATTCGCGGCACCGGACGTCAAGGACACTGCGTCAGCGGGCGGCGACGCGGTCCAGTAACGCGAACAGGCCGGCCGGATCGACCGGCTTGACGAAGTAACTGTCGAAGCCGGCGTACGCCGCGCTGGCCTGGTCCGACTGCTGGCCGTACCCCGTGATCGCGACGAGGGTTGCCTCGCCGCAGCCGGGCAGCTTGCGCAGCCGGCGCGCCAGTTCGTAGCCGTTCATGCCGGGCAAGCCGATGTCGAGCAGGAAGGCATCGTAATGCTCCTGTGCGGCCCGTTCCAGCGCTTCGCCCGGGTGGTGCATCACCGTTACCTGGTGGCCGCCGGATTCCAGCAGCAGGCCCAGGGTCATCGCGGCGTCGACATTGTCGTCCACCAGCATCAGCGACAGCCCGCGCGCCGTGCCCGGCGCCGCGGGACCGGTCGCGGCCGTGCCGCCGGCGGGTGCGGCAGCGCTGTGCAGGCGCGGCAGGCGGATCGTGAATTCGCAGCCCAGGTTGCGGCCTTCGCTGGCCGCCGTCACCATCCCGCCGTGCAGTTCCACGAGACTCTTCACCAGCGCGAGCCCGAGCCCGAGGCCGCCCTGCGAGCGGTCCGGCGTGCGCTCCGCCTGCGAGAACAGGTCGAACACGGTCGGCAGCAGTTCGGCCGAGATGCCGATGCCGTTGTCCGACACGCTCACGAGCACCTGCTCGGGCGTGATGCCCATCCAGACCGACAGCCGGCCGCCTTCGTGCGTGTACTTGGCCGCGTTGTTCAACAGGTTCGCGATCACCTGCACGAGGCGCTTCGGATCGCCTTCGACGATCGCCGGTTCCGTCGACAGATGCAGCGCCAGCTCGTGGCGGCGCGCCTCGATCAGCGGGCGCACCTGTTCGACGGCGTCGCCGATCACGCGGCGCAGGTCGACTTCCTCGCGTGCCAGCACGACGAGCCCGCGCGTGACGCGCGAGACGTCCAGCAGGTCGTCGATCAGGCCCGTCATGTGCGCGACCTGGCGCGCGATGATGGCGCTCGTGCGCTCCACGCGGGCGCTGTCCGGCGGGCCCATGTTCAGCAGTTGCGCGGCGGCCGAGATCGGCGCCAGCGGGTTGCGCAGCTCGTGCGCCAGCATCGCGAGGAATTCGTCCTTGCGGCGGTCGGCGAGGCGCAGCGCGTCTTCCGCGCGCACGCGCTCGACGGCGCTCCACGCGCGCTCGGCGACGTCCTCGATCAGGCGCACGATGTCGGCGCTCCACACGCGCGGCAGGTTGTCGTTGATGAACAGGCAGGTCGTCAGCGCGCCGTTGCGGTTCAGCGGCACGACGACGGCGGAGCGGATCTGCAGTGCCGCGTAGTTCGGCCAGGTGTCGGCACCGCTCGTGCGCGGGTCGCGCTGCAGGTCGCTCGACACCCACGTGCCCAGGTTCAGCGTACTGAAATTCGCTACGCCGAACAGGGCCGCGGGGAACGTGCCGTTCAACTCGGCGACGATGCCGTCCGTGTAGTTCGAGTGGAAGGTCACGAGCTGCTTGTCGGCGTCGTAGTCGCCGTACAGCACGCGGCTGGCCTGCAGGAAGCGGCCCAGCATGGCGCCCGTCTGGACGAAGATCTGCGTCGGGTCGTTCAGGCGGCGCAGCAGGTCCGATACTTCGAGCCGGAATTCGTTCATGTCGAGCAGCGTCGTCTGGCGCGCCACGGCGTCGCGCAAGGCCTGCTCGGCGCGCACGCGGTCGAGCGCTTCCCAGCTGCGCTCGGCGATGTCGGTGGCGAGGCGCTGCGCCTCCTCGTCCCAGTCGCGCGGCTGGGTCGAATAGCCGACGAGGGCCGCCACGAGCTGGCCGCGCCGGATCTTCGGCACGATGAGGATCGCGCGCGCGCCCGCGGCCGCGTAGCGCGCGCCGCGCGCGGGGAGTCTCGGGTCGGCCGTTGCGTCGCGCACGGCCAGCGGCGACCCCGTGCGCAGCAGGGCTAGCGCCTGCGGGCCGAAATCGTCGAGGCGGGCGCGCCGGCCGATCAGCGGCGTGCTCGCGTCGCGGGCCCAGTCGTGCATCACTTCGAAGCTGCCGTCCGCCTCGTCAGTTTCGACAAAGCAGGCGCGCTCGAGTTCCAGGTGCTTGCCGAGCAGGGTGCACGCCCCTTCGATGATGTCGGACGGGTGGTGCAGGCGGCGCAGGCTGTCCACCACCTGCAGCTGCACGGCGTGGCGCCGCTCGAGCTGCACGCGCTGGGTCGTTTCGCTCGTCACGCACAGCACGCCGCGCACGGTGCCGGTATCGTCGCGCACCGGCGAATAGGCCAGCGTGAACCAGGCGTTGTACGGCTTGCCGTTGCGGTCGATCGGGCTCGGCACATCCTCGCCGTACGTGGCGTGGCCGCCGAGGGCGCGTTCGACAAGCGGCTTCAGGCCGGGCCAGCGGTCGGGCCAGGCCTGCGCCAGCGGACGACCGAGTGCAACGGGGTGGGTGCCGTCGAGAAGGGGAATGAAGGCGGCGTTGTACAGCAGCGCGAGGTGTGGGCCCCACGCGAGATACATGGGGAATTCGGATTCGAGGATCAGGCTGGCCGCATTGCGCAATGCGGGGCTCCACCGGTCCGGGGGCCGAGAGGCGACGCCGACCAGTCATGGACGTGGTAACCGGCGCGAACGGCGCCGGTGCTGCCGAGGAGATGAAAGTCGCGCGTCGCTGCTTCCATGCCGATCGCTTCCGAGTCCGAAAGCGGTCATTCTATGCGCAAATGCATAAGCTGGAACAGGTATGAAAAAAAATACATTTTCCGAGCGAGAAACACCGTTGATACCTGGAGAACAAAATGTCTCCGAAGGACCATTTCGACGGCAACGTACTGCAAATGCCGATGGGATCGGGGTTGATGGCAAGACTATAACGGACGTCCCGCACGCGTGGCGCACGGGACGTCAATACGCCGTCAGAACTTCGCGCGCACGCCGAACGTGATATTCCGCCCCGGCAGCGGCGCAATGTCCTTCAGCAGCGACGTCGCCAGGCGGATGTCTTCGTTGAGCAGGTTCTTCGCCGCGATGAAATACGTCAGGTCCACGTGCTCGAGCTTCTGCGTGTACGAGACATTGGCGTTGACCTGGTTGTACGACGGCGTCGTGGACGTCTCGAACGCCGCGAGGCGGTCCTGGCCGCGGGCGTGCGTCCAGTCGAGGCCGGCGCGCCAGTGCGGCTGGCGGTAGCCGATGGCGGCGCCCACGCGGTCGGCCGGCTGCAGCGGCAGGTTGCCGGCGTCGTCGAGGTAGCCGCGCGACATGTCCGCGAACACGCGGCCGTTCCAGCCCATGCCGATCTGGTTCCACGTCAGCTCCGCTTCCGCGCCCTGGATGTGCGCCTTCGCCTGCTGGAAGATGCGCTGGCGGAACTCGCCGCCCGGGTTGCCGTCCTCGTCGAACGACGTATCCGTGATATGGCCGTAGATGAAGTTGTTGACGTTGTTGCGGTAGGCGTTCACGCGCCAGCGCAGCAGGCCGCTCGTCTTTTGCAGCGACAGCTCGATGTTGCGCGAGATTTCCTTGCGCAGGTCCGGATCGCCGACATCGAACGTGAGCGTGGCGTCGTGCGGACCGCCCGAATACAGTTCTTCCGTCGCGGGCGCGCGCTGGGCATACGACACCGTCGCGCCGAACGAATAGCCTTTCGTGAACGGCCACAGCGCGCCGATCGAGCCGGAGCCGAGGTCGAAGCTGCGTTCGCGGTTGCCGACCGGCTTGCGGTCGACGTTTTCATAGCGCAGACCCGCGTTCCAGCGCAGCGGACCCTGGCTCCATTCCTCGACGAGGAAGGCAGCCTGCGTGGTCGAGTGCGTGACCGGCACGGTGTCCGGTCCGCCTTCCGCGCTCAGCGCCGAGAAGTGTGTGTTTTCCGTCTGCACGCCGAACGTGCCGTGCAGGCCCAGGGGCGTGATCGGCTGGTGCGTGAGCTCGACGCGCGATTCGAACGATTTGTTCGAGAACAGCGTGGCGGGCACGCCATCGTCCAGCTCGGCGTGGTGGTAGTCCGTATAGCCGGCTTTGACGCGCGCGCTTTCGAAGCCGGCGAGCGGGTTCTTGATGACGCTGTCGAAGTCGTAGCGGTTCTGGCGCTGGTCGATGTGCGATCCCTCGTTGGTCGGGATGCCATAGAAATTGGTCAGGTGCGATGCCGACAGGCCCGCATAGCCCCAGTCGTCGATGTACGAACCGCCGATGCCGATGTTGCGCTCCTTCGTATCGGAATTCGGCAGGCGGTTCATGCGCGACGTCGGGTCGTTCGCCACGCGCAGGTCGGGAATCTGGTAGTCGTCCGTATTGCGCAGGTTGCCGTCCAGGTGCAGGCCGAACTTGCCGACGGATCCGTCCAGCGTGCCGGACATGTCCTTGCCGTTGTCGACCGTGCTCAGGCGCGACTCGACCTGGCCCGTCACCTTCGGTTCCAGCGCGGTCGGGATGCGTTCGTTGACGACGTTGACGAGGCCGCCGATGGCGCCCGAGCCGTACAGCAGGGCGGCGGGGCCGCGCAGGATCTCGATCTGGCGCGCGACGGCCCCTTCGGACGCGACGGCGTGGTCGTTCGACAGGCCGGACACGTCGGACGTCGCCATCCCGTTTTCCAGCATCTTTACGCGCGAGCCTTCCATGCCGCGGATGATGGGGCGCGACGCACCTGCGCCGAATGCGGAGGCGGATACGCCCAGTTCGTTCTGCAGCGTCTCGCCCAGCGAGCTGCCGACTTTGTCACGCAACTCGTCGCCCGCGAGCACTTTCGCCGGCGTCAGGATCTGGTCGCCTTCGCCGTTGCGCAACGGGCTGGCCGTGACGACGACCTGCTGGATCTTGCCGTCGTTGATGGTTTCTTGATCGTCGGCGCGGACGGCCGGGTGGAAGGCGAGCAGGAGCGCGCTGGCGAGCAGCGTACGTTCGATTTTCATGATTTTTCTACAATCTCAAGCGAATGGATAACGGCCCATACCGCCGGGACGTGCCGGGCGGTACGGGAAACAGCGGGAGGTGTTATCAGGCTTGAGGGGGTGCGCGCGACTGGAACGGGCAGGTCGTGAGCAGGCAGATGCCCGGAGTGGCCGGCACGGCGGGCGCGGCATAGGCCAGCTCGGCCGGGACGAATTGCCGCAGCGAGGAAGGCAGCGCAAACGCGATCTGGGCGCTGGCCGCGCACTGGCCGCACAGGTCGTGCAGGCCGGGCTTGGGCAGCTTGCCGGTGCCGTCGTCGGTGTCCGCCGTGGCTGCGGTCTGCTGGACGAGCGTGTCGGCGGCCTCCGCCCAGTGCGTATAGCCGTGTCCGACCGACAACTGCTGCGAAACGAGCAGCAGCAGCGACAGCAATACGTGGACCAGGCTACGGGACATGGGGACGGGATCGAAAGCGAACGGATATTGTACGCAGGGCCGTGCGGTTCTGCCAATCATACTTTCGGTAAGCTGCTGTCCGCCCATTGCGCGCCGGATGTTTCCAAAAACCGGGCTCTGACCCCGGTCTTGGGCAATAAAAAAGCCGGCCCGCAGGCCGGCTCGTCGATGCGAGCGGTGGGGATCAGTCGCGGTTGCCGAAGCCGATGCCCAGCAGTTGCAGCATGCTCGTGAACACGTTGTAGATGTCCAGATAGATGGCCAGTGTCGCGCTGATGTAGTTGGTCTCGCCGCCGTTCACGATCCGGTTCACGTCGAACAGGATGAAGGCGGAGAAGATCACCATCGCGAGCACCGACACGACCAGCATCAGCGCCGGCAGGTGCAGGAACACGTTGGCCAGGCCGGCCAGGATCACGACGATGGCGCCGGCGAACAGCCAGCTGCCCATGCCCGAGAAATCGCGCTTGGACACCGTCGCGATCGTCGCCATCGTGGCGAACACGGCCGCGGTACCGGCGAACGCGGTCATGATCAGGGTGCCGCCATTGCTGAAGCCGAGCGTGAAGCGCAGCAGCGGGGTCAGCCACAAGCCCATGAAGAACGTGAAGCCGAGCAGGATCGGTACGCCGGCCGCCGAGTTCTTGGTCTTCTCGATCGCGAAGATGAAGCCGAACGCGATGGCGAGGAACAGGATCACGCCCATGCCGCCGGCAAAGATCGGCAGGGCCATTTGCAGGCCGATGTATGCGCCGAGCACCGTCGGGACCATGGACAGTGCCAGCAACCAGTAAGTGTTGCGCAGCACGCGGTGACGCGTGGCCTGGATGGCCGAGACGTCGTAGGTTTTCTGCAGGCTGGGAATCATAATGCCTCCGTTGGAAGAAATCGCTTTGCTCCCCATATGGGGACTGGACCTGGCGTCAACAGGGGCAATGTGCCGGAAACGCAAGTTTTAAGTCTTGCATAAGGTCCGGCGCGCGCCCCATATGGACGAGGACTCATCATTGTCACTGTATCATCCGGCCTCCCTCCCACGCAATATCGGTAGGATGACGGATGTATGGTAAAATAGAAGGTTGATTGAGTTCCCAAATCTCGATTTAAACCTTTCTTTTTATTGGAGTTTTTAAATGGCAATCGAACGCACCCTGTCGATCATCAAACCTGACGCAGTCGCTAAAAACGTGATCGGCCAAATCTACAGCCGTTTCGAAGGCGCAGGCCTGAAGATCGTCGCTGCCCGTATGGCCCAGCTGTCGCGCGCCGAAGCCGAAGGTTTCTACGCTGTCCACAAAGAGCGTCCGTTCTTCAAGGATCTCGTCGACTTCATGATCTCGGGCCCGGTCATGATCCAGGTGCTGGAAGGCGAAGGCGCGATTGCCAAGAACCGCGAACTGATGGGCGCAACCGATCCGAAGAAAGCCGACAAGGGCACCATCCGCGCCGACTTCGCCGACTCGATCGACGCCAACGCCGTGCACGGTTCGGACGCCGCCGAGACCGCAGCTGTCGAGATCGCTTACTACTTCCCGGCACTGAACGTCTACTCGCGTTAATCTTTAGTAGCAATTATTTGTGTTGATCGGCCTCAGGCCGGTTTAACATTGCAATATCCCGCTCGCCCATGCTCGAAGAGCCCGGCGGGCGGGACTTATTTTGAAGGCACAGGATTCAATCATGGCAACTCTCACCAACTTGCTGGACTTCGATCCCGCGCAGCTCGTCGCTTACTGCGCCGAGTTGGGGGAGAAGCCGTTCCGCGCGAAACAGCTGCAGCGCTGGATCCACCAGTTCGGCGTCGCCAACTTCGACGACATGACCGACCTGGCGAAGTCGCTGCGCGAAAAACTCAAGACGCGCGCCGAAGTCCGTTCCCCGGCGATCATCAGCGACCACACGTCGAGCGACGGCACCCGCAAATGGCTCGTGGACGTCGGCAACGGCAATGCCGTCGAAACCGTGTTCATCCCGGAAGAGACGCGCGGCACGCTGTGCATCTCCACGCAGGCCGGCTGCGCCGTCAACTGCCGCTTCTGCTCGACGGGCAAGCAGGGCTTCAACCGCAACCTCAGCGTGTCCGAGATCATCGGCCAGCTGTGGATGGCCGAGTTCGAACTGCGCCGCACGAAGGGCATCGAGCCGGGGCCGAAGGGCGAGCGCCAGATCACGAACGTCGTCATGATGGGCATGGGCGAGCCGCTGCTGAACTTCGATCCGACCGTCACCGCGCTCAAGCTGATGCTGGACGATAACGCGTACGGCCTGTCGCGCCGCCGCGTGACCGTGTCGACGTCGGGCGTCGTGCCGAACATGGACAAGCTGTCGCAGGAATGCCCGGTGGCGCTGGCCGTGTCGCTGCACGGTTCGAACGACCCGCTGCGCGACATGCTCGTGCCGCTGAACAAGAAATACCCGCTGCGCGAGCTGATGGCCGCGTGCAAGCGCTACCTGGAATTTGCCCCGCGCGACTTCATCACGTTCGAATACTGCATGCTGGACGGCGTCAACGACACGGACGAGCATGCGCGCGAACTGGTCGCCCTCGTCAATGATCCGGTCGTCGGCGTGTCGTGCAAGTTCAACCTGATTCCGTTCAACCCGTTCCCGGAATCCGGCCTCGTGCGCTCGAAGAACCCGCGCATCAAGGCGTTTGCCCAGGTGCTGATGGACGCCGGCCTCGTCACGACGATCCGCAAGACGCGCGGCGACGACATCGACGCCGCCTGCGGCCAGCTGGCGGGCGAGGTCAAGGACCGTACCCGCGTAAACGAGCGCATGAGCAAGATGGCCGAATACCAGCAAAAATTCGGCCCTAACTTCGGCAAGATCGTGGAGATCTCGTCCTGATGCCGCGGCTGTCCGGACGCCTGGCCTGCGCGCTCGCCCTTCCTCTGCTGCTGGCGGCGTGCGCCGGCAATGGTGGCATGGCGGGCGAATCGCACGAGCTCAAGACGCTGTCCGACCAGACGGCCGCGGAAAAACGCGCCCAGATCCGCCTGCAACTGGCGGTGGGCTATTACCAGGAGCGCAAGTACGAGATCGCGCTGGACGAGGTGAAGCAGGCTATCGCCGCCAACCCGGACTCTGCCGACGCGTATGGCGTGCGCGCCCTGATCTACACGGCGATGGGCGAGAACCGCCTCGCCGACGAGAACTACCGGCACGCGCTGCGCCTGGCGCCGCGCAATCCGGATCTGTCGAACAATTACGGGCTGTTCCTGTGCGACGCCGGCGGCAAGCCGGCGGAGGCCATGACCTATTTCGATGCGGCGCTGAAGAATCCAAATTACGCGACGCCGGTCAAAGCCATGGTGAACGCAGGTAACTGCAGCCTGAAGATGAAGAATGTCGACGCGGCCGAGCGCTATCTGCTCGACGCCCTGCGTTACGATCCCGACCTGCCGGCGACGAGCGCCGGCCTGGGTCGGGTATATTTCGAGCGGCGCGATTACACCCGCGCCGGGTTTTTCATTAACCGCCTGACGGAGACAGCGAAGCTCGACACGCTGTCGGCCGACGTGCTGTGGCTGGCCATCCGGGTCAAGCACATGCTCGGCGACCGGGCCACGGAAGCTTCGCTGGCGGCGCAGTTGCGCAAGCGCTTCCCCGGCTCGCCCGAGTACGCGGCCTTCGAGCGCGGTGCCTTTAGTGAGTGAGACAACGACAATGAGTTCCGAGCGTGCAGATCAGCCGGCGACGCCCGACAACCAACCGCCTGTGCACGGTGTTCCCGGCCAGGTCCTGGCCGCGCAGCGCGAGGCGATGGGGTGGTCGGTCGAGCAGGTGGCCGACCAGTTGAAACTGGCGGTGCGCCAGGTCATCGCCCTGGAGGCGGGCGATTACGCGTCGCTGCCGAGTCCGGCCGTGACCCGCGGTTTCGTGCGGGCCTACGCCAAGCTGGTGAAGGTCGATCCGGCGCCGCTGGTGGCCCAGATCGCCATGGAGACCGAGCCCGCGCCCGATACGAGCGCCGTCACGGCGAACCGTCGCCCGACCCCGACCTCGTTCTCGCAATCCAGGTTCCCGAGCCACGGCAAGCGCTCGACCCTGCCGCTGGGAATGATCGCGGGCGCCGTCGTGGTCGTCGTGGCTGCCGCTGCCGCGGCATGGCACTTCGGCTTCGTGCCGGGCAGCCAGCATGCGGACACGGGCAGCACCGTGGCCACGCCGGCCGCGACCGGTGCCTCGACGGAGGCCGCCAACGGCAGCTCTGTCGAGACCCTGCAGAATCCTGCCGTGCCGCTGATTTCCGTGCCGGGCCCGAGCGCCAGCGCATCGGCACCGGCCACCGCGCCGGCTGGTACCGCGCCTGCGACCACGGCCGCGCCGGGTCCCGTCGTGAATGTGCCGGGCGCGACCGCGACCGGTGCGCCGCCGACGACCATTCCCGCGGCCCCGGCCGCAGCGCCCGGCGCCACGTCGCCCGCGACGCCGGCCCCGGCGACCGCGTCGGCTGTGCCGGCGCCAGCCCCTGCGGCCAGCGGCGCCAATGCCCTCGTGCTGAACGTGCGCGAAGACTCCTGGATCGAAGTCCGTCCGGCCAAGGGCGGCGCGCCGCTGTTCTCGCGCCTCGTCAAGGCGGGCAGCACGGAGACCGTCAACGTCGAGCAGCCCGTCCGCGTGACGGTCGGTAATCCGGGCGGCGTGACGGCGACGCTGCGCGGTACGGCCGTCTCCCTGCCGCAGGTGCCGGGCAAGACGATCTCGCGCGTCAATCTCCAGTAACAACGGAACACTCAGATGACTTTTTCGAACAACGCCAACGAGCCGATCGGTTCCGGCCCGCTGCCGCGCCGCGCCAGCCGCGGCGTGGTCGTGCAGCACGGCGCGCGCAAGGTGATGGTCGGCGGCGACGCCCCCGTCGTCGTGCAGTCGATGACGAACACGGACACGGCCGACGTGATCGGCACCGCCATCCAGGTCAAGGAACTGGCACGCGCCGGTTCCGAGATCGTGCGCATCACCGTGAACACGCCGGAAGCGGCGGCCGCCGTGCCCGCGATTCGCGAACAGCTCGACAGGATGGACGTGGACGTCCCCCTCGTCGGCGACTTCCACTACAACGGCCACCTGCTGCTGCGCGATTATCCCGAGTGCGCGCAGGCGCTGTCGAAATACCGCATCAATCCGGGCAACGTGGGGCAGGGCGCCAAGCGCGACACCCAGTTCGCGCAGATGATCGAAACCGCGATCCGCTACGACAAGCCGGTGCGCATCGGCGTCAATTGGGGCAGCCTGGACCAGGCGCTGCTGGCGCGCATCATGGACGAGAATGCCGCCCGCGCCCAGCCGTGGAGCGCGCAGTCGGTGATGTACGAAGCGCTGATCACGTCGGCGATCGAGAACGCGCAGCGCGCCGAGGAAATCGGCCTGGCGCGCGAGAAGATCGTCCTGTCGTGCAAGGTGTCGGGCGTGCAGGATCTCATCGCCGTCTACCGCGAACTGGGCAAGCGCTGCGACTACGCGCTGCACCTGGGCCTGACGGAAGCGGGCATGGGCAGCAAGGGCATCGTCGCGTCGACCGCGGCCCTGTCCGTGCTGCTGCAGGAAGGCATCGGCGACACGATCCGCATCTCGCTGACGCCGGAACCGGGCGGCGACCGCACGAAGGAAGTCGTCGTCGGCCAGGAAATCCTGCAGACGATGGGCCTCCGTAAATTCACGCCGATGGTGATCGCGTGCCCGGGCTGCGGCCGCACGACGTCGACCGTGTTCCAGGAACTGGCCGACAACATCCAGACCTTCCTGCGCGAGCAGATGCCGGAATGGAAGAAGACCTACCCGGGCGTGGAAGCGATGAACGTGGCCGTGATGGGCTGCATCGTGAACGGTCCAGGCGAGTCGAAGCACGCGAACATCGGCATCTCGCTGCCGGGCACGGGCGAATCGCCGGCGGCCCCGGTCTTTGTGGATGGGCAAAAGGTCGCTACACTGCGGGGCGAGCGGATCGTGGATGAGTTCAAGACGATCGTGCTCGATTACGTACAAAAGAATTACAGCCGCGACACCGTCGCGTAATACAGAAAATGTCCGAGAAAAAAGAGAAAATCGTCGCCATCAAAGGCATGAACGACATCCTGCCGGCCGACGCGCCGCTGTGGGAACTGTTCGAGAACACCGCGGAATCCGTGCTGAAGAGCTACGGCTACCAGAAGATCGTCACCCCGATCGTCGAAGAGACGGGCCTGTTCGCGCGCGCCATCGGCGCCGTCACCGACATCGTCGAAAAGGAGATGTATTCCTTCACCGATTCGATGAACGGCGACCAGCTGACCCTGCGTCCGGAAGGCACGGCCGGCGTCGTGCGTGCCGTCGTCGAGCACAACATGGCCTACGACGGTCCGAAGCGCCTGTGGTACAAGGGTCCGATGTTCCGCCACGAGCGTCCGCAGCGCGGCCGCTACCGCCAGTTCTTCCAGTTCGGCGCGGAAGCCATCGGCTTCTCCGGCCCGGACATCGACGCGGAACTGATCATGCTGTGCCGCCGCCTGTGGGACGACCTGGGCCTCGACAACATCCGCCTGGAGTTGAATTCGATCGGTAACGCGGAAGAGCGCCAGCGCCACCGCGCCGACCTGATCGCCTACTTCGAAGCGAACATCGACGTCCTCGACGCCGAAGCGAAGCGCCGCCTGCACGCGAACCCGCTGCGCATCCTGGACACGAAGAACCCGGCGATGCAGGACCTCGTCAACAACGCGCCGAAGCTGCTGGACTACCTGGGCGGCGAATCGCTCGCGCACTTCGAGGGCCTCAAGAAGATCCTCGATGCGAACAACGTCCAGTACACCGTGAACCCGCGTCTCGTGCGCGGCCTCGATTACTACAACCGCACCGTGTTCGAGTGGGTCACGGACATGCTGGGGGCGCAGGGTACCGTGTGCGCGGGCGGCCGCTACGATCCGCTGATCGAGACGTTCGGCGGCAAGCCGACGCCGGGCATCGGCTTCGCGATGGGCATCGAACGCCTGATCGAGCTGATGAAGGCGCAGGGCGAACCGGCCGCGCCGGCCCAGTGCGACGTCTACCTCGTGCACCAGGGTGAAGAAGCGCAGATGAAGGCGTTCATCCTCGGCGAGCGTATCCGCGACGCGGGCCTGGACGTCGTCCTGCACTGCGCCACCCCGGCCGGCGCGGGCAGCTTCAAGAGCCAGATGAAGAAGGCCGACGGTTCCGGCGCCGCGTTCGCCGTGATCATCGGCGAGGACGAGGTCAAGAACGACGTCGTCGCCGTGAAATCGCTGCGCGAGGCGGAAGGTGGCCAGCAGCAGACCAGCGTGCCGTTCGACGAAGCCGTCGACTTCATCGTCGATCAGATCGTCGGTGGCCACGATCATGACCATGATCACGACCACGTGCACTACCATCCGTAATTCCGATTAATTCACCATAACGAAGAAGACGAACGTCCATGGCATACGATCTCGAAGAACAAGAACAGATAGCCAATTTCAAGGCCTTCTGGGACCGCTTTGGCAACCTGATCACCTGGGTGCTGATCCTCGCGCTGGGTGGCTACGCCGCCTACAACTTCTGGGGCTCGCACCAGCGCTCGCAGGCCGCGGAAGCGTCCGGCCTGTATGACGGCCTGACCGAGGCGATCGAAGCGAAGGACGCGGCCAAGGTCCAGCGCATCACGGGCGATCTCGAGAACAAGTTCGGCTCGACCGCCTACGCCCCGATGGCCGCGCTGGCCGCTGCCAAGGCCGCATTCGACGCGAACGACCTGAAAACCGCGAAGGCCCAGCTGCAATGGGCGGTCGACCATGGCGACGACGAGTACAAGTCCATCGCCAAACTGCGCCTGTCCGGCGTGCTGCTGGACGAGAAAGCGTTCGACCAGGCGCTGGCGCTGCTGAACCGCGAGTTCCCGGCGCAGTTCGCGGCCGAGGTGCAGGACCGCAAGGGCGACGTCCTCGTCGCGCAGAACAAGCTGGCGGAAGCCCGCACGGCGTACCAGGCCGCGCTCGACAAGATGGAGAAGAACCATCCGGGCCGCCAGGTCGTGCAGGTCAAGCTGGATGCCATCGGCGGCGCGCCGGCACCGAAAGCAGCTGCGTAACTAACCCAGAGTCAAGAACAAGGTAAGAAGAATATGCGTATTGCCCGGAAGCTCGTTGGTGTCGGTATGTTCGCCCTAGTGGCAGGGTGTTCCACCATGAATTCGCTGAATCCGTTCGCGTCCAAACCGAAGGGCAACCAGCCCACGCCGCTGGTCGACCTGAAAGGTTCGATGGCCGTGCGCACGGCGTGGAAACTGGAAGTCGGCAAGTCGCAGAGCTATATGTTCTCGCCAGCCATCGCCGACAACACCATCATCGCGGCCGGGGGCGACGGCACCATCGTGCGTGCGGAAGCGGCCACCGGACGCCAGATCTGGCGCACGAAGGCCGGCATGGACCTGACGGCGGGTGTCGGCACGGACGGCAGCGTCATCGTGCTGGGCGGCGCCAAGGGCATGCTGCTGGCGTTCGACATGGACGGCAAGAAGCTGTGGGATGCCCAGCTGTCTTCCGAGATCCTGTCGTCGCCGGTCGTGGGCCAGGGCATCGTCGTCGCGCGCAGCATCGACAACCGCATCGTCGGCTACGACGCCAAGACGGGCCAGAAGAAATGGACCGTGCAGCGCAACGCGCCGGCACTGTCCCTGCGCCTGGCGCCGGGCATGGTCATCCACGACAAGGACGTGCTCATCGCCCAGCCGGGCGGCAAGCTGATGTCGCTGATCCTCGCCACCGGCGCGCCGCGCTGGGAGATCGAGGTCGGCGTCGCACGCGGCGCGACGGAACTGGAGCGCGTCACCGACATGGGCGGCGCGCCGGTCATCATCGACGGCGACGTGTGCGCCGTGTCGTACCAGGGCCGCGTCGGCTGCTTCGACCTGGCCACCGGCAGCCCGCGCTGGACCCGCGACCTGTCGTCGGAAGTCGGCGTGGCCGCGGACCAGCGCTTCGTATTCGTCCCGGACGACAAGGGCGCCGTCTACGCGTACAACCGCGACAGCGGCACGAGCGCGTGGAAGAACGACAAGCTGGCCTACCGCCGCCTGTCCACGCCGGTGTCGTACGGCCGTGCCGTCGCCGTCGGCGACTACCAGGGTTACGTGCACTTCCTGTCGCGCGAGGACGGGGCTTTCCTGTCCCGCGCCGCCACGGACGGCAGCGCCATCGAATCCACGCCGCTCGTCGTCGGTTCGAACCTGATTTTTCAAACACAAAATGGAACCGTGACCGCTATCGCGGTCGAATAAGATTCAATGAAGCCGGTAATCGCACTCGTAGGTCGTCCCAACGTCGGAAAGTCGACCTTATTCAATCGCATGACCCGCTCGCGCGACGCGCTGGTGGCGGACTTGCCCGGCCTGACGCGTGACCGCCACTATGGCGAAGGGCGCATGGGCGAACGTCCGTTCCTGGTCATCGATACCGGCGGTTTCGAGCCGGTCGCCAAGGAAGGCATCATGCACGAGATGGCGCTGCAGACGCGCCAGGCCGTCGCCGAGGCGGACATCGTGATGTTCATCGTCGACGGCCGCCAGGGTCTCACGCCGCACGACAAGACCATCACGGACTTCCTGCGCAAGTCGGGCCGCAAGGTCATGCTCGTCGTGAACAAGAGCGAGGGCATGAAGTACACGTCCGTCACCGCCGACTTCTATGAGTTGGGCATGGGCGACCCGTACGTGATCTCCGCCGCCCACGGCGACGGCGTGCTGGACCTCGTCAACGAGGCCATCGACGTCGCCGTGCAGCAGCGCCCGGAAGAAGCCGAGGAGTTCGATCCCGCCGACTACGGCGTCAAGATCGCGCTGGTCGGGCGTCCGAACGTCGGCAAGTCCACCCTGATCAACACCCTCGTGGGCGAGCAGCGCGTGATCGCGTTCGACATGCCGGGCACCACGCGCGACTCGATCGAGGTCCCGTTCGAAAAGGGCGGCAAGCACTACACGCTGATCGACACGGCCGGCATCCGCCGCCGCGGCAAGGTGTTCGAGGCCATCGAAAAATTCTCGGTCGTGAAGACCCTGCAGTCGATCTCGGAAGCGAACGTCGTCGTGCTGATGCTGGACGCGCAGCAGGACATCTCGGAGCAGGACGCGCACATCGCCGGCTTCATCCTGGAGACGGGCCGCGCGCTCGTCGTCGCCGTGAACAAGTGGGATGGTTTGACGTCCGACCAGCGCGACCAGGTCAAGAACGACATCGACCGCAAGCTGAACTTCCTCGACTTCGCCGAGACGAAGTTCATCTCGGCGCTGAAGGGCACCGGCATCAACCACTTGATGAAGTCGATCGACACGGCGTATGCCGCGGCGACCGCGAAGCTGTCCACGCCGCGCCTGACGCGCGCGCTGCAGGAGGCCGTCGAGAAGCAGGAGCCGAAGCGCAAGGGCAGCACGCGCCCGAAGATGCGTTACGCGCACCAGGGCGGCCAGAACCCGCCCATCATCGTCATCCACGGCAATGCGCTGGATGGCATCACGGAACCGTACAAGCGTTACCTGGAAAAGCATTTCCGCGATACGTTCGACCTGATCGGCACGCCGCTGCGCATCGAACTGAAGAGCGGCAAGAACCCGTTCGCTAAAGAGTAAAACCGTCCGGGGGCCGGTTTTACGAGGGTTCACCCGGCGCGGGTTTTAAGCCAGGTTTAACCAGAGCAGTACGACAAAAAAGAGCAAAACAGGTTACAGTTAGCTTGGGCGAACATTCACAGCTTGAGAATGTTGGCGCAGCCACTTGAAATCCGGCATCCCGCCACAATTTTTATACGACAACAACATCACGGAGCTGTCATGAGCAACAAAGGGCAACTGTTACAAGACCCATTCCTCAACGCCTTGCGCAAAGAGCACGTCCCCGTCTCGATCTACCTGGTCAACGGGATCAAGCTCCAGGGCCACATCGAGTCCTTCGACCAGTACGTCGTCCTCCTGCGTAACACCGTCACCCAGATGGTGTACAAGCATGCGATCTCTACCGTCGTTCCGGCCCGTGCGGTCAACCTCAACCTCGAACAAGACGCCGAGTGAGGTCGATGGCTGACGTTTCTGGCAACACCATGCGCGCCGCCCTGGTCGGTATCGATTTCAACGCTGGCGATTTCAAGGCCAGCCTGGAAGAACTGGCCCTGCTGGCGCGCTCGGCGGGGGCCGAACCGATCAGCACGATCACTGCAAAGCGCAACAGTCCCGATCCTGCGTATTTCGTCGGCAGCGGCAAGGCCGACGAGATCGCGCAGGCCGTTCTCGCCGACAAGGTCGAGATCGTCATTTTTAACCACGCCCTGTCGCCCGCCCAGCAGCGTAACCTGGAGCGGCGGCTCAACGTGCGCGTGGTCGACCGTACCAGCCTGATCCTCGACATCTTCGCGCAGCGCGCGCAGAGCCACGAGGGTAAGCTGCAGGTCGAACTGGCCCAGCTGCAGCACCTGGCCACGCGCCTGATCCGCGGCTGGACCCACCTGGAACGCCAGAAGGGCGGTATCGGTCTGCGCGGTCCCGGTGAAACCCAGCTCGAGACCGACCGCCGGCTCATCGGCGAGCGCGTCAAGATGCTGCGCACCCGTCTCACCAAGCTGCGCAAGCAGCACGAGACCCAGCGCCGTTCGCGCGGGCGCAACCAGACATTTTCCGTGTCGCTCGTCGGCTATACCAACGCCGGCAAGTCGACCCTTTTCAACACCCTGACGAAGGCCGGGGTGTATGTCGCGAACCAGTTGTTCGCAACGCTCGACACGACGTCGCGCCGCCTGTACCTCGGTCCGGACACCGGCAACGTGGTCGTGTCCGATACCGTCGGTTTCGTGCGCGAACTGCCGCACCAGCTGGTCGCCGCATTCCGCGCCACGCTGGAAGAAACCATCCATGCCGACGTGCTGCTGCACGTCGTCGACGGCGCTTCTCCCGTGCGGATGGAGCAGATCGAGCAGGTCAACGAGGTCTTGCGCGAAATCGGCGCCGACCACATCCCGCAGATCCTGGTCTGGAACAAGATCGATGCGGCCGGCCTCGAGCCGGGGATCGAGCGTGATGAATATGGTAAGATCAGCCGCGTTTTCATCAGCGCCAGGAGCGGCGCCGGCCTCGATCTGCTGCGCGAGGCCATCGTCGAGGCAGCCGGCAGCCCGGCCGTTGTGCCCGGTGTCGACGAGCACCCCGACCTCATGCCCGCGACTCCCCATCCCGGACCACACTAGTCTATGCTTGTTTCTCTGATCAAACGGATCGGCGCGCGGCTGGCGCCGACCGGTCGTCACGCCGGCGCGCGCAAGGCCGGCGTGCCGCTTTTTTCCCTCAACGATCCACGCTGGGGCCACGATCCCAAGTCGAACGAGGGACGCCGCCCGAACAATAACAACAAGAACGACAGCGACGGTCCGCCCGATCTCGACCAGCTGTGGCGCGACTTCAATCAGCGCCTGAACCGCCTGTTCGGCGGCAAGCGCGGCGGCGACGGCGGCCCGTTCCGTCCGGACGCGCGCGGCGTCGGCCTGACGGCCACCGTCGTCGGCGCCATCGCCCTCCTGATCTGGCTCGCCAGCGGCGCGTTCATCGTGCAGGAAGGGCAGGTGGGCATCGTGACGACGTTCGGCCGCCTGTCGCACGTGACGGGTGCCGGCTTCAACTGGCGCTGGCCGGCGCCGTTCCAGTCGCACGAGACCGTCAACACGGCCCAGGTGCAGACGGCCGAGATCGGCTACCGCGCCAACGTGCGCAACAAGCAGCCGAGCGAGGCGCTGATGCTGACGGGCGACGAGAACATCGTCGACGTCCAGTTCTCCGTGCAGTACAAGATCAAGGACCCGGTCGCCTGGGTGTTCAACAACCGCGACCAGGTCGAGACCATCCGTGACTCGGCCGAGACCGTCGTGCGCGAACTCGTCGGCCAGAACAGGATGGACACCGTCCTGTACACGGGCCGCGACAAGCTGGCGGTGCAAGCCCGCGAAGCGGTCCAGCGCCTGGCCGACCGTTACAAGATGGGCGCGGAGATCGTCGGGGTGACGATGCAGTCCGTGCAGCCGCCCGACCAGGTCGCCGCCGCGTTCGAGGACGCCGGCAAGGCGCAGGAAGAGCGGGTTCGTGCGCGCACCGAAGCGCAGGCGTTTGCCGACGAGGTCATCCCGCAGGCGAAGGGCAAGGCTGCCCGCCTGCTGCAGGATGCGGAAGCGTACCGCGCCAGCGTCGTGAGTGTCGCGACCGGCAATGCCGCGCGCTTCGACAAGATCGTGGCCGAGTATGCGAAAGCCCCGGCCGTCACGCGCGACCGCATGTATATCGAGACGATGCAGCAAATTCTTTCCAGTACCAGCAAGGTCATGATCGACGCCAAGACCGGCACCAACCAGATCTACCTGCCGCTCGACCGCCTGCTGGCCCAGTCGACGGCCAACGAGGCGGCGCGCGGCGCCAATTCCGGTCCGGTGATGGCGCCCCAGCAGAATCCGGCGCAGCCGCAGCCGCAGCCGCAGCCACAAGCACAGCAACAAGCGCAGCCGCAGCCGCAAGCACAGGCCGCGCAGCCGCAACCGGAAGCCGCGGCGGCCGGTGAATCGAACCGCACGCACGACCTGCGCAGCCGCGACACGGGCCGCGAAAGGGAGAGCCGCTGATGAGCCGCCTGTTAGCCAGCCTGCTCGGCGCCGCCATCGCGGTGGCGCTCGTGTCGTCGTCCGTGTTCGTCGTCGACCAGCACCGTTATGCCGTCGTGTACGCGCTCGGCGAACTGCGCGAGGTCATCCAGGAGCCGGGCCTGAACGTCAAGGCGCCGCCGCCGTTCCAGAATGTCGTCTTCCTCGATAAACGCCTGCAGACGCTGGACACGCCGGACGGCGAACGCTACCTGACGGCGGAAAAGAAGGACCTGCTCGTCGATGCGTTCGTCAAATGGCGCATCGTGAATCCGCGCCAGTACGTGATCGCCATCGGCAGCAACGCCGACCGCGGCGGCGAGCGCCTGAACCAGCTCGTCCGCAATGCGCTTACGGCCGAGATCGGCAAACGCAACCTGGCCGACGTGCTGACGGGCGGCAAGCGCACGGACGTCGCCAACGCCGTCCGTGCCGACCTGGCCAGTGGCGCGAAAGACCTCGGCGTGGAAGTCGTCGATGTGCACCTGAAGCGCATCGACTTCATCGACCAGGTCAACAACGCCGTCTACGAACGCATGAAGGCCGACCGCGTGCGCGTGGCGAACGAACTCCGCGCGACCGGCGTGGCCGAGGCGGAGACGATCCGCGCCGACGCCGAGCGCCAGCGCAGCGTGATCGTCGCCGACGCCCAGCGCGATGCCGAGACGATCAAGGGAGAAGGCGATGCGCAGGCGTCGCAGATCTATGCCCAGTCGTTCGGCAAGAACCCCGAGTTCTACCGGTTCTACCGCTCGATGGAGGCCTACAAGGCCACCTTCAAGGGGCGCAACGACGTGATCGTGATCGACTCGAACTCCGAGTTCTTCAAGTATTTCAAGGGCCCCGGCGCAGGTAAGTAATAGGGAAATGAGCGCGCCGGTCGTGGAGTATCGGCAACGTTGGCATTCGTTTCATCGCCAACCGACCCGCGTTTTCGGTTAAAATCGTCGATTCGGCGGAACGAACGCGTGCAAAGCCGCGTTCATGCTGCCCGAATGTTGTCCGACTTTTAATAACCCGACCCGCTTTGCCCATGCCCACCTGGCTCCTGCCCGAGAATATCGCCGACGTCCTGCCGTCCGAAGCGCGCAAGATCGAAGAGCTGCGCCGCCTGATGCTCGACACCTTCCGTACCTACGGCTACGAACTCGTGATGCCGCCGCTGCTCGAATACGTCGATTCGCTGCTGGCCGGCGCCGGACAGGACACCGATCTCCGCACCTTCAAGCTCGTCGATTCGATGAGCGGCCGCCTGCTCGGCCTGCGCGCCGACATGACGACGCAGGTCGCCCGCATCGATGCCCACCTGCTGAACCGCGACACCGTCACCCGCCTGTGCTATGCCGGCAGCGTGCTGCACACGCAGCCCTCCGGCCTGCACGCGACGCGCGAGCCGCTGCAGATCGGCGCGGAGATCTACGGCCACGCCGGCCTCGAAGCGGATGCGGAGATCCAGGAACTGGCGCTGGCATCGCTGGCGCTGGCCGGCTTCGAACAGCCGCGCCTCGACCTGTCGCACGTGGGCGTGCTGCGCGCCATCCTCGCCGAGGATGCCGCCGCCAAGCGCGACGAGCAGCTGCTGTACACCCTGCTGCGCTCGAAGGACGTCCCGGGCCTGGAAGAAGCGACGGCCAACTACAACGAACAGACCCGCGCCGCGCTGCTGGCGCTGCCGAACCTGTACGGCGACATCGACGTGCTCGCGCGTGCGAAAGAGGTGCTGCCGGCGCTGCCGGGCATCGCCCGCGCGCTGGCGGAACTCGCCGCGCTGGCCGGGTCCGCGCTGGGCCGCGCCCAGATCGCCATCGACCTCGCCGACCTGCGCGGCTACCAGTACGAAAGCGGCGCCATGTTCGCGCTGTACGTGCCGGGCCTGCCGAACGCCGTCGCGCGCGGCGGGCGTTACGATCACGTGGGCGAAGCCTTCGGCCGCGCGCGTCCGGCCACGGGCTTCTCGCTCGACCTGCGCGAACTGGCCCGTCTGCTGCCGACGGCCGAGCGCAAGCATTCCATTCGTGCCCCCTGGGGCAACGCGCCCGAGCTGCGCGAAAAAATCGCTGAACTGCGCAAAGCGGGCGAAGTGGTGATCCAGTCCATGCCGGGTCACGACAATGTACAGGACGAGTTCGAGTGCGACCGTGTGCTCGTCCTCGAACAAGGAAATTGGATTCTCAAAAACTTAGGTTAATGATGTCAAATACTGCTAAGAACGTCGTTGTCATCGGCACCCAGTGGGGCGATGAAGGCAAGGGTAAGATCGTCGACTGGCTGACCGACCATGCCGCCGGCGTGGTGCGTTTCCAGGGTGGCCACAACGCCGGCCACACGCTGGTGATCAAGGGCCAGAAGACCGCGCTGCAACTGATCCCGTCGGGCATCATGCGCGAAGGCGTGGCCTGCTACATCGGCAACGGCGTCGTCGTCTCCGTACCGGACGTGATGCGCGAGATCGACAAGCTGGAAGCGGCCGGCGTGGAAGTCGCCTCGCGCCTGAAGATCTCGGAAGCCTGCCCGGTCATCCTGCCGTACCACGTCGCCATCGACGTCGCCCGCGAAGCGAAGCGCGGCGTGAACAAGATCGGCACGACGGGCAAGGGCATCGGCCCGGCCTACGAAGACAAGGTCGCGCGCCGCGCGATCCGCATCGCCGACCTGCTGAACGAAACCCGTTTTGCCGAGAAGCTGCGCGAGAACCTGGAATACCACAACTTCGTGCTGACCGGCTTCCTGGGCGGCCAGGCGCTGGACTTCCAGAAGGTGTACGACGACGCGATGGCCCTCGTGCCGCGCCTGCGTCCGATGGTCGGCGACGTGTCGTCCGCGCTGTACGCGACGCATAACGCCGGTGGCCACCTGCTGTTCGAAGGCGCGCAAGGCTCGCTGCTGGACGTCGACCACGGCACGTACCCGTTCGTCACCTCGTCGAACTGCGTGGCCGGCAACGCCGCCGCCGGTTCGGGCGTCGGTCCGGGCATGCTGCACTACATCATGGGCATCACCAAGGCCTACACGACCCGCGTGGGTTCGGGCCCGTTCCCGTCGGAACTGCCGACGGACGCCGGCGTGGGCGAGCACCTGTCGCGCATCGGCCACGAGTTCGGCACCGTGACGGGCCGCGCCCGCCGCTGCGGCTGGTTCGACGCCGCGCTGCTGCGCCGCTCCGTGCAGATCAACGGCGTGTCCGGCATGTGCCTGACCAAGCTGGACGTGCTGGACGGCCTGGAAACGCTGAAGCTGTGCACCGGCTACAAGATCGACGGTCGCGACGTGGACATCTTCCCGGTCGGCGCGGAAGAAGCCGCGGCCTGCGTGCCGGTGTACGAAGAGATGCCGGGCTGGACGGGCACCACCGTCGGCGCCAAGTCGATGGACGACCTGCCGGCCAACGCCCGCGCCTACATCAAGCGCATCGAAGAACTGGTCGGCATCCCGGTGGACATGGTGTCGACCGGCCCGGACCGCGAAGAAACCATCGTGCTGCGCCACCCGTTCGCAGCCTGATACGAAACATCGTCCGCGTTACGCCACCCGCGCGGCGCGGACGTCAGCCACAAGCAGAAACTAGGGATAATCCAAATGACGACGCCTCCATCGACCGACAAGGACCTGTGGGTCTCCTGGGATGAATACAACCGCCTGATCGAGCGCCTGGCGCTCAAGGTGTACGAATCGAACTGGAAGTTCGACATGGTGCTGTGCCTCGCGCGCGGCGGCGTGCGCCCGGGCGACGCGATCTCGCGCATCTTCGACGTGCCGCTGGCGATCCTGTCGACCAGCTCGTACCGCGAAGAAGCGGGCACGAAGCAGGGCGACCTGGACATCGCCAAGTACATGACGATGACCAAGGGCCCGCTGGCCGGCCGCATCCTGCTGGTCGACGACCTGGCCGATTCGGGCGTCACCCTGATGCGCGTGCGCGAGCACCTGCAGGAGAACTACCAGGACGTGACGGAAGTGCGTTCGGCCGTCATCTGGGTCAAGGGCACGTCGTCGATCAAGCCGGATTACCACCTGGTCGACCTGCCGCACAATCCGTGGATCCACCAGCCGTTCGAGGATTACGACGGGCTGCGTCCGCATCAGCTGTCTTCCTGGCTGAAGAAGTTCGAGCAGAACTGATCCGGGAACGGATGGAACGAAAAGGGCGACACCGCGGTGCCGCCCTTTTTCATTTGATCGGTTAAGATCATACCTGCCAGAACAATAACAACGACCCATGACCCAGAGCTTCTTCCAGACCTTCATCCTGCTGCTGCTGGTCACCGACCCCTTCGGCAACGTTCCCCTGTTCGTGACGGCGCTGAAGGACGTGGCCCCGGCCCGCCGCCCGCGCATCGTCGTGCGCGAATGCGCGATCGCCTTTCTCCTGCTGCTGCTCTTCATGTTCTTCGGCCGGCACTTCCTCGCGGCGCTGCAACTGACCGACATCTCGCTGCGCATCGGCGGCAGCGTCATCCTCCTGATCATCGCCATCCGCATGATCTTCCCGCACCCGGACGGTGTGCTCGGTCGCAGCGAAGGCGGCGAGCCGTTCATCGTGCCGCTTGCGATCCCCGCGCTGGCCGGACCGTCCGCGCTGGCGACCGTGCTGCTGTTCACGTCGCAATCGATGGAGGAGGTGATGGTGCACGTGGCCGCGCTGGCGGCCGTCGCCATCATCTGGCTCGCCGTCTTCCTCGGCGCCGAGCGCCTGCAGAAGGTGCTCGGCACGCAGGTCATGACGGCGTTCGAGCGCCTGATGGGCCTGATCCTGACGGCCATGTCGATCGAGATGCTGCTGGGCGGCGTGCGCGCCTTCGTCAAGACTTTATAACCACAAGGATTTACCATGACCCCGATGATCCGCGCCGGTTTCCTCGGCCTCGCCCTCGTACTGTCCCTGGCCGCCTGCAAGCGCAGGGAAGAGGCCCCGTCCGCGCCGCTGAAGGCCGACACCTCCGCCATCCAGTTCCAGAAGATCGACACCACCGTCGGCACGGGCACCGAGGCCAGGGCCGGCTCCCACGCCACCGTGAACTACACGGGCTGGCTGTACCTGCCGGACGCGCCCGACCATCACGGCGAAAAATTCGACAGCTCCATCGGCCGCAAGCCGTTCACGTTCCGCCTCGGCAGCGGCATGGTGATCCCGGGCTGGGACCAGGGCGTCGAGGGCATGAAGGTGGGCGGCAAGCGCACGCTCGTGATTCCCGCCGCGCTGGGCTATGGCGCGGAAGGCGCCGGCCCGATTCCGCCGAACGCCAACCTGATCTTCGACGTCGAGCTGCTCGACGTGCAGTGAGCCATGCACGCCTGGATGCACCATCCGCAGGGCGAGCTGGCCGAGGCCCTGCACGGCATCGGCTTCTATTCGACCGTGGACGAGCCGTGGCCGCCCGCGCAGCCGCAGCTGAACCGGTTCCCGGCGATGGTGTACTGCAGCCTGAATTTCTTCACGGAGGGCGCCGCCGCGCTGCCCGGCGACGACGGCGAACTGCGCGCCATGTCCGACCTGATCGTGTCCGGGCCGCGCACGCGGCCGATCGCGTCGCTCACGCTGGCGCCGCTGCGCACGGTGGGCATCGTGCTGTATCCCGATGCCTTCGCGCTGCTGACGGGGCTCGCGCCGGCGGCACTCCAGGACCGCAACGACCCCGCCGACGGCCTGCTCGACGAAACCTGGGCGGACTGGCCGCAGGCACTGCGCGCGTGCGCCGACGAAGCCGCACAGGCGGCGTGGATCGAAGCGCGGCTCGGTGAGCG
This sequence comes from Telluria mixta, assembly GCF_029223865.1. Lineage (NCBI taxonomy): Bacteria > Pseudomonadati > Pseudomonadota > Betaproteobacteria > Burkholderiales > Oxalobacteraceae > Telluria > Telluria mixta. The sequence goes on from NZ_CP119520.1 coordinate 3,957,872, forward strand.
CTGGCGCGCCGTGCGCGGACGCTGGGATGCGGAGCTCGGCGCGAGCCTGCGCAGCATCGCCGCCACCGCGCCCGAGCTGGGCGTCGGCGAGCGCCAGACGCAGCGACAATACCGGGCCCGCGTGGGACTGAGCCCGGCGCAGGCGCGCCGCCTGCAGCGCATGAACGCCGCCGTGTACGCGTTGCGCGATCCGGATGCGCCGGCACGCTCGCTCGCGGACCTGGCCGCGGAACTGGGTTATGCCGACCAGGCCCATATGGCGCGCGAACTGCGCGAGCTCGCCTTCCTGCCGCCGTCCCGGCTGGAAGAGCACATCGATAACGATCCCGAGTACTGGCCCTATCGGCTTTGATGTCGGATTTATACAAGCCGGGCTGACATCCGCTGGCGAAAATCGTGCCTTTCCGAAAGAGGCACGACCATGAAGATCACCTTTCTCACCTACGGCACCGAAGGCGATACCCGGCCGCTGCTGGCGCTGGCGCGCGACGTCATCCACCGGGGCCATGAGGCGCACGTACTGGCCGACGTGGCGGGCGCCCCGCGCGCGGCCGCCCTCGGCATTCCTTTCACGGCGCTCGCCGGCGACATGCGCGGTGCGTTCCAGCCGGGCGGCGCGTTCGGCGCGCTGCTGAAAGACGGCGCCAGCATGTCCCGGCTCATGCGCGCGTGCGCGACGCTCGCGCGCGACAACACGCTGCCGTGGATGGAAGCCGCCTGCGCGGCCGCGCGCGGGAGCGACCTGCTCGTGTATTCGGGCCTCGCCGGATTCGTCGGCCTGGCGGTGGCGGAGGGCTTGAACATGCCGTGCATCGGCGCCGCGATGTGGCCGATGACGCCCACGCGCGAATTCGCGCCGCCGTTCCTGAACAGGCACCGTCTGCCCGGCTGGGCCAATATGCTGGCCCACCGCGCGTTCGAACGGATGGCGTGGGCTATGTTCGGCCCTGAATTGAACCGTGCCCGCGCGCGGGTGTTCGGCGCGCCGCCGCGCAGGGCGCCGTGGCGCGACATGCCGCTGCTCGTCGGCTGCTCGCCCACCTTGCTGGCGCGTCCGGCCGACTGGCCGCCGAACGTCGCGGTCACGGGCGTCTGGCAGTTGCCGGCCGGGCAGGGCTACGAACCGCCGCGCGCCTTGCTGGACTTCCTGGAAGCGGGGCCTGCGCCCGTCTACATCGGCTTCGGCAGCATGGCGGGCATCGATCGGGGCACGCTGGTCGATGCGATCGCGGCCGTCGCAAGCGGACGGCGCGTGCTGTTCCATCCGGGCTGGAGCGGCATCGATCCGGCCCATCTGCCGCCCGACGTGTTCGTGCTGGACGACACGCCGCACGACTGGCTGTTCCCGCGCACGGCGCTCGTCGTGCATCACGGCGGCGCGGGCACGAGCCACGCCGCGGCGCGCGCGGGCGTGTCGTCCGTCGTCGTGCCGTTCGCCGGCGACCAGTTCTTCTGGGCGCGGCGCATGGCGCTGCGGGGGATCGCCGCGACCTGTCCGGCGGCCGGGCTCGACAGCGCGCGCCTCGTGCAGGCCGTGGCTGCGGCGTCGCAGCCGGCCATGCGCGAGGAAGCACGGCGCGTGGGGCAGGCGATGCGGGAGGAAGATGGCGTCCGCATGGCCGTCGACCGGCTGCTGGATATCTGACGTTGTTTTTTGTTCCTGGTCTCTTCTTTTTTTGTCTAAACCCTAAGTCAATTGCATTTCGGAAATTTTGACAGTTATAATTTCCAGATCAAAAATAAATACAGAGAGAGTCCATGAACTATTCCCGTGAAGTGCTTGTCATCGACCCCGCCGTCTCCGGTTGGGAGGACATTGCGGCCGCTGCCGGCCAGGCACGCGTCGTCGTGCTGGACGGTGCACAGGACGGCCTCGTCCAGATCGCCGCCGCGCTGGCGGCCGAGCGCGATCTCGCCGCCATCCACATCGTCTCGCACGGCAGCGCCGGCCAGATCGTACTGGGCAGCACGGCCGTGACGGCCGGCGTGCTCGCGCACTATGAGACCGAACTCGCCGCCATCGGCCGCAGCCTGGCGGTTGCGGGCGACATCCTGCTGTACGGTTGCGAAGTGGGCCAGGGCGACGCCGGTGCGGCCTTCCTGGAGCGGCTGTCCGGTTACACGGGAAGCGACGTGGCCGCGTCGACCGGCCTGGTCGGCGCCGCTGCGCTGGGCGGGAACTGGCGGCTCGACACGCACGTCGGCACGATCATGGCCCGGCCGCTTGCGGCCCCGGCCTTTGCCGGCACGCTGGCGACCGTCACGGGCACGGTCAATAACGACCGCCTGGAAGGCACCTCGGGGGCGGATTCGATGTCGGGCGGCGTCGGCGACGACGTCCTCGTCGGCAGTGACGGCAGCGACACGATGGACGGCGGCGCCGACGGCGCATACGGCGACACCGTCGACTATTCGAACGGCGCGGCCGGCGTGACCGTCAACCTGGGCACCGGTACCGCCACGGACAACTGGGGCAAGACGGATACGCTGATCGGGATCGAGCACATCACCGGCAGCGCGTATGCCGACACCTTGATCGGCTCGGCCGGCACGAACTGGTTCCGTCCCGGCAAGGGCAACGACACCGTCAACGGCGGCGGTGGCGACGACGTCGTCATGTACGAAGGGAACAGTACCACGGTCACCGTCGACCTGAAGAACGGCACGGCCTTCGGCGCGGACATCGGCACCGATACGCTGACGGGCATCCGCAACGTCCATACGGGCATGGGCGCGGACGTCGTCCAGCTGTCCGACCTCGGCGGGTACGTGTTCGCCCGCGGCGGCAACGACAAGCTCACGGGCGGCGCCGGCAGCGACAATTTCTATGGCGGCAGCGGCAACGACACCATCGACGGCGGCGGCGGACGCGACACCGCCAACTACTGGGACGATACCTTCGACTTCTCGAACGTGCCGGTCACGGGCGTCGGCGTCACGGTCAGCCTGGCCACCGGCGTCGCCACCGACAACTGGGGCAATACGGACACGCTCATCAACATCGAGGACGTGGGCGGTTCGCGCTTTGCCGACACGATCGCCGGTAACGCGGGCGACAACAACCTGCAGGGCCAGGAGGGCAACGACACGCTGTCCGGCGACGCCGGCCAGGACTGGCTCGACGGCGGCACCGGTGCCGACAGCCTGCTGGGCGGCCTGGGCTTCGACCAGTTGACCGGCGGTGCCGGCAACGACACCCTCGACGGCGGCGCCGACCGCGATCGCGTCAACTACAACAACGAGTACAACGGCGTCGGCCTCACGGGCAAGGGTGTGACGGTCAACCTGGCGACGGGCGTGGCCACCGACAACTGGGGCAATACCGATAAACTCGTCGGCATCGAAGAGGTGACCGGCTCGCGCTTCGCCGACGTCATCACGGGCGACGCCAACGACAACTACCTGTGGGGCCAGGAAGGCAACGACAGCCTGGCGGGCGGCGGCGGCATGGACATGCTGACCGGGAACAGCGGCAACGACACGCTCGACGGCGGCGACGGGCGCGACCGCGTCAATTATTCGGACGACTACGGCGGCCCGGCCATCACCGGCAAGGGCGTGACGGTCGACCTCGTCACCGGCGTGGCCACCGACAACTGGGGCAACGTCGACAAGCTCGTGGGCATCGAGGACGTGGGTGGTTCGCGCTATGCCGACACGATCACCGGCAATGCATCCGACAACAGCCTGAACGGCAACGAGGGCAACGACACGCTGTCCGGCAACGACGGCAACGACTGGCTGGACGCGGGCGCGGGTGCCGACAGCCTGCTGGGCGGCGCGGGCTACGACCAGCTGTCCGGCGGCGCCGGCAACGACACGCTCGACGGCGGCGACGGCAGCGACACGGCCACGTATTTCAACGACTACGGCAACCTCGCCCCGACCGGCAACGGCGTGACCGTCAACCTGGCGACCGGGACCGCCACCGACAACTGGGGCAATACCGATAAACTCGTCGGCATCGAGAACGCGTCGGGTTCGCGCTATGGCGACAGCCTGACCGGCGACGCCGGGAACAACAGCCTGTATGGCGACGAAGGCAACGACACGATCGTCGGCGGCGGCGGTTATGACTGGCTGGACGGCGGCGCCGGTACCGACAGCCTGGCGGGTGGCGCCGATGGCGACCAGTTGTCGGGCGGCGCGGGCAACGACACGCTCGACGGCGGCGATGGCCGCGACGGGGCCAATTATGCCAACGATTACGGCAACATCACCCCGACCGGCAAGGGCGTGACCGTCAGCCTGCTCACGGGCGTAGCCATCGACAACTGGGGCAACACCGACAAGCTCGTGAACATCGAGGACGTGCAGGGTTCGCGCTATGCCGACAAGCTGACCGGCAACGCCTCCGACAACAGCCTGTACGGCAACGACGGCAACGATACGCTGTCCGGCGATGCCGGCAACGACTGGCTCGACGCGGGCGCCGGTGCCGACAGCCTGCTGGGCGGCCTGGGCTTCGACCAACTGTCCGGCGGCGCCGGCAACGACACGCTCGACGGCGGCGACGGCACCGACACCGCCAATTACAGCAATGACTACGGCAACATCACCCCGACCGGCAAGGGCGTGACCGTCAACCTGCTCACGGGCGTCGCCACCGACAACTGGGGCAACGTCGATAAACTGGTCGCGATCGAGAACGTGCAGGGTTCGCGCTATGCCGACAGCCTCACCGGCAACGCGTCCGACAACAGCCTGTGGGGCATGGACGGCAACGACACGCTGTCCGGCGACGCCGGCAACGACTGGCTCGACGCGGGCGCGGGTGCCGACAGCCTGCTGGGCGGCGCGGGCTCCGACCAGCTCTCGGGCGGCGCCGGCAACGACACCATCGACGGCGGCGACGGCGGCGACACGGTCACGTATTCGAACGACTACGGCGATATCGCTCCGACCGGCAAGGGCGTGATCGTCAACCTGGAAACCGCCACCGCCACCGATAACTGGGGCAATACGGACACGCTCGCCGGCATCGAACATGTGTCCGGTTCGCGCTACGGCGACAGCCTCACGGGCAACGCGTCCGACAACAACCTGTGGGGCAACGAGGGCAACGACACGCTGGCGGGCGGCGCCGGCAACGACTGGCTCGACGGCGGCATCGGTGCCGACAGCCTGCAGGGCGGTGCCGGGGTCGACCAACTGTCCGGCGGTGCCGGCAACGACACGATCGATGGCGGCGACGGCTCGGATCGCCTCACGTATTACAGTGACTATGGCAGCATCCCCGCGACCGGCAAGGGCGTCGTCGTCGATCTGGCGACCGGGACCGCGACCGACAACTGGGGCAATACCGACAAGCTCATCTCCATCGAAGAGGTGACCGGGTCCCGTTATGGCGACAGCATCACGGGCAATGCGTCCGACAACAACCTGTGGGGCGACGACGGCAACGACACGCTGGCCGGCGGCGACGGCAACGACTGGCTCGACGGCGGCAACGGCAGCGACGTCCTGCAGGGCGGGGCCGGCGCCGACCGCTTCTCCGGCGGCACGGGCAACGACACGATCGACGGCGGCGCAGGCCGCGACCAGGTCACCTACTTCAACGATTACGGCAACCAGCCCATCACCGGTTCGGGGGTGAAGGTCAACCTGGCGACCGGCGTCGCCACCGACAACTGGGGCCACACCGACACGCTCGTCAGCATCGAGGACGTGTCGGGCTCGCGCTTCGGCGACAAGCTGACCGGCAATGCGTCGGACAACACCCTGACCGGCGGCGACGGCGACGACGTGCTCGTCGGCGCGGGCGGCGCCGACCGGCTCAACGGTGACGCCGGCGACGACACCATGGACGGCGGCAGCGGCATCGACGCAATGAGCGGCGGCGACGGCAGCGACACGTACTACGTCGACAATGCCGGCGACGTCGTGACCGAGACCAATGCGCTGGCAAGCGGCGGGATCGACCAGGTGGTGACATCGGTCAGCTACGTGCTGGCAGCCAACGTCGAGGAGCTGACGCTGCTGGGCGGTACCATCAACGGTACGGGCAACGCCCTGAACAACCTGATCGTCGCCGGTTCCGGCGTGAACGCAATCGACGGCGGCGCGGGCATCGACACCCTGTCGTTCGAGACGGCCACCACGTCCGGCACGACGGGTGTGACGCTGACGCTGGGCGCGGCCGGGGTGAAGACGACGGCGGCGGGGATTTCCGGCGCGGATACCGTGATCAACATCGAAAACCTGATCGGGTCGGACTACAACGACATCCTGTCCGGCAATGCCGGCGGCAACGTGATCCATGGCGGCGAGGGCGTCGACGTCCTCGACGGCATGGGCGGCAACGACGTGCTGGTGGGCGGCGCCGGCAGCGACGTGTTCGCCTTCACGACGGCGCTGAGCGGCAACGTCGACCGGATCGAAGACTTCACGAAAGGGGAGGACAAGATCCGGCTGGAAAACGCGATCTTCACGAAGCTGCTGACGACGGGTACGCTCGGCGCCGGCAACTTCAAGGTGATCGGGTCGGCGGCCCTCGATGCGGATGACTTCATCCTGTACAACAAGGCCACCGGGGCCCTGTACTACGACGCCGACGGATCGGGTGCCGGCGTCGCGGTGCAGTTCGCCGTGGTCGGCGTTAACCTGGCCCTTGCCAACACCGACTTCACGGTAGTCTGAGGCAGAGCAAGCCGGTTCCTGCGGACTTCCTGGGTATATACTGGCCATCGTTGCCCGATGTCCAGTCCAGGAACCGTGGGTCCACAATGAACCAGTCGCTCTCCCGCCGAACGACGATCAGCTATTACCTGGTCATCCTGTTGCTGCTGGCGACGCCGGCGCTGCTGGTCTGGCAGCACTACGGGATGGTCCGGACCATCGAGATCTCGCCCAGCCAGCCGCACGGCGCCCGGGTCGCCGACGACCGGCCCGAGTTGAAAGGCAATTCGGTCGCCATCCTGGAGCGCACGCCCGATGCGCTCGTCATGCGGTGCGCGCTGGGCACGGTCGCGACGTACGGGTTCTGCAAGATGCAATTCCTGCTGGGCCGGCCGGGCAAGGGGATCGACCTGTCCGGGTTCGATTCGATCGATTTCGACCTGCGCTACACGGGACGGCCGCCGCACCTCATCAAGCTGCATGTGATGAATTTCGAGCCGGAGTTTTCCACGCCCGGCGACTGGAATTCGCAGCGGTTCAACGAGGCGGAAATCGAATTGCCCGAGCAGGCCACGTTCACGATTCCGATGAACGTGCTGCGCACCGCCGACTGGTGGCGCAGCACGCACAAGGTCCCGCTGTCCAAGAGCTATGCTCGGTTCGACCGGGTGACGGCCGTGGAATTGTCGACGGGGGCCGTTCCGCACGGACAGTCGATCACGCTCGAGGTGCGGTCGATCCGGTTCCACGGCAAGTGGATCTCGAAGACGGCGCTGCTCATGGGCCTGGTGTTCGCCTGGATCGCCTGCGGCATCCTCGGCCTGTCGCTGGGCCTGTTGCATTTCCGGGCCAGCCTGTCCGACACGACATCGCGCCTGGAACACCTGGCCGCCGTCGACCGGGAACGCAAGGCGGCCGAGGCGGCGCGCGAGGCGGCGCTGGCGGAGGCGGTGGGCCTCGCGCGCCAGCGCAGCAATTTTCTGGCGCAGATGAGTCACGAATTGCGCACCCCGCTCAACGCCATCATTGGCTATGCGCAATTGCTCAAGCGCGACCGGCACCAGTTGAACGACCGGCAGGCCGCCAGCGTCGCCACCATCCACGAGAGCGGCCAGCACCTGCTCACCCTCATCAACGACATCCTGGACCTCGCTCGGGTCGAGGCCGGCAGGATGGAGCTGTATCCTGCCGCGGTCCACCTCGGCACGTTCCTGCAGGTGGTGGTCGACATCATGCGCGTGAAGGCCGAGGAAAAGGGCCTGGCGTTCGAGTACGCGCTCGCGCCCGACGCGCCGGCCGCGGTGACGATCGACGAGACGCGCCTGCGCCAGGTGCTGCTCAACCTGCTGGGCAACGCGGTCAAGTTCACCGATCGCGGGACGGTCTCGCTGCGGGTGCTGCGCGTGCCGTCCTCCATCGGGGACGACGCCTGCGTGCGGCTTCGCTTCGAGGTGACCGACACCGGGATCGGCATGAGCCCGCAACAGCTGGGGCGACTGTTCCAGCCGTTCGAACAGGTGGCCGACATGCCGCGGCGCGCCGGCGGCACGGGCCTGGGCCTGGCCATCAGCCAGCAACTGGTGCGCCTCATGGGCGGGAACATCGACGTCGCCAGCGAACCAGGCAAGGGCAGCGCGTTCTGGTTCGAACTCGCGGCGCCAGTCGCCACCGGCAGCCCGGCCAACCTGCCGGCACCGGGCACGATCGTCGGCTATGAAGGCGAGCGCAAGCGCGTGTTGATCGTCGACGACGTGCCGCAGAACCGCGCGATGCTGATCGACCTGCTGCAGTCGATGGGCTTCGTCGTGGCCGCGGCCGAGAACGGCCTGGAGTGCCTCGTGCTGCTCGACAGCTTCAAGCCCGACCTGATCGTGATGGACGTCATGATGCCCGTTATCGATGGCAACGAGACGACGCGGCGGATCCGCCTCATGCCCGCATGGCGCCGGGTCCCGGTCATCGCCGTGACGGCGGGCGCCAGTCCCGACGACGAAGCGCGGTGCCTGGAAGCGGGCGCGAATGCCTTCGTTCCCAAGCCGGTCGAACACGATGTCCTGCTCCGCACCATCGGCACGCTGCTGGCGCTGACCTGGATCACCGGCCGCCCTGCGCAGGAAGCGCCGCCGGAGGGAGAAGAGGCCGCGCTGGTCGTTCCGCCCACCGACGAGATCGAGGTGCTGTGGCAGCTGGTGCGGATCGGGAACATGCGCAAGATCCGCGAACAGGCCGGCCACCTGCGGACGCTCGATCCGGCCTACGCGCCGTTCGCCGACCACGTGGATGCGCTGGCGCGGGGCTATCACTCGAAGGACCTGGCCGCCTTCGTGGCGCGCTACCGGACCGAAGACGCGGTGCGGCCAGCGGTTTGATGACAATCAAATACATGTGTGTCGGGAAAATTTACATCGTTACAACTATTCGACACAATTCAATCCGGTAAAAATGAAACAAGCGTTTGATTAATCAAGGAAATAACTCTTGGTTACAGATAATGGCATACCCCTTGCTTGATTGCGGATGAGCCTGCCGTTTCCCGGCGGGATCTTCAACAATCGACAGGGAGTCTGATTTGAGAACGCTTACCGCAATCGCTGTTGTCATCGGCGTGCTGACCACGTCGCTGGCGCACGGCGCCACGACCTCCACCCAGTTCCACCTCGACCGCGACGCCCGCATCGTCGACCTGGGCATCGCGCCCCAGTCGGAAGTGCGGCAGATCACGCTGTCGCTGGCCGTCAGGAACGCCGCCGCGATGGAAGCACACGCGGCGTCCATCGTCGACCCGTCCAGCCCGAACTACCGCAAATTCCTGACGCCGGCACAGGTCGGCAGCCTGTATGGCCAGGACGCGACGTCCATCGCCCAGGTCGTCAACTTCCTGCAGTCCCAGGGCCTGACGGTCACGAAAGTCTATGCGAACAACCTGCTGATTTCCGCGAAGGGCACGAATGCGCAACTCGCCGCCGTGTTCGGCAGCCCGATCCATGCTTACCGGACGCTGGGCCGCACCTACGAGGCGCCGGCGGGCACGACCGTCGTGCCCGCCAACTTGTCCGGCATCGTCAAGGCCGTGCACGGCCTGAACGGCCGGCCGCTCTTCCACAGCAATATCGTGCGCCAGCCGGCCTCGGGCGTGGCGACCGGCGAGTCGAAGCTCGTGCCGAGCCGTGTCCCGACGGCGAATGCCGCGGCCGCATCGCTGCCGGGCGAATACACGGTGCGGGACCTGGCCGCCAAGTACAACGTCAACCCGTTGTATTCGGCCGGCGTGACGGGCGCCGGCAAGACCATCGGCATCGCTACCCTGGCCGGCTATCGCCAGTCCGATGCGTATGGCTACTGGAATGCGCTGGGCCTCGCCGTCGCGCCGAACCGCATCACCGACGTGCTGGTCGATGGCGGTCCGCTGCCGGATGACGGTCCGGGCAGCGACGGCGCGGGCGAGACCACCCTCGACATCGAGCAATCGGGCGGCGTGGCGCCGGGCGCCAACATCCGCGTCTACCTGGCGCCGAACCAGGGCAATGGTTTCCTGGACATGTTCGCGACGGCCGTCGACGAGAACATCGTCGACACGCTGTCCGTGAGCTGGGGCGCCGCCGAGATCTTCAACGCCCCCGAGGACCTGGCCGCGTTCCACGCCGTGTTCATCCAGGCCGCGCTGCAGGGCATCCCCGTGATCGCCGCGTCGGGCGACGCCGGCGCCTTCGACATCAACAGCGTGCTGCCGTATCCCGCCTGCACGACCCTGCTGACGACCGATCACCCGGCGTCGGACACAGCCGTCCTCGCGGCCGGCGGCACGACCTTGCCGCACACGCAGGTGCACAAGTACGGCAATATCACGATCCCGACCGAGCGCGCCTGGGCGTGGGACTACCTGCGCAACTACATCACGCAGTACTACGGCCAGACGACCTATTACACGGATTATTTCCCGGTCGGCGGCGGTGGCGGCGTGAGCGTCGATTTCGGCCGGCCGTCGTACCAGAACAACCTGGCCGGCGTGGCATCGACGTCGGCGGCGCAGAGCCTGTACTGCAAGGCGTCGGTGCTGGGCGATCCGGGCACGGGGTACGAGTGGCTGATCGACCTGCCGCCTGCCACCCCGGGGCGCAACCTGCCGGACGTGTCGCTCAACGCCGACCCGTACAGCGGCTACCTCGTGTACTTCGAAGGGCAGTGGGGTTCGGGCAGCGGCGGCACGAGCTTCGTCGCGCCGCAACTGAACGGCATCTTCACCCTGATCGCCGCCGGCAGGAACAGCCGCCTGGGCCTGCTGCACCCGCAGCTGTACGGCGCCTTCAAGACCTATGGCTATGGCGCGAAGTCGCCGTTCCGCGCGATCACGGCCGGCACGAACCTCTACTACAAGAGCACGAACACGTTCAATCCGGCGACGGGCCTCGGCTCGCTCGACGTGACGAACCTCGCGCGCGCTCTCGGCGTGAATCTGTGAACCTTTCGGGAAGAACCACATGAAATCGATCAAACACATGCTGCTCGGCCTCGTCCTCGCGACCTGCGCCGTCTTCAACGCCTCCGCCACGCCGACGTACACGGACATGTTCTTCGTCGTGCCCGAGTTCGGCTCGACCACGACGCAGACCTGGGACTTCGGCATCTCGGCGCCGGGCGCCCTGGCCGGCGAGACGTTCGAGTTCGACTTCCTGTTCAACACGCCGCCCGAGCCAGCCTGGTTCTCGTTCGTCGTGTTCCCGGACTTCGCGGGCTCGATTGCATTCACGGACCTGGGCTTTTTCGCGGGCGACCTGTTCACGCCGATCGACGCGCTGAGCCTGAGCCTGGCGAGCGAACTGGCCAGGGGCGCGGGCTGGATCACGAGCGGGACCTATGACCTGCGCCTGGGCGGCACGTTCCTCGTCGACGGTGCCGGGTTCACGGGGCGTGCCGTTTCCGATATTCCGGAGCCGGTGAGTCTGGCGCTGGTGGCGCTCGGTCTGGCCGGGATGGTCGGGGTGCGGCGGCGCAAGGCCGTTGTGGAGGCGGATTGATGTGAAGGCCGGCATGCCGTCGCGACGCCTTGCCGCGTTGCTCCTGTGCTGTGCGACACATGGCGCCGCGGCGGACCTCTGCCCGCGGACCGACCGGAACGCCGAATGGTCGACGCGATGCTTTCAAACGACGGGCGCCGCCCGGAAGGTGGAGGCCCGCTTCGTCAATCGGCTCCGGTCGGCCCCGACCACCATCCTGATCGCGGAAACGCGCGAACTCGTCGCCGTCGACGTGCACGGCCGCGTGATCGTGCCGAACATTGCCTACACAGGTGACTTCGACATGCCCAATCCCGACGGCATCGAACGGTTCACGTCTGCCGGACGCCGCTGCGGCTACTTCATCGGGGCGACGTTCGACATCATCGTGCCCGCGCAATTCGACCATTGCGAAGCGTTCGCGGACGGGACGGCTCAGGCCTGTACCGGTTGCGTCGCGCGCTGTATCGATACGGACTGCCACGGCAAGACGATGGTTGGCGGGCAGGGCGTAGAGCTGGACACGTCAGGCCGGATACGCCGGCGTTTCGCCATTGGCCGACATTACTCGACCCCGCTTCCCGAGCCCTCGACGAGCACCGGCGCCCGATAACCCGTCGGCTTGTCGCCAACCCGGGCGCCGCCGTACATCATGCCCTGCATCGCATTCGTGAAGAAGTAGTAGGGGAACGGCGTCACGGGCTTGCTGGCCTCATCCAGGCGGTGGGCGAGCTCGGCGGGGAGCTCGAAGTCCAGCGCCCCGAGATTCGTTTTTAATTGCTCCGGCCGCGACGCGCCCACGATCACGCTGGCCACGCCCGGACGGTTTGCCACCCAGTTCAGGGCCACCTGTGCCATCGGCCGGCCGATCTCGTCGGCCACTTTTTCCAGTTCATCGACGATCTGGAAATTGCGCTCCGTGAGGTGCTGGAAGGCCGGATTGCCGTTGCCCTGCATCGCGGCGAGACGGCCGTCGGTGGCGGCGTCGCGCTTGTACCGCCCGGCCAGCAGACCGCTCGCCAGCGGGCTCCACACGGTGATGCCCATGCCGAGCTCGGTGGCCAGGCGCGTGTATTCGTGTTCGATGTTGCGCTCGACGAGCGAATACTGCAGCTGCAGCGCCGACACCGGTTCATAGCCGCGCCATTCCGCCAGGGTCTGGGCGCGCGCCGCGTACCAGGCTGGTACGTCCGACAGGCCGATGTGGCGGATCTTGCCGGCGCGGACCAGATCGTCCAGGGTGCGCATCACTTCTTCGACGGGCGTCAGCTGGTCCCAGGCGTGGACGTAGAACACGTCGAGGTAATCCGTCTGCAGGCGCTTGAGCGAGCCTTCGACGGCACGCAGCAGGTTCTTGCGGCCGTTGCCGCCGCCGTTCGGATTCGCGGCCGCCAGGTTGAACGTGTATTTGCTGGCCAGCACGAGTTCGTCGCGCGAGCCGCTGGCCTTGATGAATTCGCCCAGCCACGTTTCGCTCGTGCCGTTCGTGTACACATCCGCCGTGTCGATGAAGTTGCCACCGTGGTCGCGATAGAGATCGAAGACGGTCTCGGCCGCTGCCTTGTCGGAACCCCAGCCCCATTCCGTTCCAAACGTCATCGCGCCCAGCGACAAACGGCTGACGCGCAGGCCCGTGCGGCCGAGGGTGTAGTAGATGGGCTGATTCATGGTCGTTCTCCTTGTTCGTGAGTGAATGAACGACAGAATAGCCGGCTCGATAAGGAAGAAAAACATGCATAATCTTCATTCCTTATTAAGCTCGACTTCATAATGAAACTGACGCAACTGGACGGCCTGCTGGCCTTTGCCACTGTGGCGAAGCAGGGCAATTTCACGGCCGCGGCCGCGTTGCTGGAGGTAACGCCGTCGGCGGTGAGCCAGACGGTGCGGCAACTGGAGGAACGGCTGGGCGTGCGCCTGTTGAACCGGACGACGCGCAGCGTGAGCCTGACGGAAGCGGGGGAACAATTTCTCGCACGCGTGGGTCCTGCTGTCGCCGAGCTCACGCAGGCGGCGGCCGAGCTGGACGCGTTCCGCAGCGGACCCAGCGGCATCTTGCGGCTGAACATGGCGAACATCGTGTACGCCGTCTGGCTGCGTCCGTTGCTGCCCGGTTTTCTCGCAAGCCATCCCGGCATCAAGGTCGAACTCGGCTTCGACGAGGGCTTCGTGGACATCGTCGCGGGCGGCTTCGATGCCGGCGTGCGCCTCGGCGAATCCGTCCAGCTCGACATGGTGGCCGTGCCGCTCACGCGGCAGGAGCAGTTGTGCATGGTGGCGTCGCCGGACTATGTGGCGCGGCGCGGGCTGCCGCGCACGATCGAGGAACTGCAGCAGCAAGATTGCATCCGCTATCGGTTCCGCAAGAACAATGCGATCTACCGGTGGGAGCTCATGCGGGATAGCAACCTCGTCGACGCGGAGGTCGACGGGCGGCTGATCCTGACGAACAGCGCGTCGATGGCGGGCGCGGCGCGCGACGGGATCGGTATCGCCCACGTCTTTCGCCGGCAGGTCGAAAGCGACCTTGCCGCGGGCCGGCTCGTGCCCGTGTTGCCGGCGTGTTGGTCGACACAGCCGGGGTTTCATCTCTACTATCCGACGCGGCGGCATTTGCCTGCGAAGCTGCGGGCGTTTATCGATTATTGCGCTGAACGGTTGGGCGGTGCGGATGAACAGTGAAGTTCGACGCAACTTTACTTCGTGTGAAAAATCGTGATGATTCGCCCGTTCATCTTATCGATCACTGCAGTCGCTGTCCCACCAACCCTTCCTTTCGGAAGCGTACCAGTCACGGTCCAACGGCCGTCCTTTAGCGTTGCCCGATAAGGGGCTTCTTCAGCGACATTCTTCTTGCCATATATTGGCTCCCACACGGCGACGGCTATGGCAACAGCTGTTGCCGGATCAGGAACAACGCCATTAGCTGGCTGATATCCCGCCACGGATTCGGATTCTTTTAGCTGCTGTTTGTCGACCTGTTCAGCCGCATGCGTGAGGGTAAGGTCAGTCGAAGCGAGGACAAGCAAGAGAAATACCGAAGTGATTCGCACGAGTTAAGCCCCGAGTCCGAAGCGAAGGCAGGAAAAACGGCTCCGAAGAGCCGTTTCGCTTGATGCTTACTTGCCGAGAATCGACACCACGTTGTCCGCCCCCGGCGCCCCGAACGCCTGCTGCTTGAGGACATGCAGTTGATCGCGCACCTGGGCCGCCTTCTCGAACTCGAGGTTCTTGGCGTGGTCGACCATGAGCTTTTCGAGGCGCTTGATCTCTTTCGAAATCTGCTTCTCGCTCATGCCCTCGACCTTGGCGGCGTCTTCCGACAAGCCGACGTCGTTCAGCATGGCCTTCTGCGCGGCCGCGCTGTAGACGCCGTCGATCATTTCCTTGATCTTCTTCTGCACGCCCTTCGGAGTGATGCCGTTCGCCTCGTTGAACGCGATCTGCTTGGCGCGGCGGCGTTCCGTTTCGTCGATCGCGCGCTTCATCGAATCCGTGATCTGGTCCGCGTACAGGATCGCCACGCCGTTCAGGTTACGTGCCGCGCGGCCGATGGTCTGGATCAGCGAGCGTTCCGAACGCAGGAAGCCTTCCTTGTCGGCGTCCAGCACGGCCACGAGCGACACTTCCGGCAGGTCGAGACCCTCGCGCAGCAGGTTGATGCCGACGACGACGTCGAACGTGCCCAGGCGCAGGTCGCGCAGGATTTCCACGCGCTCCACCGTGTCGATGTCGCTGTGCAGGTAGCGCACCTTGATGCCGTGGTCGGACAGGTATTCCGTCAGCTGCTCGGCCATGCGCTTGGTCAGCGTCGTGACCAGCACGCGCTCGTCCTTCTTGATGCGGTCCGTGATCTCGCCCATCAGGTCGTCCACCTGCGAACGCGCGGGTTTGACGATGACCTGCGGGTCGACGAGGCCCGTCGGACGCACGACCTGCTCGACGACGTTGTCGGCTTTTTCCTTTTCGTAGTCGGCCGGCGTCGCGGACACGAAGATGCACTGGCGCATCTTGTTCTCGAATTCCGAGAATTTCAAAGGGCGATTGTCGAGCGCGGAGGGCAGGCGGAAGCCGTAGTCGACGAGGTTCACCTTGCGCGAACGGTCGCCGTTGTACATCGCGTTCAACTGGCCGATCATCACGTGCGACTCGTCCATGAACATCAGCGCGTCTTTCGGCAGGTAGTCGATCAAGGTGGGCGGCGGTTCGCCCGGCATCGAGCCTGACAGGTGGCGCGAGTAGTTCTCGATGCCCTTGGTAAAACCGACTTCGGCCAGCATCTCGAGGTCGAAGCGGGTGCGCTGCTCGAGGCGTTGCTCTTCCAGCAGCTTGCCCTGCTGGCGGAATTCCTCCAGGCGGTCGCGCAGCTCGGCCTTGATGGAGTCGACGGCCTTCAGCACGGTCGCGCGGCCGGTGACGTAGTGCGAGCCCGGGTACACGGTGAAGCGCGGAATTTTTTGACGCACTTTGCCGGTCAGCGGGTCGAACAGTTGCAGCGATTCGATCTCGTCGTCGAACATCTCGACGCGGATCGCGAGCTCGGCGTGTTCGGCCGGGAAGATGTCGATCGTGTCGCCGCGCACGCGGAACGTGCCGCGCGCGAAGTCCATTTCGTTGCGCGTGTACTGCATCTGGATCAGGCGCGCAATGACGTCGCGCTGCGCGACCTTGTCGCCCGTGCGCAACGTGAGAATCATCTTGTGATACTCGTTCGGATTACCGATACCGTAGATGGCCGACACGGTTGCGACGATGACGACGTCGCGCCGCTCCATCAGCGACTTCGTGCACGACAGACGCATCTGCTCGATGTGCTCGTTGATCGACGAGTCCTTTTCGATGAACAGGTCGCGCTGCGGGACGTACGCTTCCGGCTGGTAATAGTCGTAGTACGAGACGAAGTACTCGACGGCATTCTGCGGGAAGAACTCGCGGAACTCCGCGTACAGCTGGGCCGCGAGGGTCTTGTTCGGGGCGAACACGATCGCCGGACGGCCTGCGCGGGCGATCACGTTGGCCATCGTATAAGTCTTGCCGGAACCGGTCACGCCGAGCAGCGTCTGGTACATCAGGCCGTCATCGATGCCTTCCACCAGGCCTTCGATCGCCGTGGGCTGGTCGCCCGCGGGCGGGAAGGGCTGGTGCAGCTTGAACGGGGAATCCGGGAACGTGATGACCGTGGGTGCTGGTGAATTTGCAACCGATAAATCTGCCATTGGATCAGACCTTTGCTAGAATGAGAATCCGCCTGCGATCTGGCATCGTCCAGACCGCCTATCTATACAACCGCTGCGAACCCAGCCGACAAACCAAGTTTATCACGATGAATTCCCCAGCTTCTGCCAGCATCTTCAGCGCCATCGCCATGGCTCCCCGCGACCCGATCCTCGGCATCACCGAGGCCTTCAACGCAGATACCAACCCCGCCAAGATCAATCTGGGCGTGGGCGTCTACTACGATGACAACGGGAAAGTGCCGCTGCTGGAATGCGTTCAGAAAGCGGAAGCGAAGTTGATGGAACAACCGACGCCGCGTACCTACCTGCCGATCGAAGGCCTGGGTGCGTACGACAAAGCTGTACAAGAACTCGTATTTGGTGCCGACAGCGCCGTAATTCAAGAGAAACGTGCAGTCACGGTGCAAGCCCTGGGCGGCACCGGCGCGCTGAAAATCGGCGCCGACTTCCTGAAGCGCTTCTCGCCGGATTCGCAAGTCTACATCAGCGACCCGAGCTGGGAAAACCACCGCGCGCTGTTCGAAAGCGCCGGCTTTACCGTCAACAACTACGCCTACTACGACGCGGCCACGCACGGCGTCAACTTCGAAGGCATGCTGGCCGCGCTGAAAGCGATGCCGGAAGGCGCCATCGTCGTCCTGCACGCCTGCTGCCACAACCCGACCGGCGCCGAACTGAATGCCGACCAGTGGGGCCAGGTGATCCAGGTCGTGCGTGAAAACAACCTGATCCCGTTCCTCGACATGGCCTACCAGGGCTTCGGCGACGGCATCGCGGAAGACGGCGCCGTCGTCCGCCGCTTCACCGACACCGCCGGCCCGCTGCTGGTGTCGAACTCGTTCTCGAAGTCGTTCTCGCTGTACGGCGAGCGCGTGGGCGCACTGTCCGTCGTCGCATCGACCGCGGAAGAGGCGGCCCGCCTGCTGTCGCAGCTGAAGCGTATCGTCCGCACGAACTACTCGAACCCGCCGACGCACGGCGGCAAGGTCGTCGCGACCGTCCTGTCGACGCCGGAACTGCGTCAACTGTGGGAAGACGAGCTGGCCGGCATGCGCGTCCGCATCAAGCAGATGCGCGACGAGCTGGTCAAGAAGCTGGCCGAAAAGGCACCGAATTCGGACTTCGCCTTCGTGCGCGAGCAGGTCGGCATGTTCTCGTACTCGGGCCTGACGAAGGACCAGGTCGAGAAGCTGCGCGCCGAATCGATCTACGCCGTGGACACCGGCCGCATCTGCGTGGCCGCGCTGAACTCGAAGAACATCGATCGCGTCGTTGACGCCATCGCAAAAGTTCTCTAAAATCTCGGCCTTCCGCTAAGCAATCATTGTTAGCGTATCAGGGGCATTGAAGAGCCGTCGCGAGCGGCAGCAGTTCCGGTCGAGAAGCGCAGCCGTACTTACGGTACGGCGAGCATCGCAGACCGGAAATGCAACGCGCAGCAGGCTATTCAAGCCCCCACCAATTCCCTGATAGCTCAGTCGGTAGAGCGACGGACTGTTAATCCGCAGGTCCCTGGTTCGAGTCCAGGTCGGGGAGCCAAGTTTCCGCACGGTTGCGTCCAACCTGTGCAAGCCGTTGGTGAGCGGCTATAATACCAACACCTATTCCCTGATAGCTCAGTCGGTAGAGCGACGGACTGTTAATCCGCAGGTCCCTGGTTCGAGTCCAGGTCGGGGAGCCAGAATTTCTGAAGGGGCATCGAGCGATCGATGCCCCTTCGTCGTTTACGCCCCGCGCCGCTTCCACCACAGCACGAGCCCGCTCCACAGCACGACGATGCTGAGCACGTCTAGCAGCAGCCACAGCAGCTTCAGCGCCAGGCCGCCGTAGTCGCCGAAGTGCAGCGGTTGCGACAGCATCAGCGCGGACACCGTCCACGGCATGCTGCCCGTCGCGACGACGTCGTGCGTGACCGCGTCGATCATCACGATGTCCAGCAGTTTCGATGTCACGGCCGTGTCGCCCTGCATGAAGGCGATGAAGTGGCGCGGCGTCGCGAAGCCGTTGCCGGGGTAGGCCATGAAGCTGAGCGACATGTGCGGCCGGGCGTGCTTTGCGGCGTTCACGGCGGCGGCGGCCGACGGCGTGGCTGTCACGGGCGGCAGGTGCGCGTACGGGGCCGCCAGCGCCGCCAGTTCCGTCGCCTGCCATTGCGCGAAGATGGGCCGGTTCAGCGCATTGACGGTGCCTGTCAGGCCGACGACGAACAGCCACGCGAGCGTCGCCATGCCCAGCACGTTGTGCCGGTCCAGCCAGGATATGCGGCCCGCGCGGGCGTGCCGCACGGTGCCGAACTTCAGCTTGCGCATGTGCGGGCCGTAGACGACGACCCCGGACACGATCGACGCCGCCAGCAGCATGCCCATGAATCCGAGCAGCAACGTGCCGGGCAGGCCCGAGTACATGTCCGTATGCAGGCGCAGCATCACGGTCATGAAGCCGCTGTCGAGCGGATAGTCGCTCAGGAAGGCGCCTGTGCGCGCATCGTACGTGTAGTACGCGGTGAGGCCCGGGTCGTCGACGCGCGCGGCCATGCGCACGTTGACGAGGTCCGGCTCGTCCGCCTCGGCCACGATGAACTGCGGCACGTCGTGCGGACGGCGGCGCTGCGCGTCGGCGACGATGGCGTCCAGGTCGGCGCGCCGCGCTGCGTCACGTCCGGCCAGCGCCGGCGCCTCGACGCTGTTGCCGAGCGCATGGTTCAGCTCGTGCGAAAAGATCAGCGGCAGCCCCGTTACGCACAGCATCAGCAGGAACACCATGCAGACGAGGCTCGTCCACTTGTGGATGGCATACCAGGTACGGTAGTGCATCGCTCAGAAACGGGTCGACAGGCTCATCTCGACGCTGCGCTGCGCGCCCATCCAGCAATTGTTGGCGTCGTGGCAGGCGCCGACGTAGCGCTTGTCGGCGAGATTGCTCACGGTGACGCCCAGCGTCGTGCGGTCCGTCAGCCGGTACGATGCGGCCGCGTCGATCAGCGCATAGCCCGGCACGGTCGCCGTGTTCAGGGCATCGGCCTGGCTGCGGCCGATGTAGCGCACGCCGCCGCTCAGGTCCAGGCGCGCGGCGGCGCTCCAGTTCAGCCACGCCGACGCCTGTTTGTCGGCGACCCAGACCGGCGTCTTGCCGATCAGCGACGGGTCCAGTTCGTTCTTCGTCACCTGCATGTCGAGGTGGGTGAGGGCGACGGTGAGGTCGAGGTCGCCCGTGACGATCTGGCGCCACGACACTTCCTGTCCCTTCGACTGGACCTCACCGTTCTGCGTGTAGCGGTTGAACGTGGGCGTGTTGACGACGACGTTCTGCTTGCGGATATCGAACCACGCGCCCGTCAGCTGCGTGCGCCGGTCGGGCGACTGGTATTTGACGCCGGCTTCGACCTGCTTCGCCGTCGTCGGCTTGAACGCGTTACCTGTCAGCGAATCCACACCCGACGTCGGCTCGAACGACGTCGAATAATTCACGTACGGCGCGACGCCGTTGTCCAGCTTCCAGATCGCGGCCAGGCGGCCGCTCGTGCGGCGTTGCGCGATGCGCGTGGCCGCGCCACCGTTGTCGTCGGTGCTGCGGTAGCGGTCGCGGCGCAGGCCGGCGACGACCGTCACCGGGCCCCATTTCGCCTCGTCCTGCGCGTACCAGCCGAGCTGGGACTGGTCGATGTCGTGCCGTTCCGTGTACGTGTCGAACGGCAGCCTGGATGGATCCAGCAGGTTCCAGTCCGGGTTGCCCAGGTCGATGGTGGGCGTGTCCGTGCTCAGCGTGTCGCCGTAGCGCACGTGCGAATCCATCTTCTGGTAATCGACACCGGCCAGCAGGCGGTGCGCGATGGGGCCGGTGGCCGTGCGGAACGCGAGCTGGTTGTCGGCTACCCAGCCGTCCTGGTGCTCGTCCGTGAAATAGGCGGAGCGGATGAGCGTGCGGCCGTCGGCCTGCAGGCCGTAGTTATACGTGTTGCGCTGGAAGCCGTCGGCCTTCGTCCAGCGCACGTTCTGCAGGAACATCACGCCGTTGCCGAACGCATGCTCGAACTTCCAGCCCGCCATCCTGACCGTGCGCGACATGCCGGCCCAGTTGACGTCGCCCGCGTACGCGTCGCTGTCCAGTTCGCCGTACGGCGCGGGACGCAAGGTGCCCGTGGCCGGCAGCGGCGTGGACGGCACCAGCGCCGGGTCCTTCTGGTAGTAGGCGTTCACGTTCAGCTTCGTATCGCGCGAGATGCGCCACGTCGCGGACGGCGCGAGCAGGTAGCGCTCTTCGCGCGTCGTGGCCTGCTGGCCGTCGCGCTGGCGGCCGAGGGCGAGCAGGCGATAATCGACGTCCCGCGACAGCGGCCCCGTGCTGTCGAGCGCCAGTTCCCGCAGGTTGTCGTTGCCGATACGCACACGCACGACGTTGTCCTGCGTGGACTGCGGCTGCTTGGCCGTCTGGTTGACCATGCCGCCCGGCGGCGCCGAGCCGTACAGCACGGACGTCGGCCCTTTCAGCACCTCGACGCTGCCCGTCGCCCACGCGTCGACCTGCGGCACGAGGTTCCACAGGCCGTTGTACTGCAGGGGCAGGCCATCGTAGTAATTGCGGTAGCTTTCGAAGCCGCGGATCGTGTACTGGTCGAAGATGGTCACGTTCGGCCGGCTTTCAGGCGTCACGCCGGAGACGTAGCGCAACGCCTCGTTGACGGTGTCCACCTGGCGCTTCGCCAGCAGGTCGCTGTCGTAGACCTCGTAGCTCATCGGCGCCTCGAGCGGCTTCAGGTCGGACTTGGTGCCCGTCGTGCGGTAGCCGGTGGCGCTGACGTGGACCTGGGTGACTTCGTCCTGCGCATGGGCGAGGCTGGCGCAAACGGATGCGACGAGGAGGGCGATGAGATGACGGTTCATGGTTGTAATGCAAATGATAATGAGAACGATTATCATTTTATGTTCGGCATCTGTCAACCCGACCTGGGCACAAAAAAGGGCGCCGCGGCGCCCTGTGATCACCGTTTGCCGGACACGGGCCTGACCTTGCCCGCCGCCTCCAGCGCCCGCGCCCGCGCGGTGTCGACATCGTCCGCCGTCGCCAGCGCCACGCCCATGCGGCGGCGCTGGAACGATTCCGGCTTGCCGAACAGGCGGATGTCGCTGCCCGGCACGCGCAGCGCGTCGGCCACGCCTTCGAACGCGATACCCGCTTCTTCCAGCTGGCCGTAGATCACGGCGGACGCCCCCGGCGCGCGCAGCGCCGTGTTCACGGGCAGGCCGAGGATCGCCTTGGCGTGCAGTTCGAATTCGCTCTGCACCTGCGTCGCCATCGTCACCATGCCGGTATCGTGCGGGCGCGGACTCACTTCCGAGAACCACACCATGTCGCCCTTGACGAACAGCTCGACGCCGAACACGCCACGGCCGCCCAGGTTGGCCGTGACCTTGTCCGCGATCTCCTGCGCACGCTGCAAGGCGAGCGGCGCCATCGGCTGCGGCTGCCACGATTCCACGTAGTCGCCATGCACCTGCTTGTGGCCGATCGGTTCGCAGAAGCGCGTCTCGACATTACCGTCGACACCGACGGCGCGTACGGTCAGCAAGGTGATCTCGTAATCGAAGTCGATGAAACCTTCAACGATGACGCGGCCCGCGTCCACGCGCCCGCCGGACGCGGCGTAGTGCCACGCGTTCTCGACGTCGGCGGCGCTGTCCAGCTTCGACTGGCCCTTGCCCGACGACGACATCACGGGTTTGACGACGTTCGGGAAACCGATCTCGGCGCAGGCGGCTTTCAGTTCGTCGAGGCTGGATGCGAAGCGGTACGGCGACGTGGCCAGGCCCAGTTCCTCGGCGGCGAGGCGGCGGATGCCTTCGCGGTTCATCGTCAGCTGTGCGGCGCGCGCGGTCGGAATGCAGGTGATGGCACCTAGCGCTTCCAGCTCCGCCAGCTTGGCGGTCGCGATCGCCTCGATCTCGGGCACGACGAGATCCGGCTTCTCCTGTTCGATCAGCGCGGCGAGGGCGGCGCCGTCCGTCATGTCGATGACGTGCGCGCGGTGCGCGACCTGGTGGCCGGGCGCGTCCGGGTAGCGGTCGACGGCGATCACTTCGACGCCGAGACGTTGCAGGGAAATGATCACTTCCTTGCCGAGCTCGCCGGAGCCGAGCAGCATGACTTTCGTTGCGGAAGGGGAGAGGGGCGTGCCGAGGATGGTCATTGGTCAGTAGGGGCAGGTCGGGAAGACGGCGACTATAGCAAACAGTGCTTGCGGACGCACGCCGCGGGCGCGATTTGGCAATTCCCGGATTCCTGCTATAATATTGCCTCAATTCCCTGATAGCTCAGTCGGTAGAGCGACGGACTGTTAATCCGCAGGTCCCTGGTTCGAGTCCAGGTCGGGGAGCCAGAATTCAAAAGGCCGCGTTATCCAACGCGGCCTTTTTCGTTTCCGCCCTGCCATGACTATCCTTTCCCCGCGCGACGCCGCCCGCATCGACCACTACGCCGCCATCGCCGACACGGACGGCTGGCTGCACCCCGTCCAGCAGGCCCTGATCCATCACCGGGGCTGGCTGCGCATGCTGGCGCCGCGCGCCGTCGGCGGGGAAGAGCGGCCGCTGCCGGACGTCGTGCGGCTGGAAGAAGCCATCGCCCGCGTGGACGGCAGCGTCGGCTGGACCGTCACCCTGTGCGCCGGCGCGGGCTGGTTCGCGGGCTTCCTGCCGCCGCACCTGGCCCGCGCCATTCTCTCCACGCCGCGCGCCTGCCTCGCGGGCAGCGGCGCCCCGACCGGCCACGCGGACCGCGACGGCGACGGCTGGCGCATCGAGGGCGAATGGGACTACGCCAGCGGCGCGCCGATGGCCACGCATTTCACGTTCAACGCGTACCTGCGCGCGGATGGCCATCCATTGCTCGATGCGGCCGGACAACCGCGCATCCAGGCGTTCGTGGTGCCGAGGGAGATCGTCGAGATCGTGCCCCGCTGGCGCAGCATCGGCCTGCGCGCGACGGCATCGCACGCGTACCGGATCCGCGGCGCGTGGATCCATGCCGACCACGGTTTCGTCATCGATCCGGACGCCGCGCGCGAGCAGGGGCCGCTGTACCGCTTTCCATTTCTCCCGTTCGCCTTCGTCACGCTGGCCGCGAACGTGGCCGGGATGGCGTATCACTTCGTCGACCTGGCCCGTGCCTGCATCGCGCGCCGGCGCAACCGGTTCGGCGGGCAAAACGAGTTGCTGATCGAGGTGCCGGCCGTGCGCGCGGTGCTGGATGGTGCTTCTTCCCGACTCGATGACGTGCGCGGCCGGTTCTATGCCCTGCTCGACGCGACGTGGGCCGACGTCGTTGCCGGCGCCCCCGTCGCGGACGGGCAGGCCGCGCAGATGCAGGCGCTGGCGCAGGAGTGGGTGGCGGCGTCGCGCCACGCCGTCGACACCTTGTATCCGTACTGCGGCCTCGTGGCGGCCAGCGCCGACAGCGCCGTCAACCGCGTCTGGCGCGACTTCCACACGGCGTCGCAACATGCGCTCTTGCTGCCGCAGAACTGAGCCGCTATAATGCGGCCTCCTTTCCCTGATAGCTCAGTCGGTAGAGCGACGGACTGTTAATCCGCAGGTCCCTGGTTCGAGTCCAGGTCGGGGAGCCAGAATTTCGAAAGGCCGCGTCTGTGACGCGGCCTTTTTGTTTTGCGCTGGCAAGCGAACAATGCAGTTCGGGTAGGCGGGCTAAGATCGGGTGTCGATTTTCCACCCCTCGGAGCACGCATGTTCATTCTTCCACTACCTTTCTTGTTGAGCACCATCGCCAGCATCGCATCGCTGGCCCTGCTGGCCGGCGGCATCTGGATGGTCTGGGGCTGGTTCACCGGCGCCCTCATCGCCGTGGCCTGGCTCTGGTCCGGTATCGCCTCGATCGCATGGTCCCTGTTCGGCCGCATGATCGTCCTCGCTTTTTATCCTCGTGGCACGGACTCCCCGCCCACGACGCATGCCGATGCCGGCCAGATGCTGGACGCCCCGGACGGCAGCCGCCTCCACATCGAATTCGACGGCCCGGCCGACGGTCCGGTCCTCGTGCTGACCCACGGCTGGGCGCTGGACAGCGACGCGTGGTACTCGGTGCGCCGCGAACTCGCGCAGACCTATCGCCTGGTGCTGTGGGACCTGCCGGGACTGGGCCGGTCGAGCCAGCCGGCCGACCGCCGCTACTCGATCGAGCGCCTCGCCGAAGACCTGCGCACGGTCATCGCCCAGACCGGCAACGCGCCCGTGACCCTCGTCGGCCACAGCATCGGCGGGATGATGATGCTGACGCTGGCGCGCCTGCACCCCGACCTGTTGCGGACCAAGATCAACGGCATGGTGTTGATGGACACGACGCACACGTGGCCGCTGAAGACGGTCATCGGCGGCGGCCTGATGCGCCTGCTGCGCTGGCCCGTCATCGAACCGCTGCTGCTGCTCACGATCGTGCTGTCGCCACTGATCCGGCTGAGCAATTTTATGAGCTACATGAACGGTACGAGCCACATCGTGAACCGGCTGACGTCGCTGAGCGGCAGCGTGACGCGCGAACAGCTCGACTTCGCGTCGCGCTACAACGTCAAGGACACGCCATCGGTCATCGCCAAGGGCCTGCGCGCCGTCCTGCGCTGGGATGAGACGGCGACGCCGGGCGCGATCCGCATCCCCGTGCGTGCGATCACGGGCGACGTCGACAAGCTGACGAAGCCGGAAGCCGGCATCGAGATCAGCCGCCTCGCCCCGAACGCCGATTTCGTCAGGCTGGCGCCGGCCGGGCACAATGGCCTCATCGAGCAGGGACCGAGGTATGCGGAAGCCATCCGGCAATTCATGCGGCGCACCACGCTGGCGGCCTCCTGAGTAACGAACTCGACACCTGCGTGGAACGAGGAAACGCGCGACAATAACGAATTACGTTTCTTCAGGCACCTATCCCATGTCCACACTCGCTACGTCTTCACTGCCGCGCGGCGCCGACATCAACCCGAAACCGCTCGGCATCGCGCTGTTGCTCATCGTCCTCGGCGCCTGGTATCTGGCGCAGACCGTTGGGGCAAAGCACGCCGCGCTGTTCGTCGTCGGCGCGCTGCTCGGCCTCGCGCTGTACCACGCCGCGTTCGGCTTCATGTCCGCGTGGCGCGTCTTCATCGCGGACGGCCGCGGCGCCGGCCTGCGCGCGCAGATGATCATGCTCGCGGTCGGCGTGGCGCTGTTCTTTCCAGCACTGTCTGCAGGAACGTTGTTTGGTAATCCCGTCACGGGCCTCGTATCGCCCGCGGGCACGTCCGTCATCATCGGCGCGTTCATGTTCGGCATCGGCATGCAGCTGGGCGGCGGTTGCGCGTCCGGCACGTTGTACACGGTCGGCGGCGGCAGCACGCGCATGATCGTGACCCTGCTCGCGTTCATCACGGGTTCCGTCATCGCGACCGCGCACATGCCGTTCTGGACGTCGCTGCCGCAACTGAAACCGGTCTCGCTCGTCAAGACGCTGGGCCTGGCCCCGGCGCTGCTGCTCAACTGGAGCGTGTTCGCGCTGATCGCGTTCGTCACCGTCGTCGTCGAGAAGCGCCGCCACGGCCGCCTCGTCGACCCGACCGTGCGGCCCGCGCACAGGTCGCCATGGCTGCACGGGCCGTGGCCGCTGGTGGCCGGTGCCATCGCGCTCGTCGTGCTGAACTTCGCGACGCTCGCGCTGTCCGGCAGGCCGTGGGGCGTGACGTCCGCGTTCGCCCTGTGGGGCGCCAAGGCCGCGCAGGCGATCGGCATCGATACGGCGAGCTGGACCTACTGGTCGACGAAGGCGAACGCCGCCGCGCTGGCCGCGCCCGTGTCGCACGACGTGACGTCGGTGATGGACATCGGCATCGTGCTGGGCGCGATGCTGGCGGCGGCGCTGGCTGGCCGGTATGCGCCCGTGTGGCGCGTGCCGCTGCGCTCGCTCCTCGCGGCCGTCGCCGGCGGGCTGATGCTCGGCTATGGCGCGCGTCTGGCGTACGGCTGCAACATCGGCGCCTACTTCAGCGGCATCGTGTCGGGCAGCCTGCACGGCTGGCTGTGGCTCGTGGCCGCGTTCGCCGGCAACGTCTTCGGCACGCGGCTGCGGCCGCTGTTCGGGCTCGAAGTGGAACGAGTGAAACCGAGCGGCTGCTGAGGCCGGGTCGCTGCAAGCTTCGGCCAACCGGCCTACAATCGATCCTTTGCCGTCAGGATCGAGCATGCAAGCAACAGTCAATACAACATCTCTCGAACAGGACGGTTTGCCGCCGGGGCCGCGTGCCTGGGCCATCCTCGCCCTCGCGCTGGGCGTTGGCATGTCGTCCCTCGATACCGCCATCGCCAACACCGCGCTGCCCGCGATGGCGCAGCAATTGCACGCCACGCCGGCCGACTCGGTGTGGATCGTGAATGCCTACCAGCTCGCCATGGTCGCCACGTTGCTGCCGATCGCGGCGCTGGGCGAGACCATCGGCTACCGCCGCGTCTACGTGGCCGGCATGGCCCTGTTCACGGTGGCCTCGCTCGCATGCGCGCTCGCGTGGTCGCTGCCCGTGCTGATCGTCGCGCGCCTGTTCCAGGGACTCGGCGCCAGCGCCATCATGGGCGTCAACACGGCGCTGCTGCGCGCCACGTATCCGGCGCAGCTGCAGGGACGCGGCTTCGGCACCAACGCCCTCGTGGTCGCGGTCGGCTTCGGGCTCGGGCCGAGCCTTGCCTCCATCATCCTTAAATTCTCGTCGTGGGAGTGGCTGTTCGGCATCAACGTGATACCCGGCATCGTCGCGTTCTTCATGGCGCGCAAGGTGCTCCCGGAGACGCGCCGCGCCAGCCACCGCGTCGACGGGCTCGCCGGCTTTTATAACGTCGTCGCGTTTTCGATGGCCGTGCTGGTGCTGGGCGATGCCGCGCACCGCGCGGACATGCGGACGCTGTTGCCGGAAGCCGTGATCGCACTGGTGTTCTTCGCACTGCTGCTGCGCCGCGAACGAGGCCATCCTGCGCCGTTGTTGCCCGTGGACCTGTTCCGTCGTCCCCTGTTCGCGTTGTCGACCATCACCGCCATCTGCACCTTCGCGGCGCAGGCGCTCGCGTTCGTCGCGCTGCCGTTCTTTTTCGAAACGACGCTCGGCCGTTCGCCCGTCGAGACGGGCTTCCTGATGACGCCCTGGCCCGTGCTGGTCGGCGTGATGGCGCCCGTGGCCGGACGATTGAGCGACCGCTATTCTCCGGGCCTGCTGGGCGGTATCGGCCTGTTGATCCTCGCGGCCGGCCTCG
Source organism: Telluria mixta (assembly GCF_029223865.1). Taxonomy (NCBI): domain Bacteria; kingdom Pseudomonadati; phylum Pseudomonadota; class Betaproteobacteria; order Burkholderiales; family Oxalobacteraceae; genus Telluria; species Telluria mixta. The sequence goes on from NZ_CP119520.1 coordinate 3,985,991, forward strand.
TCACGATGATGAGCCTGCCGGCGTCGCCGTCCGCCCTCGACATCGGCTGGCGCATGGCCGTGTGCGGCATCGGCTTCGGCTTTTTCCAGGCGCCGAACGTCAAGGCGATCATGGGCAGCGCGCCGGCCTCGCGTGCCGGCAGCGCGAGCGGCATGGTCGCCACCGCGCGCCTGACGGGGCAGGCGACGGGCGCCGCCCTGGTGGCGTTCTGCCTTACCATTTCCCACGTGCGCGGGCCGTGGTTCGCGCTCGGCATCGCCGCCGCGTTCTCGTTCGCGGCCAGCGTGGCCAGTTTTTCGCGCCTCGTCGTTGCGGCGCCGGCGGTATGAGCTTCACCATTCAAGAAAGAAATCAGATGACACGACGTTTCAAGATCGCGGCGATTGCCGGCGACGGCATCGGCAAGGAAGTCCTGCCGGAAGGCCTCAAGGTATTGGCGGCCGCGGCCGAGCGTTTCGGCCTCCAGCTGGAGTTCAAGCATTTTCCGTGGGCCAGCTGCGACTGGTACATCCAGCACGGCGAGATGATGCCGCCCGACTGGAAAGAGCAATTGTCCGGCATGGATGCCATCTATTTCGGCGCCGTCGGCTGGCCCGCGCTGGTGCCGGACCACATCTCGCTGTGGGGCTCGCTGCTCAAGTTCCGCCGTGAATTCGACCAGTACATCAACCTGCGTCCCGTGCGGCTGTTCGAGGGCGTGCCGTGCCCGCTGGCCGGCCGCAAGCCGGGCGACATCGACTTCTTCGTCGTGCGCGAAAACACCGAGGGCGAGTACACGAACCTGGGCGGCGTGATGTTCCCGGGCACCGAGCGCGAGATGGTGATCCAGGAATCCGTGTTCACGCGCCACGGCACCGACCGCGTGCTGCGCTACGCCTTCGAACTGGCCAACGCGCGCCGCCGCCGGCACCTGACGGTCGCGACCAAATCGAACGGCATCGCCATCAGCATGCCGTGGTGGGACGGCCGCGCGGACGCCATCCACGCCGACTATCCGGACGTCACCGTCGACAAGCAGCACATCGACATCCTGACGGCCCGCTTCGTGCTGCAGCCCGACCGCTTCGACGTGGTCGTCGCGTCGAACCTGTTCGGCGACATCCTGTCCGACCTCGGCCCGGCCTGCACGGGCACGATCGGCCTGGCGCCCTCTGGCAACCTGAATCCGGATCGCACGTTCCCGTCGCTGTTCGAGCCGGTGCACGGTTCCGCGCCGGACATCGCGGGCAAGGGCATCGCCAACCCCATCGCCATGATCTGGTCGGGCGCGATGATGCTGGCATTCCTCGCGGACGGTCCCGACGCGGACCCGCGCTGCGGCGAGGCGCACGACGCCATCGTGGCCGCGATCGAGGACGTGCTCAAGAACGGACCGCGCACGGGCGACCTGGGCGGCACGGCGACGACGGTCGAAGTGGGCGACGCCATCGCGGCGCGCGTGCGAGGCTGATCATACTTTAAACGGGCACGGCCACCCCGATATACGAAACATGGCGCGCCGTTCCCGCATTCCCGACTTCGATTTTCCTGCCCAGCCTGCCGCGGCGGACAGCCCGTGTCCGCTGTGCGGCCGGCCGCTCGGCACGGTCAACATCGACCGGCATCACCTGATTCCCAAGTCGCTGAAGGGCAGGGAACAGTTCCCCATCCACAAGATCTGCCACCGCAAGATCCACGCGACGTTTTCCGAACGCGAGTTGCTGCATGCGTATCACACGTGGGACGCGCTGCAGGGTGATGACGCGATCCGGGCGTTCATCGACTGGGTGGCGAAGAAGCCGCCGGCGTTTTATGCGCGGACGTTTACATCGAATAAAAAGAAGAACCGCTGAGTGCCAATTTGCCGTTATCAGGATGGCATCGCTTATGCCGCACGATTGAATCGAACGTCACCACCGTCGTGCTTGGTGTTAAAATCGGATCTTACTTTTTTGCAATTCTGGTTCCTTTTTCAATGCCGCTATCCCTGCAGTTGCAATGAACCAAGAAGACTCGAACGCCTGCTCGGTTCTCCTGATCGACGACGAACCCTTTGCCGAGGACATCATTTCTCACGGCATGAAAGGGTGCGCGTCGTATGCGCTGCGCTATGCGCGCGACCCCGGCATGGCGGTCGAGCTGGCGAAGGAAATCAATGCGACGGTCGTGCTCGTCGACCTGCGCATGCCGGAAATCGACGGATTCGAAGTCACCCGCCGCCTGCGCGCGGACAAGGACACCGAGCACATTCCCGTCGTCCTGTTGTCGTCCGAAGAAGATCCTGAGATTAAGGCGAAAGCGTTCGCCATGGGCGCCAACGATTATCTGGTGAAATGGCCCGATCCGCGCGAACTCGTTGCGCGCGTGCGCTACCACAGCGATGCCTGCATCGCGCGGCGCCAGCGCGATGCCGCGTTCGTGTCGCTGCGGCACAGCCAGGAGCAATTGGCGGCCAGCCAGTCGGCGCTGCACCAGGCGCAGAAAATGGAAGCGATCGGCCAGCTGACGGGCGGCGTCGCGCACGATTTCAACAATGTGCTGCAGATCATCGGCGGCAATTTGCAACTGCTGAAACTGGTGGGCAATTTGAACGATGCCGGCAAGGCGCGCGTCGACATGGCGCTGGCCGGCGTGGAGCGTGGGGCCAAGCTGTCGTCGCACCTGCTCGCGTTCGCGCGCCGGCAACCGCTGCAGGCCGTCGTGATCAATCCGGGCCATTTGCTGCGCGAGATGGACGACATGATGCGCCGCGTGCTCGGTCCGCGCGCACGTGTCGTGACGGAGATCGCGGCCGGCCTGGGCAGCACGCTCGTCGACCCGAACCAGCTCAACAACGTGCTGCTGAACCTCGCGATCAATGCGCGCGATGCGATGGCGGGCGGCGGCACGCTGACGATCCGCGCAGCCAATGCCGGCCCGGACAGCTTTTTGCCGACGGAAGTGCCGCGCGGCCATTATGTGTTGATCGAGGTGGCGGACACGGGCAAAGGCATGACGCCCGAAGTGCTGGAGCGCGCGTTCGAGCCGTTCTTTACCACCAAGCCGACGGGGCAGGGGACGGGCCTCGGGTTGTCGATGGCCTATGGCTTCGTCAAGCAGTCCGGCGGCGAGATCGTCCTGAAGAGCGAGCCCGGCAAGGGCACCAGCGTGCGCATCTACCTGCCGCGCAGCGAGGCCGAACCGCAGCACGTGGAACAGGCGCCGACGGCGCCCCTGCTGGGCGGCGTGGAGACGATCCTCGTCGTCGAGGACGAGGAAGACGTGCGCAGCACGACTTGCGGCATCCTGTCCGCGCTCGGCTACAGGGTGCTGGAGGCGCCGGATGCGGCGAAGGCCGTGGAGATCGTCCAGAGCGGCCAGCACATCGACCTCGTGTTCACGGACGTGATCATGCCGGGGCCGGTGAGCAGCCTGCAACTGGGCGAGGCGGTGCGCGCGCGCCTGCCGCAGGCGCAGATTTTATACACGTCGGGCTATGCGGAGGGCGTGCTGGCGCACGAAGGGAAGCTGGAGGCGTCGGTCAACCTGTTGCAGAAGCCGTACCACCCGGACGCGCTCAGCGCGCGCATCCGGCACCTGCTGCGGCGCCGTCAAAGCGCCATGATCTGATTACTTGTTGGGCTTGATGTAGCGCTGCGAGCCCGGCGGCGGCTCGTTCAGCACGGCCCAGAAGATACCCAGGTCGGCGATCGCGCGCACGAATTCCGTGAAATCCACCGGCTTGACGACGTAGGCATTCACGCCCAGCTCGTAGCTGCGCACGAGGTCCTGTTCTTCCTTCGACGACGTCAGCATCACCACCGGCAGGGGCTTGAGCCCGTCCGTGCCGCGGACTTCGCGCAGGACTTCCAATCCATCCACTTTCGGCAACTTCAGATCGAGCAGCACGACGGCCGGGTTGCCGGCCGGGCGCGACGCGTATTCGCCGCGGCGGTGCAGGTAGTCCAGCGCTTCGGCGCCGTCGCGCACGATGATGACCTGGTTGGCGAGCTGGCTCTTGGACAGCGCGATCAGCGTGAGTTCGAGATCGTTCGGGTTGTCTTCGACCAGCAGGATGGGCTTGAGCATGGATACCTTCGTGAAACTTTCAATGATGTGAGTCTTGCTTGGGCAGCGCGAACGAAAACGTCGCGCCTTCGCCCTGCACGGAATTGGCCCAGACGCGGCCGTTGTGGCGCTCGACGATGCGGCGCACGTTCGCGAGGCCGATGCCGGTCCCCTGGAAATCTTCCATCCGGTGCAGGCGCTGGAACACGCCGAACAGCTTGTGCACGTATTCCATGTTGAAGCCGGCGCCGTTGTCCGCCACATGGAAGACCGTCTCGTGCGGATGGTCCTCGGCAAACACGCGGATCACGGCCGGATCACGCTGGCCCGTGAACTTGACGGCGTTGGACAGCAGGTTGAACAGGGCCAGGTGCAGGAACGCCGGGTCGGCCCAGACTTCCGGCAGCGTGCCGATGTCCCACTCGATGTTGCGGCCGCGCGCTTCCAGCGCCAGCTTGTCGAGGCAGGACGCGACGAGATCGTTCATGTCGACCGTCGTCGGGCGCAGCGAGGCGCGGCCCATCTGCGAGAACGACAGCAGGTCGTCGACGAGCTTGCCGGCCAGGCGCGCGGCTTCCTTGATGTTCTTGAGGAAGCGCTGGCGCTGCTGGGCGTCCTCGCTGCCGGCCGATTCGAGCAGCAGGTCGGCAAAGCCGACAATGTGGCGCAGCGGCGCGCGCAGGTCGTGCGACACGGAGTACGAGAACGCTTCCAGTTCCTTGTTGGCGCGGCCCAGTTCCTCGGCCAGTTCCGCCATCTGCTCGGCGCGTTCGAGCGCGATGCCGAGGAGGGCGGTGCGGAATTCCAGCGCCATCTCGATCTCGCCCTGGTGCCACGGCTGGCTCGTGCCGTGGATCGTCTCGCGCCACGCATCGAAACTCGTGCGCGGCGACAGCTGGGTCGGCGCGCCCGGCGCAGGCGCCTTCGCGTGCGGATTGCCGGCCCACTCGATCGTGTGCACCCACTCGGGGCGGAACCACAGCAGGTAGTGCTTGTGGATGCGCGAGATCGGCATCGCGAGCAGGCCGCTGGCGTTGCGCATGTTGCGCGCCGCCGGCGGGTACTGTGCGGACAGTTTATCGGTGTGGAACACGTCGCCGTGGTCGTGCAGGGTGAGCCAGTCGACGAGGGCGCGGATGTCGTCTTCGTCCGGCGTGTCGCCATACGTCAGGACGCGGTCGTCGACCATGATCGCGGCGCCCGACGCGCGCGCGAAGCGCAGCAGGTCCGGGAACACGTTGACCAGGTTTTCGATGAAGTCGCTGCCCTGCGTGAGGCCGGCCAGCATCGACACCATCGTGCGCCGCACCTCGAGGCGGAACTGCAGGTCGGCCGCGTCCTCGCGCGACTCGATGCACAGCGCGAGGATCTGGCCCAGCTGCTCGCACGCGGTGCGCTTTTCGAAGGCGACGGGGATCGATCCCTCGTTGTGGCACGAGATCAGGCCCCACAGCTTGCCCTTGACTATCAGCGACACGGACATCGACGCCAGCGTGTTCATGTTGCGCATGTATTGCAGGTGCACCGGCGAGACGCTGCGCAGCGCCGCGAACGACAGGTCGTTCGGCCGGCCCGTGACGGGATTCAGCGCCGGCACGAGCGGCGCGGGCGTGTAGGTCGCGTCCTGGATCAGGCGGATGCGCGACAGCTTGTACAGCTCGCGCGCCTGCACGGGGATGTCGGACGCCGGGAAATGCTGCCCCATGTACGAGTGGTAGCGTTCGTCGCGCGCTTCCGCCATCACGTGGCCGTGGCCGTCCACGTCGAACTGATAGGCGAGTACGCGCCCGAAGCCCGTCACGGAGCGGATGTGCTGGCACGCCAGGCTGGCCAGCGATTCGATGCTGCTCGCGTCGTTCACTTTCAGCAGGAAGTCGCCGATCAGCGGGTACAGGTGGCGGAAATCCGCCGCTTCCGCGCGGTCGACCGCTTCGAACTCCGCGATGACGACGCCGTCCCATTTGTGGGCCAGCACGTCGAAGTGTTTGCCGTTGGCCGTCGTGATCGTGCCCACGTAGTACGGACGCGGGCCCAGGTCGGCCGCCAGTTCGGACGCGATACGCTGCGCCGCAGCGGCGCCGATCACGTCCGCCAGCGGATGCCCGATGATGCCCGCCGCCGCGGTGCCGGTCCAGTCGCCCAGGTTGGCGCTGGCCTGCAGCACCGCGAGGTTGGGCGCGAGCGTGAGCAGGAACCCGTGCGGCTGGATGCTGCCGGGCGTGCGGATCGGTTCCTTGTCGCAGGTCGACAGGTCGAGGACGGGTACGATGGCGGCCTGGGTCATGGGTGGTAAACAGCGTCTGAAACGTCGGGTTGCAAGTGCAGCATTTTACAATGAAAAGCTGAATGTCAATTCGGCATTCATGCAACGATACCTCATCGAGGCGCGCGAATCCGGCGAATTGCGCGGGTATATCGACGTGGTTATTGTCGTGGAAATGGGAAATTCGCCGACAACCATCATTACCTGGGAGGTAATCGCCGCGCCGCGCGCCGCCCGGCACACTGGCTCCATCGTCAACCACCGAAGGAGACCATCATGAACCAAGCTGCCCACATCGCCGACCGCTACCTCGCCGCCTGGAACGAACGCGACCCGGCCGCACGCCGCGCGCACGTCGCGAACGTGTTCGCACCGGACGCCAGCTACCTCGACCCGATCATGCGCGGCCGCGGCGTGGACGGCATCGATGCGATGATCGGCGCCGCCCAGCAGCAATTCCCCGGCTGCCGCTTCGCGCTGCACGGCACGCCGGACGCCCACAACGACGTCGTGCGTTTTTCCTGGTCGCTGGCGCCTGGCGGTGCCCCGGCGGATGCAGCGCCGCTCGCCATCGGCACGGACGTCGCCACCGTCGATGCGGACGGGCGCCTCGTGCGCGTCATCGGTTTCCTGGATGCCGCCTGAGGAGACGACCATGACCACGCTCCGCAATCCCCGCCCCGGCCGCGCCTACACGGGGGCCCCGAACACCATCATCGCCGGCGACGTCAACCTGTACTACCGCGACTGGGGCCGCGGCCGCCCCGTGCTGTTCGTGGCCGGCTGGTCGATGTGCTCCGATTCCTGGGGCTACCAGATGATGGCGTTGTGCCGCCAGGGCCTGCGCTGCATCGCCTTCGACCGGCGCGGCCATGGCCGCTCGTCCGACCCGGGCGGCGGCTACGACCTCGACACGCTGGCCGACGACATCGCGGCCGTCATCGAGGCCCTCGACCTGCGCGACGTCGTGCTGGTCGGGCACTCGATGGGCTGCAACGAGATCGTCCGCTACCTCACGCGCCACGGCGGCGCGCGGGTGACGCAGGTCGCGCTGCTCGGGCCGATGACGCCGGGTATCACGCTGTCCGCGTCGAATCCGCACGGCATCGACCCGGCGCTGCTCGCACAGTTCCGCAGCACGCAGCTGCTGCACGACTTCCCGCGCTGGATCGAGGAGAACGTCGAACCGTTCGTGCCCGGCGCCGGGCCGCGCATGCGCGACTGGCTCGCGCAGATGGCCCTGCAATGTTCGCTGCAGGCCCTGCACGACTGCCACCTCTGCGTGGAAGAGTCGGACATGGTGGCGGAGCTGGAAGCCGTCGACGTGCCGGTGCTCTTGATCGCGGGTGCGCTCGACGTCTCCGCCCCGCTGGAGTTGACGGCGCGCCGTACCGCGGCCCTCGTGCCGGACTGCCGCCTCGTCGTCTACGAAGACGCCGCGCACGGCATGTTCCTCACGCACGTGGAGCAGGTCAATGGCGAGTTGCTTGAGTTCATCCGCGCGGAGGTCTAAATTGATGCCTTTACATCAAGAGGGGATCGCGATGCAGGACGGACACGCGGAGGAAGCGCGCAGCGACGGCTATTTCAGCGATTTCGGCTCGGCGCTGCGCTACTGGCGCACGCGGCGCGGCTACAGCCAGCTGCGCCTTGCCGTGGATGGCGGCGTGTCGCAGCGCCACCTGAGTTTCCTCGAAAGCGGACGGGCGCAGCCGAGCCGCGACCTGATCCTGAAACTCGGCATCGTGCTCGACGTGCCGCTCCGCCAGAGGAATGCGATGCTGCTCGCGGCCGGCTTCGCGCCCGCCTACCAGGAGCGCAACCTGTCGGACCCGGAACTGTCGTCCGTGATGCAGGCGCTCGACTTCATGCTGCGCCAGCAGGCGCCGTTTCCCGCCCTCGTCGTGGACCGGCTGTGGAATCTCGTGATGTTCAACGAGCCCGCGGCCGGCTTCATGAAGTGGCTGCTTGGCCTGCCTCCCGGTGCGGCCATCCCGCGCGACGGTTCCATCAACGTGTTGCGCCTGATGCTCGACCCGAACGGGCTGCGGCCGCGTCTCGTCAACTGGGAGGCCGTGTGCGCGGACAGCCTGTTGTGGATCCAGCGGGAGGCGATGGCGGACGGACCGGGCAGCGAGGCCACCAGGCTGCTGGCCGAGCTGTCCGCGCTGCCCGGGATGGCGGCCCTATCCGACGGCCACGTGCCGAACCTCGACCGGCGCGCGCTGCCGTTCCTGCCGCTGACGATCGCGCACGAGGGCGTCGAACTGAACCTGTTTACGACAATCACGACGCTCGGCACGCCGCACGATGTGACCGTGCACGAGTTGCGGCTGGAGGCGTTTTTTCCTGCTGATAATGCTACGGCGGCGTGGTTCCGCAACAAATTTACGGCGTAAACACACTCATCAATTCCGATGATTTTTGGTGAGGATGCATTGAGAATGCATGTTCTTTGACGATCCAAAACCCGAAAATTGGCAATGTGAAATTCGTTACCGACACCGCGCGCAAGGCTTTTTCCTGCGGTGTATGATGGGCCGGTTTGGAACCCTTTTCGAGCCCTTTTAGCCGCAGTAAATGAACGATCTGTCTCCCACGCAATCCTGGCCCGACGAGCGGCGTTACCAGTACCTGATCTCCGGAATCAGCGACTACGCCATCTACATGCTCGATCCGAACGGCTACGTCAGCAGCTGGAATGCCGGCGCCAACCGGTTCAAGGGCTATGTCGCGCAGGAGATCCTGGGCGAGCACTTCTCGCGCTTCTACACGCCGGAAGACCGCGAAGCGGGCAAGCCCGCGCGCGCGCTGTCGATTGCGCTGGCGGAGGGCAAGTACGAGGCCGAGGGCTGGCGCGTGCGCAAGGACGGGTCGCGCTTCTGGGCCCACGTGGTGATCGATCCGATCTACAACGAGGAGGGCGTGCTGCTCGGCTTCGCGAAGGTCACGCGCGACGTCACCGAGCGCAAGCGCACCGAGGATGCGCTGCGCGAAAGCGAGCAGCGCTTCCGCCTGCTCGTGAACGGCGTCACCGACTACGCGCTGTATATGCTGTCGCCGGAAGGCACCGTCACGAACTGGAATCCCGGCGCCGAGCGCATCAAGGGCTACAGCCAGGCCGAGATCATCGGCAGCCATCTGTCGCGCTTTTATACGCCGGAAGACCAGGCGGCGGGCATCCCGAAGCGCGCGCTCGACACGGCCGCGGCGGCGGGCCGCTACGAATCCGAAGGCTGGCGCGTGCGCAAGGACGGCTCGCGCTTCTGGGCCCATGCCGTCATCGACGCCATCCACGGCGACCACGGCGAGCTGCTCGGCTTCGCGAAGATCACGCGCGACCTGACGGAAAAGAAGAAGGCGGACGAGGCGCTGGAAAAGGCGAATATCGCGCTGTACCAGGCGCAGAAGATGGAATCGATCGGCCAGTTGACGGGCGGCGTCGCGCACGACTTCAACAACCTGCTGTCCGTGCTGTCCAGCGGCCTCGAAGTGCTGAACATGCAGCGCGGCGAGGGTGATGCGCGTACGCTGGAATCGATGCGCCGCGCGATCGACCGCGGCGCGCGCCTGACCCAGCAACTGCTCGCGTTCGCGCGCCAGCAGCCGCTGCAGGCGGAAACGCGCAACCTCAATGCCATCATCCGCGGCTTCGAGTCGGTGCTGCGCCGCGCCGGCAATCCCAGCATCGACTTCGTGATCGACCTCGACCGCAAGGCGCACAATGCCCTGATCGACAGCGCGCGCTTCGAGTCGGCGCTGCTGAACCTCGTCGTCAATGCGCGCGACGCGATGCCCGAGGGCGGCCGACTCGTCATCGCGACGGCCAATGTCGTGGCGGACGGCCAGCACCCGGCCGGCCTGGCGCCCGGCGACTACGTGCGCGTGACGGTGAGCGACACGGGCACCGGCATGCCGCCGGAGGTGGTGGCGCGCGCCTTCGAGCCGTTCTTCACGACGAAGGAAGTGGGCAAGGGCACGGGCCTGGGCCTGTCCCAGGTCTATGGCTTCATCAAGCAGTCGGGCGGCGAAGTCGCCATCGACAGCAAGCCGGGCGAGGGCTCGACCGTGGCGATCTACCTGCCGGCCGCCGTCAGCCCCGTCGAGGAGGCACAGGCCGAGCACACGGAGCGCGTCCTGATCGTCGAGGACGAGCCCGACCTGATGGACGTGGCCGCGTCGCTGTTCACGAGCATGGGCTACGAGGTGGTCACGGCGGCGAGCGGACAGGAAGCGATCGACGTGATGGAGCGGCGCGACATCGACATCCTGTTCACCGACGTCGTGATGCCGAACGGGATGAACGGTATCGAGCTGGCCAGCTACACCCGCGAGCATTATCCGGCCACCAAGATCATGCTGGCGTCGGGTTACCCGCTGCCGGCCCTCAAGCAGCGGCATGGCGTCGACCTCAACGACTTCGCGTTCGTCAACAAGCCGTATCGCCTGTCGGACCTCGCGCGGACGTTACGGTCGGCCGCGTAAGGCTTCACAAGCCGAAGATGATGTCGCTGATCCGCTCGTAGACCGGATCGGCCGACGGCCCGTTGTTCGGCCAGTTCAGGATGTCGAAATGGTCGTAGCCCCGGTAATTGCCGAGGAAATTCCACGTCCCTTTCATCGCCTTGCCATCGTAGTCGCGCACCGGATGCCCGCCGGGTGCGCGCATGCTCACCGTGTTGACGACGCCATCGTTCGGAAACCACGCGTTGTCGATGCGTACCCGGCCCGGCGCGTTCTGCGTGTACGAGCCCATGCCCGGCTGGGCCAGCGAGCCGACGATCCACTCGCCGGCGAACAGCTTGAAGTACGGGATCATGTCCGCGCGCGGATACTGGAACTGGACGTTCTGCACGGGCGCGAGCACGCGGTCCGTGCCGTTGCAGCACCAGGCGCCGGCTTCCGTCGCCAGCGTTCCCAGGGAAAAGTAATAGACCGTTGGCGACGTCAGCGCCCAGCGGTTGAATTCGCGCGCGCCGTCCGGCGCCAGTTCCCAGTGGGCCAGTTCGTTGTCGAGGATGTCGCGCAACGGGCTGCGCAGGTTCGGCAGGACGTCCAGCACGGCGTCGCGCAAGGTGGTGCCGTCGTGCGGCGCGGAGATCGTCACGACGCTCCTGATCCAGCCGACCTTGCCGCCTTTATAGAGTTCGCCGCCACCTTCGTCGCCGTCCGGCGAGCCGTGTTCCAGCAACTGGATCAGGGCGCGGATCGTCGTGCCGCCCTGGCTGTGGCCGATCATGTGGACCGGGTGCGCGGCATCCCATTGCGGGTAGAACGCGAGCGGGTAGTTGTCCGGATTGTTGGCCGGGTCCGCGGCCCAGCATTTACCCGCCGGCTTCTGCGGCTGGCCGGGATAGCCGTAGCGCGCCACGTGGTGGGCGCCGTAGTCGACGCAGCCGCCCTTGATCTGGGCATACAGCTCGGCGGCGCGGTCCCAGTTCGATGCGATCGCGCCCACCTGGGCCGTGAAGACGGTGTGCGGGCCGTGGTAGACGGTGAGGTGCGCGGCGATGTTGCCGTAGCCGCCCCAGTACAGGAAGCTGCCGAGCGGATGCGATTCCGGCCCGAAGCCGAGGACGCCGTGCACGAGCACGACGGGATCGTTATTGGCCGCGCGGGCAGGCGTGCCGAGTAATGCGGCAAGCGCCAGCAGCGCGCAGGCGCAGGACTTCGTCAGTCGCAACATGTGACTCTCCATTGACGTGGCGAGCCCATTGTCGGTTTGATATGCGGCGCGGAGTTTGCGCTGCCTCGACCGGGACGACGAAACGGCTGCTGCAATGCAACAAAATGGTGTCGGTGTGGCTTGTGCGCACTATACCGGCGCACATGGCGCGCCGGTCATTGTGCGGAGCGAAAAAACGAGACGATCAGTTCGCCGCCGTCATGCCCACCGCATTGCCCACTGCGCCATTGCCCGGCGCAGCGGGCGCCGTCGTGTTCGAGGCGGTGACCGCAGCCTTCTCGGCCAGGTCCGGGTTCCACACGACGTGCTCGTCCACCGAGTACAGGCGGCACGGCTTGTCGCTCTTGGCCGAGCAGGTGGCCAGGGCGCGGGCTTCCGGATCCTCGCCTTCCTCGGCCCAGCACCAGGCGCCGCTGGGCGACACCGCGAACGCGCGCGGCGTCATCTTGGTCAGATATTCGCGGTAGGCGCGCTTGCCGTTCTCGGACAGGAACGGCACGGCATCGGCGTCCTCGATGGCGGCGAAGTTCGTCGCCTGCGGCTGCGGCGGTTCCGGCACCTTGAACACGACCCTGGTCGGCATGCCGATCTGCTGCAGGAAATTCATCGTGTCGGCCAGCCATACCTTTTGGCCGTCGCGGCTGGCCAGCATTCCATGCGAATCTCGCTTGAACGCGGCGTACTCGACAAGCTGGGCGCGGCCGCCGGCCTGTTCGAACGCGTCGTGCATGCGCGCCACGAGTTCCGGCGAGAACAGCGAATCGTTCTGGCCATACATCCACAGGCTCGGCACCTTGTTCTGCGAGCCGTATTCGGCGAAGGCCGAGACGAGGGCGGAGCGCCAGCCGCAGCCGTTGCTGTCGTCGCGCAGGCCGCCCGCGAAGTTGATCAGGCCGCGCACGCCCGGCAGGTCCTCGGTGCCGAGCGCCATCGTCGCGAGGCCGCCATACGACTGGCCGGCGACGACGACGTGGTCCGTATCGACCCATTTCTGCGCCCGCGCGTATTCGAGGGTGTCCTTGATGTCCTCGGCCTGGGTGTAGCCGTTGGCCGTCATGTCGCAGCCGTGGTCGCGGTAATAACCCGTCGAGTTGGCGAAGCCCTGGCGCATCGGCACCATCACGGCATAGCCCCGTTCCACGAAGGCGTGGGCCATGTGGTAGAAGCGGTCGCGCGGCTGCAGGTTCGGGTGACCCGGATCCTTGCCGTGGTTGATGATGATGAGCGGGAATGGGCCCGGGCCGTTCGGCTGGAACACGGTCGTCTCGAGGCGGGCCTGGTGGTTCTGGCCGGCCGGGATCAGGACGATGTGCTCGTTGATCCGGTAGTCGAGCTGCAGCTCCTGTTCGATGGCGAGACCCGGCAGCAGGGCCAGGGAAGCGATGAAGGCGGCAGTCAGTTTGCGAACGGAAGGGCGGACTTTAAGCATGGAGGACTCTGGAACGACACCGGGTTTGCTCGTTTTCCACGAATACTGATTGCCTCGTGGAATGAATTGATTCTAAGCACGGTGATTTCTCAGAGCAATGTCCAATTAACCAAATCTCGAACTAAATCTTCGCGTGTGGCCACATTTGCCATAACAGGCCGATAATCTGCATGGCCAACGATTGGGATACCCATGTTTAACTGACATGAATACCGACGACCGTTTCCTTCAAGCCCTGCAAGGCAGTGCGCGCGCCTGGCGTCTCGCGTTCGAACGCCACCTGAAGGCGCACGGACTGACGATGGCCGGGTGGAATGCGCTGACGGCCGTGGCAAGCAGCCCGGAACCGCCGTCGCAGCGGGAACTGGCGCGCCGGCTCGGCGTCGATGGCGCCACGCTCGTGACGACCCTCGACCGCCTCGTCGCGGGCGGCCTCGTGCGGCGCGATTCGGAACCGGGCGACCGCCGCGTCAAGCGCATCGCCCTCACGCCGCAGGGCGAGACGGTCATGGGCCACGTGCATGCGGAAGCGGCCGCGCTGCGCCGCCTGACCGTCGCGCGGCTGGACGCCGACGCCATGGCCGCGGCCGCCGCCGTGCTGGAAGACCTGCAGCGGCTGCTGGAGAGCCCATGAGCGACGCCGATTACGCGCCGCGCCAGTGGGACCCGGACGAGCGTCCCACGTTGCCGGGCGGCCCATCCTTCCCCAAGCACTCGACGCCGCGCCGCATCGCCTATTTCCTGATCGGCACGCTCGTGACCATCACGGGCGGCCTGGGCAATGCGCTCGTCACCGTCAACCTCGTCAACCTGCAGGGCACACTAGGCGTCTTCGCGGCCGAGGTCAACTGGCTGCCGACGGCCTATGTGATGACCAATGTGTCGATGAACCTGTTGCTGGTGAAATTCCGCCAGCAATTCGGCCTGCGCGCGTTCACCGAGTTCTTCCTCGTGCTGTATGCCCTGATCACGTTCGCGCACCTGTTCGTCAACGACCTGGGCTCCGCGATCGCCGTGCGCGCCGCCCACGGCATGGCGGGTGCGGCCCTGTCGACGCTGGGCCTGTACTACAGCCTGCAGGCGTTTAAAAGGGAATGGCGGCCGCGGGGCATCGTGATCTCGACCGGCATCGCGCAGCTCGCGCAGCCGATCGCCTACATCTTTTCCCGGAGCCTTTTGCAGATCGCGGAATGGCGCGGGCTGTACCTGTTCGAGCTCGGGCTCACGCTCGTCACGCTGGCGGCCGTGCTGTGGCTGAAACTGCCGCCGGGCGACCGCTTCAAGGCGTTCCGGCCCACGGATTTCCTCACGTTCTCGCTGTTCGCGCCCGGCATGGCGCTGCTGTGCGCGGCGCTCACGTTCGGCCGCGTGCTGTGGTGGACGGAGAATGCATGGGTGGGCGTCGCGCTGGCCGCGTCCGTCGTGCTGCTGCTGGCCGCGATCTGCGTCGAGCACAACCGCGACAACCCGCTGCTGAACATCCGCTGGCTGACCAACGGGATGATCCTGCGTCTGTCCATCGCGCTGATGCTCGTGCGCGTCGTGCTGTCGGAGCAGAGCGTGGGCGCCGTCGGCTTCCTGCGCCTCGTGGGCCTGAACAACGACGAGATGCAGACACTGTTCATTGTCATCCTGCTCGCGACCGTCCTCGGTATCGTCGTCTCCGTGCTGGTCACCCGACCGCCGCACCTGATGGCGCCGCAGGTGGTGGCATTGCTGATCATGGCGCTGGGCGCGTGGATCGATTCGAACGCGACCAATGCCACGCGGCCCGCCCAGATGTACGTGAGCCAGGGCCTGCTGGCGTTCGGCGGCGTGATGTTCCTCGGGCCGCTGCTGCTGACCCTGCTCGGGTCCGTGATCGCGAATCCTGCCAACCTGATCAGCTTTTCCGTCCTGTTCGGCCTGACGCAGAACCTGGGCGGCCTGATCGGCTCGTCGTTGCTGGGCACGTTCCAGGTGATGCGCGAAAAATACCACTCGTCCGTGCTGGCCGAGCAACTGAGTTCGCTCGATCCGCTCGTCGCCGCGCGCATCCAGCAGTACGGGGCCGCGTATGCGCGCCAGCTCGCGGATCCGTCCGCGCGCACGCGCCAGGGCATTTCCGTGCTGACGCAGACGGCCGCCCGCGAAGCGAACATCCTCGCCTACAACGACGTGTTCCTGCTGATCGCCATCATCGCGACCCTGCTGGCCGCATGGATCTTCGGCCGCTCGCTGTGGCTGAAATACGTAGCGCCGCCACCGCCGGCGCCGGTGCCGGTCCCGGCGCCGCCCGATCCGACCGATTCGCCGATCGCCGTGCCGTCCGGCGACCGCCGCACGGCGCCGCGCCCGCCCGAGCCGGCGCCGGCCGTCCCAACCTGAACCGAGCCTTCACCATGCCGGAATCCACAACGACACAACAAAAATCGAATCGCCACGTCATCGTGAGCGGCCTGCTGTTCGCCCTCATCGCGCTGATCGGCGTCCTGATCGTGCTGTACGCCTGGAACCTGCCGCCGTTCCACAGCGCCATGCAGTCGACCGAGAATGCCCTCGTGCGCGGGCAGGTGACGATCATCAGCCCGCAGCTGTCCGGCTACGTCGTCGAAGTCGACGTGCAGGATTACCAGATGGTCCATCAGGGCCAGCTCCTGATGCGCATCGACGACCGCATCTACCAGCAGAGACTCGACCAGGCGAAGGCGCAACTGGCGACGACGCGCGCGGCCCTCGCGAACTTCGCGCAGAGCCGCGGCACGGCCAGCGCCACGATCGCGCAGAACCAGGCCGCCGTCGCCAACGCGGCCGCCCAGGCGCAGCGTGCGAATGCCGACCTGAGACGTGTGGAAGAACTGGCGGCCGACGGCTCCCTGTCCGCGCGCGAACGGGACGCCGCCCGCGCCACCCGTGCCCAGACCGTCGCCGCGGCCGAGCAGGCGCGGGCGGCACTGGAAATCTCGCGCCAGAACCTGCGCACCGTGGACGTCAACCGCGCATCGCTGGAAGCGGCCGTCGCGAACGCGGAGGCGGCCGTGCGGCTGGCGGAGATCGACCTGTCCAACACGAGAATCGTCGCGCCGCGCGACGGCCAGCTGGGGCAGGTCAGCGTGCGCCTCGGCGCGTTCGTCAACGCGGGCGCGCAACTGACGGCGCTCGTGCCGCAGACAATGTGGGTCGTCGCCAACATGAAGGAGACGCAGATGGCCGACGTGCGCGTCGGCCAGCCCGTTTCGTTCACCGTCGACGCGCTGAACCACGCGAAGCTGCGCGGCCACGTCGAGCAGATCGCGCCGGCCACCGGATCCGAATTTTCCGTGATCGTGCCGGACAACGCGACAGGCAACTTCGTCAAGATCGCCCAGCGGATCCCGGTCCGCATCAGCATCGATCCGAACCAGGAACTGGCGGCGCGGCTGCGGCCGGGGATGTCCGTCGTGGCCAGCATCGACACGAAAGCGAAAGGGCAGGCCCGATGAAGCGCCGGTTATTACTGTGCGGGTGCGCCGCGCTGCTGGCCGGCTGCCGCATCCCCGTGCAGCCGCCGCCGCAGCCGACGCTCGCCGTGCCGCCCGCGTGGAGAAGCCAGGTGGGGCCGGGCGCGCCCGTCGAGCGCGACTGGTGGCATGCGTTCGCCGATCCCGCGCTGGACCGCCTGGTCGCGCAGGCCTTGGAACGCAACAACGAGGTGCGCACGGCGCAGGCGCGGCTGCAGGAATACCGGGCGCGCGTCCAGGTGGCGCGCGCGGCCGGGGAGCCGACCTTGTCGGTCGGGTTCACGCCTACGCGCGCGCGCGTGATCGGGCCGTTCGGCACGCCGATCGACACGACGTCCCTCCAGGGCGCGTTCCAGGCCGCCTACGAGCTCGATCCGTTCGGCCGCACGGCCAGCCTGACGGAAGCGTCGCGGCTCGACTACGCCGCGCAGCAGGCCGCGGCGGACGCGACGGCGCTGTCGGTGGCGGCGAACACGGCGTCCGGCTATTTGAACCTGCGCGGCCTCGATGCCCAGCTGGAGCTCGCGCGCGCCACGCTCGCGTCGCGCCAGCGCTCGCTGGACCTGGCGCGGCGCCAGTTCGAGGTCGGCTACAGCTCGCGCCTGGAATTGTCGCAGGCCGAGGCGGAATATCGCGCGACTGCCGCCGTCGTGCCGCAACTGGAACGGGCGATCGCGCAGCAGGAGAACGCCCTCGACATCCTCGCCGGCGCCAATCCCGGCCCCGTCGGGCGGGGCGCCGAGCTCGTCCGCCTGAACGCGCCCGCGATCCAGCCGGGGTTGCCGTCCGAACTGCTGCGCCGGCGGCCCGACATCGCCTCGGCCGAACGCGCGCTCGCCGCGGCCGACGCGAGCCTCGCGGCGGCGCGCGACCAGATGCTGCCGTCGCTGCGCCTGACGGCGTCGCTGGGCGCGTATGCGAACGATCTGCCGACATTGCTGTCATCCCCGACAAAGCTGTGGAGCGTGGGCGGCAGCGTGCTGGCGCCGCTGTTCGACGCGGGCAGGCTGCGTGCCCAGGCCGAGATCAGCGCGTCGCTGCGCGACCGCGCCGTGTTCGCGTACGAAGCCGCCGTGCGCAACGCGTTCGCCGATACGGAGAATGCCCTGACGGCCGTACAGCGCCTGCGCGAACAGCTGGACGAGGTCGAGGCGCGCCGCGTGGCCACGAGCGAAGTCCTGCGCATCGCCCACAACCGCTACCGCAACGGCTATTCGTCGTACCTGGAAGAGCTGGATGCCCAGCGCAACGCCTTCGCCGCGGAGAACGCCGCGCTGCAGCTGCGCGCCGCCTGGCTGCAGGCCCACGTCGACCTGTACCGCGCGCTGGGCGGCGGCTGGAACCAATAACATCCATGGAGGAGGGAACATGATCAAGATCGGAATCATCGTCGGGAGCACCCGGCCGGGCCGCAAGGCGCTGGACGTGGCGCGCTGGGTGCTGGACATCGCGGGCATGCGCGCGGACGCCGTGTTCGAACTGGTCGACATCCAGGATTTCAACCTGCCGCTGCTGGACGAACCCGTGCCGCCGTCGCTGGGCCAGTACACGCAGCCGCACACGCAGGCCTGGGCCGCGGCCATCGCCGGTTTCGACGGCTTCGTGTTCGTGACGCCGGAATACAACCACGGCACGTCGGGCGCGCTGAAGAACGCCATCGATTTCCTGTACAAGGAATGGAATAACAAGGCGGCGGGCTTCGTCGGCTACGGCAGCGCGGGCGGCTCGCGCGCCATCGAGAGCCTGCGCCTCGTGATGGGCGAGCTGATGGTGGCCGACGTGCGCGCGCAGGTGATGCTGTCGCTGCGCACCGACTTCGAGAATTACACGACCTTCAATCCGGCCGAGCATCACGAGCAGTCCGTGGATGCGATGCTGGACCAGGTGGTGGCGTGGAGTCGGGCGCTCCGGACGCTGCGGCCGGATGCGCCCATCACTTCCGCCGACGCGCCGCATACGGGGCAGCGCATGGGCAGCCAGTGATCGTCCGGGGCGGCGGGGTTAAAATCGCCGCCCATGACCGCTTCATCTTCTTCTACAAGGCGCGCCATGTGCGCCGCCTGCCTGCGCGCGCAAAGCGCCTGCATCTGCCACTGGGTGCGGCCGCTGTCCAGCCGCGTCGACCTGTTGATCCTGCAACATCCGCTCGAGGTGCGCAATGCCAAGAACAGTGCGCGGCTGCTGCATCTTTGTTTAAGTGGCAGCCGCCTCGAAGTGGGCGAGACTTTCCCTGATTTGCACGCGCTGCTGCATGCGGATGGGCGGGTGCCGGTATTGCTGTATCCGGAGACGCCCGATTCGGTGCCCGTGCTCGAACCGGTGCCGCCGCCGGAGCGACTGCGGCTCGTCGTGCTCGACGCCACCTGGCGCAAGAGCCTCAAGATGCTCCACGTAAATCCCGAACTGCAGCGTCTGCCACGCCTGGCGCTGCACGACGTGCCTGTGTCGGCTTATCGGATTCGCAAGGCGCACGCGCCGCATCAGCTGTCGACGCTGGAAGCGGCCGCGCTGGCACTTGGCCAAATGGAAAGCGACGTCGACGCATACCGGCCTCTACTGCAGGCGTTTGACGGTTTTGTGCAACAACAAGCTGCTTATTTTTTGTGCTTGAACCCATCCTGACATCGGCGTACTATACTGTATAAACATACAGTACTTAAGGAGCGCCGTGTGAATCGGGTCAACAAAGCAAACGCAAGTCGGGCGGTCAGCCAGGTGGTGTTGCCGTTCCCGCAAAAGTCCGCCGAGGTCGTGCCCATCAACGGGCCGATCAAAGGTCGTGGCGCCGTCACCAATCTTCAAGGCCGCTATGAAGTAAACGGCCGCGAACGGTTCGACGACGGCTGGACCGTGCCAGGATTGAAAGACGAGGCACCGGCGCCCCTGAAGACGACCGTCACGGACGAGATCGCCAAATCGATCCTCAGCCGCAACACGTCGCCGGACATCCCGTTCAGCGTCTCGCTGAACCCGTACCGGGGCTGCGAGCACGGCTGCATCTACTGCTTCGCGCGGCCCACGCACGCCTATCTGGGCCTGTCGCCGGGCCTGGATTTCGAAAGCCGCCTGTACGCCAAGGTGAACGCGGCCGACCTGCTGCGGCGCGAACTGGCGCGCCCGGGCTACGTTCCGGAAAACATCGCCATCGGCGTCAACACCGACGCGTATCAACCGTGCGAACGCGAGCGCCGCCTCACGCGCGACGTGCTGGAAGTGCTGGGCGAGTGCAACCACCCGTACGGCCTGATCACGAAGTCGTCGCTGATCGAGCGCGACATCGACCTCATCGCGCCGATGGCCGAGAAGGGCCTGGCCTGCGCCGCCATCACCCTGACGACGCTGGACGGCGAAATCTCGCGCACGCTCGAACCGCGCGCGGCCGCGCCCGCCCGCCGCCTGCGCGCGATCCGCACCCTGACGGAAGCCGGCATTCCCGTCAGCGTGAGCGTTGCGCCGATCATCCCGTTCATCACGGAACCGGAAATCGAGCGCATCCTGGAAGCGGCGAAGGACGCCGGCGCCGTCGGCGCCCACTACACGGTGCTGCGCATGCCGTGGGAAGTGAACCCGCTGTTCCAGCAATGGCTGCACGCCCACTTCCCGGACCGCGCCCAGCGCGTGATGAACCGCATCCGCGACATGCGTGGCGGCAAGGACTACGATAGCGACTTCAGCAAGCGCATGACGGGCGAGGGCATCTGGGCAGACCTGATCCGCCAGCGTTTCACGAAGGCCATCAAGCGCCTCGGCCTGGACGGCTATATGGGACGCTTCCACAAGCTGGACGGTTCGCAATTCCGCCGGCCGCTCGTGGTGCCGAAGACGATCGTCAAGCCGGCCAGCGCGGCGGCGGCGCAGATGGATCTGTTTTAAAGCGCTGGAACCAGCGACAGCACGTGCGCCGCGACAGGGCGTCCGTGCAGGTTGAGGCGGTTGCGCGCGAGGCATTCATGGACGGCCCCGGCCTTGCGGGCGACGCCGAGGCTGGGGAGGTTGCCGTCCGCGACGACGATTTCGACCCGCGACTGGCCCAGGCGCTCGAACGCAAAACGCGACAGCGCCCGGATGGCGGCCAGTGCCGCGCCCTGGCCCCGGGCCGAGGTGCGTACCCAGTAGCCGAGGTTGCAGAAGCCGTGCAGGCGGTTGAACTGGTTCAGGCCGGCCGCGCCGACGTAGTGCCGGCCGTCCGGTTGGAAAATGCCGAACTCGTGTGCGCTTCCGTCGGCACGGGCAGCATCGCAGAGCGCGATCCACGCCAGGGCATCGGCATCGTCGTAAGTGGGATGGGCCCAGGGCATCCATGGGCCGAGACTCGCCATCGACTCGCGCACGGCGGCCGCCATCGCCGTCGCGTCGTCGGGGACGAGAGGGCGCAGCAGGAAGCCGTCGGCGTGCAGGGGCTGTGTCATGTAGGCATGATAACTCGTCAGTTGTGGGGATGCATGCTCTCGGCTACGATTGCGCTCTTTATATCGGCGGATCGGCAGGCGGACTATGGTGGAGCAGGGCAGTACGGTGCAGCGCGTCGTGCAGCGGGTCGTGTTTGTGGGCGCGGAATCGACGGGCAAGTCGACGTTGTCCGAGTACTTGGCGCGTGCCTACGACACGGTCGCGGTGCCGGAGATCGGCCGCTTTATCTGGGAAGAAAAGCAAGGCAGGCTGGGGCCGGATGATTACGTCGAGATCGCCGTCAGACACCGCGCCGCCGAGGATGCAGCGATGGCGCGGGCGCGGCGCTGGCTGTTCGTCGACACGAATGCGCTGACGACACTGTTGCTGGGTATCGAGTTCCACCAGGTCGGCGACCCGCCGCCGGCCGAGCTGCTGCGCTGCGCCGACGAGTGCCGCGCGCGCTATGCGCATACGTTCGTCTGCGCGGACGACATCCCGTACGAGGAGCAGGACGTGCGCGAGAACGAGGCGTGGCGCGGACGCATCCAGCAACTCGTGCTGAAAGACCTCGACGCGCGCCGCATCCCATACACCGTCGTGCACGGCAGCGTGGAAGAACGGGCGCGCCAGGTGCGCCGCGTACTCGACGCAGCCTAGACTATCGTGCCCGGCAACTCCATGCCGTGCAGGCGCCGGAACAGCTTCAGCGCGAAGCTGTCCGTCATCCCGGAAATGTAGTCGGTCGCCCCGAGCAGGCGCGCGTACGGCGTCGTGCCGCGGCTGAACTGCTGCGGGATGATTTGCGCGATCTTGCGGTCGGCCGCCGACCGGTCCGCTTCCCGCTTGACGAGTGCCGGCACGATCTTGCCCAGCAGGCCGCCGAGGATCTCGAAGCCGGCCGCTTCGATCTGCAGCACGGACGGCGTCGCATAGATGCGCTCGCGCGACAGCGTCGCGATCGCCTTCAGTTCTGGGGCGAAGCGCGATGCACCGGCGAGGTCTTGCTCGAAACGGCCTTCCATGATCGTGTCGTAAGACGCACGGAACACGTCCAGCGCGGCGCCGATGAGATGGCCGATGGCGCGGGCACGCAGGTATTCCACGCGGCCCGTGTCGTCGGCCAGTTGCCGGTAAGACTGGCTCTCGGCCACGCCGCCCGGAAAGGCGAGGGGCCACAGCAGTTGCCGCGCCTCGTCGAAGGACACGCGTCCCAGCCGGTGGCCATCTTCCAGGTCGACGATGCCGTAGCAGATGTCGTCCGCCGCCTCCATCACGAAGGCGAGCGGGTGGCGCGTCCAGGCCCCCGGTCCCTTGCGCATGAGGCCGACCTGGGTCGCGACCCGCTCGGCCGTCGCCGCGTCGTCCGCGAAGTAGCCGAATTTCTTCTCGCTGATCCTGTCTTTGGCCGACGGCAGGTCGGATGCGCGCGGGTATTTCATGAATGCCGCGAGCACGGCATACGTGAGCTGGAAGCCGCCGTGGTCGACCGCGTTCTGCAGGCGCGTGACGAGGCGGAAGCCCTGGGCATTACCCTCGAAGCGCAGGAAATCCTGACGCTCGCGTTCCGTCACGTCCGCGAGCCAGCGCTGCGCATGCTCGGCGAACCAGGACTGGATCGCGGCCTCGCCCGAGTGGCCGAACGGCGGGTTGCCGATGTCGTGGGCGAGGCAGGCGGCCGCAACGATGCTGCCGAAGTCCTGCGGCGCCATCGACAACGCGGGTTCGCGCTCCTTGATGAATTCTCCGCACAGCATGCCCAGCGAGCGGCCCACCGACGACACCTCGATGCTGTGCGTGAGACGCGTGCGCACGTAATCGCTGTCCGACAGCGGGAACACCTGCGTCTTGTCCTGCAGGCGCCGGAACGCGCTCGAATACACGAGCCGGTCCCAGTCGCGCATGTATTCCGTACGGCTGCCGCCGTCGCCCCGGTCATCTTCGCGACCCAGGCGCATTGTCGACACCAAGCGGTCCCATTCCATCGGCATCTTTTCTCCAGAAATTGTTCGGTGATGCAGTGTAGCGCCGTCGCGCGAATAAATGGTTGACATCGTCAACTTCATTGTATATCTTACGATGTATCTTACGATATAAGGAGGCGATCATGCCGCACCACCATCCACATCACCACCACCATCATCACCATCATCACGGCCATGAGCACGACCACGAGCACGCCGGGTTCGCGCCGCCCCACCGGCACGGCGGCCCCGGCGGCCATCATGGTCGGGGCGGCCGACCTGGCGGCTTCGGCTTTTCCGACGACGGCGGCCTGCCGCGCGGACGCAAGCTGTCGTCGGACGACCTGCAATTGCTGCTGCTGGCCCTCATCGCCGAACAGCCCAGCCATGGCTACGAGCTCATCCGGGCACTGGAAACCCGCTCGGGGGGCTTTTACGTGCCGAGTCCCGGCATGATGTATCCGGCACTCGCCGCCATGGAAGACCTGGGCTGGGTGACCATCCAGCTCGAAGGCACGCGCAAGCGTTATGCGCTGTCGGACGAGGGCCGCGCCCACCTGGACGCGAATCGCGAACACGTCGACATGCTGCTCGCCCGGCTGCAGGAGGCCGCACGCAAGATGGCGTTGATGCGCAGCGCGCTCGCCGAAGGGGAAGAGGGCCCGGGCGGACGCGGTCCGTTCAGCGCCGAGCTGCACGACGCGCGCCACGCGCTCAAGCGCGCACTGGCGTCGCGGGCCGGTGCGTCCGCGGAGGAACAGCAGCGCATCGCCGCGATCCTGGCACGGGCGGCGGCCGAGATCGAGCAGGGCGGCGAGAGCCGCTGACGCTCAGCGGGCGAGTGCGCCGCGCAGCCGACGGGTCATGCCTGGACGCATTCGCAAGCCCGGACGCTCGACCGCCACGTACAGCAGCGCCGCCACGGCCAGCGACGCCCCGTTGTACAGGACGAACGCGGCGAGCGGTGCGTTCGCCGTCAGGTCGCCCGCCACGTCGTCGAGCCACGCATACACCTGGCGGTGCGTCAGGTACAGGCTGAATGCGAGCAGGGCGAGTGTCCGCGCGCCCGGCAACGCCCGACGCCCGAGCGGCGTGCACGGGCTCAGCGCACCGAGCAGCAGGCAGGCACAGCCGAGGGCCGCGAGCGGATAGAGAAATACCGCGCCGCCACGGCCCAGCGGATCGAGCTGCGTGGCTGCCATGAGCAGCGCCAGACCCGCGCCGAGCAACACCCACCCGTGTGTCAGCACGCGCGTCCACCACGCCGGACGGAACGCGCGCAGGGCGGCGAGCAGGACCCCGGCCAGCAACCCGTCGAGCCGGGTCCACGTCGGGCTGTAGATCCTGCCGACGTAGCCCGCAACCGCGCGCGCGGCGTCGCCGCCGGACGCAAGATGCGGTGCGATCGCATGCCGCCATTCCCAGTCGCGCAGCAGCATGCCCGCACCGAACAGCAGGGCCGCACCGGCGCTTGTCGCGAGCACACCCGGCATCCGTCCGGAGCGCGCCAGTAGCCATGCAACCAATGGAAACAGCAGGTAGAAATGTTCCTCGACGCACAGCGACCATGCATGGGAATAGGCCCGTTGCGTGAGGTGCTCGGGCAGGACGTTCATCGAAAACGTAAGGAATTGCCAGACGGGCGGCATCGCGTCGGCTTCGCGCCAGGCCGGCAGCGCGAGATAGAGCGCCAGCACCGCCAGGTAGGCCGGCAGGATGCGCCACGCCCGGCCCACGACGAAGCCCGTCCAGTCAGGCTTGCGGCCGGCCGCCAGGTCGCGCAGCACGGGCCACCCGATCAGGTAGCCGCTGAGCACGAAGAACAGGTCGACGCCCATCCAGCCATGCCGTCCGGGGCCGGCCACGTCGATGCCGTGGCTGGACAGGTGGTACAACATGACGACGACGATCGCGAGGGCGCGCAGCAGGTCGAGGCCGGGCGCGCGGGGCGACGGCAGCGGAGTCAGGACGGGTGAGGGGGCATGGCGCGCAAGTGTACCTGAGCGCCAGGCGTCAAGACTCAACAATCATCACCGCGTCGTCGCCGATGCGTTGGCGGCCGCGCCGGGCATGTCGTATGCTTCACATCATGTCCCGCGATGCCATCGTCGATACCAGCAAACTGTTGAGCTACGTCCTGCGCCACCGCCCGGACAGCATCGGCCTGCAACTCGATGCCAACGGCTGGGCCGACGTCGACGTGCTGCTGCAGCGCCTGGCCGAACACGGCAAGCCGGTCGACCGCGCGCTGCTGGACCGCGTGGTCGCAGACAACGACAAGCAGCGTTTCGCATTCGACGCCGCCCGGTCCCGCATCCGCGCCAGCCAGGGCCATTCGATCCAGGTCGACCTGGACCTGCAGCCGGCGCAACCGCCCGACGTGCTATACCACGGCACGGCGAGCCGCTTCATGAAATCCATCCTCGCGTCCGGCCTACGCGCCGGCAACCGCCAGCACGTGCACCTGTCGGGCGACGTCGACACGGCACGCCGTGTCGGCGCCCGCCACGGCTTTCCCGTCATCCTGCACGTCGATACGGCGCGCATGCGCGCGGACGGCGCCGTGTTCTACCGCTCGGACAACGGTGTCTGGCTGACCGGTCCCGTGGCGCCGCGCTACCTGCGCGTGCTGGACGGGAGCGTCCGCGACGGCGATTGACGAGCCGCTCAGCGCTCGTCGGTCGCCGCGGCCAGCAGTTCGGCCGTGTCGGCCGCGCCCATCCTGCGGGCCGCGTCGACGATGGCGTTGCCGTCCGCGTCCAGGCGGAACGGGTCGGCGCCGCGCGCCAGCAACAGGCGCACGATGTCCGCGCGGTTGAACATGGCGGCGAACATCAGCGCCGTCTTGCCGTTCGGGCCCGCGTTGTCGACCGTCGCCCCGTGGTCCAGCAGCAGGGTCGCGATCGTCAGGTCTCCCTTGAAGGCGGCGCCTGCCAGCGGGGTCTGGCCGGCGTCGTTCATGATTTCCGGATCGGCACCATGTTCCAGCAGCACGCGGGCCGCGTCCGCATGGCCGTGGTAGCAGGCCAGCATCAGGAGGCTGTCGCCGCGTTCGTTGCGCAGGTTGGGCGGCAGGCCCTGGCCCAGCAGCGTCGCGAGTTCGCCGGCCTCACCGGTGCGCGCGAAGTGGAAGACCTTGCGTACGAACGCCAGCGTGTCTTCGTCCAGTTCGCTGGCCGACGGCGGTCGAGGCGGTGGTTGCTGCATCGTGATCTCCTGTTCGTGAAAGCTCGACAGGATTAGATCATAAAGCCGCCGCGCGCACGGCAGCGCCGGATGCGCGGAATATCAAACGCGGCGCTGGAACTCTTCCAGGTGCCGCTCGATCTCAAACACGTGCGGGTCGGGCTTGCCGAGTGCGCGCAGGGCCCTGGCCAGTTCCAGCAGGTATTCGCTGTTCGGTCCGCTCGGGCCGCGCGCGGTGGCGATCTGCAGCGCAATGTCGCGCTCACTCGCCGGGCCGAGGTAGGCCGCGTTCTCGTGCGTGGCAATGTAGACGAGGCCCTCGGCCGTGCCGCCGTCTTCGAAGCGGATGTCGGTCGCGAGGCGCAGGTAGCCGTTTTTTTCGCGGTAGTCGAGGTGCGCGAATTCTTCGGGCGTGACGAGGTAGGCCATGCCGTGGCAGGTCGCGCCCGCGTCCGGCACCAGCGTCACGACCCGGCCGGGCGCCGTCTCGGTGCCGCGGTGGTCGTGCGAGCCCTGCCAGAAGCGCCGTGTCCACCCCGTGATGCTGGCGGGACGCCGCTCGAGGTACGGGAAGTCGGCCTTGAAGATGAGGGAGCCGTAGCCGAACAGCCAGACGCTGGCGTGGTTGTCGAACCTGTCCATGCGCTGGTTCATCGCGATGGTGTTATGGGACATCGATGAAAGGAGGTTGCGTGGAGGAAGCTGCATTCTAGCGCGGCCGTCCGGCGGCGTCAGACGCGTGGCCGCAATGCGCCCGCGGGATTGTCGGCCGCGCCGACCCAGTCGAACAGGAACGCGATGAAGGCGGCCGCGGCCGGCGACAGCGACCGTTGCTCGCGCGTGTAGACGAAGAAGCGGCGCGTCAGGACGGGTGCGTCGAGCGGCAGCATGCGCAGGCCGTGCAGGCGCACGAGCGGCGCGGCATACGGCATGCAGACCGTCACGCCCAGGCCGGACGCGACCATGGCCAGCGCGGTGGTCATGTACGTGACCTCGTGGGCCGGCCGCAGCGTCAGCTCGCGCAGCGCGTCCGCGTTGCCGGCTTGGGTGTCGACGGCGCCGCCGTTGCCGCTGCTGCTGCCACGGCCCATGTCCGCCAGCAGCCGCTCCGTGAACTGGCCGCGCAAGGTGATCAGCGGATGCGCGGCCAGGTCGCTCCAGCCGAGCCGGCGGCGCTTCGCCAGCGCATGATCGGGCGGCAGCACCGCTTCGAACGGCATCTCCATCAGCTCGCGCGCTTCCAGTTGCGGGGCGCTGTCGCGTTCGGGGCCGATGCCGAAGTCCGTCTCGCCGGACAGCACGCGCGTCGTCACGGCCTCGACCGGCGAATCGGACAGGCTGATGCCGATGTCCGGGTAGCGCGTGCGCCACGCGGCGATCACCTGCGGCAGCAGGGTACACGCCATCAACTGGGGCACGGCCACGCGCACGATGCCCTTCCTGAGTTGCGCCTGGTCCGCAATGTTCGCAAGCGCACGGTCGAGGTCGTCGATCATCTGGCTGAATAGGGGATACAGCTCGTTCCCCGTTTCGGTCAATGCGATACGCCGCGTACTGCGGTCGACGACGCGGACGCCGAGCGTCTGTTCCAGCTCTTTGATCAAACCGGACAAGGCCGACTGCGTCACGTGCATGTACTGCGCGGCAAGCGTAAAGTTACCGGTCTTTGCCAGCGCAACGAAGGCGCGCATCTGGCGCAGGGTAGGATTCATCAGAAAGTCCGATAAATAGAGCGGAAAATATTGTTTGTATGATAGTCCGTTTTACTTTTTAATGGCGGAAACACTACATTGTCGAAGGAAACGCCATGAAACTCGCTACCCTGAAGTCGGGCGGCCGCGACGGTACGCTCGTCGTCGTCAGCCGCGACCTGGTCACCTGCCAGGCCGTCCCGAAGATCGCCCGCACCCTGCAGCAGGCGCTGGACGACTGGGACCATGTCGCGCCGAAGCTGCGCCAGGTCTATGACCAGCTGAACGCCGGCACGGCCACGGGGGCGGAATCCTTCATCGAGGAAGAATGCGCGTCGCCGCTGCCGCGCGCCTACCAGTGGGCCGACGGCTCCGCCTACATCAACCACGTGGAACTCGTGCGCAAGGCCCGCGGCGCCCAGGTGCCACCGTCGTTCTACACGGATCCGCTGATGTACCAGGGCGGTTCGGATTCCTTCGTCGGCCCGTGCGATCCGATCGCCGTGCTGTCCGAGGAGTGGGGCGTCGACCTGGAAGCGGAAGTGGCGGTCGTGACGGGTGACGTGCCGATGGGCGCCACCGTGGAGCAGGCGGGCCAGGCCATCCGCCTCGTCATGCTGGTCAACGACGTCTCCCTGCGCAACCTGATTCCCAGGGAGCTGGAAAAGGGCTTCGGCTTCTTCCAGTCCAAGCCGGCCAGCGCGTTCTCTCCGGTGGCCGTGACACCGGACGAGCTCGGAGATGCCTGGCGCGACAGCAAGCTGCACCTCCCGCTGCTGGTGACGTTGAACGACCAGCCGTTCGGCCGTCCCAACGCGGGCGACGACATGACGTTCAGCTTCGCGCAACTGGTCGCGCACGCCGCGAAGACGCGCGAACTGGAAGCCGGTTCCATCATCGGATCGGGCACGGTGTCGAACAAGCAGGGCGGCCTGCATGGATCGAGCATCGCCAACGGCGGCGTGGGCTATTGCTGCCTGGCGGAGCTGCGTATGTACGAGACGATCGAACAGGGCGCGCCAGGCACGCCTTTCCTGCGCTTCGGCGATACTGTTCGTATCGAGATGCTCGATGCCGACGGCGCCAGCGTGTTCGGTGCCATCGACCAGGAGGTAGCACACTATCACGGGAGGAAGGAATGAAGCTCTATACCTATTTCCGCAGTTCGGCCGCATACCGGGTGCGTATCGCGCTCAACCTGAAAGGGCTGAAGTACGACGCGGTTCCGGTGCACCTTTTGCGTGGCGGCGGCGAGCAGCTGCAAGAGAACTACGTCAAGATGAATCCCAGCGGTCTCGTCCCCACCTTCCAGGACGACTACATCACGCTGACGCAGTCGATGGCCATCCTCGAATACCTCGAGGATGAATACCCGCAAGTGCCGCTGCTGCCGAAGGATGCGTCCGGCCGCGCGCGCGTGCGCGAGCTCGCCCAGATTATTGCCTGCGACATCCATCCTGTGAACAATCTGCGCGTGCTGCGCTACCTCGTCAAGGATCTCGGCCTGTCGGAAGAGATCAAGACGCAGTGGTACCGCCACTGGATCGTGGGCGGCCTCGATGTGCTGGAGAAGCACCTGGCGCGCGACCCGAGCGCGGGCCCGCTGTGCCACGGCTACCTGCCGACGATCGCCGACTGCTTCCTCGTGCCGCAGGTGTTCAATGCGCAGCGCCACGGCATCGACATCTCGGTCTATCCGAACATCGCGCGCATCAACGCGGCATGCGTCGAGCTGCCTGCGTTCGTGGCGGCGCATCCCGCCAACCAGCCGGACGCTGAGTAAAGCATCCGGCTGATCGACGACGCGGCGCTGCTCAGTGCCGCGTCTGCGACCCGACGGTCGAGCGATCCGGCTCGGCCGGCGTCGAGATCTCTTCCAGCGTATGGTCGATGCCGGCCGAGTGCTTGGCCGCCATGTCGCCCAGCGAGACGATGCCGATCACCTCGTGCGACTGTTCGTCGACGACGGGCACGCGGCGGATCTGCACGTCACCCATCTGGCCCAGCACTTCGTCCACCGTCTGGTTCGGCGCGCAGGTGCGCACGTCGGTGCTCATCACGTCGCCCACGCGGGTCTGGCTCGGTGCCTGGCCGGCCGCCGTCGAGCGGACCGTGATGTCGCGGTCGGTGATCATGCCGACCAGCTTCTGGCCATCGAGCACGGGGATCGAGCCCACGTTCAACTCATCCATCATCTGCGCGGCGCGCTGCACGGTTTCCTGCGGCGAAATGCTTTGCACGTCGCGGGTCATCACATCCTGAATGGTCTGCATTTGAACCTCCTCCTGATGTTCACACGGCATGCATGATGCACGCTTTCGCGAAGATCGGACGCTACGTTGAACTGCGGAACAGTCCGTGAATAAAGGCCTTGTGCAAAGCCGGCTCGGCTACAATCTGCGCCTCTTTGACTCGCAACGACACCATGCCTATCCCCGCGCCCATCCTCGAAGCCCTGCAGCGCGCCGACGCCTCGTGGCGTCCCCATCTGATCACCGGTCTCGACGCGATGATGCGCGCGACGCCCGACTATCTGCCGGCGCTGGCTGACGACCATTACCTGCCCACGGACGGCCGCCTGTTCGCCGCGTTCGCGCTGCCGTTCGCTGCAGTGCGGTATGTGCTCGTGGGGGAGGGCCCGTATCCGCGCGAGGAAAGCGCGACCGGAGTGTGCTTCATGGATGGCGCCGTCGGACCGTTGTGGTCGGACACGGGCCTGTCGAAACCCGTCAACCGCGCGACGTCGCTGCGCAACTTCATGAAGATGCTGCTGGTGGCCGAGGGCCGGCTGAGCGAGGACGACACGGGCGGCGCGGCACTGGCACCCGTCGCGAAAGCGGCCCGCACGGATGGCTCGATCCAGACCCTGGCCGAGCTGCAGGACAACCTGCTCGGCCACGGATTCCTGTTATTGAATGCGGCCCTCGTGTTCCGCAAGCATGTGCCTCCGGTCCAGGAAGCGCGCGCATGGGTACCGTTCCAGCGCGCCGTGTTCGCCGCGCTGGCGGAGCGCGCCGACAAGCCGACGCTGGTGTTGTGGGGCAAGATCGCGGAGCAGTTGAACAAGGTGCCGGAGACGGCCGGTTTCCCGCAGATCCATGCCGAGCACCCGTACAACCTGTCGTTCATCCGCCACGAAGGCATGCAAAAACTGTTCGGGCCGATGCATTTGCTGCACCGCGGCTAAAAAAGAGGGGGCCAAGCAAAGGCTGGCGAAATACGCTATACTTGACTAAATCGATCAACTAATCAGGCTTTTCTGGATGTCCCTGAGGACAGATGAAAGTGTGACCGGTTGAAGAGAAGCAAGATTTTAACACTGTCTGGAAAACCAACCGGGGTTCTGATGCGTCTGACCACCAAAGGCCGTTTTGCTGTTACCGCGATGATCGACCTCGCCCTGCGCCAGGGCAATGGTCCGGTCACGCTGTCGGGCATCAGCCAGCGCCAGGCCATTTCGCTGTCGTACCTGGAGCAATTGTTCGGCAAGCTGCGCCGGCACGAGATCGTCGAGTCGGTGCGCGGCCCGGGCGGCGGCTACAGCCTCGCGCGCAGCGCCGACAAGGTGACCGTCGCCGACATCATCATCGCCGTTGACGAGCCCATCGATGCGACCCAGTGCGGCGGCAAGGAAAACTGTCATGGCGCCGATGCCGCCAGCGGCACCCGCTGCATGACCCACGAACTGTGGGCCACGCTGAATGCCAAGATGGTCGATTTCCTCGACTCGGTGACCTTGCAGGACCTCGTCGACCAGCAGAAGCAGAAAGAACAGAACGTCGTGGTGATGCACCGCCACGCGCCGTCGGAAAATACTGAAGCTAAGCATATTGGAGTGAACTGATGAACGCGCCTTTGGACAAAAAAATCGAGCAGAGCTTCGTGACTGCGCCGCATTTCCCGATCTACATGGATTATTCGGCCACGACGCCGATCGATCCGCGCGTGGCGGACAAGATGATTCCGTACCTGCGCGAGCAGTTCGGTAACCCGGCGTCGCGCAGCCACGCGTACGGCTGGAGCGCCGAGGCGGCTGTCGAAGAGGCGCGCGCGCAGGTCGCGGCGCTCGTCGGCGCCGATCCGCGCGAGATCATCTGGACGTCGGGCGCGACCGAGTCGAACAACCTTGCGATCAAGGGCGCGGCGCAGTTCTACAAGTCGAAGGGCAAGCACATCATCACGGTCAAGACCGAGCACAAGGCCGTGCTGGACACCGTGCGCGAACTGGAACGCCAGGGCTTCGAGGCGACCTACCTGGAGCCGCAGGACAACGGCCTGATCACGCTGGAGCAGCTGGAAGCCGCGATGCGTCCGGACACGATCCTCGTCTCCGTCATGCTCGTGAATAACGAGATCGGCGTGGTCCAGCCGATCAAGGAAATCGGCGAGCTGTGCCGCAAGAAGGGCATCATCTTCCACAGCGACGCGGCGCAGGCCACCGGCAAGGTCGAGATCAACCTGGAAGAGCTGAAGGTCGACCTGATGAGCTTCAGCGCGCACAAGACCTATGGTCCGAAGGGCATCGGCGCCCTGTACGTGCGCCGCAAGCCGCGCGTGCGCCTGGAAGCGCAGATGCACGGCGGCGGCCACGAGCGCGGCCTGCGTTCGGGCACGCTGGCACCGCACCAGATCGTCGGCATGGGCGAAGCCTTCCGCATCGCCAAGGAAGAGATGGACACCGAGCTCGCGCGCATCAAGGCGCTGCGCGACCGCCTGGCCAAGGGCCTGCTGGAGATCGAAGAGGTCTACATCAACGGCGACATGGAACACCGCGTCCCGCACAACCTGAACGTGTCGTTCAACTTCGTCGAAGGCGAATCGCTGATCATGGCCGTCAAGGACATCGCCGTGTCGTCGGGTTCGGCCTGCACCTCGGCGTCGCTGGAACCGTCGTACGTGCTGCGCGCCCTGGGCCGCAGCGACGAGCTGGCGCACAGCTCGATCCGCTTCACCATCGGCCGCTTCACGACCGAGGAAGACATCGACTTCGCCATCAAGCTGCTGAAGGAAAAAGTCGGCAAGCTGCGCGAACTGTCGCCGCTGTGGGAAATGCACAAGGATGGCATTGACCTGAACTCGATCCAGTGGGCAGCCCACTAATTCACCGAACAGAACACGAAGGAGCACTACCATGGCATATTCCGACAAGGTCCTGGACCACTACGAAAACCCGCGCAACGTCGGCTCGTTCGACAAGAATTCCGACGACGTCGGCACCGGCATGGTCGGCGCACCGGCCTGCGGCGACGTGATGAAACTGCAGATCAAGGTGAACGAAGCCGGCGTGATCGAAGACGCGAAATTCAAGACGTACGGCTGCGGCTCGGCGATCGCTTCGAGCTCGCTCGTGACCGAATGGGTCAAGGGCAAGTCGCTGGACGAAGCGCTGTCCATCAAGAACACGCAGATCGCCGAAGAACTGGCGCTGCCGCCGGTGAAGATCCACTGCTCGATCCTGGCCGAAGACGCCATCAAGGCGGCCGTCGCCGACTACAAGACCAAGCACGCGACCGAAAAAGCGTAACGTCGTAACCCCAAGCTGGAGAGTGAAATGGCTGTGACCCTGACCGAAAAAGCCGCAAAGCACATCAACCGTTACCTCGAACGCCGGGGCAAGGGCGTGGGCCTGCGTTTCGGCGTGCGCACGACCGGCTGCTCCGGCCTGGCCTACAAGCTGGAATACGTCGACGAAGCCAGCGCCGAAGATGCGGTCTTCGAATCGCATGGCGTGAAGGTCTTCGTCGATCCGAAGAGCCTGGCGTACATCGACGGCACCGAGCTCGATTTCGCCCGCGAAGGCCTGAACGAAGGCTTCCGCTTCAACAACCCGAACGTCAAGGACAATTGCGGTTGCGGCGAAAGCTTCCGCGTCTGACCGGGAGCGCCGGAACGTGCAAAACCACTTCGAGCTGTTCCAGCTGCCGGCCAGGTTCGACGTCGACATGGACGCGCTGGATTCCGCTTACCGCGAAGTCCAGGGCCGCGTCCATCCGGACCGCTTCGTGAACGCGAGCGACGCCGAAAAGCGCGTCGCGATGCAATGGGCCACGCGCGCCAACGAGGCCTATCAAACGCTGCGCAGCCCGATGCTGCGCGCACGCTACCTGTGCGAGCTGAATGGCGTCGACCTGCAGACCGAGTCGAACACCGCGATGCCGATGGACTTCCTGATGGAGCAGATGGAACTGCGCGAAGCGCTGTCCGACGCGCGCGACGCGAAGGACGCCGGCGCCCTCGACGAGCTGGATGCGCGCATCCGCGGCGAGCGCAAGCAGCGCCTGGCACAGGTCGGCAAGCTGCTCGACGCCGGGGACTACCCGCAGGCGGCGCAGGGCGTGCGGGCGCTGATGTTCCTCGATAAATTCGGCGACGAATTGCATTACGCGTTCGAGGCGCTTGAGACTTGACATAACTGCGCCGTGAATGCGGGGCATGGGGTGTGGTGAGTGATGCCGAGGCATCAATCACCACACCCCATACTACTGTATCCAATAATAAAACCAGGTAACACGACCATGGCACTACTGCAGATCTCCGAACCCGGCATGTCGACCGCGCCGCACCAGCACCGGCTGGCGGTGGGCATCGACCTGGGCACCACCAATTCCCTCGTCGCGACCGTGCGCCACTCGATCCCGGAAGTGCTGACCGACGAGGACGGCCGCTCGCTGCTGCCATCGATCGTGCGCTACCTGCCGAACGGCCACGCCAACATCGGCTACAAGGCCATGGCGGCCCGCACCACCGATCCGAAGAACACCATCGTCTCCGTCAAGCGCTTCATGGGCCGCGGCCTGAAGGACATCGCGCACGTCGAGAACCTGCCGTATGACTTCGTCGATGCTCCGGGTATGGTGCAGGTGAAGACCGTGGCCGGCGTGAAGTCGCCGGTGGAAGTCTCCGCGCAGATCCTGGCCACGCTGCGCCAGACCGCGGAAGACGCGCTAGGCGACGAACTGGTCGGCGCCGTCATCACGGTGCCCGCGTACTTCGACGACGCGCAGCGCCAGGCGACGAAGGACGCGGCCCAGCTGGCCGGCCTGAACGTGCTGCGCCTGCTGTCCGAGCCGACGGCCGCCGCCATCGCGTATGGCCTCGACCACGGCAAGGAAGGCGTGTTCGCCGTGTACGACCTGGGCGGCGGTACGTTCGACATCTCGATCTTGAAACTGTCGAAGGGCGTGTTCGAAGTGCTGGCCACGGGCGGCGATTCCGCGCTCGGCGGCGACGACTTCGACCAGCGCCTGTTCTGCTACATCACCCAGCAGGCCGGTCTCGCACCGCTGTCCGAAATGGACACCGCGACCCTGATGGTCAAGGCGCGCCAGGCCAAGGAACTGCTGTCGACGAACGAAGAGACGACCGTCGAGGCGATCCTGAAATCCGGCGAAGTCGTGCAGGTGACGATCACCGCGAAGACGTTCGCCGAGATCACGCAGCCGCTCGTCGCGAAGACGATGAACGCAGTGCGCAAGGCGATGCGCGATGCGAACGTGAGCGTCGAAGACGTGGACGGCGTCGTGCTCGTCGGCGGCGCCACGCGCATGCCGCACATCCGCCGCGCCGTCGGCGACTTCTTCAAGACGATCCCGCACGCGAACATCGACCCGGACAAGGTCGTCGCGCTGGGCGCCGCGATCCAGGCGAATCTCCTGGCCGGTAACCGCGCCGCGGGCGACGACTGGCTGCTGCTGGACGTGATCCCGCTGTCGCTCGGCATCGAGACGATGGGCGGCCTGGTCGAGAAGATCATCCCGCGCAACTCGACGATCCCGTGCGCCCGTGCGCAGGAGTTCACGACGTTCAAGGATGGCCAGACCGCGTTGGCCGTGCACGTGGTGCAGGGCGAGCGCGAGCTGGTGTCCGACTGCCGTTCGCTGGCGCGCTTCGAGCTGCGCGGCATCCCGCCGATGGCGGCCGGCGCGGCGCGCATCCGCGTCACGTACCAGGTCGACGCGGACGGGCTGCTGTCGGTGTCGGCGCGCGAGACGCGCTCCGGCGTGGAAGCGTCGATCACCGTGAAACCGTCGTACGGCCTCGGCGACGACGAAGTCGCGCGCATGCTGCAGGACTCATACAACTCGGCGCAGGTCGACATGGTCGCGCGCGCGCTGCGCGAGGAACAGGTCGAGGCCGAGCGCATCCTGCTGGCCACGCAGTCCGCGCTCGACACGGACGCCGAGCTGCTGAGCGACGAAGAGCAGGGCGCCATCGCGCAGCTGATGCAGGGCGTGCGCGATGCGACGGCGCGCTCCAACGACACCGCCATCGACGCCGACTCGCGCCAGAACGTGCTGCACGACGCGGTGCAGGCGCTGGCGCGCGGCACCGAGGAATTCGCGGCGCGGCGCATGGACAAGAGCGTGCGCAAGGTATTGGCAGGAAAAGCGCTGGATCAAGTTTAAGCCCGAAGCCGCAGCACCGTCGTTCCCGCGAAGGCGGGAACCCAAGTTGAGCATCAGAAGTCGTAACGTGTGCGGCGTGAGCGCTGTACCGACTTCGGCGACTCAGCTTGGATCCCCGCCTCCGCGGGGATGACGGGTGATAAGCAAACAAAATCGAAGAGGTCAAGAAGTGCCACAAATCGTCATCCTCCCCCATCCCGTCTTCTGCCCCGAAGGCGCCGTGCTCGAAGGCCAGAGCGGCAAGTCGATCTGCGACACGCTGATCGAGAACGACATCGAGATCGAACACGCCTGCGACCGCGTGTGCGCGTGCACGACGTGCCACGTGGTCGTGCGCGAAGGCTTCGACTCGCTGAACGAGCAGGAGGAAAAGGAAGAGGACATGCTCGACAAGGCCTGGGGCCTGGAGCCGAACTCGCGCCTGTCCTGCCAGGCCATCATCGCGGATGAAGACCTCGTCGTCGAGATCCCGAAGTACACGATCAACCACGCAGCCGAGAACCACTGATCACGACGGGGGACACATGAAGTGGACCGATGTCACGGCCATCGCCGAGGCCTTGTACGAACAGCACCCGGACGTCGATCCGGCCACCGTGCGTTTCGTCGACCTGCATAACTGGGTCGTCGCGCTGGACGGCTTCGACGACGACCGCACGCGCGGCGGCGAACGCGTACTCGAAGCCATACAGGCAGCCTGGATAGATGAAGCCCGCTAAAAAAGAAGCCCCGACGATTTATCAACTGGCCCCGGAAATCAAGCCGGGCCAGTCGATCGAACTGCTGAAGGAACTGCACATCCTCACGCGCGACGGCAAACTGAACCAGGACAGCCGCCGCAAACTGAAGCAGGTCTACCACCTCGTGCAGTTCATCGAGCCGCTGCTGAAGGACGTCGGGGAAGGTGCGACCGTCGTCGACCACGGCGCCGGCAAGTCCTACCTCGGCTTCATCCTGTACGACCTGTTCTTCAAAGGACGGGAAAACAGCGGCCATATCTACGGCATCGAGACGCGCGAAGAACTCGTTCAGAAATCGACGGAGCTGGCGGCAAGCCTCGGCTTCCCGGGCATGTCGTTCCTGAACCTGTCCGTCGCGGAGTCCACCGAGTCCGACAAGCTGCCGGCCACGATCGACGTGGTGACGGCGCTTCACGCCTGTAATACGGCGACGGACGACGCCATCGATTTCGCGCTGAAGAAGCACGCGAAGCACATCGTGCTCGTGCCGTGCTGCCAGGCCGAAGTGGCGTCCGTGCTGCGCAAGAATAAAGGCAAGGACCTGGGCCGCAGCGCGCTCACGGAGATCTGGCGCCACCCGATCCACACGCGCGAATTCGGCAGCCAGATCACCAATGTGCTGCGCTGCCTGCAGCTGGAGGCGCACGGCTACCAGGTCACCGTCACGGAGCTGGTGGGCTGGGAACACTCGATGAAGAACGAGCTGATCGTCGCCACGTATAAAAACCTGCCGCGCCGCCGGCCGGCCGAGCGCCTGCAGCAGGTGCTGGCCGAAGTCGGCCTCGGGGAACTCTCATCGCGTTTCTATACCGAGGCAACTACAAGCGAGCCAACGCCATGAGCGACCACCACGACCGCTGGATCGACCTGCGCAGCGACACCGTCACCCAACCGTCCGCCGCCATGCGCGCGGCGATGGCGGCGGCGCCCGTCGGCGACGATGTCTATGCCGACGACCCCACCGTGAACCGCCTGCAGGACTTCGCGGCCGAGCTGTTCGGCTTCGAAGCGGGCCTGTTCGCGCCGAGCGGCACGCAGACGAACCTCATCGCGCTGATGACGCATTGCGGCCGCGGCGACGAATACCTCGTCGGCCAGGAAGCGCACACGTACAAGTACGAAGGCGGTGGTGCCGCGGTGCTGGGTTCGATCCAGCCGCAGCCGATCGCCAACCAGCCGGACGGCTCGATCGCGATCTCCGACATCGCCGCGTACATCAAGCCGGACGACATGCACTTTGCGCGCACCCGCGTGCTGGCGCTGGAAAACACGATCGGCGGCCGCGTGCTCCCGCGCGATTACGTGAAGGCCGCGACGGACTTCGCGCATGCGAAGGGCCTCGTCACGCACCTGGACGGCGCCCGCGTCTGCAACGCGGCCGTCAGGCAGGGCATCCCGCTGCGCGACGCGGCGGCCGGATTCGACACCGTGTCCGTGTGCCTGTCGAAGGGTCTCGGCGCGCCGGTCGGTTCCGTGCTGCTGGGCCCCAGGGCCTTCATCGAGCAGGGCAAGCGCTGGCGCAAGATGCTGGGCGGCGGCATGCGGCAAGCCGGCGTCATCGCGGCCGCGGCGCATTACGCGCTGGCGCACAACGTCGAGCGCCTCGCCGAGGATCATCAAAACGCGGCCGACCTGTCCGCCGGCCTCGCACGCATCGAGCCGCTGAAGGTGACGACGCCGCAGACGAACATCTTCTACGTCGAGATCCCGGAAGCCGCGTGCGCGCCGCTGCATGAAGCCCTGGCGCGCCAGGGCATCCGTGCATCGATCGGCCCGCACACGCGCCTCGTCACGCACCTCGATGTGACGGCCGCGGATGTGAAGAAAACCATCGCTGCGTTCGAAGCATTCTTCCTCGACTGGAACAAACAATGAACGACGAAGGTATCCGCCTCGCCAAGCGCGTGGCCGAAATCGTGCCGTGCTCGCGCGCCGAAGCCGAACGCTACATCGCGGGTGGCTGGGTGACCGTCGACGGTGCCGTCGCCGAAGATCCCGCCACGCGCGTGACGACCGCGGAGGTTGTCGCGCTGCTGCCGGGCGCGGAACCCGTCGAACCGGTGCCGGTGACGATCCTGCTGCACAAGCCGGCCGGTGTCGACGCGGCCGGTGCGCTGGCCCTCATCGAACCCGCGACGCTGGCCGCGTCTCCCAACGCACGCTTTCTGCGCCGGCACCTGGCGCGGTTGACCATCGTCACGCCGCTGGAACCGGAAGCGAGCGGCCTGCTGGTGCTGAGCCAGGACTGGCGCGTGACGCGCAAGCTGGTGGAGGATGCCGCCCGCATCGAACAGGAATATGTGGCCGAAGTGACGGGCGCGATCGCCGACGATGGCTTGTCTCGCCTGAACGCGAGCATGCGCGTGCAGGGCAGGGCGACGGTGCCGCTGAAGGCGAGCTGGCAAAGCGAGGCGCGGCTGCGCCTGGCCGGGAAGGACGTCCGCCCGGGGCAGGTTGCCGCGATGTGTGCCGCGGTCGGCTTGAGCGTGACATCGCTGCGCCGGCTGCGCATCGGGCGCGTGTCGCTGGGCCAGTTGCCGGCCGGGCGCTGGCGGTATCTGCTCGAGACCGAGCGGTTCTGATGAAGTTCATCCGGCGCTGTCTGCCCCTGCTGGCATTGTGGACCGGCGCCGTGCTGGCCGCCGGCGTCGACCCGCTGACGGCCGACATCGATGCGCACGACGCGCAACGCTTCGCCGATCTGATGAAGGATGGCGCCGTGCCGACGGCCGCTGCGCTGCAGCGCGGTTACCTGGACGGGGCGGGGCCGGGCGTGAAGGTCTTCACGCCGGGACGGATCCGCGACGCTCAGCACCTGGCCAAGGCGGTCGCCAACAAACCCGATGTGTACCGGTACGCGATCCGTGCATGCCTGCCGCAGGTGCCGGCCCTGCGTAGCGACCTGCGCGCGATCTATCTCGGGTTTGCCGGCCTGCTGCCGGAACGTCCGCTGCCCGCCATCGACGTCGTCTTCGGTGCCGGCAACTCGGGCGGCACCGCCAGCAACGACAGGCAAGTGCTCGGCCTGGAGGTGATCTGTCCGCCCGGGACGACGCCCGAGCAGTTCCGCACCGCGATGCGGGGCTTCTTTGCACACGAAACGGTGCACACGTGGCAGGACGAGGAGACGCCGGCCGCACTGGCCGATCTCCTGCTGAGCCAAGCGTTGAGGGAAGGCGGCGCGGACTATCTCGCGACGCTGGTCACGGGCGCGATTCCGCATCAGGACCGCGATGCGTGGGCACGTCCGCAGGAAGCCAGGCTGTGGCAGGCGTTCCAGCAGGATCGCCAGGCGCTGAAAGGCAGCCGCGACGACGTGAACAAGCTGATCGCCAGCCCGCATTTCCGGCGCTGGTTCGTGAACTGCGGATCCGCGCCCGAGGGCTGGCCGTGCGAGGCCGGGTACTGGGTCGGCATGCGCATCGCGGAAGCTTATGTGGCGCGCGCATCCGACAAGCGCGCCGCGATCCGTGAACTCATCGAATTGCGCGATCCCGCGGCGATCCTCGAGGCCAGCGGCTACGGCCTGTAAGCCGTTCAGGCCACGAACCCGCCATCGATCGTCAACGACGCACCGTTGACATATCCCGCCTCGTTCCCGACGAGGTAAGCGACCAGCCCGGCGATCTCGGCGTCCTGCCCCATTCGTCCCACCGGGATCTGCGAGCGCAGGTAGGCGCGCACGCCTTCGTCCGCGACGATCTCCGTCTCCGTCGGCCCCGGCTGCACATTGTTCACCGTGATGCCGCGCGGCCCGAGGTCGCGCGCGAGCCCGCGCGTGAGGCCGGCCACGGCGGCCTTGCTCATCGCGTACAGCGCCACGCCGGGGCTGCCCGCGCGGTCCGCCACCATGCTCCCGATGTTCACGATGCGTCCGCCTTCTCGCATGTGCGGCGCGGCCGCCTGCG
Organism: Telluria mixta; assembly: GCF_029223865.1. Lineage (NCBI taxonomy): Bacteria > Pseudomonadati > Pseudomonadota > Betaproteobacteria > Burkholderiales > Oxalobacteraceae > Telluria > Telluria mixta. Next base: position 4,027,157 of record NZ_CP119520.1, read on the forward strand.
TGGCGACGAACAGCGCGCGCACGTTGACGGCCGCGATGCGGTCGTAGTCCTCCAGCGTTGTTTCGCCGAGGTCCTTGTGGACGAGGATGCCCGCGCTGTTGACGAGGATGTCGATGCGGCCGAGCCGCGCCGCCACGCCCGCGATGGCCTGCTGCAGTGCCTGCGCGTCGGCGCTGTCCGCGCGCAGGGGCAGGGCGTGGCCGCCTGCCGCGTCGATATCGGCCGCCAGCTGGCGTGCCCGATCTTCCGCATTGACGTAGGTAAAGGCGACGGTAGCGCCATCGGAAGCGAGGCGGCGGACGATGGCGGCGCCGATGCCGCGCGAACCGCCGGTGACGAATGCGATCTTGCCGGTGAGGGAAGTCATGGTGAGCCTTTCTTGACTGATTGGTCCAAAATGGAGAATCGATTATACTTCCATTCTGGACTGACTAGTCAAGATTAAAAAACATGGCAAGAACGAAGGTATTCGAACCGGCCGCGGCGCTCGATGCGGCGGTGCGGGTATTCTGGGAGCAGGGGTACGAGGCGACGTCCACGGACGACCTGCTGCGCGCGATGGGCATCGGCCGCCAGAGCATGTACGACACGTTCGGCGACAAGAAACAGCTGTATCTCGCCGCGCTCACGCATTACACGGACACGGGCGGCGCGGCGCTGAGGCGCCGTCTCGCGGCCGGACCGTCGCCGCTGGCCGCGCTCGAGGCGTTCCTGCGCGAAATCGCCGGCGCGGACGCGGCCCTGCGTGCGCGCGGCTGCCTCAGCGTCAATGCAGTGGCGGAATTCGGCCAAGGGGATGCTGACGTGCAGGCGCTCATTGAACGGTCGCAGCGGGTCACGGAAGACATCTTCGCGGAGGTCCTCACACGCGCGCGCCAGGCGGGCGAGCTGGCGCCCGGCCTCGATCCGGCCGCGGCCGCGCATTTCATCCACACGGCCATCCGCGGCATGCGCATCAGCGCGAAAGCGGGCGCCGACGCGGCGCAACTCGGCGCGACGGTCGATTTCGTCATCGCCGCACTCAAGGCGCGCGCGACGCCCGTCGCGGAGGTCTGAGCGTCAGGCTTCCGTCTTGCCCGCCGCGTCGATCAGGTTGTCGCGCAACTGCACGATGGCCTTTTGCAGCAGCGGGAATTCTTCCGGGCTGAGGCCGGACGCGGCGACCGTCTGCTTGCCGAATCCCAGCCCCTTTTCGCGCAGCGCGCGGCCCGCGTCCGTGAGGGAGATGCGGACGTTGCGCTCGTCTTCCTTGTCGCGTTCGCGGCGCACATAGCCCATCGCTTCCAGCCGCTTGAGCATCGGCGTGACCGTGCTCGGCTCCAGGAACAGTTTTTCGCTCAAGGCTTTGACGGTCAACTGGTCCTGCTCCCACAGCGCGATGATCGCCAGGTATTGCGGGTAGGTGAGGCCCAGCGCGTCCAGCACGGGCTTGTACACGCGCGAATACGCGAGATTGGTCGAGTAGATCGCAAAGCACATGAAGTCCGCCATGCGGGCCGCTTTGGCACGGGTGTCGTTGTCGTCAGGCATGATTGTCCAGAAAATTATCGTGATAACGATTATCGTACTTGAAATTCGGGAATCGCGCTGCTAGACTTTGTGGAAATACTTATCTCAATAATCTTTATGTCGATAGCGGAGCCAAGGATGAAACTGTACGACGCCGCCATCTCGTCCGCCGCCGCGCGGGTGCGTATCGCCCTCGCGCTGAAGGGTCTGCAAGTCGACCGCATCCCCGTCGAGATCGTGGGCGCGGGCGCGGAGAACCGCCGGCCGGCCTACCGGGACGTGAATCCGCAAGGCCTCGTGCCCGCGCTGCTGACGGACGACGGCGTGCTGCTGACGCAATCGCTGGCCATCGTCGAATACCTGGACGAGGTCTACCCGCAGGCGCCGCTGCTGCCGGCGGATCCGGCGACGCGCGCCTGGGTGCGCGCGTTCGTGCTGGCCGTGCTGGCCGAGACGCATGCGCTGGTGACGCCGCGTGTTGCGAACCATCTCGCGACCATGCCGGGCTTCGACGGGACGACCGCGCCCGCGTGGCGCCGTCACTGGACGGAAGAGGGGATCGATGCGCTGGAGGCGCTGCTGGCGCGCCGCCATGCCGTGACGCCCAGCCGCTTCTGTGCGGGCGATGCGCCGGGCCTGGCGGACGTCTTCCTGTTCCCGCAGGCGTTGAACGCGGCGCGCGCGGGCCTGCCGCTGGCGCGCTGGCCGCACGTGGAGGCGATCGCCGCGCGGTTGGCCGACATCCCCGCGTTCAGGGATAACGCACAGAGGTAACGCGCAACTCAGGGCAGGGTAAGGCGCGCCTCGAGCCCGCCCTCCGGCCGGTTGTGCAGGGTGAGCGTCCCGCCGAGACTTCCCGCCAGCTGGCGCGCGATAGCCAGGCCGAGGCCCGTGCCGCCCGTATCCCGGTTGCGCGACGCTTCCAGCCGGAAGAACGGTTCGAACACGGCTTCCAGCTGCTCGGCGGGGATGCCGGGACCGTTGTCGAGCACGCGGATGAGGACCGCGCCCTGGCTGTCCCGCCCGGCGACGATGTCGGCGCCGCCGCCGTAGCGCAGCGCGTTGTCGACAAGGTTGCCGATGATCCGGCGCAGCGCCTTGGGGCGCGTCTGCACCGGCGAACCGATGCGGCCTTCGAGGTTCACGGCGCTGCCCGCGTCGCGGTAGTCCAGCACGAGGCTGTCGAGCTGGGCGTCGAGGTCGACGGCGCGCGCTGGTTCCCGTGCGCCGTGCATCGCGCGCGCGTAGCCGATGCCGTCCTTGACGAGGCCCTGCAACTCGTCGAGGTCGGCGCGCAGTTTCGGCTGCTGGGCTTCGTCGTCCATCATGTCCACGCGCAGGCGCATGCGGGTGATCGGCGTCTGCAGGTCGTGCGAGATGGCGGCCAGGATGCGCACGCGCTCGTCCACGTACGCGGCGATGCGTTTCTGCATGGCGTTGAACGCGCGCGCCGAGCGCAGGACTTCGGACGGGCCGCGTTCCGGCAGTTCGACGGGGCGCAGGTCCGGCCCGAGCGCATCGGCCGCCTCGGCCAGCACGCGCAGCGGCCCCACGGCCTGGCGCACCGCGAACCAGCAGCACGCGGCGAGGATCGCCAGTTGCGCGGCCAGCACGTACGGCAGCCACGGCGACAGCGGGACGCCGTGCATCGGCTGCACGTCGATGGTCAACGGGGAGCCATCCGACAGGCGCAGGTGCACCTGCATGCGGCCCTCGTTCCCGAGGCCGTTCACGGACAGGGGATAGCTGCGGCCGATGCCTTGTTCGATCGAGTGCGCGATCTGCGCCGACAGCTTCTCGTCCGGCATCGCGCCCGCCGTTTCGCCCGGGCCGAGGATGAAGCGGTAGCTGCGCCGTGCGAGACGCGGCAGCCATGCCGGGCGCTCGGCCGCCGGCAGCAGGTCGAGCAGGGCGACGGAGCTTGCCACCTCGCGTTCCACATACCCCATCATCAGGTTCGTCGTCGCCTGGTCGCGTTCCGTGAACGTCAGCGCGACGGACAGGCCCTGCGCCAGCGCGAGGCCCGCGAACAGGATCAGCGCCAGGCGCGCATACAGGCTGCGCGGCCACCAGGGCTTCATATCGTCTTGCCTTCCAATATCGTCACCTCGGCCGAGAACACATAGCCCTCGTTGCGCAGGGTCTTGATGTAGCGGGGCTCGCGCGCGCCGTCGCCCAGGCGCTGGCGCAGTCGGCTCACGAGCAGGTCGATCGAGCGGTCGAAGAATTCCGCGTCGTTGCCGTGCGTGAGGCCCATCAGCTGGTCGCGCGACAGCACGCGCTGCGGGTGGTCGAGGAACACGCGCAGCAGGCGGTATTCCGCGCCGCTCATCGCGACTTCGACGCCGCTCTCGTCGAGCAGGTGACGGCCGACCGTGTCGAGGCGCCAGTCGCCGAACGCGATCAGTTTCGCGGCTTCCGTCACTTGCAGGTTCGGCGGCAGCATGCGCGTGCGGCGCAGGACGGCGCGGATGCGGGCCAGCAGTTCGCGCACGGCGAACGGCTTCGGCACGTAGTCGTCGGCGCCGAGTTCCAGGCCGACGACGCGGTCGGTCTCGTCGTCGCGCGCCGTCAGCATCACGATCGGGACCGCGCGGTGCTTCCCCGCGCGCAGTTCGCGGCACAAGGTGAGGCCGTCCTCGCCGGGCATCATGAGGTCGAGCAGGATCAGGTCGGGCGTCGCGTGCATCAGCGCGTTTCTCATCTCGCGGCCGTTGGCGGCCAGGGTGACGCGCAGGCCCTGCTTTTCCAGATACGCGCCGACCAGTTCGCGGATGCCGCGGTCGTCGTCGACGACCAGGACGTGATCGGTCTCGTTCATAAGTTCTCCTTCGGTGGTTGCAGGGCTACTGTAGCGCGACGTCGCGGCGTCATTATGTCCGAATGTGTCGGGGGCTGGACAGGACACATGGCCTGACAAAAATGGGAGGTTGCGGACACATCGCGCACATGTCGCGGGGGTCCAATGGAGTCTCGCAAAACACAGGAGGCTGCCATGACCAACCCGATCGAATCCCCCCTTGCCCTGCTGGCCGGCCTGGCCACGGTGGCGTCCCCGTGCGTGCTGCCCGTGCTGCCGTTTTTACTCGGCGCGACCGTGGAGCAGTCCAGCCGCCGCCGGCCGCTGCTGATCGTGGCCGGCTTCGTGCTGTCGTTCTCCGGGTTCGCGCTGGCGCTGGGCGCCGTGTCGAGCGCCGCGCAGCTGGCGCAGGAGACCCTGCGCAACGTCGCGATCGTGCTGCTGGGCTTATCGGGCCTGCTGAGGATCTGGTCGCGGCCGTGGGACCTGCTCGTCGATACCATCCGCCCGCTGTGGGCGAAGCTGCGCGGGGGCGATGCGGTGCCGAAGCCGAGCGGCGCGTTCGTGCTCGGCCTGTCGCTGGGCGCCGTGTGGACGCCGTGTGCCGGCCCCGTGCTCGCCTCGATTCTCGCGCTCGTCGTGCAGGCGCACGATCCGACGAAGGCCGTGCAACTCGTCGGCCTGTATGCGCTCGGCGCCGCGCTGCCGATGCTGGCGCTGATCCACGGCGGCCAGGCCATCGTCCAGCGCGTGCGCGGCGTGGCCCGTCATGCCGTGGCCCTGCAGCGCGCGTTCGGGGTGCTCGTGCTGGCCAGCGCAGCCGCGATCTGGTTCCAGGTCGATACGCAGATCGCCGCCCATGTCCCGTCCATCTTCCCAACCCTGTAAGGAGTTCACATGAAAATCCGTTTCCTCATCGCTGCCGCTGCCTTCGTCGCCGCTGGCGCACAAGCCGCCCCCGCACCGGAATTCGCGGGCATCGACAACTGGATCAACAGCGCGCCTTTGAGCATGCAGCAGCTGCGCGGCAAGGTGGTGCTCGTGGATTTCTGGACGTATGACTGCATCAACTGCCAGCACGTGCTGCCGTATGTGAAAGGGTGGCACCAGAAGTACAAGGACCAGGGGCTCGTCGTCGTCGGCGTGCACACGCCGGAATACGGGTTCGAGCGCAACCTGAACAACGTGAAAACCGCCGTGCAGCGCAACGGGATTACGTTCCCGGTCGCGCAGGACAACCGGTATGCCACCTGGAGCGCGTACAACAACCAGTTCTGGCCCGCGTTCTACCTCGTCGACAAGAAGGGCGAAGTCGTCTACACGCACTTCGGCGAAGGGGATTATGCGCAGACCGAGGCGACGATCCGCAAGCTGCTGGCGCAGCCGTGATTACGACGCTTCGGCGGGCGCGGCGGGGGCGCCGGCCTTCGCCGGCTTCGGCAGCAGCACGAGGCGCGTGCCGGCCAGGCGGTCGTGCAGGAACTGGCGGTCGCGGTCGAGGAAGGCCGTGAGGCCCCACGCCAGCACGCCCACGGCGATCGTCGCGCCGATCTGGGTCCTGTCCTTCAGGCCGAGCGCCGTGCAGGCGAGGAGGGCAGGCAGGAACCAGCCCCAGGCCAGCAGGTAGCGCACGATGGCCGTCGTCAGCGGCAGGCGCGCGCCGCCGGTCGTGACGACCTGCATGCGCCACGTCTTCATGGCGAGCGTGTGGCCGCTGTTGGTCCAGCCCCAGACGAAATACGCGCCGGTGACGACGAACAGCCAGACCTTCATCGCGTACTGGAAGAAGGGGGCGTGGTTATTAAGTGTCACGACGAGGAACAGCGCCACCGCCAGCATCTCCACCGCCAGCAGCAGGAAGGTCTCGTAGACCATCGTGATCAGGCGGCGTTTGATGCTCGGCGTTTCATGCATGGCGATCCGTTCAGGCGTTGTTGGGCGTGATACCCCAGTTGGCCGGTACTTGCTTTTCCGGCTCCGGTGCGGGCTGGGGATTGGCGGGGGGCTGCACCGGTGCGGGCTGGACCGGCGCGGGTGGTGGCGGCGTCACGCACGGCGGCGCGGCCGAGACGGCGTTCCTGATCATGCCGGCCGGGCACGACGTCGCGCCCTGGCCCAGCGGTGCGACGACCTTGCCGTTGGCCTGGGACGGCACGACGCGCGGCGTCTTGCGGGCCGTGGCCGAGGCGGCCAGTTTCTTCTTCTGGTCTTCCGGCAGTTGCTGGTAGGTTTCCCACGTCGCGTTCTTTTGCTTCGGGGCGATCTTGCGGGTGCGCGTATAGGTTTCGCGCGCCAGCTCGCGCTGCTCGGGCGTCAGCTTGACCCAGGCGCGCATGCGTTCGTGCACGCGCTGCTGCTCTTCCGGTTTCAGGGTCGCGAAGCGGTTCGCGAGCTGCAGCCATTTCTGCTTGCGCACGCCGTCCATCTGGTCCCATTCGGCCTGCAGCGGCTGCAGGGCCACCTGCTGGGCCGGCGTCAGGCTGCGCCACAGGGGCTTGTCGCCGCCCTTGTGGCTGCCGGTGGCCGTTTTGGCGGGCTGGGTGGAGGTGGCGGGGGCGGCGTCGGCCGCGTCGCGCGTGGCCGGGCCCGATGCGGGAAGGAAACCGCCTTGCTGATGGACGGTCAGGGCGGCCGCGCCAACGAGCACGACGGCGGCGGCGGCGCCGGCAACCTTGAGCTTGTTAGCCGTCATCCTTTACTGGGCTCGCTGCGGCTGTTGCTGTGCTTGCTGCTGTTGGGCCAGGTAAGCGTTGAAGCCGTGGTCGGTGTAGGCGGTCAGGGGCAGGTCGTCGGACAGCACGGCCGCATCCAGCTCGGCCAGCTCGGCGGCGCGCTGCTGGGTTTCGTACTGGTACACGCCGACCATGCCGGCCGCCATCAGCAGCAGCGGCGCGACGACGGCGGCGCGCGCCACCCACTGCATCGAGAACAGCGCGCCCAGGTCGAACGACGCACGCTGCTGCTTCGCGCGGACCGGTGCGTCCGCCTTCTTGCGGGCGAGCGCGGCCGCGCGCGCGGCGGCCAGGCGGTCCGTCGTCGAGGCCGGCAGGTTGTCGAGGTTGTCGTTCAGGGCATGGCGAATCTTGTACGCCAGGTTGATGTCGTCGGTGTTCATAATTTAATTCCCTTGGCCTCCAGGGCTTTCTGCAGGGAATGCGTAGCGCGAGAACAATGCGTTTTTACACTGCCCTCGGAGCATCCCATCGCTTGGGCCGTCTCGGCCACATCCATGTCCTGCCAGTAACGCATGAGGAACGCTTCCCGTTGACGCGCCGGGAGTTTTTGTATCTCTTCCTCGATCAGGCGCAGCGTTTCCGCGCGTTCGACCTGATCCGCGCTCGACTCCGCGGCGGACGTTCCTTCCTCGGCCTCATAAGATGCAAGTATATCAAAATCCTCGTCGTCGTCGTCCCGGCGGCCGAGGCCTCCGAAGAGGCTGATCCAGGTGTTCCGGACCTTTTCGCGGCGGAAGTAATCGAGGATGGTGTTCTGCAGGATGCGCTGGAAGAGCATCGGCAATTCGGCCAGGGGCTTGTCGCCGTACTTCTCCGCCAGCTTGATCATGGCGTCCTGAACGATGTCGAGCGCTGCCTCGTCCTTGCGGACCGCGTACGCCGCCTGCTTGAAGGCGCGCCGCTCGACACTCTCGAGGAAGTCGTTGAGTTCTTTATCAGTGGCCATGCGATATGTGGTGGACGCCACCGGTACGTTGCCTGTGGCTTTTCGGAAAACTTTCGAATGCTAGCAAAATTTACGGATGACCGCACCCGAAACAGGCAGGGTGGCGTGTGCGGTCTTCCCTTATTGACTCTAGAATGGTCGGATTAACATTGTGCAGGAGACAGGCGTGATGCGCATCCTCGGAAAGGCAAGCTCGATCAACGTCCGCAAGGTGTTGTGGACCGCTACGGAACTCGACATCCCGTTCGAACGGGAAGACTGGGGCAGCGGCTTCCGCTCCACGCAGGAACCGGAGTTCCTCGCGCTGAACCCGAACGCGATGGTGCCGGTGCTGGTCGACGGGGATGTCGTGCTGTGGGAGTCGAACACGATCAGCCGCTACCTGGCCACGCGTTATGGCGACGGGCGCCTGCTGCCGGGCGATGCGGTGGCCCGCGCGAAGGTGGAGCAGTGGATGGACTGGCAGGCGACGGAATTGAACAATGCGTGGCGCTACGCGTTCATGGGCCTGGTACGCAACAGTCCCGCGCACCAGGATCCGGTGCAGATCGCCGCAGGCATCGCCGGCTGGAATCGCCAGATGGGCCTGCTCGAACGGCACCTGGAAACGGCCGGCGACTACGTGGCGGGCGGGGCGTTCTCGCTGGCCGACATCGTGCTCGGCCTGTCGGCACACCGCTGGCGCAAGACGCCGATGAGCGAGCGCCCCGACTATCCCGCCATCGCGGCCTGGATGGCGCGGCTGGAAGCCCGGCCCGCCGCCAGGGCGTGGTTGCCCGACGAAATCGCTTGAAAAAATAATTATTTATCTTGACCAGAATGGTGCAACGCAGTAAGGTATAGAACGCTTTGCACCCCCGAAGCTTATTGTCAAGCCAGCTTGTCACACAACGTCAATCTCGGCATGACGCGCTTTCACAATGTAGGCAGTTTGCTCCAACCCGTGCCACAAGCGCGAGAGATTCGCATTCCGCTACAGTAACTCAAGCTGAACGAGTTGCGTCCAGCGCCGGTTCGTAAGGATCCTACGGCATCCTGAAAGATCGACGTGACCGCAGAGAGAAGGGAAGCATGAGCACTGTTGCGTGACACGTATCTCGTCAGGGACGAGCATCCGATCAATCTCCCTATGGGTTTTGAAAGGAACGTATCATGAGTAACGACGCAGCAGCTCCCATCACGGGCGCTGAGATCGTAGTCCGTTGCCTGGCGGAAGAGGGCGTGAAGCACGTCTTCGGTTACCCCGGCGGTGCGGTTCTCTACATCTACGACGCCATCTTCAAGCAGGACAAATTCCAGCACATCCTGGTACGCCACGAGCAGGCAGCCGTGCACGCGGCCGACGCGTATTCGCGCAGCTCGAATGAAGTGGGCGTATGCCTGGTCACGTCCGGTCCGGGCGTCACCAATGCCGTCACCGGCCTCTCCACCGCATACATGGATTCGATTCCGATGGTCGTGATTTCCGGCCAGGTTCCGACCAATGCGATCGGCCAGGACGCATTCCAGGAATGCGACACCGTGGGCATCACGCGCCCGGTGGTGAAACACAATTTCCTCGTCAAGGACGTCAAAGACCTTGCCGATACCATCAAGAAAGCCTTCTATATCGCACGCACCGGCCGTCCGGGCCCGGTCCTCGTCGATATTCCGAAGGACGTGAGCATGCAGAAGGCGACGTACTCGTACCCGAAAGAGGTCGAGATGCGTTCCTACCGCCCCGTCGACAAGGGCCACGCCGGCCAGATCCGCAAGGCGGTGCAGCTGCTGCTGGCGGCCGAGCGTCCGATGATCTACACGGGCGGCGGCGTCATCCTCGCCAATGCATCGAACGAACTGAACAAGCTGGTCGACAAGCTCGGCTTCCCGGTCACGAACACACTGATGGGCCTGGGCGCCTACCGCGCCACCGACAAGAAATTCGTCGGCATGCCGGGCATGCACGGCACCTACGAAGCGAACATGGCGATGCAGCACTGCGACGTCCTGATCGCCATCGGCGCCCGCTTCGACGACCGCGTGATCGGCAACCCGAAGCACTTCGCGTCGAACCCGCGCAAGATCATTCACATCGACATCGACCCGTCGTCGATCTCGAAGCGCGTGAAAGTGGACATCCCCATCGTCGGCAACGTCAAGGACGTGCTGGTCGAACTGCTGTCGCAGCTGGATGCCGCCGAGCAGCGTCCGAACCCGGCCGTGCAGAAGTGGTGGCAGCAGATCGAGGACTGGCGCGGCCGCGAGTGCCTGCGCTACGCGACCTCGGATGAGCTGATCAAGCCGCAGTCCGTCGTCGAGAAAGTGTGGGAAGTCACCGGCGGCGACGCGTTTATCACGTCGGACGTGGGCCAGCACCAGATGTGGGCTGCGCAATACTACCCGTTCGACAAGCCGCGCCGCTGGATCAACTCCGGTGGCCTGGGCACGATGGGCGTGGGCCTGCCGTACGCGATGGGCGTGCAGATGGCGAATCCTGGCGCGACCGTGGCCTGCATCACGGGCGAGGGTTCGATCCAGATGAACATCCAGGAACTCGCGACCTGCAAGCAGTATCACCTGACGCCGAAGATCATCCTCCTGAACAACCGCTTCCTGGGCATGGTGCGCCAGTGGCAGGAACTCGACTACGGTTCGCGTTATTCCGAGTCGTACATGGATTCCCTGCCGGACTTCGAGAAGCTGGCCGAGGCCTATGGCCACGTCGGCATGCGCATCGAGAAGCCGGGCGACGTCGACGGCGCGCTGCGCGAAGCGTTCGCCATGAAGGACCGCCTGGTGTTCATGAACTTCATTACCGACCGCAGCGAAAACGTCTGGCCGATGGTCAAGACGGGTAAGGGCCTGTCGGAAATGCTGCTCGGATCGGAGGACCTGTAATGCGACACATCATCTCCGTCCTGCTGGAAAACGAAGCCGGCGCGCTGTCGCGCGTGGTGGGCCTGTTCTCGGCACGCGGCTACAACATCGAGACGCTGACCGTGGCGCCGACCGAAGACGCTACCCTGTCGCGCATGACCATCGTGACGACGGGTTCGGACGACATCATCGAGCAGATCACCAAGCACCTGAACCGCCTGATCGAAGTGGTGAAGGTGGTCGACCTGACCGAAGGCCAGCACATCGAGCGCGAGCTCATGCTGATCAAGGTGAGGGCAGTCGGCAAGGAGCGCGAAGAAATGAAGCGCACCGCCGACATCTTCCGCGGCCGCATCATCGACGTGACGGAAAAAACGTACACGATCGAGCTGACGGGCGCGAAGAGCAAGCTGGACGCCTTCATCGACGCCATCGACCGCGCCTCGATCCTCGAAACCGTCCGCACGGGTGGTTCCGGCATCGGCCGCGGCGAGCGCATCCTCAAGGTTTGACGCTGGCGATTCATTCGGCGGGCTCCGTGCCCGCCAAACAAAATAACGAAACACGAAAAGCACAGGATTAAAAAATGAAAGTTTTCTACGACAAAGACTGCGACCTCTCCCTCATCAAAGGCAAGAATGTCGCCATCATCGGCTACGGCTCGCAAGGCCACGCACACGCCCAGAACCTGACGGAATCGGGCGTCAACGTCACCGTCGGCCTGCGCCGCGGCGGCGCCTCGTGGGGCAAGGTCGAGCAGGCCGGCATCAAGGTCGCTGAAGTCAACGAGGCAGTGAAAGCCGCCGACGTCGTCATGATCCTGCTGCCGGACGAAAACATCGCCGACGTGTACAAGAACAACGTCGAGCCGAACATCAAGCAGGGCGCCGTGCTGGCGTTCGCGCACGGCTTCAACGTGCACTACGGCCAGGTCGTGCCGCGCGCCGACCTCGACGTCATCATGGTCGCACCGAAGGCCCCGGGCCACACCGTGCGCGGTACCTACCGCCAGGGTGGCGGCGTGCCGCACCTGGTCGCCGTCTACCAGGATAAGTCCGGCGCAGCCCGCGACATCGCCCTGTCGTACGCGATGGCCAACGGTGGCGGCAAGGCCGGCATCATCGAAACCAACTTCCGTGAAGAAACCGAAACCGACCTGTTCGGCGAGCAGGCCGTGCTGTGCGGCGGCGCCGTCGAACTGATCAAGGCCGGCTTCGAGACGCTGGTGGAAGCCGGCTACGCTCCGGAAATGGCTTACTTCGAGTGCCTGCACGAGCTGAAGCTGATCGTCGACCTGATCTACGAAGGCGGCATCGCCAACATGAACTACTCGATCTCGAACAACGCGGAATACGGCGAATACGTCACCGGCCCGCGCGTCGTGACCGAAGACACCAAGAACGCGATGCGCGCCGTCCTGAAGGACATCCAGACCGGCGAATACGCCAAGTCGTTCATCCTGGAAAACAAGGCCGGCGCCCCGACCCTGATCTCGCGTCGTCGCCTGAACGCCGAGCACCAGATCGAGCAGGTCGGCGCACAGCTGCGCGCGATGATGCCGTGGATCGCCAAGAACAAGCTGGTCGACCAGTCGAAGAACTGATCGGCATCCTCAGCTGAATGAAAATCGCCCCGCTCGCGGGGCGATTTTTTTTGTGTCCTTCGTTTGCAATCATTTGCAACTTTCCATTACATAAACTCGACTTTTACGTCAAACCGGTTATCGTTCTCCTGCCGCGGCACCAGCCGCGCATGCAATCAAGGAGAACAACAATGTCCATCAAAAAACTCGTCCTGTTGACCGCGCTGAGTGCCGCGCTGTCCGCACAAGCCCAGAGCGCACCGGCCACGAGCGGCACGCTCGTCATCGTGCCCGCGTTCGGCGAAGTGAAACATGCCAACGACGAGGCGACCGTGACCTTCGCCGTCGAGGAGCAGGACAAGGACCGCGCGGCCGCCACCGCCCGCGCCAACCAGAAGATGAAGCAGGGTACCGACATCGTGCGCCGCGAGGATCCGCAGGCGGAACTCAAGACCGTCGGCTATTACACCTACCCCGTCTATCCGGAAGTGCCGGACGGCCCGCGTCCGCTGGCGAACCAGACTGCGCGCCGCGTCCCGATCGGCTGGCGTGTGGGCCAGTACCTGGAAGTGAAAACGCGCAACCTGCAGGCGCTGCCGAAAACGGCCGCCGCCGCGCAGAAAGTCGTCAACCTGAACGGCATCGACTACCACCTGAGCCCGGAGCTGTCGAAACGCCTGGACGACGAGCGCATCGCCGCCACATACCGCAACCTGAACGAGCGCATCGCCTCGATCGCGCGCGCGATGGGCCGCAACGTGAACGATGCCGTCATCGACACGGTCGACTTCGAAGGCAGCGGCAATTACGCCGGCGGCCAGGCCGAGGCGGCGGCACCGCAGATGATGCGCATGTCGGCCAAGCGCGCGGACATGGCCGAGATGCCGGAGCCGAGCTTCGAGCCGGGCGAGACGACCTTGCAGATGCGTTTGGTCGGCAAAGTAAAATTCCGCTGACGGTAGCCGTTCGCTAACAGAGGGGTGCGGACACTATAATGGCGGGGTCCGCGCCACCTCGGTGCATTGTTGAGAAAAAGAAACCTATGCCGACACTACCCCGACGCCGCAAACCCGGCGCCATCAAGGCGCCCCGCTTCGCCCGCTTCAGCCGCGTCCGCAAGACGGACGCCGCCGCGTCCCGCCCGCGCCGGGGCATCTACCTGCTGCCGAATGCCTTCACGACGGCCGCACTGTTCGGCGGCTTCTACGCGATCGTGATGGCGATGAACCAGCGCTTCGACCACGCCTGCTGGGCCGTGTTCATCGCGATGGTGCTGGACAGCCTGGACGGCCGCGTCGCGCGCCTGACGAACACGCAGTCCGAGTTCGGCGCGCAGTACGACAGCCTGTCCGACATGGTCTCGTTCGGCGCCGCGCCGGCCCTCGTCATCTACGAATGGTCGCTGCGCGGCCTGGGCAAGCTGGGCTGGATCGCCGCGTTCGTCTACTGCGCCGGCGCCGCGCTGCGCCTGGCCCGCTTCAACACGAACATCGAGGTGGTCGACAAGCGCTTCTTCCAGGGCTTGCCGAGCCCGGCCGCGGCTGCGTTGGTCGTCGGCTTCGTGATGATGATGACGGACCCGGACATCAACGTCAGCGCGCGCAAGGTCGACTGGATCTCGTGGGGTATCGCGCTGTTCGCGGGCCTGACGATGGTGACCAACGTGCCGTTCTACAGCTTCAAGGACGTCAATTTCCGCAAGTCGGTCCCGTTCATCGTCGTGTTCCTGATCGCGCTCGCGCTGGCGCTGCTGGCGATCGACCCGCCCAAGGTGCTGTGGCCGCTGTTCGTCGTGTATGGCCTGTCGGGGTATGCCGTGTACCTGTACCGGCTTGCGAAGGGCAAGCCCGTCAGCATCATCCAGACGGAGGAAGAGACGCTCGATCCGAGCGAGCGCCGCTGACGCGGCGCCAAAAAAAATGCCCCAGGCGGGGCATCGTGTGAAGCGGGACCGTGCGCGGTCCCGTTGTCGTTTCGGGCTCGCGTCAGCTTGCCTTGGTCGCAGACTTGCCTTGTTGCTGGCCCTGCTGGCTGCCCTGGACGTTGCCCTGGACGTTGCCCTGGATCGTCCCGTCACGCGCATCGGCTTCGACACGGACACCGGCCTCCGCACCGTTGCCGCCGCTTTGCAGGTTGCCGCGGTGGGCACTGCCATTCCCGCCACCCTGCTGGAACGGATCGCGGAAGTTCTTCAGCGTGTCCTGCTGGGTGCGCAGGCTGTTCTGCGTTTCTTCGGACGCGGCGCGCGCCACCTCGTCGGCCAGGGACTTGGCCGTACGGGACGTCTGGGGAACGTGCTGCTCGGCGACGCGGGCCAGTTCGACCTGGGAATCGGCCACGACACGCGACAGATGCTGCTGGTAGGCGCGCAGCTTTTCCGCTGCCGGTTGGGCACGCGATGCGGCAGCCGAGATGGCCTCGGTCGGATGCCTGGTGGTCAACAGTTGTTGACTGGCGATATTCGTTTCTTCGAGCAGCGTCTGGCTCAACTGGATGTTTGCCTCGACGATGTTCTGGATCGAACGCGACCACGACTTCGACACGTCGTTGAGAAAGGCGACCTGTGCATCCAGGTGCGAACGGACTGCGGGCGTAACGGATTGCGAGAATAGGAACATGGATGACCTCATTAAAGTGTATCCGCTGTGTGGATTGCGATGCGTGGCATAAAGATGCCTTAAATCAATCAATATCGAGATTCCGCATCGCACAATCGCGCTGCACTGCAAAAGTGCGTTCCAGCGCGAGTTCGTTAGCCTAGACGATTTCTTTGGCTTTTCAATGTCGGATTCAATCGTGCACGCGACGTTTTTGTCTGCTTTGACCTGTTTCCAGCCCTATCGGCCAAACGATTTTTTCGTCTGTATTTGCTCGGAAACTAATATTGGATTGCTGCGTCGCAGCAGTTCTGTCGGGGAGTATTGAAAAGGCGCCTTGGCATCAATCCCGCGCCGTGCGCCATTCCTGCGCGTTGGCCGTGGATTCGTGTTCCGGGCAGCTGGTGATCCTCGTCTTGCCGTGCTTCTCGATCATGTCGATGCTGGTCGTGGGCGCGCGCTCCGTAACGCAGTACGTGCCGCCGCCCGAGATCACACGGCTGCGGCGGGCGCCGTCGCCCGTGTTGTTCACGAGTTCCGCCACTTTGGGTGCCTCGTACCACGCGTTGGGTGCCATGTCGGCAGCCGCCTGGATGCCCTTGCGCAGGCGGATCTGCGGGCTGTCCGGCGGGGCGACGATATACGGATTGTTTTCCTTGCGCAGGGCGCGGTCGATGGCGCCCACGTCGCGGCGTGCGCGTTCGAGCATGGTGGCGCCGGCGGAAGGCGCTGCCGGGGGCGCGGGCGTGCTCGCGGCGGCGGGCGTGTCGGCCGTCGGCGGCGCCACGGCGGGTGCGGCCGGCACGGTCACGCGGGGCAGGGTGATCGCGCCGGCGCGCGGCGCCACGTGCGTGCGCTCGGGCTCGCGCTCCTCCGTTTCGCGCCGCGGCTGCGGCACCGCGGGCGCCGGCAACCGTATCCACTGGATCGTCGAGCGCGGCGGATCAGGTGTGATAGCGGGCAGCCGGCGCGTCATCTGCCAGCCGAAGATCAGGGCGGCATGCACGACAATGGTGACCGCGATGCCGACGTGGCGGCGGTCGCGCGGCGGGAGCAGGACAGGGGCGGTGGCGATCATGTCGGCCCAGTATAGCCAGCGCCGGTCGCCATATCCTCACACATTGTTGCGCCCGCCGGCGACGCTTACCAACGGCGGAAGCGTTCGTCGTACAGCGGGTCCGGCCCGTTGAGCATCTGGCGCACGACGCCCTGTGCGTCGAAGTGGACGTTCATCATCGAATTCCACACGCCCGCTTCCTTGTAGCGGTACGACCAGACTTCGTAGTCGTGCGCGTACACGCGCGAGACCTCGGCGGGGCGGCCGAAGTTGCGCAGGATATCGTCCTTGGTCCACCGGTCGACCTTCACTTTCGCAAAGTTCTCGCTCGTGAGCACCTGGTCGTACGAGACAAGACGGCCGTCCGGGCCGATGCGCGCCATGTACTGGAACTGGCCCATCGGCTGGCCGCGGTATTCGAGCACCTGGCCGCCGGCGGGGTCCGGATAGACGGCGTTCGGCTGGCCGAGCTGCGCGGTGACGGCGGTCAGCGGCGCCCCGATGGGCGGCGGCTGGCGCAATATCGTCGTGCAGCCCGCCAGGGTCAGCGCAGCGGCGGCCGCGCATAGCATCGAATGGAACCGGACATTCATCGTCATCTCCTGAATTACAGGCCCTTCGAACGGTCGTCGAGCAGCGGGTCCGGGGTGTTGCCCGTGCGCCGTACTTCGCCCCGCACGTTGAAATAGATGTTCATGTACGAGTTCCAGACGCCGTCCTGCTTGTAGCGGTACGACCAGACTTCGTCGCCCGTCGCGCGGTCGCGCGAGACCTCGGCGGGGCGGCCGAAGTTGCGCAGGACGTCGTCCTTCGTCCAGCGCGCCGGCTGCACCTTGGCGAAGTTTTCGCTCGTGAGTGCCTGCTCGTACGAGACGAGACGGCCGTCGGCGCCGATGCGCGCCATGTGCTGGAACTGGCCCATCGGCTGGCCGCGGTATTCCAGCACCTGGCCGCCGGCGGGGTCGGGATAGACGGCGTCCGGCTTGCCCAGCTTGGCGGTCACGTCGGCCAGCGGCGTGCCGGCCGGCGGCGTGCGGCTGAAGGTCGAGCAGGCGGACAGGGACAGGGCGACGGCGAGGGTGATGAGAGTTGTTTTCATGGTTGTACCGTTCAGGGGGATGCCATTGTGGCATCGCCAACCCGGCGATTTTAACGGAAGCGGCGGAAAAACTGGCTTCGCCTGCGCTTTTCACATATACTTCCCGGTCTTGGCCTTCGGGCCAGGTTTTTTTTAATTCACGGTGCGCTGGGTTCCGACTCTTGCACCGCATGTGAAAGGCAACATCATGACCGTAGAAAACATCAACAAGGCCGCGATCATCGCGGACAACGCACGCGGCGACAGAGACACCGGTTCGCCGGAAGTCCAGGTTGCACTGCTGACCGCCCGCATCAACGAACTGAACGGCCACTTCAAGGAACACCAGAAGGATCACCACTCCCGTCGTGGTCTGATCATGATGGTCAACCGTCGTAAGAGCCTGCTGGCTTACCTGAAGGCCAAGGATCTGAACCGTTACCGCGACCTGATCGCCAAGCTCGGCCTGCGTAAGTAATCAGCAGTTCCTGAGCATTGCGCCAGACGGCTCAAGCTTCGAAATGCCTGCGTCAGTTTCACTGTCGCGGGCATTTTTCGTTTTGGCCGTTGTTGAGTTTTACCCTGCAGTAAGAATAGTGTTGCCCGTCGTGAGGTGAACGACAGCGCCTGAAAATCTGTCGGCAAATAGAAAGGGATTACCCATGTTTAACAAAGTTACGAAAACCTTCCAGTACGGCGACCATACCGTCACCCTCGAGACCGGCGAAATCGCCCGTCAAGCCAGTGGCGCCGTCGTCGTGTCGGTCGAAGACACCGTCGTCCTCGCGACCGTCGTGGCCAAGAAGGATGCCAAGCCAGGCCAGGACTTCTTCCCGCTGACCGTCGACTACATCGAGAAGAGCTATGCCGCGGGCAAGATCCCGGGCGGCTTCTTCAAGCGCGAAGGCCGTCCGTCGGAGAAGGAGACGCTGACGTCGCGCCTGATCGACCGTCCGATCCGTCCGCTGTTCCCGGAAGGCTATCTGAACGAAGTCCAGGTAATCATCCACGTCCTGTCCGTCAATCCGGAAATCGATCCGGACATCCCGTCGATGATCGGCGCCTCGGCTGCCCTGTGCATCGCCGGCATCCCGTTCAACGGCCCGATCGGCGCGGCCCGCGTCGGCTACGCGAACGGCCAGTACATCCTGAACCCGACCACGACCCAGCTCAAGACCTCGCAGATGGACCTGGTCGTCGCCGGTACCGAACACGCCGTGCTGATGGTCGAATCCGAAGCGCAGCAGCTGTCGGAAGAAGTCATGCTGGGCGCGGTCGTCTACGGCCACGAGCAGATGAAGGCCGTGATCGACGCGATCCACGCGCTGGTCGAAGAAGGCGGCAAGCCGGAAGTCGAATGGGCACCGGCACCGAAGAATGAAGCACTGATCGCCCAGGTGGCGCAACTGGCCGACGCGAAGATCCGCGACGCCTACCAGACCCGCGAAAAATCGGCGCGCCAGCAAAAGCTGAAGTCGCTGTCGACCGAAGTGCTGGCTGGCCTGGCCGAGCAGGGCGTCGAAGCGGATGCGGCCGAAGTCGGCAACATCCTGTTCGACATGGAAGCCAAGGTCGTGCGTTCGCAGATCCTGGAAGGCGAGCCGCGCATCGACGGCCGCGACACCCGCACCGTGCGTCCGATCTCGATCCGCACGAGCGTCCTGCCGCGCACTCACGGTTCCGCGCTGTTCACCCGCGGCGAAACCCAGGCCCTCGTGATCGCCACGCTGGGCACCGGCCGCGACAGCCAGAAGATCGATGCGCTGATGGGCGAGTACACCGACGACTTCATGATGCACTACAACATGCCTCCGTTCGCCACCGGTGAAACCGGCCGCGTGGGCACGCCGAAGCGCCGCGAAATCGGTCACGGCCGCCTGGCCAAGCGCGCGCTGGTCGCCGCACTGCCGTCGCCGGAAGAGTTCAGCTACTCGGTCCGCCTGGTGTCGGAAATCACCGAGTCGAACGGTTCGTCGTCGATGGCCTCCGTCTGCGGCGGCTGCCTGGCACTGATGGACGCGGGCGTCCCGATGAAGGCCCACGTGGCCGGCATCGCGATGGGCCTGATCAAGGAAGGCGGCAAGTTCGCCGTCCTGACCGACATCCTGGGCGATGAAGACCACCTGGGCGACATGGACTTCAAGGTGGCCGGTACCACCGCAGGCATCACCGCGCTGCAGATGGACATCAAGATCCAGGGCATCACCAAGGAAATCATGCAGGTGGCACTGGCGCAAGCCAAGGAAGCCCGCCAGCACATCCTGGTCGAGATGCAGAAGGCCGTGCCGTCCGTGAAGACGGAACTGTCGGACTTCGCACCGCGCCTGATCACCATCAAGATCAACCCGGAGAAGATCCGTGACGTGATCGGCAAGGGCGGCGCCGTCATCCGCGCGCTGACCGAAGAAACCGGCACGCAGATCGACATCACCGACGAAGGCATCGTGACCATCGCGTCGGTCGACGCCGCCGCCGGCCAGGAAGCCAAGCGCCGCATCGAAGAGCTGACCGCATCGGTCGAAGTGGGCAAGACCTACGACGGCACCGTGCTGAAGCTGCTGGACTTCGGCGCCATCGTCCAGGTCATGCCGGGCAAGGACGGCCTGCTGCACATCTCGCAGATCGCCAACGAGCGTGTCAACGCCGTCGCCGACTACCTGAAAGAAGGCCAGCAGGTGCGCGTGAAGGTCCTCGAGACCGACGAGCGCGGCCGCCTGAAGCTGTCGATGAAGGCAGCGGCTGCGGATGACGCGGCGGCAACGGCGCAGTAAGCCTCCGCCGGCTGTTCAGCCGAATGAAACCGCCAGCGCGTGAGCCTGGCGGTTTTTTTACGCCCATTCGTGCGAGAAACTGCCATTCCTGCCATCTCATTCATGATCTTGGATTATCTCATTCACTGATGTGATATCTCAGCCGTTCATGGTTGCCGAGATATTCTTTGGGGAAATGGCCAGTATTTGAACATGAAATTGGATTTATATCTTTCCGGTTCGCATAATGTCCATACACCCAACCAAACGGAGAACAGAAATGAACATCGCCAAGAACATGGAATCGATCTTTGTCGCAGCCGTCGTCGCCGCCGTCAGCGTCGCGAACGCAATCGCAGCACCTGCCGCGCCGCTGGAAGTCGCTTCCCGTACCATCGTCGAAGAATCGCCCGTCATGGAATCCCCGCTGATCACCATCGTTGTCGTCGGCAAGCGCCTGACGGCGGAAGAGAAAGCAAAGCGTGCGTGAGCCGGCGTCATGCAGCAGTGTCGTTTGTTACCCCATGTAGTACCCCTGTTCATCAGCCATTAAAACCGCCAGTGCGTGAGCCTGGCGGTTTTTTGTTTCTGGCGTCCCACGCCTACAGAATTCGAATTTCCCCGGCATTTACCAAAAGAAGTTTCCCTAAGTCACAAGTTTGGTAAACCTGTGTCGGCGGACGTCGTAAACCGGCAGAATATATTCAGGTTTCCCCGCCTATCGTGTCGTGTAGCTCAGGAAATGGATGGTATAGTTGGTCATTTGACAGAATTGCCGGGGCCGCAAACTGGTCCAAACGGCACAACCTATCACTCCAAAAAAGGAACACAGATGACGACCCAGGACTACGCGAACCGCATCAGCCAGCTCATCCAGGACCACCAGGCCGACATCGGCGCGGAATGGATCGAGCAGCTGGAAGCGTTGACGGTTCGGTCGAACGTCGTCTCGAAAGATCAGCTCCGCAAGCACTGCCAGCAATTCCTGGCGGCGTTCGCCCAGGCGACGCGCGGCGGCGAGCTGCAGAACATCGACCATCGTTCGTGGGACGAAGTCCGCGACATCCTGAGCGAGATCTCGTCGACCCGCGCCAGGAACGGTTCCACGCCGAGTGAGACGGCGACCTTCGTGTTTTCGTTGAAGCAGCCGCTGTTCAAGCACCTGAACCAGGCCCTGGCGAACGACCCGGCCGCGCTGGCAGCGGCCTCGTGGACCGTCAGCTCGCTGCTCGACAAGATGGGCCTGTACACCATCGAAGTGTTCCAGCGCGCGCGCGACCAGATCATCGTGCGCCAGCAGCAGGAATTGCTGGAATTGTCGACGCCCGTCGTGAAACTGTGGGACGGCATCCTCGCGCTGCCGCTGATCGGCACGCTGGATTCGGCCCGCACCCAGGTGGTGATGGAGAACATCCTGCAGAAGATCGTCGACACGGGCGCCGCGATCGCCATCATCGACATCACGGGCGTGCCCACCGTCGACACGCTCGTCGCGCAGCACCTCATGAAAACCATCGCGGCCGCGCGCCTGATGGGTGCGGACTGCATCATCAGCGGCATCCGTCCGCAGATCGCGCAGACCATCGTGCACCTGGGCGTGAACCTCGAGGATGTCGTGACCAAGGCCACGCTGGCGGACGCGTTCCTCGTCGCGCTCGAGCGCACCGGCACGTCCGTCATCAAGCGCCACGCTGCCGCGTAAGGACTGCGCATGGAACGCATCCCGATTCTCCGCATGGGCGACCTGCTGCTGGTGACGATCCAGGTCGACATGCACGACCGCCTGGCGATGACCCTGCAGGACGACCTCACCGAACGCATCGTGCGCGACCGTGCCAAGGGCGTGCTGATCGACATCTCCGCACTCGACCTGGTGGACTCGTTCATCGGCCGCATGATCAGCAATACGGCCGCGATGGCGCGCGTGCTCGATGCGCAGACGGTCGTCGTCGGCATGCAGCCGGCCGTCGCGATCACGCTGGTCGAACTGGGTCTCACGCTGCACGGCGTGAAGACGGCACTCAACGTCGAGAAGGGCATGGCCCTGTTGGGAAAGACTAATTTTTGATGAGCGCTGCTCTCAACAACCCGGTGGTCTTCGAGTCCGAACTGCTCGAGCGGCACCGCCAGGACCGCACCGAACGCACGGCGCTGCCGCTGCGGTCGGACGAGGACGTCGTCGCCCTGCGCAAGCACGTGCGCGAGCGGGCCGTCGCGATCGCGCTGTCGCTCGTCGACCAGACCAAGCTCGTGACGGCGGCCAGCGAGCTGGCGCGCAACACGCTCAAGTACGGCGGCGGCGGCATGGTCTACCTCGATGCGCTGACGGACGGCTTCCGCAAGGGCATCGGCCTGATCTTCATCGATAACGGTCCGGGCATCCCGGACCTCGACATGGCGCTGCGCGACGGCTATACGACGGGCGGCGGCCTGGGTCTCGGCCTGGGCGGCTCGAAGCGCCTCGTCGACGAATTCGACATCGATTCCCGCACGGGAGAGGGCACTGCGGTGTCGGTCGTCAAATGGAAACGCTGATCAGCTCGCTGTCTCCGCAGCTCAACTTCGCCATCACCCACGCCAGCGACGTCGCCGCCGCGCGCCGCGCGGGGCAAAAGCTGGCGGATGCCCTCGGCTTCGACGATGTCAAGGCCGGCCGCCTCGCGATCATCATCACGGAAGCGGCCACCAACATCCTCAAGCACGCGGGCGAAGGCACCGTCACGATCATGCGTACGCAGTCCGGCGTCGCGATGCCGGGCGTGGACGTCGTCGCCGTCGACAACGGCCCCGGCATCGCCGACCTCGACTTCGCGCTGCGCGACGGCGTCTCGACGGCCGGCACGGCGGGCACCGGCCTCGGTGCGCTGCGCCGCCAGGCCGATGAATTCGACGCATGGACCCAGCATGGCCGCGGCAGCGCATTCTTCATGCGCATCTGGCGCGGCGCGGTCCCGTCCGAGCCGTGCGGCATCGACGTGGGCGCGCTGTGCACACCCCTCGCCGGCGAGGACGAGTGCGGAGACGGCTGGGGCGTGACGTGCGACCCGGACGGCGCGACCCTGCTCGGCGTGGACGGTCTCGGTCATGGGCCGGAAGCCGCGAAGGCCGCCGCGGGTGCGATCGAGGCGCTGGAAAAGCGTCCGGCCGCGGCGCCCGGCGAGGTGGTGCAGACGGCGCACGAGCTGCTGCGCATCACGCGCGGCGCCGCTCTGTCCGTGGCGCGCATCGACTACCGCAGCGATGAGGTGCGCTTCGCCGGCATCGGCAACGTCAGCGCCATCGTCCACGACGGCATGGCGCGCCGCGCGCTCGTTTCGCACAACGGCATCGTGGGCCACAACATGCGCAAGGTGCAGGAATTCACGGTGCCGTTCCCGCCCGGCGCGCTGTGCGTGCTGGCCTCGGACGGTATCCAGACCCAGTGGGACCTGTCCGCGTATCCGGGCCTCCACGTGCATGCGCCCGCGCTTGTGGCGGCCGTGCTGATGCGCGACTACATCCGCCGCCGCGACGACGCGATGGTGCTGGTCGCGCGCCGGAGAATGGCATGAACGTCCAACGCATCCTGGCAGTGGGCCTCGACGACGAGCAGGACGTCGTGCTCGTGCGCCAGCGCGCGCGCCAGGTCTCGCACCTGCTCGGGTTTTCGCAGCAGGACCAGGTCCGCATCGCCACCGCCGTCTCGGAAGTGGCGCGCGGTGCCAGCCAGGCCGGCTTCGGCGGCCGCGCCGCGTTCCTGATCCGCGAAGCGGGCCGGCGCCAGTCGCTCGAGGTGACGATCAGCGGCGGCAGGGGCGCGCAGGGCGCGCTGCCGGACGATGCCGTCGTCACCGCGCACCGCCTGATGGACGAGTGCGACGTCGCGCAGGACGCGCAAGGCGCCGGCGTGATCACGATGCGCAAGGCGCTGCCGCCGCAGGCGTGGGTCGACAATGCGCGCCTGGCGGAGATCGCGGCGCAGCTGGCCAAGGACAGCCCCGTCGCGAACACGTACAACGAATTGCAGCTGCAGAACCGCGAACTGGTCACCACCCTGGCGGAGCTGCGCGAACGCCAGGAAGACCTGCTGTCGCTGACGCGCGAGCTGGAAGACACGAACCGGGGCATCGTCGCGCTGTATGCCGAGATCGAAGACAAGGCCGAGCGCCTGCGCAAGGCCGACGAGATGAAGTCGCGCTTCCTGTCGAATACGAGCCACGAGCTGCGCACGCCGCTGTCGTCGATCCGCGCGCTGGCCAAGCTGCTGCTGGACCGCATGGACGGCGACCTCACGCAGGAGCAGGAACGCCAGGTGCGGTTCATCGAGGCCGCCGCGTCCGACCTGTCGGAGCTCGTCAACGACCTGCTCGACCTGGCCAAGATCGAGGCGGGGCGCGTCGAGGTGCTGGTGGCACCCATCGTCGTGGACAACCTGTTCCGCGCGCTCAAGGGCATGCTTCGTCCGCTCGTCGACGACGCGCGGGTCGACCTGATCTTCGAACCGTGCGACTATACCGAGGCATTCGATTCGGACGAGGGCAAGATCTCGCAGGTGCTGCGCAACTTCATCTCGAACGCCCTGAAATTCACCGAGCAGGGCGCGGTACGCGTGTCGGCCTTCCACGACCCCGACGCCGATACCATCACGTTCGCGGTGGCCGACACCGGGATCGGCATCAGCCCGGAGAACCTGCAGTTGATCTTCGAAGAGTTCAGCCAGATCGAACACCCGCTGCAGCGGCGCAGCAAGGGCACGGGCCTCGGCCTGCCCCTGTGCCGCAAGCTGGCGGACCTTCTCGGCGGCCGCGTGGACGTGGTCAGCCAGCCCGGCGTCGGCTCCACCTTCAGCCTCGTGCTGCCGCGCCTCTTCCCGGCCAAGTCTTCGCCGCGCAACGATGGAACCTGAGGAACGCAACATGACTACCCCGACTTTGATCCTCAACGTCGACGACAACGACGGCGCCCGCTACGCCAAGACGCGGATCCTGCAGAGCGCCGGCTTCGACGTCGTCGAGGCCAGCAACGGCACCGACGCGCTGGCCGTCGTCAAGCGCAGCAGCGTCGCGCTCGTGCTGCTGGATGTGAAGCTGCCGGACATCAACGGCATCGAAGTGTGCCGCCGCATCAAGGCCGACCCGGACAGCGCGATGGTCCTCGTGCTGCAGACGTCGGCCGCGCTGACGGGCCGGGCCGACAAGATCCGCGGCCTGGAGGGCGGCGCCGACAACTATCTCGCCGCGCCGATCGAGGCCGACGAGCTGATTGCCAACGTCAACGCGCTGCTGCGCATGCGCCAGACCCAGAGCGCGCTGCGCGACAGCGAGGAGCGCTTCCGCCAGCTCACGGACAATATCGAGGACGTGTTCTGGATGTTCTCCGTGCCGGCGCGCGCACTCGAGTACGTGAGCCCGGCTTACGCGACGATCTGGGGCCGCCCCGTCGACACGCTTGCGCGCGAGCCGGACAGCTGGCTCACGGCCGTGCATCCGGACGACCGCGCCTACGTCGGGGCGCTGTGGGAGGCCGTGCAGGATACGCCGCACTACGAAGCCGAATTCCGCGTGACGATGCCGGATGGCTCGCCGCGCTGGGTGCGCGACCGCCTGTTCCCCGTGCGCGACCGGCACGACCAGGTGTACCGCGTGGCGCGCGTGACGAGCGACATCACGCGCCGCAAGGAAATGGAAGCGCTGCTGCGCGCGGCCGACGCCAACAAGAACGAATTCCTGGCGACGCTCGCGCACGAGCTGCGCAATCCGCTGTCGCCGATCCGCAATGCGGCGGCGCTGCTGGGCGCGTCCGGCAACGGCGCCAACGAGCGCCAGGCCCGTGCGCGCGACGTCATCACGCGCCAGGTCGATCACCTTGCCCACCTCGTTGACGACCTGCTCGACGTGGCGCGTATCTCGGAAGGCAAGATCGTCCTGCGCCAGGAAGAGGTCGAGCTGAAAGGCGTGATCGCGCAGGCGGTCGAAACGGCCGGCCCCCTGATCGCGGCGCGCGAGCACAAGCTGGAAGTCGTCCAGCCGGAGCGCCAGATCTGGCTGATGGGCGACCCGGTGCGCCTGGCGCAGTCGATGGGCAACCTGCTGCACAACGCGGCCAAGTTCACGCCCAAGGGCGGCCGCATCAGGGTCGAGGTGACGCTCGCGGGCGACGTCGTGCGCATCGCCGTGCAGGACAACGGCATCGGCATCGCCGACGACAACCTGTCGCGCATCTTCGGCATGTTCGCGCAGGCCGCCGTGCCGCCGGACCGCGCGCCGGAAGGCCTCGGCATCGGCCTGTCGCTCGTCTCGCGCCTGCTCGAGATGCACGGCGGCCGGCTGTCCGCCACGAGTCCGGGCATCGGCCTCGGCTCCACGTTCACCGTCGAGCTGCCGGTGCTGCGTACGGCGGAGCAGGGCGCGCAGGCGCCCCAGGCAACGGCAGAAGCACCGGCACCGGCATCGGGCGGCCGCAAGATCATGCTCGTCGACGACAACGTCGATGCGATGGAGATGATGGCGTTCCTGCTGGCGGAGATGGGCTACGAGGCGCATACGACGGCGGACGCGGGCAACCTCGTGCAGATGGCGCTGGAACTGCGGCCGGACGTGATCGTGCTCGACATCGGCCTGCCGGGCGTGGATGGCTACGAGCTGGCGCGCATGCTCAAGCAGCATCCGCAGCTGGCGTCGATCCGCCTTGTCGCGCATACGGGCTACGGTTCGCCCGAAGACCGGCGCAAGGCGCAGGAGGCGGGGTTCGATGCGCACCTCGTCAAGCCGGCGGAGCTGGAAGACCTGGAAAAAGCATTGCAGGGCTGATGCAACGTGCGTCAGCGCACGTACATTCGCGCGTCATCGGCCTAATCTGGCGCCATCATTGCAACGGATGGAGGCCATCATGCCCAAGGGAGCCAGCCCGAAACGCGAGCGCGAGTTCAAGAAGCTCGAGACGGAATTCAAGAAGGAACACCGCTATCCCGGCCGCGAGGAAGAGGTCGCGTCGCGCATCGTGAACAAGCAGCGCGCGGAGCACGGCGAGACCAAGCAGTCGTCGAGCGGCGGTTCGAAACAGTCGAGCAAAAAATAAAGCCTCCCGGGCTCGCATCCGGGAGGCTTTTTTATTCGAAGGCGGTTACTTGTCGGTGACCGTGAAGTCCCCGTACGCCTTCAGCTGCTCCCCGACGGCCTTCGAATCGCCCACCACGACGATGGACTGATTCTCCGGAGCGAAATATTTCTTCGCCACGTCGCGCACCTGTTCCGGCGTGACCTTTTCGATCAGCGGCACATACTGGCCCAGGAACTCGGCCGGCAGGCCCACGAGCCAGTTGGCGGCCAGCGTGTTCGCGACGGCACGCTGCATCTGGTTGCTCAGCAGGTAGCCGCCCGCCACGTAGCGCTTGTGCATCTTCATCTCGTCCGCCGAGACGAGGTCCGCGCCGATGCGCTTGTACTCGTTGAAGTACTCCGTCAGGGCGGCACCCGTGACTTCGTTGCGCACGTCCGCGCCGCCGACGATGCTGCCGCCTTCGCGCAGCAGGCGCGCGCCGGCCGATGCGCCGTATGTGTAACCCTTTTCTTCGCGCAGCTTGATGTTCACACGGCTCGAAAAGCCGCCGCCCAGGATCGTGCTGGTCAGGCGCAGCGGGATCTGGTCGGCGCTCGTTGCGGCGATGCCGGGGCTGCCCAGGCGCAGCGTCGACTGCACGCTGCCGCCCCGCTCAAGCAGCAGGTGCACGGGTTTTGCCGTGGCCGTGGCTTTCGGCACCTCGGCCGTCGCCGGTCCGCTCGCCTTCCAGTCGCCGAACGCCTTCTGCGCGAGTTTCAAAGCGTCCGCTTCCTTGATGCGGCCCGTGATCACGAGCAGCGCGCGCTCCGGGCGGAAGCGTTTCGCGTGCTCGCCGCGCAGCAGTTCCTGCGTGGTCGACTCGATCGCCTCGGCCGTCGGCGTCATGTGGCCGTACGGATGGTCGCCATAGATCGCGCGGCTGATGGCGCGCTCGGCGCGGAAGCGCGGCTGCGTCTCCGAGACGCGCAGGGTTTGCAGCGCGTTCGCCTTGGCCAGCGCCACTTCATTGTCGGGGAACGACGGCGTGCGCGCGACTTCGGCCAGCAGCTGCATCATCGGGCCGGCCTGCGAGGCGAGGGCGCTGGCCTGGACCGAGATGCCGTCCGCGCTGGCGCCGGCGGCCACGGAACCGCCCATGCCCTGCGCCGCTTCCGCGATCGCGCGCGAGTCGCGTTTCGCGGTGCCTTCGTTGAGCAGGCCGGCCAGCAGCTCGGCGAAGCCCGGGTGCTTCGCGTCGTCGGCGGCGAAGCCCGCGTCGCGCACGGCCAGCACCATGTCCACGCGCGGGATGCCGGTGCGCGGCACGATCCACACCTGCAGGCCGTTCGACAAGGTCTTCTTGCCGATGTGGGGGACGGGCAGGGGTTTGTCTTTCGCATACGCAGGCATCGCGGCCGGCATCGTTTCTTTCGGCACGTCGGCCGCCTGGGCCGAATGGGCGAACAAGGCACCCACGATCATCGTCAGCATCAGTTGTTTCATCGGGGCGCTCCTCATTTCTTGACTGCCGGCTTACGGTCGATGACGGTGCGGTTCGCCTTCGTCAAATACGTGGCGGCCACGCGCTGGAGGTCGGCGGACGTCACGCCCTCGATCCAGCCGGGCACCTTGTTGACGACGTGGGCGTCGCCCCACAGGGTCTGCAGCTTCGCCAGCGTGTCGGCGCGGGACAGGATGTTTTCCAGGTCGTTGTTCCAGTCGGCCAGCATGCGGGTCTTCACGCGCTTCAAGGTGGCGGCGTCGACGCCATCCTTGACGACCTTGGCGATCTGCTCGTCCATCGAGGCCAGCATCGCGTCGGCGCTGCTGTTCGGCTTGTACAGGCCGAACACGGTGAACAGGGTGGGCCCGCCGTATTCGAACGGGCCGGTGAGGCCGAAGCCGCCCTGGACGTTCAGCGCGATCTCGCGGCCCTTGACCATGCTCTGGTAGAACAGCGACGCGTCGCCGCCGGCCAGCAGTTCGGACAGCACGGCCATCGGGGCCTGGTCGGCGCTGCCCTGGTCCGGCACTTTCCAGCCGACGGCGACGGCCGGCACCTGCGCCAGCGCATCGCTCTGCTCGATGCGTTTTTCCTGCGTGTTCAGGCCTTCGGTGAAGTCCGAGCCTTTCGGCACGGGACGGGCCGGGATGCCGCCGAAGTATTTCTGCGCCAGCGCGAAACCCTGTGCGGGGGAGATATCGCCGGCGATCGCCAGCACGGCGTTGTTCGGGCCGTAGTAGTCGCGGTGGAAGGCGCGCACGTCATCGAGGCTCGCGCCTTCGAGGTCTTCGAAGCTGCCGTAGCCGTCGTGGTTGTTCTCCCATTTCTGGAAGCCGAGCTGGCTGATGTCGAGCCAGTAGAAACCACCGTACGGCTGGTTCTTGACGTTCACGCGGATCTCTTCCTTGACCACGTCCTGCTGGTTCTTCAGCGTGGCCGGGTTGAAGTCGAGGGTCTTCATGCGGTCCGCTTCGAGCCACAGGATCGGTTCGAGCGACGACACGGGCGCGGTCTCGATGTAGTTCGTGAAGTCGGGACGCGTGGAACCGTTGTTGCGGCCGCCGCCGCCCGTGATGGCGCGGTCGAACACGCCCTTCGGCGCGTTCGGCGTGCCCTGGAACATCAGGTGCTCGAACAGGTGGGCGAAGCCGGTGCGGTTACGCGGCTCGAGGCGCATGCCGACGTGGTACACGACGGACACGCCGACGGTCGGCGAGCTGTGGTCTTCGGAGACGACGACCGTCAGGCCGTTGTCGAGCTTCTTGACGTTGACCGGCAGGGTCCACTGGTCGCTGGTCGCGGCAGCCGCGGACAGCGAAAGCGACACGCCGGCCAGCAGGGCGGGCAGGTAGCGCAGGCGCATTGATCACCTTTTTATGAAGTTATGGGGTGGGGCATCGAATTTATCTTAACGCAACAAATGCAGGACTGGCATGAAAATGTTGATACATACATTGATGACAAGCGGTGACAAACGGTGACATTTGGAGGTGCTCCGGCGCGCGATAATGACCGGCTCGCCTATGCATGCCAGCCCGTCCCTATGTCGCTCAGGTGGCCATTTTTGCAGTTCGTCGCAATCCGCTGGGCCGGGATGGCTTGTCCGTTTATCCTGTTTTCCATAAACACCAACCCTTGCATAACAAAAACAGGAATTCGGAGAATCGGATGAACAAGATTTTCTCGCTCGCCCCCGTCGGTGCCGCCCTGTGTGTCGCGCAGTTGTTCGTCCTTGGGCTCGCGCATGCCGCGCCCGACGTCACGACCGAGACGCGGCCCGTCGATGCCCGCGTCGTGCGGGTCAAGGTCGACGGCGCCGTCGACCTGAAGATCCGCCAGGGCAGCACGCCGGCCCTGACGCTCACGGGCGAATCGCGCTACCTGGAACGCACGATGACGTCGCAGAACGGCGACACGCTGAACATCGACACGGACATCCGCGGCCACGTGCGCAGCGGCTCGCTTCATGCGGAACTGGTGCTGCCCGCGTTGCGGGCCGTGACGTCGGAGAGCCTCGGATCGACGGACATTTCCGGCTTTTCCGGCGACGAGCTGGAACTGACCCTGGATGGCGCGGGCTCGATGAAGATCGCGTGCAATTACCGCCTCGTGCGGGCGAGCCTGGGCGGCATCGGCAGCATGCAGATGCAGGGCCTGAACGGGGAGGGTGTCGAACTGAACCTGCAGGGTGCGGGGTACATCTCGCTGGCGGGGCGCGCGAAATGGCTGAAGGCCGACCTCGGCGGCCTGGGCAACCTGGACGCGCAGCAGTGTAACGCGGACTCCGTCGATATCGACTTGTCCGGCCTCGGCAACGCGCGCGTGACGGCGCGCCAGAACGCGAACCTGAACCTGTCCGGCATGGGTTCCGTCACGGTGTACGGCAAGCCCCAGAACCGCAAGGTCGCGGTTGACGGGTTGGGGAAAGTGAGCTGGAAGTAAAAGAAGATTTATCTCGAAGCAAAAGAACAAAGAGGCGAGGCCTCACGAATCCGAACGAGACAATGAGAAAACTGACCGTTGCGATCCTGTTCGCGCTGGGCCTGCACGGTAGTGCGATGGCGGGCCTCGCGGAGGGCGCCAATGCCTACAATGCCCGCAACTACGCGCTGGCCCTGAAGGAAATCACCCCGCTTGCCAAGGCCGGCAACGCGGACGCGGAGCATTTGCTGGGCCTGATGTACTACATGGGCCGCGGCGTGCCGCGCGACTACAAGCAGGCGTTCGCCTGGCACTACAAGGCAGCCGTGCAGGGCAAGGTCGATGCGCAATACGTGATCGGCGCGATGTACTACACGGGTAATTCCGTGCCCCAGGACCAGAAACTGGCCGTGCAATGGTTCCGCAAGGCCGCCGAGCAGGGCCATCCGGACGCCCAGCACGCGCTTGCGCTGATGTACCGCTACCACGTGGCGGGGATGCCGCAAGACCTCGTCCTCGCCTACATGTTGTGCAACCTGGCGGCCGCCAACGGGCATCGCAATGCCATCGAGCAGCGCGCCTCGCTCGTCAAACAGATGAGCCAGGAGCAGATCGACGAAGCGCAGGCGATGTCGCGCAACTGGAAGCCTGGAACGCCGCTGCCGACGCAGTCCCGCACGGGCGGCAGCGGTTCCTGAACGGTCAAGTTACCTTCTGATGTAAGGACGATGCCGACCCGGGTATGAGGCATCGTCCTACGCGCACATGGCGAATCCTTGGTGTCCTGCCCGCCTTTGCGGGACTACGATGAGAACCCCTCAAGCAGTTTTCACGAGCTGTACGACAACTCATCCATTGGAGGCAATCATGGCAAACCAAGGCAACAATCAAGGCGGCAACAAGGGCAACAACCAGAGCGGCGACACCAGCAACCGCGGTTTCGCATCGATGGACCCGCAGAAGCAGCGTGAAATCGCCTCGGAAGGCGGCAAGGCTGCACACGCTTCCGGCAATGCCCACGAGTTCACGTCGGAAGAGGCACGCCGTGCCGGCTCGATGAGCCACAAGAACGACGGCGGCAGCCAGCAGAGCCAGGGTGGCGGCAGCCAGCAAAGTGGTAATCAATCCAGCGGCGGCACCCGCGGCGGCACGCCGGAGCAGCACGCCAAGGCAGGCTCGCAGAGCCACAAGAACGACAAGAAGTGATGTGACGCGTGAACGCCCGGGCGGAACGCGTGTGCCGGCGCCGCCGGTGACGTCGCATACTGCCTGACGTTCTGTATCACACATACGACGTTCCCGACACCGCCAGCCCTTCGAGGCTGGCGGTGTCGTTTCGTGCGTCCGGTCGACTACTACACGATCCGTGAGCTCAGCAGTAAATTTACTACATTTTCTCGATAAATGAGCATTTTCTTGCTCATTGTTAGCGATAGCAGCCATTTTGTGGCGCGGCATGCTTGGGTGATCCGGCCCGATGGAGTACCATTGCTCATCATTTAACTAGGGTATGCCATGCGTGCAATAGAAATTGTCCAACCTGGCGGACCGGAGGTGCTCAAGCTGTGCGAGCGCCCGGTGCCGCAATTGAAACCGGGTGAGGTGCTCATCCGCGTCCACGCGGCCGGAATCAACCGGCCCGACGTGTTCCAGCGGCTGGGCCAGTATCCGGTGCCGCCCGGCGCGTCCGATCTGCCGGGCCTTGAAGTGGCCGGCGAGATCGTCGACGGCGATCTGTCCGGTAGCGGATTCGAGAAAGGCGACCTCGTCTGCGCCCTCGTGCAGGGCGGCGGCTATGCCGAGTACTGCGCGGCGCCGCTCGCGCAATGCCTGCCGGTGCCGCAAGGCTTGAGCCCCCTCGAGGCGGCCGCGTTGCCGGAGACGTTCTTCACCGTGTGGAGCAACGTGTTCCAGCGCGGCGCGCTGGGCGAGAGCGAGACGCTGCTCGTCCAGGGCGGCAGCTCCGGTATCGGCACCACGGCGATCCAGCTGGCGAAGGCGCTGGGCCACCGCGTGTTCGCGACGGCCGGCAGTGCCGACAAATGCCGCGCGTGCGAAGACCTGGGCGCCGAGCGGGCGATCAACTACAAGACCGAGGACTTCGCGCCCATCGTCAAGGAACTGACGGGCGGGAGGGGCGTCGACGTCGTGCTCGACATGGTCGGCGGCGACTATGTGGCGCGCGAGGTCTCGTGCCTCGCGGACGACGGCCGCATCGTCATCATCGCCCTGCTGGGCGGGGCGAAGGCGAACGTCGACCTGGGCCAGGTGCTACGTCGCCGCCTGACGATCACGGGCTCCACCTTGCGTCCGCGTCCGGTGGCCTTCAAGGCGCAGATCGCACGCGAGCTGCGCGAGCGGGTGTGGCCGCTGCTGGCAGCCGGCCACATCAAACCCGTCATCTACCAGACCTTCCCGCTCGAAGAAGCGGCCGCCGCGCACGCACTGATGGAAAGCAGCGCACACGTCGGCAAGATCATGCTGCGTGTCGCCGAACACTGAAAAAATACAATGAATAATTCACTGAACCACCATGCCCGGCCCGGTTTGACCGGTTTTTCAACGCCCGTTACAATAACGGGTTATTTGACCGTGAGGTTGTAATGCGTGCCAAACTCATCGTAGGCAACTGGAAGATGAATGGCAGCCGAGCGGCCAATGAAGCCCTGCTGAAGGGGATCGTCGCCGGTATCGGCGATGCGCAAGCATCCTGTGCGGTCTGTGTGCCGACGCCGTTCCTGCAGCAGTGCGAGGATGTGCTGACCGGTACGCCGCTCGCGTGGGGCGCGCAGGACGTCTCGATGCACGAGTTCGGCGCGTACACCGGTGAAGTGTGCGCAAAGATGCTGACCGAGTTCGGTTGCCGCTACGTGATCGTCGGTCACTCCGAGCGCCGCGCCTACCACCGCGAGGACAGTGCGCTGGTGGCGAAGAAGGCGGTGGCGGTGCTGGGCGAGGGCATGACCCCGATCGTGTGCGTCGGCGAAACGCTGGAGCAGCGCGAAGCGGGCGAGACGGCGCAGGTGGTCGGCGCCCAGCTCGACGCGGTGCTGGAGGCGCTCGACGCGGCATCGGTGGCGAAGATCGTCGTGGCCTATGAACCCGTGTGGGCCATCGGCACCGGCAGGAACGCGACGCCGGCGATGGCGCAGGAAGTGCATGCGCAATTGCGCGCGCAACTGAAGGCGCGCAGCGGCGAAGCGGCGGACATCGTGCCGATCCTGTATGGCGGCAGCATGAAGCCGGAGAATGCGAAGGATCTGCTGGCCCAGCCGGATATCGATGGCGGGCTGATCGGCGGCGCGGCCTTGAAGGCGGAAGATTTTCTTGCCATCATTCGCGCAGCTTGAATATACCGGGTTGGAATTCCAGTCCGGGTACTAAAAACCGTCGTTCCCGCGCAGGCGGGATAGCGCCACTGGCGCTATCCCCCCAAGTTTCGGGCGCTGTCGTAACGCTTGAAAAATTGGGCCCCTGCCTTCGCAGGGGCGACGTAGTGGCAAAGTTTTTTGCAAACGTAGTCAACCTTGGAATGGAATAAACAATGAACGTGTTGTTCAATCTGATCGTCGTCGTACAGGTCGTCTCCGCGCTGGCCATCATCGGTCTCGTGCTCGTCCAGCACGGCAAGGGTGCCGACATGGGCGCCGCCTTCGGTTCCGGCGCGTCCGGCAGCCTGTTCGGTGCCAGCGGTTCGTCGAACTTCCTGTCGAAATCGACGGCCGTCGCCGCCGCGGTCTTCTTCGCGTCGACGCTGGGCCTGGCGTACTTCGGCACCAACCGTCCGCACGCGAGTGTCGGCGGCGGCGTGATGGAACACGCGACGGTCCCGGCGGCCAAGGTCCCGGCCGGCGCAGGCGATGCCGTCCCGACGACCGCACCGGTCCCGGCCCCGGCAGCACCCGCACCGTCCGCCACGCAGGACGTGCCGGGTGTCGCCACGCCTGCAGCACCTGCAGCACCGGCACCCGCGCCCGCCAAGTAATTTTGCGGCGCGGCCACTTCCTGCAAGCGCGAGCAGGGTGGTGTAACATTCTGCGGGCTTCGGTCCGCCAGCGCCGGCGACCGGACTCTCAACTCGGTTCGCCGTAAACACGGGTTTTAAAAAAGTTGAGAAAAAGAGTATTTTTTCTTGGTTTAGCGCAATTTGAGCATTGAAAAATGCTGCTAAGTCAGAGTAGAATACTGGTCTCCAGCCGACGTGGTGAAATTGGTAGACACGCTATCTTGAGGGGGTAGTGGCGCAAGCTGTGCGAGTTCGAGTCTCGCCGTCGGCACCAAGATACAAGAAGCCAGCTAGGGCGCATGAGCTTCCGCTCGTTAGCACTAGCTGGCTTTTTTACGAGGATCTGTCGGAGGCTTTGAAGAACCGTCCCCTGCGGCGGCCCTTCTGGCCCGAGAAGCCCGGTCGTACGAACGTGCGGCGAGCCTCGAAGGTCGGGATCGGCAACGCGGAACAGGTGATTGAGAGTCTCCAGTCGTACGATCCTGGTGTAGGCCAATAGCCAGGATTGCGCGATGCGGTACTGCAGCCCCTGCAGTGTTTTTTCAACCGATCGTTCAACTAAGGCTTCATCGTGAACCTCGAGAACTACTTCCCCGTCTTACTCTTCATCGTGATCGGCACCGTCGTCGGCGTCGCATCCCAGGTGTTGGGCCGTGTCGTCGGTCCGCATCGCCCCGACCCCGCCAAGCTCTCTCCGTATGAATGCGGCTTCGAAGCCTTCGAAGACGCGCGCATGAAGTTCGACGTCCGGTACTACCTGGTCGCGATCCTGTTTATTTTGTTTGATCTGGAAACGGCATTCTTCTTCCCGTGGGGCGTTTCGATGCGCGAACTGGGCCTGCCTGGATTCCTCACGATGATGGTCTTCATCGTCGAATTCGTCGTCGGGTTCTGGTACATCTGGAAGAAAGGTGCCCTTGATTGGGAATAAGCCATGGCTATTGAAGGCGTTTTAAACGAAGGTTTTGTCACTACCACAGCCGACAAACTGATCAACTGGGCGCGTACCGGGTCGATGTGGCCCATGACGTTCGGCCTGGCATGCTGTGCGGTCGAGATGATGCACGCGGGTGCCGCGCGCTATGACCTCGACCGTTTCGGCGTTGTGTTCCGCCCGTCGCCGCGCCAGTCCGACGTGATGATCGTGGCCGGTACCCTGTGCAACAAGATGGCGCCGGCACTGCGCAAGGTGTACGACCAGATGGCCGAGCCGCGCTGGGTCATCTCGATGGGCTCGTGCGCCAACGGCGGCGGCTACTACCACTACTCGTACTCCGTCGTGCGCGGCTGCGACCGCATCGTTCCGGTCGACGTCTATGTCCCGGGCTGCCCGCCGACCGCCGAGGCTCTGCTGTACGGCATCATCCAGCTCCAGAATAAGATCCAGCGCACCAATACCATCGCGCGATAATCCAAGCCGGTTTCAACCATGACGACAAAAATCGAAGCCCTCGAACTCGCCCTGAAGAATGCTCTGGGCGAGGGCGCTGCCATTACCGTGGCGCTGGGCGAAGTAACGGTAGTGGTGAAGGCCAGTGACTACCTGGCCTCCATGCAAAAGCTGCGCGATGATCCCGCGCTGCGTTTCCAGGAACTCGTCGACCTGTGCGGCGTCGACTACTCGTCCTACGGCGAAGGCACGTGGGACGGTTTGCGTTTCGCGGTCGTGTCGCACCTGCTGTCGATCGAGCACAACTGGCGTGTGCGCGTCCGCGTGTTCTGCCCGGACGACGACATGCCGCTGGTCGACTCCGTCACGAGCGTCTGGCGTAACGCCAACTGGTTCGAGCGTGAAGCGTTCGACCTGTTCGGCATCCTGTTCGAAGGCCACGGCGACCTGCGCCGCATCCTCACCGACTACGGCTTCATCGGCCACCCGTTCCGCAAGGACTTCCCGATCTCGGGCTATGTCGAGATGCGTTATGACCCCGAGCAGAAACGCGTGATCTACCAACCCGTGACGATCGAGCCGCGCGAGAACATTCCGCGCGTGATCCGCGAAGAAACCTACGGGATGAAATAATGGCTGAGCTTAAGAATTACACCCTGAACTTTGGTCCGCAGCACCCGGCAGCGCACGGCGTGCTGCGTCTCGTGCTGGAACTGGACGGCGAGGTCATCCAGCGTGCCGACCCCCACATCGGCCTGCTGCACCGCGGCACCGAGAAGCTGGCCGAGACCCGCACCTACCTGCAGTCCGTGCCGTACATGGACCGCCTCGACTACGTCTCGATGATGTGCAACGAGCACGGTTACGTGCTGGCCATCGAGAAGCTGCTGGGCATCGAAGTCCCGATCCGTGCGCAGTACATCCGCACGATGTTCGACGAGATCACGCGTATCCTGAACCACCTGATGTGGCTGGGCGCGCACGCGCTGGACATCGGTGCGATGGGTCCGTTCCTGTACGCGTTCCGCGACCGCGAAGACCTGTTCGACGTCTATGAAGCCGTGTCGGGCGCGCGCATGCACGCGGCCTACTACCGCCCGGGCGGCGTGTACCGCGACCTGCCGGACGTGATGCCGCGCCACCGCGAATCGCCGCTGCGCAGCAAGAAGGCCATCGACGAACTGAACGAAACCCGCCAGGGCTCCGTGCTCGACTTCATCGATTCGTTCACGAAGCGCTTCGACGGCTATGTCGACGAATACGAGACCCTGCTGACCGACAACCGTATCTGGAAACAGCGTACCGTCGGCATCGGCGTCGTGACGCCGGAAGACGCGATGGGCATGGGCTTCTCGGGCCCGATGCTGCGCGGCTCGGGCATCGCCTGGGACCTGCGCAAGGTGCAGCCGTACGCGGCCTACGACAAGGTGGACTTCGACGTCCCGGTCGGCACCAA
Organism: Telluria mixta; assembly: GCF_029223865.1. NCBI lineage: Bacteria > Pseudomonadati > Pseudomonadota > Betaproteobacteria > Burkholderiales > Oxalobacteraceae > Telluria > Telluria mixta. Next base: position 4,064,861 of record NZ_CP119520.1, read on the forward strand.
CGGCGACTCGTACGACCGTTACCTCGTGCGCATCGAGGAGCTGCGCCAGTCGAACCGCATCATCAAGCAATGCATCGCCTGGCTGCGCGCCAACCCGGGCCCGGTCATGACGAACAACCACAAGGTCGCCCCGCCGTCGCGCGTGGACATGAAGACCAACATGGAATCGCTGATCCACCACTTCAAGCTGTTCACCGAAGGCTTCCACGTCCCGCCGGGCGAGGCCTACGCAGCGGTCGAACATCCGAAGGGCGAGTTCGGCATTTATATCGTCTCGGACGGCGCCAACAAGCCGTACCGCCTGAAGATCCGCACCCCGGACTATGTCCACCTGCAATCGCTCGACGAAATGGCGCGCGGTCACATGATCGCCGACGCCGTGACCATCATCGGTACGCAGGACATCGTGTTCGGCTCGATCGACCGATAAGAAGGGTAGAAAAGATTATGTTATCTGAGCAGTGCTTGAAAAAAATCGACCGCGAGTTGGCCAAGTATCCGGCCGACCAGCGTCAGTCGGCCGTGATGGCCTCGCTGGCCCACGCGCAAGTCGAAAAGGGCTGGCTGTCGCCGGAAACGATGCAGGAAGTGGCCGACTACATCGGCATGCCCGCCATCGCCGTCCAGGAAGTGGCCACCTTCTACAACATGTACAACATCAAGCCGGTCGGCAAGCACAAGATCACCGTGTGCACCAACCTGCCGTGCGCGCTGTCGGGCGGCGAGCGTGCCGCCCAGCGCATCAAGGATGCCCTGGGCATCAATTTCCGCGACACGACCGAAGACGGCCAGTTCACCCTGCTGGAAGGCGAGTGCATGGGCGCCTGCGGCGACGCGCCGGTCATGCTGGTGAATAACCACCGCATGTGCTCGTTCATGTCGGACGAGAAGATCGACGCCCTGCTGGAGGAACTGAACAAATGACCAGCCTGCACGACCGCCACATCAATCCGCTGATCCTGAAAGATCTGAACGGCGATAACTGGCACCTGGAAGACTACGTCAAGCGCGGCGGCTATTCCGCGCTGCGCCGCATCCTGGAAGAGAAGATCACGCCCGAGGCGATCATCGCCGACCTGAAAACGTCCGGCCTGCGCGGCCGCGGCGGCGCGGGCTTCCCGACCGGCCTGAAGTGGAGCTTCATGCCGCGCCAGTTCCCGGGCCAGAAATACCTCGTCTGCAACACCGACGAAGGCGAACCGGGCACGTTCAAGGACCGCGACATCATCCGCTACAACCCGCACGCGCTGATCGAAGGCATGGCCATCGGTGCGTACGCGATGGGCATCACCGTGGGCTACAACTACATCCACGGCGAGATCTTCCAGGAATACCTGCGCTTCGAAGAGGCGCTGGAAGAGGCGCGCGCCGCCGGCTTCCTGGGCGACAAGATCATGGGTTCGGAGTTCTCGTTCCAGTTGCACGCGCACCACGGCTACGGCGCCTACATCTGCGGCGAAGAAACCGCGCTGCTGGAATCGCTGGAAGGCAAGAAGGGCCAGCCGCGCTTCAAGCCGCCGTTCCCGGCCTCGTTCGGCCTGTACGGCAAGCCGACCACGATCAACAACACGGAAACGTTCGCAGCCGTCCCGTTCATCCTGAACATGGGCGCCGCCGAGTACATGGGACTGGGCAAGCCGAACAACGGCGGCACGAAGATCTTCTCGATCTCCGGTGACGTCGAGCGTCCGGGCAACTACGAAGTCCCGCTGGGCACCCCGTTCGCCAAGCTGATGGAACTGGCCGGCGGCATGCGTGGTGGCAAGAAGATCAAGGCCGTCATCCCGGGCGGTTCGTCGGCACCGGTCGTGCGCGGCGACGTCATGATGCAGACCGACCTGGACTACGACTCGATCGCCAAGGCCGGTTCGATGCTGGGTTCGGGCGCCGTGATCGTCATGGACGAGACCCGCTGCATGGTCAAGTCGCTGCTGCGCCTGTCGTACTTCTACTACGAAGAATCGTGCGGCCAGTGCACGCCGTGCCGTGAAGGTACGGGCTGGATGTACCGCATGGTCCACCGCATCGAACATGGCCAGGGTCGTCCGGAAGACATGGACATGCTGAACTCGATCGCCGACAACATCCAGGGCCGCACCATCTGCGCACTGGGCGATGCCGCCGCGATGCCGGTCCGCGCCATGATCAAGAACTTCCGCGAAGAATTTGAATATCACGTCGAGCACAAGCACTGCCTGGTGCCGACTTACCTCTAAACCGGGTCAGGTAACGATCAAATGGTTGAAATCGAATTAGACGGCAAGAAAGTCGAAGTCCCACCGGGTTCGATGGTGATGGACGCCGCAAACAAACTGGGAAGCTACATCCCGCACTTCTGCTACCACAAGAAGCTGTCCATCGCGGCCAACTGCCGCATGTGCCTCGTGGAAGTGGAAAAAGCGCCGAAGCCGCTGCCCGCCTGCGCCACCCCGGTGTCCCCGGGCATGATCGTGCGCACGCATAGCGACAAGGCCGTGCAGGCGCAGAAATCCGTCATGGAATTCCTGCTGATTAACCACCCGCTGGATTGCCCGATCTGCGACCAGGGCGGCGAATGCCAGCTGCAGGATCTGGCCGTCGGCTACGGCAAGGGCGAATCGCGCTACCAGGAAGAAAAGCGCGTGGTGGCACCGAAGGAAGCCGGCCCGCTGATCTCGATGGAAGAGATGAGCCGCTGCATCCAGTGCACCCGCTGCGTGCGCTTCGGCCAGGAAGTGGCCGGCGTGATGGAATTCGGCATGCTGGGCCGCGGCGAGCACTCGGAAATCACGACGTTCGTGGGCAAGTCGGTCGACTCGGAAGTGTCGGGCAACATGATCGACCTGTGCCCGGTCGGTGCGCTCACGTCGAAGCCGTTCCGCTACTCGGCACGTCCGTGGGAACTGCAGCGCCGCCGTTCGGTGTCGCCGCACGACTCGCTCGGCTCGAACCTGATCGTCCAGGTCAAGGGCGGCAAGGTCATGCGCGTGCTGCCGCTGGAAAACGAGAACATCAACGAGTGCTGGATCTCCGACAAGGACCGCTTCTCGTACGAAGCCCTCGACAACGCATCGCGCCTCACGCAGCCGATGATCAAGCAGGACGGCAAGTGGATCGAGACCGACTGGCAGACGGCGCTGGAATACGTCGCCCACGGCCTGCGCAACATCCGCCACGAACACGGCGCCGACAGCATCGCCGCCATCGGCACCGCGCACTCGACGGTCGAAGAACTGTTCCTGCTGCAGAAAGCCATGCGTGGCTTCGGCATCGAGAACGTCGACTTCCGCCTGCGCCAGACCGACTTCGCACTGGACGGTAAAGTCGTGCCGCACCTGGGCATGCCGATCGCCGAACTGTCGACCTTGTCGCGCGTGCTGGTCGTCGGCTCGTTCCTGCGCAAGGACCACCCGCTGGCCGCGACGCGCCTGCGCGCCGCCGTCAAGTCGGGCGCCAAGCTGTCGATCGTCCACGGCTCGGCCGACGACAACCTGATCCCGACCGCGAACCGTATCATCGCCGCACCGAGCGACTGGCTCGCAGCGCTGACGGAAATCGCCGTCGCCGTCGCTGCCGCCAAAGGCATCGCCGCACCGGCCGGTTTCGAGGGAGTCTCCGCCGGCGATGCCGCCAAGGCTGTCGCCGCGACGCTGGTCGTCGAGAATGCTGCCGACCTGCCGGGCGCTGTCCTGCTGGGCAATGCCGCGATGTACCACCCGCAGGCATCGAAGCTGCACGCGGTCGCCGAGTGGATCGCCGCCGAGACGGGCGCGAAGTTCGGTTACTTCGTCGACGCCGCCAACACGGTGGGCGGCTACCTGGTCAACGCGACGTCGAAGAACGCCGCGAACCTGTTCGCCCAGCCGAAGAAAGCGTACGTGCTGCTGAACGCGGAACCGGAACTGGATGCCGCCAACCCGGCACAAGCGATCAAGGCCCTGCGTGGCGCCGAGATGGTCGTCGCGATGTCCGCGTTCAAGCACGGCACCGACTACGCCGACGTGCTGCTGCCGATCTCGCCGTTCAGCGAGACCGCCGGTACGTTCGTCAACTGCGAAGGCCGCGCACAGAGCTTCAACGGCACCGTCAAGCCGCTGGGTGAAACCCGTCCGGCCTGGAAAGTGCTGCGCGTGCTGGGCAACCTGCTGGGCCTGCAAGGCTTCGACTACGAGAACTCGGAATCGATCCGCGACGAAGCTCTCGGCAAAGGCAACACGGACCTGTCCGCGAAGCTGAACAACGTCGCGAAGCTGGAACCGGCGGGCGCGTTCTTCGGCAATGGCGAGCAACTGGAACGCCTGGCCGACGTGCCGATCCACTTCGCCGACGCCGTCGCGCGCCGTTCCGAACCGCTGCTGCGCACGGCCGACGGCCAGGCGCCGCTGGCGACCATCTCGGCCGCGCTCGCTGAAAAGCTGGGCGTCGTCGCCGGCGACCAGGTCACGGTATCGCAAGGGCAGGGCAGCGTCGTCTTGAGCGCAAACATCGACTCACGCCTGCCGGCGAACGTCGTGCGCGTCGCGGCCGCCCACGAATCGACTTCGGTACTGGGCGACATGTTCGGTCCGATCAACGTAGCTAAAGCATAAAAGCAGGGGAGCCCAAGCAAAATGTCGGTACCTGACATGATCAACAACCTGAACAGCAGCGGCGCGAGCCTGCTCGGCACGACGGCATGGCCGCTCGTGTGGACGCTGCTGAAAATCGTCGTCGTCCTGCTGCCGCTGATGGGCCTCGTGGCCTATCTCGTGCTGTGGGAGCGCAAGCTGATCGGCTGGATTCACATCCGTATCGGCCCGAACCGCGTGGGCCCCGGCGGCCTGCTGCAGCCGATCTCGGACGCCCTGAAGCTGCTGCTGAAGGAAATCGTGATCCCGGCGAAAGCCACCGCGAGCCTGTTCGTGATCGGCCCGCTGATGACCATCATGCCGGCACTGGCCGCATGGTCGGTCATTCCGTTCGGCCCGCAAGCCGCACTCGCCAACGTGAACGCCGGCCTGCTGCTGCTGCTGGCGATCACGTCGATGGAGGTGTACGGCATCATCATCGCCGGCTGGTCGGCCAACTCGAAGTACTCGTTCATGGGCGCGATGCGCGCATCGGCGCAGATGATCTCGTACGAAATCCCGATGGGCTTCGTGATGGTCGTCGTGCTGATGGTGTCGGGTTCGCTGAACTTCTCGGACATCGTCACGAGCCAGGAGCGCGGCATGTTCGCTGCCCACGGCGTGAACTTCCTGTCGTGGAACTGGCTGCCCCTGCTGCCGCTGTTCATCATCTACATCACGTCCGGCCTGGCCGAGTGCAACCGCCACCCGTTCGACGTGGTGGAAGGCGAATCGGAAATCGTGGCCGGCCACATGGTCGAATACTCGGGCATGTCGTACGCGATGTTCATGCTGGCCGAATACGCCAACATGATCCTCGTCGGCACGCTGGCATCGATCATGTTCCTGGGCGGCTGGTCCGCACCGTTCTCGTTCCTGGAATTCGGCGCCGTCGGCGGCTTCTTCTGGCTGTTCGCGAAGATGTTCCTGATCGTCTCGCTGTTCATCTGGGTCCGCGGCACGTTCCCGCGCTACCGCTATGACCAGATCATGCGTCTCGGCTGGAAAGTGTTCATTCCGCTGACCCTGATCTGGCTGGTGCTGGTGGCTGGCTGGATGCAGACGCCGTGGAACATCTGGAAGTAAGGAAGCACACAAAATGACACGAGTTAAAGAGATCCTCGGCAGCCTGATGCTGTCCGAGCTGATTAAAGGTCTGGCCCTGACCGGCAAGTACGCGTTCTCGCGCAAGATCACGGTCCAGTACCCGGAAGAAAAGACCCCCATCTCGCCGCGCTTCCGCGGCCTGCATGCGCTGCGCCGCTACCCGAACGGGGAAGAGCGCTGCATCGCGTGCAAGCTGTGCGAAGCCGTGTGCCCGGCGATGGCCATCACGATCGAATCGGCGCAGCGCGAAGACGGCACCCGCCGCACGACGCGCTACGACATCGACCTGACCAAGTGCATCTTCTGCGGCTTCTGCGAAGAGTCGTGCCCGGTGGATTCGATCGTCGAGACGCAAGTGCTGGAATACCACGGCGAAAAACGCGGCGACCTGTACTACACCAAGGAAATGCTGCTGGCCGTGGGCGATCGCTACGAGAACGACATCGCCGCCGCGCGCGAAGCCGATGCCAAGTACCGCTAACAATAAAAGGGCTCCTGCGTAACGTCATGGATTTCACAACTGTTCTGTTCTACGTCTTCTCGGCCGTGATGGTGCTGGCCGGGTTGCGCGTCATTACCGCCAAGAACCCGGTCCACGCCGCGCTGTTCCTGGTGCTCGCGTTCTTCAACGCTGCCGGTATCTGGATGCTGCTCAAGGCCGAGTTCCTGGCCATCGTGCTGGTACTGGTCTACGTCGGCGCCGTCATGGTGCTGTTCCTGTTCGTCGTGATGATGCTCGACATTAACATCGACCGCATGCGCGAAGGCTTCTGGGGCTACCTGCCGGTGGCGTCGGGCGTCGGCGCGCTGATCGTGCTGGAGATGGCCGCCGTGCTGTGGCGCGGCTTCCTGGGCCAGGGCGATGCGCCGGCCGAGGCGACCGTGGGTCACATCGGCGGCACGCATGAACTGGGCCGCCTGATCTACACCCAGTACATCTACGGTTTCGAGATCGCCGGCCTGATCCTGCTGGTCGCCATCATCGCCGCCGTGGCGCTGACCCTGCGCAAGCGCAAGGACACCAAAGCCATCGACCCGGGCCTCGCCGTCCGCGTCAAGCGTAACGACCGTCTGAAGATCGTCAAGATGCAGACGGTGAACCAGAAGGCGATCGACGATGCGGCAATCGCTGCCGCAGCTGCTGCCGCCGCTGCCAACAAGGAGGCGCAATGACTTTATCGCTCGCTCACTACCTGATCCTGGGCGCGATCCTGTTCGCGATCTCCGTGATCGGCATTTTCCTGAACCGGAAGAACATCATCATCCTGCTGATGGCCATCGAACTGATGCTGCTGGCGGTGAACCTGAACTTTGTGGCGTTCTCGCATTATCTGGGCGACGCGGCAGGGCAGATCTTCGTGTTCTTCATCCTGACTGTCGCGGCCGCCGAATCGGCGATCGGCCTGGCGATCCTGGTGGTCCTGTTCCGTAACCTGGACACGATCAACGTGGAAGACCTCGACAGCCTGAAGGGCTAAGCGGTTTGTCTGTCAACCTCCTGATAAATACACAAAAGGTTCAACATGGCGGGGCAAATTATTAACCCTAATCTCTTGCTGGCGGTGCCACTGGCGCCGCTCGCGGGCTCGGCGATCGCCGGCCTGCTCGGCACCAAGTTCTTCGGCAACGTGGTCGGCCGGGCCGTGTCGCACTCCGCGACCATCCTGGGCGTGTTCGTCGCCATGATCATCTCGATCATGACGCTGAACCAGGTCATCGACGGCGCCACGTTCAACGGCGACGTCTACACCTGGATGACGATCGGCACCATGAAAATGTCGGTCGGCTTCAAGATCGACGCGCTGTCCGCGATGATGATGTGCGTGGTCACGTCCGTCTCGCTGATGGTCCACATCTACACGATCGGCTACATGGCGGAAGACGACGGCTACAACCGCTTCTTCTCGTACATCTCGCTGTTCACGTTCTCGATGCTGATGCTGGTCATGTCCAACAACTTCCTGCAGCTGTTCTTCGGCTGGGAAGCGGTGGGCCTGGTCTCGTACCTGCTGATCGGCTTCTGGTACACGCGTCCGACCGCGATCTTCGCGAACATGAAGGCGTTCCTCGTGAACCGCGTCGGCGACTTCGGCTTCATCCTCGGCATCGGCCTGCTGCTGGCCGCCACCGGCACGATGAACTACGACGAGACGTTCGCCAAGGCGGACGCGCTGTCGGCCATGGTCGTGCCGGGCACGACCTGGCCGCTGCTGACGGCTGCCTGCATCTGCCTGTTCATCGGCGCGATGGGTAAATCGGCGCAGTTCCCGCTGCACGTGTGGCTGCCGGACTCGATGGAAGGCCCGACCCCGATCTCGGCACTGATCCACGCCGCGACGATGGTTACCGCCGGCATCTTCATGGTGTCGCGCATGTCGCCGCTGTTCGAACTGTCGGATACGGCACTGTCGTTCATCGTGATCATCGGCTCGATCACCGCGCTGTTCATGGGTTTCCTGGGCATCATCCAGAACGACATCAAGCGCGTCGTCGCGTACTCCACGCTGTCGCAGCTGGGCTACATGACGGTCGCACTGGGCGTGTCGGCATACAACGTCGCCGTGTTCCACCTGATGACCCACGCGTTCTTCAAGGCGCTGCTGTTCCTCGGTGCCGGTTCCGTCATCATCGGCATGCACCACGACCAGGACATGCGCAACATGGGCGGCCTGCGCAAGTACATGCCGATCACGTGGATCACGTCGCTGCTGGGTTCGCTGGCACTGATCGGTACGCCGTTCTTCTCGGGCTTCTACTCGAAGGACTCGATCATCGAAGCCGTTGGTGCCTCGCACCTGTGGGGTTCGGGCTTCGCGTACTTCGCGGTCGTCGCCGGCGTGTTCATCACGGCGTTCTACTCGTTCCGCATGTACTTCCTCGTGTTCCACGGTAAAGAGCGCTTCGGCCAGGCCCATGCCCATGACGATCATGCTCACGCGCACCACGATGATCATGCACACAACGGCGAAGGCAAGGACCCGACCGCGCTGCACGAGGCCACTGCCCACCACGAAGAAGACGAGGACGATCACGGCCACCACGGCCTGGCCCCGGGCCAGAAGCCGCACGAGTCGCCGCTGGTCGTGACGCTGCCGCTGATCCTGCTGGCGATCCCGTCCGTCATCATCGGCTTCTTCACGATCGGCCCGATGCTGTTCGGCGACTTCTTCAAGAACGTCATCTACATCAATGCGGAACGCCACCCGGCGATGGAAGAACTGGCGCACGAGTTCCACAGCGCCGCCGCGATGGGCGTGCATTCGTTCACGTCGCTGCCGTTCATCCTGGCACTGGCCGGCGTCGTCGCCGCGTTCTACTGCTACATGATCAATCCGCGCGTGCCGGCCGCTTTCTACAAAGCGCTGCGTCCGATCCACACGCTGCTGGACAACAAGTACTACATGGACAAGTTCAACGAAGTCGTGTTCGCCGGTGGCGCACGCCTGCTGGGCAAGGGCCTGTGGCAGGTGGGCGACCGCGCGCTGATCGACGGCCTCGTCGTCAACGGTTCCGCGAAGCTCGTGGGCTGGTTCTCGACCATCGTCCGCACGTTCCAGACTGGTTACATCTACCACTATGCGTTCGTGATGATCCTGGGCGTGCTGGGTACGCTGCTGTACTTCTTCCCGTTCTGGCACGCTTAAAAGAGAGAAAAACAAGATGCAGTCTATTTCGACCTTTCCTCCTTACCTGAGCCTGTCCGTCTGGCTGCCGATTTTGTGCGGCGTCATCGTGCTGGCCGTCGGTCGCGACAGCCGCGCGGGTTTCACCCGCCTGCTGGCGCTGGCCGGTTCGATCATCAGCTTTTTGCCGACGATCCCGTTGTTCACGCAGTTCAGCAACACGGCCCACGGCCCGCAGTTCGTGGAAAAAGCGGCCTGGATCGAGCGCTTCAACATCCAGTACTACCTGGGCATTGACGGCCTGAGCCTGTGGTTCGTGCCGCTGACCGCGTTCATCACGATCATCGTGGTGATCTCGGCCTGGGAAGTGATCCAGGAACGCGTGGCCCAGTACATGGGTTCGTTCCTGCTGCTGTCGGGCCTGATGATCGGCGTGTTCGTCGCGCTGGACGGCCTGCTGTTCTACTTCTTCTTCGAAGCCACGCTGATCCCGATGTTCATCATCATCGGCGTGTTCGGCGGCCCGAACCGCGTGTACGCGTCGTTCAAGTTTTTCCTGTACACGTTCATGGGCTCGCTGCTGACGCTGATCGCGATCATCTACCTGTACAACAAATCGAACGGCAGCTTCGACATCCTGGCATGGCACAACCTGCCGCTGACGATGAAGGAGCAAGTCCTGATCTTCGTCGCGTTCCTGATGGCCTTCGCCGTCAAGGTGCCGATGTGGCCGGTGCACACCTGGCTGCCGGACGCCCACGTGGAAGCGCCGACCGGCGGTTCCGTCGTGCTGGCCGCGATCATGCTGAAGCTGGGCGGTTACGGCTTCCTGCGGTTCTCGCTGCCGATCGCGCCTGACGCATCGCACTACCTGGCCCCGCTGATCATCGTGCTGTCGCTGATCGCCGTGATCTACATCGGCCTGGTCGCGATGGTGCAGGTCGACATGAAGAAACTGGTCGCGTATTCGTCGATCGCCCACATGGGCTTCGTCACGCTCGGCTTCTTCATCTTCAACGAGATCGGCGTGCAGGGCGGTATCGTGCAGATGATCTCGCACGGCTTCGTGTCGGGCGCCATGTTCCTGTGCATCGGCGTGCTGTACGACCGCCTGCACTCGCGCCAGATCGCCGACTACGGTGGCGTCGTCAACGTGATGCCGAAGTTCGCCGCGTTCTCCGTGCTGTTCGCGATGGCCAACTGCGGCCTGCCGGCGACGTCGGGCTTCGTGGGCGAATTCATGGTCATCCTGGGCGCCGTCCAGTTCAACTTCTGGACCGGCCTGCTGGCCGCCACCGCCCTGATCCTGGGCGCGGCGTACTCGCTGTGGATGGTCAAGCGCGTCGTGTTCGGCAAGATCGGCAACAAGCACGTGGCCGAACTGACCGACCTGAACGGCCGCGAGTTCTTCATGCTGGGCGTGCTCGCGATCCTGACCATCTACATGGGCCTGTATCCGGCGCCGTTCACCGATGCGCTGCAAGTGTCGGTCACGGACCTGCTGCAGCACGTGTCGGTCAGCAAGCTGCCGCAGGCAGTCGCTGCGGTCGCCGCGCACTGAATAGAGGCACAAACAACGATATGAATCCGATGATTAACACCCAAGCCGTGCTGGCCGCCAACAACCTGGGGCCGGTCTCTGCAGAAATCTTCCTGGTCATCGCGTCCTGCGCCATCCTTCTGATCGACATGTTTCAGAAGGAAGGCAAGCGTACGCTGACCTACGTCCTGTCGCTGCTCACGCTGGTGGGCTGCGCAGTGATCACCTACGCCGACTTCCACGCCGGCACGACGACCTACACGTTCTACAACATGTTCGTGTCGGATCCGATGGCGAACCTGCTCAAGCTGTTCACCTACCTGGCCGTGGGCGTGACCCTCGTGTACTCGCGCCAGTACGCCGGCGAGCGCGGCATGATGTCCGGCAACATGGGCGGCGAGTTCTACGTGCTCGCGCTGTTCACGCTGCTGGGCCAGATGGTCATGATCTCCGGTAACAACATGCTGCCGATCTACCTGGGCCTGGAACTGATGTCGCTGTCGCTGTACGCGCTGGTGGCGATGCGCCGCGACCACGCGATCTCGACCGAAGCCTCGATGAAATACTTCATCCTGGGTTCGCTGGCATCGGGCTTCATGCTCTACGGTATCTCGATGATCTACGGCGCCACCGGTTCGCTGGACATCACGACGATCGCCAACCTGGTATCGAGCAACGCCGCCAACCACACGATCCTCGTGTTCGGCCTCGTGTTCGTCGTGGCCGGCTTGGCCTTCAAGCTGGGCGCCGTGCCGTTCCACATGTGGGTCCCGGACGTGTACCAGGGCTCGCCGACCGCCGTCACCTTGCTGCTGGGTGCCGCGCCGAAGCTGGCGTCGTTCGCAATGATGTTCCGCATTCTGGCTGAAGGCCTGCCGCGTCTGGCGATCGACTGGCAGCAGATGCTGCTGGCGCTGGCCGTGCTGTCGCTCGTGATCGGTAACCTGACCGCGATCGCGCAGACGAACCTGAAGCGCATGCTGGCGTACTCGACCATCGCACAGCTGGGCTTCGTCCTGCTGGGCATGATGTCCGGCGTGACCGGTCCCCGCGATGCCCTGAACTACGCCAACACCGCGACCGCCTACAGCGCATCGATGTACTACACGATCACCTACGTGCTGACCACGCTGGGCACCTTCGGCATCATCATGATGCTGGCGCGCTCGGGCCACGAAGCGGAAGAACTGGCCGACTTCAAGGGCCTGGCCAAGCGCAGCCCGTGGTACGCAGTCGTCATGACCGCCCTGATGTTCTCGCTGGCTGGCGTGCCGCCGATGATGGGCTTCATGGCCAAGTGGGCCGTGCTGGACGTCGTCGTCGGTTCGGGCCAGCTGTGGCTCGCGGTCATCGCCGTGGCCGCGTCGCTGATCGGTGCGTTCTACTACCTGCGCGTCGTGAAGGTCATGTGGTTCGACGAGGTGGCCGATGCGTCGCCGATCTCGACCCCGCTGGACATGCGCGTCGTGCTGTCGCTGAACGGCATCCTCGTCGTGATCCTGGGCGTGCTGCCGGGCCCGCTGCTGGCGGCCTGCCTGTCGGCCATGACCCTGACCCTGAAGTCCTAAGGCCACGGTGGACGTCTCCCTGGCCAGCTGGTTGGTGATCGCGGTCGCACTCGCGTTCGCCAACCTGCCGTTCCTCAACGAGAGCGTGCTCGGCTTCATTCCCGTGAAGCCGGCACTCAACAGGGCGCACGCGAAATATTTCGTCGTGCGCCTGCTCGAGTTGATCGTCCTGTACTTTGTCGTCGGCCTGCTGGCCCACGGCCTCGAATCCCGCATCGGCACCGCGTTTCCCCAGACCTGGGAGTTCTACGCGATCACCGCCTGCCTGTTCCTCGTGCTGGCCTTCCCGGGCTTCGTCCTGCGCTACCTCCGCAAACGCCGCGGCTGACCGCCGCGCGCGTCCCCGTGTGGAAAAGGTTGAACATTCCACACCCCTTTCCTTGCTATTGTTGCCGCTCGCAAGGAGAACCCCATGTTCGTACAAACGAGAAATCCCGGCTTCGCCGTGGCTGTCGCCATCCTGCTGGCCGCATGCGGTGGAGGCGGTGGCGGTAGCCAGACCACTGCGCCGCCCGTGACGGCACCGACGGCCCAGGCGCCCACGATCTCATCCCAGCCGGCCGCGCAATCCGTGAGCGCCGGCGGCGCCGCCACGTTCACCGTGACCGCGAGCGGCACCGACCTCACTTACCAGTGGCAGCGCGACGGCAAGGACATCGCCGGGGCGACGTCCGCCAGCTACACCCTCGCTAACGTGCAGAGCGCGGACACGGGCGCCAGATTCACGGTCGTCGTCAAGAATGCCGGCGGCAGCGCGACGAGCGCCGCAGCCGTGCTGACGGTCTTGCCGGCCGCGGCACGCGGACTGGCGTTCGTCGCCGGCACGCTGGGCGGTGCGGGGAACCTGGACGGCGTCGACGGCCGCCTGGCGTCGCCCGTCCGCGTCGCCCTCAGCCCAGACGGTGTGCTGTACGTGGCCGACGACATGAGCGCGCTCGTGTCGGACGGGAATCCGCCGACTGGCGACACCGTCCTGCGCATCGTGAACGTCGCCACGGGCGATATCAGGACGATCAATACCGAACCGCTGCGCACGACCGGCATGGCGTTCGACAAGGCCGGCAATCTCTACGAAGCCACCTGGAGCGCGGTCTACCGGACGGCGCCGGGCGGCAAGCGCACGCTGTTCGCCGGCTCCGCCACCGGGCGCGGGCATACCGACGGCGCCGGCACGGCCGCGCGCTTCGACGGCATCGCGGCGCTCGCGGTCGATGCCCAAGGCAACGTGGTGGTGGCCGATGCCAACGTCGTGCGCAAGATCGCGCCGGACGGCAGCGTCGCCACCGTCGCGGGCGGTGGTGCGCTGGACGGCAGCGGTTATCCGAAGGATGGGACCGGCACCGCAGCCAGCTTCGGCAGCATCACGGCGCTGGCACTCGATGCCAACGGCAACATCCAGCTGGTCGACGGACTGAAGCTGCGCGTCGTCACGCCCGCGGGCGTCGTCAGTACCCGGACGGTCACGGAGGGCGGCCAGCCGGCGGCGATCACGGGCGGCGACCTCGGCCTCGCCATCGACAAGGCGGGCAACGTGTACGTCAACGACACCTATATCGGGTGCCGGATCCGCAAGGTGGCCCCGGACGGGACGATGACCGACGTGGCGGGCATGTCGGGCGGCCGCGGCGGTCGAGACGGCAAGGGCCCGGCGGCCAGCTTCTGCGGGGCCGTCGACCCGTTCTACCTGAAGTGGCAGACGAGCGGCACCGATCTCGGTAACCTGGTGCTCGACGTCGCCGGCAACCTGGTCGTCGCGGACAGCACGGCCCGGACGATCCGCCGGGTTACGCCGGACGGCGACGTCAAGACCGTCGCGGGACGCGCAGGCTCGACCCTCATCAACGTGGACGGCCCGGCGAGCAGCGCGCAGTTCGTGCTCAACACGATCGACTACCGCCAGACCTCGCTCCCGTTTTCGGCCCGGTCGAACTATGCGCTGGCGGCCGACGCCCTGGGCAATGTCTACGTGGGCGAGAACGACCGCATCCGCAAGGTCACGCCGGACGGCAACGTCGGCACGTTGCCGCTGCAGGCGCCCGGCGCCAAGGATGCGCGCCTCTTTCTTGCGGGACTGGCGTTCGGCGGCAATGCGTACGCCTCCCGTGCGCTCGATCCGCTCGACCGTGTAAATGCGGACGGCAGCCTCGCGGTGGTGACGGGCGTCCCCGCGGGTTCCGTCGGGTATGGGGAGAACGACGTCGCCATGGATGCGTCCGGCAACCTGTACTGGATCGATTACCGTACGGCCGTCACGTCGCCCGGACCGTATCCCGTGCTCAAGCTCGCGCCGGGCGGCACCGTCACGACGCTACCGGACACCGCCACGAGCCTCGGCACGCCGGACGCGGACGGCAACCTGTGGAGCGTGAAGCCCGACGGCACCGTGACCCGGCTGGGCACCGACGGCAAGGTGACCGTCGTGCGCACCGTGTCCGCCACGACAGGCGCCGTGCCGCTCGCCATCGCGCGCGACCGCGCCGGCAACCTGTACCTGGCGTGGCACGAAAAGCCGAACTGGTACTCGGTGCACAAGGTCACGCCGGCCGGCGCCGACAGCATCATCGCCGGCACGCCGGGGGCGTACGGCGTGCGCCTGGGCGCGCCGGGCAGTCTGGGCGCGATCGCTGCGCTGGCGGTGGGCATGGACGGCAACGTCTACGTGATGAGCGAGAGCGCGGTGCTGCGCATCGGCCAGTGACGCGTGCGGGGCACCAGTCCGGTTGTTTGTCTTATACTGCGGGCTCAAGACAACCGGACTGCCCATGGACGACCACCTCAAAGAAACGAAGATCGACGGCGAGCTCGCCTACGACGGCAACTTCCTCAAAGTCTCGCGCGACCGCGTGAAACTCCCCGACGGCAAGATCACGCAACGCGAATTCATCCGCCATCCCGGCGCCGTCGTGATCCTCGCGCTGTTCGACGACGGCCGCGTGCTGCTCGAACGCCAGTTCCGCTATCCGAACGACCAGGTCTTCATCGAATTCCCGGCCGGGAAGATCGACCCGGGCGAAGAGTCGCTCGCGTGCGCCAAGCGCGAACTGGAAGAAGAGACGGGCTATACGGCCACCGACTGGCATTTCGTCTGCACGATCCACAACGCGATCGCGTATTCCGACGAGCACCTCGACCTGTTCCTCGCGCGTGGCCTGACCGCGGGCGACGCGAAGCTGGACGACGGCGAATTCCTCGAGACCTTCACGGCGACCATCCCCGAGATGCTGGAGATGGTGAAACGCGGCGACATCACGGACGTCAAGACCGTGATCGGCACGTTCTGGCTGGAGAAGATCGCTGCCGGCACCTGGAAGCCGGCCTAAGTGCGCTGGGCCGCGCTCGGCTTGATGCTGCTCGCCTGGAGCGGCCTCGCATCCGCGCGCACATCGTTCGAAGCGAGCTGCGAGGACGCGGCCCGCGACGCCGGCGCGACGTTTTCCACGCGCGAGAGCGGCTGGCGCGTCGACAATACCGCGTCCTACCGCGACCTGACCCGCATGAAGCGGCCGGGCGTGCGCAACGGCTACGTGCTGGGTCTTACGCGCACGGAATCGCGCGTGGCGATCCAGGTCGACGGCACCTTGCTGACGTCGCCCGACGGCGCGGCCGAATGCGTGCTGCCGCGCATCGCGGTAACCTTGTACTACCAGCCCATCGTCGTATACGTCAGCCGCGAATTCGAGCCGGACTCGTGCACGTATGACGAGATACTTGCGCACGAAATGCGCCATCTCAAGTCTTACCTGGACTATCTGCCGAAAGTGGAAGAGCGGGTGCGCGCCCGGCTGGGTGGCCGCTTCGCCGGCAAACCGTTGTATGCGCGTGCCGGGGAGTCGCGGGCACTGCTCCAGCGCGAAATCGACCGCAACTGGATGCCGTACATTAAGGCAGAGATGGGGCGCGTGGAAAAGCTGCAGGCCGCCATCGACAGTCCGACGGAATATGCGCGTCTGAGCAAAGTTTGCCAAGGTGAGGTACAGTCTCTTATTGGATCGACAAGACGTTCCCGATCGTAGATTGAACAACATGACTCAAGCACCACGTTACTTTGCCCTGATTCCCGCCGCCGGCGTCGGCGCCCGGATGGAGGCAACGAGCCCCAAGCAGTACCTGAAAATCGGCGGCAAGCCCATGCTCAGGCATACGCTCGACGCATTCCTGTCCAGCGAGCTCATCGCGCACACGTTCGTCGTCGTGAGCCCGGACGACCCCTATATCGACGCCGTCGCGCCGCATCATGGCGTGACCGTCCTGCGCTGCGGCGGCGCCAGCCGCATGGAATCCGTGCGCAACGGCCTCGCCGTGCTCGCCAGCACGCTGTCGCGCGCCGACTGGGTGCTCGTGCACGATGCCGCGCGCCCCGGCCTGACCGCCGAACTCATCGAAAAACTGATCACCGGCACGGGCGACCACCCGGCCGGCGGCCTGCTGGCGCTGCCGGTGGTCGACACGGTCAAGCGCTGCATCGACGGCGAAGCGGCCGGCACCGTGCCGCGCAACGGCCTGTGGCTGGCGCAGACCCCGCAGATGTTCCGCTACGAGCTGCTGCGCGAGGCGCTGGCGGCCGCCACCGACCCGGATTCGATTACCGATGATGCCAGCGCGGTTGAAGCCCTCGGATTGAGCCCTAAATTGGTGGAAGGGCATCCCCGCAATCTCAAAGTGACGCTGCCGGACGATATCCGGATCGCCGAGATGTACCTGGCAGTGTCCCAACCCGAACTCGTGTAAGGCGTGTAAAGAACATCATGGCTCTCGCATCGTACAACCCGACCCCGCCGTTCCGCATCGGTACCGGCTATGACTGCCACGCCCTCGTCGAAGGGCGTAAACTGATCGTCGGTGGCGTCACCATCCCGCACCGCCTGGGCCTGCTCGGCCACTCGGACGCCGACGTGCTGCTGCACGCGATCATCGACGCCATGCTGGGCGCCGCCGGCCTCGGCGACATCGGCAAGCACTTCCCGGACACCGACCCGATGTTCGCCGGCGCCGACTCGCGCGTACTGCTGCGCGAAGCGGCGAACCGCGTGCTGGGCACCGGCTACACCATCGGCAACGTCGACGCGACCATCATCGCGCAACAGCCGAAGATGGCGCCGCACATCCCGCAGATGGTGTCGCGCATCGCCGAGGACATCGGCGCGTCGCCGCAGCAGGTGAACATCAAGGCCAAGACCAACGAGAAGCTCGGCTTCCTCGGCCGCGAAGAGGGCATGGCGGCGCAGGCGACGGTCCTTTTGATCCGCGCGGCGGGCTGATCCACGCGACTCTCGTTTCCGTTGTAACATCGTCGATCTGACGATGACAACGGGGACGACAATGACAACAAGCACGCCACGTGCGGCCTGGGGCCTGATCCTGGCCGCCAGCGCCATCCTGATGATCACGATGGCGGCGCGGCTCACGACGGGCCTGTTTCTGTCGCCGCTGAACACGGCGACCGGCCTCGGCATCGCGTCGATCAGCTTCGCGATGGCCGTCGGCCAGTTCATGTGGGGCGCGTCGCAACCCGTCTTCGGCGCCGTCGCCGACAAATACGGTTCCATGCCCGTCATCGTGCTGGGCGCCGTGCTGCTGGCCGGCGGCCTCGCGGCCACGCCGTTCGTGTCCACGCAATGGGGCCTGCTCGTCACCCTGGGCATCCTGTCCGCGAGCGGGGCGGGCGCGGGCAGTTTCTCGATCCTCATCGGCGCCACCGCGCAGCGCCTGTCGGCCGAGCGGCGCGCGTTCGCATCCGGCTTCATCAACGCGGGCGGCTCGTTCGGCCAGTTCGTGTTCGCGCCGCTCGTCCAGTTCCTCATCGCGCGGGCCGGCTGGATCACCGCGATGCTGGCGCTGGCCGCGACGAGCCTGCTCACGATCCCGCTCGCGTGGCCGCTGCGCGGCAAGCCGCCCGCGCAATCCGTTGTCGGCCACGGTGACCTGACGCTCGGCCGCCAGGTACGTGAAGCGATGCGCGACCGCAGCTACCTGTGCCTGCACGCGGGCTTCTTCACGTGCGGCTTCCACATCGCCTTCCTCGTCACCCACTTGCCGGGCGAGGTCGCGCTGTGCGGCCTGCCGGCGGGCGTCTCGGCGACGGCGCTGGGTCTCATCGGCCTCTTCAACATCGCGGGCTCGCTGGCGGCGGGCGCGCTCGCCCAGCGCTACCGCATGAAATGGCTGCTGGCGCTCACCTACGGCGGCCGTGCCGTAATCATCGCGGCCTACCTGCTGGCGCCGAAATCCGCCTGGACGTTCTACGTGTTCGCCGCCGCCCTCGGCTTCACGTGGCTCGCGACCGTGCCGCCGACCGCGGGCCTCGTCGGCAAGCTGTTCGGCATGCGCTACCTCGCCACCCTGTTCGGCCTGACCCTGCTGTCGCACCAGATCGGCGGCTTCTTCGGTGCCTGGCTGGGCGGCCTCGCGTTCGTGCGCTTCGGCGACTACTCGTGGATGTGGTACGCCGATATCGCCCTGGCCGTTGCCGCCGCGCTCGTCAACCTGCCGATCCGCGAGGCGAAGCCGGCCCCCGCGGCCGTGGCGGCCTGACTTCCATGGCGCGCGATCCCTGGGCCTACCGCGACGTGGCCGTCGAATCCGTGCCCGATGCGCGCACCGGCCGGCTGCGCATCAAGCCGATGGCGGGGCAGGCGTATGCGACGTCGATGCGCGTGCAATGCGCGCGGGCGTTGTCCGACCCCGAGCGCTATCCGGCCGGCACCCGCTTCCTCATCCGTGCCAAGCTCACCGACCGCGCGGGCGGGCCGCCGTTCCTGTATGCGTGGCACGGCGATCCAGTGCGCGTGCTGACGGCGCGCGAGGTGCGCACCTTCCTCGACGAATACCGGCGCCGGCGCATTTGAGCCGGACGTCAGTCCTGCAGCGAGTGCCGCGGCACGTCGTCCGCGAGCGGCACCGTGCCGCGGCCCGCGCCGGTCGCGAGCATCAGGCGATTGACGTAGGCGTCGTAGCGGTCGTGGCCGGGGTAGGCGACCGGCGCATAGTCATAGATGAGGCAGGGCAGCAGGGAATACTGGACGATCAACATCAAGCGCGCCGTGCGTGCCGGCAGCGTGCCCTTGTGGATGCCGCGGGTATCGACGAAGAACGCGGTGCCGGCCGCGCCCGTGATGTCGACGCGGCAGCCGTGCCTGCGCATCACGTCGGCGTCGCTGTAGTGGCGCAGGCGGATCGGCATGCGGTCCCGGTGCGTGCCCGGGACATAGCTGTGGGGCCCCGCATCGAGGTCGACGTCGGTGAGATACACCATCAGTTTGATGCTGCCCGGCTCCGAGTCGCGATGGAAGTCCAGCAGGCCGTCGGGCGCGCCGTCGCCAGGAAAGGTCCAGCGCAGGCCCATCAGCGAGATCGTCGGCGTGTAGCCGAGATAGCCCGCAGCCAGGCGCAGCACGTCCGGGTGGTTGGCCACCTCCATGATGTGCGGGCAGTGGACCAGGGTCTCGAGCGGGTAGTCGCCCACGCGGCAACCGGGCGGCACGGCGTCGATGCGGAACGGGCAGCCGTCCCGCCGTGCCGGGATCATGTCCTGGTCACGCAGGTATGCCAGCGCCTGCGCGCACTGGTCGCCGGACAGCAGGGCGCCCATCCGCAGGTACCCCTGGGCACGCATCCGATCGAGCGCGAGCCCGTCGTCCCGGATCGCGCGCGCGGACGGCCCGTGCAGCATGTGGAGGCCCGCGACCAGGGCCCGGGTGGCGATGCGTCGCAATGTTCGGCTGGTGCACGCGCGCTGGACGTAATAGCCGAACAGTTTGAGCCGGGCGTGCCTGGACCCGCCGCTGACGCTGACGTATTTCTGCATGGGCTTCCTGGGATCTCGGACGCGACGCCGGACGCGGCGCCATCCCGTCGATTCTAAGACCGAATCATGTCATTTAGACATTTCAAAAATGTTAAAGTGAGTAAATAGCTCGTTTGGACACCGTTTCCCTCTGGAACGGACACACGCGGTCCGGCCGGGTACGCAGTCGTGGTCGTGTTCGTGGAAAAATCGCTACACTCCCTACTTCGCAATGAATCGAGAACGAAAGGACCGTCATGGCAACAAGGAAGATCGCAGTGCTCGTCGGCAGCCTGCGCAAGGAATCGTTTACGCGCAAGCTGGCCAAGAGCCTGATGCTGGCCGCGCCGCCCACGCTGGAACTCGAAATCGTCGAGATCGGCGAGATGCCGCTGTACAACCAGGATGACGAGACCGATACGCCGCCCGCCACCTGGACCGAGTTCCGCGGCCGCATCAAGGAAGCCGACGGCGTCCTGTTCTGCACCCCGGAATACAACCGTTCGCTGCCTGCCGTCCTCAAGAACGCCATCGACGTGGGCTCGCGCCCGTACGGCCAGGCCGCGTGGACGGGCAAGCCGTGCGCGGTCGTGTCCAACTCGCCGGGCGCGCTGGGTGGATTCGGCGCCAACCACGCCGTGCGCCAGTGCCTGGTCTTCCTCAACATGCCGTGCATGCAGTCGCCCGAAGCGTACATCGGCAGCGTCGGGGGCAAGTTCGACGGCGACACGCTGACGGACGAGGGCCTCAAGACGTTCCTGCAGCAGTTCATGGAGTGCTTCGCGACGTGGGTGGAGCGCCATGCCGACTGATGCCGCAAACAGCCCCATCGCGATCCGCGAAATCGATCACATCGTGCTGCGCGTGGTCGACCTCGCGCGCATGCTGGCGTTCTACGGCGACGTGCTGGGCTGCCGCGAAGTACGGCGCCAGGACGAGATCGGCCTCGTGCAGTTGCGCGCCGGCAGTTCGATGGTCGACCTGATCCCGATCTCCGGCAAGCTCGGGGCGGCGGGCGGCGCGGCGCCGGGCAGGGAAGGGCGCAACATCGATCATTTCTGCTTCCGCGTCGAGCCGTTCGACGAAGACGCCATCCGCGCCCACCTGGCCGTGCACGGCATCGAGGCGGGGCCGGCCGCGTCGCGCTTCGGGGCCGAGGGCGAGGGGCCGTCGATCTACCTCGAGGACCCGGAAGGCAACATGATCGAGCTGAAGGGAGCACCTACCGCGCCATGAGGCAGGATGATGAAGCACCGCCGTACGTGCCGCAGGCGCCCACCGCCTACGGCAAGCCGCCGCCCGGGTGGCGGCGGCACATGTACGACGTCATTTTCGAGGCCGACACGCCGGCCGGGCGGCGCTTCGACATCGCCCTGGTGTGCGCCATCCTGCTCAGCATCCTCGTCGTCGTGCTGGACAGCGTGCCGCGGCTGCATCACGACCATGCCGAGCTGCTGAACGTGCTCGAATGGGGCTTCACCGTGCTGTTCACGGTGGAGTATGTGGCGCGCCTCGTGTGCGTGCAGCGGCCATGGCGCTATGCGGGCGGGTTCTACGGCGTGATCGACCTGCTGGCCGTGCTGCCGTCTTACTTTTCGCTGCTGATGCCCGGCACCGAGCTGCTGCTCGACATCCGCATCCTGCGCCTGCTGCGCGTCTTCCGCATCTTCAAGCTGACCCTGTATATCGAGGAATACACGCGCCTGGGCGAAGCGCTCGCGGCCAGCCGGCGCAAGATCCTCGTGTTCCTGTCCGTCGTGCTGATGGCGATCCTGATCCTCGGCACGGTCATGTACGTCGTCGAGGGACCGAAGAACGGCTACACGAGCATCCCCGTCGCGATGTACTGGGCGACGGTCACCATGACGACGGTCGGGTATGGCGACATCACGCCGCACACCAACCTCGGCAAGGCGATCGCGTCGTTCATGATGCTGATGGGGTGGGGCATCCTCGCCGTGCCGACCGGGATCGTGACGGCCGAGATGACGCTGCGCCATGGCGACCGCAGGATGGGGCCGGCACGGACGGCGCGCCACTGTCCGTCGTGCGGCAGTGGCGGCCACGAGGCGGGCGCCCGGTTCTGCAAGGATTGCGGGGCGGCGCTGCCGGCGGGCCACGGTGGCGCAAAATGAGGGTTGCTCAATTGTTAGAATCGGATAGAATCGTCATTACAGCGTAAGTCCCTGCGAATCGATGGACCAGTGGACGGAACCGATATGACGACCTCTGTCGCGCCCCAGGATGCGGGCACCCCGACCGTCCTGATTGTCGACGATACGCCGGCCAACGTGGGGATCCTCGTCGAGTATCTCGAGGGTCGCCAGGTCCGGGTGGCGGTCGCGCAAGAAGGCGAGGAGGGCCTGGCCCGCGCGGAATTCGTGCAGCCCGACCTGATCCTGTTGGATGTGATGATGCCCGGCATGGACGGCTTCGAGACGTGCCGGCGCCTCAAGGCTTCCCCCCGTACGCGCGACATCCCCGTGATCTTCATGACCGCGCTCTCCGAGACCCACGACAAGGTGGCGGGCTTCGCGGCGGGCGGCGTCGACTACGTGACGAAGCCGTTCCAGATCGATGAAGTATGGGCGCGCGTGACGACCCATCTTGCATTGCGCAGCGCGCAGAAGCGTCTGGCGGAACAGAACGCCCAGCTGCGGCGCACCGAAGCCGAGCTGCAGGCGGCCAACAACCTGCTCGAGCAGCGCGTGGCCGAGCGCACCGCGGAGCTGGTCCGGACCAACGCCCGCCTGGAACAGAAAATCGCCGACTACAACCAGGCGGAGCGGCGCATCGATTACATGGCGCACCACGACGCCCTGACGGGGCTGCCCAACCGCCTGCTGCTGGAAGACCGGGTCAACCAGGCGATCGCCCAGGCGCGGCGCCACCAGGACGAGATGGTCGCGCAACTGCACGTCGACCTGGACCACTTCAAGACCATCAACGATTCCCTCGGCGAGCGCATCGGCGACCGCCTGCTGCAGGCCGTCGCCACCCGGCTGCAGCAATGCACGCGCGAGGGCGACAGCCTCGGATGCCTGGGCGGGAACGGGTTCGGCATCTGTCTCGCGGCCCTGCGGGGGAGCAACGACGCCGCGCTCGTGGCGGGCAAGGTCCTCGACGCCCTGAGCCGGCCGTTCCACGTCGAGGACCACGAACTGCACGTCAGCGCCAGCATCGGCGTGGGCCTGTTCCCGTCCGACGGCCATGACGCGGCCGCGCTGCTGCGCGCGGCCAATGCGGCCATGTACCAGGCCAAGCAGAAGGGCCGCAACACCTACCAGTTCTTCACGCCGGCCCTGCACGAAGCGGCGAAGCGGCGCATGGCGGCGACCAGCCAGCTGCGCCAGGCGCTCGCCCACGACGAGTTTTCCGTGTACTACCAGCCGCAGGTCGACATGGAGAGCGGGCGGATCTTTTCGGCGGAAGCGCTGCTGCGCTGGACGCCGCCCGGCAAGACGCCCCGGTCCTGCGCGGAGTTCATCGCCATCGCCGAAGAAACGGGCATCATCGTGCCGATCGGCGAATGGGTGCTGCGCCAGGCGTGCGCGCAACTGAAGCGCTGGCGCGACGGCGGCCATCCGGACATGCGGATCGCCGTCAACCTGTCGGCCCGCCAGTTCACCCAGGCCAACCTGACGGACTTCGTGGCCCAGGTGCTGCGCGACACGGGCGTCCCCGCCGACGCGCTCGAGCTCGAACTGACGGAAAGCCTGACGATGCAGCCCAGCGACGACAACCTCGACGTCATGCGCCGGCTGAGCGCCATGGGCGTGCAGCTGTCCATCGACGACTTCGGCACCGGCTATTCCAGCCTCGCCTACCTGCAGAACTTCCCCATCCACGCGCTCAAGATCGACCGCTCGTTCGTCATCGGGATCAACGAGCAGGCGCACGACGCCGCGATCGTCACGGCCATCATCGCGATGGCGCACAGCCTGCACCTGAACCTGATCGCGGAGGGCGTCGACAGCCCCGAGCACGTCTCGTTCCTGACGGCGCACGGCTGCCTGGCCGCGCAGGGCTATTACTACAGCCAGCCGGTGCCGGCGGAGGTGATGACCCGGCTGCTCGACCAGGAGAACCTGACGCCGAACGGCGGCGCCAGGGTCGATGCGATCGCGCGTTAGAACTTGAAGCCCAGCCGCGCGTAGTAATACCCGCCATTAATGCCGAACGGCGAGAACGACGGATACACGGTGACGGCGCCGTTGTCGAGGTTTGCGCGCTGCTCGGCCAGGAGGTTTGCGTTGACGTGGTCCGGGTACTGGTTGAACAAATTGTTCGCCCCCACCGACAGCATCCACGCCTTGGTGAACTGGTAGCTGACTTCCAGGTCCGTGATCGCGGTCGGCTTTACCTCCGTCTTGTAGTATGTGGCGCCATCCGACGACTGCAGTTCCGAGGCGCGGCCGTAGAACGCTTCGCGCGCATTGATCGTCCACGGCCCCGACTTCCACAGCGCGCCCAGGTTCACGCGCACGCGAGGGGACGCCGTCTCCAGGTCCGAGATCGCCGTGGCGTCCAGCAGCGTCTGCGGCTGCAGCTGCGCCGGCGCCTGGTTGATCTTGATGACCTCGACCTTGTTCCAGTTGGCCGCCAGCGACCAGTCCACCTTGCCGTACGCGCCGTAGCTGCTGTTCAGGGTCGCGACGAATTCCAGGCCGCGCGAGCGCGTGTTCACGGCGTTCGAGAAGATGTTGATGCCGGTCTGGACGACGGTCGGATCGAGCTGGTTGCCGTTGGCGATGATCGCGGCCGTGACGGCGGGCGAGTTCACCGCGCCGCCCGAACCGTACAGCGAACCGGAACCGACGATGCGGTCGCGGATCGTGATCTGGTAGGCGTCCAGCGTGATCGCCGCGTTCGCGGACGGATTGATCACGATGCCCGCGCTGATGTTCGTCGACGCTTCCGGCCGCAGGCCGTTCACGCCCACCAGCTTCGCGCCGGGCGAATTCGGCGCGAGCTGCACGAACGCGCTGCGCGGCGACACGTTCGTCGCCGAG
This sequence comes from Telluria mixta, assembly GCF_029223865.1. Taxonomy (NCBI): domain Bacteria; kingdom Pseudomonadati; phylum Pseudomonadota; class Betaproteobacteria; order Burkholderiales; family Oxalobacteraceae; genus Telluria; species Telluria mixta. Next base: position 4,090,080 of record NZ_CP119520.1, read on the forward strand.
TAGTATTCCTCGGCCAGCGTGGGCGCGCGAAAACCGTTCGAATACGTGGCGCGCACGCCCACCACCGGCGAGAAGTCATAGCGGCTCGTCAGCTTGCCGACCTTGGCGTTGCCGAAGTCGCTGAAGTGCTCGTAGCGGCCGGCCAGGTCGACCGTCCAGCCGGCCACCGGCTGGCCGGCGAGGTCCACGTACACGGCCTTGTTGGTGCGGCTGTGCGAGCCGGCGTCGGTGAGCGAGAAGCCGGGGAACGATTGCGCGCCTTCCTTGTAGCGCGAGGCGGCGTCGCCGGCGCCGATCTCGTACTCGTCGCGGCGGTGCTCCAGGCCGACGGCGAACGTCAGCGGCGTCGACCAGCCCACGGCGAACTCGTGGTGCAGGTCGAGGTTGTTGGTCCACTGGCTCGCCACGAACTTGCCGGCGTAGAAGTCGAGCGGCGTCGACCCGGTGTCCGCGAACAGCGACACGTTGCCCGAGTGCGCGACGCCCAGCTTCGCCTCGTCGCGGCCGTAGGTGCTGGACAGGTCCCAGTCCCACCCGCCGGCCAGCTTGCCCTTGATGCCCGCGGTGAACGCGTAGTCGTCTTCCTTGAACGTTTCCTGCGGCGAGAAGCCGAGCGGGTAGATTGTCGGCAGGCGGTTCGGCATGCGGTAGTTCTCGAACGCCGCGGCCTTCTTGTGGCCGTACGTGGCGAAGCCGTACAGGGTGAGGTCGGGCGTCAGGTCCGCGCCGAAGTTGGCGGCGAAGATGTGCTGGCGGTACTGCGCGTCGCCGGAGATGTGGTTCACGTTCGGATAGCCCGGCGCGCCCTTCAGCGACGGCATGGCCGCGAGGTTGGCCGGGTCGATCACGCGCGGATCGATGCCGCCGCGGTCGGAAAAGCCGTGGTACTTCGTTTCCGCCGTCAGGCTCAGGTACGCATCCGCGAACGGCGCGAGGCCCAGGTTGGCGCTGGCGTCGCCCGTGCGCCCGCCGCCGTCGCCATAGCCGCCGCCGTTGACGTTGCCCGTGAGGCCGCGGTAGTTCGACTTGAGGATGATGTTGACGACGCCCGCGATCGCATCGGTGCCGTACTGCGCGGCGGCGCCGTCCTGCAGCACCTCGATGTGGTCGATGGCCGCGACGGGGATGTAGTTCAGGTCCGCCGCCGCGCCGCCCTGGTACGGGCCGCCCAGCACGGCCAGGTTCGACGTGCCGTGGCGGCGCTTGCCGTTGACGAGGACCAGCGTATTGTTCGGCGACAGGCCGCGCAGGCGCGCCGACAGCGTCATGTTGGCCATGTCGCCGCCGAACGCCTGCGCCGTCAGCGACGGCAGGTTCTGCGCCAGCGCCTGGATCAGGTCCGGCTGGCCCGTGCGCTGCAGCGACGTCGTGTCGAGCACCTGGATCGGCGACGCGCTGTTCTCGACCTTCAGGCCCGTGGCGCGCGTGCCGGTGACGATGACGACGCCCGTGTTGAGCGGGCCGGCTTCGGCGGCAGCTACCGGTGCTTCGTCTTCCGCGGCGTGGGCGCCGAGACTGCAGGACAGGACACCGGCGGCGACGCCGGCATGGAGGATGGCCTTGTGCATGTGAACCCCTTATCTGGACAGTGTTTTAGGAATGAATGTCTCCACGGGCGAGGCTCCCCGGTTTATTTTTTTGCGGCCACGACTTCGATTTCGACGAACCAGCCGGGATTCGACAGCCCGGCCACCTGCACGACGGCACGCGCGGGCAGGTTCGGCTGCGCGCCGCCGAAGAACTGCGTATAGCCCGCCATGAAGCCGGCGACGTCGGCGCGGCCGTTTTTATTCGGATCGCCGACGAGGAAGACCTGCATCTTGACGACGTCGCCCATCGTCAAACCCATGCCCTGCAGGATCTCCTTGATCTTCGTGAGCACGCCGACGGTCTGCGTCTTCGTGTCGCCGAACGCGGCGGACGAATTCGGGTCGGCCGCCTTGTCGACGACGGGCGGCACCTGGCCGCTGATGAAGTGGATCGTCGTCCCCGGCGGCAGGGTGACGGCCTGGGCGATCGGGAAGTCGGAATCGGGGATCTTGTGCCGGACGATGGCGGTGGGCGCGGCCAGCACGGTCAGGGGGAGGGCGAGCGCGAGGGCTGCGGCGAGTCTTGTCGTTTTCATGGAACCTCTCTGGTGTCAGTGTTTGTTGCCGAAGCGGCTGTGCGATGCGGGCGCCACGCCGAGCGCGGTGCGCGTGCTGCCCACGTCCTGCTCGGTGACGGGCGCGCCGCCGTTGCCCCAGCTTGAGCGGACATAGGTCAGCACCTGGGCGATCTCGCCGTCGTCGAGGCTCCCGGAAAAATCGGGCATGCCGCCGCGGCCTTTCAGCAGCACGGTGGCCACGTCGCTCGGGGCGCCCTGCACGAACGCGTTGCCCGCAAGGGCGGGGAAGGCGCCCGGGATACCCTTGCCGGTCGGTTGATGGCACGCGGCGCAGTTCTTCGCGAACAGGCTCTTGCCGTCCGTGGTGTCCGCGCGGGCGACGGCGGTGCAGCCCACGAGCGCGGCAAGAAAGAGTGTTTTGAACGTCATGCGCTTGCCTTTCGATGGAGTTGTTCGATCTGCTGCCACGCCGACTCGATGGCGCCGGCCTGCCAGCCCGTCAGGTAGCTGAGGTGCTCGCCCGCCAGCAGCACGCGGCCTTCGCCCGCCAGCAGGGTCGGATACGCCTTCTGCCGGCCCGCCTCGTCCCATTCGGCCCAGCCGCCCAGGTTGTACTGGACGCGGTGCCAGGCCACGGAGAACGCGTTCTCGAACGCCTCCCGGTAAGGCGGGAAGATCTTTGCGCCGGCGCTCACGGCGAAGTCCGCGCGTTCGGCGGGCGTCATGGCGCTGACCTCGATGGCGTCCAGCGCGTAGTTGTAGTAGCCGAGCAGCACGCCCTTCTTCGACTGCCAGCCGGACGAGGGCAGCGAGATCGTGTTGATGGCCTTGAGGTCGGTGAGCACGTGACCGCCGTAGATCTGGTCGTCCTCTTCCCAGAAGCGGCGCTTCATCTGCAGGCCGATCTTGCCGACCGGCGCATACGACACGGCCTTCAGCGCATCCTTGAAGCCGCTTGAAAAGTCCGCGTCGATCGTGCGCAGCACGGACAGCGGGATCGTGCACAGGCAGTAATCCGCCGTCACCTGCGACACCCTGCCGCTCTTGACGTCCTTGACGGTGACGGTGACCTGGTCGGCCGACTGGCGGATGGTCTGCACTTCCGCGCCGTAGCGGATGTGGCGGCCGACGCGCTTCACGAATCCCTGCGCGATGCGGTCCATGCCGCCGACCGGCTGGAACATCGTCGCGTGCATCGGGAATTCCTGCACGGCGCTGTAGACCTTGGCGACCTTGGATTCGAGCAGCTCGCGAAAGCCCAGCGGATCGGCGAGCTTGCCCGGCCTGAGGCCCGCGCCGGGCTGCTCGGCGAAACCCGCGCCGTTGCGGCCCCGGTACACGAGATCCTGCGTGGACAGGGCGCCTTCGTGCGCCAGGTAGTCGAGCAGGAGGTGCTGGTCGTCCGCCGTGAGCGCCGTGTCGAGCCGGTTGGCCTGCACGGACTTGGCCAGCAGCTCCGCCACGTGCCCGCGCATGTCGGCCTTGATCTGTTCCTGGCGCAGGCGCTGCTTCGAGAACGGGCCGGCATCCTCCATGTAGACCCAGGCGTGGTCGTTGTCGTTGACCATGACCTCGAGCGGGATGTCGAACTGTTTCGTGTAATGCAGGGTCGACTGGTGGTCGAGCGGGATGCGCCACGGGCCATGGTTGATGTACAGGCCGTCGTCGAAACGGCAGGCCTGCGCCTCGCCGCCCAGTTCCTGCAAGGTGAAGCCCTTGCGTGCCGTCTGGCAGCGTCCGCCCGCGAAGGGGCGCGCTTCCAGCACCTCGACCTTGTAGCCCAGCTTGCCCAGTTCATACGCCGCCGTCATGCCGGCCAGGCCCGCGCCGAGGATGAGGACCTTCTTGCCCCTGCCGCTGCCGGACAGCGCCGGCGGGGCATTGACCCGGGACGCGATGCCCATGCCCCAGGCGTTCATCGTATTGAGCAGCAAGGCCGAACCGCCAACCATTGCCGCCCGGTGAAGAAATTCGCGCCGCGTCAGCGACCGTGTCAAACGTTTCATCCGCACCTCTTCTGGTTATTGCTGGAACCTTCTTCGTTCACTTGAGTTTCAGCAATAGACGTGCCAGCGAGAGGTGGTAAAGAGAAAAAATCTACGTCGAAAATAAAGTTGTTTTCTGCATTTGGCGAACGTAAGGTTGGGGTAAGGCAGAGACGCCAAATAAAGTTCGTTTCGGCGGCAAGTAGGGCCGACCAGCTGGACGGCGCATCGCGCGCACTTTATTTGTCGACGAACAGACTTTGTTTTGTCTTTATGCGCAGCAGATGGGGAAACTGGCGCGGCCGGCCCGCTTTGTCGCACTGCACCATGCTGGGCCGGCCCGCACCGGATTGGCTAGGGCAGAATCGTTTGCTGCACCGCAACGGCATGGCGCCGTCCCGCGGCAGGCGCGCCGTCCTTGTCCAGCCAGTAGCTGAACTGGCCGAAGCTGGGCAGGTCGGCGGGCGGCCGGTCGCGGTAATAGTCCTGCAGCATTTGCCGGTAGGCGGCGCGGCGCGAAAACTCGGGATGCGTGGCGGTATAGCGCGCAACGGCGGCGCGGAACGTTGCGCGCATCGCGGCATCCGTATTCTGGCCGGGATGATCGCCCGATTTGCGGGGACGGCCACGCTTGATACCCGCGTTGGCCCCACGCGTCTTCCCCGGCGCGCCGGAATTGCCGTAGTCGGGGAGCAGCGCATCCATGGTCTGGCCCCGCTCCCAGAAGCGGCGCAGGTAGCGCAGCACGCTCGGCCGCGACACGCCGTGGGCGGCCGCGCATGCGGCCACCAGCGCGGCGCGCTCGCGCGGCTGGTACAGCGCGGGCACGTGCGCGTGCAGGCCGGCGACGATGTCCCAGGCCTTCGCCTGCAGGTCGCGGTATTTCTGGGGCAGCAGCGTGGGCGGGGCGGGCGCGGCGTACGGATCGTCGGTCAGCAGGCGGGCACGGCCGGTGAGCACGTCGTCGGCCAGCACATGCGGCGCGACCATGCGCGGCTGGCTGTGCGGCAGGCCCAGCTCGAAGGTGCAGGCGAGCAGCCGGTCGGGGGCGATCCACAGGATGCGGATCGTGCGTAGCGGGCGGGCATACTGGATCACATCGTTTGGCAGAAACATGGCGGCTCCCTCATGAGTTCAGGAACTTGAATCCATGCAAAGATCGGACCAACGTTTGCTACTTCAGGCTGACAAGCCCGACACGATTAGTCCAGATCAAAGGTGGCCATCCTCGCGCCCTTAGTCTGTGAGATCGCGTCGCGGCGCCAGCTGCGGCCCGTTCAACCCAAAACTTTGCGAGGCAAATCCATGTATCCATTTCCACAAACGATCGCCCCGGCGGTCCGTACCCATATCGATGCCCAGACCGCGTTCCTGAATGACATGTCGAAGTCGCTGTTCAGCGCATTCCAGCAGATGTGCGACCTGAACATCCAGCTCGTGCAGACGATGCTGGAAGAAACGACGCTCGCCAGCAAGCAGGTGCTGAGCGCCGACCGCCAGTCGGAGCTGCTCAGCGCCGCCACGTCGCGCACGCAGCCGGCGACGGAAAAACTGCGCGCCTACCAGCAGCACATCGCCCGCCTGGCGGCCGATGCCCAGGTCGACCTGTCGCGCGTGACGGAGCAGCACGTGCAGAACACGACCCGCACCGCGCGCGCCCTGGCGGACGAAGTGGCGCGCGACGCCACCGAGCAGACCGAGCGCGGCCTGCGCGCCCAGCAGGAAACCGTGCGCCAGTTCAGCGATCCGTTCATCCGGGCCGGCAACGGTGCCGCCCAGCCGCATGCATCGGGCGGCACGAGCCAGGGGCAGCAAATGCCGCCGGGCCAGCAGCAGGGTAGCAAGGACCAGCGGGCCACCACGCACTGACCCGGCGCAGTTCCCGGACCGCAGTTGCCACGCCTTATGCGCCGCGCCCGGCCACCGGGTGCGGCGCGATGATGTCCTGTGCAGCCGGGGCAGCGGTCCGGATGCGCGGCCCCAGGCCGAACAGCGGACGCAGCAACGGCACCCGGCGTACGATCTCGAAGCCGGCGAAGCTGAGCACCGTCACGAGCACGACGAGCAGCACGGCTTCCAGGCCCGGCGGGCGGTGCAGCGGTTTCAACGCATGGGCCAGCACGACGATCAGGGTCTGGTGCAGGATGTAGACGGGGAACACGGCCTCGGTCAGGTAACGCCGGGCCGGTCCGTCGCGATCCAGGTGGCGCTGGGCAAAGCCGCAGGCCGCCAGGATCGCACTCCACGCCAGCAGCGCGTAATTCGCGCGCATCGGCGTCGCGAGCAATTCCCAGCGCGTGCCGTCGATGCCGCCGGTCTCGTCGAGTGCGATCCACAGCATGAGCAGGGCCCAGCCGGCGAGGGCCAGCGCGAGGCACGTCCAGCGCAGCGCCGCGACACGGGGCCACAAGCCCGGCACGCGCGCCATCAGGGCGCCCAGCAAAAAGACCGGCAGATAGTTCGCATGGTTGTACCAGTCGTCCACGAGCGCGTGGGTGACGGGAAAACGGTTCAGCATCAGGATGCGCGCCAGCGCCAGCACGGCGGCCGGCAGCACGATGATCTTCCAGCCCGTCAGCACGCGGCCGAACAGGGCGGCGAGGCGGTCGAAGCGCGGACCCAGCGCCAGCACGACGAGCGCGAGGACGGCCGTATAGGCCCACAGGTAGGCGACGAACCACAGGTGGTTCCAGGTCGGCAGGATCAGGCAGCCGTCCTGGCAGAAGCCGTGGTAGCCGCGCACGTACAGCCGCATGAAGTCGGCGTAGCTGCCCGCATAGCCGAGCTTCTCGACGACTTCGAGATACGATTGCGGCGGCACGATGACCAGCATGCCGAACAGCAGCGGCACGAGCAGGCGCCAGCTGCGCTTGCGCAGGAAGGCGAGGGGACGCAGCTTCGCCAGCATGGCGCTGGAGGCGACGCCGGACACGAGGAACAGCAGCGACAGCCGCCACGGAGACGACAGCATCATGAAGGGCTCGAGGGCAGGGCCGGCATACGGACTCTTCACGTGCCAGCCCCACGTCACGTAGTACATGCCCACGTGATACAGGATCAGCAGGAAGAACGCGATGATGCGTACCCAGTCGAGGAAGTGATGGCGCGGCGGATGGTTGGTGTGCATGGCGGATCGTCGTCGGTTGGTCGATGAAAGAGAACGACGTCAGACTAGATCCGCGCATGGTCCCGCGCGAGCGGAATGTGGCGAAGCGGGTACGGGATGGGGCGAGCCGGCCGCTCAGGGCGCGGACAGCTCGATCTTCAGCGCGGCCGCGTGGGCCGTCGGCAGGCGCGACGGCAGCGTCACGACCAGGGCATCCTCGCGCTGCGTCCACCTCAGCCTGGCCTTGCTGCCCAGCAGGCGCACCGAACGGACCGGTCCGCCGGCATACGCCGCACCCTTGCCGAGGGAACGAATCACCACCTCCTTGACCGGTACGCCGAGGGTGATGGCGTACACGGCATTGCCCCTGGTGGTGAAGCGGATGTCTTGCGCCGTGTACGCGGCGCTTTCCTTCATGGCGCCGGCGGCGGTCTCCGTCGGCCCCTCGCCATATACCTTCCAGGGCCGCGTTCCGTAGATGGCCTCGCCGTTGGGCTGGATCCATGCCGCCATCTCGTCCAGGAACCTGCGCGACTCGGGCGGCAGGCTGCCGTCCGGATACTGCACCACGTTGATCAGCAGGTTGCCGTTCTTGCTGACGATATCGGCCAGCATATGGATGACCTCGGCCGTCGATTTATAGTGGTAGCCGTCGCTGTAGAACCAGTCGCCGATCGACGTGTCCGTTTGCCACGGCTGCGGATGAATGCCGCTCAACACGCCCCGTTCCACGTCCAGGACGCCCGCGTCGGAGGTATCGCCCGAGCCCTGGGCCTTGTGGTTGTAGACGGCGGTCAAGCGGCCGCCGTGCCGCGCCATGTTGCCGTTGTAGTAGTTGGCCAGCAAGGTGCGCCCCACCTTCCCGAACGGCAGGCCGCCATCGGAATACAACAGGTCGGGATGGTAGGTGTCGATGAGGTCGCTGATGCGCTTGAACCATTCTTCATGCCACGCGGGACTGGTCGCGTACCAGTTGTCCAGGTTGCTGTGCAGGCCCTCGTCGTGGGCCGGGTGATACAGTTCCTGGTACGCGGGATCGGCGCCGTCGTACGGCACACCGGCCAGGGGACCGGTCTTGTCGTGCCCGTGACTGGGCGCGAGCCACGCATAGCTGGCCCCCAGATGTTCGGACACGCCGAACGGCAGGCCGTGTTTCCGCGCCGCCTGCTGCCAGGCGCCGACGATGTCGCGATGCGGCCCCATCCTGACGGCATTCCAGCTGTGGTAACGCGAATTCCACAAGTCGAAATTGTCGTGATGGACACCCATGCTCACGAAGTATTTGGCGCCCGCCTTGACGTACAGCGCCATGAGCGCATCCGGATCGAAGCGCTCCGCCTTCCACAGCGGAATGATGTCCTTGTAGCCCGCCCTGGATGGATGGCCGTAGTGCTTCAGGTGATGCTCGTACTGGGGATGGCCTTCGAGATACATATTGCGCGCATACCAGTCGCCTGCACGCGGCACCGCCTGCGGTCCCCAGTGCGACCAGATGCCGAATTTGGCATCGCGGAACCAGTCCGGCGCGCGGTATTGCCTGAACGAGGCGGCGTCGCTGGTGAATGGGCCGGGCCGCAGCGGCGGTTCGTAAGCCTCGCCGGCGAATGCCGGTAACCAGCATGCCAGCACGCCGGTGCAGATCAAGCTTCGTAAGGGGCGCAGCGCCATCGTCGGGTCTCCATCATCGGTATCAAAACCCGCGATCATAGTGAGGCGGGATGCCCTGCGGGGCGACTTGAGTAATCCTCTGCGGGGATTGATGGATTTCGTAAGTGGCCAAAAAAAAAGCCCGCACGGGGCGGGCTTGAATCTATTTTCTTGGAGGAAGATAGAGGAGACGGTTCAGATTATGCAGGGGCAAAAGAAATAAATCCAATCTGATTTTCAGATATCGATCATACAAATTTGGAATAATAAGGCTGAGATAATTGGTGATGTTTCGTCGGGTACATACGTTCTAGAATGGAATGCTGTATTGCGAGCATTCCATTCCCATTCCGTTCATGAAAACCGCTTTCCTCAGCCGCGCCCTGTCCATCCTGTTCCTGGCGATGCCGCTGGCGCGGGCCGCCGACGTGAGCGATCTCGTCGACCGGAACTGGATCGACATCGCCAGCCCGAATTTCCGCGTCGTCACCGACCAGCCGGAAGACGTCGCGCGCCACATGATCGTCGACCTGGAAAATCTCCGCTATATCTCCAACCGCGTGCGCGGCGCGCAATCGCTGGACGGGCCGCCGCTGACGATCGTCGCCATGGGCCGGAGCAGCTTCGCGACACTGGAGCTGCCCCGCAACATGGCCGGCGTGTTCCAGCTGTCGCGCCATGGGTACGCGGCCATCGCGAAGATCGAGGATTACGTCACGTCGGCGGCGGCGAGCGACATGTCGCGCGCGACCATCCTCCATGAATACCACCATTTCCTGCTGCATTATTCGCCCGAGACGACGGCGTATCCGCGCTGGTACGACGAAGGGATGTCGGAGTACTGGTCGTCGCTCGTCATCCAGGACGGTACGGCATGGTTCGGCCATCCCGTGGAAGGCAGCCATCGCGAAGACTGGCTGGCCGACCAGACGGGCCGGATCAATCTCGATACCAGATGGCTGTTCAACACGACGAGGCTCGCCTACGACGACAGCACGCGCAGCCGCGCGATCGACACCGCCCGCTTTTATGCCTGCGCAAAGTACGCGATCCACTACTTCAATTCGAGCCCCGAATTGCGCAGGCAACTCGCACATTACCTGCGCTTGCATAACATGGGGCTGTCGGAAGACCAGGCCGTGCGCTTCGCTTTCAAGAAGTCGTACGAGGAACTCAACGTCGAGATGCGGCGCTACGTGGAGCGTCGCCTGACGGCCCGCGGATTTTCGACCGGCAAGGATGGGCTCGACCTGCCGCAGGTCCAGGTCAAGGTCGCGAAGCTCGACCGCGCTGCGACGTATGCCGTACTGGCCGACGTGGTGCCACGCTTTGCGAAGCGCGGCACCAGGGCGGCGCGGGAACTGGTCGCAACGAACCTGAAGCTCCACCCCGACGATCCGAAGGCGAACATCATCGCCGTCGGTCACGGTGTCGTCGACGATGGTGCCACCCGCCTGGCCGCACTGCTGGAACGCTATCCGAACGATGCGGACCTGCTGGCCACCCGCGCCGAAGGCCTGCGCATGGCGGCATTCGCGATGCACGACACGGGAACGTCCGGCTGGGAAGCGCCGCTCAACGAGGCGCGCGACCTGGCCCGGCGCGCCATCAAGGCAGACCCGTCGAATTCCATGGCCTACTATGTCCTGGGCCACGCGTACAAGCTTGCGCCCGACATCGGGCCTGTCCAGGAAGGTATCGCCGCCCTGGACACCCTCGTCATCTACGAACCGTCGCCCGGCAGTTTCCGCATGCTGGCCCACCTCTACCTGCGCAACAAGCAATTGCTGGAAGCGGTCAAGAGCATCCGCAGCGCCGTCGCGTTCGACTCGGCGGGCAAGTACCCGCTCGACGCGCTGCTGATGGAAAACCTGGAACTCATGGCCGACATGGCGTCGACCGCGACGCCGGACGTCAATGGCCTGCGCTACACGACCGGTGCCGTGTACGAAGGCCCGGTGGCCGGCGGCAAACCCGCCGGAAAGGGCAAGTGGCTGCGTGCGGACGGAAGTTATTACGAAGGCGACTTCGTGCAGGGCCTGCCGTCGGGTCACGGCAAGCTGGTGAGCGAGCGGGGCGTCGCGTACGAGGGACAATTCGCGGCGGGCATGGCGCGCGGCTCGGGCAGCATCCGCTTCCCGGCCGGCGGCAAGATGGTGTCGTATGAAGGCGGCGTCGAGGACGCCGTGCCGTCCGGTTCCGGCGTCCTCGTGACGAAGGACGGACGGCTCGAGGCCGCGTTCGTAAAGGGCGAGGCGCACGGCGACGGCGTGTTCGTCCCGGCCCACGCCGCCCCATCCGCGGGACATGGCGCCATGGGGCGTACCAATGGCCGGTGGCCGACAAGCTCGCGTTCGTCGGCGGCATCGATGGCGAAGGGCGGCGCCGCGGCATGGGCTGGTGCCGGGCGGACGCCTCGCCGCAGATCGACCTGTGCCGCTACAAGGAGGATCGCAAGGTTGCGTTGGACACGGAGAACGATTGACGCGATACAATCAATTTCTCCGACCATCGAACGAAAGGCTTTCCATGCACGCGCGCACCGTCCTCGCCCTCCCTGGCTTCCTGCTGAGCCTGTCGTACGCGGCCGCTGCTTTTGCCGCTTCCGCCTGCGGCCCGGCGCCGACCGGCGAACTGCGCGCGGAGCGCATCGCGAGCGTCAAGCCGTCGCGTTCGGAGCCGGGCCTGTACGAAGGCCCGGTGTGGATCAAGGATGCGCTGTACTTTTCCGATTTCAGCTTCGCGCCCGGCTTCCCGTCGCGCATCCGCAAGCTGGCGGCGGATGGCAGCGTGACGACGGTCGTGGAGGACAGCGGCAGCAACGGCCTCGCCGTCGACGCGCACGGCGACCTCGTCGCGGCCACGCACAAGTACAAGGCCCTGTCCCGCTATGCCATCGCCGACGGCAAGCGCACGACGCTGGCCGCTGCATATAACGGCCAGGTGTTCAACTCGCCGAACGACATCGCCATCGCGAAGGACGGCACGATCTATTTCACGGACCCGGATTTCCAGAAGGCCGCGGCGCCCGGCGGGCAGCCGGTCACGGGCGTGTACCGCGTGGGCACGGACGGCAAGGTGACGCTCGTGGACGGCAGCCGGCCGAACCCGAACGGCGTCTCGCTGTCGCCGGCCGGCGACGTGCTGTACGTGAACGCGGGCGACGGCTTCCTGCGCGCCTACCCGATCGTGAACGGCGTGCCGGGGCAGGGACGCGACATCGCAAAAGGGCTCGACATCCCGGACGGCATGGCCGTCGATTGCCACGGCAATATCTACGTGACCGAGCACCCGGCCAAGCGGGTGCGTGTGTTCTCGCCGCAGGGGAAAGAGCTGGCGACGATCCGTACGGACGCCAACGTCACGAATGCCGCATTCGGCGGCGCCGACGGCAACACGCTGTTCCTGACGGGCGCCGGCGCCGTGTGGCGGATCCGGCTGGACGTCACCGGATCGCCGTACTGACCGGCCTTACGTCTTCAGCACGACGCGCCTCTGCTCGCGCGCCGACTGGTAGATCGCCTCGATGATGCGCAGGTCGCGCAGGCCTTCCTCGCCTGCGACGATCGGCTCGCGGTCCTGCAGCACGCATTGCGCCATGTGGTCCAGCTGGCCGGCCCATTGCGTGGCGCCGGGACCCGGTGGCGGCGTGACTTCCTTGTCGCGGCCATTTCCCCCGACCCACATCCGGTTGCCGTGGTACCCGGTCGCCGGTTCCATGTCGATGCGGCCTTTATCTCCCACCAGCAGGATGTGGTTCTGGTTGGCGCTGTACATCGACTGGCACGAGCCGATCACGCCTGAGGGAAATTCCAGCTGGAAGCCGATCTGGTCTTCCACCTCGCGGAAGCGCGGGTCCTTGCGGTCCGTCGTTTCCTGGGCATAGACGGCGGTCGGTTCCTCGCCCGTCATGTAGCGTGCCGCGTTGAGGGCGTAGATGCCGATGTCCATCATCGAACCGCCGCCGGCCAGCGCCTTTTTGAGGCGCCAGGCGTTCGGGTCGCGGAAGTTGAAGCCGTGCTCGGAGCGGAAGTAGCGCAGCTTGCCGATCTCGCCCGCGCGGGCGATGCGGCGCGCTTCCAGGTTGTACGGTTCGAAGTGGCAGCGGTAGCCGATCATCAGCTTCTTGCCGGCCTGGCGGCACGCCGCGATCATCGACTCGCATTCGGCCGATGACACGGCCATCGGCTTTTCGCACAGCACGTGCTTGCCGGCCTTGGCCGCGCGGATCGTGTACTCGGCATGCATCGAAACGGGCAGGCAGATATAGACGATGTCGATGTCCGGGTTGTTGCGGATCTCGTCGTAATTCTGGTAGTTATAGAGATTCTTTTCCGGGACGCCGTATTCCTGCGCCACGCGCTTGGCCTTGGCCGCGTCGCCGCTGACCAGCGCGACGAGGCGGCTGTTCTTGCAGTTCTTGAATTGCGGGATGATGATGCCCAGGCCATAGGAGCCGAGCCCGACGATCGCATAGCCGAGCTTGCGATCGGGCGGGGCCGCCCATGCCATGTCTCCCATCGCACCCGCCGCCAGCGCGCCGCCGGCGGCAAGGACCAGACCTCGCCGATTCCTGTCGATCATCACGTCTCCTTTGTTATGGATGTTAGCGCTCACAGTCGCGATCTCATTTTAATACGAATGGACGGGCTCGCCCACAAATTAGCGCCAATCAATAAGCGGCGCCCCCCGGCGCGCACACTGGCAGATGGTGCCCGGAACGGCCGGGCCGTCTTTCAACGAGGTGAATCATGGTCAAACTCCAGGGCAGCGTGCCCGTACCCATCGCCGACTTGCGGTCGCTCGGACCGGCACCGGACGACGAACGCATCGACGTCACCGTCTTCGTGCGCCGCCGCGCGCCGCTTGCGCCCCATCCGCTCGACGCGAAACCGGGGCGGCGGCGCTACCTCACGCGCGCCGAATTCGCCGCGCAGCACGGCGCCAGCGATGCCGACCTCGACGCCGTCGCCGCGTTCGCGCAGCGGGCCGGGCTCGCCGTCGTCGAGCGCCGGCCCGCCGCGCGCAGCATCGTCCTGTCCGGCACGGCCGGCCAGGTGACGGCCGCGTTCGGCACGGCGGTGGAACGGGTCGAACACGCGGCCGGGATCTCGCGCCGCCGCACGGCGCCCGTGCAGCTGCCGCCCGAGCTGGACGGCATCGTCGAAGGCGTGTTCGGTATCGACGACGTGCCTATCGCGAAGCCGCATTTCAGGTTCTCCAAAGAATCCGCGCAGGCTGCCCTGAATGCCTCGATGCCGATGGGCGCCGCGCCCGCCGATGCGCAGGCCGAGGCGCAGGCCGCGGGCGGTTTCACGGGCGTCGACCTGGCGAAGCTGTACGATTTCCCGACAGGCCTGGACGGCAGCGGCCAGTGCATCGCCATCATCGAGCTGGGCGGCGGCTACCGCAGCGCCGACCTGAAGGCCTATTTCAAGAGCCTGGGCCTGCCCGCGCCGCACGTGACGGCCGTCTCCGTCGACGGCGGCAAGAACAGCCCGTCGCTGCCGTGGAGCGCGGACGCCGAGGTCGCGCTGGACATCGAGGTCGCGGGCGCCGTCGCGCCGAAGGCGCAGATCGCCGTGTATTTCGCGCCGAACAGCGAGCAGGGCTTCGTCGATGCGATCGCGGCGGCCGTCCACGACGACGTGCGCAAGCCGTCCGTGATCTCGATCAGCTGGGGCGCGCCGGAATCGGAATGGACCGACCAGGGCCTGGCCGCGATGGACCAGGCGTTCGAGGCCGCGGCCGCGCTGGGCGTGACGGTGTGCTGCGCGGCTGGCGACGCCGGCGCGCACGACCAGAACCCGCAGAACGGTACGCCGGACGGCCTCGCGCATGCGGACTTCCCCGCGTCCAGCCCGTACGTGCTGGGCTGTGGCGGCACGCGTATCGCCGTCAGCGGCAATACGATCACCAGCGAGACGGTGTGGAATGACGATCCGTCCAGCAGCGCCACGGGCGGCGGCGTCAGCGACAAATTCGCGCTGCCGTCCTGGCAGACGGATGCGGGCGTGCCGCCGTCGATCAACCCGGGCGGACACGTCGGCCGCGGCGTGCCGGACGTGGCCGGCAATGCGTCGCCCGCGACCGGCTACCGTGTCCGGGTCGACTACCTGACCTACACCATCGGGGGCACGAGCGCCGTGTCGCCGCTGTATGCCGGGCTCATCGCGTTGCTGAACCAGAAGCTGCCGCAGCCCGTGGGCTGGCTCAATCCGCTGCTGTACGGTCCGCTGGCGGGCAGTGGCGCCATGCGCGACATCACGCGCGGCGACAACGGCGGCTACACGGCCGGGGCCGGCTGGGATGCGTGCACGGGCTGGGGCGTGCCCGTCGGCGTGAAGCTGCTGGCCGCGCTGGAAAGCTGAGTCAGCCCGGCCCCAGCCGCGCCAGCAGGTCGGCGCGGTATTGGCGGCTGCACGGCACCCGTGCGCCGCCACGCAGCAGCAATTCGCCGTCGCCCTTGTCCAGCGTGACGACCTTGTCGATCCAGCCCACGGCCACGGCGGCGCGCCGGTGACAGCGGATGAAGCCGGCGCCGAGCCGGTCGACGAGGCCGGTCAGGGTCTGGCGCAGCAGCGGACTGCCCGCGGCCGTGTGCAGCACGACGTAGTTGTCGGCCGTCTCGATCCACTGGATGTCGACAATGCGCACGACGCGCGTGGCCCCGCGTTCGCTCACGAGCAATTGCTCCAGCGGGGCGGGCGGCAGCGCGGCGGGCCGGCCGTCGACCTTGATCTCCAGCTTTTTGCGCAGGCGCGCCAGCGCGCGTGCGAGGCGTTCGCCATCGTAGGGCTTCAACAGGTAATCGATGGCGTCGCAGTCGAATGCCTGGCACGCGTAGCGTTCGTACGCCGTGACGAACACGACCAGCGGCGCCGGTTCCGGCAGCGACGCGGCCAGTTCGATGCCGGACAGTTCGGGCATCTCGATGTCGAGCAGCAGCGCGTCCGGGCGGAAGCTGGCGATCCGTTCCAGCGCGTCGATGCCGTCGGCCGCTTCCTCGACGGCCGTGACGCCGTCCTGCTGCGCGAGCAGGTGACGCAGCTTGGCGCGGGCGGGGCGCTCGTCGTCGACGATCAGCAGACGCATACGAACCTCAGCAAGGCAACCTCATCTCCGCGCGCACGCCCCCTTGCGGCCGCGCCGTGATGTCCAGCCGGCCCGCGTCGCCATATAAAGCCTGGATGCGCGCGCGCAGGTTGGCCAAGCCGATGCCGCCGGGGCGTTCCGACGCCGCCAGCTTGCCGGCATCGTCCTCGACGCCCAGCACGAGCTCGTCGCCCTCGCGGCATACGGACACCGCGATATGCGTCTGGCCGCGGCGTCGCTCCACGGTGTGCTTGAACACGTTTTCCAGCAGCGGCTGCAGGCTCATCACGGGGACTTCACGGTCGAGCAGCGCGTCGTCGACCTGCCAGGCGATGGCGACGCGGTCGGCGAAGCGCTCGGCCATCACGTCCGCGTACCCGCGCGCGAGGCGCAGTTCGGTGGCGAGCGGCGCCGCGTGGCGGTCGCCCAAGGCCAGCGTTTCGCGCAGCACGTCGGCCAGTTGCGTGAGCGTGGCGTCGGCCCTGGCCGGGTCGGTCCAGATCAGCGCCGACACCGTGTTCAGCGCATTGAACAGGAAGTGCGGCTGCATCTGCTGACCCAGTCTCTGCAACTGCGCCTGGCGCAGCAGGGTGTTCGAGCGTTCCGCGCGCAGCCGCGCGTCGAGCAGGGCGCGGTAGGATTGCACGCCGAAGCGGATCGCCATGAACAGGCCGAAGAAGATCGTGATCTTCATCGATTCGTACACGAACAGCTGCGGCACCGGGTCGTGCCGGTACGTTTCGCCGACGAGCGCGTACACGCCATGGCGCAGGCCGAACGCAAGGGGCACGAACGCGATCCAGTACATCGGCAGCCAGCGCGACTGGCGTGCGAACCAGCGCCACGGCGTGCCGAGCAGGTGGTCGTCCGTGTGCGACCAGCGCAGCTGCACGAGGGCGAGTCCGGTCACGACGAGTGCCGACGACCCTTCCCACAACAGCGGCTTCCAGATCGCGTGGCTGTGCTCGTTGCGGACGAAATCCTGCACGGCGACGAGCATCATCAGGATCCAGAACAGGATCCAGGCGGACACGAAGACGGCATTGCGGCGCAGGAAGGTCATGCGGCGATGATCGGCCATCCTCGGGTGATTGTCAAAAGTCATCGGTGCGGCATCGAGACGACGCTTCTGCTAACGTCGAGCCGAGCACACCAACCCCTGGAGGAAGCACATGGAACGTTTCCTGTTCGTGTACCACGGCAAGCCGGGCGCCGATTCGGACACGCGCCACGACCTGTCGCGCTGGGCCGCGTGGTTCGACGGCATGGGCTCGCGCGTCCTCGACCGCGGCAGCCTCACGCACAGCGCCGTCGAGGTGCCGCGCCGCCTGCTCGGGCCGAAGGAATCCGCCAGCTCGCTGTGCGGCTATTCGGTCGTCGAGGCGGCGGACTTCAACGAGGCCGTCGAGATCGGCGAGCGCTGTCCCATTTTCGACGAGGGCGGCTCGGTCGAGATCGCGCGGCTGACGATCCCGCTGACGTAAGGATCAGCCGCGCGTCAGCACGACGTGCGTGGCGGCCTGCGTGGGCACGTGCTCGGTGACCTTGAACCCGAGCGCGGGCAGGTCGATACCGGCCAGCAGCGCCTCGCCGGACCCCAGCAGGACGGGCGAAATGGCCAGGTGCATCTCGTCCACCAATCCCGCCTGCAGGTACTGCCGGATGGTCGACACGCCGCCGCCCAGTCGCACGTCCTTGCCGCCCGCGGCCTCTTTGGCGCGGGCGAGGGCCGCCTCGATGCCGTCCGTGACGAAGTAGAAGGTCGTGCCGCCCTTCATTTCGAGCGGGGCGCGGGCGTGGTGCGTCAGCACGAACACGGGCACGTGGTAGGGCGGCTCGTCGCCCCACCAGCCCTTCCACTCGTCGTCCGGCCACGGGCCGCGCACGGGGCCGAACATGTTGCGGCCCAGGATCCAGGCGCCGACATTCTCGAAGCCGCGCGCGGCGAAGTCCTCGTCCGGACCATCGGTTCCCTTCGATTCGTCGCCCAGCATGCGCTGGAACGTGCGGGTGACGCGGAACCATTGGTGCAGCGTCTCGCCGCCTTCGCCCAGCGGATTCTGCAGGCTCTGGTTCGGGCCGGCCCCGTAGCCGTCGAGGGACATGGCAAAGCATCGGACTGTCAGTCTGGACATCGTCGTTCTCCTGTTGGACGGGACGCGGGCTGCGTCCCTCGTTCTTACGACGAACGGGCCGGCCCCGTTTCGACAACGCGGCGCCGTCAATCGTCGATCTCGTCATCGCCCGGCTTGCGCCCGCGGCTGCGGTCGAGCGGGCCCTTCATCGCGTCCACATCGCGCATGAACTCGTCCACGCCGTGGTCGGGGCTCACGCGGATGGCGGGCGGCATCAGCACGGACATATAGAGCTCGTCGGACCAGCGTCCCGTGCGCTGCATATTGCCAGCCAGAATCAGCCCGGAGCATAGCACGGCGAAGCCGGCGCAGATCCAGCGGTAGCGCGTGCGGTTGCGAGTCCGGATCGTGCACAGGTGAAAATAGATCATCCCGGCCAGCAGCACCGTCCCGACATGCGACGCGTAATGAGTGAACCCTTCGGCCGAGAACGCATAACCGAGCGTGCTGCCCAGCAGCGCGCAGGCGGCGAGGGCGGTAATACCGCAGCCGAACACGAACAGATGCCGGCCCAGCCGCGCGTGGCGGGCAAACAGGCGGTTGGCGCACGCCCAGATGCCGCCCCACAGCAGCGCGGCCGCGAGCCCGCCCGCGAGCGCCTCCGCGTAGCGCACGAGCTCGAAGTATTCCGTGTCGCTGAGCCAGCGCGCCAGCAGCGCGACGCCGCCGGCCAGCAGCAGGCCCGCCGCGCCCGGCAGCACGCCTTCCCAGCCGTGGAACGTGCGGTCGAGGAGTTCCGGCATGACGGGGAAGTCGGCCGCGCGCACGCGCAGCGCCGTGTGGCCGATGCGGACGACGGTATCTCCCGTCAGCTGGGCGTCCTGCAGGCGCTTGCCCTGGATGACGATGCCGTTGCGGGTGCCGAGGTCGTGCAGCAGCAGCCGGCCCGCTGCATCCTGCTCGACGACGGCGTGCGCGGCGGCTGCGTAGTCGTCGTCGAGGATCACGTCGTTGTCGTAGCCGCGCCCGATGCGGATCGGCAGGCCGTCGACGCGCTGGCGGTGCAGCACATCGCCATTCCTGGCCAGCAGCTCGACGAACCAGGGGCCGCTCATCGCCCACGGCTCCGTCCGAGGGCGGACAAAAATGCCCGCGTCGCGCGCATGCCGTTCTCGTATGACACGCCCGCCAGGTCGAGCCGGCTCTGCAGGTTCGCGTGCGGGTCGTCCGTGCTGGCGGCCAGCAGGGTGAAGTTGTACAGCCCGGCGAACTTGCGGTACGCGCGCACGCACGTCACGGCGCGCACGGGCAGCGTGGCCGTGTGCACGAACATCTCGGCACAGGCGGGACGCGTGAGACGCGTGTCGCGGCCCGCGCCGATGCGGTCGACGCGAAAGCGCGAGCTGGCCAGCACGGCGAACTGCAGCGGGTGCAGGGAACTCGAACGGATCACCTGGTGCGTCATCGACACGTGGCCCGTCTGCTGCGTGTCCGATACATAGACCGCCACTTCCATCGCGCAACTGACCGAGTCAAGCGTGTACTCGGCCTCGGCGCGGAAGTTCGAGCGGCCCCAGCAGCGCAACTGCTGCGATTCGCGCACGGGCACCTGGTACGGCCCCATCGCACGCATCGACAGGGGCTCGGCCAGCAGGCGGTCGATCAGCGCGCGCTGGTGCGCCAGCAGTTGCTGCCCGATCAGCGGATTGAAATTCTTCGGCGGATGCGGCTGCGCCGACGCCTGCCGCAGCAGTTCCTGCGCATACTTGACGGGCACGAGGAAGCTGACCAGTTCGCCGTCGAGGCGCTTGGAGACGTTCACGCCCGCCACGACGCCGGCCGCCGTCACGCTGGGCCCGCCGCTCATCCCGGAGTTGATGGGGCCCGTGAAAATCAGCTGCTCGTAAAAGCTGCGCGTGACGATGCCGTTGTACGACCCTTCCGAGATGGCGAAGCCGAGGTCGAGCGGATTGCCGAGCGAGTACAGGTACTGGCCCTGCACGAGTTTCACGGGCTTGTCCGGCACCTGGAAGAACCCCGTGCCGTTGCGGTTCACGCGGACGACGGCCAGGTCGTGCAGCACGTCCACGGCCAGCAGTTCGACCGGGCCGCTCTTGCCGTCCGTGTCGACGTATTCGCCGATGTAGACGTCCGGATCGAGCGCCATCTGCGACACGACGTGGTAATTGGTCAGCACGAGGTTGCCGGTGCCGACGAGGAAGCCGGAGCCGACGCTCGACTGGCTGCGGCCATTCCTGAGCAGCATGCGGATCTGCAGCAGGTCGGCCCTGGCGGCGGAATACAGGGTTTGCGCGGCGCTGGACGGCGTGGGCAGCGCGGCCGTCTCGTCCGTCTCGCCGGGGCCGGGCGCGGGCGGCGTCGTCGCCGGTGGCGTCGCGGGGGGATCACGAGCGGCGGCTGCGGCACCGGCTTGACACGCTGGTCTCCCTTGCCCGCGGCGACGGCGAGTGACGCGGCGGCGAAGACGATGGCGGCAAGGGCGGCGGGCGGGAGGCGCATGCCCCCATCTTGCCAGAACCGCCCGCGGCGGGGATTACGCTTCGCTGTCGAGCACCGCTTCGGTGGCCGGCGTCATCATGTGACCCAGCTTGGCCTGCTTGGTATTCAGGTAGTTGTCGTTGTAGGTGTTGCGGTTGACGAGCAGCGGGACGCGCTCGGCGACCTTGATGCCCAGCTTGCCGAGGGCGTCGATCTTGCGCGGGTTGTTCGTCATCAGGCGCACCGCCTCGATGCCGAATTGTTCCAGCATCGGCAGCACGAGCTCGTAGTTGCGCGCGTCGGCGTGGAAGCCCAGCTGCAGGTTCGCTTCGACCGTGTCGGCACCCGCTTCCTGTAGGCGGTAGGCGCGGATCTTGTTCACCAGGCCGATGCCGCGGCCTTCCTGGCGCAGGTACAGCAGGATGCCGCGGCCTTCGTCGGCGATGCGGCGCAGCGCGGATTCCAGCTGGGCGCCGCAGTCGCAGCGCTGCGAGAACATCACGTCGCCCGTCAGGCATTCCGAGTGGATGCGCGCCAGCGGGGCGTCGCCCGTGGACAGGTCGCCCAGCGTCATCGCCAGATGCTCCTTGCCCGTCGAATGCTCGACGAACGCATGCAGGGTGAACTGCGCCCACGGCGTCGGCAGGGAGCACGACGTGACGTAGTCGACGAGGTTGGACGGCGCGGTGGCTTTGTCTTGCATGGTTTTTCCTGGGCGATGACGCGAAAAGGGTTACGTAAATAAGGGTTACGTAACAGGCGAGTTTACCGGAAATCGGACATGGCCGTGTAGTTCGCCCCTTCGCGGCCCCTCCGCCTCGCCATCCGATATGGGTGCTGCTGGTCGAAAATACAACAATGCATCATGGGTGTTCACGTGGTGCAACACAATTCCCGCACGGAATCTTGGCTGTGCTAGGCTCACACCAGCGTCGATACGGGCGCAATGTACTCTAGTTCGCCATGCCAAATCCCCTGAAATTTGTTCGCCGCCTGCTGCCGCGCGCCCTCGGTGCCTGGCTCGCCCTCGCCTTCGTGCTGCTGTCCATCGTCCTCACGCTGGTGCTGACGTCCGTCATCGAACGCAAGTCGGCGGAACAGGTCCAGACGAGCATCGGCCACGGCCTGGCCGAGCTGGCGATGCAGACGTCGGACAAGCTGGAACGCGGCATGTTCGAACGCTACCGCGAGGTGAGCCTGCTGGCCCGGCGCCGCGTGCTGGCCGAAGGGCAGCCGCAGGAGCGCCGCCGCGCCACGCTGGACGGCATCCAGAGCAGCCTCGGTTACTACAGCTGGATCGGCCTGGCCGGCCTGGATGGCAAGGTGCAGGTCTCGGCGCAGGGTCTGCTGGAAGGCGCGGACGTGTCGAAGCGCCCGTGGTTCCGCAATGCCCTGCGCGGCATCCACGCGGGCGACGTGCACGACGCGGTACTCCTGGCGCGCTACCTGCCCAGGCAGGACGAGCCGTGGCGCTTCGTCGACGTCGCCTTTCCCTACGTCGACGACGAGGGCGTGACGCGCGGCGTGCTGGGCGCGCACCTGTCCTGGCAATGGGCGCGCGACGTCGAGCGTTCCGTGATGGCCGGGATCGCGGCGCGGCGCCAGGTCGAGGCCCTGATCGTGGATGCGGACGGCAACGTGCTGCTCGGGCCGGCCGGCGTGGCGGGCAAGCGCCTGACCCTGCCGAGCCTGAAGGCGGCCCATGCGCAGCGGCGCGGCGGCTATGTCGTCGAGACGTGGCCGGACGGCCGCTCGTACCTGGTGGGCTACCAGCTGGGCCACGGCTACGGCGAGTATCCGGGCCTGGGCTGGACCGTGCTCGTGCGCCAGAACGTCGACGATGCCTTCGCCCCCGTGCGCCGCCTGCGCGAATACGGCCTGGCCGCCGGCGTGGTGCTGGCGGGCGTGTTCTCGCTGGCCGGCGTGTGGCTGGCGCGCCGCATCACGCGCCCGCTGGGCGACCTGGCCGATGCCGCGCAACGCATCCGCGCGGGCGAGACGGCCCCGATCGAAATCAGGCGCGGCGGCTATGCCGAGGTGCGCGCACTGGCCACCACGCTGAACGCGCTCGTGGCGAACCTCGTGCGGCGCCGGCGCGCGCTGGAAGACTTGAACGCGACGCTGGAAGCGCGCGTCAACGCGCGTACCCGCGAGCTGGAACAGGCCCTGGCCAGCGTGCGCGCCAACGAGCAGCGCATCGCCACCATCATCGAGACGGCGCAGGATGCCTTCGTCGGCATCGACATGCGCGGCCGCATCTGCGACTGGAACTCGGCGGCCGAGAAGATGCTCGGGTGGTCGCGCGACGAGGCGCTGGGCCGCGTCGTCTCGGATCTCGTGATGCCGGAGCGGTTCCGCGCCCATTCACGCGAGCTGCTGCGCCACTTCCTCGAGACGGGCACACTGGATACGCTGGGCCAGCGCGTCGAACGCATCCTGCTGGCGCGCGACGGCCGCGAGATCCCGGTCGAGATGACCGTCGGCCTGGCCGGCACGGGTGACGGCATCTTCTTTTCCGCGTTCATGCACGACATCTCGGCGCGCAAGGAAGTCGAGCGCATGAAGGACGAATTCGTGTCGACCGTGTCGCACGAACTGCGCACGCCGCTGACGGCGATCTCGGCGTCGCTGGCGCTGCTGGCCGACGGCATGGCCGGCGAGCTGCCGCCCGATGCGAAAGGACTCGTCGACGTCGCCAATGCGAGCTCGGGACGGCTCGTGCGCCTGGTCGGCGACGTGCTGGACATCCAGAAGATGGACGCCGGCAGCATGACGTTCGAGCGCGAGGTGCAGCCGGTGCTGCCGCTGGCGGAGGACGCCGTCGCCGCGATGCAGAGCTTCGCCGCGCAATCCGGCATCGCGCTGTCGTGCGTGGCGGCGCCCGGCGCGGAAAGCGCGCGCGTGGACGTCGATCGCGACCGCCTGGCCCAGGTGCTGACCAATCTGCTGTCGAACGCGATCAAGTTTTCCGGGCCCGGATCCACGGTGCGTGCGCAGGTCGAAGCGGGCGCGGAGCACGTGCGCCTTGCCGTGGCCGACGAGGGCGCGGGCATTCCGGAAGCGTTCCGCGAGCGCGTGTTCCAGCGCTTCGCCCAGGCCGACGGCGCCGATTCGCGCCGCCAGGGCGGCACGGGCCTCGGCCTGTCGATCTGCAAGAAGATCGTCGAAGAGATGGGCGGGACCATCCGGTTCGACAGTGCCGAGGGCATCGGCACCACGTTCTACGTCGAACTGCCGCTCGCGGCCTGAGCACGCGTCACGCCAGTCACGCCATAGCGCCGCTCGAATTCGTCCATGGCGACGGGATGGCCCAGCAGGTAGCCCTGCATCACGTCGCACCCGTGCGCGGCCAGGAACGCGTGCTGCGCGTCGAGTTCCACGCCTTCGGCGATGGTCTCCAGGTGCAGCTTCCTGGCCAATGCGATGATCGCTTCGACGATCGACGACGCGTTCGGGTCGTGGTCGACCTCGCGCACGAACGAGCGGTCGATCTTCAGCGCCGCCAGCGGAAAGCGGGCCAGGTAGGCCAGCGACGAATAGCCCGTGCCGAAATCGTCCAGCGCGAAGTGGATGCCGAGCCGGCGCAACTGCTGCATGCGGTCGACCAGGTCGTCCGGATTGCGCGCGAACACGCTTTCCGTCAGTTCGAGCGTGAGGCGGTCGGCGGGCGCGCCCGTGGCGGCCAACAGCGCGGCGACGGCGTGCGGGAAATCCGGGTCGCGCAACTGGTGCACGCTGACGTTCACCGCGAGCTTCAGCGGGGCGAGGCCCGGCGTCCGGGCCCAGCGCGCGAGCGCGTGGCAACCCTGTTCCAGCACGTCCAGCCCGAGCGCGGCGATCAGGCCTCCCGATTCGGCCGCGCCGATGAATTCGCCGGGGCTCACCAGTTCATCGACGCCGCGTTGCCAGCGCACGAGCGCCTCCGCGCCGACGAGGCTCCCGTCGTGGCCGAACTGCGGCTGGCAGTACAGCACGAACTGGCGCCGCGCGAGGCCGGTGCGCAGCGCGGCCGACAGCGCCGCCTGGCGGTCCGCCGCAGCCTGCATGCCGGGGTCGAAGAAGCGCAGCGTGTTGCGGCCTTCTTCCTTGGCGCGGTACATCGCGAGGTCGGCCTGGCGCAGCAGGGCGTCGATGCTGGTGGGCGCGCCGTCGAACAGGGTGACGCCGATGCTCGGGCTGCTGGCGCACTGGCGCCCGGCCAGCTCGAACGGCTCGCCCAGCACGTCGAGGATCTTGCGGCCCACGGCATGGACTTCGATGGTCGCCTCGTCCGGGCTGGCGCCCAGGTTTTCCAGCACGATCACGAATTCGTCGCCGCCCAGGCGCGCGAGGTGGTCGCCTTCGCGCAGCGCCTGCCGCAGCCGCCGCGCCACTTCGCGCAGCAGCAGGTCGCCCACGTCGTGGCCCATCGTGTCGTTCAGGAGCTTGAAGTTGTCGAGGTCGAGGAACAGCAGGGCGCCGTGGCGGCCCGCGCGGCCGTTGCGCGCGAGGATCTGGCCCAGTTCGTCGATCAGGAAGCGCCGGTTCGGCAGGCCGGTCAACTGGTCGAAATACGCCAGTTCGTGGATGCGGTGCTCGACCCGCTTGCGTTCCGTGAGGTCGGTATTCGTGCCGGACAGCCGCAGGGCCTTGCCGGCGCCGTCGCGCAGGATGAAGCCGCGGCTCAGCACGGGGACGTAGTGGCCGTCGCGGTGGCACAGGCGGAATTCGATGCTGTAGGCCTGGCGCGGACCGGCCAGCAATTCCTCCAGGAAGGCGGCCACCCAGGCGCGGTCCTCGGGATGCGTGAGGCGCACCCATGCCTCGGGGTCGGCCCGCATCTCGTCGGGCGCGTAGCCGAGCATGTCCCAGTAGCGTGCGGAATAATACAGTTCGCCGGTGACGAGGTCCCAGTCCCAGGGCGCATCCGTGGACCCCTGCAGCGCGAGGCGCATGCGCTCCTCGGACTTGTGCAGCGACTGTTCCGCGTCCTTGAGGGCGGTGCAGTCCGTGAAGCAGACGACGACGCGGTCGATGGCACCACGCTCGTCGCGCTCCGGATACGCGTTGCAGATCGCCCAGCGCACGTCGTCGTGATCCGGCCGGGCCACCCCGACGACGAGGTCCGACACCTTCGCGCCGGTGCGCAGGACCGCGTTCACGGGATATTCGGAGGGCGGCATGCGGGAGCCGTCCGCGCGCACGAAATGCCAGGTGTCGTCGCTGGATTGCGCCCCGAGCATCTGCTCTTCACGCCTTCCCAGCAGCGCCAGCGCCTGGCAGTTGGCCGCCACCACGCGGCCGGCAGCATCGTGCATCACGACACCTGCCGGCAGGTGGGCGAGCAGGTCGTCGAAACGGCGCTGGGCGTCGTCCGGGACGCCGTCGGGACGACTGATGCTTGGCGGGTTCGCGTGCATGTGGACTTTTGGTTACGTTTTCCGCGCATGCTAGCAGGTCCGGCACGCCAGCGGCGCGCGCTCAGGCCGCTTTTGTCGCGTCAACCCGACGGCAGCGCGTGGTAGCGGAAATCATGCGGGCGCACGGTCCCTTGCGCAGTCAACGCTTGCCGAAGTTGACGAACTCCGCCAGCAGCTTGCCCGTGGCCGGCATCATGCCCGTGAACGTGAGACCCACGCGGACGGCGTCCCGCACAAAGACGCTGTTCGACGCGCGGGCATTCAGGTCGAGCCGCTGCACGCTGCCGCCGCTGAAGACGGAAAAGGCGACGCGGCACGTGGTGCCGTCGGGCAGGGGGCAGGGCAGGAGGACGGCCATGCCGTCGCGGCCGATGTCGACCGTGACGGCGGTCAGCGACGGACCGGAGGTGACGTCGACGACGGCACGGACGCGGCACAGGCGGCGCGGCGAACGCCGGTCGTCGGCATAGGTGTCCGTGCGAAAAGCGTTATTCGATTCCACGACAAGAACGGATGTATAGACAAACCCGTCGATTGTTGCTGATGAGAACTAAATTGTGGTTGTCGGTACGCGACTTAGAAGGTTTACTCGGTTACCGCAACTCGTGGACGGCGATGCCGCCGAAGCCCTCCCACGCGCCGAATGCCGCTTCCAGGCCGGGCAGCAGGCGCAGCAGGGCGGCCTTGTCCTTGTGGAAGGTAGTGGCGCTGCCGTCGATGTCGCGGGTCGATTGCAGGCGGTACAACCTTGCATCCTTTGCCGCGAGCGGCTGGCGCAGCAGGGCCAGCACCTGGCGGCCACCGACGTCCACCGCCAGCAGGTCGCCGGGACCGTCCGCGGCCCGCACGTAGCGCCGTTGGACTTCCGGATCGATGGGGCCCGCCTCGAGCGCGATCCGCACGCGGCGGCCGTGGGCACCGGCCCAGTCGAGGAACGGGATGGCGAAGTCGACGATCTGGTCGCGGTCGGTGCGGTAATCCATCACGGCGAGGGCGTCCGCGTGGGGCGCCAGCGCGTCCAGCAGCGCCTGGTTCTTGCCCCACCAGAACGGCACGACGAATTCCACGCGCAGCGCGTCGCCCGCCGCCGCTTTCACGGCGCGCGCCATGGCGATGTACGCGGCGTCGCGCCGGGCCGCGGGCAGCACGTTGTCCGGCAACAGATACGGTTCCACGTCGAACTGCACGCCGCGCACACGGGCCTCGGGCGGCTGCGATGCGTTGTAGGCGGCATAGGCCTGCACGCGCTTCGCGACGGCCGGGACTTCGTCCGCGAGCACCATGTGCGGGTCGCCGTCGACGCTATACACGACCATGCCCTTGTCGCCCGCCTGGCGCACGAACGCGGCCAGCAGGTCGGGCGCCCGCACGGCGCTGCCGTCCTTCAGCGGCACGGTGACGAACAGTTCGCGGAGGCCCTGGGCCGCGGCCCAGTCGAGCAGGGCGGGGCCGCCGTCGATCCAGTCGCCTGGGCGCCAGACCCACGTCGAACGGGGCGCCGGCTTCGATGCCCCGGCCGGTTCCAGCGCGAGCGCGGCCACGTCGATGCTTGCCTGCGTCGCGGGACACAGCAGCACGAACTGGCGCCAGTCGGCGCGGTCGAGGCGCGGCGGCAGCGCCAGGCGCGCGGCCTTCGCGTCCGGGGCGGTGGTGCCCATGTCGAACGCGTCGTCGCGCGCACGGCGCGCCTCGTCGGCCACCTGCCACGTGAACGATCCGCCCTGCGCCGTGTAGGTCGCCGCCAACGCGGCGTTCGCGCGCGTCATGAACCACGGCCCCGTAAGGATCACGCCCGCGGCGCGCTGGCCGGGGCGGCACGTGACCTGCAGGCGACCGTCCGCCAGCGTCGCCTGCACGCGCTCCTCGACGCCAAACGTGCGTGCGCGCATCCGCGGCAGCAGGTTCGCGTGCAGGGGCATGGGGCCGGGTCGTTCGGGACCGGTCTTCGACGACGGCAGTTCATGTTCGCTGACGGTGAAGCGGCCGTCGGCCACGTTGCCGTGCAGGAGGATGGTGTTCTCCGGTGTCTCGCCGGGCGCGAGCGGATACAGCGTCTCGACCTGCGTTCCGGGCGGCAGTGCCACGCTCGTGCAGCCCGGCTTGCGGGGCTGGTCGTCGACGATGTAGCGCGGCGGCCCGTCGGCGGCGCACTGGTGCAGCGAGGCGGCATGGGCCGGGAGGGTCATGGCGAGCAGGGACAACGGAAACAGCAATCGACGGATCATCAGGGGCCTTTCGGCGTACTGGCCTGCCAGTCGCCCTTGCGCTTCATCGTACCCCACGTCGATTCCTTCTGCATGACCCAGCGCCACAGGCCGATCAGGCGCCACATCGTGTTCAGCTGGCGGTAGCCGAGGTTCTCCAGCAGCACGACGGCGGCCAGCGCCAGCAACTGCTTGCCGCGCGGGTAGATGTGGAAGGACATCTCTTCCAGCAGCAGGCCGGAGGCCGACAGCAGGATGCCGAGGCCGATGGCGACGAACATGAACGTGGTGAACGCCTGCCAGGAGATCTCGCCCATGAGGAACGACCAGACCATGAAGATGTAGCCGCCCACTTCGACGAGGGGGCCGAGCCATTCGAACAGCAGCATGAACGGGAAGGCGAGCCAGCCCGGCACGCCGCCATTGCGCGAAAACATCAGGCCCCAGTTGGCGTTCAGGCTCTCGGCCAGGCCGCGCTGCCAGCGGATGCGCTGGTTCTTGAGGGTCTTGTAGTCTTCCGGCGCCTCGGTCCAGCACACGGGATCGGGCACGAATTCCACCTTGTACGGCTGGCGCTTCGCGCGCAGCAGGCGGTGCATGCGGACGATCAGTTCCATGTCCTCGCCGATCGTGTCGGGACGGTAGCCGCCCGCCATGATCACGGTGTCCTTGCGGAACACGCCGAACGCGCCCGAGATGATCAGCATGCCGTTCACGGACGACCAGCCGAGGCGCCCGAACAGGAACGCGCGCAGGTATTCCACGACCTGGAACAGCGCCCAAACGTTTTTCGGCAGGCCGACTTTGGTGAGAAAGCCGCCCGTCACCTCGCAGCCGTTGGCGACGCGAATCGTGCCGCCCGTCGCGACGACGGTCGGGTCGCGCAGGAACGGCTCCGTGACCTTTTCCAGGCTGTCGCGCTGCAGGATCGAGTCGGCATCCACGCCGCACACGAGCGGATAGCGCGACGCGTTGATGCCCGCGTTCAGCGAGTCGGCCTTGCCGCCGTTCTCCTTGTCGATCACGCGCAGGTTCGGGAAGCGCGTGGAGCGGTAGATCTGGCGGATCTCCTTCGTTTTGATCTGGCGGCGGTAGGCTTCGGGGAACGGCAGCAGGCCGAATTCGCACTTCAGCACTTCGAGCGTGCCGTCCTTCGAGCCGTCGTTCACGACCAGCACTTCGTACTCGGAATACGTCAGCTGCAGCATCGAGCGCACGGACGCCGCGATCGTCGCTTCCTCGTTATACGCGGGCACGAGGATGCTGACGGGCGGTTCCAGGCCGGAATAGGCGCGCGGCAGGTCGTCCAGCATCTCTTCCTGGCCCTTGCGGTGCAGGGTGCGCAGCGACAGCATGTTCAGCACGAGGTAGCCGCCGTTGAGCAGGATGAAGTAGCACAGGACGAACCAGGTGACGAACTGGATGAGCAGGTGGTGCGTCATGATGCGGGCCTTTCTGCCATGACCTGGCCCAGGATGTCGGCGGCGAAGCGGTCGGTGAGCCCTGCCTGCAAGGCGTCCAGTTGGGCGCGGCTCAGCCAGGGCAATTCGACGATCGCCTGCGCCGCGCGGTAGCGCACCCACCATTCGCGATCGGCCAGCAGGGCGGTGAGGCGGTCGACGTCGGACGCGTCGCCGATGCGGCCCAGCGCCTTGGCGGCCAGCACGCGCACCTGCCAGTCCGCATGCGCGAGCAGGCCGCGCACCTGGTCCCGCAGGCCGGGCGTCGCGACGATGCGCAGCGCGGCCGTCACGCGTTCGAGATCGCCGCTGGCGAGGGCGGCGGACAGCACGTCGGCCGGCAGGTCGATGCGCAGCGCTTCCGCGATGCGCAGGGCGCGCGGCAAACGCTCCTGCGGCAGCGCCGGCAGCAGGTTTGCCAGCACGCCGGCGACCGGTGCGCTCGCTTCCTTCAGGATCCCGGCCACGTGCGACATCGCCCAGTCGTCGCGTGCGACGAACAGCGGCGTCAGGTAATCCGCGGCCGCGTGCGGGTCGATGCGCACGAGCGCCCACAGGGCGGAGAGCGACAGGGTCACGTCGGGGCTTTCGGCCAGCGTGCGCAAGGTGTCCCACGATGCGCGGTCGCCCAGGTGGCCCAGGAGGAGTGTCGCCAGCAGGCGTTCCGTGCGCGGGCCGCGCGCGAGCATGGCGCGCGCATCATTCTGCACGCCGAGGCGGCGCGCGACGTCGTTCAGGGCGACGCCCGCCTCGCCGCGCAGCGACGCCTGCAGGTGCACCCACAGCTTGATGAAGTGCGGGCGCTCCGATTTGCGGAGCGACGGCAGCGTGTCGGGCGTCTCGCCCACGATGGCGGCATTCAGGACGGGACGCCAGCGGGCGAGCGCGCGCGCTTCGCGCCGTTCGCGCCGGCGCAGCGCCATGCGCAGGCGGATGATCTGCGCCCCGAGGAGCAGGGTCAGGAGGAGGGCGCCGATGCCCGTCCAGTACGCCGCCGCCAGGACCGGATCGGTCGGCGCCGTGAACGCGACGGCCAGCGCGTGGTCGGGGATGATGCCGCCCGTGGGCAGGATCATGCGGGGGACTTCAGGAAGCGGCGCAGGCGCGCCAGCAATTCCTGCGGCTGGAACGGCTTGATGATGAAGTCGTTGGCGCCGGCGTCGAGGGCGCGCACGGTGTCGCGCTCCGTGTTCTTGGCGGTCAGCATGAGCACGGGCACGGCTTCCCAGCCGGCCTGCGCGCGGATCAGGCCCACGATCTCGAACCCGTCCACGTACGGCAGCATCACGTCCAGCAGTACGAGGTCGGGCGCCGGCTGCGACACGACGTGCTGGACGGCGGCACGGCCATCGGCCACGTGGATCACGCGATAACCCTGGCGCTCGAGCATGAAGCCGAGGACGTGGGCGATGTGGACATCATCCTCGACGACGAGGACGCTGGGTTGTGCGCTCATGTTGTTGGGGTCGAAAGTTGCCGTCGGGCTTCATTATACCGAGGGCATTTAACATTCGACGCGCGATTGTGGTGAGCGTGCGACTGCCAACGGTCACTTATTTGCACTTATTTGTGACCTGTTGGCAGTCTGGTACCCAGCCGGTCAGGCCGGCAGGTCGAACAGCAGCACCTCGGCCGCCTCGGCCTTGTCGAACACGACCCGCTCCTCGCCGCCGATCTTGAGCGCATCGCCATCCTTCAGCGGCACGCCGTTGACGGTGACGTCGCCGCGGATCACGTGGACGTAGGCCAGGCGCTCGCTGTCGAGGGCATGTTCCGCCTTGTCGCCTTCATCGAGGATGGCGGCGTAGATCGACGCATCCTGGTGGATCAGCACGGAGTCCTGGCGGCCGTCGCGCGAGGCGATCAGGCGCAGCTTGCCCTTCTTGCTGTCGGTCGAAAAATGCTTTTCCTCGTAGCTGGGCGGGATGCCTTTCGTGTCCGGCTCGATCCAGATCTGCAGGAAGTGCACCGGGTCCGTCTTCGACCCGTTGAACTCGCTGTGGCGCACGCCGCTGCCCGCGCTCATGCGCTGCACGTCGCCGTAGTGCAGTACGGAGCCGGTGCCCATGCTGTCCTTGTGCTCCAGGGCGCCGTCCAGCACGTACGAGATGATTTCCATGTCGCGGTGGCCGTGGGTGCCGAAGCCGCCGCCCGGGGCGACGCGGTCTTCGTTGATCACCAGCAGCGGGCCGAAGCCGCTGTGCCGCGGGTCGTAGTAATCGGCGAACGAAAAGCTGTGTTTGGACATCAGCCAGCCGTGGTGGGCGGCGCCCCGTTCTTCGCTCCTGCGGACTTCCATCATGATTCGCTCCTTGGTGTGTTTGCCTGTCGATGGAATGAGTATAGGGAAGCCGCCCCGCAAAGAAAAACGAGTAGTTTTAGCGCCTGTGATCGAAAAATTCGATCAACGGCGCAGAGGATCGAGCAGGCCGCGCAGGTTGTTGTGGTCGAGCTCGTACATGAGGGCGAGCAATTCGCCCAGCTCTCCCTTCGGAAAGCCTTCGCGGGCGAACCAGCCCAGGTAGTGCCCCGGGAGTTCGGCGATCGTGCGGCCCTTGTACTTGCCGTAGGGCATTTCGCGGGTCAGCAGCAGGGTGAGGTGTTCAGGTTTCATCGTGCCGCCACTTTAGCAAATCGCGCGAAGGGCGTAGCATGCGCCGGAGAGGAGAGACCATCATGGCAACCGACTTCAACCTGGAACGCTTCGTGGAAGCCCAGAACGGCGTCTACGATACGGCGCTGGCCGAGCTGCGCGCCGGTCACAAGCGCACCCACTGGATGTGGTTCATCTTTCCCCAGATCGAGGGACTGGGACACAGCGCGATGGCGCAGCGCTACGCGATCCGTTCCGCCGACGAGGCCGCGGCCTATCTCGCGCACCCCGTGCTGGGCCCGCGCCTGCGCGCCTGCGCGACGGCCGTCGCCAGCCACGACGACCGCGGCGTCGACGAGATCTTCGGGCACCCGGACAACCTGAAATTCCATTCCTCGATGACCTTGTTTGCCGACGTGGCGCCCCACGAAGCGATCTTCCAGGCCTGCCTCGACCAGTTCTTCGACGGCCGCCCCGACCCGGCCACGATGGAGCGGCTGGGCTGACCGCCCGGACGCCAGACGCGTCCGCGACGGTGCCGTCGACGTTGTTGCGTATAATCCGTGGTCAGCTTGTCTACCAACCACACAACAACACACATGGCTTCATCTCCAGACAATATCAGCATGGCGGTGTTCTGCGACTTCGAAAACGTCGCACTCGGCGTGCGCGATGCGAATTACGAGAAATTCGACATCAAGCCCGTCCTCGAACGCCTGCTGCTCAAGGGCAGCATCGTGGTCAAGAAATCCTATTGCGACTGGGATCGCTACAAGGGCTTCAAGGCGACGATGCATGAAGCGAACTTCGAACTGATCGAAATCCCGCACGTGCGCCAGTCGGGCAAGAATTCCGCCGACATCCGCATGGTCGTGGACGCGCTCGACCTGTGCTACACGAAAGCGCACGTAAACACGTTCGTGATCGTGTCGGGCGACTCGGACTTTTCGCCGCTCGTCTCCAAGCTGCGCGAAAATGCGAAACGGGTGATCGGCGTCGGCGTCAAGCAGTCGACGTCGGACCTGCTGGTCGCGAACTGCGACGAATTCATCTTCTACGACGACCTCGTGCGCGAACAGCGCCGCGCCGCCGCCAAGCGCGACGAGCGCAAGGCCCAGCCGCAGCAGAGCCGCGGCCGGTCGGACGGCGATAACCGCAAGCGCGAAGAGATGGAAGCGCGCAAGCTGCAGGCGCTGGAGATGGTCGTCGAGACCTTCGACGCGCTCGTCTCGGAGCGTGGCGACACCGGCAAGATCTGGGCGTCGCTGCTGAAGGACACGCTGAAGCGCCGCCGCCCGGACTTCTCCGAAACCTATTACGGTTTCCGTACGTTCGGCAACCTGCTGGAAGAGGCCCAGACGCGCGGCCTGTTCGAATTCGGCCGCGACGAAAAATCCGGCACCTATGTCTTCCGCGGCGCCAACGCCCAGGTCGACCTGCAGCCGGTCGAAGCCGCGCCGGTGGAGACCGCTGTCGAGCAGCCGCAGATGGCTTCTGAGCCGGTGGCCTTGGTAGCCGGCGACGAACTGGCCGCGGAAACCCAGGGCGAGCAGCCGACTGAAGTTCCGGCAGCCGCCCGCGAATCGCGCCGCCGCGGCGGCCGCGGACGCAAGGGCCGCGAAGGGCAGGCGCCCGCGCCCGATGCGGTGCAGGAAGCCGTGCCGGTGTCCGAGGAGGCCGCGATGGCCACCTGGCCCGCGCCGACGCCGGACCTGGCCGAAGCGCCGGAACCGGTCGTCGCAGCCGAGGAACCCGTCGCTGCCACCGAAGAAGCGCCCGCGCCGGTGAAGGAACGCCGCCGTACGACGCGCACGCCGCGCAAGCCGGCCGCGCGCAAGGGTGTGGCCGTGGAGGCGGTGGCACAGGAAGACAGCGCCCCGGCGCCGGATGCACAGGACGCGGTCGTGGAAGCGCAGCCGGTGGAAGCGCCGGTGGAAGCGCCGGTGGAAGCGCCGGTGGAAGGCGAAAGCGAAGCCGCGAAGCAGGCCCGCAAGAAGTCGGCCCGCCCGGCGCACAAGGCACCGTCGCGCAAGCCCGCCACGCGTGCGCCGCGCCGGCCGGCCAAGCCGAAGACGCCGCCCGAGAACAGCTGACCCGTCGTTCCCGCGAAAGCGGGAACCCATGCTGAGTTTTCGGCATCAGGATGTCGGAGGCGCTGAGGCGTTTCCGACTTGGTGATTTCTGTGGCTCAGCTTGGATTCCCGCCTGCGCGGGAATGACGGTCCCAGGGCCAACAATACTCGCTCGCGTTGTTCCGGACCCGCGCGCGCGTCCCATCCGGGCCTGTGCAATAATGACAAGAACGCCTCCGCGTCCACCGTCATGCAAAGGCCCACCATGCGTACGCTCACCGGTCTCTTCGCCTGCCTCCTCGCCGCCACCGCGCTGCCATCCCAGGCGGCCGCACCCTCCGCGGCGCATCCCTTGCTGGGCATCTGGATCCTCGCGATCCCGCAGCTCGGCTGTTCCGAGACTTATCACTTCCGCGGCGACGGCACGACGCTCGTGAAAAGCGCGGACGAAGTGTCGGAAAGCGAATTCACGGTCGCCGAGAAGCCCAGCGCCAAGGGCTTTTATAAACTCGACGACAAGATCGTGAAGGACAACGGCAAGCAGGATTGCTCCGGCGAGATCATGAAGCCGGGCACGCGCGCCACGAACTACATCCGCTTCCACCCGTCCGGCGCGCGCTTCGTGATGTGCCGCGACGAGACGATGGAAGCGTGCATCGGGCCGTTCGAGCGGATGCCGGGGCAGGGGATCTGATCGCCGGTGTATATTGCTGGGCGCTCAGTTAACTTTTTGGATCCCCGATGTCCCCGGCTTTACTCTTCTGCATCCTCATCGCATATTTCGCCCTGCTGCTCGGCGTCGCCTGGGCCACGGGGCGGGGTGCCAACAACGACAGTTTTTTCATCGGTAACAAGAGCAGCAACTGGATGCTCGTCGCGTTCGGCATGGTCGGCACCACGCTGTCCGGCGCCACCTTCATCAGCGTGCCGGGCGCCGTCGGGGCCGACGGCTTCGGGTATGCGCAGATCCTCATCGGCTACGTGATCGGCTACATCGCCGTCGTCTACCTGCTGCTGCCGCTGTACTACCGGCTGCGCCTGACGTCGATCTACCACTACCTCGACGTGCGCCTCGGCCGGCGCGCCTACCAGAGCGGGGCCGGGTTCTTCATCCTGTCGCGCCTGTTCGGCGCCACGGCGCGGCTGTACCTCGTCGTCGCCGTCCTGCAGACCATCATCCTCGACAGCCTCGGCATCCCGTTCTGGCTCACGACCTTCGTCATCCTCGGCATGATCCTGCTGTACACCTACCAGGGCGGCGTGAAGACCATCGTCTGGACCGATACCCTGCAGACGACGTGCATGCTGGCGGGCCTGTTCGCGTGCGTCGCCTTCATGCTGGGCCAGCTGGACCTGACTTTTCCGCAGGCATTGCAGCAGATGCAGGACAGGGGCCTCGCGCGCGTGTTCACGCACGACCCGGACAGCCCCGGCTACTGGCTCAAGCAGATCGTGGCCGGCATCTTCATCGTGCTGACGATGACGGGCATGGACCAGGAAATGATGCAGAAGACGATCTCCGTGAAGACCCTGCAAGATTCGCAGAAGAACCTGCTCAGCCTGACCGCCGTGCTGGTCGTCGTGCTGTGCGCCTTCCTGTTCCTCGGCGGGCTGCTGTACCTGTACGCGCCGCTCGCCGGCGTCACGGCGACGGGCGACAGAATCTTCCCGGCCGTCGTGATGGGCCACCTGCCCGCCGTGGTGCAGATCATCTTCCTGGTCGCGCTGGTCTCGGCGCTGTTCCCCAGTGCCGATGGCGCCATCACGGCGCTGACGTCCACGTTCTGCATCGACATCCTCGGCATCAAGCGCCGCACCGACCTGACGGAAAACCAGCGCATGCGCCTGCGCCGCCACGTGCACCTCGGGTTCGCCGCGCTGTTCCTGGCCATGGTGCTCGTCTTCAAATGGGTGGACAATCCCAGCATGATCGTCGTCATCCTGAAGCTCGCAAGTTATACATACGGACCCTTGCTCGGTCTGTTCGCCTTCGGCATGATGACGACGCGGACCCTGCACGACCGCCTCGTGCCCATGGTGACCATCGGCGCGCCGATCCTGTGCGCGTTGCTGGAGTATTACCAGCATGCGCTGCTGGGCAGCTACCGCCTCGGCCTCGAACTGCTGATCGTGAACGGCGCCCTCGTATTCGCCGGCCTGTTCGCGATCTCGCGCCGCGCCGAGCCGTCCGCACTGACCGAACCGAATCTCAACTAGCCGGAGCCTCAATGTCTTTCAAGCCCATCTCCTCCCTGCGCCGCGGCATTGGCGCGCTGTGGCGCGGCCTCGACGCCACCCGCCGCTTCGTGCTGAACCTCATCTTCCTGATCATCCTGATCGCCTTCTTCTGGGCCATGTTCGGCGGTGGCCTGAAGCCGCTGGCGCCGAAGACGGCGCTCGTGCTGGACCTGAAGGGCGAACTGGTCGAGGAACGCGCGGGCAGCGTGCGCGATTCCGTCGTCGCCGGCCTGTCGGGCAACGGCCGCCGCCTCGTGCGCCTGCCGGACGTGCTGAAGGCGCTGGACGGCGCCGCGAAGGACAACAACGTGAACGAAGTGCTGGTGCTGCTGGATGAGCTGGATGGCGGCGGCCTCGCATCCGTGCGCGAGATCGGCGCGGGCATCGAGCGCGTGAAGGCGGCCGGCAAGCGCGTCGTCGTCTGGGGCGGCAACTTCGACCAGAAGCGCTACCTGATCGCCGCGCACGCCAGCGAGATCTACCTGCACCCGATGGGCATGGTGCTGATCGAAGGCTTCGGCCGCCACCGCAATTACTACCGCGACGCGCTGGACAAGGTCGGCGTCACCGTCAACCTGATGAAGGTCGGCACGTATAAAAGTTTTGCGGAGCCGTTCATCGGCAACGGCCCGTCCCAGGCCGCGCAAGAGGCGGACAGCTTCCTGTACAACGGCCTGTGGACCGCGTACACGGCCGAAGTGGAAAAGGCGCGCAAGCTGCCGGCGGGCGCCATCGCGAAAGGCATCGACGAGCTGCCGCAGCGCCTGCAGGCGGCCAACGGCAACGCGGCCAAGGTGGCCCTGGACTGGAAGCTGATCGACGGCGTCAAGACCCGCGACGAAGTGCGCGCCGAGTTCATCAAGCGCGGCGCGTACGACGACCGCATCAAGAGCTTCCGCCAGGTGAGCTTCGGCGACTACGTGGCGCGCCATCCGGACAAGCCGTTCGGCGACGCGGTGGCCGTCGTCGTCGCGGCCGGCGACATCACGGAAGGCACGGGCGGCC
This sequence comes from Telluria mixta, assembly GCF_029223865.1. Taxonomy (NCBI): domain Bacteria; kingdom Pseudomonadati; phylum Pseudomonadota; class Betaproteobacteria; order Burkholderiales; family Oxalobacteraceae; genus Telluria; species Telluria mixta. The sequence goes on from NZ_CP119520.1 coordinate 4,127,565, forward strand.
CCGGCATGGTGGGCGGCATCTCGACGGCAAACCTGATCCGCAGCGTGCGCGAAGACTCGTCCGTGAAGGCCGTCGTCCTGCGCGTCAATTCGCCGGGCGGCAGCGCCTACGGTTCGGAACTGATCCGGCGCGAGCTGGAGCTGACGCGCGCGGCCGGCAAGCCGGTCGTCGTGTCGATGGGCGACGTGGCCGCGTCGGGCGGCTACTGGATATCGATGGCGGCCGACGAAGTCATCGCCGACCCGTCCACCGTCACCGGTTCGATCGGCGTGTTCGCCATCCTGCCGACCGCGGACAAGGTCGTGGATAAACTCGGCATCCACACGGCCGGCGTGACGACCACGTGGCTCGCGGACGCCTACAATCCGCTGCGCCCGCTCGACCCGCGCTTCGGCCAGCTGATCCAGTCCGCCATCAACCACGTGTACGACGAGTTCACGACCAAGGCCGCCGTCGCGCGCAAGACGACGCCGGCCAAGATCGACGAAGTGGGCCAGGGCCGCGTGTGGACGGGCACGCAGGCCAAGGAACGCGGCCTCGTCGACCGCCTGGGCAGCTACGGCGACGCACTGCGTTCGGCGGCCAAGCGGGCCAACCTGGGCGACGATTTCCGCGTCACGTATGCCGAGCAGCCGACCACCTTCGCCGAGCGGGTGCTGGAGCGCATGGGCCTGTCGGACGCGCAGATCCTGAACGTGCAGGTGAAGCTGGGCCTGCTGCCGGTCGACCTCGGCGCGGCCGCGCTGGGCGGCAACGCGACGGCAGGCATCACCCGCGACCTGGGCTGGCTGTCGGCCGTCGCCGACCGCAAGCAACCGTTCGCGGCGGTCACGCACTGCCTGTGTGCGCTGCCCTGAACCTTTCCAGTGCGTTAATCTTTGTAACAGCGTGTAGTCAGGCATACATACACAGCAACACGGGCGTGGGAATCTTCCCACGCCCGTTTTGTTTTGATCTCCCCGCATGTAGGCGGCTTCTGTGTAAAGCCATGTAAAGATGCAACTTCCTATGCCTGGAGGGAGGTTCGCTCACCGTACGTTACGAAACATAAGGCAATAGCAGGCCGTGCTACATTTCAAAACAACATTTATTGTGCTTTTGAACACTCGGCCGCCGAAGGACTAGCATGGATTCGACCGTCACACCCGACAAGAATAAAACCCCGACCCAACCCAAGCGTTCGCGCCGCACCCGCATCATCGGGACCCTCATCGCCGTCCTCGCGATGGGCGGTCTCGGCTGGCTCGCATGGCACCTCGTGCACCAGCAGCCGCAGGGCGCGCCCGGCGGCGCGCGCGGGCAGGGCGCGGGCGGGCCTGGGGCCGGTCGGGGCGGTCCGGGCGGCGGGCGCGGTGCGCCGGCGACGACGGTCGGCGTTGGCAAGGCCGAGCGGGCCGACATCCCGATCGTGCTGGACGCCCTCGGCACCGTGACCCCGGCCGCCGTCGCGACCGTGCGGCCGCAGGTCGGCGGCGTGCTGCAGAAGATCCTGTTCACGGAAGGCCAGCTCGTCAAGCAGGGCCAGGTGCTGGCGACGATCGACCCGCGCCCGTCCCAGATGGCGCTGCTGCAGGCCACGGGCCAGCGCCAGCGCGACGAGGCCCAGCTCGAATCGGCGAAGGTCCTGCTGTCGCGCTACCAGACGCTGCTCCAGCAGGATTCGATCGCGCGCCAGGACGTCGACACGCAGGCGGCCCTCGTGAAGCAGCTGCAGGGCGCCGTCACGACCGACAAGGCGGCCGAAGGCATCGCCCAGATCAACCTCGGCTACACCCAGGTGCGCGCACCGATCGCCGGCCGCGTGGGCCTGCGCACGGTGGACATCGGCAACCTGGTGGCCAGCAGCGACGCGAACGGCATCGCCGTCATCACGCAGCAATCGCCGATCGACGTCGAATTCGCCGTGCCGCAGGACCACCTGCCCACGCTGCAGGAACGCATCAACGCGAACGCCACGCTGCCCGCGACGGCGCTGGACCGCACCCGCACGCGCGAACTGGCGCAGGGCCGCTTCATGGCACTGGACAACCAGGTCGACACCACGACCGGCACCGTCAAGGCCAAGGCCCGCTTCGGCAACGAGGGAGCGAAACTGTTCCCCAGCCAGTTCGTGAACATCCGCCTGCAGGTGAACGTGATCAAGAACGCGATCACGGTGCCGGTGACGGCGCTGCGCCACGGCGCCAACGGCGACTACGTCTACGTGCTGGATCCGCAGACCCGCACGGTGGCGCTGACGAACGTGAAGCGGGGCGAGGAGGATGCCGAGCGCGTCGAGATCACGAGCGGCCTGAAAGGCGGCGAGACCGTCATCACGGAAGGCGCGGATCGCCTCAAGGATGGCGCGAAGGTGACGCTGCCCGGCGAGCATCCGGCGCGCGGGCAGGGCGGCCAGGCGGGTGCCAAGCAGGGCCAGGCAGGCCAGGCAGGCCAGCATCGCCGCCGCCAGCAGCAGGAAGGCGCTGCGCAATGAGGAGTGCCGCATGAGCCCATCCGCACCCTTCATCCGCCGCCCCGTCGCCACGTCGCTGCTGATGCTGGCGATCGTGCTGGCGGGCCTCGTCGGCTACAAATTCCTGCCGCTGTCCGCGCTGCCGCAGGTCGACTTCCCGACCATCCAGGTGCAGACGCTGTACCCGGGCGCGAGCCCGGAAGTGATGGCGCGCACCGTGACGGCGCCGCTGGAACGCCAGTTCGGCCAGATGTCGGGCCTGGCGCGCATGAGTTCCAACAGCGCGGCCGGCGTCTCCGTGATCACCCTGCAGTTCACGCTGGGCCAGACGCTCGACGTGGCCGAGCAGGAAGTGCAGGCCGCGATCAACGCGGGGGGCTCGCTGCTGCCGACCGACCTGCCGGCGCCGCCCGTCTACGCGAAGGTCAACCCGGCCGATGCACCCGTGCTGACGCTCGCCATCACGTCCGACTCGATGCCGCTGACGGAGGTGCAGAACCTCGTCAACACGCGCCTCGCGCTGAAGATCAGCCAGGTGACGGGCGTCGGTCTCGTCACCCTGCAGGGCGGCCAGCGTCCGGCCGTGCGCATCCAGGCGAACACGGAGGCGCTCGCCGCCAACGGCCTCGGTCTCGACACGCTGCGCACCGCGATCACGAACGCGAACGCCAACAGCGCCAAGGGCAGCTTCGACGGCCCCTTGCGCGCGTACACCATCAACGCCAACGACCAGCTGGTGACAGTACCCGACTATACGAACCTGATCGTCGCCTACAAGAACGGCGCGCCCGTGCGCCTGGGCGACGTGGCGAAGGTCGTCGACAGCGCGGAAAACGTCAAGCTCGGCGCGTGGGCGAACATGAAGCCGGCGATCATCCTGAACGTGCAGCGCCAGCCGGGCGCCAACGTGATCGCCACCGTGGACGCCATCAAGCAGCGCCTGCCCGAGCTGCAGGCCAGCCTGCCGCAGAGCATCCACATGGACGTGCTGTCGGACCGCACGAACGGCATCCGCGCCTCGGTCGAACACGTGCAGATCGAGCTCGTACTGGCCGTCATCCTCGTCGTGCTCGTGATATTCGCGTTCCTGCACAGTGTGCGCGCCACGGTGATCGCGAGCCTCGCGGTGCCGATCTCGCTCGTCGGCACGTTCGGCATCATGTACCTCCTCGGATACAGCCTCAATAACCTGTCGCTGATGGCGCTGACGATCGCGACCGGCTTCGTCGTCGACGACGCCATCGTCATGATCGAGAACATTTCTCGCTACATCGAGGAAGGCGAGAGGCCGATGGATGCCGCGCTGAAGGGCGCCACGCAGATCGGCTTCACCATCATTTCGCTGACCGTGTCGCTGATCGCCGTGCTGATCCCGCTGCTGTTCATGGGCGACGTCGTGGGCCGGCTGTTCCGCGAATTCGCCGTGTCGCTCGCCATCACGATCCTGATCTCGGCCGTCGTGTCGCTGACGCTCGTGCCGATGATGTCGGCCCGCTGGCTCAAGCAGCACGACAAGTCCCATGAAACGAAGTTCGCCCGCAAGTTCCAGTCGTTCTTCGACTGGACCGTGGGCCACTACGACCGCGGCCTGAACTGGGTGCTCGCGCGCCAGGGCCTGACCTTGCTCGTCGCGCTGGGCACGCTGGTGCTGACGGCGATCCTGTGGACGTTCATCCCGAAAAGCCTGTTCCCCACGCAGGACACGGGCCAGCTGCAGGCGCGCGTGGAAGCGCGCCAGGCGATCTCGTACAGTTCGATGGCCGAGATGCAGCAGGCCGCCGCGCGCGAGATCCTGGCCGACCCGGACGTCGAATCGCTCGCGTCGACGGTCGGTGTGGACGCCGCCAACAACACGATGCTCCACACGGGCACCATGCTGATCAACCTGAAGGCGAAACACGACGACCAGCAGGACATCATGGACCGCCTGCGCCGCCGCGTGGCACAGAACGTGGCCGGCGTCGCCCTGTACCTGCAGCCGACGCAGGACCTCACAATCGACGCCGAGACCGGGCCGACGCAATACCGCCTGTCGATCGAGGGCGCGGACACGAAGACGGTGACGGAGTGGGCACACAAGCTGGTGGCGGCGATGGCGCGCCGCAAGGAGCTGGCCAACGTCGTCACCGATGCCGGCGCCACCGGCGCGGCCGCGTACGTCAACATCGACCGCGACAGCGCGTCGCGCCTGTCCGTGACGGCATCGAACGTCGACGACGCGTTGTACAGCGCGTTCGGCCAGCGCATCGTGTCGACCATCTTCACGGAGACGAACCAGTACCGCGTGATCCTGGAAGCGCAGCAGGACGACAAGATGTCGCTCGACGCGCTGTCGGACCTGCAGTTGCGCACGGGCTCCGGTGCGCCGACGCCGCTGTCCGCGATCGCCTCGATCACGGAGCAGGCCGCGCCGCTGCAGATCACCCACGTGGCGCAGTACCCGGCGACGACGATCGGCTTCGACACCGCGTCCGGCGTCAAGCTGGGCACCGCCGTCGCCGCCATCAAGGACGCGGCCCGCGAGATCAACCTGCCGGGCGCTGTGACCATGACGTTCCTCGGCGCGTCCGGCGCGTACCAGGCGTCGCTGTCGAACCAGCTGTGGCTGATCCTCGCGGCCGTCGTCTGCGTGTACATCGTGCTGGGCGTGCTGTACGAGAGCTACATCCACCCGCTGACGATCCTCTCCACCCTGCCGTCCGCCGGCGTCGGGGCGCTGCTGGCGCTGGGGATCACGGGGCAGGGCCTCGGCGTCATCGGCATCATCGGCATCATCCTCCTGATCGGTATCGTGAAGAAGAACGCGATCATGATGATCGACTTCGCCATCGAGGCCGAACGCGACGAAGGTAAAGACCCGCGGACTGCGATCCACCAGGCCGCGATGCTGCGCTTCCGTCCCATCATCATGACGACCCTGGCCGCGCTGTTCGCCGCCATTCCGCTGATGCTCGGCTGGGGCGAGGGCGCGGAGCTGCGCCGGCCGCTGGGCCTCGCCATCTTCGGCGGCCTGATCGTCAGCCAGCTGCTCACGCTGTTCACGACACCCGTCATCTATCTGGCGTTCGACCGCCTCGCGCGGCGCTGGAGCGGGGCGGAGCCGGCCGCTGTCAAACCGGGCGGAGCCGGCGCATGAGTCTCTCGCAGCCGTTCATCAGGCGGCCCATCGCCACGGTGCTGCTGACCATCGGCATCGCGCTGGCGGGCATCGGCGCGTTCTTCGTGCTGCCTGTCTCGCCGCTGCCGCAGGTCGACTTTCCGACGATCTCCGTGTCCGCCAACCTGCCGGGCGGCAGTCCGGACACGATGGCGACGTCGGTGGCCACGCCGCTGGAACGGCGGCTGGGCGTGATCGCGGGCGTCAACGAGATGACGTCCAGCAGTGGCAACGGCTCCACCCGCATCAACCTGCAGTTCGACCTGACGCGTCAGATCGATTCGGCCGCGCGCGAAGTGCAGGCCGCCATCAACGCGGCGCGCGCCGACCTGCCGGCCACGTTGCGCAGCAATCCGACGTACCGCAAGGCCAATCCGGCCGACGCGCCGATCATCATCCTCGCGCTGACGTCGAAGACGCGCAGCCCCGGCCAGATCTACGACGAAGTGTCGAACGTCGTGCAGCAGAAGCTCGCGCAGGTGAAGGGCGTGGGCGACGTGGAACTCGGCGGCGGCTCGCTGCCCGCCGTGCGCGTCGACCTGAATCCGTACCAGCTGAACCAGTACGGCCTGTCGACCGAGGACGTGCGCGCCGCCATCCAGGCGACCAACGCCAACCGGCCGAAGGGCGCGCTGGAAGGGCAGGGCATGCGCCTGCAGATCTATTCGCAGGCGAACACGCCCACCAACGGGCGCACGGCGGCCGACTACAAGGGCCTCGTCGTCGCGTGGCGCAACGGCTCCGCCATCCGGCTGCAGGACGTGGCCGACGTGAAGGACGGCGTCGAGGACATCCATACCCTGGGCCTGTTCAACGGCGAGCCCGCTGTGATCGTGCTCGTGACGAGCCAGCCGGGCGCCAACGTCATCGAGACCGTGGACGGCGTGCGCGCGCTGCTGCCGCAGCTGCAGGCCCAGTTGCCGCAGGACGTGCGCATGCAGGTGGCGTCGGACCGCACCAATTCCATCCGCGCGTCGCTGCACGAGATCGAGATGACCCTGATGATCTCGATCCTGCTCGTCGTGCTCGTGGTCTCCGTGTTCCTGCGCAGCGTGCGCGCAACCGTCGTGCCGGCCGTGGCGACCGTCGTCTCGCTGCTGGGCACCTTCGGCGTGATGTACCTGCTCGGCTTCTCGCTCAACAACCTGTCGCTGATGGCGCTCACGGTGGCCACCGGCTTCGTCGTCGACGACGCCATCGTCGTGCTGGAAAACACGAGCCGCCACGTCGAGCAGGGCATGGACCGCATGAAGGCGGCGCTGCTGGGCGCCCAGGAAGTGGGCTTCACGGTGCTGTCCATCAGCCTGTCGCTCGTGGCCGTGTTCATCCCGCTGCTGTTCATGGGCGGCCAGGTGGGCCGGTTGTTCCGCGAATTCGCCGTCACCTTGTCGGCGGCCGTGATGATCTCGCTCGTGATCTCGCTGACGACGACGCCGATGCTGTGCGTGATCCTGCTGAAACCCGGCCAGAAGCTGCACGACCATGCGGGCCGCAAGCAGGGCCGCCTCGGTCGCTGGGCGGAGCGCGGCTTCAACGGCGTGCTGAAATCGTACGAGCACGCGCTCGACTGGGCGCTGGACATGAAGCTGCTCGTGATGCTGATCCTCGTGTTCGTCGTCGGCCTGAACGTCTATTTGTTCTCGGCCGCGCCGAAAGGCTTCTTCCCGCAGCAGGACACGGGCCAGGTCAACGGCGGCCTGCGCGCCGACCAGAGCATCTCGTTCCAGGCCATGCAGGGCAAGCTGCGCCAGCTCGTCAATATCATCAAGAGCGATCCCGCCGTGGACACCGTCGTCGGCTTCACGGGCGGCTCGCGCGCGGGCGGCGGCTTCATGTTCCTGAACCTGAAACCGGCCGACGAGCGCGCCAAGGGCGAGAGCGGCCAGGCCGTGATCGCGCGGCTGCGTCCGAAGCTCGCGCAGGTGACGGGCGTGCAGCTGTTCCTGAATCCCGTGCAGGACCTGCGCATGGGCGGGCGCCAGTCGAACTCCACCTACCAGTACACCCTAAAGAGCGACAACCGCGCCGACCTGAAATCGTGGGCGACGAAGCTGGCCGATGCGATGAAAGCGCAGAAGGCGCTGACCGACGTCGACACCGACCAGGCGGACAACGGCGTCGAAACCTATGTCGACATCGACAAGCAGACGGCGGCGCGCCTCGGCATCAGCGCGAAGGACATCGACAACGCGCTGTATAACGCGTTCGGCCAGCGCCAGGTCGCCAACATCTACGACGAGTTGAACCAGTACCACGTGATCATGGGCGTCGCGCAGAAGTATGCGCGCTCGCCGGCGGCGCTGGACGACGTCTATGTACCCGCCAAGAACGCAACGGCGACCGCAGCCGCCGGCACTCCCGCCGCGCCCGCGAATCTCACGGCCGCGCGCGATCCGTCCAGCGGCTCGGCGCTGTCGTCGGGCGTCACGACGATGGTGCCGCTGTCCGCCATCGCGCACTTCGCCGAACGCGCGACGCCGAGCTCCGTCAACCACCAGGACGGTGAGCTGGCGACGACGATCTCGTTCAACCTCGCGCAGGGCTATTCGCTGTCGGAAGCGCAGCAGGCGGTCAAGCAGGCCGAGGCCGACATCGGCATGCCGACCAATGTGCGCGGCAGCTTCCAGGGCCAGGCGAAGCAGGCGCAGGAATCGAGCCAGCAACAGCCGCTGTTGATCCTCGCCGCCATCGTCGTCATCTACATCGTCCTCGGCATCCTGTACGAAAGCCTCGTGCACCCGGTGACCGTGCTGTCGACGTTGCCGTCGGCCGGCGTGGGCGCCGTGCTGGCGCTGCTGCTGTTCCGCATGGAGTTTTCCATCATCGCGCTGATCGGCGTGTTCCTCCTGATCGGCATCGTGAAAAAGAACGCGATCCTGATCATCGACTTCGCGCTGGAAGCGGAGCGCGCGCGCGGGCTGTCGGCCACGGAAGCCGTGCGCGAGGCGTGTTTGCTGCGCTTCCGTCCAATCCTGATGACGACGCTGGCCGCGGCGCTGGGCGCGCTGCCGCTGGCGATCGGCTTCGGCGAAGGCTCCGAGCTGCGCCAGCCGCTGGGCATCGCCATCATCGGCGGCCTGGTCGCGAGCCAGCTCCTGACGCTCCTCACGACGCCCGTCGTCTACGTCTACCTCGACAAACTGCGCCGCCGCGGCGCGGACGAGCATCACCTGGTCCGCCATCCGCTGGAGGACCAGCCAACGATTTCCCAGCCATGAACCGAACCATGCGAACTACCACCTTTCGCCCGTTGATCTCCGCCTTGCTCGCCGCCGCCGTGTTGTCCGGCTGCGCGCTCGCGCCCACGTACGAGCGGCCGGCGACGACGCAGCCTGCGGCCTTCAAGGAACTGCAAGGTTGGGCGCCCGCCGCACCAGCGGATGCGCTCGATCGGGGCCCGTGGTGGACCCTGTTCAACGACCCCGTGCTCGACGGACTGGTGCGCCAGGTCGAGGTCAGCAACCAGAACGTGGCGGCCGCCGTCGCCGCGTACAGCCAGGCGCGCGCGCTCGTCGCGCAGCAGCGCGCGTCGCTGTTCCCGACCGTGACCCTGAACGGCGGCGCAAACCGCAACGGCAGCGGCGGCGGGTCGAACGACAACGGCAACAACAACGGCCGCACGTCCAACAGCTTCCGCCTGAACATCGGCTCGAGCTGGGAGCCGGACGTGTGGGGGCGCCTGCGCGCCGGCATCTCCGCGGCGCAGGCCAATGCGCAGGCCAGCGCGGCCGACCTCGCGTCCGCGCGCCTGTCCGCGCAGGGCGAACTGGCCGCGGACTATTTTTCGCTGCGCTCCGTCGACGCCCAGCGCGCGTTGCTGGCCACGACCATCGAAGGCTACCAGCGCGTGCTGAAGATCACGCAGAACCGCTTCGACGTGGGCATCGTGCCGCACTCGGACGTCTACCAGGCCCAGACCCAGCTCGCCAGCGCGCAGAGCGACGACCTGACCTTGGCCCGCCAGCGCGCGCAGCTGGAGCACGCGATCGCGGTCCTCGTCGGCAAGGCGCCGGCCGACTTCGCGCTGGCGCCGGCCCAGTGGAACGTGACGGTGCCGGACGTGCCGGTCGGCGTGCCGTCCACGTTGCTGGAGCGCCGTCCCGACATCGCCGCGTCCGAACGCGCCGTGGCGGCGGCCAACGCGCAGATCGGCATCGTGCGCGCGGCCTACTTCCCGCAGATCGGCCTCACGGCATCGTACGGCCCGTCCGCCAGCGCCATCGGCGACTTGTTCAAGGCGTCGAGCATGGCATGGGCACTGGGCCTGTCGGCCACCGAGACGATCTTCAACGGCGGCGCCAACCGCGCGGCGGTGCAGGGCGCCGACGCGGCGCGCGAGCAGGCCGTCGCCCGCTACCGCCAGACGGTGCTGGATGCTTTCGCCGACGTCGAGGACCAGTTGAACGCCACGCGTGTGCTCGCGCAGCAGCAGGACCTGCAGCGACTGGCATCGGAAGCGGCGGACAAGGTCGAGGAGCAGGTGCTGAACCGCTACAAGGCCGGGCAGGTGAGTTATTCGGAAGTGGTGCAGGCCCAGGTGACGGCCCTGAACGCGCGCCGCGCGCTCGTGCAGACGCAGGGCAACCGCCAGACGACGGCCGTGGCGCTGATCCAGTCGCTGGGCGGCGGCTGGCATGCCGACCAGCTCACCGCGCAGGAGTAGAACCATGCCCGCATGGAGCGCCTTGTACCTGGCCGGCGACGTGGCGCTGTCGGCCTGGATGCTGCGCCACGACTTCCGCCGCCGCGGCCGCGCGGCGTTTGTCGCGACGGCCGAACTGCTGGGCAGCGTGAGCCTCGCGCTGCCGGCGCTCGCTTATCTGGATGAGGACTTCGCCGCACTGTTGAACGCGTCGGCGCTGTGGACGTTGTTCGCGCTCGGGATGGTGGCGCTGGCAAGCTTCAGCTGGCGCGACATCCGCGCGAGCCTGCACGATCCACGCACGGCCTGGCTGCCGCCGCGCCGCCGCTGGCTCATCACGGCGCTGGGGCCCGGCATGATGCTCGCGGCCGCGCTGCCGGAGGTATGGTGGGGCGGACTCGCTCTCGCCAAATAATACCGGGGTCAGAGCCCCGATTTTGGCAACTGCATCAGGGAAATTTCCAAAAATCGGGCTCTGACCCCGGTGTTAACGATTCTCGCGGCCCCATTTCTGGGCCAGCACCGCGCAGACCATCAGCTGGATCTGGTGGAACAGCATCACAGGCAGGATGACCATGCCCAGCGCACTCGGCGCGAACAGCACCTTGGCCATCGGGACGCCGCTTGCGAGACTCTTTTTCGAGCCGCAGAACACGATGGTGATCTCGTCCTCGCGGCTGAAGCCCAGGCGCCGGCTCGCCCACGTGGCGACGCCCAGTGCGATGGCCAGCAACACGCAGCTGATGACGACGAGCGCCGCGAGCGATTCCCCCGACAGCTTGTGCCACAGGCCCTCATTGACCGATTCGGAAAACGCCGTGTAGACGACCAGCAGGATCGAGCCCTGGTCGACGATCTTCAGCATCGGCTTGTGGCGATCGACCCACTTCCCGATCCACGGACGCAGGAACTGGCCGGCCAGGAAGGGCAGCAGCAACTGCTCGACGATGGTGATCACGGCGTCCAGCGACGAGCCGCCCGCAGAGCCTTGCACGATCAGGGTCGACACCAGCAGCGGCGTGACGAAGATGCCGACGAAGTTGGAGGCCGACGCGCTGCACACGGCCGCCGCCACGTTCCCGCGCGCCATCGACGTGAACGCGATCGACGACTGCACGGTCGAGGGCAGGGTGCACAGGAACAGGATGCCCACGTACAGCTCGGGCGTGACGACGCTGCCCGCCAGCGGCTTCATGGCGAGGCCCAGCAGCGGGAACATGACGAAGGTCGACGCAAGCACAAGCAGGTGCAGGCGCCAGTGCGTCATCCCGGCGACGATCGCTTCGCGCGACAGCTTGGCACCGTGCAGGAAGAACAACAAGCCGATGGCGACGGTGGTGACCTTGCCGAGGACGACGGCCGTCTCGCCCGCACACGGCAGTACGCTGGCCAGGGCGACGGTGCACAGCAGCAGGATGGTGAAGGTGTCGATCGACAGGCGGCGGAGGACTGAGGAAACGGGTGCGAGGAGACTGGGCATGATGATGGTCGGCGAGGAAGCTCCGGACGGCGCCGGACCCGTCATTCTATCTGCATCTGCGGGCCTCCGCTCAAGCGCGTGATTCTTTGCGCGACACGCCGTGCGCCCCGTTGACCCGCCGCGCACAGGCCGTCAATACTGATGTGCAAACCCGGGCGCATACAAAATTCACAAACAGGAGACAGACGATGCACATCTTCATGCGCAGGACTGCGCACGCCGCTACGTTATGCCTGCTGGTCGCCGGCTGCGGCGACGCCAGCAACACCGGCACCGCCGGCGCCCCCCGGATGCTGGCGACCGTCGCGACGGCCTCCGCGTTCGGCCTCACGCTGGATGCGAATTTCTACACGATCGACACGGGCGCGGGCCTCGTCTTCAAAGTGCGGCGCCTGGACAACGGCGTCAGCACGCAGTCGGCGGGCGACATCGCATCGCTCGTCTACAACGGCGTCGAGTACCAGGACCAGGGCCGCGGCACGCAGGTGAATTCCGGCTTCGACTACCTGTACAAGGGCATCTCCGCGGTGGCCGTGAACGCGGAGACGGTGGGCAGCGACATCGTCAAGGTGACCGTCCAGGCGGGCGGCCTCACGCACTACTACATCGCCCGCCGCGGCGAGGCGAAGATCTACATGGGCACCTACTTCACGAGCGAGCCCGATACGCTGAACCTCGCGCGCTTCATCGTGCGCGTGCCGATCGCGCGGCTGCCCAACGGACCGGCGCCGTCGGACCTGCGCGGCACCAGCGGGGCCATCGAAGCGAGCGACGTCTTCGGCATGCCGGACGGCGAGACACGATCCAAGCACTATTCGAACATGCGCCTGAAGGACTGGCAGTTCATTGGCGCGACAGGGACCAACGTCGGCCTGTGGATCGTCCGCGACAACAACGAGGGCAATTCGGGCGGCCCGTTCTACCGCAGCCTGCTGAACCAGGCCACAAGCACGAACCAGGAGATCACCTACATCATCAACTACGGCGAGGGCCAGACGGAGCCGCTGCGCACGAACATCCTCAACACGTACACGATGGTCTTCAACGACGGTTCGGCACCGGTACCGGTGGACACGTCCTGGCTCGGCACCCTCGGCCTCACGGGCTGGGTGGGACCGGAAGCGCGCGGCGCTGTTCGCGGGGCCGCCATCACGGGACGCGATCCGCGCTTCGCCTACACGGTCGGCTTCTCGAATGCGACGGCGCAGTACTGGACGGCGGCCGACGCCGGCGACGGCCATTTCGCCAGCAGCGGCATGTTCCCCGGGACCTACACGATGAAGGTCTACAAGAACGAGCTGGCGGTCGACACGCGCACGGTGACGGTCGGTGCGGGCGCCACGACGGACACGGGCACCGTCGCCGTGACGGGCGATCCGGGCAGCGCGGCGGCGCTCTGGCGCATCGGCGAATGGGACGGCACGCCGGCGGAATTCATCAACGGCGGCAAGGTGACGACGATGCACCCGTCCGACGTGCGCATGGCCTCGTGGACGCCGGGCGATTACGTGGTCGGCACGTCGGCGCCGGCGACGGGTTTCCCCGCGTACCAGTGGAAGGACGTGAACGGCACGCTCACCGTGCGCTTCAACCTGCGCGCGAGCCAGGTTGTGCCGCTGCGGCTACGGGTCGGCATCACCGACGCGTTCGCGGGCGGCCGGCCGAAGGCGCAGGTGAACGGCTGGGTGTCGGCGAATCCGCCCGCGTCCACGCAGCCGTCGTCGCGCACGCTGACGGTCGGCACCTACCGCGGCAATAACACGATGTATACGTTCGACATCCCCGCCACCGAACTGGTGGTCGGCCAGAACGTGCTGACCCTGACCGCGATCAGCGGTTCCAGCGGCATCCGCTTCCTGAGCCCCGGCTACAGCTACGACGCGCTCGACCTGATTCCCACGCCATGATGGAGACGACCATGCATTTCAAGAACCGCCTGCTGTGCGCAGCTGTGTTGGCCCTGGCCGCGCAGGGTGCTGGCGCAACTGTGCTGCAGACGCTCGGCGCCGGCACGGCCGTGGGCACCGTGACCAACACGGCGCACTTCGACCTGAACACGGCACTCGCCAACGACTGGGTCGAGGACGGCCTGCTGTTCCACGCCAGCGGCTACGGCGCCAACAACGGCTGCGGCTACGCGGGCGTGGATTGCTATGACGCGGTGTCCGACCTGAGCCCCGCATTCTCCGGCAACTACCTTGCCACGTCCGGCATGAACGCCTGGATCAGCGTGCGCCGCGCTGACGGCGCGGACTTCCACCGGATCGAGTTCGCGGCCGGCAGCGGTTACCAGTCCCTGAATGGCTACTGGGCCACGTACGACGACGGCCGGCGCACCGGCAGCGGCAACTTCAGTTCCCCGCGCGGCGCGATCCTCGGCCTGGTCGACGGTGCCGGCTTCGACGAGGTGCGCTACTTCGCCTTCTCGACCGCGAACCGGCAGGCAGGCTACAGCGCGCCCGCGCTGGACGAGGTGCGCATCGGCCTGCCGGAACCGGCGTCGCCGGCGTTGTGCGCGGCCGCGCTGGCTGGGATGGCGGCGGTGCTGCGGCGCCGCAAACGTCAATACGCCTGATCGGGGAGTTTGCGGGATGTGGCGCCCGCGCTACGCCGATACGCGGGCTGTACATACTCATCCTGGGCGTTTCGTGACAATTTTGTTTCCGGAACAAGACGGGCAGACGATATACTCGGGTTTGCTTTTTTCATCCGAGGTTTGTCTTGTTCAAATCCGTCGTCCTTCCCATCGCCCTGCTGGGGGCGAGCGCCGGTGCGCTCGCCGACGAGGGCCAGTGGCAGCCGCACCAGCTGCCGCAGCTGAAATCCGAGCTGAAACGCATCGGCATCACGATTCCGGCCGAGCGGCTCGCCGACCTGTCGAAACACCCGATGAGCGCCATCGTGGCGACGCCGGGATGCTCGGCGTCGTTCGTGTCGCCGGACGGTCTCGTCGTCACGAACCACCACTGCGGCTACGGCGCGATCCAGCGCAATTCGACCCCGGAACACAATTACATCGCCAACGGCTTCCTCGCGAAGACGCGCGCGGAGGAACTGCCGGGCGGTCCGAACACGGTCGTCTACGTGACGGAAAAGGTCGAGAACGTGACCGACCGCGTGCTCAAGGGCCTCGCGCCGGGACTCTCCGGCAAGGAGCGCCACGAGCAGGTCGAGGCGCGCATCAAGGCGCTGATCGCGGAATGCGAGAGCGACAAGGCCTACCGCTGCTCGGTCCCCGCGTTCAACCGCGGCGGCGAGTACTACCGCATCAAGCAGCTCCTGATCCGCGACGTGCGCCTCGTCTACGCGCCCGCGAACAGCGTCGGCGACTTCGGCGGCGACATCGACAACTACGAATTCCCGCGCCACGTGGGCGACTTTTCCTTCCTGCGCGCGTACGTCGGCAAGGATGGCCGTCCCGCCGATCCGTCGCCGGACAACGTGCCCTATAAATCGAAGAGCTTCCTCGTCGTCTCGGCCGAAGGCCTGAAGGCGGGCGACCCGATCCTGCTGGCCGGCTACCCGGGCCGCACGAGCCGCTACAAGCTGCCGGCCGAGATCCGCTTCGCGCGCGACGTGGACTATCCGGCCAAGGTGGCGTCGATCACGGCCGACCTGTCGGTGATCGCGGCCGCCACGATGGGCAACCCGGACTACACGGTGCGCTACGCCAGCGTGGCGAAGAGCCTGAACAACGTGCTGAAAAAGACGCGGGGCCTGCTGGACGGTTTCGCGCGCAAGGACATCGCCGCCATCAAGGATGCGCAGGACGCCGAGTTCCGCACCTGGTACAAAGCTCATGGGACCGGTCCGAAGAACCTGCTGGCCGACCTCGACGCCGTCATCGCCGCCGACATGGCGACGACGCAGCAGGAGACCGCATGGGCGGAAGCCACGCACAGCGACCTGCTGAAGAGCGCACGCACCTTGTACCGCCTGGCGCTGGAACACCAGAAGCCGGACGCGCAGCGCGAGGCGGGCTTCCAGGACCGCGACGTCTCGTTCATCAAGGCGCGCCTGACCCGTCTCGAACAATCGTTCGTGCCCAGTGTCGACCAGGCCCGCTGGCAGGCCGCGCTGGTCCGCTACGGCAAGATCGATCCGAAGGCGCGGCCGCACGGCCTTGACGCGCTGCTGCCCGCGCAGAATGCGCTGGCGCCGCTGTACAAGGGCACGGAGCTGGGCGACACGGCGAAGCGTCTCGCGTGGATCGGCAAGGATGCCGACGCATTCCGCAAGTCGAACGACCCGTTCATCCAGCTGGCCGTGCGCCTGCACGACGTCGGCCTCGCGCTGGAAGACCGCCGCAAGGACGTCGACGGCAACCTGGAACGCGTCGTCCCGCTGTACATGGACGCCGTCGTCGCCTGGAAGAAGTCGCAGGGCAAGCCTGTGTACCCGGACGCCAACGGCACCTTGCGCGTGACCTACGGTACGGTGGCGCCGTACAGCCCGCGCGACGGCATCGTCAAGGGCCGTTCACCACCGTCGAAGGCATCCTTGAGAAGCAGACGGGCAAGGCGCCGTTCGACGCGCCGAACTCGCTGCTGCAGGCGATCCGCGACAAGCGCTACGGCCAGTTCAGGGATCCGGCGCTGGGCACGGTGCCGGTGAACTTCCTGTCGAGCGCCGACACGACGGGCGGCAATTCCGGCTCCGCGGTGATGAACAAGCGCGGGGAGCTCATCGGCCTGAACTTCGATTCGACCTACGAGTCGATCACGAAGGACTGGTACTTCGATCCGGTGATCACGCGCGCGATCCACGTCGACATCCGCTACATGCTGTGGGTGATGAAGGAGGTCGACCATGCGGACAACCTGCTGAAGGAAATGACGATCAAGTATCCCAAGTCGTAGGGTGGACGGCTTTGCCGTCCACGCGTTCAGCAAACGTATGAAACCCGGCGCGTCAATTCGTGCCGGGTTTGAACGCGTGGACGGCCGAGCCGTCCACCCTACCGTCGAACCAGATGTCGAACCGCGTCTCTCCCGGCGCCCCCGGTGCCAATGAATACGTGCACCCGTGCCGCTGCAGCACCTCGCGCACGAACATCAACCCGATCCCCTGGCCGCCTTTCCGCGTCGTGAAGAACGGCGTGAACAGCGGCCGCGCCGGTCCGGTGGCCAGCAGGTCGCCGGAATCGACGACCGACAGTCGCACGCGCCGGTCTTCATTCGCGAGTTCCACTCGAATCGTGCCCTGCGCCTGACCGGCCGCCTCGATCGCTTCCATCGCATTCTTGACGATGTTCATGAGCGCCTGCTCGATGAGCTGCGCATCCAGCGCGAGCGGCGCGACGGCGTCGCAGCGGTGCCAGCCCAGCGCGATGCCGCGGCTGCTGCACTGTTCGCGGTTCAGCCACAGGATGTCGTCGACGACGGCTTTCAGGTCCGTCGGGCGCGGTTCCGGCGGCGGCATCTTGACGACCTTCGTGAAGCGGTCGATGAATTCGCCGAGGCTCGCATTGCGGCGCTTGACGGCGACGATGGCCGTCGCGAAGTCGCCCGCGTCCCGTTCCGCGAGCTGGTCGCGGTAGAACAGCAGCGAATCGAGCACGGAGCCCGTCGCGGCCACCGTGTTGTTGACTTCATGCGCCAGCACGCGGATCAGCCGCGCGTACGTGGCGCGCTCCGAGTCTTCCAGTTCCGCCGTCAGTTCCTCCACCATGACGAAGTGGCGCGCGAAGCCACGGTCGTAGAACTGGCCGCGTTGCGCGCGGTAGCGGCGGCCGTCCGGGTCCGTCAGCAGGCGCGATTCGCCCAGCGGCAGCGCATCCAGTTGCGCGGCGAGCTGGCGGCTCCGTGTGCGCCCGCGCGCGTCGAGGTTTTTTGCGTATCCGGCATCGCCATCGGCCCAGGTGGACAAGCGCTTGCCCTCGGGCCGATCCAGGCCGAGAAGCTCGCCCGCGCTCGCGTTCACGAGACTGATCGCGCCGTCGAAGTCGAACACGAGGACGGCGACAGGCGTTGCTTCCAGCAGGCGGTCGAGGAAGCCCTGCTGCTCGCCGATCGCGAGGCGTTCGCGGTGCAGCGCGGCCAGCATCGTGTTGAATGTGTCCACGAGGTCGTCCAGCTCGCGCGACGCGGGGGCGGCCAGGCGGTTGGCGTAGTGCTGGTCCTGCAGCAGTTCATGGAAGCGGCGCGTGTAGCCCAGCGGTTCCAGCGCCTGGCGCACGAGCCACCAGCCCAGGCCCAGGCTCGCGAGCAGCAGGCCTTCCGCGCCGACGAACAGTAAAGGACGCGCCGGCAGCAGCAGGGCGGCGCAGCCGAACAGGGGCACGTGCAGCGCCAGGATGTAGGTGCCGAGGCGCGGGCGCAGCCGCATCATGCGGCGCCATCCGCGCCGGCGAGGCCGTGGCGTTCCAGCCGGCGGTACAGCGCCGTGCGCGACAGGCCCAGGGCCTTCGCCACGCGCGAGATGTTGCCGGCGTGCTGGCGCAGGGCCTGTTCGATCATCAGGCGTTCGACCTGGTCCAGCGTCATGCCGTCGACACCGAGCCGTGTGCCCGGCACGTTGTCGTCGACGGCGCTCGTTGCCTGGAAGTCGGCTTGCGTGAGCACGTCCTTGCCGGCCAGGAGCAGCGTGCGTTCCAGCGTCTGTTTCAGCTGGCGGATGTTGCCGGGCCACGGCTGCGCGGCGAGCCAGTCCAGCGCCTGCGGGGCGAGGGCGACAGCTTTCAGGCCGTAGCTGTCGGCGACATGCGCCACGATATGGCGCGCCAGCAGCGGGATGTCGCTGCGCCGCTCGCGCAGCGGCGGCAGGCGGATCGTGATGAGGTTCAGGCGGTAGAACAAATCCTCGCGGAAGTCGCCGGCGGCCACCAGTTCCGCCAGTTCGCGGTTCGTGGCCGAGATCACGCGCACGTCCGCCTGTTCCGCGCGGCTCGCGCCCACGGGCTGGTAGCGCTGGTCCTGCAGCACGCGCAGCAGCTTGACCTGGTCGCCGCGGTTCAGTTCTCCGATCTCGTCGAGGAACAGCGTGCCGCCGTCCGCGCTCGCGATATGGCCCTTGCGGTTGTCGCGCGCATCCGTGAACGCGCCGCGCACGTGGCCGAACATCTCGCTCTCGAACAGCGACGTCGTGATGGCGCCCATGTTGATCTTGACGATGGGGGCAAGCTTGCGCGGGCTGTTGCGGTGGATGGCGTCCGCGATCAGTTCCTTGCCCGTGCCGCTCTCGCCGAGGATCAGCACGGGCGCGCGCGTGGCCGCGACCTGCGCGATCGTCTCCAGCACTTTTAATAGTTTCGGATGCTCGCCGACGATCCCGCTGAAGTCGTACCTGGCGTCGAGCGCGGCGCGCGTGCGGCTGCTTGCCGCCGGCGGCGTGCCCAGGTCCAGCGTCGCTTCGATCAGGTCGACCAGCTGGGCGTTGTCCCAGGGTTTCGTAAAAAAGTTGGCGGCGCCGGCCTTCACGCCGCGCACGGCCAGCGCGATCGAGCCCCAGGCCGTCATCAGCAGCACGGGCAGGGCCGGATGCGCGGCCTTGATGCGCGTGAGCAGGTCGAGACCTTCCTCGCCGCTCGTCTGCAGCGAGAAATTCATGTCTTGCAAGACCAGATCGAACGTGCCGCCTTCAAGTGCCGCCAGCGCTTCACGCGGGCCGTCCGCGCACGCGGCGTCGAAGCCGGCCTGCTTGAGGAGCAGGGCCAGCGAGACCTGGACGGCGTGGTCGTCGTCGACGACCAGTACGCGCCGCCTGCGTTGTGATTCCATGGGTGCCTTTTTTATTCGTAGTGCAGCGCCGCGGCCGGATCGAGGCGGCTCGCGCGCCAGCCCGGGTAGAGCGAGCACGCCAAGGATAGCAGATAGATAACGCCCATCGACAGGCCAACGGCCCCCGCGAACACGGGCCAGTTCAGCGTGTCGCCCAGTGCGCCCGTGAGCGGCAGCTGCACGAGCAGCACGAGGCCGACGCCCATCGCCAGGGACCCGAGCAGCAGTTGTTCCAGGACGATCTGGCGGTAGATGTCGGCGGCGCACGCGCCGATCGCACGGCGCAGGCCGATCTCGGGGATGCGCCGCGTCGTGTTCTGCCACAGCACGCCGAACAGGCCGAAGGCGACCATCACGAGCATGAACGTGCCGATCACGCCCGCCACGGCCAGTGGAATGAGCTGCTCCTTCAGCAGCGAGGCGCGCATCGATTGCAGCGGCGCGATCTGGTAGCCCCAGTCGTTGCGGACCGCCTTCAGCCGCTGGTTCAGCTTCGCCTCGAAGCCGCGTGGCGTGCCGGGCGCGACCCGCAGCAGGATCGTGCGCACGCGCGATTCCGTCGTGTGCGGCGTGAACCGCATGAGGACGAAGTTCGTCGGCACCATCAGCGGGCCCTGGTTGCGGAACGTGTCCACGATGCCGATCACGCGGAAGGTGCGCTTGATGCCGTAGTCGGTGCTCGTGTAGCGCTGGCCCAGCGCCGGCCCGCCCGGGAACATCTCGGCCGCCACGCGCCGGTTCACGACGGCGGGACGCGCGTCCTGGCCATCGTCGGCGGTGCTGAACCAGCGGCCGGCCACGAGCCGCATGCCGAGCACCTCCGGCAGGTCGTCGCTCGCTTCGATGGTATTGGTTTGCACGGCGGCGCCGGTCTGCGGCGAAGCGAACGTCGTGGTCCACGTCGAGCGGGTGTAGGGCGCATAGCTGGCAAAGCTCACGGCGCGCACTTCCGGCAGTTCGAGCAGGCTGCGGCGCAGCGTGTCGTAGACGTCCGGCGCGATGGACTTCGGTGGTGCCTCGCCCATCTGCATCTGCACGGACCACGTGTCGGTGCCGTCGAAGCCGACCGGTTCGCGGTACAGCTGCCAGTAGCGCAGCCCGAACGCGGCGACGCCGAACACGATGACGAAGGCGAGCAGGATTTCGAGGCTCAGCATCAGGTTCCTGGACTTGCGCTTCCAGGTCAGTCGCAACAAATGGCGCAGCATCACGCGGCTCCTTTCAGGGCATGGACGGGATCGAGGCGCGACATCTTCCACGCGGGGATCGCGCCGGACAGCAGGCCGAACACGAAGGCAAGCAGCATGCCGCAGCCGAACACGGTCGGGTTGATGTGGACTTCGAGGTACGGGATCAGCTGCGACGCTTCGAGCCACCACAGCACGCCCTGGGCGCACGCCAGGCCGAGCAGGCCGCCGGCAAGGCACAGCAGCACGTTCTCGACGACGAGCTGGCCCGCGAGCTGCAGGCTGGTGGCGCCGAACGCCTTGCGCACGCCGATCTCCGCGCTGCGTTCCATGATGCGGCCCATGTTCAGGTTGACGAGGTTCAGCGCGGGCAGCAGCATGAACACGAGCATGCCGCCCGCGATCATCATCAGGAGGCGGCTGCCGCCGGAATCGACGTGGCTCTCCCGGCCCTGGAGGGCGCGGGCGACGACGTCGAGCTTCGTGTCGGCCCAGAACGTCGTCTTGCCGAAGATCTGGTCGCCGACCGGCTGGATCGTCTTCGCGACGCGTTCGACGTCGGCGCGGATGCGCGGCAGGTCGGCGGGCGAGCGCGCCAGCAGCAGCGCGGCAAAGGTGCCAGTGTATTCGTCGCGGTAGTTCGACGACGGGAACGTGGCCAGCGGCGCCCAGATGTCGGCATACGCGTTGATGTGGATGACGTCCGCGACGACGCCGATGATCTCGAACGCCTGGCCGTCCACGCTGATGCGTTGTCCGACCGCGGCGCTGCCGGGGAACAGCTTGTGCGCGCTCGTCGCGTTGATGACGGCCACCATGCGGCCCAGGCGGTCGTCGTCCTCGATCGGCAGGCGGCCGGCCAGCAGCTTGAACTGCATGATCTTCCAGTAGTTCGCGTCGACGCGGCGCATGTCGAGCCGGCTCACGCGGTCGCCCTGGTAGACCGACACCTCGCTCGTCGTCGTGATGGCCGAGACGCGCTCCACGCTCTGCAGCGGCATGAGGTAGCGCGAGATCGTCTTGTAGCCCAGCAGGCCGGTGCGCGTGTTGGTGGGCAGCCCCTTGTCGTTGAAGGTCTCGCTGCGCATGCCGTACACCTGCAGCAGGCGGTCGCTTTTTCCCTCCACGCCGGTCGGCCAGAACGCCGTGTCGAGCAGGGCGCTGATCACCATCAGCACGACGAGCGTGAGCACGATGCACGCGAGGTTGATGGCCGTGAACAGCTTGCGGCGCATGAAGACCTTGTACGCGGTCAGCAGGTAGTTACGCAGCATGGAGATGCTCCGGCTGGACGAGCTGGCCGTCGAACACGCGCACGATGCGGCCGACCTGCGACGCCTCGCGCTCGTCGTGCGTGACCATCACGATGGTCGTGCCTTCCGCGTTCAGTTTCAGCAGGATGTCCATGATCTCGGCGCCCATCCGGCTGTCCAGGTTCCCCGTCGGCTCGTCCGCGAGCAGCACGTGCGGCTGGCCGACGATGGCGCGCGCGATGGCCACGCGCTGTTGCTGGCCGCCGGACAGCTGGTTCGGATAATGGTCCATGCGCGCGGAGAGGCCCACGCGGGCCAGCGCCTCGCGCGCAAGCCGGCGCCGCTCGCCGCCGGACATGCTGCGGTAGAGCAGGGGCAGTTCGACGTTGTCGATCACGCGCAGGTCCGGGATCAGGTGGAAGCTCTGGAAGATGAAGCCGAACGTCCGGTTGCGCAGCCTGGCCAGCTGGCGGTCGGCATAGCGCCTGATCGGGATGCCGTCCACGTCGATCGCGCCCTGGCTGGGCCGGTCGAGCAGGCCGATGAGGTTCAGCAGCGTGCTCTTGCCGCAGCCGCTGGGGCCCATCAGCGCGACGAATTCGCCCCGCTCGACGGTCAGCTCGATGTCCTTCAGGGCCAGCGTTTCCACCTTGTCGGTGCGGTAGGTCTTGCTCACCTGGGTCAGTCTGATCATGGTGCTCTCCGGGTTGGATTCAGTGGGTGATGCGGATGGTGTCGCGGTTCTTGAAGTCGGTGGTGTCGGAGACGATCACGCGCTCGCCCGCGCGGGCGCCGGCCGCGACCTCGACGACCTTGCCGTCGCCGGCGCCCAGGTCGAGGGTCGTCCTGCGCGCCACGCCGTCGTGCACGACGAACGCGGGCTGCGGGCCGCGGCCGTTGAACGCGGGGCCGCTGTCGACCACGAGCACGTTCGTGCGACGCTCGGTGACGACGGCGACGTCCACGCGCATCTTGTTACGCAGGTGCGGGTTGCGCGGTTGGGCCAGGTCGACGAGCAGCTTGATGGTGCCGTTCTGGATTTCGGGCAGGATCGTGTGGACGGTGCCGGCCATGACCTCGCCGTTCTGTTCCACGCGCACGGCCTGTCCCGGCGCGAGCTGGCGCGCGTGGAAGTCGGACAGCGTGGCCTCCACGCGGTAGTTGTTCAATTCGGAGACGCGCGCGACGAGCTGGCCCGCCGCCACGCTGGCGCCTTCTTCTTCCAGCAGCCAGGTGAGCATGCCGCCGAACGGGGCGCGAACGCGGGTGCGGTCCAGCAGCTGCTCCTGCTGCGCGATCTGCTTTTGCAGGATCGCCTTTTGCAGGTCGGCGGCGGCGATATTGGTGGCCGTCGTGCGGCGCGTCGCCTCGAGCAGCGCGCGCTGCTGGCGCAGCTGGATCTCCGTGCGCTTGACGTTCAGTTGCGCCGTCAGCAGGTTTTCGCCCGAGACGAGGCCGCTGCTGCGCAGCTTCTCGTTGCGTTCCAGGGTCGCGCGCGCGGCCTGCAGGTCGATCTCCAGCAATTCGAGGCTGCTGACGATCTGCGTGCGCTTCTGTTCCAGTTCCTGCCTGAGTGTCGCGATGCGGTTGTCCTGCTGCGCGAGCTGTTCCTTCAGCGCTTCCAGCGCGAGGCGGATGTCGCGGTCGTCCAGTTCCAGCAGCAGGTCGCCCGCTGCTACCGCTGCCCCGGCTTGGCGAGGACCTTCGCGACGCGGCTCGCGCCCGGACTCGCCACCACTTCCTCGTGCACGGGGATGACGACCCCGGCCGCGCCCACCGTGTTGTCCACGTTCCCGTGCCGGACCTCCGCGATGACGACGTCGGCGGCGGAGACGCCCGGACGCAGCGCGCGGTTCAGGCCCCACGCGGCGGCGCACAGGGCCCCGAGCACGAGGAGCGTGGACGCGAGCCGTATGCGGGTGCGGCGGCGGAGGATGTCGAGCGGGATGGCCTGGTCCATGATCAAAGCGGGCAGTGTGATGCTGCCTGTATTGCAAGCCGCGTGCCAGCAGGGTTTCCCTCTGGGGGCAAGTGGGAGCATTGCCCGCTGGCGGGCAGCGGTGTCCGGAAACGGACACTCGCCGTCGGGTTGCATAAACCCGCGCCACCTTCCATAATCGCCGACTCACCTGTCACTGTCCGCCCATGAACGATACCCTGGTCCTGCTGGGCTTTTCCACCACGCCGCTCGAACTGCTCGGCTTCGTCCTGTCCGTCGCGACGGTCGTCCTGACCATCCTGCGCAATCACTGGGGCTGGTTCTTCGCCATCGTGTCGTCGGCCACGTACGGCGTCGTGTTCTTCGACGCCCGCCTGTACGGCGATGCCGGCCTGCAGGGCGTGTTCATCGCCGCCTCGATCTGGGGCTGGTGGCAGTGGCTGCGCGGCGCCGAGGGCAAGCCGCTGCCCGTGACGCGCTTGTCGGGCGCCGGCTGGATCGCGGCGCTGCTCGGCTGGGCCGTCGGCTTCTTCGCGCTGTCGGCGTTCCTGAAGGCGTACACGGACACGGACGTGCCGCACATGGACGGCTTCCTCACCGCGGGCAGCCTGGTGGGCCAGCTGCTCACCGCGAAAAAGAAGATCGAGAACTGGCATACGTGGATCGTCGTCGACATCCTGTACGTGGGCCTGTACATCTACAAGGGCCTGCACCTGACGGCGATCCTGTACGCCGTGTTCGTCGTGCTGGCCGTGCTGGGCCTGCGCGCATGGACGAATGCGGCGCAGGACGCCGATATGCCGGTGGCCGAGGGCGCGCGATGACAGTTGCACGCGTGGCGCTGCTGGGCGCGGAATCGACGGGCAAGTCGACGCTGGCGCAGGCGCTGGCGGCGCGCTACGGCACGCTGTGGGTGCCGGAATACCTGCGCGAGTTCGTCGAGGTGAACGCGCGCGTGCCGCACGAGGACGACCAGCCCGGCATCGCGCGCACGCAGCGTGCGCGCGAGGAGCTGCTCGCGTGCGACCCGCGCGTGCGGGACTTCCTGTTCGTCGATACGACGCCGCTGATGACGGCCGTGTACAGCCGCATCTACTGGGGCCGCGTGCCGCCCGACCTGCTGGCGCTGGAAGCTGGGCACGACTACGCGTTCACGCTCGTCGCGGCGCCCGATCTGCCGTGGGTGCCGGACGGTTTGCAGCGCGAGTCGGAGGCGGTGAGGCAGCGCGTGCATGCGCAGCTCGTGGACGTGCTGGATGCGCGGCGGATTCCGTTCGCGCTGCTGACGGGGGAGCTGGAGGCGCGGATGGCGCAGGTGGAAGCGTTGATTGGCCCTCCCACCCGTCGTTCCCGCGAAAGCGGGAACCCATACTGAGCATCCGAAGTCACCTCAGTATGGATCCCCGCGTTCGCGGGATGACGGTTTTTAGGCTAACTCAGAAATCAAACTGCGCCGACGCCCGGAACGTCCTTGGCGCACCCGGCAGCAGATAGCCGCCCAGCGCCGGCGTCACGTCGCGCCAGTAGAACTTGTCGAACAGGTTCTCCACGCGTGCGCGCATCGTGACGTTCGTCGTGCCCCATTTCAGGCCGTACGACGCGCCCATGCCGAACACGTGATAGTCCGGCACGAACACGGTGTTCTCGACGTCGAACGCCTTCTTGCCCGAGTACTGCCACGTGCCGTCCAGCTTCAGGCCCGGGATCGCCGCCACGGCGTACTGCACCCATGCGGTCGACTTGAACGCGGGGACGTCCGTCACGCGCTTGCCGTCGACGCTCGCCTGGCCCGTGCCTTCCTGGCGCGTGTTCAGCGCCATCAGCGACACGCTCCAGTCCAGCGCCGGCGTCGCCTTGCCCTGCGCGGTCAGCTCGATGCCGCGGTGCGTTTCTTTACCGTTGCGCACGAACGTGTTGTTCGCATCCGTGTACTCCAGGCCCTGGCGGATCTGGAACAGTGCGGCCGACAGGTTGATGCCGTTGTCCAGCGCGGCCTTCGCGCCGATCTCGACCTGGCGCGAGCGCTGCGGGGCCAGCACCGCGTTCTCGTTCGTCGTCTGCATCGGCGCGATGCCGCCGTGCTGCAGGCCGTGGCTGACGGCGCCGTACACGTTCCAGTCGCGGGCGGGGCTGAACACGACGGCCACGCTCGGCAGCAGGAACGAATCGTTGCCGTGCACGTAACCGTTGATGTCGGGGACGTATTCGCTGCGCTTGATCTCGACGCGGCGCAGGCCCGCATGCAGGGTCCACTGGTCCGTCAGGCTCACGATGTCCTGGGCGAACAGGGCGCGTTCGTCGTCGCTGCGGCGCTCGAACACGGGGCCCGTCACGCGGTCTGCGGCGACGTGCGGCGTCACGAGCGGGTTCCAGATATTGCTGTAGCCGACGTAGTCGTAGACGTAGTCGCCGAAGCTGTCGTGGCGCTCCGCATACGACGCGCCGACGGTCAGCGCATGGCGGATTGCGCCGGTCGCGAACTTGCCCTGCACCTGCGCCTGCACGCCCCACGGCGACTTGCGCTCGCCCGTGCTCTGGTAGTCGTAGACGTCGTAGTCGCCGTTCGCGCAGTAGCCCGGATAATAGCCCGCGCCCTCGTTGCTGCAGCCGTACGGGAAGGCGGTGAAGTCGTCGCGCTTGAACCAGTGCTTGTTGCCGGACACCGTTGCGAGCCAGTCCGGCGCCAGCTTGTACTCGAAGCGCAGGCCGACGTTGCTGTCCTTCGTCGTGACGGGACGCGTCCACGGCTGGTCGTTCAGCAGCATCCTGGCCGACACGCCGGTCGGCAACGTCGTACCCTGGATCAGCTGGAAGCCGGGCGCCGTGATCTGGGCCTTGCGCTGGTAATCCATGTCCAGCTGCAGAAGCGCATCCGGCGTGATCTGCCAGTCGAAGGCGGCGGACACGAACTGGCGGTCGCCGTTCGCGCCGCGCACGTACGGATGCAGGTCGGCGGCGGCCGCGTTGATGCGGTAGCCGAAACGGCGGTCCTCGAAGCGGCCGCCCAGGTCCACGGTACCGTACAGGGTGCCGCGCTCGGACACTTCCACGGTCGCGGAGCGCAGCGGCGCATTCGTCGGGCGCTTGGTCACGTAGTTGACGATGCCGCCCGGCGTGGCGATGCCGGCCGTCAGGCCCGCGAGGCCTTTCAGCACTTCGATGCGTTCCTTGTTCTCCAGCGGGATCTGGGTGTCGCCCGGGATCGCGAAGCCGTCCTTGCGGTAGCTGTAGTTGTTGTCGAGGGCGAAGCCGCGGATCGAGAACTGCTCGGCATAGCCGACGGCGTTGTAGGCGTCGGCGACGGACGCGTCGAAGCGCATCGCCTCGGTCGTCGAACGGATCGACAGGTCCTGCATCTGCGTGCGGCCGATGGCGGTGATGGAGGCCGGTGTGTCGAACAGCGACGCTTCGCCGAACCCGCCGACGCTGGCGCGGTCGACGGCGATGAAGCGGTTGCCCGTCACGACGACTTCGGCGACGGGGCGGGTGTCTTGTACCTGCGCGTAGGCGACGTGCGCGTACGCTTGCATCAGCGCGCAGGCCAGGATGGAGTACTTCAGTTGACGGTTCATGGTTTGCTCGTTTTCGCGCGCCGGCAATGGGCGCGCTGCTTTTTTTAAAAGCCGGAGCCAACGGGGAGAAGGGCAAACAAGGATGGGAACTGCGTTGCGCTTTCCTTCGCTGGCATTATCCAGATCAGGTACGAAGGGTATCTCTCACCCGGGAAGCGAACTCCCAGGACCCCTAGCGAAGGCGCGAGTGTAGCACAGACGCGCCCCATGGTGGTGCGTCTGTCAATAGACATGTTGTAAAGCGAATGGTTCCCGCACGAGGCCAGCGTGACGTCGCCGGCCCCGTTCATGCGGATCAGGCCGGCTCGGGCACCGCCGCCGGATGCACCACATGCGCGCGCGCATGCAGCAGATGGCGCTGGATGACGGCGCGGGACGCGTCGCCGATCAGGCGCCAGTGCTCGCGCCGCAGCGCCGCGCGCTTGCGGTGCTTGGACGGCATCTCGGACAGCGGCTTCACGTAGAACGGCAGCGGGATCAGATAGCCGTCGCGGCCAGGCATCTCCTCGCCGCCGAGGATCTTCCAGAAGCCGTCATACGCGTTGGCGAAATGTTTTTCCGGATCGGGATCGTAGGCGATATGCGCGTCGCTGCGGATTGCGACCACTTTGTCCATGCCGAGCGCCAGTGCGATGCCCTGCATGGCTGCGAAGCAAAAGAAACTGGGCGAGTTGTTCGGGAAGACGCGCTCGAACGCTTCGAACGCGGCGCCGGAATCGATCCAGCGGCCCTGGTTGCGCGCGATGAACGCGACGACGGGCATGTCGACGCCCACCATGTCGCCTTCGAGCCAGCTGAAGGAGAGGCGGTGCAGGCATTTGCCGTCCGCGATGAGGGCGAGAGTCAGGTCGCCTTCGGCATTGCTGCGCGAGGCCATCTCGAGCTGGATCATGAAGGTGCTGCCGTCATCCTGGTGGTGCCACAGGGGCAGGCCGCGCTGGCCGTAGACGGCGTCCAGGTAGCCGTCGTTGAACGTCGTTTCCTCGAACCGGTAGTGGCTCAGCACGGCCTGCACGCGCTGGCGCGGACTCAAGCCCTTGATGAGGTAATCGCGGTGACTGAGGTGATGGAACAGGTCCTCGCTGGCGTCTTTCGCGACGTGGTTGCGGTAGACGCCGAGCTGGCACAGCGCGCGGTGGTCGCGGTAATACGCCAGCACGCGCAGGCTGCGCGCGATGCACAGCACCCACGACGACAGGCTGTGCTGGCGGCGACGGGCCATCCAGTGTTTGGTCAGGTGAGCGAAAATCATGATGCGCTCCGGGCAATCGTTATCGGTGAATTCGTCTTGTGTAGCTTGCTTAACGGGAATGAATCGTTCAGCAAGTCAAGATCGGAGCCTCCGATGCCCCATCCCGTTATCAATTCTTGTTTTCATGTCTCTCTTTTTATTAATCTTTTGTCAGGCAAGCGCCAGACGCAAGACTAGCACGATTGCCGCGCCGAACATCAAAATCCTGCTCGATAATTGAGTCAGACCGAACAAGATGAGGAGCGTGGCATGGTGTATGAACTTTTTTATTGGCCGAGCATCCAGGGCCGCGGCGAATTCGTGCGCCTGGCGCTGGAAGAAGCAGGGGTGCAGTACGTGGACGTGGCGCGCGAGCCGGGCGGCATGGGGCGCATGATCGCGGCGATGGACGGCGCCGACCACCCGTCGTTCGCGCCGCCGTTCCTGAAGGCGGGCGACGTGACGGTGGGCCAGACCGCCAACATCCTGATGTTCCTGGGCGAGCGCCACGGCCTGGCGCCGCAGGATGTGCAAGGTAAATTTTGGGTGAACCAGATCCAGCTGACCATTGCCGACCTGGTGGCCGAGACGCACGACACGCACCACCCGATCGCGACGTCGCTGTATTTCGAGGACCAGCGCCCGGAAGCGAAGCGCCGGTCGGCCGATTTCATCGACACGCGCATCCCGAAATTCTTCGACTGGTTCGAGAACATCCTGGCCCGGCCCGAGCCGAAGGATTATCTGCTGGGGGACACGGTCACGTATGCGGACTTGTCGCTGTTCCAGCTCGTCGCGGGCCTGCGCTACGCCTTCCCCAAGGCGCTGGGCCGCGTCGACGCGGGCTATCCGCTGCTGACGGCCCTGCACGACCGGGTGGCCGCACGGCCGCGCATCGCGGCCTATCTGAAATCGCCGCGGCGGATTCCCTTCAACGAGGAAGGGATCTTCCGCCACTATAAAGAGCTGGATAAATAAGCGCCGTCAGTCCCACGCCGGCGCGAAGTCGGGGCTGACGAGGCGCTCGCCCCGGTCCAGCGCATCGATGGCGGCGATGTCCTGCCGCGACAGGATCAGGTCGCGGGCCCGCAGGTTGCTCTCCAGGTTCGTACGCTGCGTCGACGACGGGATCACGGCATGGCCCTTCGCCATCGACCACGCCAGCGCCACCTGGGCCGGCGTCGCGCCGTGCGCCTGCGCGATGCGGGCGATGGTGGGGTCTTCCATCACCTTGCCGTAGGCGAGCGGCATGTACGCGGTCAGGTGGATGCCGGCATCGACCATGAACGCATCCAGCGCGCGGTTCTGCAGGAACGGATGCAGCTCGACCTGGTTCGTCGCGATGTTGTCCGCGCCCACGGCGGCGATGGCGTCGCGGAGCAGGGCGATCGGGAAGTTCGATACGCCGATGGCACGCGTCAGTCCGGCCTCGCGCGCGGCCAGCAGCGCTTCCATCGATTCCGCGACGGACACCGCGGCGCCGGGCGACGGCCAGTGGATCAGCGTGAGGTCGACATAGTCGGTACGCAGCTTGGCCAGGCTGTCTTCGAGGCTGGCGCGCAGGCGGCTTGCTGCCAGGTTCTCCGTCCAGATCTTGGTGGTGACGAAGACGTCGGCGCGGGGCACGCCGGATTCTGCCAGGGCTTGCCCGACCTCGGCCTCGTTGCCGTAGATCTGCGCCGTGTCGACGTGACGGTAGCCCAGGTCCAGGCCGGTGGCGACGGCATCGATGGCCTGTCGTTCCTTCAGGCGGAACGTGCCGAGGCCCAGTTGCGGAATAGTGTGCATGGTGTTTCCTTTCAATTCAATGCATGGCGACGGCGCGTTCGCCGCGGGTGGCGTGCTGCGGCGCCGGGTCGCGCCGGTCCAGCCAGCCGGCCAGCGTGGTGAGGGCGAGGGCGCCGATGACGATCAGGCCGCCGATCCACGGCGTGTGCATCAGGCCGAGGTGTGCGACGATCAGGCCACCGCCCCACGCGCCGATGGCGATGCCGACGTTGAACGCGGCGATGTTCAGGCCCGACGCGACGTCGACGGCACCGGGTGCATCGCGCTCGGCGCGCTGCACGACGTAAACCTGCAGGCCCGGCACGTTGCCGAAGGCGACGGCGCCCCAGGCCAGTACGGTGACGAGGACGGCGATCTTGTTCGCGGCCGTAAACTCCAGGACGAACAGCACGGCGGCCAGCAGCGCGAACACGATCTGCAGGGCGCGCACGGGGCCCTTGCGGTCCGCCAGCCTGCCGCCCCAGATATTGCCGAAGGCGACCGACACGCCGTACACGAGCATCACGAGGCCCACGCTGTTCGACGAGAAGCCGGCAAC
Source organism: Telluria mixta (assembly GCF_029223865.1). NCBI lineage: Bacteria > Pseudomonadati > Pseudomonadota > Betaproteobacteria > Burkholderiales > Oxalobacteraceae > Telluria > Telluria mixta. The sequence continues at coordinate 4,158,522 of NZ_CP119520.1, forward strand.
CTGTTCGAGGATCGGTGCAAGGTACGTAAAGGCGATGAACGAGCCGCCGTAGCCCAGGGTCGTCATCGCATACACGAGCAGCAGGCGCGGTTTCTTCAGCACCGACAGCTGCGTGAGGAGGCTCGACGGCTTGCTGCCGGCGATGCCGCGCGGGACGAGCAGGGCGATGCCGGCGAATGCGATCACGCCCAGCAGCGCGACGGCCAGGAACGTCATCTGCCAGCCGAAGTGCTGGCCGATGAACGTCCCGAGCGGCACGCCCGTCACGAGGGCCACGGTCAGGCCGCTGAACATCAGGGCGATGGCGCTGGCCGCTTTTTCCTTGGCCACGAGGCTCGTGGCGATCGTCGAACCGATCGAGAAGAAAACGCCGTGCGCGAGGCCCGTCAGCACGCGCGCGGCCATCAGGGCGGCGTAGCCGGGGGCCATCCACGCGGTCAGGTTACCGGCCGTGAACAGCAGCATGAGGCCGAGCAGCAGCGTCTTGCGCTGCATGCGGCCGGTGAGGGCGGTCAGCACCGGTGCGCCGATGGCGACGCCCAGCGCGTACAGGCTCACGAGCAGGCCGGCGGACGGCACGGATACATGCAGGCTGGATGCGATGGTGGGGATCAGGCCGACGATCACGAATTCCGTCGTGCCGATGGCGAAAGCGCTCAGTGTGAGGGCCCAAAGTGCGAGTGGCATATCGTTATCCTTAAAAAGCCGTCATCCCCGCGAAGGCGGGGATCCAAGTTCTGCGTGCGTCGTGGCGATGCTTGCGAAATTGGGCCCCCGCCTTCGCGGGGGCGACGTTGGTTGCGTCGAAGGTGCATTCTCTCCGGCCGGTCTACAAAGAAAAACCCGTCGCCGTACAATAGACTTTTGACCTGGGAGCAAAGATGCTGGACGTGGGCGCGTTGATTGCATTCGTCGCCGTGATCGACACGGGTTCGTTTTCCAACGCGGCGCAGCAACTGGGGCAGACGCCATCCGGCGTGTCGCGCACCATTGCGCGCCTGGAGCAGCAGCTCGGCATGACCCTCATCCACCGCACGACGCGCCGCCTCGACCTCACCGAGGAAGGCAGCTGGCTGCTGGCCCGCGCGCGCCGCATCCTCGCCGAGCTGGAAGAGACGGAATCGCAGGCCGCCCTCGCGCGTGCGCAACCCGCGGGCCTCGTGCGCGTGAACGCGGCGACGCCGACCCTGGACCACCTGATCGCGCCGCAGCTGGCGGCCTTTTTCGATGCGTACCCCCAGGTGCAGGTGGAACTCACGAGCGGCGAGACCGTCGTCGACCTGATCGAGGAAAAGGCCGACGTCGCCATCCGCATCGGCCACCTGGCCGACTCCACGCTGAATGCCCGCCGCCTGGGCCGCAGCCGCATCCGCGTGCTGGCCGCCCCCGGCTACCTCGAACGCCATGGCGTACCACAGCGCGTGGAAGACCTGGCAAAGCACCGCCTGGCCGGCTTCGTCGCGCCCGCGTCGCTGAACACGTGGCCGCTGCGCGCGGGAACCGAAGAAGGCTGGCGCATCGCGCCGCACGTGACGGCCACCAGCGGCGGGACCGTCCGCCACCTCGCGCTGCAGGGCGCGGGCATCGTCAGCCTGTCCGACTTTCTCACACGCGCCGACATCGCCGCGGGCCGCCTCGTGCCGGTGCTGGAGGAGGCGGCGCTGCCGTGGACCCAGCCCGTGTGGGCCGTGTTCTACAAGCAGGGCGCGCTGGCGCCGCGCGTAAAGGCGTTCGTCGACTTCCTGGCCGATCGGCTGGCCGGCGTGCTCGAACCCTGATCATTCACCCCAACAAGGAGACCGCATGACCATCACGACCTCGCACATCCTTCGTATCGCCGCATTCTCGGACGGCGACGCCGGCGGCAATCCGGCCGGCGTCTGGATCGGAGAGTCTCTCCCGCCGGCGGACGAGATGCAGCGCCTGGCCCACGCGGTCGGTTACTCGGAGACGGTGTTCGCGGCGCAGGAAGGGGAGGGCTGGCGCGTGCGCTATTTCTCGCCGGCGTTCGAAGTGCCGTTCTGCGGCCACGCGACGATCGCACTCGGCGCCGCACTGGCCCGGCGCGAGGGTGACGGCGTGTATGCCCTGGCCCTGAACGATGCCGGCATCACGGTCGAAGGACGGCGCGAAGGGGAACGGGTAGCCGCCGCGCTGCAATCGCCGCCGACGTGGAGCCGGCCGGCCACGCCGGAGCTTGTCGCGGAGGCATTGTTGTTGTTCGGTTACCACGATGCGGACCTCGACCCGCGCATTCCGCCCGGCCTCGCACACGCGGGCGCGAACCACCTCGTTCTGGCGCTGGCCAGCCGCGACCTGCTGGCCGCCATGCGCTACGACCTGGAGGCCGGCCGTGCGCTGATGGCGAAATACGGCCTGACGACGATCGTGCTGGCCTATGTTGAAACGCCGCAACGTTTTCATACCCGCAATCCATTCGCCATCGGGGGCGTCTACGAGGACCCGGCCACGGGTGCGGGGACGGCCGCGCTGGCCGGGTATTTACGCGACCTCGGCTGGCCGCACGGCGGCGCCATCGACGTCGTGCAGGGCGAGGACATGGGAATGCGGTCGTTATTGCATGCCGAAATCGGTCCGGAACAGGGCGGTTCGATCCGCGTTAGCGGGACGGCAAGAATGTTGGTGAAAGACTAATGAAATTGATCATGATTTATTGAAAATTGAAATAGGGGCAAAAGACACGCTTTTTCGACAAATTGTTAACCCCTGCAACGTTGATAAAGTTCAAAGCACGATACGTTTCTGAACATCAACACAGGAGTCAACATGGAAATGCGCCACCCCGGCGTTCTTCGCCCCGTCATGACAGCCCCCGCCGGGTTCGCGGGCAAGCCGACCGAACGCCTGCCCTTTACCATCCGCCGCGTCGACAACGAAGCCGACTTGTGGAAAGCCGTCCGCGTGCGTCACGCGGCCTATGCGCGCCACGTCCCGGACTTCGCGCGCCAGCTCGGCCAGCCCGAATCTTCTGACTACGGCGACGACGCAATCGTTTTCCTCGCCGAATCCAAGCTGGACGGCGCCCCGCTGGGCACGGCCCGCATGCAGACGAACCTGCATGAGACGCTGCACGTCGAAGAGTCCGTCGAGCTGCCCGACTGGCTGCGTGGCCAGCCCCTGGCCGAGATGAGTCGCCTGGGCGTGGACAACGGCCGTATCGGACGCATGGTCAAGACCGCGCTGTTGAAGGCCGGCGTCATGTATTGCCAGCAGAACGGCATCCACTGGGCGCTGGCGACGGGGCGCGCGCCGATCGACCGCCAGTACGAGCAGCTGACCTTCGTCGACGTCTTCCCGGAAGTGGGCTTCGTCCCGCTGCGCCACGTGGGCAATATTCCGCACCGGATCATGGCGTTCGACATCACGACGATCGAGGAACGCTGGACGGCCGCGCAGCACCCGCTGCTGAACTTCTTCTGCCACACGCACCATCCGGATATCGACGTCAGCGGCCGGGCCGGCGTGCGGCCGCCCCTGCCCAATGCGGGTCGTACGGGTGTTGTAAGGCAGGCATCGGATTGGCATGAACTTGTTGCCTGATCCATTAATTGCATGACGGCACTACTGTAAAGCTGTATCCTTGCGAGACAATAATGGCCGCCCGCGCCAACGGGCCGCATTACGAGCTTCGCAGATACTCATGCAATTCACATCATCCGGTCGCTGGAAACTGCCGGGCCTGGCGCAGTCGGCGCTTGACCTGACGTTCCGGACGTTCGCCTACTATCTGATTCCGATCGCGATCGGTGTCGTCTCGATCGTTGCCCTCGTGTGCTGGGACAGCCAGTATGTGTCGGGCAGCAGCGATGCGCGCGACATCCGCGTCCTGAAGGAAACGGCGCCGCTGAGCCCGCCCGCGGCGAACGCGCGCCTGCATGCCGCCGTCCCGGTGTCGTACTTCGACACGCATCTGTCCGAAGCTCCCGTGTGGTTCCGCTTCAGCACGCGGCCGCGTGCGACCGGCAGCATCGTCGGCGACGTGATCGAATTCCCGTCGCGCCACGCAGTCGATATTTCCTGCTGGGACGCCGCCACCCTGCAACCGCTCGGCACCGCCACGCGCGAGCAAAGCACACCGTATCTGCATCCTTCCAAGGCCGGCTTCGCCCTGCAGCTCACCGATCTGCCGCGCGAGATCCTGTGCCGCGGCACCTTCGCCGGCCCCGCGCGCGTCAACGTCGTGCAATGGCCGGAGACGCAATTCGACCTGTCCGTCGAGGGCTACCACCGCAAGTCGGGCCTGCTCGACGGCGGCATGATCGTGTTGTCGCTGTTCGTCCTGATCACGGCGCTCATCAACCGCCAGCCGCTGTACGTCCTGTTCTCCGGCTGGCTGCTCCTGAACCTGCGCATCGCCGGGCTGTCGGCCGGCTGGGACATCCAGTGGCTGGGCATGACCGTGCCGCCGCAATGGATGCTGCTGGGCCGCTCGCTGACGATCGCGCTGTACGGCGTGTCCACGCTCACGCTGTACCAGGCCCTGTTCCGCGAGGAGCTCGTCAAGACGCGCTGGGCGATCCCGCTGCGCATCACGCAATGGGCGTGCATCCCGCTGCTCGTCGGTGCCGTCACCATGCCGTACGGGACGTTCCTGCCGATGCTGTGGGTCATCATGGCCTTCGGCTTCTCGCTGATGACGCTGGGCCTCGTCTCGATCATCATCCGTTCGCGCAACCGCGTGGCGGGCTGGTTCGCGGCGTCGTTCGCGCTGACCTATGTCGCTTCGCTGGCGGAGGTCGTGTCGGCGGCGCTCGGCATGCACCAGGTGCTGAACGTGATCAACAGCGTGACCGCGGCGCTCGCATCGAGCCTGCTGGCCGCGCTGGCCGTGGCCGAGCAGATGCGCATCGAAACGCAGAAGCGCCGCGAAGCCCAGGAAAAGCTGGAGCACGCCTACGAGGCGATGCCCGTCGGCCTGTTCACGCTCGATATGTACGGCAACATCGTGAGCGCCAACCCGGCCATGCGCAAGATGCTGGGCATCACCGAGATCGTTTCGGGACGCACGTCGTGGAAGCAGTTCTTCGCCGACAGCCTGTGGACGGAACTGCTGGAACAGGTGCACCTGCGCAGCGACGCCGAGATGCAGATCGCCAGCCGCGACGGCGCCCAGCGCTTCATGGTCAGCGCCACGCTCGCGCGCGGCCGCGTGGAAGCCGTGCTGCAGGACGTCACCGAGCAATACCAGGCCACCGAGCAACTGCGCTTCATGGCCAACAACGACCCGCTCACCAAGGTCTTCAACCGGCGCGGCATCGAAAAGATGTTCGAGGGCGCGGCCCAGCTGCTCAACGCGGGCAAGCCGCTGGCGCTGGCCTACATCGATCTCGACCGTTTTAAACTGATCAACGACCTGTTCGGCCACGCGGCCGGCGATGAAGTGCTGAAGCAGGTGTGCGAACGCATGGAGCTGACCCTCGCCGGCGGCCAGAAGATCGGGCGCGTGGGTGGCGACGAATTCGTCATCGTCATGCCGGACACCGCGATCCCGCTGGCGTCGCTGATCTGCCGCGGCATCGTCGACCGCATCGGCGGCACGCCGTACCGCGTGGGCGACAAGGCGTTCCACGTGCGCGGCTCCGTCGGCCTGATCGAAGTGTCGCCGGGCATGCCGATGAAGGATGCCGTGTCGACCGCCGACCGCGCCTGCCGCGAGGCGAAGGACGGCCACCACGAAGGTCTCGTCGTGTACGAACGCGGCTCGAACGCGTTCCAGGAGCGTGCCAACGAACTGAACCTGGTCGCGCGCCTGTCCGGTCCCGACGCCACCGAGGGCATGTTCCTCGAGATGCAGCCGATCATGTCGCTCTCCGCGCCGTACGAATCGCTGAACTTCGAAGTGCTGCTGCGCATGCGCGAGGCGGACGGCCGCGTGGCCCCGGCCGGTCCCCTGATCGCCGCCGCCGAAAAGAGCGGACGCGCCGGCGTGATCGACCGCTGGGTGCTGTCGACCACGCTGTCGTGGATCGAGGATAACCTGGAATCGCTGACCAACACGCGCTTCGTGTGCATGAACCTGTCCGGCGCGTCGCTCAACGACGAGCGCTTCGTGCAGGACACGCTGGAAATCCTGGCGCGCTACACGCACGTGGCGAGCCGCCTGTGCATGGAGATCACGGAAAGCGTGGCGCTGCACGACCTGGACAACACGCGCCGCTTCATCGACCAGGTGCGCAATTTCGGCGTGAAGGTGGCGCTGGACGATTTCGGCGCGGGTTACACGTCGTTCTCGTACCTGAAGGAGCTGCCGGCGGACGTGCTCAAGATCGACGGCAACTTCATCGTCAACATCAACGCCCACCCGGCCAACGTGGCCATCGTGGAAGCGATCGTCAACCTGGCCGGCAACCTGGGCATGCGCACGATCGCGGAGTGGGCCGAGGACGCCGCCACGATCCGCACGCTGGCGGAGATCGGCGTCGACTACGTGCAGGGCTATGCTGTGGCGCGCTCGCAGCCGCCGGAAAAACTGCTGGCCGCGAGTTCATCGGCCAGCTTCATCCAGGGCGACGATGTGCTGCAGCTCGTGCGTACGCTGGGTGCGTCGGCCAACGAGCCGGAACTCCTCGGGTTTGCGCCGTACGACGAGCACCTGTTTTAATTCAGACCCGCCAGGCGCGGGCGCGCATCGTGCAGCATCAGCATGCGCCGTGCCTCCTTCAAGGTGGCGATGTCGCGCGCCAGCTTCACCGGCGCCGCGAGATTCGGCTTCTTCCACGCCACGCGCGGCAGCTCGGCCGCGGGCAGCACGTGGCGCTGCGCCGGCAACGGGCCGGTGTCGCGCGACACGGGCGTAGAGACCGAACCGGACGCGCAGGGCTGGTCCGTCAGCGTGATGTGACCGTTGCTGTCCACACATTTGACGATCTCGCCGGCCAGTGCCGGCGCCGCCAGAACCGCGGCGGCGATCATGCTCAGCAGTCTAACTGGGCGTTTCATGATGTTCTCCTGTGCTAGGTTCCCATCGTGCCCGGTGCGGCCGCCTGCCTCTGTTCGCTGACTCACCCAGTGCGCATGTCCGCTTCCAGCACCGTCGTGACGCGCGTCTCTTCGCGATGCGCCCGCGCGCACATCACGACGCCCGCGATGAGCAGCATCAGCGCCAGCGCTTCGAGCGGTGCCGGCCAGCGGCCCTCCCACAGGTAGCCGTACAGCGACGCGAAGATGGTCTCGAACACGATCATCTGCCCCGTGAGCGCGAGCGGCAGCGCGCGGCTCGCGACATTCCACAAGCCGTTGCCGAGCACGGAACAGAACAGCGCCATCGCGCCGATGAGGCCAAGGAAGCGCAGCCAGTCCGTGTGCGCGTGGACGAACGTGTCGCCATGAAATGCTGGCACGGCCAGCACGATGGCTTCGAGGCCCGTGACGACGCCCGTCAGCAGGCTCCAGTCCTGCGCCGACACATGGTCGAGCCGGGCCAGCCAGCGGCTGTTGGTGACGGCATACGCCGTCCACGACACGAGTGCGCCAGCTGCGCACAGCAGGCCCGTCAACGAGCCCCAGCCGGACGTTACCAGCGATTGCCAGCTGATGCAGAGGAGCCCGGCCGTGCTGCAGGCCAGCGAGGGAAGCAGCTCGCGCAAGGTGGGAGAATGCCGCTCGCGGCTGCCGACGAGCGTGACGGCAAGCGGCAGCAGGCCGATCACGAAGGCGGTCATCGCGACGCCCCCGGTCTGCACCGCCTTGGCCAGCAGCACGTAGTACAGGATGTTGCCGATGAAGCTGAGCCAGGCGAGGGCTCGCCACTCGCGCCACCCGAGCGCGCCCTTCAGCCGGCGCCAGGACGGCGCCACGAGCACGGCGGCGACGAGCCCGTAGGCAAGATAGCGCCCGGCGGACAATTGCAGCGGCGGAAAATCGGCGGCCAGCCTGGGTGCGAGGAAGACGAGGCCCCAGAACGCGCCGGCGACGATGCCGGCCGCGATGCCGAGGAGGGTTTTGTTCGTGGTCACGGGGATGCTCCAGATGCGGAAAGCATCCATTGTCGGGGGAGGGAGGAGGGGAGTCTTGGCGGGAACTACTGGCGATTTGACCGGGTCTCTCAGCAGACGCCGCCTTTTGCGAATTCTTTCAGTCCGTAGCCGATCAGTTGCCCGGCGAGGCAGACGGCTACGATCAGGAAGGCGATGATGGCCAGTAAAACGGTTGCGATCTTTTTTGCTCTCATTCCTGACAGTTGCGTTCGGTCTTTACTTGTCGCGAGGATAGCATTTTTCGTACACTCGACTTAGCGGTGTCCCGCTGTCGGCCAGAAGTGGACTGTTGAAGGTGAGAATGAGCTACCCTGGGAAATTGTATTGTTCTCTGCGTCTGGGTACAGGCCGGAGCGAGATGATGCGTTCTTACGTTACCCGCTCGCAGCTCGCATTGTTGGGGTGTGAGTTCATTAAAGAACGCTATATTCACAACGTCCAAACCGGAGGCAACGATGACCATAAAAGTCTACCGCTTCGCCCAGCACCCAATCAACAATGACGAGTCATTGTCGGGTGGCTACGCAACGATGGAGTTCATTGTCCTTAACAAGCTGACTGCCATACCGGACAGCGAGATGGACGTTGATCCGACGCATGTCGACCAGGAAGGGCGCTACCTAGGACTGAACAGCAGCCGCCCCAAGTGATATGCGTGCCATGCCTGCCCTTCTGCGAACTTCGCAATCGGCCAAGACCGGACGTCTAATCTGTCAGCTCAAGGCGCAATCTGTGTATCAAACCCAACGATTTATGCGTCGGCATCAAGACGCTGACGACAACATCGATGCGTTGCGGCGGTTTCTTGAGAAGGCGCCAGGTGTGGCGAACATCTCAACCCTGGAAGCCCACCGGAAGGGTGGGTATCAGGCAGGATTCGATTTGGTGCCAAACTGCATTGATGCATTCATTGCCGAGCTTTACAACAGCGGCTGGATGACGGTGATGTGAAGGTCTGCAATGGGGCGTAAGCCGCCTGTCGTGACAGTCAAGGAGTTTTCCTTGACGGCAACCTGCTATCCTGAGCTGAACGGCCGAGATCGGCCAGGAGCGGACCTAACATAAGGTTTCCCATGGGGCAAAGAAAAGAACTCGATGAGCTACAAGAAATCGCCCGCGTAGCAACGTACGAGGCACTTAAGGAATTTCAGCAGCTACCTGCCGAATGGCAGACAGGCCTTACCTTGGGAGCTGGCCTCGACGATGTATATGGCGTTTTCGAGCTTTACGTAGCAGGAGCGCGACCGGAAGATGCGATAGTCATCAGTTCGGCCCGCGTCCATAGAGAAACCAGATCAGTTGAGGTAACGATTTCCAACCTCAGGAAGATTGGCTAACGTCCGGTATGGGTCGGTTCCGGCCTGTCGTGCCCGTCCAGGCTCGCTTGTGAAGATGCGCCTCTGATGCACAATGTCTCCATCTTTGATGCCCGGAGGAGATCGATGCGAACCACAGTGACAATTGACGACGCGCTGTACGAGAAAGCGTTGGAAATGGCGGATCCGGACATGGACAAGGCCGACCTGTTTCGGGAAGCAATCAAAACCTTTGTGCGCGTCCAGGCCGCGCGGCGACTTGCCAGTCTTGGCGGGACGGCGCCCGATATGGCGGACATACCCCGCCGGTCGGGCGGGCCGGAGGAATGAATGATGTCCTGGTCGATACCTCGGTATGGGTAGACCACATCCGCAATCGCAACGAGGATCTGGTCAGCCTGTTGACGCTGGACCGGGTCTTGTCCCATCCGTTGATCGTGACCGAGCTCGCGTGCGGCACGCCGCCGACGCCGCGGTCCCGTGCGCTGGCAGATATCGCGACATTGCCTCAGGCGCGTCAGGCGGCGCTGGAAGAGGTCCGGGGTTTCATCGAGCGCGAGCAGTTGTATGGTCTGGGATGCGGCGTGGTCGGCCTGGCTCTGCTGGCGTCGACGCTGCTCACGCCAGGAGCGCGCTTGTGGTCGCTGGACAGGCGCCTGGCACAGTTGGCGCAACGGTTCGGCGCTGCTTTTCTGCCGGCGCTTCAATAGGTGTTCAAAACGCCAGCCTTCGGCCGGCTGCTTTCATTTCTTGCGGTGAAACCGTTGCGCCCCCACCGGCTTCCCGGCCGCGTACTCGATCAATTCGATATGTTGGGTGTCGTAGATCAGCGGGTAATTGATCCTCACGGCCGAGCTGCCGCTGCCGCAGGTGCCGCCATCCAGCTGCAGCAGATACGTCGGTATGCTGCCTTTGAACCCGGCGATGAATTTCGTGCCGCGCGCATTCGTGTACACCGTGCCCGGCCTTTCCTGTTGTACCGCGAATTGCCGCACGCACTTCGGCACCGATTTGTCCCGCCCGTGCCACGAGATGGTGTCGCCCTTTACCGTGAGGTTCGTGTAGGGCGATGCCGCCTGATCGTCCGCGAGCCAGCGTCCGGCAAAAGGCACCGGCTCCGCGAGGACGGATGCACTGCAGCCGAGTCCGGCCACGACTGCAATGAGCCGCGCGAGACACATCACACGCTCAGTCATTGCGCTGAGCCCGCCGATACGCCCCAGGCGTCATCCCCGTCACATCCCTGAGCGCCCGCGTCAACGCGCTCTGGTCCGAAAACCCGGCCGCCAGCGCGATGTCGGCGATGGAGCGCGACGTGTCGGCCAGCCACGCTTGCGCGCGCGCCAGGCGCACGTCGCGCAGCCACGCGTGCGGGCTCGTGTCCAGCTCGGCGCGGAACAGGGCATGCAGACGGCTGACGGACAGGCCCGCGCAGCGCGCCATCGAGTCCGTCGTCCAGGCGAGGCCGGGCTCCGCTTCGACCCGGGCCATGAGCGCGGCGAGGCGGGAAGCGGGGCGGGGTGCGTCCAGCGCGATGGTGTCGAGCAGCAGCGGCATCCAGCCCCGCAGCAGGCCTCGGTCGAACGCCTGTGTGCGCATCATGCCCATGAATTCGACCAGCTTGCGCGCGCCCGGGCCGAGCGTCATGAACGGGCGGTCCAGCATGCGGTCCCAGGCCGGGTGCGACATGGCGTCCGGTTCGACGTCCAGGATCAGCGACCGGTTGGCCCCGATGCCGCACTGGGCGTGCCAGGCGTTCGGCGCGACGCAGGCGGCGCGCAGCGGGTCGAGCCGTTGCTGGCGGCCTTCGATGTCGAGCAGCACGGCGCCGCTCACGGGCAGCACCAGCTGGGCGAATACGTGGCGGTCGGCGACGATGTCGGCGCCGTAGGTGCGCAGGTGGAGGTCGGTATCCATGGCGGGCAGTCTATCAGTGATTGTCCGACGAGGCCTACAAGTCGACGGGAAAAATATGAGGCAAGTGACCCCTTGCAGGCGCGGCCGCCGTCCCAATTTGTCATCCTGATTCAGCGCCTTCGGGCGCAGGTCTCCTCTGTCTCCTCCAAGTGCAAACTTGGATTTACCGCCTGGCGCAGCGATGCGCAGGCGGTTTCTTTTTTCTGCGCCCGGCCAGCCTGTCCGGGCGCGGTGCGGCGGCTGCGTCAGTCGCGGCGCGGATTGTTCGGATGGTCGTCGAGCCGGTTCGGCACGCCGTCGCCGTCACGGTCGCCGCGGCGCCAGGCGCCCCGTTCCATCACCCAGTGGCCGTCGCGCTCGACCCACGTCGGAGCGCGGTAGGCGTAGCCGTGGCGCTCGCGCAGCCATTTGCCTTTCGTCCAGACATAGCGGCCGTGGCGATATTCCCAGTGGCCCGGCGCCCACACGTAGCCGTGGCGTGCAGCGGGGATGCGTTCGTCGCGCGGCGGCGGCGGGGCGGTGCGGATGACGACGTCGGCGGCGGCCGGCAGCGCGACGCTGCCGAACGAACCCGCGACCAGGGCAGCAATGAGCAGTTTTTTCATCTTGGCCTCCTCATAAGTAGGTGTAGGCCGACTGTACTGCCGCGTTGCGGGCGCGACCGTGCGGCGTTTCGCTTAACGCCGCAACTGATGATGCCGGAAGGGAATGCTCAGGTGGCCAGCGGCAACGCAAACTGCAGCACGAGCCCGCCGCCGTCGCGGTTGCGTACGGTGAGCTCGGCGTTATGGCGGGTGATCACGCGCTCGACGATGGCGAGACCCAGGCCCGCGCCGTTGGCCTGGCCGCGGGCGCTGTCCAGGCGGGTGAACGGCCGCAGCAGCTGCTCGATCTGGTCGTCCGGGACGCCGGTGCCATGGTCGTTGATCTCGACGACGGCGCGGCGGCCATGGCCCGTCATCTTCACGTGCAGGGCCATGTCGATCTCGGTGACGTCTTCGCCCGGCGTCTTGCCGTAGCGGCGCGCGTTCTCGATCACGTTGTTGATCACGCGGCGCAGGTCCGTCGAGTTGCCCATCACGTGGATGTCCGCGTCAATGTCGGTCGTCGTGCGCACGTCCGGCAGGCGGGCGGCCGCGTGCGCGCAGTCTTCCAGCAGTTCCGAGAGGTTGACCGGCACGAATGTCGCGCTTTCGGTCGGGCGTGCGAAGTCGAGGAACTGGCCGATGATGGCGTCCATCTGGGCGATGTCGGACTGCATGCCCGTGCGGGCCTCGTCCGACAGCGGCGCCATCTCCACTTCCAGCTGCATGCGCGCGAGCGGCGTGCGCAGGTCGTGCGAGATGCCGGCCAGGATGATGGCGCGGTCCTTCTCGAGCTGCTGCAGGTCGTCGACCATCTGGTTGAAGCTGCGGTTCGCCTCGATGATCTCGCGCGATCCTTTTTCCGGCAGCGGGGTGGGGCGCTTGCCCTGGGCGATCGAGCGCGCGGCCGCTGTCAGGCGTGCGAGCGGCAGGTTCACGAGGCTCGAGATCAGCGCGGCGCCCAGCAGCGACAGCACGCCGACGACCGTGGCCCAGCCGAGCCACTGCACGCGCGTGAGGCCGGGCAGCTTGTCGCGCTCCAGCATGAGCCAGTACTTGTCGCCGTCGATGTCGAAGCTGACCCAGAAGCCGGGGATCTCGTTGACCATGCGCGAAAAGCGCGTGTCCGGCCCGAGCTTGTCGCGCACGATGGCTGCCACTTCCGGCATCAGCGAATTCGGCGGCGGCGGTTCGACCGTGTCCGTCGGCTTCACGTCGTAGATGCGGATGCCTTCGTTCGACACCAGCTCGAAGAGGAGCTCGCGGCGCAGGTCGGGTGCGGAGTGCGTCAGCGCGGCCTTCGTGATGGTGACGACGGAGACGAGCAGCTCGGCCGTCTGCTCGACCTGCGGGCCGCGCTGGAAGACGTTGAGCATGCCGATCCACGAAGCCATCGACAGCCCGGTGAGCATGGACAGCAGGAAGAAGGTGCGCCAGAACAGGCCACTCTTCATCCTGCCGAAAATACGCGGCATGGCCTGTTCCTTCGGGGTCGATGCGAACACTAGCGCGGCTGGCCTTCAGGGATGAATACGTAGCCCAGGCCCCACACGGTCTGGATGTACAGCGGGCTCGAAGGATCGGGCTCGATCAGCTTGCGCAGGCGCGAGATCTGCACGTCCAGCGAGCGGTCGAACACTTCGTACTCGCGGCCGCGCGCCAGTTCCATCAGCTTTTCGCGCGACAGCGGCTGGCGCGCATGGCGCGCGAACACTTTGAGCACCGAGAATTCGCCCGTGGTCAGCGGCACGGTCTCGCCGTTTTTCTTCAGCGTGCGCGTGCCGAGGTCCAGCACGAAGTCGCCGAATTCGAACGTCTGCGGCGTCTCGCTCGGTGCGCCCGGGATCTCGTCCGGCCCCTTGCGGCGCAGGACGGCATTGATGCGGGCCACCAGCTCGCGCGGGTTGAACGGCTTCGGCAGGTAGTCGTCCGCGCCCATCTCGAGGCCGACGATGCGGTCGACGTCCTCGCCTTTCGCGGTCAGCATGATGATCGGGGTCTGGTCGCCCGCACCGCGCAGGCGGCGGCAAATCGACAGGCCGTCTTCGCCAGGCAGCATCAGGTCCAGCACCAGCAGGTCGTAGCGCTCGCGCAGCCACAGCTTGTTCATCGCGGGCGCGCTTTCGGCCGTCACGACCTGGAAGCCCTGTTCGGTCAGGTAGCGGCGCAGCAGGTCGCGCAGGCGCACGTCGTCGTCGACGACCATGATCCGGGCGGAGTGGCCGCTATTCGCGCCGGGTGTGCCGGCATTCGAGCTCGTTGCATTCATCGTTCTGTCGGATTTGTCAGATTAATGTCGCTATGGTAACGTCTTATGGCTCGACGCCAAGGGGGTACCGTTGAGTCATTACATTGTGTTACAAACTTTACCCAATTCGCCTTATGCCCGGAGTCGATTCCTCATACACTGGCCTCATCGAATCGCAGCTTACACCACAGCTCAAAACCACAGCTTACTCCTGACACGGCAACGCGAATGAGGAACACCATGAACAGTGCGTTCACACACCACCACGCAGCGAAAAAGGCCGGCCGCCTGGCCCGCTGCGCTGTGCTGGCGTGCGCCCTGGTGCTGGGAGCCGGCGGCGCGTTTGCCCAGCAAAACGGCGACCGCCGCGACGACCGCGGCGACATGCAGCAATCGCAATCGCAATCGCAGTTCTCGCGTTTCCGCCTGCCTTCGCGGGACCGCGACCCGCGCGACGACATGCGCGCCTACGAGGAACAGCGCCGGGCCCAGCAGCAGGAGCAGCGCGAGCAGCAGCACGATTCGCGCCGTCCCAGCCGCATGACGCCGGACGAACGGCGCGACCTGCGCCGCCAGATCAACGAAGCGGGCATGGACCTGTACCCGCAGCGTCGCTGAAATTTCCCTGCATCAACTTAGTTGCTTGTTGTTTATTTTCAAGTGACAACATGATACGCTAGCCGGATTCGCCCCGGCCCAGCCCTCGCCGTGGCATCAACCGCACGGAGCGTATCTTGACCACAGACCTTCCTGCCGCGGCGACTCGATTCGCCGCGACCGGTCCAGAGCATTGCATCGCCAAACGCGACGACGGCGTGTATGCCGATCCTTCCGTGCTCGGCACCACGCTGGTTGCTGCCATCGACAACGTCTACCGTGCCGGGAATTACTTCACCGGCATCGATTATCCCGTGCTGATGAAGGCCCTGTTCGGCCACGGCCCCGACCTGCCGCGCGGGCCGGACGGCACCACGGTCGTGCGCTTCGCGGCCGACATCCAGGCCTTCGATCCGGCGCGCCGCGCGCTGTACCGCGCCGTCAAGATCGGGCGCGGGTATGCGGAATACTACTTCGAGCCCGTCTGGCTGCCCAATCCCGTCGACCCCGACGCCGAGGGCTTCCAGACCCGTCTCGACCCCGACGAATTCATCGCCGACGCGTGGATCAAGGGCATCCGCTTCGGCCTCGACCTGCCTGCCATCCGCGCCGCGATCGACGCCAGCAAGGCCGACCGCATCACGGTCGCGCGCCAGCTCGAGGCAAGGCCGGGCGAAGATGCGCACATCGTCGAAGTCTCGGACGACCTCCACCGCAGCGATGCGCCGCTCGAACTGGGCAACGGCCGCCTCGACCTGAACAGCTTCCAGAACCGCTTCCCGCAGATCCAGGCCGGCGTGCGCCTCCTGAAAAAGGTCCCGGCCACGGCCGGCACGATGGGCTTCGAGATGTCCGGCACGCCGCTGCCGCCCGAACCGGGACGCGACCTCGACCTGCCGGCATATGCGGGCGCCGGCACGAAGGTCGAGCGCGCACCGGATGGCGAGTTCCTCGTGTCCAGCGCGGCCGGGTTCCTGATGGTCGATCCGAAGACGAGCCGGATCTCGGTCGAGGACAAGGTCGTCAGCCGCGACGGCGTCAGCGCCAAGACGACGGGCAACCTGAGCCTGACGGGCGACTACGAGGAGTTCGGCGAAGTCCAGGAAAAGCGCGTGATCGAGGCCGACAGCATCACCGTGCACGGCGACGTGTTCGGCAGCCTCGTCTCGCGCGGCGGCACGGTCAATGTGCGCGCGAACCTCGTGGGCGGCAGCGCCCGCAATGCGCGCGGCGACATCCACGTGCGCGGCGTTGCGTCAGCCTCGATGCTGTCCGCGGAAGACGGCAGGATCGTCATCGAGCGCGCGGAGAACTGCGTCATCGCGGGCACGCGGGTCGAGGTCAATCATGCCGTGAACTGCGAGATCGTCGGCGACGAAGTCGTCGTGAACGTGGCCGAGGGCTGCGCGCTCGCGGGCCGGCGCGTGACGGTGGAATGCACGGTGCCGCGCAAGCAGAGCGAGATGCTCGTGGCCGTGCTGTGCGCGGAAGGCCAGCAGATCGACGAGGTGATCGCGGCGGTGACGCAGCGCGTCGCGCAGTTCGCCACCCTGGCCGCGCAGCTGAAGGCCGCGCTGGATGCGATGACGGCCAAGCCGGACGTGCGCCGCTACCTGATGCTGGCGGCGCGCGTGCGCAAGGGCGAGGTCAATCTGACGCCCGAGCAGGCGCGCCAGTTCCAGAAGATGGCGCAGGACGTGGCGCCCGCGCTGAAGGCGATCGGCGACGTCTCCACGAAGATCAAGGCGGCCGAGGCGGAGCAGCAGAAGGGCGGGGCCATGCTCGCGAACCTGGAAACCCAGCGCGGCGACGCCGCCAGCATTTCCAGCGTGGCGATCGCCTCGGTGCAGGGCGAGACGCAGGTGCGCATCCTCGGCTACAGCCCCGCCGGCGGACCGCCGTATCGCTGGCCGCCGCGCGAGATCCGCACGCGCCTGCGCGGGCCGCAGGCGGGCGAGCTGCTGTTCATGGGCGACGCGGGCAGCGTCGCGTGGAGCAGCGATACCGTCCCGTCGGCGTAAAGTTTATACTGGTGGGCGGCCGCGAGGCCGTACCCATAACGACTCCAATCCGACAGAGGGGAAACCTTGAACACCATGCGTCCCATCCTCCAGCGCCGCCCGATCGGCGCGCTGGTCGCCGCAATGTGCGCCGGCGCGCTATTCGCCGCTCCGGCCCATTCCGCAACCAAGGCAGCCAACAGCAAGGGCAAGCCGACCGTGGCCGAAGCAGAGCGCTTCGTCGCCGAATCCGAAAAGAAGCTCGACCAGCTGGGCCTCGACGCCGGCCGCGCCGAGTGGGTGGCCGAGAACTTCATCACGCTCGACACCGAGACGCTGACCGCGCAGGCCAACGAACAATACCTGACCGTGAGCGGCGACATCGCGCTCAAGGCGCGCCGCTACAACGGCCTGAAGGTCTCGGAAGCGAGCGCCCGCAAGCTGATGCTGATGCAGCAGTCGCTGATGCTGGAAAACGCCGACGACCGCGGCGCGTATGCGCGCCTTGCGGCCAGCATGACCGGCGCTTACGGCAAGGCGAAATACTGTCCGCCGGCGGCGGCAGGCGCGGCCCAACCCGAGTGCATGCCGCTGGGCCAACTGGAAAAAGTGCTGGCCACGAGCCACGACCCCGCGCGCCTGAAGGAAGTCTGGCTCGGCTGGCACGCCCAGTCGCCGGCCTACAAGCAGGACTATGCGAAGTACGTCGAGCTGTCGAACAAGGGCGCCCGCGCGATGGGTTACGCCGATACGGGCGCGCTGTGGCGCTCGCGTTACGACATGGCGCCGGATGCCTTCTCGGCCGAGATGGAGCGCCTGTGGCAGCAGGTGAAGCCGCTGTACGACTCGCTGCACACGTACACGCGCTACAAGCTGCGCCAGGCCTACGGTCCGGACGCGGTGCCGGCCGACGGCCCGATCCCGGCCCACCTGCTGGGCAATATGTGGGCGCAGAGCTGGGACAACCTGTACCCGATCCTCAAGCCGGCCGGCTTGGAAAAAGGTGAAGACCTGACCGCGCTGCTGGAAGAGCGCAAGACGAGCGCCGTCGAGATGACGCGCTATGCCGAAGGCTTCTACACGTCGCTGGGCATGCGCAAGCTGCCGGCCACGTTCTGGGAACGCTCGCTGCTGACCAAGCCGCGCGACCGCGAAGTCGTGTGCCATGCGTCCGCCTGGGACCTGGACGGCAAGGACGACGTGCGCGTGAAAATGTGCATCACGCCGACGGCCGAGGACTTCCGCGTCATCCACCACGAGCTGGGCCACCTGTACTACGACCTCGCGTACAGCAACCAGTCGCCGATGTTCAAGAACGGCGCCAACGACGGCTTCCACGAAGCCATCGGCGACACGGTCGCGCTGTCGATCACGCCGGCCTACCTGAAGAAGGTCGGCCTGATGAAGACGGACCCGGATCCGAAGCAGGAGATCGGCCCGCTGCTGTACACGGCGCTGCAGAAGATCGCGTTCATGCCGTTCGCGTACAAGGTCGACAAGTGGCGCTGGCAGGTCTACGGCGGCCAGGTCAAGCCGGCCGACTACGACAAGGCCTGGTGGGCGCTGACGCAGCAGTACCAGGGCGTATCTCGTCCGGCACCGATCGCGGACGGCGGCTTCGATGCCGGCGCCAAGTTCCACGTCGCGAGCGACACGCCGTATGCGCGCTACTTCCTGGCCCACGTGCTGCAGTTCCAGTTCCACCGCGCGCTGTGCAAGGAAGCGGGCGACACGGGACCGCTGTACCGCTGCTCGATCTACGGCAACCAGAAGGCGGGCGCCAAGTTCCAGCAGATGCTGGAGATGGGCACGAGCAAGCCGTGGCCGGAAGCGCTGAAGGCCGTGACGGGGTCGGACAAGATGGATGCGACGGCGATGCTGGAATACTTCGCGCCGCTCAAGACCTGGCTGGATGAGCAGAACAGGCAGCTGGCCGTCGAAGACGCGAAGCTGAAACGCTGATCTACGCGGCCTCCGTCAGGGCCGCATAGCAGGGCGCCGCCTCCGGCGGCAGCCCTGCAAACAAGGCTTCATCCGCCTCGTCGACGAGCCCTTGCTCGACGAGCATCCGCACCTTCCCGAGATAATCCGCCAGCTTGAGCAGGCGCCCCAGCGGCGACATGATCACGCCGCGCCGCAGCTCGCCCTGTTCCAGCAACGCAGTACTGACCGTCTCCGGAAAATTCCACTCGCGCGCGATGCTCGCGCACAGGCGCCGCGTGTCGCGGGCCAGCTGGGCCAGGAACACGTCGGAGCCGAGGCTCTCGCCGTCCTTCGCTTCCTGGTCCATGATGCGCAGGCTGACGATCAGCCCCACGTTCTGCAGCAGCCCGGCGAGGAAGGCGTCGAACGGTTCGATGCCGGCGCCGGCCATCTGGCGCGCGGCGATCGCGCAGCGCTCCGAATGCGCCCACAGGTGCGGCGCCAATCGGCGCGTATAAAACCCCGAACGCACGTCGATGATGGGCCGGAACGCGACCGTCGTGATCAGCTGGCGCAAGCCTTCCTGGCCGATCAGGATCACCGCCTGTTCGACGCTCGTGATGGATTGGCCCGTCCCTTTGTAGCAGCTGTTCGCGAGGCGGACGACGGCTGCGACCAGCACGGGATCGGACGCGATCGTGCGCGATAGCGCGCTGCCGGAAAACGTCTCGCTGCGCAGGCTTTGCAGCAGTTGCGGGACGAGCCCCGGCATGCGCCGCACGAGCGCCGCGCCGGACTGCTGCGAGCCGGCGATGGCCGCCAGCGCGTCCAGGACGCGCGTTTCCGCATCCGAAAGCTCCAGCCCGCCGTCGGCGCGGTCGAACAGCCACGCGTTCCAGGCGCCGTTGATCCGTTCCAGCTGCTCGAACGAGACGGGCGCCGTGCCCGGTTGCGGTGCGGCCGCCACGGGCGCGGGGGCAGGGACGGGTACAGGTTCGGCAACCGGCTGCGGCGGCGCAGCGGCCGGGCTGGAAAACAGGCTATGCAGCCACCGGAACATCGTCATCCCCCTTAGGTCAATTCCGAACATTGTACGGACGTAAGCGCCGAGCGCAAGGTAGGAAATGTCTCATTCATTGTTGACTGTACTCAACAATTTCCGGTCGTCATCGCCTTAGCATGGCGATCTTGAGGAAAGGATCCGCCATGCACATGACTACGACGACCACCACCCAATTCCTGAGTTTTACGCTCGGCGGCCTCGAGTACGGGCTCGACGTCGCGAAGGTGCAGGAACTTCGGGTGCTCAAAGCACTCGAGCGGTTTACATCGGCCGGCGAGATCATCGGCGGCGTGGCCGTCTCGCGCGGCGTGATCATGCCGCTCGTCGACATGCGCGCCGCCTGCGGCACGTCGCCCGGCGCGCCCGACCCGATGACGGACGTGATCATCCTGAGGCTGTCGACCTGCACGATGGGGATGGTCGTGGATGGCGTGACGGGCGTCGTGTCGCTGGCGCCCGAGCAGGTGTCGCCCGTGCCCGGCGCGGACCAGGCGCAGGTCGATTACCTGATCGGGCTCGGACAGCTGGGGGCGCGGCGGTTGATTCTCGTCGATATCGACCGGCTGATGTCGGTGCGCCGGCCGAAGAAGGACGGCGCACGGCAGGTCGCCTAGGCTACCAAACTTTCCAGCTGCTCCTGCAGCTCCAGCCACTCGTTCTCGAGATTGCCCAGGTCCCGCGTCAGGAACGCCTGGTCGGCCACGAGATTCTTCAGCTCTTCCTTCTTGTCCGCTTCGTAGATGCCCGGCTCCAGCAGCCGGGCGTCGACGTCGGCCTTCTTCGCGTTCAGCTTGGCCATCTGCTCTTCCAGCCGCTTGATGCGGTTTTCGATCGGCTTCTTCAGCGCGGCCAGGCGCTGGCGCTCTTCCGCTTCCAGGCGCTTCTGTTCCTTGCGGTCGACGGTGGAGATGGGCGCCGCCGGGGCCGAGGACGGCAGCGGTGCGCTCGTGCCGGCATCGGCCTTCAGCTTGGTCTGGAACAGCCAGTCCTTGTAGTCGTCCAGGTCGCCGTCGAACGGCTGCAGGCGGCCGTCGGCCACGATGATGAACTGGTCGGTCGTCGCGCGCAGCAGGTGGCGGTCGTGCGAGACGACGACGAGCGTGCCTTCGAACTGCGCCAATGCCAGCGTGAGCGCCTCGCGCGTTTCCAGGTCCAGGTGGTTGGTCGGTTCGTCCAGCAGCAGCAGGTTCGGACGCTGCCACACGATCAGCGCCAGCGCCAGGCGTGCCTTCTCGCCGCCGGAGAACGGCTTGATGGAACTCGTCACCATATCGCCCGGGAAGTTGAAGCCGCCGAGGAAGTTGCGCAGTTCCTGCTCGCGTGTGGTCGGCGCGATCTTTTGCAGGTGCCACAGCGGCGATTCGTCGTGGCGCAGCATCTCGACCTGGTGCTGGGCGAAGTAGCCGATGACCAGACCCTTGCCCAGCGTGGCCGTGCCGGCCAGCGGCGCGAGGTCGCCGGCCACGGTCTTGATCAGCGTCGATTTACCGGCGCCGTTCACGCCGAGGAGGCCGATGCGCTGGCCCGTCTGCAGGGAGAAATTCACCTTGTGGACGATGGTCTTGCCGCCGACCTTGTCGCCGTGCGCGTCGAGCAGCGGATAGCCGGCGTCGACGTCTTCCATTACGAGCAGTGGATTCGGCGCCGAGACCGGGTCGCGGAATTCGAACGAGAACTCGGCCGCGGCGCGCAGCGGCGCCAGTTCTTCCATCTTCGCCAGCGCCTTCATGCGGCTCTGCGCCTGGCGGGCTTTCGTCGCCTTGGCCTTGAAGCGGTCGACGAACGATTGCAGGTGGGCGCGCGTGCGCTGCTGCTTTTCGTACGCGGCGGCAGCCAGCACGAGGTGCGCGGCGCGCTGGCGCTCGAACGCCGAGTAGTTGCCCGAGTAGCGTTTCAGCTTGCGCTCGTCGATGTGCACGATGACGTTCACGATCTCGTCGAGGAAATCGCGGTCGTGCGAGATGATGATCAGCGTGCCCGTGTAGCGCTTCAGCCAGTCCTCGAGCCAGATGATGGCGTCGAGGTCCAGGTGGTTGGTCGGCTCGTCCAGCAGCAGCAGGTCGGACGGGCACATCAGCGCCTGCGCCAGGTTCAGGCGCATGCGCCAGCCGCCCGAGAAGCTGGCGACGGGCTGGCGCATCTGGTCCAGCGAGAATCCCAGGCCCAGCAGCAGTTGCTCGGCACGGGACTGCACCGTGTACGCGTCCGCATCGGCCAGCCCCGAGTGGACGTGGCCGATGGCGATGCCGTTCTCCGTCGTGTGGGGCAGGGCTTCCAGGCGGTCCAGCTCGGCCTGCAGGGTGCGCAGGTGGGCGTCGCCGTCGATGGCGTACTCGATGGCGGGACGGTCCAGCGCCGGGGTCTCCTGCGCCACGTAGGCCATGCGCCAGCGCGCGGGGAAGTCGATCGCCCCCTGGTCCGGATGCAGCTCGTTGCGCAGCATCGCGAACAGGCTGGATTTGCCGGCGCCGTTCGCGCCGATCAGGCCGATCTTGTCGCCGGGATTGAGGGTAAGGTCGGCGTCTTCCAGCAGCGGTTTCGTGCCGCGCATCAGGCTGACGTTGGAGAATCGGATCATTTCAATAGCTACCGTAAAAACGTCGTTCCCGCGGAAGCGGGAACCCATGCTGAGCATCAAAATGCCGACTCAGTATGGGTTCCCGCCAAGGCGGACGGCTAGTCCGGGAACGACGGTGCTTTCTTATTTGGCGAGTTGTTCCGCCGTCAGCAGAAACACCGCATCGTCGCCCTGGCTCGTGGTCAGCCACGTGAGGCCCAGGTGTCCGAACGCCGCTTCCGCGTACTCGCGCTCGTTGCCGATCTCGACGATCAGCACGCCTTCCGGGCTCAGGCGCTCGGCTGCGCCGTCGACGATCTTGCGCACGAGGTCCATGCCGTCTTCGCCGCCGGCGAGGGCGATCTGCGGCTCGCGCAGGTACTCCGGCGGCAGCTTGCCCATCGAATCGCTGTTCACGTACGGCGGATTGGTCACGATCAGGTCGTACTTCTTGAACGGCACGTGCTGGTACAGGTCGGACTCGATCGGGTTCACGCGGCCTTCCAGCTTGTAGTCGCGGATGTTGCGCTCGGCCACGGCCAGTGCGTCCTTCGAGATGTCGACGGCGTCGACGACCGCATTCGGGAACGCGTCCGCCAGCATGATCGCCAGGCAGCCGGAACCGGTGCACAGTTCGAGCACGTTCTCGACGCCTTCCGGATCGGCCACCCACGGGCTGAACAGGTTCGGGATCAGCTCGGCGATGAACGAGCGCGGGACGAGCACGCGTTCGTCGACGTAGAAGTTGTAGCTGCCCAGCCAAGCCTCATTGGTGATGTAGGCGGCCGGCACGCGTTCGTTGACGCGGCGCTCGATGACGGCCATCACCTGCAGGATTTCTTCCGGCAGCAGGCGGGCGTCGAGGAAGGGCTCGAGCTTGTCCAGCGGCAGCTTCAGGGTGTGCAGGATCAGGTAGGCGGCCTCGTCGAACGCTTCGGCGCTGCCATGGCCGAAGAACAGCTTCGCGCCGTTGAAACGGGTCACGGCGTAGCGCAGCAGGTCGCGGGGCGTGCAGAAATGGGTCGTGGTCATGGCCAGGTCTCGTCGTTATGCCGCGGACGGCGGGATGGTCAGCAATCGCTCCAGCGTACGCCGGTAGATGTTCTTGAGCGGATCGATGTAACGCACTTCGATGTGCTCGTCGATCTTGTGGATGCTGTCGTTGGGTGGCCCGAATTCTATCACCTGGGGGCAGATGCGGGCGATGAAGCGGCCGTCCGACGTGCCACCCGTGGTCGACAATTCCGTCGTCACGCCCAGTTCCTGCTTGATCGAGCCGCAGATCGCGTCCGACAGCGTGCCTTTCGGCGTGAGGAACGGGTGGCCGGACAGCGTCCATTTCAGGTCGTAGTCGAGGCCGTGGCGGTCGAGGATCGCGTGGACGCGCGCCTGCAGGCTCTCGGCCGTGCTGGCGGTGGAAAAGCGGAAATTGAAGTCGACCTTCATTTCGCCCGGGATCACGTTCGTCGCCCCGGTGCCGGCCGCGATATTGGACACCTGCCAGCTCGTCGGCGGGAAGTATTCGTTACCCTCATCCCATTTCTCAGCAGCGAGCTCAGCCAGCGCCGGCGCCGCCTGGTGGATCGGGTTGCGCGCCAGGTGCGGGTAGGCGATGTGGCCCTGCACGCCCTTGACGACGAGGCAGCCGGACAGCGAGCCGCGGCGGCCGTTCTTGATCATGTCGCCCAGCACGTGGCTGGACGTCGGCTCGCCCACGAGGCAGTAATCGATCGTCTCGCCCCGTTCTTCCAGCAGGTCGCAGACGATGACGGTGCCGTCCGTGGCGGGACCTTCCTCGTCGGACGTGAGCAGGAATGCGATCGAGCCCATATGGTCCGGATGCGCGGCGACGAATTCCTCGACGGCGACGACCATGGCGGCGATCGACGTCTTCATGTCCGACGCGCCGCGGCCGTACAGCTTGCCGTCGCGCCGCGTCGGCACGAACGGTTGCGACGCCCACTGGTTCGCGGGACCGGTCGGCACGACGTCCGTGTGGCCGGCGAACACGAACACGGGCGACGCATCGCCGCGGCGGGCCCACAGGTTCGTCACGCCGTTCGATTCGATCGTCTCGCAGCGGAAGCCGAGCGGCGCCAGCAGGGCCTGCAGCTTCTGCTGGCAGCCTTTATCCTGCGGCGTGACGGAATCGAGCGCAATCAGCTCTTCCGTCAGCAACTGGGTGCGGGACGGTTTCATGCCGGCCAGTCCCCGAACAGGTGTTCGTACTGGTCCGCGGAAAAGCCGACGGACACGCGGCCGCCGCCTTCCAGCACGGGACGCTTGATGACGGACGGATTCTCCAGCATCAGGTCGAGGGCGCTGGCCTTGTCGACGACCTGCGCGCGGCGCTCGTCGGTCAGCTTGCGCCACGTGGTGCCCTTGCGGTTGACCAGCGTTTCCCAATCGATCTGCTCGAGCCAGCGCGCGACGGTGGCGCGGTCCAGGCCCTGTTTCTTGAAGTCGTGGAAATCGAATTCCTGGCCGTTGTCGGCGAGCCAGGTGCGGGCCTTTTTGACGGTGTCGCAGTTGGGAATACCGTAGAGGGTCTTTTTCATGACGGGGTGGGTGTTGCGATTTCGGAAGGCGGGAAGGATAGCACAGGCCGGCTATCCGATGCCTAGTTTAGCAATGGCGGCGGCAGGGCGGCGTTATGTTGATTGGTTAGACAAGGAATTAACATTTCCGTAAGATGATGCGCTTCTGTCAATACATGGAAATCCAATGCGCATTTTCCTTCCCGCCTGTTCGCTCGCGCTATTGGCCGGTTGTGCAACGACACCCGCGCCGCGTTCGCTCGATACGGCCGGCCTGACGGCTGTGCGCAACCAGAGCGTGGCCGTCACGTCGCGGCCGCGGCCGGGTTTCGCCGTGCTCAAGGCCGGTAACATGATGTTCGGTGCCCTGGGCGGCCTCGCAGGCGTAGACGAGGGCAACAAGATCGCGACCGCCAACGGTTTGCCGAACCCGGCCGATGCCATCGCGCAAGAACTGGTCATCGCCCTGCGCGACACCCAGGGGGCGCAGTCCGCCGCACCGGTGGCGGTCGAGACGAACGACGTGGAACGCATCGCCGCGCAGGCGAAGGGCAAGGCGCGCTTCGTGCTCGACGTCGAAACGCGCATGTGGCACGTCACCTATTTTCCGACCGACTGGACGCACTACCAGGTACCCTATGCGGCCGTGGCACGCCTGATCGATGCCGACACGGCCAGGGTGCTGGCCGAAGCGTCGTGCAAGGTCGAACCCGGGACGAATGCCGGCGCGCCGACCTACGACGAGCTGCTGGCAGGCGGCGCGGCGCGGCTGAAGGCGACGATCGCCGCGTCTGTCGCGACGTGTGCCGCCCAGTTCAAGCGCGACATGTTCGCCATGCGCGAGGCGGCTGCGTCGGCCGTCGCGGCGGCTGCGTCGGCACCGGCACCGGCCGCGGAGACCGTCGCCTGGACAGGGACCATGGCCTGCGGCGCCCGCAACGACAGCGGCCCGAACGCGGCGGCCTACGAGGCGAAATTCAGCGTCGACGTGCAGGGGCCGTCGGTGCGCGCGCACCGCAAGACGGCCGACGTCGAGGAAACGCTGGCCGGCGAAGTGCGGGGCGATCAGCTGGAACTGCGGGGCACTGGCAATCGCGTCGCCGACCCGGCGCGCAGCTGGGGATTGGGCGTGAGCGGTGCGTTCGCACCTGGCGCGACGTCGTATGTCGGCAAGGGCAACATGGTCGTGGGCGGCCGGCCGATCCGGGCGTGTGAGCTGCGCATGACGCGCGCGTGAGCGGAATTCGGTTATGCGGGATGCGAGGGCGACTTACTTCTGCGGCTTGAAGGCGTGGCTGTTGTCGAATCCAAACTGATTTTCGTCATACATCCGCTTCATCTTGCGCACCAGATGCGTTTGCAGAACGGGTGGCAGCTTGAAGTAGGATGCGCTGGCAGTGGTCGAGCGTTGCAGGTCCAGGTCGCCTGTGATGGCCCGGACGGCGACTTTCGCGTCACGGTGAAAAGCGATCATCTTCAGCCGGCCTTCATAGGGGTCGCTCAGCATCTTGCCGTTGTCGCTGTCGTAGAAGCGGTAAACCAGGACCGGATCGACCAGGCCATCGCCGTCGATATCGTTCAACTCGGTCAGCTTGGTCCACCATTGCACACCGGCCATCCCTTCCGGTGCGCTATCGTTGACTGTGCCCCTGGCCGCCAGGGTCGGGCCAGCATTTATTTTGAACAAGTACGCGCCGATTTTGCTCGACAAGGTTTCGCCATCGTAGCGACGGTCGCCGCTTTCGGTCAGGTACACCACGTAGTCGCCGCTATTGTCGCGATAGCAGAAGTGGGCGAACACCGGCAAGGTCACCTTGGCAGCCTTGAGGGTATCGCGATGCAGCAGGAAGTCATCGCTGGCGCAGCGCGAATTGGGCACGGCATGCGCATTCGAGGACGACAATATGAGAAGACCAAACAGGAGTGCGATAAGGAAATGCATCGTGGCCGTGCGTAACAGGCAGGGCGGTCAGTCAAGTCAACTATCCAGCGTAAATTCCGTGAACGACGGCCCATCCGGCTCGGCCGGCTTGGGCGCTTCCTCTTCTTTCGCCTTGCTGTCCGGCCCATTGTTGATCAGCCAGAGCAAATTCGTGGCCGAGTCGGCATTGGCGAGCGCCTCCTCCTGCGTGATCAGGTCCGCCTGCACGAGCTCCAAGAGTGCCTTCTCGAACGATTGCGAGCCCGGCGACAGGCTCTTGTCCATCGCTTCCTTGATCTGGCCGATCTCGCCCTTTTCGATCAGGTCCGCGACGTAGCGCGTGTTGACCATGATTTCCACGGCCGCGTGGCGTTGCCCGCCGGCCTTGGCGCGCACGAGGCGCTGCGACACGATCGCCTTGACGGCGGACGACAGGTCCTGCAGCAGGGCGGGGCGGTTCTCGATCGGGTAGAAGCTGATGATGCGGTTCAGCGCGTTGTAGCTGTTGTTCGCGTGCAGGGTCGCCAGCACGAGGTGGCCGGACTGGGCGTAGGCGAGGGCGGCGGCCATCGTTTCCTTGTCGCGGATCTCGCCGATCAGGATGCAGTCCGGCGCCTGGCGCATCGAATTGCGCAGGGCGACGTCGAAGCTCTTCGCGTCGCTGCCGATCTCGCGCTGGTTCACGATCGATTTCTTGTTCTTGAACAGGTACTCGATCGGATCTTCCAGCGTGAGGATGTGGCCGTGGCGCTGCTCGTTGCGGTGGTCGAGCATGGACGCGATCGTCGTCGACTTGCCGGAGCCGGTCGCGCCGACGATCAGCAGCAGGCCGCGCTTCTCCATGATCAGCTCGGACAGCACGGACGGCAGGCCCAGTTCGGCCAGCGGCGGAATCGTGGCGGGAACGAAACGGAACACGGCGGAGATGCTGCCGCGCTGGCGAAAGGCGGACAGGCGGAAGCGGCCCAGGTTGGCGACCGAGATGCCCATGTTGAGTTCGTTGTCGCGGTCCAGCTCTTCCATTTGCTCCGGCGACGCGATTTCGGACAGCAGGACGCGGATGTTCTCGGGCTCGAGCTTGTTCTGGTTGATCGGGATAAGGTTCCCGTTGATCTTGATGTGGACTGGGGAATTGACCGCGAAGAACATATCGGACGCGTTCTTTTCCTTCATCAATTGGAACAGGCGTTCCATCATCATGGCGGTCTCTCCCTTGCTTCGCGGTAATTATTTGCGGTTAAGGGATTCTAACCTGAGGGGCCGCCAATCGGTGGCCCTGATACGTCGTTCCCGCGAAAGCGGGAACCCATGCTGAGTATCAGAAACCACACTGTCGTGCTGTTTGCGACAGTTCGAAGAATGCGGCTTCGGTGCCTCAGCTTGGATTCCCGCCTGCGCGGGAATGACGGTTTTTAGTGCAACGATTAAACGCCGCGCAGCAGCTCGTTGATACCCGTCTTCGCACGGGTCTTCGCATCGACCTGCTTGACGATCACCGCGCAGTACAGGCTGTACTTGCCATCCGGCGACGGCAGGCTGCCCGACACGACGACGGAACCGGCCGGGATGCGGCCATAGCTCACTTCACCGGTCTCGCGGTTGTAGATCTTCGTCGACTGGCCGATGTACACGCCCATCGAGATCACCGAGTTCTCTTCGACGATGACGCCTTCCACGATCTCCGAGCGGGCGCCGATGAAGCAGTTGTCTTCGATGATGGTCGGGTTGGCCTGCATCGGTTCCAGCACGCCGCCGATGCCCACGCCGCCCGACAGGTGGACGTTCTTGCCGATCTGGGCGCAGGAACCGACGGTGGCCCACGTGTCGACCATCGCGCCTTCGTCGACGTAGGCGCCGATGTTCACGTACGACGGCATCAGCACGACGTTCTTGCCGATGAACGAGCCGCGGCGGGCGACAGCCGGCGGGACGACGCGGAAGCCGCCCTTGGCGAAGTCTTCGGCCGAGTAGTTGGCGAACTTGGTCGGCACTTTGTCGTAGAACTGCATGCCGCCGCCTTCGACGGGCACGTTGTTCTCGAGGCGGAACGACAGCAGGACGGCCTTCTTGATCCACTGGTTCACGACCCAGCTGCCGGTGTCCTTCTGGGCGACGCGCATGCTGCCGTCGTCAAGGCCGGCCAGCACGTGGGCGACGGCGTCGCGCACTTCGGCGCTGGCGCTGGTCGGGCTGATGTCTGCGCGCTGTTCCCACGCGGTGTCGATGATGGTCTGGAGTTGTTGGGTCATGATAATGGTCTATACAGGTGGTGTTTCAGGAAGCCTTGAGATCGTTGCAGAACTGGACGATGCGGTTCGCCGCTTCCAGTCCTTCGTCCACTTCGGCGACGAGCGCCATGCGGATGCGGTTGCGGCCCGGGTTGCTGCCGTGCGCGTCGCGCGCCAGGTAACTGCCGGGCAAAACCGTCACATTATATTCGGCGTACAGGCCGCGTGCGAACTCCGTGTCCGACAGGCCCGTGCGGCGCACGTCGGCCCACAGGTAGAAGCCGGCGTCCGGCAGCTCGACATCCATCACCTGCTTCAAGAGCGGGGTGATGAGAGTGAACTTTTCCTTGTACAGGGTGCGGTTCTCCTGTACGTGGCCTTCGTCGTTCCACGCGGCGATCGACGCGGCCTGCACCGGCGGCGACATCGCGCCGCCGCAGTAGGTGCGGTACAGCAGGAATTTCTTCATCAGTTCCGGATCGCCGGCGACGAAGCCCGAGCGCATGCCCGGCACGTTCGAGCGCTTGGAGAGGCTCGAGAACACCATCAGGTTCGCGTACGGATGCGCGCCTTCGCTGCGGCCCAGCTGGTGCGCCGCTTCCAGCGCGCCCAGCGGCGGGGTGGCGCCGAAATAAATCTCGGAATAGCACTCGTCGGCCGCGATGACGAAGCCGTGGCGGTCGGACAGCGCGAACAGCTCGCGCCAGTCGTCCAGCGACAGCACGGCGCCCGTCGGGTTGCCCGGGGAGCAGAGGTACAGCAGTTGGACGCGCGCCCACACGTCGTCCGGCACGCTGGAGTAATCGCAGGCGAAGTTGCGGGCCGGCTGGGAATTCACGAAATACGGCTCGGCGCCCGCCAGGTAGGCCGCGCCTTCGTAGATCTGGTAGAACGGGTTCGGGCTGACGACGAGCGCGCCCGGCTTGCGCGGATCGATCACGGTCTGCGCGATCGCGAACAGCGCCTCGCGCGACCCGTTCACCGGCAGCACCATCGTGGCCGCATCCAGCGCCGGAATCCCGTAGCGGCGCTCCAGCCAGCCGGCGATCGCGGTGCGCAGCGGCTCGTTGCCATGCGTCGTCGGATACGTGGCGAGGCCGGCCATCGCATGCGTCAGCGCTCTCTGGATGAACGCGGGCGTCGGATGTTTCGGCTCGCCGATACCGAGGCTGATGGGCTTGTAGTCTGGATTCGGCGTGACGCCGGCGAACAGCTGGCGCAGCTTTTCGAACGGGTACGGGTGCAGGCGGTCGAGATGTGGGTTCACGGCGATGTGTTTTCCTGGCGATATTCGAGATGAGAAGGGCAATTATAGCCACGTGCCCCGGCCTGCGTTAGTATTGACGTAAGGAATCCTAACCGGACCCATCATCATGCAGCGCTCCGTCGACTATGTCCGCACCCTGACCGCCCAGGCGCGCAGCGCGCGCGCCAACCGCCATCTCGGCTACGCGCTGGCCGGCGTGGCCGGGGCCATGAACGCCGGCGGCTTCCTCGCCGTGCACCAGTACACGTCGCACATGACGGGCATCGTGTCGTCGGCCGCCGACAACCTCGCGCTGGGCGCCGGCGATCTCGTGCTCGACGCGCTCGGCGCCATCGTCTGCTTCCTGCTGGGCGCGGCCACGACGGCGCTGCTCGTCAACTACGGCCGGCGCCGCGCGCTGGCCAGCGAATACGCGTTGCCGCTGCTGTGCGAAGCGCTGCTGCTGCTCGCGTTCGGCGTGCTGGGCGCGCAGCTGTCCAGCATGCAGGGCCTGTTCGTGCCGGCGACCGTGATGCTGCTGTGCTTCACGATGGGCCTGCAGAACGCGCTCGTGACCAAGCTGTCGCACGCGGAGATTCGCACCACGCACATGACGGGCATCGTCACCGACATCGGCATCGAGCTGGGAAAACTCCTGTACTGGAACGCCGACGAGGCGGCGCGCCCGCGCGTGGCCGCGAACCACGAGCGTCTCGCGGTGCTGTGCGGCCTGCTGGGATCCTTCTTCTGCGGCGGCGTGGCGGGCGCGCTCGGCTTCAAGATCCTCGGCTACGTGGCGACGGTACCGCTGGCATTGCTGCTGTGCGGCCTCGCCATCGTGCCCGCGCTGGACGACCTGCGCGCGCGGGCGCGCAAGCGCTGATCGCCCCCTATGTTTTACCGGCCGCGCGCTCGCGCCACGCGCCGGGATTCATCCCCGACCATTCGCGGAACGCGTGCGTAAAGGCGCTCTGTTCCTGGAAGCCGAGGAGGAAGGCGATGTCGACGAGCGACAGGCCGTCCTGGCGCAGGTAATCCATCGCAAGTGCGTAGCGCGCGGCGTCGAGCACCTGCTGGAACGTCGCGCC
This sequence comes from Telluria mixta, assembly GCF_029223865.1. Lineage (NCBI taxonomy): Bacteria > Pseudomonadati > Pseudomonadota > Betaproteobacteria > Burkholderiales > Oxalobacteraceae > Telluria > Telluria mixta. Next base: position 4,189,744 of record NZ_CP119520.1, read on the forward strand.
CGCGTCGGCCAGCTTGCGCTGCAGGGTGCGCGGCGACATATCCAGCGCGGCGGCGATGCCGGCCAGCCGCACCGACTCGCGCGCAAGAGTCTCGACGATGGCCGCATGCGCCTGCGCGACGATGTCATTGGTGGCCTGCGCCCGTTCGCGCAGCAGGCGTTCGGCGTGCTGCTGCAGCAACGGGTACATGCCGGTGTCCGCGGCGGGCAGCGGCAGCGCGAGGAGGGCCGCGTCGAAGTCGGCGGTGTGCGCGGGCGCGCCGAAGTCCGGCATCGTGCCGAGCACGCGCGCGTATTCGGCCGGGTCGGCGTCAAGTGGACGCGCATGCGCGAAGGCGAGGGCGTGCGGCGCGAGCGGCCGGCCCGCGAGCCACGACCCGAACGTACGGATGCCCGCGAACACGCTTTCCGCCAGGTGGCGGCTCGCATGCGGATAGTGGCTCGTCCACGTGTAGCGGGCGAGGGCGCCGCCCGGCTCCAGGCACGAGCGTCCGAGGTCGTGTGCCAGCTGTTCGTAGCGCTGCGTCTGATCGAGCGCCTGGCCGATGTCGCGGCAGGCCAGCAGCACGAGGCCGTACACGCTGTACGTGCCGGGCCGCACGCGCTCGCCGACGTGCAGGCCGAAATGCGGATCGCCAGCGAGGCGGCTGCCCGCGTCGAGCAGGGCGATGTAGTCGGCGGCCGGCAGCGGATCCGGCGCGATGGCGGCGAGACCGGCCTCCGACGCCAGCGCGGCGGCGTCGATGCCGCGCGCGGCCGCCGTCTCCAGCAGCGGCTGCAGATAGGCCGCGGTGACTCTCGGCGGCGTGGCTGGCATGTTCGAACAAGCGCTTGGCATGAATCCGCAATACGGTCGTGATGACGCAAGGCAGTATAGCCGCATAATAAATACGGAGAAAGCATCGATGCGACGCTGGAACGGCTGGGGAGACGATACGATCGAGGTGGCGCTGGGCGAGTCCGCGCTGGATTTCCTGCGGGGGCAGATCGGCGCGGGTACGGCCCCGCGCGACGCGGCGTTCGACACGCTGTGCGCTTCGCTGCCGCCGGGCAGGCTGCCGGCGCATCCGCTGGTCGATGCGACGCCGCCAGCCCGCCTGATGCACGCGGCGGGCCAGAGCCTGCAGGACTGGTTGCGCCTGCGCTACGGCCGCATCGGCACGGCGCCGGATGCCGTCGCGTTTCCGGAAAGCGGTGCCGACGTGCGCACCTTGCTGCGCTGGGCCGCGGACCATGACGCGGCCGTCGTCCCGTACGGCGGCGGCACGAGCGTCGCCGGGCACCTGGACGCCGTCGGCGCGCGGCCGACCCTGTGCATCGACATGGCGCGCATGCGCTCGCTCGTGTCCATCGATGCGGATGCACAGCTGGCCGTGTTCGAAGCCGGCGTGGCCGGGCCGGACCTGGAAGCGCAGCTGCGCGCACACGGCTGCACGCTCGGTCACTTCCCGCAATCGTTCGATTATTCGACCCTGGGCGGCTGGGTCGTCACGCGCTCGTCCGGCCAGCAATCGCTGCGCTACGGCCGCATCGAACAGCTGTTCGCCGGCGGCCGCGTGGAGACGCCCGCCGGTCCGCTCGCCATCCCGACCTTTCCCGCCTCCGCCGCCGGCCCGGACCTGCGCGAGCTGGTGCTCGGGTCGGAAGGGCGGCTCGGCATCCTGACGGAAGCCACGGTGCGCATCAGCCGCCTGCCGGACTACGAAGCGTTCCACGCGGTGTTCTTCCCCGACTGGACGGCGGCCGAACAGGCCGTGCGCACCATCGTGCAGGCGCGATTGGGCCTGTCGATGCTGCGCCTGTCGAACGCCGTGGAGACGGCGACGATGCTCACCCTGGCCGGCCATGGCCGCCAGGTGGCGCTGCTGGAAGCGTGGCTGAAGCTGCGCGGCGCGGGCTCTGATAAATGCATGCTGCTCGTGGGCGCGAGCGGAGAAAAAACGCAGGCGCGCGCCGCCCTGAAGGCCGCGTTGTCTCTGGCGCGGCGCGATGGCGGCGTGCACGTCGGCCGGGGACTCGGCGAGCGGTGGAAGCGCAACCGCTTCCGCAACGTCTACCTGCGCAACAGCGCGTGGGCGCACGGCTATGCGATCGATACGGTGGAGACGGCGCTGGACTGGCCCCGCGTCACGCCCGCCATGCACGCCATCGAACGGGCCGCGCACGATGCGCTCGCGCGCGACGGCGAAAGGGTGCACGCGTACACGCATCTCTCGCACCTGTATCCGCAGGGCGCGAGTGTCTACTCGACGTTCATCTGGCGGCTCGCCGGTGATTACGACGCCGACCTCGCGCGCTGGCGGCTGTTGAAGACGGCCGTGTCCGAGACGATCGTCGCGAGCGGCGGCACGATCAGCCACCAGCACGGCGTGGGCCGCGACCACGCGCCGTGGCTCGCGCACGAAAAGGGAGCGCTGGGCATGGCCGCGCTGCGCACCTTGTTCCGCGAATTCGACCCGGACGGCCGCATGAACCCGGGCAAGCTGGTGACGCCGTGAGCGGCGCGTTCTCCGCGCTGTGGCGGCAAGGCGGCCGCGCGGGCCTCGGGGACGTGCTGGCGCGCGACTGGGACGTGCTCGTGATCGGCGGCGGCATCAGCGGTGCCGGCGTGCTGCTGGAAGCTGCGCGTCGCGGACTCAAGGCGCTGCTCGTCGAGCGCCGCGATTTCGCGTGGGGCACGTCGAGCCGTTCGTCGAAACTCGTGCACGGCGGCCTGCGCTACCTGAAGGATGGCCACGTACGGCTGACGGCGGAATCCGTGCGCGAGCGCGAGATGCTGCTCGCCTGCGCGCCCGGTCTCGTCGAACCGCAGGGCTTCGCGTTCGCGCAGTACGATGGCGCGCGCGGCCGGCGCAGCTTCCTGGCCGGCCTCGCGATCTATGACGTGATGGCGGGCCGGCGCGAACGGCACTGGCTCGATGCCGACGACTTCCTGATGGCGGCGCCGAACGTGAAGCGGGACGGCCTCGCGGGCGGCATCGTCTATACGGACGCCCGCACGGACGACGCCCGTCTCGTGCTCCGTGTGCTGCGCGAAGCGCTCGATCATGGCGCGGCGGCCGTCAACTATCTTGGCGCGCGCGAGCTGCTCCGCTCCGGCGACCGCGTGTGCGGGGCGCTGCTCGCCGGCGACGGTACGGACTACGAGGTGCGCGCCCGGGTCGTCGTCGATGCGACAGGCGCGTGGTCGGGGCCTCTGCACGGTGGCGGCCCCCGCCTGCGTCCGCTGCGCGGCAGCCATCTCGTGCTGCCCGCGTGGCGGTTGCCGCTGGCGCGCGCCGTCAGCCTGATGCATCCGCACGACGGCCGGCCCGTGTTCGCGTTTCCGTGGGAAGGTGCGACGCTGGTCGGCACGACGGACCTCGACCACGCGGAGAGCATGGACCGCGCGGCCCGCATCACGCGCGCGGAAGTCGATTACCTGATGATGGCGTTGCAGGCGCAGTTCCCCAGCCTGCAACTAACCGACAGGGACATCGTGTCGACTTACGCGGGTGTGCGCCCCGTCATTGCGGGCAAGGAGGGCGGGGCGCCGTCGCAGGAGGGGCGGGAGCATGTCGCGTGGAGTTCGGCCGGTCTCGTTGCGATTGCCGGCGGCAAGCTGACGACGTTCCGTGCCATCGCGCTCGACGCGCTGCGGCTCGTGAAGGAGCAACTGCCCGGCTGGGACGATCCGCTCGATGCCTGCGCCGTGTTTGCGCCTGTGCCGCAGGTCGGCGCGGGTGCGCCGCGGCGCCTCCACGGCCGTTATGGCGCGTGTGCGGCTGCCCTGCTGGATGCCGCGCTGCCGGGCGAACTGGCACGCATTCCCGGCACGGAAACGGCGTGGGCCGAGCTGCGCTGGGCCGCGCGCTGCGAAGCGGTGCACCACCTGGACGACCTGCTGCTGCGCCGTACGCGCCTCGGCCTGTTGCTGCGCGACGGCGGCACGGCGCATATGGAGCGCATCCGCGCCATCTGCCAGCCGGAACTCGGCTGGGACGATGCGCGCTGGGCGCGGGAAGACGCGGCCTATCGCGAGCACTGGACCACTCACCACGGTTTGCCACATGAAGACTGATACGACGACGATCCTCGCCATCGACAACGGCACCCAGAGCGTGCGCGCTTTGCTGTTCGACCTCGCCGGAAACATCGTCGCCAAATCGCAGGTGATGCTGGACCCGTATTTTTCCACGCAGCCCGGCTGGGCCGAGCACGATCCGGAAGATTACTGGCAGGCGCTGTGCCGCGCATGCCAGGGCCTGTGGACGCAGCCGGGCGTCCGCCGCGACTCCATCGCGGGCGTGGCCGTGACGACGCAGCGCGGCACCGTCGTCAACCTGGACCGCAACGGCCGGCCGCTGCGGCCCGCGATCACGTGGCTGGACCAGCGTCACACGGACACCGTGCCGCCGATCTCGTGGGGGTGGCGCACGGCGTTCAAGCTGGCGCGCGTGGACGGCACCATCGATTATTTTCGCGGCGAAGCGGAGATCAACTGGATCCGCGCGCACGAGCCGGACGTGTGGGCGGCGACCGACAAATTCCTGCTGCTGTCCGGCTACCTGAACTGGCGGCTGTGCGGGCGCTTCGCGGATTCGTCCGGCTCGCAGGTCGCCTACATCCCGTTCGATTACAAGCGCCGCCGCTGGGCCGGTCCGCGCGACTGGAAGTGGCAGGCGCTGGCCGTCGAGCCGCGCATGCTGCCGGAACTCGTCGAGCCGGGCGACCACCTGGGCGAGATCGGGCGGGACGCATCCGACGCCACCGGCATCCCGGCCGGCACGCCGCTGCTGGCCGCGGCGGCCGACAAAGCCTGCGAAGTGATCGGCGCCGGCTGCCGCGAGCCGCACGTGGGGTGCCTTAGCTACGGCACGACGGCCACCATCAACACGACGGGGACGCGCTACGTCGAGGTGACGCCGTTTTTACCGCCGTATCCGGCCGCGATTCCCGGCGCGTACAGCAGCGAGGTGCAGGTATTCCGCGGCTACTGGATGGTCAACTGGTTCAAGGAGCAGTTCGGCCACCGCGAGCAGCAGCGCGCGCTGGCGGAAGACGTCGCTCCCGAGCAGCTGTTCGACCAGCTGGCGAGTTCCGTCCCGCCGGGTTCGATGGGCCTGATGCTGCAGCCGTACTGGACGCCCGGCATCCGCGTGCCGGGCCGCGAGGCAAAGGGGGCCATCGTCGGCTTCGGCGACGTGCACACGCGGGCGCACGTGTACCGCGCGATCCTGGAAGGCCTCGCGTACGCGCTGCGCGAAGGGAAGGAGCGCATCGAGAAGAGAAGCGGCGTGGCGATCACGGAACTGCGCGTGTCCGGCGGCGGTTCGCAGAGCGATTGCGCGATGCAGCTGACGGCCGACATCTTCGGCCTGCCGACGGCGCGGCCGCACGTCTACGAGACGTCGGGCCTGGGGGCCGCCATCGACGCGGCGGTGGGCCTGGGCCTGCACCGCGACTTCGCGACGGCGATCGGGGCGATGACGCGGGTGGGGCGCGTGTTCGAGCCCGTGCCGGCGCACCGCGACGTGTACGATCGGCTGTACCGGCAGGTCTATCTGAAGATGTATCGGCAGTTGCAGCCGTTGTATCGGGAGATTGCGGAGATTACGGGGTATCCTGAGCGATGATGACTACCGCAAAGACAAAGTACGAAAAACTGATTGCAGCGTATGAGGAATTCACTGGGACGATCGCTGGCATGAATGATCGAATGGCTGCAATGCTGTGCACCTTGTGCGAGACCACAAAGCGCAACTATGTACAAGCGCTTGCGTCGTGATGGACCACCTCGAGTTGATGCGGGACCCGGCCCGCACATTCCCATCCGTTGCCGATCCCGATGCCGTGCGCCAGGCAACGATATGGCATTGCCGGTATGCGAGTCTCGCACCGCTGGCCGGGCTGCGCCACCTGGAACGACTCGTGATCGCCACGTTTCCCGATGCGTCGCTCGAGTTCCTCGGACGGCTCGAACAGCTGCGCCATCTGCGTATCATGCATATGCCAAAGGTCAGCGATATCGAACCATTGGCCGGGCTGACGCAGCTGACGTCGTTATCCTTGTCGACGCTGCCGAGCTGGGACGCTTCCGGCAAGACGACGACCGTCCGCTCGCTCGAACCGCTGGCGGCACTGCCGGCGCTCGCCCATCTGGAACTCCTTGGCATCTGCCCGCCCGACAAGTCGCTCGTCCCGCTGGAGCAGTGCCCCCATCTGCGCACGGCCCGGTTCTCGCACTACCCGGCAGCCGAAGTGGAGCGGTTCTTCCGCCAAACGGCGGTTGCGGATCAGTTCAACCCTGTCTGAATGGTCGCCCGAAATCGTTACGCAGACATGGGTTTGCCAGGGCGATCAGTGGCCGCCCCGTAGTGGATGTCGACTTGCAGGTCGATGTGGCCCGACGCGGTTTTACTGAGGCGCAAGCGCCTCAGCACGATCGTCGGGGCCTGGTCGACCGGCGTGTGCAGCTCGGTCTGGAAGACGTGCCTGCCGTCGGTGCGGGGTCGAGGGCGGACTCTTCGACGATGTAGCGCGGGGCGAGCCCCTGCGCCGGTACACCTTGCCACGGTAGACGATGGACCGATAGTTGGCCCAGATGGCGTAGCCCAGGCTGAAATGCCCGGGTTCGCCTCGTGCGTCGCCGAAGCCGGTATGGCGCAGTTCGAAGCCGTCGACGCCGCTGACCGCGCGGGTCCCGATTCTCAATACACCGCAGCGTCCTGCACCACGTCCCACGCCGCCCCGACGATGGTCGACTCCACCCGATTGCGCCCCCCGGCCTTGGCCGCATACATGGCCCGGTCCGCGCACACGAACAGGTTGTCGATCGCATCGAGCTGCGTCGGCACGATCGTCGCCACGCCCACTGACACCGTGAGCCAGGTCGACGTCGTCGAACGCGGGTTCAGGATTTCCAGCGCCAGCACGGCGGCGCGGATCATCTCTGCCAGGCGCTGTGCGGTTTCCGCGGGCGTTTCCGCGAACAGCAGCACGAATTCCTCGCCGCCGTAGCGGGCCGCGAGATCGGTCGGACGCGCGGCGTGGTCCTGCAGCGTCTGCGCGACCTTCTGCAGGCAGACGTCGCCCGCCGCGTGGCCGAGCGTGTCGTTGTACAGCTTGAAGTGGTCGACGTCCAGCACGACCAGCGACAGCGGCTGGGCGTTGCGGATGGCGCGGTGCCATTCCTTGTCGAGGAAGGCGTCGAAGTGGCGGCGGTTGGCGATCTTGGTCAGCGGGTCCAGCATCGCGGCGCGCTGCAGCGCGTCCTCGGACTGCTTGTGGTGCGTGATGTCGTGCAGCAGGACGACGAACAGGCCGTCGGCCGCGTGCATCGGCGTCATCGTCAGGTCCATCGCGCGCAGGCCGCCGTCGCGGTGGCGGATCTTGACCTCGCGCGTGCCGTAGGCCAGCGCATCGAGGCCTTCGCAGCAGCCGGGTTCATGGCAGTCCAGCAGATCCTTCAGCGACTGCCCGACCAGTTCCTCGGGCGCATAGCCCAGGTAGCGGTCGCACGCGGGGTTCGCGTACTGCACGCGGCCGCAGCTCTCCACGATCAGCAGGCCCTGGTCCATGCTGTTGACGATCATGCGCAGGCGGTCGGTCTGTTCGGACTGGGTCTCGGTGCTGCTGCGCAGGCGCAGCTGGGCGCGCACGCGGGCGCACACTTCTTCCAGGCGCAGGGGCTTCGGGATGTAGTCGGCAGCGCCGGTGTCGAAACCGGCGACGATGTCTTCCGTCTCGCCGCGCGCACTCATGAAGATCACGGGGATGCGCGTCGTGGCCGGATGCGCTTTCAGGCGGCGGCACGTTTCCAGGCCGTCGATGCCGGGCATGACGATGTCCAGCAGGATCAGGTCCGGCTTGACGCGTTGGGCGATGTCCAGCGCGCGGTCGCCGGAAGTGGCGACGAACGTCTGGTAGCCTTGACGCAGCATCATCGAACGCAGCATGCCGAGGTTGTCGGGTGCGTCGTCGACGATGAGAATGGCGGGCTTGCGCGGGTCGGCAAGCGGCACGGGCGCTGGGTTGGTCATACGGTGCTTTGCGGGGACTGCACGTTGATATTGCGTGCAAAATCATACACCCGCAGAGCTGACATAGGGCAATAAGTTCTTTTACAACTGGAAAAATTTGTAACTTTTGCGCAACTTACAAGTGTTTGGCTTGTTCAACAATTGTTGATGCCCGGCGGCATTTCTGCCGCCGGGCTGGCACAAGCGCTTACATCTGGTCCTTGATCAGCTTGCCGAGCGTCGCAATGCCTTCGCGGATGCGTTCTGGCGGCACGGTGACGAACGACAGACGCAGCGTGTTCGTTTCCGGCTTGTTCGCATAGAACGGGGCGCCCGGGACGAACGCGACGCGGGCGGCGATCGCCTGGTCCAGCAGTTTCATCGCGTCGATGTGCTTCGGCAGCGTGACCCAGATGAACATGCCGCCTTCCGGACGGGTCCATGTCACGCCTTCCGGGAACTGCTCGGCCATCGCGTCCAGCATCACCTGGCACTGGTTCGCGTACAGGTTGCGGATGGTCGGGATGTGTTCGTTCAGGAAGCCGTCCTTGACGACTTCGTGCACGACCATCTGCGTCAAGGTGGCGGTGTGCAGGTCGGCGGCCTGCTTGGCCAGCTCGAGGCGGCGCACGAGCGGCAGCGGGGCGACGACGTAGCCCAGGCGGATGCCTGGCGTCAGCACTTTCGAGAACGAGCCCATGTAGATGACGCCGTCCGGGTTCATCGACAGCATGCGCGGCATCGGCTCGCCCTTGTACGACAGCGCGCCGTACGGATCGTCCTCGATCAGCGGCAGGCCGAGGCGGGCGCAGGTTTCCACCAGTTCGCGGCGGCGTTCGATCGACAGCGAGCGGCCGGTCGGGTTCTGGAAGTTCGGCAGCGAATACAGCAGGCGCGCACCCTTGGCCAGCGGCTCGATCGACGACGGCACGAGGCCGTGGTCGTCCGTCTCCACCGACTGGAATTCCGGGCGGTAGACCGAGAAGGCTTGCAGCGCGCCGAGGTAGCTGGGGGTTTCCACCAGCACGCGCGAGCCTTCGTCGATCAGGACTTTACCCAGCAGGTCGAGGGCCTGCTGCGAGCCGGACACCATCAGGATCTGTTCCGGAACGATCTTGCTGCCTTCCGTGGACAAGTAATTCGCCACCCATTCGCGCAGCGGCGCGTAGCCGTCCGTCGGGCCGTACTGCAGGGCCTGCTTGCCATTCTCGGACAGTACTTTGTCGTAGGCCGCCTTCATGCGTTCGACGGGGAAGGTGGCGGGCGAGGGCAGGCCGCCGGCGAAGGAAATGATTTCCGGACGCTGGGTGATCTTCAGGATCTCGCGGATTGCCGAGCTTTGCAGCTGCTGGGCGCGCTCCGAGAACTGCCACTGGATGGGATTGGGATTTTCGATTTTCATACTGGTCTCACAGGAAGGGCCACGATGGTGCGTCGGCCATTATAAAGCACGCCGGGTAGGCTGCTCTCTCGATAGAGGAGCACGCCTGATAAGCATGCTCCGGTTAAATTTTTGCAACTGGACGATAGCTTACGCCACTTCGGCGATCAGTTCGATCTCGACACAGGCACCCAGGGGCAGCGACGACACGCCGAACGCCGAGCGCGCGTGCTTGCCGGCGTCGCCGAACACTTCGCCCAGCAGTTCCGAGCAGCCGTTCGTCACGAGGTGCTGTTCCGTGTAGTCCGGCGTCGACGCGACCAGGCTCATCACCTTGACGATGCGCTTCACACGGTTCAGGTCGCCGCCGACGGCCGCCTGCAGCGTGCCGATCAGGTCCACCGCCACGGCGCGCGCCGCTGCCTTGCCCTGTTCCGTCGTCTTGTCGCGGCCCAGGATGCCGGTATTCACCGTGCCGTCCGCATTCTTGCTGATGTGACCGGACAGGAAGATCGTGTTGCCGGTCTGCGCATACATGACGTAGGCGGCCGCCGGCGTCGCCGGTGCCGAGAGGGTGATGTTCAGTGCGTTGAGTTTGTCGTAGACGGACATGGATTCCCCAGGGTTGTTTGAAAAGAAAGCCGTTATTGTACGACTTGCCGGCGGGCGAGGGCAGCGCTGGACGCATATCCATTATCGCCTCACCTGCATGCGTCGGCCCAGCGCCACGGTTGCGATCACGGCCAGGGCGAAGCCGACGTTGGCAAGCGTGAGCGTTTCACCGAGCAGGGCGGCCGCGCCGGCCAGCGACAGGAACGGCTGCAGCAGCTGCACCTGTCCCACGCGCGCCACGCCGCCCAGCGCCAGGCCGCGGTACCAGAAAAAGAAGCCGATGAACATCGAGAAGACGGTGACGTAGCCGAACCCGAGCCAGCTCGCGGGGCCGACGTCGCCCAGGCGGCCGATCTGCTCGCCCTCCAACGCCAGCAGCAGGACGGCGGCCGGAACGGCGGCCAGTACGAGCGCCCAGCAGATCGTTTCCTGCCCGCCCAGCGTGCGCGCCAGACGGCCGCCTTCCGCATAACCGGCCGCGGCGGAGACGATCGCGCCGAACATCAGCAGGTCGGCCGCCTGCAACGCGCCGCCGCCCTGGCCCAGCGCGAACGCGACGACCAGGCTCGACCCCAGCAGCGCGACGAGCCAGAACCCGTTCGACGGCCGCTCGTAGCCGCGCAGCGCCGCGTACAGCGCCGTCGCCAGCGGCAGCATGCCCGCCAGCACGGCGCCGTGCGACGCCGGTACGCTGCGCATCGCGATCGAGCTGAGCAGCGGAAACCCGAGCACGCAGCCGAGCGCCACGATGGTCAGCGGCCGCAGCGCCGCGCGTCCCGGCCAAGCGACGCGCCGCATGCGCAGCCAGCCGGCCGCCAGCACGGCCGCGCCCAGTGCGCGCGCCAGCGTGAGGAACAGCGGATCGAGCTCGCGCACCGCGAGCCGCGTGAACGGCAGCGTGAGGCTGAAGATGGCGACGCCGATCAGGCCGAGCAGCATGCCGCGCGCTTCGTCGGACGGCGTGACCAGGGGTGTGGTCGGGGTGAGTGTCGTGGGACGCATACGTTCTCCGGTTGTCGTTGCAGCAAACTTTGGTCAGGGTTATGCTAGTCCCGAAGAGCAGTACAGTCCCTATACACTTACCGATATCCTTTACGCACTGTATTGCAAAAATGACCGATACAACGATACCGACATTGCTGTCACGCGATTCCGGCGAACCGCTGGCCGACCAGATCGTCCGGATGATCAGCGCGCGCATCGACGACAAGCAGCTGCGCGCGGGTGCGCGCATGCCCTCGATCCGTCGCTTTGCCGCCGCGCACGGCGTGTCGCCGTTCACCGTCGTGGCCAGCTACGACCGCCTCGTCGCGCAGGGCTACCTGGAATCGCGCCGCGGCGCCGGCTTCTTCGTGCGCGAGCGCGCGCCGCTGAATACGGCATTGCGCCGCGACGATCCGGACAGCGCCGGGGTGATGGAGAAACGCGCGCTGGACGTCGTCTGGCTGGTCCGCCACATGTTCCGCCAGATGCCGGGCCAGCCGACGAGCGCGGCCGGCGTCTTGCCGACGGCGTGGCTGGACGGGCAGGGCGTCGCCAACGCGCTGCGCGCGGTCAGCCGCCAGAACGGCAGCGCGCTCTTGAACTACGCCGGTCCGCAGGGCTATGCGCCGCTGCGCGAACAGCTGCAGCGCAAGCTGGCGGAACTGGAAATCGCGGCCGCGCCCGAACAGTTCGTGACGACGCTCGGCGTGACGCAAGGCCTGGACCTCGTCGCACGCGAATTCTGCCGCCCCGGCGACACCGTGTTCGTCGACGACCCGGCGTGGTTCCTGATGTTCGGCTCGTTCGCCGCGATGGGCCTGAAAGTGGTCGGCATCCGGCGCCAGGCGGACGGCCCGGACCTGGTCGAGTTCGAGGCGCTGGCGGCGCTGCACAAGCCGCGCCTGTACATCATCAATTCGGTGCTGCATAACCCGAGTTCGACGTCGCTGTCGGCCGCGAAGGCCTTCCAGATCCTGCGCATCGCCGAGCGCCACGACATCACGATGGTGGAGGACGACATCTATTGCGACCTGCACCCGGGCGGTTCGCAGCCCGCCACCCGGCTGGCGGCGCTCGACCAGCTGCAGCGCGTGATCTACCTGGGCGGTTTTTCGAAATCGCTGGCGCCGAACCTGCGCGTGGGCTTCATCGCGGCCTCGAGCGACATCGCGCAGCGCCTGGCCGACCGCAAGATGCTGGCGACCCTGAGCACGAGCGACCTGGGCGAGCGGGTCGTTTATAAAATCCTGTCCGAGGGCGTGTACCGCAAGCACCTGGACCGCATCCGCGCCCGCCTGGACGCCATCCGCCCGTCGGTGCTGCGCCGCATCGAGTCGCTCGGCATGATCCTGGAGCCGGCGCCGACGGCCGGCATGTTCGCGTGGGCCGACTGCGGCCGCGACACCAACGTGCTCGCGGCGCGCGCGATGGACGAGGGCCTGCTGCTCGCGCCGGGCAGCCTGTTCTCGCCGAACCAGCTGCCATCGACGAAGCTGCGCCTGAACGTGGCGGCCATGGAAGATGACACCGCGTGGCGCTTCCTCGAGCGCTCATTGGCCTGATGGTCAAGGCAGCTTGATCGACACGACGCCGGCCAGCAGCACCATCGCGCCCACGAGCCGGACGCCGGAGACAGCGCTTTTCGGCAGGCCGAACAGGCCGAACCGGTCGGTCAGGATCGCCACGACCTGCTGCCCGGCGATCGTGAAGCCGACCGTCGCGGCCGCGCCGATCACCGGCAACGCGAGGAACACGGTCGTGACGTAGCACACGCCCACCGGTCCGCCCAGCCAGGCCCACCACGGCACGGCGCACAGTCCGCCGAGCTTCGGGCGTTCATTGCGGTTCAGCGCCATCACGAGGGCGAGTACGGTCGCCATGCCCGCCGTCGCCACGGCGAAACTCGTGAGCGACACGACCAGCGGCGCACCGACCGTCCGCGCGACGGCCGCGTTGAGCGCACCCTGCACGGGCAGCACGCCGCCGCACAACGCGGCTGCCGCCACCCACGCAGGCTCGATCCGGCGCGGCGGGGCGCCCGCGGCGGGACGCTGTCCGCGCACGATCAGGAGGATGCCGGCGGCGACGCACGCGGCGCCCAGCCACGTGAACGGTCCAGGCGCACGCTGGACGACGCCCAGCAGGCCGGCGCCGTCCAGCAGCAGCGACGTAAACGCCTGCCCCGCGATGAACAGGCCGATCGTGGTGACGGCGCCGATGCGCGGGATGAACACGATCCCCGCGACGACGTACATGGCACTGGCGAGGCCGCCCAGCAGCTGCCACCACGGCACCAGTCCGAGCCGGCCCAGTGCGGGCAGGGCGCCGCCGGCGGCGACGGCCAGGAACAGCAGGATGGTGGCGACGAACAGTTGCAGGGTCGCCGCGGCGAACGGGCTCGCGACGGCCTTGCCCAGGCGCGCGTTGGCGGCCGCCTGCAACGGCAGGCCGCAGCCCGCCAGGAAGGCGATAACAATATAAATCGTATTCATGAATGCTCCAGGACTTTGAGACCGGCGATGCCGCCGAAGACGAACGCCATGCACAGCATCCGCGCGGGCGACAGCGGCTCGGCGAAGACGGCGACACCGACGAGGCTGACGCCGAGCGCGCCGATGCCCGTCCAGACCGCGTACGCGATCCCGAGCGGTAGCGTGCGCACGGCGGCGGCCAGCAGCCAGATGCTGCCCAGCGCGGCGAGCACGGCCAGCAGCGAGGGCACGGGCCGGGTGACGCCCGCCGATGCCTTCAGTGCGAAGGCCATGACGACCTCCAGCACGCCGGCCGCGAACAGTTGCGCCCATGCGGCCATGTCAGGCTTTCCGCATCTTGATCCGGGCCCGCTCGACGGCGGGGCGCCCGGCGATCCTGCGCAGCCACGCTGCCACGTGCGGATAGCCGGTCATGTCGATGCCCAGTTCGTCGTAGGTCGCCAGCCACGGGTAGAAGGCGATGTCGGCCACCGTGTACTCGTCTCCCGCGACATGGGTCGAGACGGCCAGCCGGCGTTCGATCACGCCGTACAGCCGCTGCGTTTCGCGCGTGTAGCGGTCCAGCGCCATCTGGTTGCGCTCAGGTGCGGCATGGCGGAACCACCACAACTGCCCCAGCATCGGCCCGACGCTGGCCGCCTGCAGGAACAGCCATGGCAGGACGATGTCGTCATCCGGGAGCAGCTTGCCCGTGGCGCGGCCGAGGTGGACCAGGATCGCGCACGATTCGAACAGGCCCTGGCCGGTGCGCTCGTCGACGAGTGCGGGGATCTTGTTGTTGGGGCTGATCTGCAGGAATTCGGGCGCGAACTGCTCGCCGGCGCCCAGGTCGACGTGGCGGACCCGATAGTCCAGGCCGAATTCTTCCAGCGCGATGATGAGTTTCCTGCCGTTCGGCGTATCGGCGACATAAGCGGTGTACATACTGTCCTCCTGTGTTTGACAGGAAGAGCGTAGCTTGTGCAAGAATGGATGAACATTCGATTTATTCAGACATTTCCTGTCTGTTTTTGCACATCCATGGACTGGGACGACTATCAATATTTCCTGGCGGTGGCGGGCAGCGGGTCCGTCTCGGCCGCCGCGCGCCGGCTCGGGCAAAGCCACTCGACGGTGCTGCGCCGGCTGGACAAGCTGGAAACGGCGCTCGACGTCCGCCTGTTCGAGCGCTTCCAGACCGGCTACGTGCTGACGGCCAGCGGCGAGGAATTGCAGGCCCTGCTGGCCCCGATCGGCGAGGGCATGCAGGACATCGAGCGCAAACTGGGCGGACAGGATGCGGCGCTGCAGGGCACCATCCGCGTCACGACGACCGACACGTTGCTGACCGTGCTGCTGTCGGTGCTGGCGGATTTCCGCGCGCGCTACCCCGGCATCCAGCTGCAGATCACGGTCAACAACAGTTTTTTGAATCTATCGAAGCGCGATGCGGACGTCGCCATCCGGCCGTCGAACACGCCGCCGGACAATCTCGTCGGCCGCAAGCTGGGTGTCCTGCGCACGGCGCCGTATGCGTCGACGGCTTATCTGGCGCAGCGATCATCGGGAGACCATGACTGGATCGCGCCCGACGACAGCCTCGCGCACCTGCGCCAGGCCCGCTGGCTGCGCGAGCACGTGCCGGCAGATAAAATCGCCGCCAGCGTGGATTCGCTGCTGGGCATGGCGGCCGCCGTCGAGGCGGGCCTGGGCGCCGGCATGCTGCTGTGCCTGCTGGCGGATGCGCGGCCGGGGCTCGTCCGGCTGGCCGATCCGGATCCCGCGCTGGACACGGACGTGTGGATGCTCACGCATCCCGATCTCAGGCGCGTGCAGCGGATCCGGGTGTTCACCGCGTTCGTGTCCGACGGGTTGTCGCGGCAGCTGGGGCTCACGCCATCGGCTGGCGGATGATCGTCTTCCACCGGGCCGGATCGGCGCGGCGGATGTCGCTCAGGTAGATTTCATGGTGCTTGCCGGCGAGGCTGCCGCGCGCCTCGATGAAGTCGTGAACCCGCTGGATCGTCGGGCCCTCTTCGGTGAACGGGCCGACGTGCAAGGTCTGGGCGCACGGGCCTTCCGTAAAACGCTCGATCCGCAGCATGTCGATGGCTTCCAGGCCCTTCTTGCGCTTCACCTCCGCCATGGCATCGCGCAGCAGCGACTCGTCCACGAACGCCGGCTGGTGGATCATCATCGTCCATTGCCACTTCGTCCGGTCGTCGGCGACGAACGACGCCATGTCGTCCGACCACCACAGGCCTTCGAGCGGCATCACCGCGTAGTCGATGGCTGCCGGTCCCTTCCTGGCCATGAATTTGGCCGTATAGGACACGGAGAACAGCGCTTCCACGGCCCGCGCGTAGTGCGGCGACGTGTTCGGATCGCCCGCGCCGTCGATCATCAGGTAGCGGAAGGCGGGGACGTCGACCTGCACGACGTCGCGCGCGGACGGCTGGTAAAGATGCTTGAGGTCTTTCTTGAGGTCGATTTTGTCCACGGGTCTATTTTTCCAGTAGTGCGCTCGACCGTGCCCGCTCCAGCAGCAGCGCCTGTTCGCGCTCGTTCTGCGTGAGGCTGGCCGCCCGTTCGAACTCCGCCTTCGCTTCGGCGTGCCGGCCCAGTTTCGCCAGCAGGTCGCCGCGCACGCTCGGCAGCAGGTGATAGTTGCGCAGCGCCGGCACGTCCAGCAGGGCGTCGGCGAGGGCCAGGCCCGCGTCGGGGCCATAGGCCATGCCCAGCGCCACGGCGCGGTTCAGTTCCACGACGGGCGACGGCGTCAGCTGGGACAGCGCGTCGTACAACGCGGCGATGCGGGCCCAGTCCGTCGCTTCCGGCGTGAGGGCGCGCGCATGGCAGGCGGCGATGGCGGCCTGCAGCGCGTAGGGACCGAGAGCGCCGAGCCGGCCCGCGCGGTCGAGCGCGGCCAGCCCGCGGCCGATCAGCAGGCGGTCCCAGCGCGAGCGGTCCTGGTCCATCAGCAGGATCGGCGCGCCGTCCGGGCCAGTGCGTGCGCGCTCGCGCGAGGACTGGATCTCCATCAGCGCGACGAGGCCGTGCACTTCGCCCTCGTCGGGCATCAGTTCCGCCAGCACGCGGCCCAGGCGCAGCGCTTCGCGGCACAGGGTCGGCCGCAGCCATTCGTTGCCCGCGCTCGCGGAATAGCCTTCGTTGTAGATCAGGTAGATCACCTGCAGCACGGACGCGAGGCGCGGCCTGAGTTCTTCCCCGCGCGGCACCTCGAACGGCACGCGCGCTTCCGCCAGGGTGCGCTTGGCGCGCACGATGCGCTGGGCCACGGTGGCCTCGGGTACGAGGAAGGCGCGGGCAATCTCTCCGGTGGCGAGGCCGCCCAGCAGCTTCAGCGCCAGCGCCGCGCGCGCCTCGGCCGACAGCACGGGGTGGCAGCAGACGAAGATCAGGCGCAGCACGTCGTCGTCGATCTCGCCGGCCGTTTCCTGCGTCAGCGCGGCCAGTTCGGCCGGGTCGCGGAAACTCCCGCTGTCCGCGAGCAGGTTGTCCATCTCCCAGCTCAGCTCACCTTCCTTGCTGGCGTGCATCGCGTGATGGCGCAGGTGGTCGAGGGCGCGCCGTTTGGCCACCTGCATCAGCCAGGCACCGGGCCGGTCCGGCACGCCGTCCGCGGGCCAGCGTTCCAGCGCTTCCAGCAGCGCGTCCTGGGCGAGTTCCTCGGCCCGGCCGAGGTCGCGCAGCATGCGGGTCAGCGCGCCGACGATGCGCGCCGACTCCATGCGCCAGACGGCATCGACGATCTTGCCGATCTCGAACTGCAGGGTGCCGCGCGTCATGTCACGGACGGTCCCATGCGGGTTGCGGGGCGAGCTCGGCGCGCAGGGCGGCGTCGAGCTGTTCGGCGCGCACGCTGGCGTCCTCGCGCAGCCGGGCCGTCGCGGTATCGACCGGGGCGTGCCTGCCGAGCGGCGCGATCAGCGCGACGGGCCGGATCTCGACCTCGACTTCCGGCCCCGTCGGATACGGCAGCGTGCGGGCCCAGTCGAGGGCGGCGTCGATGGACGGTGCGCGGATCATCCAGAAGCCGGCGATCAATTCCTTGGCTTCCGCGAACGGCCCGTCGATGATGCTGGCGCCGCCGTTCGCCACGCGCACGCGTGCGCCGCGTGCCGTGGACTTCAGGCCGTCGCCGGCGAGCAGGGTGCCGGCCGCCGCGTGGATCGCGTTGAAGGCGTTCAGCCGGTCCAGCTTCTCCTGCAGCGGGATGGCGTCGCGCTCGGTGCCGGCGTCGGACCGCAGCAGGATCGCGTAGCAGGTGTCCTCGCCGGCCACGCCGGGCGGGATGCTCGCGCAGCCGCCGGGGCAGCCCGTCTCGCGCAATTCCACCGTGACGTCGCCGCCCGCGGCGATCACGCCATTGGCCTGCAGCCATGCCAGCGCCGCGGCGCGCGACGGCGCCTCGAACACGGCGAAGCCGGCCGGCAGGCGCTCTCCGGCCGGGAACGGACCGGACGTCACGGTCTCGCCGCCACCGGGCGACAGTGTCAGGCGCCGGGCTTCGGCGTCCGGTGCGAACGCCAGGGCGAGCGCCGGCGCGCGCGGACCGTCGGCTGCTGCGTGGCCGCCGGGCAGGCGGCGCAGCAGGTCGTCCAGCACGGCCTGCGGGTCGGTTGCCGCGGCGCGCGTGTCGTTGTCGGTACGGATGAGCATGAACTGCATGGTGGTCTCCTTAGCGTGCCGCCATTTGTTCGCGCAGGCGGTCTTCCTGCGCGCGCACGTCGGCCGGGAGGTCCGTGCCGAAGTCGTCAGGACCGAAGATCTGGCGGATCTCGATCTCGCTCTCGCCGTCCTCGTGCGGGTTCGGGCAACGCTTGAACCACTCGATGGCTTCTTCCTTCGAACCCACCTCGATCAGCCAGAAGCCGGCCACGAGTTCCTTCGTTTCCGCGAACGGACCGTCGATGACGGTGCGCTGGCTTCCATTGAACCGGATGCGGGCGCCCTTGCTGCTGGGGTGCAGGCCCTCGCCGGCCAGCATGACGCCGGCCTTGACGAGTTCCTCGTTGAAGTTGCCCATGTCCGTAAACAGTTTTTCGCTCGGCATGATGCCGGCTTCCGAGGCCGCGCTGGCCTTTACGATGACCATGAACTTCATTGCTGTGCTCCTTCGCAGCCCTGGCCCATCGATTTCTGCATTTCTTCCTGCATCTGCTCGGGCGTCATGTCGCGCTTGTGGGTGGCGATCGACCAGCGGTGGCCGAACGGGTCCTCGATCTGGCCGTAGCGGTCGCCCCAGAACATGTCGGTCACGGGCATCAACGGCTTGGCGCCCGCTTCCACGGCACGGGTCCAGACCGCGTCGGCGTCTTCCACGTACAGGTGGATGTAGACGGGTGTGTTGTTCAGCGCCCGCGGATCGACGCAGTTGGACTCCGGGAAGGCGTCGGCCAGCATGAAAACGGAATCGCCGATGCGCATCTGGGCGTGCATGAGCTTGCCGCCCGGGGCGGGCATGCGCATCGTCTCGACGGCACCGAAGGCCTGTGTGTAGAAGGTCAGCGCGTCGGCCGCGCCGCAGCACACGAGGTGCGGGGTGATCGTGTGGAAGCCTTCGGGGATGGGACGCACTTGCTGGGTCATGATGATCTCCTGTTCGGTGAATGTTCGGTGCTGCTGTCCGTACGACGATCGGGCTTCCGTGGTTTCGACACGCCCGCATAAAAAAATTTCGGCGGACCGATACGTTATGCCGACTTGATCAAAAAGTCGAGAATCTTGATATATGCATAAGAAAATGAGCCGAGGAAAAAATAGGCCTTGAAATCCTTGTTGGTATCCCAATATCGGACCGGTCTGTCCAACCCTGTTATCAACGAGGATATAAGATGGCTGTCGCCGAAAAAGAAACCCTTGGGTTCCAAGCAGAAGTCAAACAGCTGCTGCAACTGATGATTCACTCCTTGTATTCGAACAAGGAGATTTTCCTCCGAGAACTGATCTCCAATGCGTCCGACGCGGCCGACAAGCTGCGCTTCGAGGCCATCAACAACGACAGCCTGTACGGCAACGACCATGAACTGAAGATCAAGGTCCTGTTCGACAAGGATGCGAAGACCGTCACCATTTCCGACAACGGCATCGGCATGAGCCGCGACGAGGTGATCTCGCACCTGGGCACCATCGCCAAGTCGGGCACGAAAGAATTCTTCAGCAAGCTGTCGGGCGACCAGCAGGCCGACGCCGCGCTGATCGGCCAGTTCGGCGTGGGCTTCTATTCGGCCTTCATCGTGGCCGACCGCGTCACCGTCGAGACCCGCCGCGCGGGCGCCGACGCGGCGGACGGCGTCCGTTGGGAATCGACGGGCGAGGGCGACTACACCGTCGAGCAGGTCGAGAAGACCAACCGCGGCACGGACATCATCCTGCACCTGCGCGAAGGCGAGGACGAGCTGCTGTCGTCGTGGAAGCTGAAGTCCATCATCCGCAAGTACTCCGACCACATCTCGCTGCCGATCGTGATGCAGAAGGAAGAGTGGGACGAGGAAAAGAAGGAAACCGTCGTCAAGGACGAATTCGAGACCGTGAACCAGGCGTCCGCGCTGTGGGCCCGTTCGAAGTCGGACATCACGCAGGAACAGTACGAGGAATTCTATAAACACGTCTCGCACGACTTCCAGCCGCCGCTTGCGTACACGCACAACCGCGTCGAAGGCCGCAGCGAGTACACCCAGCTGCTGTACGTGCCGGGCCACGCCCCGTTCGACCTGTGGGACCGTAACAAGCGCGGCGGCATCAAGCTGTACGTGAAGCGCGTCTTCATCATGGACGACGCCGAGCAGCTGATGCCGGTCTACCTGCGCTTCGTGAAGGGCGTGATCGATTCGAACGACCTGCCGCTGAACGTCTCGCGCGAGATCCTGCAGGAATCGCGCGACGTGCGCGTAATCCGCGAAGGCTCGACCAAGCGCGTGCTGGGCATGCTGGAAGAGATGGCCAACAGCGACGAGCAGGAAGGCAAGGACAAGTACGCGACCTTCTGGAAGGAGTTCGGCCAGGTGCTGAAGGAAGGCATCGGCGAGGATGCCACCAACAAGGACCGCATCGCCAAGCTGCTGCGCTTCGCGTCCACGCACACGGATTCCTCGGACCAGACCGTCTCGTTCGCCGACTATATCGGCCGCATGAAGGAAGGCCAGGACAAGATCTATTACGTCACCGCGGATAACTACAACGCCGCGAAGAACAGCCCGCACCTGGAAATCTTCCGCAAGAAGGGCGTCGAAGTGCTGCTGCTGACCGACCGCGTGGACGAGTGGATGCTGTCGTTCCTGAACGACTTCGACGGCAAGGAACTGGCATCCGTCGCGAAGGGCGGCCTGGACCTGGGCACGCTCGAGGACGAAGCCGAGAAGAAGGAGCACGAAGAGACCGAGTCGCAGTACAAGGAACTCGTCGAGAAGATGAAGGGCGCCCTGGCCGACAAGGCCAAGGACGTGCGCGTCACGTTCCGCCTGACGGATTCGCCGGCCTGCCTCGTGGCGGACGAACACGAACTGTCCGCGAACCTCGTGCGCATGCTGAAGGCGGCCGGCCAGAACGCGCCGGAGTCGAAGCCGATCCTCGAGATCAACCCGAACCACCCGCTCGTCACGCGCCTGAAGTACGAGGATGCCGCGAGCCCGCGTTTCGGCGACTGGGCGCATATCCTGTTCGACCAGGCCATGCTGGCCGAAGGCGGCAGCCTGACGGATCCGGCGGCGTTCGTGAAGCGGTTGAACGAGATGCTGCTGGCCACCAGCGCCAAATAAGGCGTCGGCGGCGGCGTTACAGGGAGGCCGGGTTCGCCCGGCCTTTTTGTTCGGGCTTCGTGTCGTCCTTGCGCGCGCCCGCGGATTCCTGCGCCCAGCGCTGGCACGACTCCAGGCTGCGCTGGGGGTTCGGTCCCCATTGCGACACGTCGATCTTCGGGCCGAGCTCCGCCAGCAGCGCCACCAGCGTGGGCCGGTCCCTGGCCAGGCAGGCCATGTGGGCGAAGTGGCTGCGGCGCCCCGGGCTGTTCGGGAAGCGGGCCTGCATGTCCTCGTAGCCCTTCTTCATCGTCGGCCAGTCGACCAGGCTGTTCTCGAACAGTTTGTGGCCGAAGTCCTGGTCGGCCGCCGTCGCGTACAGCCGCGCATACATGCCCATGCCGTAGTCGGCCTGCGTCTGCTTCGTGGCCTGACGAATGTAGCGGTCCAGGGTCTCCGGATCGCCGCCCCATTTCGGCAGCAGCGGCGTCAGCATGCCGAAGTACAGCATGACGTCGTCCGGATTGCGCTTCAGGCCTTCCTGCTGGATCGCCATGAGCGTGCCGTTATCCCATTCGAGGCCGGTGCCGATCCGCAGCAGCAGGGCATGGGCGGAGGAATCGGCCAGGGCGACGTCCGCGTGTGCCTTCAGGTACTCGGCGGCGCGTTGCAGATATTTGTGGAAGTCCGCCCAGGCTTCCGGTGGCACCTCCTTGGCATAGCCGCCGCCGCGATACGACCACGCGTGCTGTACCAGGACCTCGGCGTGCAGGATATGGGCGAGCGACGACTTCGGGTGCTCGGTCGCCCATTGCAGCGTGAGCGCCTCCAGTTCGCGCAGAAACGGTTCGCTGTGGTCGACCTTCGTGCGCATCACGCTGCCCAGGCCCAGGCGGAAGTATTCGAGTTCGGAACCGGCGTCGGGGGCGAAATGCTTGCCGTGCTTCAGGAACTCGTTCTGTTTGTCCAGCGCGGCGAAATCGCCTTTCCAGAAGGCCTGTTCGGTCTCGGTCGTGAGCGGGTTTTTGGCCGCCAGCGCGTGGCCCGGCAGGGCCGCGCAGGCGAGCGCGCCCAAGGCCCAGGCCACGAGGCGGCGCAAGGTCGGCGTCATGGTTTGGCTCCTTTCGCCGTCGTGGCGTTCTTGTCGCCATCCAGGCGCCAGACCATCTGGAACGTATAGGGCACGTTCGCTGACGCCTTGTCATAATGGCGGCCTTCCTGGGCCGCATAAGTCTCGATCGTGGCGTCGAAGACGTTTTCGAATGCTACCGGCCGCACGCCATGGATGCCCGGCACGTCGACCTTGCGACCCGTCACGGCCGCCTGCACCGGCTTGCCTGCCGCATCCACGCGCACGCTCACGGTCGTGACACCGGTTGCACCGAAGTGCGACGCGATGCCGGGATAGGGTGGCGGGCCTGCAGGATCCTTTTTCTCGGCGGCACCCGGCTTGTCGAACGCATCGCCGAAGCGGTCGACGGCGGTCAGCATGGTGCCGTAACGGAAGGCGTTCAGCGCGGCGGCCGGCGTCACGCCAGCGCGCATGCTTTCGCGCAACCACCATTGCTGCAGGGCGCACCGCTCCACCGGGTGCATGGTCGTGTAGTCGCGGCCCAGGCCGAGTGTGGCCGCCGCCAGCCGGGGCGGCAGCGCCAGCCGGGGATGCCCGGCATCGGCCGGCCCGCGCTGGAGCAACGCGAATGCGGCCCGTTGCGGCAATGGATCGGGCCAGGGCGGGGGTTCGGCGCGAGGCCGGCCCCAATGGGCCAGCAGTTCGCGTTCGCTGGCCAGCATGGCCTTGCGTTCCGCCGCCGGCAAGGCCTGGATGCGGAGGATGCGGCTGGCGAAATCGGTCAGGCGGTAGTCGCCGCTGAGGTCGCAGACCCCGGCCGCGCTGCGCAGCACGGCCAGCGTCGTGCTCTCGTAGTGCGCGTCGCCCGGTTCGAGCTGCCACAGCGACAATTCATTGAGCAGTCGCGCGAGGACGGCGTAATACACCGCGGTCGACGCGGGCGCCTTGCCTGCGCGGGTCTGGCGGGTGCGTTCCTCGTCCAGCCAGGCGGGCAGCAGCTTGTCGACGCGTTCCAGGTGCTCGGCGCTCAGCCGGTCCGCCTCGGCGCGCAGCGCAGGGTCCAGCGGCAGGTCCTTGTCGAGCACGAAGGCCGGCGCCACGCCCCCGTGCAGGCTGCGCAGCATCTGTGCGCGCAATTCCTCGGCGGGTCCTTCCGGTGCGGCGGCCTGTGCGCTGGTAATCCCGCACGCCAGCGCGCAGGCCAGGGCGATGGAAAAGATGTTCACGTTAGTGTATGCATAAATGTGCAATCGGAAAGGGACAGCATAACGCAGCCGTTTCCTTAAAAATACACACACTTCCACAATTCAGGAGATGCCGAGGCCCCGCGCCCCGAACGCCAGCCCGGCATCGATCGCGCGCCGCAACAGCCGCTGCAGCGCTTCCGTGAGCGGATTCAGCGCCAGCGCCACGACGGCGATCGCGGTGCCGATCGCGAGGATCTCGTGCGATGCGCCGCGCTCGATCGGCAGCAGCGTTTGCCACAACCCGATCACGATCCCGTGCGACAGGTACAACGTGAAGGTGTGCCCGGCCACGAAGCGGATCGGGCGCGCCAGCCGGAGCAGGGCGTCGAACCGCGATTGGCGCGCACAGGCGAAGTTCAGCAGCACGAGCAGCATGACGGTGTAGTCGGCCAGCACGCGGTCGGCGCTGCCCATGCGGATGCCGGGGAAGGGCCACAGGCCATTGGCGACGCCGCGCAGGTACGGCTCCGGATCGAACCGGCCCCACAGGCCGATCAGCACGACGGAGAGCACCCAGCCGGCGCGGGCGAGGGCGGGGCCGAACGTCAGGCGGCCCTGCAGGCGGTACAGCGCGACGCCGGACAGCCAGACGGGCAACAACAGCCACAGGCGCGGGCCGACGACGGCCAGCACGGCGCCGGCGGCGAGCCAGCGGCGCCGGCCGGGTGTGAAATGAAAGACGCCGAACAGCACGTAGTACCAGGCTTCGTAATCGAGCGACCAGTACGGGATCAGCCATGGCGGCCGCTCGACGAAGCCCCACGCGTCGCCCAGGAAGGCCAGGTGGAACGGCACGTAGAGCCAGGGGCGGCGCAGTTCGTAGCTGTCCTCGACAGGCAGCTGCAGGAGGTCCCGCACGCCGATCGCCAGGATGAACGACAGGGCCAGCACGGGCAGCACGACGGAGTACAGGCGTGCGGCGCGTGCCACGACGTAGCTCGTCGCCGTGAGGTTCTTGTGCTCGGCGCTGTACGCGATCACGAAGCCGGACAGGACGAAGAACGCGATGACCGCCTCGCGCCCGAAGTCGGGGATGCGGGCGATCTGGGCGTCGTCGAAGATGCGGAAATAACCGAAGTGCGCCACCACCACGGCCAGCGCCGCGCAGGCACGCGCGAGGTCGAGGTAGAGGGAGAAGCGCGCGTCGAGCGCGCCGGCCCGCGCCGGGGTCATCGTGCCGTCCGGCGTTACGGGTTCAGGTCGCGGCAGAATTCGTCGAGCATCGCTTCGCCCTCCGGCCATGGACCGTAGCCGCTGCCGCCGTTGATGTGGCCCGCCGGCCCGATCTCCACCAGCTTGCTGCCCCACGCCTGCGCGAACGTGCGGGCGCGGTCCGGCGCCACGTATTCGTCGTTGCTGCTGGCGACGACGATCGACGGGAACGGCAGCTTTGCCAGCGGGATCGGCTTGAAGCCGTTGGCATCGATCGGGTAGGACGTGGCTTCGACGTCGCTCGGCGCGACGAGGAAGGCGCCGGCGATCTTCAGCTTCGATCCGGACTGGGCCCATTGCGCCACCAGCATGCAGGCGAGGCTGTGCGCGACGAGGATCGGCCGGCCTTCGCATTCGGCGATGGCGGCATCCAGTTCGGCCACCCACTCGTCCCGGTCCGGGTTGTTCCAGTCGCGATGCGGCACCCGCGTCCAGGCCGGGTATTTACGCTCCCAGTGGGTCTGCCAGTGTTGCGGGCCCGAGTTCCAAAGGCCGGCCAGGGTCAGGATGTCGCACTTCATGTTCGCTCCAGTGTGGTCTTGCCGGTCATTGTACGATGGCGCGCCGCTACAGCGCCGTGCGTAGCGCGAACAGTTCCGGGAACAGCACGACGTCCAGCATCTTGCGCAAATAGCTCACGCCCGCCGTGCCGCCCGTGCCGGTCTTGAAGCCGATGATGCGCTCCACCGTCGACACGTGGCGGAAGCGCCAGAAGCGGAACGCCGTCTCCAGGTCGACCAGCTTCTCGGCCAGTTCGTACAGGGCCCAATGGTGCTCCGGGTCGCGGTAGACCTCGAGCCACGCGGCCATCACGGAGTCGTCATGGACGGTCGGCTGTGTCGGGTCGGCGTCCAGCCGGCCCGGGGCGATGGCGAGGCCGGTCCGGGCCAGCAGCCGCACGGCTTCGTCGTAGATCGACGGCGCGTGCAGTTCGCGTTCGAGCAGCGCGTGGTGCTCGGGCGACGTCTTGTGCACGGCCAGCATAGCGGCGTTCTTGTTCCCGAGGATGAATTCCAGCTCGCGATATTGAAATGACTGGAAGCCGGACGACGAGGCCAGGTAAGGGCGGATCGCGCTGTATTCCGGCGGCGTCATCGTGGCCAGCACGTCCCACGCGTGCACCAGCTGGTCCATGATGCGCGCCACCCGCGCCAGCATTTTAAAAGCGGGCGGCAGGTCGTCGGCCCGGATGTGGGCGCGCACGGCCTGCAGTTCGTGCAGCATCAGCTTGATCCACAGCTCGCTCGTCTGGTGCTGGACGATGAACAGCATTTCGTTGTGGTTCGGCGAGCGCGGGTGCTGGGCCGACAGGATCTGGTCCAGGCCCAGGTAGTCGCCGTAGCTCATGCTGCGGCTGAAATCCATCTGCGCGCCGTGCCACTGCGCGTCTGCTTTGTCTTCCTTACCGGTGTCCACGGTGCCTCCTCAGGTCACGGCGCTGCGTTCGGCGCGGGTGTCGTATGCTTCGCGGTCGAGGATGTCGCGCAGGGTCTCGACGGCGTCCCACACGTCCGCGAAGCTGGTGTACAGCGGCGTGAAGCCGAAGCGCATGATCGCCGGCTCGCGGTAGTCGCCGATGACGCCGCGTGCGATCAGCGCCTGCATCACCGCGTACCCGTGCGGATGCGTGAAGCTCACCTGGCTCCCGCGCGCGGCATGCTCGCGCGGCGTGACGAGGCCCAGCGGATGCGCGGCGCAGCGGCTTTCCACCAGCGCGATGAACAGGTCCGTCAGCGCCAGCGATTTGGCGCGCAGGGCGGCCATGGTGGTGGCCTCGAAGATCTCGAGCCCGCACTCGACGAGCGCCAGCGACACGACCGGCTGCGTGCCGCACAGCGCGCGCCCGATGCCGTCGGCGGCCTCGAACCCGTGCGACATCGCGAACGGCGCCGCATGGCTCCACCAGCCCGTGAGCGGATGGCGGAACGCGGCCTGGTGGCGCTTGGGCACCCAGATGAAGGCGGGCGCGCCCGGCCCGCCGTTCAGGTATTTATACGTGCAGCCTACGGCGAAGTCGGCATCGGCCCCATTCAGGTCCACCGGCACGGCGCCGGCCGAATGGGCGAGGTCCCACAGCACGAGGGCGCCGCGGGCGTGCGCGTGACGGGTCAGCGCGGCCATGTCGTGCATGCGCCCCGTGCGGTAGTTCACGTGCGTGAGCATCAGTACGGCGCAGTCGGCGTCGACGGCCGCTTCCAGTTCTTCCGGCGTGTCGACCAGGTGGATGCGGTAGCCGCGGTCCAGCCAGCGTGCGAGACCGTCCGCCATATAGATATCGGTGGGGAAGTTGCTGCGTTCCGTGACGAGGACCTTGCGGGCCGGGTCGCGGTCGGCCTGGATCGCGAGCGCGGCGGCCAGCGCCTTGAACAGGTTCAGCGACGTCGTGTCCGTGACGACCACTTCGCCGGCCCCGGCGCCGATCAGGGGCGCGAGGCGGTCGCCCAGGCGGCCGGGCAGGGCGAACCAGCCGGCCGTGTTCCAGCTGCGGATCAATCCCTGGCCCCACTCCTGGGCGACGACGTCGCGTGCGCGGTCGAGGGCGGCGCGCGGGCGGGCGCCCAGCGAATTGCCGTCCAGGTAGATGACGCCCTCGGGCAGGTCGAATCGGTCGCGCAGCGGTGCGGCCGGGTCGGCGGCGTCGAGCGCGAGGCTGGCCGCGCGCGTGGTGACGGCGGCGGTGTCATACGTAGGTGGGTTCATGCGGGAAGTGTAGCCACTTTTACATCAATCGGGCGCAGAAAAAATTTTTCGAAAATTTTTGGTCCGGACCCTAAAGTTCTCCGGAAGGCGTCCGATAACCCATCCAGATACCCGGGAAAGGGTCTCGAAAAAAATTTTTGCAGGAACCCTAAAGTTTTCAAAAAGGCTGCCGATAACCCTCTCAGATGACCGGGATTGGATCAAAAAAAGTTTGTCGAAACCCTAAAGTTCGGCAAAAACGGTCCGATAACGAGTCAGTAGGGTTGCTTGAGGGACAAAAAATTTTTTTTGAGGAACCCTAAAGTTCCCGAAACCGTTGACGTAAACCAACACAGCAATACGTTGTTGGCGACGTCGAAGGGCAGGAAAACGCCCCGGTTGCACATCATTCTTCCGCCCCCTTTTCATAGGGGAGCCACCACGATTCGGCAGGGTTTGTCAGACAAACTCCTACGGATCGACTTCGTCTTTGCCGGACGAAAAATACAGACACTCTCCAATTCTCCAAAAGTTTCCTCACAGTCAGAATCTATCTCAACGGCAACACACAACGCCTCACAGATAGATCAACCGGAGAGATGGAAATGACTGCGAACGACATGATGGCTGAAATTCGTGATGCAAACCTGAGCTACCTGATGCTGGCACAGCAGATGATCCGCGCAGACAAGGTCACCGCAATCTTCCGTCTCGGCATCTCGGCCGACATCGCCGACCTGCTCGAAGGCATGAGCAACGCCCAGATCCTGAAACTCGCCGGCGGCAACATGATGCTGGCCCGCTTCCGCTTCGACGACGCCGCGATCCTCGGCATGCTGACGAGCCACAGCAAAGACCGCGCCCTGGCCCAGTCGCACGCCGCCATCCTGATGGCTGGCCAGCCCGCCGAAGAAATCGCATAGGGTCAGAGCCCGGTTTTTCAGTTAGGGCTCTAACCCGGGTGTCCCGGCCTGCAGCCCCATCAAAGTCGAACTCAAGCGAAGTCACGGAGAACAGCATGACCAAGAAAAGCGTCGTCTCGGAAGCCCAGGAAATCCAGCTGGCCATCGAACTGATCCAGCTCGGTGCCCGCCTCCAGCTGCTGGAAAGCGAAGTCTCCCTGTCGCGCGAGCGCCTGATCAAGCTGTACAAGGAACTGAAGGGCGTGTCGCCGCCGAAGGGCATGCTGCCGTTCTCGACCGACTGGTTCCTGACCTGGCAACCGAATATCCACGCTTCGCTGTACATCAACATCTATAAATTCCTGGTCGAGTACGCCGGTGCCACGGGCATCGAAGCCGTGATGAAGGCCTACAAGCTGTACCTGGAACAAATGCCGCCGGCCGCGGGCGAAGAGCCGCTGCTGTCGCTGACCCGCGCTTGGACCCTCGTGCGCTTCTTCCAGGGCAATATGCTCCAGCTGGCGCCGTGCTCCAAGTGCCAGGGTAAATATGTCGTCAACGCCCTCGACCTGAACAACGATTACCAGTGCGGCCTGTGCCACATGCCTTCGCGTGCCGGCAAGACCCGCAAGGCCAAGGACGCCGCCGCACTCGCCGCCGCCTGAGCGGTCCTCCCTCCAGGTCGATGACCCAGCCTGCCTCGCGCCGCGCATTCGCGGCGCCGTCCGTCCGCGCGCTGCTGGCCCAGGCCGGCGCTTTCCCGCTTACCCTGATCGCCGTCTGGCTGCTCGCCCGCGCGGGCATGCCCATGTCGTGGGAGGGCGTTGCCCTCATCCAGGGTGCCTTCGCCGCGCTGCTGGCCTGGGCCTTCCGGCTCGCCATCTGGTGGCGCGCCATCGAACTCGTATTTCCGACCGGCGTGCTGCTGGCGCGCGGCTTCGATCTGCCGCCGGGCCTGTTCCTCGTGCTGTTCGTACTGTTCCTTCTAATATATTGGTCGACGTTCCGCACGCAGGTGCCGTACTACCCGTCCGGGCGTACGGCCTGGGATGCCGTCGCGGACGTGCTGCCCGCCGACCGTCCGCTCGCGATCGCCGACGTGGGCAGCGGCCTGGGCGGCCTCGTGCTCGACCTGGCGCGGCGCCGGCCGGATTCCCGGGTGGACGGCATCGAACTGGCACCGCTGCCGTGGTTCGTCAGCCGCGTGCGCGCAAAACTGTCCGGCAGCCGGGCGCGCTTCCTGCGTGCCGACTACGAATCGGTGAATTTCAGTCACTACGACGTCGTGTTCGCCTATCTGTCACCGGCCGCGATGGCAGGGTTGTGGCGCAAGGCGGAGAGCGAAATGCGCCCCGGTAGCATCCTGTTAAGTTACGAATTCGACATTCCCGGGAGAATGCCCGACCGTCGCATTGTGACGACTAACAGTAAGAAAATTCTCTTTCTTTGGCAATTTTGACGGTCGTCGGGGCACTTTTACTTGCCCGTGGGCCATTCTCAAGCTAATCTAGTTCCCTACGTAAATATTTCTCTTTGGATTCATCAACTTGGATCCAATCCGGGCGAACCCCGGAATCACGCATCGGGAGTCCCGTGTTTGTCATTGTTGGTTACGTAATCGTCTGCGCGTGCGTCTTCGGCGGCTTTGCCATGGCCGGCGGTCACCTGGCAGCATTGTTCCAGCCCCTCGAACTGCTGATGATCGGCGGCGCGGCCTTCGGTGCATTCTTCGTCGGTAACACGCCCAAGGCGGTGAAGGCGACCGTTGCGGCGCTGCCCACGCTGTTCAAGGGTTCCAAATACACGCGCGAAATGTACATGGAGTTGATGTCGCTGCTGTTCGACGTGCTGTCGAAGGTGCGCAAGGAAGGCCTGATGTCGATCGAAGGCGACATCGAGAGCCCCGAGCAGAGCCCCGTGTTCTCGAAGTACCCGCTGGTGCTGGCGGACCACCACATTATCGAATTCATCACCGATTACCTGCGACTGATGGTTTCGGGCAACATGGACGCGTTCCAGATCGAGAACCTGATGGACAACGAGATCGAGACCCACCATCATGAAGGTGCGGTCCCGGCGCAATGTATCGCGAAGCTGGGCGACGGCCTGCCGGCGTTCGGTATCGTGGCGGCCGTGATGGGCGTGGTGCACACGATGGAATCCGTGGGCCTGCCGCCGGCCGAGCTGGGCATGCTGATCGCGCACGCGCTCGTCGGTACGTTCCTCGGTATCCTGCTGGCCTATGGCTTCGTCGGACCGCTGTCCAGCCTGCTCGAACAGAAGCTGGAAGAATCGAGCAAGATGTTCCAGACCGTGAAGGTGACGCTGCTGGCGAGCCTGAACGGTTACGCGCCGGCGCTGGCCGTCGAATTCGGCCGCAAAGTGCTGTACTCGACCGAGCGTCCGACGTTCGCGGAACTCGAGGACCACATCAAGAAGGCCAAGAGCAAGTAATGGTGCGAGGTAACCACATCGGCGCGGGAGTCCGTCATGGCTGACGAAGGCCAGAAGCCGATCATCGTCAAGCGCGTCAAGAAGGGCGGCCATGGTCACCATGGCGGTGCCTGGAAGATCGCGTACGCCGACTTCGTGACGGCGATGATGGCATTCTTCCTGCTCATGTGGCTGCTCGGCTCGACGACCAAGGGCGACATGGAAGGCATCGCCCAGTACTTCAAGACGCCGCTGAAGGTCGCCATGCAGGGCGGCTCAGGCGCCGGCAACAGCAATTCGATCCTGCAGGGCGGCGGCAAGGACCTGACGCGCCGCAACGGCCAGGTCAAGAACGGCGACATCGAGCCCAACAAGAAATCGATGGACCTGAAGTCCGCGCGCGAAGCCCTCGAGAAGGCCGAGGCGGCGCGCCTGGAAGAGCTGAAGCAACGCATCCAGCAGACGATCGACGCCAATCCGCTGCTGCGCAAGTACAAGAACCAGCTGCTGCTCGACGTGACGAGCGAAGGCCTGCGCATCCAGATCGTCGACGAAAAGAATCGCCCCATGTTCGCCTCGGCGAGTGCGCAGTTGCAACCGTACACCCGCGACATCCTCGATGTGCTGGGCCTCGTGCTGAACGACGTGCCGAACCGTATCGGGCTGTCGGGGCACACGGATTCCACGCCGTATTCGACCGCCGAAGGTTATACGAACTGGGAATTGTCGGCCGACCGCGCCAATGCTTCGCGCCGCGAACTGGTGCATGGCGGCCTGTCCGACGCCAAGATCCTGCGCGTGGTGGGTCTCGGCTCGGCCGTCCATCTCGACCGCGCGGATCCATTCAACCCGATCAACCGCCGCATCAGCATTCTCGTGATGAACAAGCGGACCGAGAACGCCGTGCTGCACGACGGTACGCCGCTGGACGTGCCGGGCGAAAGTGCGGATGCGGCGGTAAAAGCCGTAGCTGAGGCAACGGGTGGCGGTCTGGCACAGCCGGCGGCAGCGCCGGCCGGGAAGAAATAACGGGCGGGGAGTTCTGGAGGATTTTATGACGACAAGAAAAAAGATTCTCGGGTCACACGTCAAGCGCCTCCTGTCGGGTGTATCCGACCATGGCCGGCGCCACCTGTCCGAAGTCGAGACCGACCTCGTGCAGACGACGTTGTTGCTGGAGGAAGCCGTCGAGAAGCTGACGAACAGCTTCATGGCGATCCACCACGTGGTCGACTCGCGCCAGGAGGCGATCAACCGCCTGCTGGCGGGGCAGGCCCCGACGGCCGAGGAGAGTGCATGCCTGACGGGCATGTCGGGCGAGATCGCCGGCCACGTGAACGCGGCCGTGACGAGCATGCAGTTCCAGGACATGACGAGCCAGCTGCTGGACCGCACGCTGCGCCGCGTGACCGGCCTGCGCGATTTCCTGACGACGCTGTCCGAGCATGGCGACGAGATCCTGCCGGAGAGCGACGGCGACGAGATCGTCGAGCGCCTCGGGAAGGTCAGCATGGCGCTGGCGATCCAGTCGCTCGAGCTGCGGAGTATGCTGCGCAAGTCGGTGGAGCAGCGGCATCTCGAGAGCGGCGACGTGGAATTGTTTTAATTTACGGGGTCAGAGCCCGAATTTCTCGGGTGGGCTCTGACCCCGACTGACTACAGAAAAAACAGCAGGAGCATAAAGATGGCAAAAACTATTCTCGCAGTCGACGATTCCAGTTCCCTGCGCCAGATGGTGGCTTTCAGCCTGAAGGCCGCGGGCTACCAAGTGGTGGAAGCCGTCGACGGACAGGATGGCCTGGAAAAGGCGAAGCTTCAGACCGTCGACCTGGTCCTGACCGACCAGAACATGCCGAAGATGGACGGGCTCACCCTCATCAAGTCGCTGCGCGGCCTGCCGGGCTACCAGAAGACGCCGATCCTCATGCTCACGACCGAGTCGTCCGAAGACATGAAGACGAAAGGCCGCGCGGCCGGCGCCAACGGCTGGCTGGTCAAGCCGTTCGACCCGCAGCGCCTGATCGAGGTGGTCAAGAAAGTCATCGGCTAAGGGGCCCATGGGTTTCCCGCCGATCGCACCAGACGGATATTTGACATGACCATCGACATCAGCCAGTTTTACAAGGTCTTTTTCGACGAGGCGGAAGAGCTGCTCGCCGAAAAGGAGCGTCTGCTGCTGGCCGTCGATATCGATTCGCCGGACCCGGAAGACCTGAACGCGATCTTCCGCACCGCCCATTCGATCAAGGGCGGGGCGTCGACCTTCGGCCTGAACGACATGAGCGAGGTGACGCACGTGCTCGAGTCCCTGCTGGACCGCATCCGCAAGGGCGAGATGGCACTGACCAGCCAGCACGTGGACGCCTTCCTGGCCGCCAAGGACATCCTCAAGATGCAGCTCGACGGCCACCGCAACGGCGCGGAGGTCGACCAGGAGGCGGTCGCCAACGTGCGCATGATGCTGCACGACCTGTCCGAAGGCGTGATCGTGCCGACGCACCAGCCGACCGTGCCGTCGTTCCTGCACGCGGAACAGAAGCAGCAGGTGACCGAAGGCGCCCACCGCTACAAGATCGAGCTGCCCGACCTCGCCAAGCGCGACGTCGATGCACTGGTGGACGAACTCGGCCTGCTGGGTCGCGTGTCCGTCGTGCCGCTCGAAGCGGGCCGCACGGCGCTGATCATCATGACGCACGAGGGCCTGGACGACATCATCGCCATCTGCTCCTTCGTGCTCGATCCGAACGACCTCAGGATCTTCGAGGCGCCCCCGCTCACGCCCGAGCAGCGCGCGCGCGAAGCCGCCGAACGCGCCCGCATCGAGGACGAGCAGGGCTACGGCTTCTTCGACCCGGCCGACCCGGTCGATGACGCCACCACGGACTCGTCGGAGGACGAACTCGGCTACGGCTTCTTCCAGCCGATCGAGCAGATCCGCCTGGAAGTCGGCATCGTGGCCGAGGTGCCGCCGCCCGTGCCCGCGAAGCCGGAACCGCTTGAAGTGACGGAAGTGGCGGCCGAAAAGAAAGCCGCCAAGAAGGCCGCCGAGGGTGGCCATGCGCAGGGTTCCGAATCGTCGTCGATCCGCGTGTCGATCGAAAAGGTCGACCAGCTGATCAACCTCGTCGGCGAGCTGGTGATCACGCAGGCGATGATCGAGCAACGCAGCTCGGGCCTCGATCCGATGGTGCACCAGCGCCTGTTGGCATCCGTGTCGCAGCTGACGCGCAATACGCGCGACCTGCAGGAAGCCGTCATGTCGATCCGCATGATGCCGATGGACTTCGTGTTCTCGCGCTTCCCGCGCATGGTGCGCGACCTGGCCGGCAAGTTGGGCAAGAAGGTCGACTTCATCACCAACGGCGCTGCCACGGAACTGGACAAGGGCCTGATCGAGCGCATCGTCGATCCGCTCACGCACCTGGTGCGTAATTCGATCGACCACGGCATCGAACTGCCCGCCGCGCGCGTGGCCGCCGGCAAGTCGGAGTCGGGACGCCTGTTCCTGTCCGCCGCGCACCAGGGCGGCAATATCGTGATCGAAGTCGCCGACGACGGTGGCGGCCTGAATCGCGAACGCATCCTGGCCAAGGCAAAGCAGAACGGCCTGCCGGTGTCGGACAACATGAGTGACGCCGACGTCTGGCAGCTGATCTTCGCACCGGGCTTCTCGACGGCGGAAATCGTCACCGACGTCTCCGGCCGCGGCGTCGGCATGGACGTCGTCAAGCGCAATATCCAGGCGCTCGGCGGCACGATCGACATCCGCTCGGCGCGCGGCTTCGGCACGACGATCCTGATCTCGCTGCCGCTCACGCTCGCGATCCTGGACGGCATGTCGATCCGCAGCGGCGAAGAGATCTACATCCTGCCGCTGGGCTTCGTCGTGGAGTCCCTGCAGCCGGCGCGCGCCGACGTCAAGGAAATCCACGGCCAGGGCCGCGTGGTGAAGGTTCGTGGCGAATACCTGCCGCTGATCCCGCTGTACCAGATGTTCAACATCGAGCCGCGCATCACCGACCCGTGCGAGGGCATCCTCGTGATCCTCGAGGCGGAAGGGCGCAAGGCCGCGCTGTTCGTCGACGAACTGGTCGGCCAGCAGCAGGTCGTCGTGAAGAACCTGGAAGCGAACTACCGCAAGGTGGCCGGGATTTCCGGCGCCACCATCCTCGGCGATGGCGGCGTGGCGCTGATCCTGGACGTCGGCGCGCTGCTGCGTTCGTCGCGCCAACTGTCCGACGAATCCGTCATCTCCTGATTTAAACCGTACTTTTGCTCCGATAAGGAACCGACATGTCCACTCAACCGACGAACAAGCCGAACGATGCCCACGACGGCAACGGCAGCGAATACCTGGCCTTCACCCTCGGCTCCGAGGAATACGGCATCGACATCCTGAAGGTGCAGGAGATCCGCGGCTACGAAGCCGTGACCCGCATCGCCAACGCCCCCGAATTCATCAAGGGCGTCATCAACCTGCGCGGCATCATCATCCCCGTGGTCGACATGCGCATCAAGTTCAACCTGGGCACGCCGACCTATGACCAGTTCACGGTCGTGATCATCCTGAACATCGGCGGCCGCATCATGGGCATGGTCGTGGACAGCGTGTCGGACGTGACCACGCTGACCCCGGACCAGATCAAGCCGGCGCCGGAGATGGGCAGCGCCTTCAACTCCGACTACCTCACCGGCCTCGGTACCGTCGACGAGCGCATGCTCATCCTGATCGACATCGACAAGCTGATGTCGTCCAGCGAGATGGGCCTGATGGACCGGATGGCAGCATAAGACAGGCAGCGCGGCGCAAGGGACACACCCGGACCGCACGCGGTCCGCAGAACGAATGCAACCCATGGCAAACAACGTGCCGCACAATACGAAGCCGGTGGCAAAACAGGAGACCGGCAAGGAGTTCGACTTCACGCGCGCCGACTTCGAGCGCGTACGGGGCCTGATCTACCAGCGCGCCGGCATCTCGCTGGCCGACAGCAAGCAGGAGATGGTCTACAGCCGTCTCGCGCGCCGCCTGCGCGCCAACGGCATCGCCTCGTTCGCGTCCTACCTCGACGCGCTGGAAGCGGGCCGCATGCCGGCCGAGTGGGAATCGTTCACGAACGCGCTGACGACGAACCTGACGTCGTTCTTCCGCGAGGCGCACCATTTCCCGCTGCTGGCCGAACACGCGCTCAAGGCGCGCGCGAGCCACGGCGGACCGCTCACGATCTGGTGCTCGGCCAGCTCCACCGGCGAAGAACCGTATTCGATCGCGATGACCGTGTGCGAGGCGTTCGACACCTTGACCCCGCCGGTGCAGATCATCGCCACCGACATCGACACGAACGTGCTGGCCACGGCCAGCGCCGGCGTCTACCCGATCGAGCGCGTCGACAAGATGGAACAGGCGCGCCTGCGCCGCTTCTTCCTGAAAGGGAAGGGCGCCCAGGAAGGCCTCGTGCGCGTGCGCCCGGAGCTGCGCCAGCTGATCACGTTCCGGCAATTGAACCTGCTGGCCGACGGCTGGGACGTCAAGGGCCCGTTCGACGTCATCTTCTGCCGCAACGTGATGATTTATTTCGACAAGGCCACGCAGCGCAAGATCCTGTCGCGCTTCGTGCCCCTGATGAAACCGGACGCGCTGCTGTTCGCCGGCCACTCCGAGAACTTCCTGTACGTCTCCGACTCGCTGCGCCTGCGCGGCAAGACGGTTTACGAATTGAACCACGGCTGACGCCCACGACACTCGCCCATGGAAACGAACAGCCATTTCGCCACCAACGTCTACTACGACCGCACCTTCGACTGCGACGCGGCCAAGATCCTGCCCGGCGAGTACTACTACACGGGCAAGGACATGCTGATCGTGACGGTGCTTGGCTCGTGCGTGTCGGCCTGCATCCGCGACCGCGTGAAGGGCCTGGGCGGCATGAACCACTTCATGCTGCCGGACGGCGGCGATCCGGGCAACCCGGTCTCGGCCTCGATGCGCTACGGGACGTATGCGATGGAAGTGCTGATCAACGACCTGCTCAAGGCCGGCGCCCGGCGCGAGCACCTGGAAGCGAAGGTGTTCGGCGGCGGCGCCGTGCTGCGCGGTTTTTCCGCGATGAACGTCGGCGAGCGCAATGCCGCGTTCGTCATTCAATTCCTCAAGACGGAACGGATTCCCGTGCTGGCCGAGGACCTGAACGACATCTACCCGCGCAAGGTGTATTTTTTCCCGCGCACGGGCAAGGTGCTCGTCAAGAAACTGATGCAGACCCATAACGACACGCTGGCGAAGCGCGAGCTCGATTACGCCAGCCGCCTCAAGGTCACGCCCGTCTCCGGCGCCGTCGACCTGTTCTGAAGAGAAAGGCAAAACCAATGACAAAGATCAAAGTGGTGATCGTGGACGATTCCGCCCTGATCCGCAGCGTGATGACCGAGATCGTCAATTCGCAGCCCGACATGGAAGTCGTCGGCGTCGCACCCGATCCGCTCGTCGCCCGCGACCTGATCAAGCGCACGAATCCGGACGTGCTCACCCTGGACGTCGAGATGCCGAAGATGGACGGCCTCGACTTCCTCGAAAAGCTCATGCGCCTGCGCCCGATGCCCGTGCTGATGGTGTCGTCGCTGACGGAGCGCGGTTCCGAGATCACGATGCGCGCGCTGGAACTGGGCGCCGTCGATTTCGTGACGAAACCCAAGATCTCGATCCAGAGCGGCATGCGCGAGTACACCGAACTGATCGCCGACAAGATCCGTGGCGCGTCGCGCGCCCGCATCAAGCCGCGCACCCTGCAGGCGCCCGCGGCCGGCGGCGCCACGCCGCTGCCGCAACTGCGCAATCCGCTGACGTCGTCGGAAAAGCTGATCATCATCGGCGCCTCGACGGGCGGCACGGAAGCCATCCGCGAATTTCTCATGCAGATGCCGTCCGACTGCCCCGGCATCCTGATCGCCCAGCACATGCCGGAAGGTTTTACCAGTTCGTTTGCGCGCCGCCTCGATTCGCTGTGCAAGATCAGCGTCGTCGAGTCCGCCGGCAACGAACGTGTGCTGCCGGGCCACGCGTACATCGCGCCGGGCCACTCGCATTTGCTGCTGACGCGCTCCGGTGCGAACTACATGACGAAGATCGAGCAGAGCGAGCCCGTCAACCGCCACCGTCCGTCTGTGGACGTCCTGTTCCGCTCGGCGGCGCAGGCGGCCGGCAAGAACGCCGTCGGCGTGATCCTGACGGGCATGGGGAAAGACGGCGCACAGGGTATGCTGGAGATGAAGAACGCGGGCGCCTACAATTTCGCCCAGGATGAAGCGTCGTGCGTCGTGTTCGGCATGCCGCGCGAAGCGATCGCCATCGGCGCCGCCCACGAGGTGGCCGCCCTGAGCGCACTGCCGGGCCTCGTGCTTGGCCATCTGGCAACGCATGGGGGCCGGGCGTTGCGCGTTTGATCCGCAGGGGTGGGTTTCGCTGCGGTTTTATCGCCGTAGAGCAACAAAAATGCTATGCTTCAGCTTGTATCGCAGTGCCGAATCTACCAACACACAAGAGGTTTACAACCGAATCCGGTTGAATAGGCCTCATAATCAGAGTTAAGAGAAACAACGGAGTAATTCATGGCTGACCCTAAGATGCGTTTCCTGGTTGTTGACGATTTTTCGACGATGCGCCGCATCGTCAAGAATCTGCTGAAAGAACTGGGTTACAGCAATGTCGACGAGGCGGAAGACGGTGTCCAGGCACTGGCCAAGCTGCGCAGCGAACAGTTCGATTTCGTCGTGTCCGATTGGAACATGCCGAACATGGACGGCCTGACGATGCTGCAGAACATCCGTGCCGATCCCGCACTGGCCAAGCTGCCGGTGCTGATGGTGACCGCCGAAGCCAAGAAGGAAAACATCATCGCGGCGGCGCAAGCCGGCGCCAACGGCTACGTTGTGAAGCCGTTCACCGCGGCCACGCTGGAC
Source organism: Telluria mixta (assembly GCF_029223865.1). Classification (NCBI taxonomy): domain Bacteria; kingdom Pseudomonadati; phylum Pseudomonadota; class Betaproteobacteria; order Burkholderiales; family Oxalobacteraceae; genus Telluria; species Telluria mixta. The sequence continues at coordinate 4,228,452 of NZ_CP119520.1, forward strand.
GAAAAGCTGAACAAGATTTTCGAAAAGATGGAAAAGGCCGCGTAAATGAGCGAGCACATCGCCGACTCGACCTCGTCCGACGAGGTCCTGAGCCGGATCGGGCACATGACCCGCGCATTGCACGAAAGCCTGCGCGGGCTGGGCCTGGACAAGCTGATCGAGAAGGCCGCCAGCGACATCCCCGATGCGCGCGACCGTCTCGATTACGTCGTCCGGCTGTCCGAGCAATCGGCCAAACGTGTGCTCGACGCGACCGATGCCGCCAATCCGCTGCAGGATGGCATCGACGACCGTGCCGCCGAACTGAGCCAGTCGTGGCAGGCCCTGCTGGCCGCACCGGGCGCCGACGGCGACTGGCGTGCGCTGGCCGAACGGACCGTCGCCAGCCTGGCCGAATCACGCGAAGCGGCCAGCGCCACGAAGGCGCATTTGATGGACATCATGATGGCCCAGGACTTCCAGGACCTGACCGGCCAGGTGATCTCGCGTATCACGGGCATCGCCCAGAACCTGGAAAAGCAGCTGGTGCAAGTGCTCGTCGATTTCGCCCCGAGCGAGATCAAGCGCGAGCTCGACAATGGCTTGCTGAACGGTCCGCAGATCAACCCGGAAGGCAATACCGACGTCGTGGCCGACCAGGGCCAGGTCGACGACTTGCTGGACAGCCTGGGCTTCTGATCCCGACGCGGCGGCTTCAAGCCGCCGTTTTTCGTTCCACCCGGCGATCGTTACAAGACATGCACCAGACTCACTTCCTCGTCCGTGAACCCTTGCTCGACCCGAAGCAGCGCGTGATCGGTTACGAGCTCTGCTGGCAACAGCGCGACGGCCAGGCACTCGGCGACGCCGACCTCGAACGCCTCGTCGCCTTCGTCGCCGAACACGTGGTCGACGAGGAGCAGGGCTGGCTCCTGCGCGACAAGATCCTGTTTCTCGACGCCGTGCCCGCGATGCTGTCGCTGGATGCGCTGCACGCGCTGCCGCCGGAACGCACCGTCCTCTCGCTCTCCGTGCGCGAGCTCGCGAACCCCGACACCCGTGCGGCCGTGCAGGCGCTGCGCGCCGGCGGCGTCGGCATCTCGATCCGCGGCGCCGACCTGGCGCTGCTGGGCAAGAACCTGGCGCCCTACGCGTCCTACGCCGAAGTGCGCTTCGCCGGCGCCGACGTGGCGGCCCAGGCGCGCACCTACGCGGCCGCGAAGCAGTCGGCGTTGCGGCTCGTCGGGCGTCCCGTGTCGACGTGGCAGGACTTCGACGCCTGCGCGGCGCTGGGCCTGGACGCCTTCGTCGGCAAGCTGCACCTGACGCCGCGGCCGGGCAACCCCGTCAAGGGCATGAACCCGGCCCAGACGATCATCCTGCAGCTGATGCAGATGGTGCAGAACAACGAGGACGTGCCCAAGATCGAGGCCGTGCTCAAGCGCGACCCGGCGCTGATCTATAAACTCCTGCGCTTCATTAACTCTGCCGGTTTCGGCTCGGGCCGCGAGATCCAGTCGCTGCGCCAGGCGATCGCGATGCTCGGCTACGCGCCGTTGTACCGCTGGCTCGTCCTGCTGCTGGCCACGGCCAGCACGAGCGGCTATTCGCCGGTGCTGATGGAAACGGCCGTCGTGCGTGCGCGCCTGTGCGAACTGCTGGGCCAGACCTGCCTGCCGCGCGGCGAGGGCGAGCACTTGTTCGTGGCGGGCATGTTCTCGCTGCTGGACCGCCTGCTGGGACTGCCGATGAAGGAGGTGCTGGACACGATCCAGTTGCCGGAGCAGGTCGTGCAGGCGCTGCTGGGACGCGGGGGACCTACGGGCCCTATCTCGCGCTGGCGGAGGCATGCGAGCTGAATTCGGATCTCGTCGCGTCGCTGGCGGCGTCGCTGGACATCAGCCCGCTCGACGTCAACAAGGCGCACCTGTCGGCGCTGGCGTGGGCGCAAAACGTGGCGGCGTGATCCACCAGGCAAAACGGCCCATCGCGGGCCGTTTTGCCTGGTTTTCTTATCTGCGCTTCTGTATCTTGTCGACCGCCCGGTCGAGCGTCTGACGCATCTGCATCGAGATGTTGGAGATGCGGCATCCCACCTGCACCTGCTGGCCCAGCAGGAACGTGCGGAACGGCCGCAGCAGGCGGACTTCGAGGTCGGCCGTGACGACGAGCGTGGTTCCCATTTCCAGCAGCACGCCGTCCAGTTTCTTGCCCACGTACAGTTCGAGCGCCTGGTCCGGCGTCGCGCGCAGGCCCACGCCGCCGCGCGAAAAATCGTACAGCGGCATCTCGAACACCTTGCCCATCATGGTGAAGCGGGCGCTGTAATTCATTCCCACCGGCGATTCGAGCCTGGGCTCGGCGCGGCGGTTCAGCACGAGGCAGACGTCCGGCAGCGGCAGCTGCACGAGATCGGGCCGACCCGGCACGACCGCCCAGTTGGCATCCAGTTCGAACTGGATCTTGGCGTTGCCGCCGAGCGCGGCGACGAACGTGGCCGGGCCTTCCGCCAGCACGAGGTCACCAGCGAGCTCGAGGCTGAAGACCTTGCCCTCGGGATCGACGCTGTCGATGCGCGCCAGGAAGAAATCCTGGCCGCGCGGATACACGGTCACGGCTTCGCCGGTCAGGGCGAGCGTGGTCAACGCGTCGCCGATGTCGAACGGTTCGCGCATGTCGTGCGCGCCCGTGTTCAGGTGGATCCGGTCGACGACGTCGTCCGGTTTGGGCGGACCTTTGCGCATCATAGCCATTGAGAGGTCGGTCAAGACGCTACTCCTTCTTTTTACGTGGTTTGGGTAAAAAGCCAAACTCCGAGTCTAGCAAGAAGAGTTGCCAATTCCTACAACATATTTGCAACAATGGAACTATTAGAGTCAGATCTCAAGATTATCGATCAGACGCGTCGCACCAAGTTTGGCCGCCGTCAGGACGACGAGCGGGGCGCCCGCTTCATATTCCTCGCGGCTCGGCGCCTGCAGGTTCATGCGCTTGCGGATCGACACGTAGTCGGGCTGCCAGCCACGCGCGGCCAGGCGTTCCATCGCGTCGCGTTCGAGCAGCGCAAGGTCGGCGTGGCCGGCGCGGGTCTGCTCGGCCACGTACTGCAGCGTCTGGTACAGGAACGGCGCCTCGGCGCGTTCCGCCGTGCCCAGGTAGCCGTTGCGTGACGACAGCGCGAGGCCATCTTCCGCGCGGAAGGTTTCGGCCCCGATGATTTCCGTCGGCAGCGCGAACTGGCGCGCCATGTTGCGGACGATCATCAGCTGCTGGTAATCCTTCTTGCCGAACACGGCCACGCGCGGCTGCACGCACGAGAACAGCTTCGTCACGACGGTGCACACGCCGTTGAAGAAGCCGGGGCGGAATTCGCCTTCCAGGATATTGCCCAGGTCATCGGGCGGCTGCACGCGGTATTCCTGCGGTTCCGGATACAGGTCTTTCTCGGTCGGCGCGAACAGCACGTACACGCCTTCCTTCTCCAGCTTGGCGACGTCCGCCTCGAACGTGCGCGGATATTTGTCGAAGTCCTCGTTCGGGCCGAACTGCAGGCGGTTGACGAAGATCGAGGCGACGACGGGATCGCCGTGGCGGCGCGCCAGGCGCATCAGCGACAGGTGGCCTTCGTGCAGGTTGCCCATCGTCGGCACGAAGGCGGTGCGCAGTTGTCCGCGCAGCTGGTCGCGCAGTTCGTCAATGGTGGAGATGATTTTCATAGTGTCAGATTCGAAATGGGTCACGCCGGGGAATAGGCGAGCCGCACGTAGATGGGGGCGAAAGGTTCGGCCTGGGTTATTTCGATTAACGTTTCTTTCGCCAGTTCGAGCATCGCGACGAAATGCACGACGACGACGGGCACGCTGGCCTGGCCGCCGAACAGTTCCGAGAACTCGACGAAGCGGGCCGACTGCAAGGTGCGCAGGATGGCCGACATGTGCTCGCGCACGGACAATTCCTCGCGGCCGATGCGGTGATGCTGGGTCAGCTTGGCGCGGCGCAGCACGTCCATCCACGCGCGCTGCAGGTCGTGCGGATCGACCTGCGGCCAGACCGGGCCCAGCGCCTGCTCGATGTGCAGCTGCGGGCGCACGAAGTCGCGCCCTTCCTGGGGCAGGGCGCCCAGCTGCTGGGCCGCGACCTTGATCTGCTCGTAATCCAGCAGACGCCGCACGAGTTCCGCGCGCGGATCTTCCGCTTCCTCGACGAGCGTGTCGACGCGCTTGGGCAACAGCATGCGCGACTTGATCTCGATGAGCATCGCGGCCATCAGCAGATATTCCGCCGCCAGTTCCAGGTTGCTCTTGCGAATCTGCTCGACGTATTCCAGGTACTGCAACGTGACCTGGGCCATCGGGATGTCGAGGATGTCGAAGTTCTGCTTGCGGATCAGGTACAGCAGCAGGTCGAGGGGACCCTCGAACGCGTCGAGAAAGATCTCGAGCGCATCGGGAGGGATGTACAGGTCGGTGGGCAGGTGCAGCAGCGGTTCGCCATACAGGCGCGCGATGGCGCTGTCGACGTGGGCGTCGGCATCAGCGGACTCAGGCGGAGGGTTGGGCACATGAGCCGCGATGCCGTCGCCCGCTTCGGGATCGGCGCCCCCATCGGGCGGCGCCTGCTCGGGCATCATCGTCGTCGGCCTCGGAATGCAGCAGGTCGAGCGTCAGACCTTGGTCTGGTACGGATACGCCTGCTGGCGGAGGCGCGATTCGTTGACGCGGCGCTGCTCGTCCAGCGACAGCGGGGCTTTGTCCCACAGCAGCGAGCGGCCGGCTTGCTGGCGCTCTTCCATGCCCGGGGTCTTTTCCTTCAGTTCCTTGATGAACTTGGTGTGCTCGGATTCGTACTGGATGTGTTTCATGGCTTTTCTAGGCAAGTCGTACAAACGGCGGCCCCGTTTATCGGGAGCCGCCGCATCATAAAAACAAGGAATGATACTGCGAGTCAGCGCTTATTGGTGCAACGCATTCAGCTGACGGGCGATGATGTCGTGGTTGAGCCACAGCACCGGTGCGATCTTCTCGGCCGCGCCGTGGAACATCAGCGGGCCGGTGCCTTCCAGCACCAGAGCCGACAGGTGGTCCGTGATCAGCGCCTTCTTGTCCGTGTGCAGCGACGTGATTTCGTCCGAGGTGCCGATCATCAGGTCGGCCAGTTCGGGCGTGTTGTCCATCGGCCAGGCCTCGAAGTTGCGGAACGACGCGCTGGTGGCGGTCTGCAGATAGGCTTCCAGCTTGTCGAGGATCGATTGCAGCGACACGCCTTCGCCCAGCAGGGCCTGGCAGATGTCCCACTGTTCCTGTGCCCACGCGCCGCCGCCTTCCTTCTTGAGGGCCAGCAGCAGCGGGAACAGGGACAGTTCGACGCCGACGAAGATGTCGGACGAGTTCGTGCGGATTTCCGGGCAGTTGAACACGGTGGCGGTGACGCCCTGGGCCCATGCGGCCTCGGCGATCGACTCCAGGCGCATCTTGGCATAGCCCTGCGTGTAGTTCGTGTAGGTCTGCCACACGTACTCGTCGCCGATCAGGATCTCGGTGCCGTGGTAGCCGTACGCCGTGTAGCGCACCTGGCCGCCCTTGGCTTCGACGCGTGCGCGGATGCCGGCGGAGGCGTCGATCAGGTATTTCAGCGTGTTCGCCGACACTTCGTCGAAGTTCATCAGGATCAGCTTGCCGAGGTCGCTGTCCAGCAGGGCGCGCGACGACATGAAGCGGTCGCCGCGGCCTTTATAAATGCGGTTGGCGATGGCGAGGAAGGCCTTGATCTTCGGGATGCCGCCGGCCATCGTGTGCGCGAAGAACACGTTGGCGCCGTCCGGGATCAGCTTGTCGATCTCGGCCATGACGTCCTGGGCGGACTGGGTGAAGCGCTGCACGCCGGCGGTGCGGCAGGCTTCGATCTTGGTCCAGTCCAGCTTGTCTTCTTGCCAGCTCTTGAGGGTAATACCGGACAGCATCTCGGTCGGATTCTGCTCGCCCGGAGGCGCGTCCATGTCGAAACCGGCCATCAGGGGCACATTGATGATGCGGCCGCCCAGCTTGGCTTCCGCTTCCGCATGCTCTTCCGGCGTCAGGGCGCGCAGCGTGCCATCGTCGTTGCGGCGGCCGACGGTGATGCCGAGGATCGTCATGCCGGCGGCGCGCGCCTCGTCGATCAGGCCGTTCACATAGCCGCGGCCGAACAGTTCGCCGAACAGGACGAAGACGTCACCTTGGCGGAACAGATTCGCTTGCGGGATGTGCCTCAGGGCTTTGTATTCGGTCATATTAGTCGCTACTACTCAAAAGTGTGGAGGATGGACGTCGGGCTATTACCTGCGTCCTATTATTTTTTAAAAACAGCGCATTATACTGCCACTTGTTCGCGGAAACTGATGGTATTCTGGCAAGGTATTGACGCTCCCTTTCCACTCCTATCCCACAGGTGATCCATGAAAGCTCTGCTTGCCGTCGCTATGTCGTTCGCCCTGGCCGGATGCGCCAGCACCCAGGAAACGCCGGACATGCCCGCCCTCGGCGCGGCGGCGACGTCGTCGACGGACACGGCCGCCGTGATTACCGGCAGCCGCATCCCGGCCAAGCGCACCGAAAAGATGGTCAGCCAGGTCGGCGGCAAGGACTACAAGGACAACAAGAGCTCGCTGATGGCGCCGCTGCAGAGCAACTGACGCCACCGACGGGGCCCGCTTAGCGGATCCGCATGCCCGGCTGGGCGCCGCTCACCGGCTCCAGCAGGTACAGGCCCGGATTCGTTTTCTCGTCTTTCGCGGACGCGCACAGCACCATGCCTTCCGACACGCCGAATTTCATCTTGCGCGGCGCCAGGTTGGCCACGAGCACCGTCAGCTTGCCGATCAATTGCTCCGGCTGGTAAGCCGACTTGATACCCGAGAACACATTACGATAGCGGCCTTCGCCCACGTCCAGCGTGAGGCGCAGCAGCTTGCTCGACCCTTCGACGTGCTCACAATTGACGATTTTCGCCACGCGCAGGTCGATCTTGGTGAAGTCGTCGATCGAGATTTCCGGGGCCAGTTCCTCGATGTCCGAGGCTTCGGCGGTCGTCACCGCGGCAGCCGGCGCTGCTGCTGCGGTCTCGACGGCAGCAGCGGGGGCGGCCGCGGCCGGTGCCGGCTTGTCGAACAGATCCTCGACCATCTTGGCATCCACGCGCTGCATCAGGTGGCTGTAGGCGCCGATGGTGCGGCCCAGCAGCGGGGCGTACACGCGGTCGCCCTGGGTGTCTTCCCACGAGTACGCGTCGTCGCCGAGGAATTCGCGCACGCGCGCGGCCACGTGCGGCAGCACCGGCGACAGCATGATCGTCAGTTGGCGGAACAGGATCAGCGCGGTCGTGCACACGTCGTGCAGCTCGGCCGTCTTCGTTTCGTCCTTGGCCAGGATCCACGGCTTGTTCTCGTCGACGTAGCGGTTGGCGACGTCGGCCACTTCCATGATTTCGCGCAGCGCCTTGCCGAATTCGCGCGATTCGAAGTTCGCGGCGATCGCGGCCTGGCGCTCACCGTTGTCGCCGTTCAGGGCGCGGGCGATCCACTGTTTCGCATCGTCCGACAGGGTCGAAGCCAGCTTGCCGTCGAAACGCTTGGCGATGAAGCCGGCGCAGCGGCTGGCGATGTTCACGTACTTGCCGATCAGGTCGCTGTTCACGCGCGCGACGAAGTCGTCGCCCGTGAAGTCCAGGTCTTCGACCCGGGCGTTCAGCTTGAACGCGAGGTAGTAGCGCAGCCATTCCGGATTCATGCCCAGCTGCAGGTAGCGCAGCGGCGAGATGCCCGTGCCGCGCGACTTCGACATCTTTTCGTTGTTCACGGTCAGGTGGCCGTGGACATTGACCTTCAGCTTGTCGATGATCGGGTGGCCCGAGAAATTCAGCATCGCCGGCCAGAACAGCAGGTGGAACGACACGATGTCCTTGCCGATGAAGTGCACTTGCTCGGCGGACGGATCGTTCAGGAATGCTTCGTAATCGATGCCCTGTTTTTCGAAGTAATTCTTCAGGCTGGCGAGATAGCCGACCGGCGCGTCCAGCCACACGTAGAAGAATTTACCCGGCGCATCCGGGATCGGGATGCCGAAATAGGGCGCGTCGCGCGAGATGTCCCAGTCGGCCAGCTTCTCGCCGTTTTCACCGAGCCATTCGGACACCTTGTTGACCATCTCCGGCTGCAGGCGGCCCGGCGTGTTCAGCCACTCCTTCAGGAATTGGAAGCAGCGCGGGTCGGACAGCTTGAAGAAGTACTGTTCGGATGGCTTCAGGATCGGCGTCGAGCCCGTGAACACGGAGTACGGGTTGATCAGCTCGGTCGGCTGGTAGGCGGCGCCGCACACTTCGCAGTTGTCGCCGTACTGGTCCTTCGCGTGGCAGACCGGGCACTCGCCCTTGATGTTGCGGTCGGCCAGGAACATGCCCTTGGCCGTGTCGTAGAAGCGGTCGACCGTCTTCGTGTAGATGAGGCCGTTGTCGCGCAGGCGGCGGTAGATGCCCTGCGACAGGTCGACGTTTTCCGGCGAATCCGTCGAATACCAGTTGTCGAACGCGATGTGGAAGCCGTCCAGGTATTGCGCGCGGCCGGCCGCGATCTTCGCGACGAATTCCTGCGGCGTCACGCCTTCCTTCTCGGCGGCGATCATGATCGGCGTGCCGTGCGTGTCGTCGGCGCCGACGAAGTGCACGACGCGCTGCGCACCGGCGTCGCGCTGCATTCGCTGGAAGCGGACCCAGATGTCGGCCTGGATGTATTCCATCATGTGGCCGATGTGAAAGGCAGCGTTGGCGTAGGGCAGGGCGGTGGTGACGAACAGCTTGCGTGTCATGGTCGAAGGTCGAGGTTGTCGAGGAAAACAGGCATTTTACCAGCGGATGACCCCAAGCGCGCAGGGGGTACTTTGCGCATTTGCCGGCCTGACAACAGGGGATACCCTGTTTTGCGCTAAACTTGCGCATCACATCCGGAGAACCCAATGAGCATCACTGTAGATGACGTCAAGGCCGCGCTGGCCGCTGTCGTCGATCCCAACACCCATAAAGATTTCGTCACCTCCAAGGCAGTCAGGAACATCCAGGTCGACGGCGGCAACGTCGCCCTCGACATCGAGCTCGGCTATCCGGCGAAGAGCCAGGTCGCGGGCATCCGCGCGTCCGTCGTCGACGCGCTGCGCAAACTCCCCGGCGTGGACAACGCCAGCGTCAACGTCACGAGCAAGATCCTGTCGCACGCCGTGCAGCGCGGCCTGAAGGTGATGCCGAACGTGAAGAACATCATTGCCGTCGCGTCCGGCAAGGGCGGCGTCGGCAAGTCGACGACGGCCGTCAACCTCGCGCTGGCGCTGGCCGCCGAGGGCGCGTCGGTGGGCCTGCTGGACGCCGACATCTACGGCCCGTCGCAGCCGATGATGCTGGGCGTGAACGGCCGTCCGCAGAGCCTGGACGGCAAGACGATGGAGCCGCTGGAAAACCACGGTGTGCAGGTGTCGTCGATCGGCTTCATGATCGACCCGGACGAGCCGATGGTGTGGCGCGGCCCGATGGTCACGCAGGCCCTGCAGCAGTTGCTGGAACAGACCAACTGGCGGAACCTCGACTACCTGATCGTCGACATGCCGCCGGGCACGGGCGACATCCAGCTCACGCTGTCGCAGAAGGTCCCCGTGACGGGCGCCGTGATCGTCACCACGCCGCAGGACATCGCCCTGCTGGACGCGCGCAAGGGCCTCAAGATGTTCGAGAAGGTCGGCATCCCGATCGTCGGCGTCGTCGAGAACATGAGCACCCACATCTGCTCGAACTGCGGCCACGTCGAAGCGATCTTCGGCGAAGGCGGCGGCCAGAAGATGTGCGAAGACTTCCACGTGGACTTCCTCGGCAAGCTGCCGCTGCAGCTGTCGATCCGCGAGCAGACGGATTCCGGTACGCCGACCGTCGTGGCGGAGCCGGACGGTGCCGTCGCCGCGATCTATAAAGAGATCGCGCGCAAGGTGGCCGTGAAGGTGGCGGAGCAGTCGAAGGATATGTCGGCGAAGTTCCCGACGATCGTCGTCAAGAACGACTAACCCGTCGTCCTCGCGAAAGCGGGGACCCATACTGAGCTCATCGAAGTGGCTCAGCATGGATTCCCGCGTTCGCGGGAATGACGATTTGGCGTCAACATGAGAATTGAAGCAATCCGCACCCGCCTGCATGCATTAGGCGCCCAGCCGCTGCACGCCGACCGCGTCCTGCGCGACTGGGTCCGCGTGATGGCCCACGACCGCGGCCGTCGCCGTCCCGACGACTTCCTGCCGAAGCCCGTCCGGGAGGCGCTGCCGCAGCTGGATGCGGAACTGGATGCGCTCGCCCGCGTCATCAGCACCCATCCCGCCGATGACGGCTCGGCCCGCCTGCTGGTCGGCCTCGCCGATGGCCAGACGGTGGAATCCGTGCTGCTGCCGCGCGACGGCGTGTGCGTGTCGAGCCAGGTCGGTTGTGCGGTCGGCTGCCAGTTCTGCATGACGGGTCAAAGTGGCCTGATCCGGCAGGTGACGAGCGGCGAGATCGTCGCCCAGGTCGTGCTGGCCCGCCGCCTGCGGCCCGTCAAGAAGGTCGTGTTCATGGGGATGGGGGAGCCCGCGCACAACCTCGACAACGTATTGGAAGCCATCGAGCTGCTCGGCATCGAAGGCAATATCGCGCACAAGAACCTCGTGTTCTCGACGGTGGGCGATCCGCGCGTGTTCGAACGCCTGCCGCAAGGCCGGGTGAAACCGGCGCTGGCGCTGTCGCTGCACACGACGAAGACGGACCTGCGCGCACGCCTGCTGCCGCGCGCACCGCGCTTCACGGCCCGCGACCTGGTCGAGGAGGGCGAACGCTATGCGCGCCTGACCGGCTATCCGATCCAGTACCAGTGGACGTTGCTGGACGGCGTCAACGACGGGCTGGACGAACTCGAGGCGCTCGTGGACCTCTTGCGCGGCAAGTATGCCGTGCTGAACATGATCCCCTACAACACGAATCCCGGCTTGCCGTTCCGCCGGCCCGACTGGGACAAGGCGCGGGCGATCGCGGCCTGGCTGTTCGAGCGGGGCATCCTGACGAAGCTGCGCGATTCGGCGGGGCAGGACGTCGATGGCGGCTGTGGCCAGTTGCGGGCGCGGGCCACCGGCGAGCAGACGGTCACGTTGCGTCGTACGGCGGCCGCAGCGTAAATGTCGCGACCGGTTCGACCGCCGCGCTCGACATATACCAGTCGTTGATCACGAGCTGCAGGCTGTCCACCCGCATCGTCCCGAGCGGCACGTCGCGCATCGCCGCCAGCACTGCGGCCAGCCGCGCCGGATCGTCCGGCGGGGCGATGAAGCGCAGCAAGGTCGAATGCGCGGTGACGAGCCGGTAGCGCTGATCCAATGTCCCATCGAGCCCGCGTGCGCGCAGCACGTCGCGCAGGCGCGCGCGCAGCCGTTCCAGCGTGCCGTCGCGCGTAAAACCTTTGGCCAGCACGGCGCCGCGCGAGATCGTGATGCCCTGGAAGTCGATGTCGAACGCCGGCAGGTCTTCCAGCGCCGCGCGCGCGGCCGCCGCGTAATCCGCGCGCCGGGCCAGGTGCGGTGCGTAATCTGCCGTCACCGTGAACAGCGACAGCACCGTCATGTGCAGATCGGAGAGGGGCTGCCGGTATTGCTGCGGGTCGGCGGCGAGCAAGGCATCCTGCACGGCTTCGAAGCGGACCGCCAGCGTTGCGCCGGGACGCGCGATCAGCGTGAGGCCCCGGCGCGGATCGAGGCCGCCGGCGAGGTGCCGGTCGCAGTCGACGTCGCCGCGCGAGACGTCCGGCCAGGCGCGGTCCCACATGGCATCGTAGTGGACGCGCAGGTCGGGTAAGGAAAGATCGCTCATCCGGGCGATTCTATGCCACGCGTGCGATGCCCGTCTCGATTTGCCGTGCGCGCACCTGGTTGCGGCCGCCCCGCTTGGCGTCGTACATCAGATCGTCCGCGACGGCGATGAGCGATTGCGGCGTGATGGCCTGGTTCGCCGCGAAATCCGCGCCGACGACGCCGAAGCTGGCGGTCGTGGCCAGCACCGTGTCGCCGTACGGGATGCGTTCGGCGGCGAACGCGGCGCGGACACGCTCGGCCAGTTCGACGGCGCCGTCCAGCCGCGTCTCCGGCAGGATGATCAGGAATTCCTCGCCGCCGTAGCGCACGACCGTGTCGATGGCGTCGCGCGTCATCGTCTGCAACAGGTTCGCGAAGCACCGCAGCAGTTCGTCGCCCGCGTGGTGGCCGTACGTGTCGTTGATGGCCTTGAAGCCGTCCAGGTCGCACATGATCAGCGACAGGCTCAACCGGTAGCGCCGCGCGCGGGCGATCTCGCCGTCGAGCAGGGCGGCATTCAGGTGGCGCCGGTTGTAGCAGCCGGTCAGCGGGTCGCGCACGGACAGGTTCGTCAGTACCTGGCGCGTGCGATATTGCTCGCGCCACAGGCGTGCATGACGGTTCGCGGCGACAGCGCCGAAGGCGTTGGCGAACAGGACCAGCATCGTCATCGACACGAGGTGGCGCGTCGATTCGAGGTACTGGATCCACGCCAGCGCGACGAACACGAGGCTGGAACCGAGTGCGATGGCGACGGAGGTGCGCAGGCGGTTCGGGATGAAGATCAGGATCACGACGGCCATCAGGCCGACGGACGTCCCGTGCAGCAGCGTGTCGGCCGGGCGGCGCCACGCGACGAACATATAGGTGAGCATCCCCAGCAAGGTGAACACGCTCGCCACCCGGTACGCGGCCGTGACGGGCGCCGCGGCCCGGCGCGCATGGCGCAGGCCGGCCCAGGCGAGGAGCGGCACGACGGACCGGGCGAGCAGGGACGGGATGGCGCCGGGCAGGCCCAGCGCCAGCACGTCGGCCACGCTGAACATCAGGTAGAACAGCGAGCATACGATCAGCGCGCGGCGCAGGTCGCGCAGGATCGTCGGCGCCTGCTCGTGCAGGAATGCGACTTCGGTCGCCGCGCAGACGAATTCGCCGCGCAGGCGCGCAATGGCAGCGGTGCTTGGATCGTTCGTCATGGGTGGGGTGATATATGCATGGGGTGGAAAAGCCGGACGAGACTGTAGCCAAAACTTAAATTTCTGTAAAGTAATTTTCAGTCGTCGTGGGCAACCATGTTGCAGGATGGCCCGCTCCCTCATTGACGGGCCACGCGGTAAAATAGCCGCTTCATTAATATTCATGCGTTCCCTTCGCATCCGACCATGACCGTCCGTACCCGTTTCGCTCCCAGCCCGACTGGCTATCTCCACCTCGGTGGCGCGCGCACCGCGCTGTATTCGTGGGCCTATGCCCGCCATTTCGGCGGCACCTTCGTCCTGCGCATCGAAGACACCGACCTGGAGCGTTCGACGCCGGAAGCCGTGCAGGCGATCCTGCAGGGGATGGAATGGCTGGGCCTCGCGCACGACGAAGGCCCGTTCTACCAGATGCAGCGCATGGACCGTTACCGCGAAGTCGTGAAGGGCATGCTGGAAGCCGGCACGGCTTACCTGTGCTACTGCTCGCCGGAAGAAGTGGAAGCGATGCGCGAGCGCATGCGCGCCGCCGGCGACAAGCCGCGCTACGACGGCACCTGGCGCCCGGAACCGGGCAAGACGCTGCCGCCGGTGCCGGAAGGCGTCAAGCCCGTCGTGCGCTTCAAGAATCCGCTGGACGGCGAAGTCACGTGGCACGACGTCGTCAAGGGCCCGATCACCATCGCCAACAAGGAACTGGACGACCTCGTGATCGCCCGTCCGGACGGCACGCCGACCTATAACTTCTGCGTCGCCGTCGACGACTGGGACATGAAGATCACGCACGTGCTGCGCGGCGACGACCACGTCAACAACACGCCCCGCCAGATCAACATCCTGCGCGCGCTGGGCGCCGAGCTGCCGCAGTATGGCCACCTGCCGATGATCCTCGGTCCGGACGGCCAGAAGCTCTCGAAGCGCCACGGCGCCGTCAGCGTGATGGAATACCCGGAGCAGGGCTATTTGCCGGAAGCGATGCTGAACTACCTGGCGCGCCTGGGCTGGAGCCACGGCGACGACGAGATCTTCTCGATGCAGCAGTTCACCGAGTGGTTCAACCTCGACCACCTGACCGCGTCGGCCGCGCAGTTCAATCCGGAAAAGCTGGGCTGGCTGAACAACCACTACATCAAGCAGGCGGACAACGAACGCCTGGCGGGCCTCGCGCGTCCGAAGATGGAGCGCGAAGGCGCCCAGTTCGACGGCGCGCCGCCGTTGGCCGCCGTACTGGGCCTGATGAAGGAGCGCACCAACACCATCAACGAGCTGGCCGACGCCGCCATGCTGTTCTACCGCGAACCGAAGCCGGACGCGGCACTGCTGACCCAGCACCTGACAGACGCCGTGCGCCCGGCGCTGGCCCAGTTCGCCGAGCGCCTGCGCGACGTGGAATGGACCAAGCCGGCCCTGTCCGCGACGATGAAGGAAGTGCTGGCCGCGCACGGCCTCAAGATGCCGCAACTGGCCATGCCGCTGCGCCTGCTCGTCACGGGCCAGTTGCAGACGCCGGCCATCGACGCGGTGCTGGAATTGTTCGGCCGCGACACGGTGCTTGCCCGAGTGAACAAAGGGTTGTGACTATTTGCGTAATGCAAGTGCGTCCGCTATAATGCTCGCACTTCAGCGCTGCGGGGGTATAGCTCAGCTGGGAGAGCGCTTGCATGGCATGCAAGAGGTCAGCGGTTCGATCCCGCTTACCTCCACCAACTCTGAAGTGCAGTATGTCGTAGTCCAGGTCCCCATCGTCTAGAGGCCTAGGACATCACCCTTTCACGGTGAGTACCGGGGTTCGAATCCCCGTGGGGACGCCAGATTCGGCAGCGACGTTGAAAAACGACGTAAGCAGTAAATGTAGTGTGTTATAGTGCTGTTTTCCCGTAGGGGGTATAGCTCAGCTGGGAGAGCGCTTGCATGGCATGCAAGAGGTCAGCGGTTCGATCCCGCTTACCTCCACCAAGCAGGGAAAAACAGAGTATCACATTGCAGTCCAGGGTCCCCATCGTCTAGAGGCCTAGGACATCACCCTTTCACGGTGAGTACCGGGGTTCGAATCCCCGTGGGGACGCCAAGAATTTGTTTTAAGAAGAGTTGCAAGGAAAGCCGCCTTGAGCGGCTTTTTTATTGAAGTTTTGGGGGGTATAGCTCAGCTGGGAGAGCGCTTGCATGGCATGCAAGAGGTCAGCGGTTCGATCCCGCTTACCTCCACCAAGTTTCAGCAGTACGG
Organism: Telluria mixta; assembly: GCF_029223865.1. Classification (NCBI taxonomy): domain Bacteria; kingdom Pseudomonadati; phylum Pseudomonadota; class Betaproteobacteria; order Burkholderiales; family Oxalobacteraceae; genus Telluria; species Telluria mixta. Next base: position 4,243,727 of record NZ_CP119520.1, read on the forward strand.
TAGTTCGGGTCCCCATCGTCTAGAGGCCTAGGACATCACCCTTTCACGGTGAGTACCGGGGTTCGAATCCCCGTGGGGACGCCAAGGTTTTGGTGTAATATGCCTGCGATCAGGCATAGCGGTAAAAGTTCCAGGGTCCCCATCGTCTAGAGGCCTAGGACATCACCCTTTCACGGTGAGTACCGGGGTTCGAATCCCCGTGGGGACGCCAAGCATACTTACGGCAAGCAGTAAAAAACAGTTTTAGGTCCCCATCGTCTAGAGGCCTAGGACATCACCCTTTCACGGTGAGTACCGGGGTTCGAATCCCCGTGGGGACGCCAGTCAAAGACCGGAGCAGACCACCCGCACATGCGGAAAGGTGCTCCGGTTTTTCTTTGGGTTCGCACAACATGCTCAACGTTCAACGCTCCACGACACTCGCCATCTTTTGCAAGGTGGTCGACAACTTCGGCGACATCGGCATCTGCTGGCGCCTCGCGCGGCAGTTCCACGGCGAGCATGGCATCGCCGTGACCTTGTGGGTCGACGACCTCGCCAGCTTCCGGCGCATCTGGCCGGCCGTCGATGTCGATGCCTTTGAACAGATCGTGGACGGCGTGCGCGTGCTGCACTGGCGCGACCAGGACGGCAGCTTCCAGCCGGAAGACGTGGCCGACATCGTCATCGAATTCTTCGGCGTCGACATCCCGCCGGGCTATATCGCCGCGATGGCGCAGCGTGAGCCGCGTCCCGTGTGGATCAATTACGAAGGCCTCAGTGCGGAGGAATGGGTCGAGGGCTGCCATTCGCTGCCGTCGATGCATCCGCGCCTGAAGCTGACGAAGCATTTCTTCTTCCCGGGTTTTACGGGCAAGACAGGTGGCCTGCTGCGTGAACGGGGTCTGCTCGACGCCCGCGACCGCTTCCAGGCCGACCCGGCGGCACGAGCCGGCTTCCTCGCGCGTCTTGGCGTGACGCAGGACGAGATGGCCGCGCTGACGGTCAGCCTGTTCTGCTATCCGCCCGCTCCAGTGGCGGCGCTGTTCGCGGCATGGCGCGACGGCGGGGCGCCCGTGACATGCCTGGTGCCGGAAGGCGTCGCGCGCGAGCAGGTCGCGGCGTTCGTCGGCGCGGACGCAGTGGCAACGCACGGCAACCTGACGGTCCGCGTGATCCCGTTCCTCTCGCAGGACGACTACGACCGTCTGCTGTGGTCGTGCGACGTGAACTTCGTCCGCGGCGAGGATTCCTGGGTGCGCGCGCAATGGGCGGGGCGACCATTCATCTGGCACATTTATCCGCAAGATGAAAACTTGCATCATGTTAAACTCCGCGCGTTCCTGCAAACGTACGCGGAGAACCTGGACAGCCTGATCGATTTTTCCCTGCGCTGGAACGGCGTGGAAAGTGAAGTGCCCGCCGATTGGCCGGCGCTGTGGACATCCCTGAAAGCCGGTTTGCCAACGATTACAAAGCGCAGTGCAGAATGGCAGGCGCGGATGTTGGCGAATGGCGACTTGGTGAGCAATCTGCTGGATTTCGCCCGGTCGCTGCGGTAGGCGACGGGCGAGGAACATGGTATCATGCTTGATTACTGCAACTCATTTTTAGGTTAAAACCCTCCTATGAAACCCGCAAAAGAAATCCGTGTCGGCAACATCATCATGGTTGATGCCAAGCCTTTCATCGTGCTGCGCTCCGACGTCAATGGCTCGAGCCGCACGGGCTTCACGTACAAGTGGAAGATGAAGAATCTTCTCACCAACGCACCGCTGGAAAACGTGTTCCGCGGCGACGACAAGTTCGACGTCGTCGTCCTGGACAAGAAGCCGGTGACCTACTCGTACTTCGCCGACCCGCTGTACGTCTTCATGGATGAAGAGTACAACCAGTACGAAATCGAAGAAGAAAACCTGGGCGACGCCATCAACTACCTGAAAGACGGCATGGAATGCGAAGCCGTGTTCTACGACGGCAAAGCCATCTCGGTCGAACTGCCGATCACCATCGCGCGCCAGATCATCTACACGGAACCGGCCGTCAAGGGCAACACCTCGGGCAACGTCCTGAAGGAAGCCAAGATCGAGAACGCCATCGAGTCCAAGCAGTTCACCATCCAGGTGCCGCTGTTCGTCAACCAGGACGACGTCATCGAGATCGACACCCGTACCGCCGAGTACAAGAAAGTCGTCCGCAACTAAGCCGACCGCTCTCTGAAAAAACGCTGTCCATCGGGCAGCGTTTTTTTTCGTCCGTACGTCCGACACGCATGCATGTCACATCGGCAAGATTGCTGATATGCTGGAGCATTCTCGAGGAGGATGCATGGATCGCAGGGATTTCGTTCGACTGGGGCTGGCGGCGAGCGCCGCCGCCGGTGTGACCGCGCCGGCAGCGGGCAAGGAACTCGATGCCGTGCTGGACGCCGGCGTGCGCGAGCAGCAGGCGCTGATGGAAACCGGCAAGCTGACGTCGAAGACGCTGGTGCAGCGCTATCTCGCGCGCATCGCCGCCGTCGACAAGGCCGGACCGCGCCTGAATGCCGTCATCGAACTGAATCCCGACGCCGTCAAGATCGCGACCGATCTCGACCGCGAACGCCAGGCCGGCAAGGTGCGCGGCCCGCTGCACGGCATTCCTGTCCTGCTGAAGGACAATATCGCGACGGGCGACCGGATGAGCACGAGCGCCGGCTCGCTCGCGCTGGATGGCGTGCGCGCCTCGCGCGACGCGTTCGTCGCAGCGCGTCTGCGCGTGGCCGGCGCCGTCATCCTCGGCAAGACGAACCTGTCGGAATGGGCGAACATGCGCTCCACCCACTCCGTCAGCGGCTGGAGCGGACGCGGCGGCCAGACGCGCAACCCGTATGCGCTCGACCGCAATACGAGCGGCTCCAGTTCCGGTTCGGGCGCCGCCATGGCGGCCGCGCTCGCCACACTGGCCATCGGTACGGAGACGGATGGCTCGATCGTGTCGCCGTCGTCGATCTGCGGCATCGTCGGCATCAAGCCCACGCTGGGCCTCGTCAGCCGCGCGGGCATCATCCCGATCGCGCATTCGCAGGACACGGCCGGCCCGATGACGCGCACCGTGGCCGACGCCGCGCTGCTGCTCGCCGCCATTGCCGGTGCCGACCCGGACGACGCCGCCACGGGCGCCATGCCGGGCAAGCCGGGCGATTTCGCGGCGGCCCTGCGAACTGACGGCCTGCGCGGCCGCCGCATCGGTGTCGCGCGCAATTTCTTCAATATCCCGGCCGTGAACGCCGTGATCGAGGCCGAGCTGGCCATCTTGAGCGCGCAAGGGGCGACGCTCGTCGACGTGCAGGTGCCCAACGTGGACAAGTACGGCGACACGGAACTGGAAGTGCTGCTGTCCGAATTCCGTCCCGACCTGGAAGCGTACCTCGCCGGCTACGCGCCGCATGCCTCCGTGAAGACGATGGCCGACGTGATCGCGTTCAACGACAAGCACGCCGCCCGGGAACTGCGCCACTTCGGCCAGGAACACCTGATCGCGGCGGCGGCCCGGCCGGGCCTCGATGCCAAGGCCTACCGCGACGCGCTCGCCGATAATCGCCGCTACAGCCGCGAAGAAGGCATCGACCAGGTCCTGCGCGAAGAAAAGCTGGATGCGCTCGTCGCGCCGACGGGCGGGACGGGCTGGCTGACGGACTATATCAACGGCGACCACGACGGCCCGAGCTTTTCGTCGCCCGCGGCCGTCGCCGGCTATCCGCACGTGACGGTGCCGGCCGGTTTCGTGCACGGGCTGCCTGTCGGGCTGTCGTTCGTCGGTGGCGCGTGGAGCGAAGCGGCGCTGATCGCGATGGCCTATGCCTACGAGCAGGCGAGCCAGCGGCGCCGCATGCCCACTTACCCGGCGTCCGTCAACGTTCGCGCCTAACCCAGACGAACGCGCAAATCGACGCCGCCAGCGCGCACGCGGCGCACACGGCCATCGCCGCGTGGAACGGTGCCAGCAGCGAGCGGCCTTGCGCCGTCAGGACGACGCCCAGCAACGCCGTCGCGATGAGCCCGCCGCCGCGCGCGACGGCACTGTTGAAGCCGGACGCGACGCCCGTGTGGCGGGAGTCCACCGACGACAGCACGGCCGTCGTCAGCGGCGCGGCGACACACGCCATGCCGACGGCGATGACGAGGATGGCGGGCAGCACGGTCGTCGCATAGTTGCCGTCGCCGATGCGCGTGCCCAGCAGGAATCCGCCCGCCACGACCAGGGCCCCGATCGCCAGCGGCAGCCGGGAGCCGTGGTTGCCCGCCACCTTGCCCATCAGCGGCGAGCCGATCGCGAGGACGATGGGAAACGGCAGCAGCGCCGCACCCGCCTGCTTGGCGGAGTAGTGCAGCGCCTGGATCAGCACGAACGGCACGAGCAGCATCAGCGCGCCGAGGGCGCCGTAGAGCAGGAACGTCATCAAATTGAGGCCGGAAAAGCTGCTGGACCCGAACAGTGTCAATGGCAGCATCGCCTTGTCGCCCGCGCGCCGCTCCGCCCACAGGAACCCGAGCAGCACGAGCACGCCGGCCGCCATCGCGCCGCCGGGCGCGGCCGTCACGCCTTTGTCCGCCGATGCCGCCGCCAGGCCCCACGTCAAACAGCCCAGGCCGACGCTTGCCAGCAGTGCGCCGGCCGGATCGAGCGCGACAGGCTTCTCGCCGCGCGGCACGCGCACGTAGCGCCAGCCGAGCCACATCGCCAGCGCCGCGATGGGCAGGTTGATATAAAAGACCGCGCGCCAGCCGACCGTGTCGATGAGCCAGCCGCCGAGCAATGGCCCGACGGCACCCGCCGCCGCCCCGGCCGCGGCCCAGATCCCGATGGCCTTGCCGCGCGCCTTGCCGTCGAACGTGGCGCCGAGGATCGCGAGGCTGTTCGGCAGCAGGAAGGCTGCACCGATGCCCTGCAGCACGCGTCCGCCGACGAGCAGCCACAGCCGCGGCGCCCATGCGCACAGCAGCGAAGCCAGCGCGAACGTCGCGATGCCGGCGAGCAGGATGCGGCGCCGGCCGTAGCGGTCGCCGGCCGCGCCGCCCAGCAGCAGAAGAGAGCTCAAGGGTAAAAGATAGCCGCTCACGACCCACGACAGGTCGGCGCCTGCGCCGCCCAGGTCACGGCCGATCGCGGACAGGCCCACGTTGACGACGGAGCCGTCGATGAACGCGAGACTGCTCGCGAGGATCGACGTGGCGAGGACGAGGTGAGGATGATCGGTGTGGCCGCTGGGCGGCGTGCTGTCGGCCAGCGGGCTGTCGCAGTGGGCCGGAACGGCGCTCACGTTGTCAGCGCGGCGCGGCCGCCTGCTTGGCCTTCGTGAAGACGGGGCCCCACAGCGGATGGCCGTGTTCGCCCGGTGCCAGGTCGAACGACGGGTCGAGGCGCAGCGCGCGGTCGAACGCCTGGCGGCACGGTCCCGGCCGCGACGTCACGCAATAGCTGAACGCCATGTATTTCAGGGCCGTAAGGCGCGTGGCGAGCGGGCCATTGTTCACGTCGCGCGCGGACAGCCGCTTGATCGCGCCGTTGTAATCGCCATCGTTGTACAGCCGGATGCCTTCCTGCAGGCCGGCGCTGGGCGTCGGCGCGTCGTCGCGGTCGCGCGGCTTTTCCTTCGGCCGCGCAGGGGCCTCACGCACCGCCGGGGTGTCCCGCTCCACTGGCGCCGTCGCCTTCGGATGGCTGGGGCTGCGTGCCAATTTCTTGTCGAAGAGCGGGAAGTCGGCGCAACCGCCGAGCAGGGCAGCAGTCGCGGCCAGCAGGACGGCTTGGGCGAAGCGTTGGTTCTTCATCGGTCTCCGGTCGTGGGTCATCGGGGCTCTGAATTGAAGTCGACGGTGATCTGGCCGTCGCCGCTCGCCGTGTCGACCTCGAGCACGCGGTCGTGGAAGTTCGGGTTCGTCACGCGGATCGTGTGGCGGCCGGGCGCCAGCACGAGTCGCTTGATGGGTGGGCTGACGCCGCGGTCGACGTCGTCCACGTAGACGACGCCCCATGGCTGGATCTGCAGCCTGTACACATTGCCGTTCGGCGTGACGACGACGCCGGGCAGGCGCGTGTCCGGCGCGGGCTGGGCCTGGGGAGCGGCGATGGGCGCGGACGGGTTGGCGGGCGGTTGCGGTACGGCTGCCGGGCTCGATGCCGGCGTATCCGGCGCGACATAACCCTCGCCGCTGTCCAGTGCGCCCGCGGCTGTGGCGCCGGTCGCTGCCATGTCGGCGTGCGGCTTGTCGGCCTGTTGCGGCAAGGTCAGCACGATGTGGTCGAACGAGCCCGAATCGCGCATTTCCGCGAACATGGCGAGCGCCAGCGCGATGAGCACGGCCCCGCCGCCGGCCGCGACGGCCCAGCGTTGCCAGCGGCTCAGATTCAGGCGTCGGCGCGGCCGTTCGTCCGTCTGCATGAACGCGGGCGGCACGGCGGCAGGCGGTGCGGCGGCCGGGGCGAGGTCAGGGCCGAGAGCGGGGCCAAAATCGGGGGCGGGCGTGTCGTAAGGCGCCGGCGGTGTCATGTGCGACGCCACCGCGGCCCCGACGGGCGGCCCGAGCGGGACGATGCCGAGCAGGTCGCGCAATTGTTCGATGCTTTGCGGACGGCGTGCCGGGTCGGGATCCATGCAGCGGTCGACGGCGCCCACGAGCGAATCGCTGTAGCCTTCCGCCCGGCCGGCCAGCGGGCCCGTCGGTGCGAGCTCTCGCGTGATGGCGTAGTGGATGATGCGTGCCAGCGCGTTCAGGTCCTCGGCCTCCTGCGCTTCCGGCGGGCCGACGTCGGAAGGGATCAGCAGCGGCTCGCCATTCTCGTGGAACACGATCGTGTCGGGCGTGATGGCGCGATGCGGCATGTGCATCGCGTACTGCAGTTCGAGCGACTGCAGGATCTGGCGGAAGATCTTGCGGCACCACACTTCGTTGACCTGTTCGGGACTGTACTCGACGATGTCCCGGACGGTGCGGCCTTCGAGGTGCTGCTGCTCCGGTCCGATGGTAGTTAGGCTGGTCATTTTGCTAAGGCATGGGCTTGGCAAAATCATGCCAGATTTGTAGCACCGGTGCCCGAGCACAACTCAACCGTGCGCGCCTGTTACAACTGTTACAAGTGCGGCGGCTTGGACTTCAGTCGTCGATGAAACGCATCTTGAAGTTGCGTCCCTTGATGGTGCCGAATTCCTCGCCCAGCGGATTCCCGCCATTCAGCCGGTCGAACGCCTGTTGCGCCACCCGGCGGTCGAGCGCGACGTAGCTGACGAATTCGAAGATGGCGATCTTGCCGACCTGTTCCTTCGTCAGGCCCGCGTCGCCGGTGAGGGCGCCCAGCAGGTCGCCCGGCCGCAGCTTCTCTTTCTTGCCGCCGGATACGCACAGCGTGACCATGGGCGCCGGATCGACCGCGCCGTCGTCGTCGGCCAGTTCGTCGAGCGCATGCCACTCGGCCGTGAAACCCTGCGCGTCCTCGATCAGCCGGACCCAGCGCTTTTCGTTCGGCGCGCACAGCGACAGCGCGAGGCCGTTCGCACCCGCGCGTCCCGTGCGGCCGACGCGGTGCACGTGCACTTCCGGATCCTTGGACACGTCGACGTTGATGACGGCTTCCAGCCCGGCGATATCGATGCCGCGCGCCGCCACGTCGGTGGCGACGAGCACCGCGCAACTGCGGTTGGCGAAGCGCACCAGCGTCTCGTCGCGTTCGCGCTGTTCCATCTCGCCGTACAGCGCGAGCGCGGAAAAGCCCTGATCGCGCAGGGCGTCCGCGACTTCGCGGCAGCGCGCCTTCGTGTTGCAGAATGCGATCGCCGAGCTCGGGCTGTAATGGCGCAGCAGACGCGCGACGGCGTCCACGCGGCCGTCGAAACCGATCTCGTAGAAACGCTGTTCGATGCGGGCCGGCGCGTGCGCGGTGTCGACGGCGACCTCGAGCGGATCGCGCAGGAAGCGCGCGGTGGCGGCGCGGATGTCGTCCGGATACGTCGCGGAGAACAGCAGGGTCTGGCGATGGGCCGGGCATTCGCGCACGATCGCGGCGATCTCGTCGTAGAACCCCATGTCCGTCATGCGGTCGGCCTCGTCCAGCACGAGGGTGCGCAGGCGCGCGAGGTCGAGCGTGCGGCGCTGCAGGTGGTCGCGGATGCGGCCCGGCGTGCCGACGACGATGTGCGCGCCGAATTCCAGGGACGCGATCTGCGGACGCATCGAGGTGCCGCCCGTCAGCACCACGACCTTGACGTTGCCGATGCCGCGCGCCAGGCGGCGCAACTCGTTCGCGACCTGGTCGGCCAGCTCGCGCGTGGGGCACATGACGAGGCCCTGCACCGCGAACAGGGTCGGGTTCAGCTTCAGCAGCATGCCGATGCCGAACGCGGCCGTCTTGCCGCTGCCCGTCTTGGCCTGTGCGATGAGGTCGCGTCCTTCGAGTGCGAGCGGCAAGGTGGCCGCCTGCACGGGCGTCATGTCTTTATAGCCGAGCTGGTCGAGGTTGGCGAGGAAGGGGGCTGCGAGCTGCAGCGAGGAGAAGGCGGTGTCGGACATGGTGTCGGCGTTTCGTTGGCGCGACGAACCGGCGTTCATGTCGCGTGCTTCAGGGTGCCGGCTTCCAGACAGGCAAGCCGGTGAGGTCCAGATCGGGATCGTGTTTCCAGACCGGCAGGCCGGTCGCATCCGTTTCTGCCAGGTTCATCAGCATCAGCTGTTCCTGTTTCTGTGCCGTGCGGCGCGCCCTTGGACGCTTGGCGGGCGCGGGATCCGAGGACGGAGACGGAGAAAAAGCTGCGGCGGCATCGTCAGGCGGCGCCGGCTCGAAGCCGGGCAGGTCGAAGGTCGCGTTGTCTTTCTTGTCTCTCATGCGCTGCGCTGGCCCAGAAAACAAAAGCCCGGCTACAAGAGTCGGGCTTGTTGTTACGGTATTTGGTTGCGGGGACAGGATTTGAACCTGTGACCTTCGGGTTATGAGCCCGACGAGCTGCCAGACTGCTCCACCCCGCGTCTGAGAACGCTATTGTAACCCGATCGGCGCGGAAGCGCAAATCGGGTTACCCGGCTACCTGCAGGCGCCACAGCGACGTCACCTCGGCCATGCGTGCCGCCGCCAGGGGATCGTCGGGATCGCTGGCTTTCGGATGCGTGGGGCGGATGTCGTGGCGGCCCGCAACGTCCAGTCCGGCGCTGTTGATCCAGCCGAGCAATTGATCGCGCGATCGCAGGCTCAGGTGCTCGGCCAGGTCGGACAGGATGAGCCAGCCTTCGCCGCCATCGCGCAGGTGATCCTTCAATCCCGCGAGGAAACCTTTCAACATGCGGCTGTCGGGATCATAGACGGCGTATTCGATGGCGGAACTCGGTTTGCCCGGCAGCCACGGCGGATTGCAGACGACGAGGTCGGCGCGGCCTTCGGGATACAGGTCCGCGCGCACGATTTCGACCTGCCCGGCAAGGCCCAGCCGCTCGACGTTGGCCCGGGCGCAGCCCAGCGCGCGCTCGTCCACGTCGGTGGCGAGCACGCCTTGCAGGCCGCGGTGCGCCAGCACGGCCGACAGCACGCCCGTACCCGCGCCGATGTCGAACGCGAGTGTCGCGCCAGCCGGCAACGGGGCCTGCGCGACGAGCTCGACATATTCGCCGCGCACGGGCGAGAACACGCCGTACCACGGGTGGATGCGCTCGTCGAGGGCGGGAATGAACACGCCCTTGCGGCGCCATTCGTGCGCGCCGATCACGCCCAGCAGTTCGCGCAGCGAGGCAATGTACGGTTCCGTCGCGGCGCCGTAGGCTTCCATGCACGCTTCGCGTACGTCGGGCGCGCGCCGCAGCGGGATGCCGTGCTCCGCGTCGAACGGGATCAGGAGCATGGCCAGCGTGCGGGCGCGCTGCAGTTGCGCGAGGCGGTGGCGGTGGAATTGTTCGGTGAGCGTCGCCGGGGCCTTGCCCGTCCTGGCGCGCTTGGCCCGTGGGCCTTTATGGTCGACGCGGCGCACGAGCGCCTGCAGCAGTTGGCGCGCGTTCTGGAAGTCGCCGCGCCACAGCAGGGCCGTGCCGTTCAGCGCGTGGCGCCAGGCCGCGTCGGCGGACATCGTGTCGTCCGCGAGCACGACCTTCTTCGGCGCCGGCCAGCCGCTTTCCGAGCGCCAGCGCGCCGAGCGTTCCTCGCCGTGTTCGATCCAGTGGATGCGCGCCGCGCCGTCGGGAGTCGTCATCGCCGCGTCCGATCAGTGGTGGTGGTGCCAGTTGAGTTCGTTCGACTCGACGAAGGATTTCACGGCATCCGGGTTGCCGGTCGCGTGGCGCTTGATTTCGCCGCATTCGCAAATGCCCTGGTAGGGCTGGATGTGCGAGCAGGCGGACACTTTTTGCAGGGTGACCTTGACCGGCTTGGCGCATTTGGCGCACTTGAAGGTCAGGAAACGGGCGGGTTTGGTCATGATGAATGCGAATGACAGATCAATGGAAGGGGCGCATTTTAGCACTGCACGGTCACGGCACTGCTGCCTCCGCCGGCCGGCCGGACGAGCACCTTGGTGGCGATCCGCTCCGTCATCTCCTGCACGTGCGAGATGACGCCGACCTTGCGCCCCAGCGACTGCAGCGCGTCCAGCGCATCCATCGCGACGCCCAGCGTATCGCTGTCGAGGCTGCCGAATCCTTCGTCGATGAACAGCGATTCCACTTTGACACGGTTCGACGACAGCGAGGCGAGGCCCAGCGCGAGCGCCAGCGAGACGAGGAACGATTCGCCGCCGGACAGCGAGTTCACGGAGCGCACTTCGCCGCCCATGTCCTGGTCGCGCACCATCAGCGCCAGCGACGGGCCGGCCGTGCTGACGACACGCTCCAGCCGGTAGCGCCGCGCCAGCTGGGCCAGGTGCGTGTTGGCATAGCCGAGCAGCACGTCGAGCGTGAATTGCTGGGCATAGTTGCGGAATTTCTTGCCGTCTGCCGAGCCGATGAGTTCGGCCAGCCTGGCCCACCGGTCCTCGATGGCGCGCTGGCGCTCGATCTCGGCCATCATCGAGCGGGCGCGCTCGCGCCGCTGCTCGTCTTCGCGGATGCGCATGGCGAGGCTGGCCGCCGCTTCGTGCGCGGCCTCCCGTTCGGACTGGGCACGGCGCAGCGCGGCGGCGACCGCGTCGGCGTCCTGCGCCGGCGCGGTTGCCGGTGCCTGCACCGCGGCGGGTGCGCCATCCTCGGCGGGCGTGTCCGGCTGCTCGATATCCGCCTGCGCCGGCGCCACGTCCTCGCGGAACCGCTCGTGCTGCTCGCGCTGCGCGCGGCGTTCGGCCAGCACGGCCGTCGCCTGGCGCACGGCCGTGTCCAGTTCCTGCAGGGCGGTCCGTTCCTGGGCGATCCAGGCCGCGCCGACCTGGAGCAGGTTGGCCAACTGCTGTTCATTGGCCACGCTTTCCAGTGCCGGATCGCTGCCGTCGAAATCCTGAATCCATTGCGCGAGGCGCTCGCCGGCATCGGCCAGTTCGCCCTGCAGGTCGGTAATGCGGCGCGCCGCCAGCGACTGCGCTTCCCGCACCCGCGCTTCCGCCTGCGCGGCCTGCAGGCTCGCCGCCTGGCAGGCGTTGACGGCTTCGCGTGCGGTGTTCACGGCGCCGGTCAGGACCTGCTCGACGTCGCGTGCGGCGCGGCCGTCGAACAGTTCCGCACGCTCGGCGCGGCGCGCGGCCAGGTCTGCATCGATGCGCGCGAACTCGGCCTCCGTTTCCACGAGTCGCCGGCCGGATTGCTCCACGCGCGCGGCCAGCGCGGCGTGTTCGGCGTCAAGGGTGCCGATGGCGCCCTGCAGCCGCGCCTGGCGTGCCGCCTGGTCGTTCCATTCGCGCGCCTCGTTGGCGCGGGCCTGGCGCCAGCCGGCCGGGTCGCGTTGCCACTGCATTTGCCAGCCGTCGCCGCACGCTTCCGCCAGCACGGGGTCCAGTTCCGCGAGCAATTCGGCGAGCGTGGCCGCGGCCGCCTCGCGCCGGGCGGCCAGCGCGGCGATGTCGGCATCCAGGCGCGCGAGCGTGCCTTGCGCCGTCTGCGCCGCGTCGAGCAGGCGCGCGTGTTCGCGGTTGGCCTGGTCCCAGGCCTGCTGGGCGGCATCGCGCGCGAGCTCGGCGCGGCGCAGGTCGCCGTCGCGCGTCTCGAGTTCTTCGTAGGCCTTGCGTAGCGCGGCCTGTTCCGCCGCCAGCCAGCGGCCGCGGGCGTCGGTGCCGGCATCGCCGTCCGGCGCATCCGCCGCGAGCGGATTGTCGGCCCATTCCGCGTCCAGCTGGACAAGCGCGGCGGCGAGGCTGTCGCGTTCGCGCGCCAGCGCCGCCAGCCGTTCGCCGGCCGTATCGTAGGCGGCGCGCTGGCCGGCCTGCTGGTCGACGTTGGCGCGCTGTTCGGCGCGGCGCGCGGCCAGTTCGGCGGACAGCTCGTCCAGCACGGCGTGCAGCCGGTCGTCCTGGTGCCGGTACGGATGCTCCGTGCCGCCGCATACCGGGCAGGCATCGCCGTCCACGAGCGTGGCGCGCAACTTCTCGACGCCGTCGGCGCAGGCCAGCTGGGCCGTCTTCAGCATGCGTTCGGCCTGGGTGACGGCCGCGTCCAGCGCGATGCCCGCCGCGCGCGCGCCATCGAGCCCTTCCTGGGCTTTGCCTTGCACTTGGGTGGCCTGGGCCGTCTGCGCATCGAGGTCGGCCATCCGGCCGCGCTGGGTGCGCAGCGCCTGCCACGTGTGGTCGAGCGAGGCGAGGTGTTCGCGCCGCTTGTCGAGCGTGCGCCGTTCCGCGCGCAGGGCATCGGCGTCGATGCCGTCGAGCGCCGCGGCCGCCTGCCTGCGCGCGGCCTCGCGCACGGCCAGCAGTTCGACGGACGCCGACAGCGCGTGTGCCGTGCGCTGCGCCATCGCGGCGGCCTGTTCGGCACCGGCGCGAGCCGCGTTCAGGGCCTGGGCGCTGGAAGCGTCCTGGCGCGCGGCCTGCTCGGCCTGGGCCAGGCGCTGGTCCCAGCGCGTCCATTGCGTGGCGAGCAGTTCGCGCGTGCCGTGCGCGGCGAGCCAGCCCGTCGCGTCGTGCAGGGCGCGACGGCTCGTTTCCACTTCCTCGGCCTTGGCCCGCAGGGCGGCCTGGGCCTGCGTCGATTCCGCGCGCACGTCGCCCTGCGCTGCGCGCGCCTTCGCGTGGGCGGGCGCGAGCGTGTCCAGCGTGGCGTCGAGGGCTTTCGCACGGTCCAGTTGCGGGGCGGCGGCGCGCTGCGCGTCCTCGGCCGCTTCCAGTTTGCGTTCGGCCTCCATCAGGCCGCGCGCGGCCTGTTGCTGGGCATCGAGGGCACGTGCCAGTTCGTGTTCGCTGCCGGCCAGCTGCGCCTGTACCTGGCGCTGTTCGCCGGCCAGTCGGTTCAGGTCGGCGACGAGGGCGCGCGCCGGCTGCACGGCGTCCAGCGTGGCCAGCCGGCGGCGCCGGTCGGAGGCGGCATCGGCCTCCGACCGGGCCCGCGCCAGCGTGCCGTCCGCCTGGGTTTCGGCCGCGCGCAGGCGGTCCAGTTCCTGGTGCCAGCGCAGTTGCCGTTCCAGCGCGGCGCGGCGCGTCTCGGCCGCCGTCAGCGCGGCCTGGGCGGCGGCATGGTCGGCGTCGAGTTGCGCGCGCGCGTCCGGACCGAGCGGAGCGTGGTCCTGCAGGCGCGACGTCAGGCGGCGCATGGCTTCCTGCTCCACGCGCCAGCGCTCGTAGGCGCGGCGCGAGATGTCGCTGTAGACGGCGCTGCCCGTCAGCGTTTCCAGCAGTTCGCCGCGCTCGTTCTCGTCGGTGCGGAGAAAGGCGGAGAACTCGTTCTGCGCCAGCAGCACGGAACGCGTGAACTGTTCGAACGACAGGCCGATGCGGCGTTCGATCTCGGCCAGCACCTCCGTCTTCGTGCCGCCCAGCGGTTGCAGGCCGGGCAGTTGCTGCATGCTCATCGTCGACGGCTGCAGCGCGCCGGCCGCGCGGTTGCGCGAGCGCCGCACGCTCCAGCGCGCGCGGTAGCGCTGCTCGTCGTTGCCGACGAAGTCCACTTCGGCGAACGCGTCCGCCGTGCCGCGCCGCATCAGCGTGCGGCGGTCGGCCACGGACAGCGTCTCGTCGCCGACGTCGGGCAGGTAGTTGCCCACGCGCGGTCCCTTGATGAGGCGCGGCGTGGCGTCGTACAGGGCCAGGCACAGGGCGTCCAGCAGGGTGCTCTTGCCGGCGCCGGTGGGGCCACTGATCGCGAACAGGCCGGAGGAGACGAGCGGTTCGCTCTCGAAATCGACCTCGAATTCGCCGGCCAGCGAGGCCAGGTTCTTGCCGCCGATGCGCAGGATCTTCATGCGGCCTCCCGGTTCTTCGCGCTACCGTCGGCCGGCAGCAGCAGTTCCGTGAACGCGGCCAACTGGTCGTCCGGCGCGTCCTCGCCGAAACGCTGCTGCCACAGGCGGCGGAAGATGTCGTCCGGCTGCAGCTGGGCGAGCTGGTCCAGGCTCAGTGCGGGCTCCACGCCGGCCGTCGTCACGACGCGGCGCGTCGGTTCGATCTTCGCGAGGCGCACGGGCTTGCCTTCCAGCGCCGCCTCGACCTGCGCCCGCAGGCCCGGCTCGGGCGCGTCGAGCAGCACGCGCACTTCCAGGTAGGGCCAGACGTCGCGCGGCAGGTCGGGCAGGTCGAGGGCGACCAGTTCCGCGATCGCCTGCTTGACGGGCGCCGGGCTGGCCGGCACGCGCAGCAGTTCGACGGCGCGCGGCACGTGCAGCGGTTCGATGGCGGCCGCGCGCGGGCCGTCCAGGTCGATGCGCAGCACCTGGTGCCGGTAGCCGACCTCGGCGAACGACAGGGGCAGGGGGCTGCCGCTGTAGCGCAGGTGCTCCTGCTGGCCGACCCGCTGGGCCAGGTGCAGGTGGCCCAGCGCGGCGTAGGCGACGTCCGGGCCGAACATCGACGCGGGCAGGGCCTCGGTGCCGCCGATGACGATGCGGCGTTCCGAGTCGGGCGACGCATCGCCGCCGACCATGTGGCAGTGGCCCATCGCGAGGATCGCCTGGCCCCCGGTGGCCCGGGCGCGCGCCAGGTCGTACGCTTGCTGGTAGAGCAGGCGGATGCCGGCCAGGTAGGCGTCGAACGCATCGTCGCCTGCTACCTGCGACGCGACACGCGGCACGTCGCCCGGCCGCAGGAACGGGATCGCGACGCACCAGGCTTTTACGTTCCCATCCTTGCCGGTCAGCGGGACGATGAAGCGTTCCAGGTCGATGCCGCCTTCGGCATCGCGCACGACATGGCCCACGACGCGTGTGCCGTGCGCTTCCAGCAGCGGCCCCGGCGCTTCCAGGCGTCCCGGCGAATCATGGTTGCCGGCGATGATGACGATGTCCAGTTGCGGCGCGCGTGCCCGGGCCTGCTGCAGGAATCGGTACAGCTGGCGCTGCGACGCGGCGGACGGGTTCGAGTTGTCGAACACGTCGCCCGCGATCAGCAGGGCGTCCGCTTCCTGGGCGACGATCGTGTCGAGCAGCCAGTCGAGAAAGCACTGGTGTTCGTAGGTCCGGTCGAAATTGTGCAGGGTCTGGCCGAGGTGCCAGTCCGATGTGTGCAGCAGCCGCATGGTCGTTAAGAAATCCGCAACAGGGGTTGAGCCAGGGCGCCAACTATATCGCATGGAGCGAGATACTGTAAAAAAAACCAGTACTTTTTCGCAGCGACCTGTACAAATGTTGATGGGATGTCACTAGAATGTGCGGATGAGCGAACCAATTCTGACTCCCGCTGTCGCACGTAACCTCCACCTGGCGGCCCAGGGCATGCTGCAGCCAAGGCGTGGCCGCGCCACGAAGGCCGACGTGCTGGCCGCGATCCGCCGCATGGGCGTGTTGCAGATCGACACCATCAGCGTCGTCGCGCGCAGCCCCTATCTCGTGTTGTGGAGCCGCGTGGGCGACTACGACCCGGAGTGGCTCGACCAGTTGCTGGCCGAGGGAAAGCTGTTCGAGTACTGGGCCCACGAGGCGTGCTTCATCCCGATCGAGGACTACGGCCTGTACCGGCACCGGATGGTCGATCCGGGCTCGCTCGGCTGGAAATACGCGGGGACGTGGCTGGCGTCGCACCGCGACGAGGTCGAGCGCGTGCTCGCGCACATCCGCACCAGCGGGCCGGCCCGCTCGGCCGACTTCGAGCGCACGGACGGCAAGGCCGGCGGCTGGTGGGAATGGAAGCCGGAAAAGCGCGCACTGGAGGTCTTGTTCACGACGGGGCGGCTGATGATCGCGCGGCGCCAGCAATTCCACCGCGTGTACGACCTCGCCGAGCGCGTGCTGCCCGGCTGGGATGATGCGCGCATGCCGTCGCTCGACGAGACGCGGCGCCGCTTCGTGCTGGATGCGGTGCGTGCGCTGGGCGTGGCGAAGGCGGCCTGGATCCCGGACTATCACCGCACGAAGCCGCCGCACCTCGATCCGGCGCGGCTGGCCGACGAGGGCCTGCTGCTGCGCGCCCGCGTCGAGGGGTGGAAGGAGCCCGTGTACGTCCACCCCGATCACGCGGCGCTGCTCGGGCAGGCCGTGGACGGCGCGCTGCAGGCCACGCTGACCACCGTGCTGTCGCCGTTCGATCCCATCGTCTGGGACCGCCGCCGGGCCCTCGACCTGTTCGGGTTTGACTACCGCCTCGAGTGCTACACGCCCGCCGAGAAACGGCGCTACGGCTATTTCACGCTGCCGCTGCTGCGGCGCGGGGCGCTCGTCGGCCGCGTGGACGCCAAGGCGCACCGCAAGACCGGCGTGTTCGAGCTGAAGTCGCTCGTGCTGGAACCCGGTGTGCGCATCAGCGACCGTTTCGTACGCGACCTGGCCGCCGCGTTCACCCGCTGCGCGCGCTGGCACGGCTGTCCGCAGGTCGTGCTGGCGCATGCCGAGCCGGCCGGGCTCGCCGCGCCGCTGGGCGCCGCCCTGGGCCAGACACTGGCGGCCGCGGCCTGACGCCGGGGCCCGCATCGGCATTCCCAGGGCCGGGTACCGTTTGTGATAGATCAAACGTTGACCCGGCCGGGCTCCTTACACTAGACCTTCCTTCAGGCCAAAACCAACCAGAGGACGCCTCGCGATCCGAGACTCGCGATTCGAGAGTGCCCCGGGCCTGTCAACAACGCTCCCATCGGACCCTGCATAGCGCCGCGAATGCCATGTGGCCGGGGAGCGGATTTGTCGAACTCACTCGTGAGAAAAAGGTGGAGACTGAATGCTGACATCGACTTATACCCTCGTCGCCCTGTCTGTCGAACAGACGACGGTGCGCGCGGCCCTGCAGTCGCTGCTCGACGAGCTGCGCGCGCTGCCGGGGGACTTCAGTACCCTGGCCGCCGGCAGGGCGGCACAGTTGTGTGCTGCCCTGCGCCAGGTGTACGACAACTGTCACTGGCGCAAGCTCGACAAGTTCCTCGTGCCGGCCCTGCGCCGCAGCACGGCGGCGGCCGATGGTTTGCTGGAAGAACTCGAACGCCTCAGCGGCAAGGCGGCCGTCGCGATGAGCACGGCCGAGGCCTGCGTCGGCGCGGCGGACCATCCCGTGCCGCGCGAGGTGTTCTGCCATGCCGTCGAGTATTGCGTCGGGGCCCTGCGCAGCCGGCTGGAGCGCGAGGAAAAGGAGCTGTTCCCGCTGGCGCGCACGGCGGTCGGCGGCGACGCGTGGTTTGCGATCGCCAACCAGATGCTCGCCCATGACGCCTATGCGCAGGAGCGCCGGGGCGACCCGGGCCGCCTGCGTCACGAGCTGGTCGGACATGCCGGCCACGATGTACATGGGCGACGGCATGCGGCCTTGACCGCTGCCCACTGACCGCATCGATCTTGTCAGTGGGCAATGACGAACATGTTGCTCGCACGCGCCAGGCCGGTGTCACGAGGCCATCAGGGTTCTTTGCTATGATGGCGATTTTGGAAGTGCGATTTCATCATGTTCGAGTTCCTATTCAAGCGGCCGGGCGACAAGCCCGGCGACAAGCCGGCCGGGCAGGGAGGACAGGCGGGGGCGCAAGCGGAACCGTCCGCGTCCGCCGCCACGCATTCGTCCAACCATCAACGTGCGGCCCAGGCTGAAAAGCTGGGCCGGATCGGGGATGATGAAGCCGCCGCGGTGGAATTCATCCTCCAGTGCGAATTCTCCGAACTGCGGCTCACCGCCGCCGAGTTCGTCCATAGCCCGGAGCAACTCGAGCGTGTCCACACCGCGATGCGCAACACCGATCGCCGCGTCGCCAAACTGATGCAGTCGCGCCTCGATGCGCACCGTCACCGCGAAGCCGAGCACCGGCGCGCGCAGGTCGCCGTCGAGCAGGCCGAATCCCTCCTCAAGGACGCGGTGCTGACCCCGAACCACGTGGCCGAGCTGGACCGCAAATGGTCCGTGATCTCCGCGCCCGAGCTCGACGCCGCGTTCCAGACCGCGCGCGCCGCGCTGGCCCAGCGCCTGGAAGCGCAGGTGGCCCTGCAGCGCGCCATGATCGACCGCGTGGCCGCGTTGCGCCAGCTGGGTGGCGCCAGCCTGCCGGCGGCGGAACTGGCCCAGCGCCTGGACACGCTGGCCCAGGAACAGGACGAGGCCCTGCGTTCGCCCGAACACCCGTCGCTGCCGCGCGCCCTCGTGGCCGAATTCGCGGCCGGTATGGAAAAGCTGCGCGCCGGTCTGCAGGTGCAGGAAGCCGGCCAGGCCGCACTGGCGGCGCGCGCCGCATTCATCGACGCCCAGCAGGCGAAGCCGGTTGCCGAGCTGAATGCCGAGACGCTGCGGCGCGAATGGAAAGCGCTGCCGCATCTGCCCCAGGACGAGCAGTCGGCCGAACTGCAGCGCCGCTTCGACGCCCTGCTGGCCACGGTGCCGCAGCCCGAGCCGCGCAAGGCGAAGGAGCCGCGCGAGCCGAGGCCTGCGCACGAAGGCGGCGCAAAAACCGCCACGACAGCCCCCGCGAAAGAGGGCGCGAAGGACAACAAGCCGCGCGGCGCCGACCAGCATTTCATCGACACGATGGATGCGATGGAAGCCGCCCTGCAGCAGGGTTCGTTGGGCGCGGCCGCCGACCACGACAAGACACTGAAAGACGCGCGCGAAAAGGGCATGCGACTGACGCCCGCGCAATCCGACCGCCTGGCCCATCTGCGGGCCGAGCTCAAGCGCCTGTCCGACTGGGCGCGCTGGGGCGGCAACGTCTCGCGCGAGGAACTCATCAAGACGGTCGAGGCCTTGACCACGCAAAACCTGGCGATGAGCGAGCTGGCCAAGAAGGTCGGCAGCATGCGCGACCGCTGGAAGGCGCTCGACAGCCTGTCCGGCGCCGCGCCGAAGAGCCTGTGGGAGCGCTTCGACGCCGCCTGCACGGCCGCCTATGCGCCGGCCGCGGCCCACTTCCGTCACCTGGCCGACGAACGTCATGCGAATGCGGCGCGCGGCCAGGCGCTCGTCGAGGAAGCGCAAGCCGAGATCGCGCGCCTGCGTGACGGCAGCGTCGAGTGGAAGCACGTGGCGGGCACGGTGCAGCGGCTGCGTCTCGCATGGAGCCACCTGGGTGCCATCGACCGCAAGGAAAAGAAGCGCCTCGACGCATTGTTTACCGATGCGCTGAACGTGCTGCAGGGGCCGCTCGAAGAGCAGCGCAAGGCCGAGATGTCCGAGCGCGAAGCCATCATCGAGGAAGCGGCCGCCATCGATCCGCACGACCGCCACGCGATCGATACGATGCGTGCCCTGCAGCAACGGTGGCAGGAGCATGCGCGCGCGCTGCCGCTCGAACGCAAGAGCGAGCAGGCCCTGTGGCAGCGCTTCCGCGCCGTGTGCGACGACGTGTTCCAGCGCCGCAAGGAAACGATGCACGAGGCCGACATCGAACGCCGCGCCCACGAAGCCGCCAAGGAAGCGATCAGCGCGCGACTGGAAGCGGCGGCGGACAGCGTCACGCCGGCCACGGTTGGCAAGCTGCTGCGCGAGGCGCAGGCGGAATGGCAGGCGATCGGCCCGGTGCCGCGCGCGCATGAAGCCCGCGTGGAAAAACGCTATCACGCCGCCGTGGCGCTCGTGCAGCAGCATGCCGACCAGGCGAAGCGCGCCGCCGGCGTCGCCCAGGCGGGTGTGCTGCGCGACAAGCTGCGGCTCGTGCAGGAACTGGAGCAGGCCATCGCGGCGGACCAAAACGGTGACACGGACTGGGAGGCGCGTTGGTCTGCCTTGCCGCCCCTCGACGCCGACATGGAACGCACGCTGCGCACCCGTTTCGACGCCGCACTGGCCGCGCTGCGCGGCAGTCCGGCCGACACGGCCGCGTACAAGCGCAAGCTGGAAGAGAACAGCGGCAAGCTCCTGCACGAGTTGCTGCGCCTGGAAATCGGCGCCGGCATCGACAGCGGACCGGAATTCGCGCGCGAGCGGTTGAAGCTCCAGGTCGAGGTGCTGCAATCGTCGCTCAAGTCAGGACAAAGCGCAGGCCGTGGCGCCCAGGGCGGTGCGACGGCGCAATTGCGCGACCTGTGCGCGCTGCCGGCGCTCGTCGATGCGCGTACGGCGTCCCGGATCGAGCAGCTCGCGCTGCGTGTGGCCAAGGAGGGCAAGTGAAGAAGGATGTGACGGAAGTCCGCGTCGAGACCGCGGACTTCGACCTGAGCGCGGAAATCGCGCGCCTGCGCGCGGGCGATGCGCGCGTGGGCGCTGTCGTGAGCTTCGTCGGCACGGTGCGCGACATGAACGACGGCGACGACGTGGCCGAGCTGGAGCTGGAACATTATCCGGGCATGACGGAGAAGGCCCTGCACGACATCGTGGAGCAGGCGCGGGCGCGCTGGCCGCTGTACGGCGTCCTCGTGATCCACCGCATCGGGCCGATGCGGCCGCTGGACCAGATCGTCCTCGTCGCCTGCACGTCCGCCCACCGCGGCGAGGCGTTCGCGGCCTGCGAATTCATCATGGACTACCTCAAGACCGACGCCCCGTTCTGGAAGAAGGAGCAGACGCCGAACGGCGCGCGCTGGGTCGATGCGCGCGTGACGGACGACACGGCCCGGGCCAAGTGGGCCAGCCGCTGAGCTGGATCGCGGTCGCCGTCGGGGCGGCCCTCGGTGCCTGGCTGCGCTGGGGCTTGACCGTCTTCCTCAGCCAGATGCACGCACACATCCAGCTGGGAACGCTCGTCGCCAACCTCGTCGGCGGCTATCTGATCGGGCTGGCGCTGGGCTTGTTCGACGCCATGCCGGCGCTGTCCCCGGCCTGGCGCCTGTTCGTCATCACGGGCTTCCTTGGGGGGCTGACCACGTTTTCCAGCTTTTCCGGCGAAGCCATGGTGCTGCTGCAGCGGGGCCATTACGGCTGGGCGCTGGCCCATTCGGCGGCGCACCTGTTGGGGTCGATCGGGTGCTGCGTCGCGGGATACGCGACCTGGCGTGCCATCGCCTGATACCGTCGCGTCATTCGCTTGCGCGCAATGCGCAGGAACTGCAATCTGGCAATGTTCTAATTTTCATTGACCGGAGACCAGTATGACCAAGCAACCGTCCGCACGCCCGAGCCCTGCCTTCGTCGGCGCATCCTGGGGCGCCATGATCGTCGGCATCCTTGCCTACCTCATCGGTTTATGGAATGCGCAGATGCAGCTCAACGAGAAGGGCTATTACCTGACGATCCTGTTGTACGGCTGCTTTGCCGCCGTGTCGTTGCAAAAGACGGTGCGCGACCGCGCCGAGGGCCTGCCGGTGACGGGCATGTACGTCGGCCTGTGCTGGACCTCGCTGATGGCCGCCGTCGTGCTGCTGACGGTCGGCCTGTGGAATGCGACGCTGCTGCTCAGCGAAAAAGGCTTTTATGCGATGTCGTTCGTGCTGACCCTGTTCGCCATCATCGCCGTGCAAAAGAACGTGCGCGACCTGGCCGCCGCGGGCGACGTGCCCGAAGCGCAGCAGGCATAGCCGATCACGACTTGCCGGGCTTGGCGTGGCCGATGCGCTGCGCCCGGTAAATCCCCGTATGGCCGGAAAACAGATAGGCCAGCACGCATCCGACGGCCGCATACACCCCCACCTCCGCACCGAAGAGCTCAATGGCCATCAGGGTCGACGCGATCGGCGTGTTGGCCGCGCCGGCGAACACGGCCACGAAGCCGACGCCCGCCAACAGCGAAAAGGGCAGATGCAGCAGCGGCGCCAGCGCATTGCCGAGCGTGGCACCGATGTAAAACAGCGGCGTCACCTCGCCGCCCTTGAAGCCGGAGCCCAGCGACGCGACCGTGAACACCAGCTTGCCGGCGAAGTCCCATGGCGCCAGCGGCTGTGCGAACGCGGCCTGGATGGTCGGGATGCCGAGGCCGATGTAGCGGTCCGCACCGCATACCAGCACGACGGCCGCGACGACGCTGCCGCCCAGCAGGGGGCGTAGCGGACCGTAAGGCACGCGCCGCTTCATCCAGCCCGACAGCGCATGGGTGCAATCCGCGAACAGTTTCCCCGCGAGCCCGAACAGCGCGCCCGCGACGGCGACGGCCGCCAGCGGCCACAGGCCCAGCGCCGGTACGGACGCGATGGCGTAATGCGTGTGGTGGAGGCCCAGCGCATGGCCCCACAGCAGGCAGACCTGGTCGCCGGCGATGGCGGCCGCCAGGCAGGCCAGCAGGGCGTCGTAGCGCAGGCGGCCGATGGCCAGCACTTCCAGGCCGAAGATCGCGCCCGCCAGCGGCGTGCCGAACACGGAGGCGAAGCCCGCGCTGATGCCGGCCATCAGCACGATGCGCCGGTCTTCCATCTTCAGCCTGAACACGTGCGTGAGCTGGTCCGCGAGCGCGCCGCCCATTTGCACGGCCGTGCCCTCGCGCCCGACCGAGGCGCCGAACAGGTGCGAGATCACAGTGCCGCCCAGCACGAGCGGCGCCATGCGCAGCGGAATCACCTTTTTCGGGTCGTGGATCTCGTCGATCAGCAGGTTGTTGCCGGCCTCGACCGAGCTGCCGAAGCGCAGGTACAGCCAGCCGACGGCGAACCCGGCCAGCGGCAGCAGCGCGATCAGCCAGCGGTGAGCGTTGCGCGTCCCGGTCGCCAGTTCGAGCGCGAACAGGAAGAAGGCGGAGGCGGACCCGGACAGCAGTCCGACGGCGAGGGCGAGCAGCAGCCATTTCCCCATGTAGGGCAGCAGGCGACGTTGCTCGGACAAGAATGAATGTTCCATGGTGGACATTTTATCCCAGCACGATTTGCCACCCCAGCCGTGTATTCACATCTTGAAAAGTCGCTACGGCATCCCTAACTTGATGTCAATCCAAAATCCAACCCACAGGGATCAAAACATGCGACAAGATAAATTGACGACCAAGCTCCAGGAAGCGCTCGCCGACGCGCAGAGCCTGGCGGTCGGCAACGACAACCAGTACATCGAACCCGTCCACCTGCTGGCTGCGCTGCTGGGCCAGAGCGACGGCAGCGCGCGCTCGCTGCTGCAGCGGGCCGGCGTCAATGTGGGCAGCCTGCAGACGGCGCTGCGCTCGGCGTTCGACCGCCTGCCGAAAGTGCACGGCACGGGCGGCGACGTACAGGTCGGCCGCGAGCTCGTCGCGCTGCTGAACCTGGCCGACCGCGAATCGCAGAAGCGTGGCGACCAGTTCCTGTCGAGCGAAATGGTGCTGCTCGCCTTTACGGAAGATAAGTCCGAAGCCGGCCGCCTGGCCCGCGAAAACGGTCTCGCCCGCAAGGCGCTCGAATCGGCCATCCAGGCCGTGCGCGGCGGCGAATCCGTGAATTCCCAGGATGCCGAAGGCCAGCGCGAAGCGCTCAAGAAATACACGCTCGACCTGACGGAACGGGCCCGCAACGGCAAGCTCGACCCGGTGATCGGCCGCGACGACGAGATCCGCCGCGCCATCCAGGTGCTGCAGCGCCGTACCAAGAACAACCCCGTGCTGATCGGCGAACCCGGCGTCGGCAAGACGGCGATCGTGGAGGGGCTGGCACAGCGCATCGTCAACGGCGAAGTACCCGATTCGCTGAAAGGCAAGCGCGTGCTGTCGCTCGACATGGCCGCGCTGCTCGCGGGCGCCAAGTTCCGCGGCGAGTTCGAGGAACGCCTGAAAGCCGTGCTGAAGGAACTGGCGCAGGACGAGGGCATGACGATCGTCTTCATCGACGAGATCCACACGATGGTCGGCGCCGGCAAGGCCGAAGGCGCAATGGATGCGGGCAACATGCTGAAGCCGGCACTGGCGCGCGGCGAGCTGCACTGCATCGGCGCGACCACGCTGGACGAGTACCGCAAGTACGTCGAGAAGGATGCCGCGCTGGAGCGCCGCTTCCAGAAGATCATCGTCGACGAGCCGAGCGTGGAGGCGACCATCGCCATCCTCCGTGGCCTGCAGGAGAAGTACGAACTGCACCACAAGGTGGAGATCACGGACCCGGCGATCATCGCCGCGGCCGAGCTGTCGCACCGGTACATCACCGACCGCTTCCTGCCGGACAAGGCCATCGACCTGATCGACGAGGCAGCCTCGAAGATCAAGATCGAGATCGACTCGAAGCCGGAAGTGATGGACAAGCTCGACCGTCGACTGATCCAGCTGAAGATCGAGCGCGAAGCCGTCAAGAAGGAAACGGACGAGGCGTCGCAGCGCCGCCTGGAGCTGATCAACGACGAGATCGTCCGCCTGGAGCGCGAGTACAACGACTACGAGGAAATCCTCAAATCCGAGAAGGCGGCCGTGCAGGGCACGACGCACATCAAGGAAGAGATCGAGCGTATCCGCCTGCAGATGGATGAAGCGAAGCGCCAGAGCAACTGGCAGAAGGTATCGGAGCTGCAGTACGGCCGCCTGCCGGAGCTCGAGAAACAGCTGAAGGATGCCGAGGCTGCGGGCGAGCAACCGGAAGATGCGAACGGTAAACCGCGCCTGCTGCGCACGCAGGTCGGTGCCGAGGAAATCGCGGAAGTCGTGTCGCGCGCGACCGGCATCCCCGTCGCCCGCATGATGCAGGGCGAACGCGACAAGCTGCTGCACATCGAAGAGAAGCTGCATGAGCGCGTGGTGGGGCAGGACGAGGCGATCGAGGCCGTGTCCGATGCGATCCGCCGCTCGCGTGCGGGTCTCGCGGATCCGAACCGTCCGTACGGCTCGTTCATGTTCCTGGGCCCGACGGGTGTCGGCAAGACCGAGCTGTGCAAGGCGCTGGCGAACTTCCTGTTCGATACGGAAGACGCGCTGATCCGCATCGACATGAGCGAGTTCATGGAGAAGCATTCCGTGGCCCGCCTGATCGGCGCGCCGCCGGGCTATGTCGGCTACGAGGAGGGCGGCTACCTGACGGAAGCCGTGCGCCGCAAGCCGTACAGCGTGATCCTGCTGGACGAGATCGAGAAGGCGCATCCGGACGTGTTCAACGTCCTGCTGCAGGTGCTCGACGACGGCCGCATGACGGACGGCCAGGGCCGCACGGTGGACTTCAAGAACACCGTGATCGTGATGACGTCGAACCTGGGTTCGCACAAGATCCAGTCGATGGACAGCGACGATCCGGCCGTCGTGAAGCTGGCGGTGATGGCCGAGGTCCGCGGACACTTCCGCCCCGAGTTCATCAACCGCATCGACGAGATCGTCGTGTTCCATGCGCTGGACGAGAAGAACATCGGCGCGATCGCGAAGATCCAGCTGAAGAGCCTGGAGCAGCGTCTCGAGAAGATGGAAATGGCGCTCGACATCAGCGACGAGGCCTTGCAGAAGATCGCGGAAGCGGGCTTCGATCCGGTGTATGGCGCGCGTCCGCTCAAGCGCGCGATCCAGCAGCAGATCGAGAATCCGCTGTCGAAGGACATCCTGGCGGGCCGCTTCGGACCGAAGGATACGATCCGCGTCGGCGTGCGCGGCGGCCAGCTGGTGTTCGGCGAAGAGCCGGCCGTCGAGCTGGCGAAGTAAGCTGTCGTTGGAATGGAAACGCCCTGTCGGCCAGCGCCGGCAGGGCGTTTTTTTACGCGCGCTTGCGGCGCGCCATGACGCCGAGCAGGCCCAGGCCGCCGAGCATCAGCGCGTACGTCTGCGGTTCCGGCACGGCGGAGACCACGAGATGTTCGCCCATCAGGCTGCCGACCTTTTTATTGCCGTCCGCGCCGAACATGGTGAGCTTGAGCTGGGGCGACGTCGGGTCGACATTGTCGCCGGAGAAGGTGAACTGGAACACCATGTCGTCCGTCAGGGCGAGGCGCGCGCCCGAATAGCACAGCGAGCTGCCGGCATGGCTGCCGCCGGTGCAGCCGTTTGCGTTCAACTCCTTGCTGGACAGCGTCCAGTTCGCCGCGCCGCCCGGTGCGGCCGTCAGCGACACGCTGTCGAAGCTGCCGAGGTCCTTCAGTTGCAGGGCACCGAGGGAGGTGGCACCGGCCCAGCTGCCGGTCGGGGCGGCGGCGTCGACCTCGAGGGTCAGCACGTTGCCGGACCAGGATGACGTAAAGTCGACGCCCTGGAATTCGATCGTGCCGGCCTGGGCTGATGCGAGCGCGCCGGCGCCCAGCAGCGCCGCCAGCAGGGTAGTGCGGATGCGTGATGTCATGTTCTCTCCTTCTCCACGAAATGCAAGAACCCGACGGCTCGCGTCCTGCGAGACCGCCGGGCACATACGGATCAGATCCGTGCCGCAAGGGTAGAAGGGGGGGGCGATATGGCTCTGTTAGCCGACTAACTCATCGGTTGTAACAACAACGCCCCGCCGGGCGCTTGGCCGGGCGGGGCGTTTGGGGGATTGCGTTCAGCGCGGGCGGCGGCGCAGCACGAAGCCCATCAGGCCCAGGCCGCCCAGCAGCAGGGCGATGCTCTCCGGTTCCGGCACGTGCGTCGAGGCGGCGGCGTTGCCGGACGGCGTTTGCACGACGTCGGGCCCCTTGACGGGCAGTGTCGACGGCAGGTCTTCCTGCGGCGGCACGGCGGCCGGCGTGTCGGATGGGGAGGCGATGTCGGGCGTGCCGGTCGGCGTTTTGGTGTCGGCCGTCGTGTTGGTTTGCGTGCCAGTGGACGTGGTCGGGGTCTCAGGGATCACCGGAACGACCGGCGTGACCGGAACGACCGGCGTGACGGGCGCGGCCGGGGTCGATGGAGTCGTGGTCGTCGGCGATGCCGGCAGGACCTGCGACAGCAGCGAGCCCACCTTGGTGCCCTGGGCGTTGACGAACTCGACCTTCACGTGCGGCTCGTTCGTCGCGACGCTGGCGCCGTTGAACGTGAATTTGAACACCATGTCGTCGGCCAGCGCGATCTGCTGGCCGTAGAAGCACATGCGGCTGCCGGCCGCGCCGTTGCTGGTGCCGGAGCAGCCGGACGCTTTCAGCTCGGAGGTCGACAGTTTCCACGCATCCGTTCCGCCCGGCCCGCCGCTCACGCTCACGCTGCTGTAAGTGCCCACGCCCTTGATCGCCAGCGCGGCCAGTCCCGTGGCGCCGCTCCATCCGCCGCTGCGCTTGGCGGCGTCGATTTCCAGCGAGAGCACATTGCCGCTCCAGCTCGACGTGAAGGTCACGCCATCCAGGGTCAGGACGCCGGCGTGGGCCGTCATCGTCATTGCGCCCAGCAGGGCGGCAAGTGCGGTCAGTCGCAGTTTCATCGGTTATCGCTTTCGGGAATGCGGCAAAGTTGCTGTTTGGAATGTATTGATGGTGCTAGGAAATTATTCTCGCTCGATTTGATGCAAATCGTCAATTTGTGATTATTTATTACCGAAATAGTGTTGTTTAATCAGACAAAATTGTCAGATTTGGCGCAGTATTTACGAAATACTTCGTGGAAACAAAGTCGCTAATCTCACATTATGAAAACTTGTTCGCAGATGTGAAAAGCGCACAACACGCGCTTGCCCGGCAGTTTCCATTTTGAGAAATATGCTCCCGCATCATGGAATATGCAATGTAAGCATATGATTTTTAAGTAAATAAAAATCGTCATATGTCTTATATAAGAGTGTTGGTGCTGCGCACAACCAGCGCTATCATGTTTCTAACGGAATCACTGTCCAACCTCGTTTTTTCATCAGGAGATCGCCATGGCAACTCGTGAACAGCAAATCGCCGCCCTGCAACAAGACTGGGAGTCCAACCCGCGCTGGAACGGTGTCGTCCGCAATTACACGGCGGAAGATGTCGTACGCCTGCGGGGCTCCGTGCAGATCGAACATACGCTGGCGCGGCGCGGCGCCGAGAAGCTGTGGAACCTGATCAACAACGAGCCGTACGTGAACGCCCTGGGCGCGCTGACGGGCAACCAGGCCATGCAGCAGGTCAAGGCCGGGCTGAAAGCCGTCTACCTGTCGGGCTGGCAGGTCGCGGGCGACGCCAACCTGGCCGGCGAGATGTATCCGGACCAGTCGCTGTACCCGGCCAATTCGGTGCCGATGGTCGTCAAGCGCATCAACAACACGTTCCAGCGCGCCGACCAGATCCAGTGGTCGGAAGGCAAGGACGACGTCGATTACTTCGCGCCGATCGTGGCCGATGCGGAAGCCGGCTTCGGCGGCGTGCTGAACGCCTTCGAGCTGATGAAATCCATGATCGAAGCGGGCGCGGCCGGCGTGCACTTCGAAGACCAGCTGGCCTCCGTCAAGAAATGCGGCCACATGGGCGGCAAGGTGCTCGTGCCGACGCGCGAAGCCGTCGAAAAACTGACGGCGGCCCGCCTGGCGGCCGACGTGATGGGCACGCCGACGATCCTCGTCGCCCGCACGGACGCCGAGGCGGCCGACCTGCTGACGGCCGACGTCGACGCGAACGACAAGCCGTTCTGCACGGGCGAGCGCACGGTCGAAGGCTTCTTCCGCGTCAAGCCGGGCGTCGACCAGGCGATCGCGCGCGGCCTCGCCTATGCGCCGTACGCCGACCTCGTGTGGTGCGAGACCGGGAAGCCGGACCTGGAATTCGCCAAGCGCTTCGCCGACGCCATCCACGCGAAATTCCCGGGCAAGATGCTCGCATATAACTGCTCGCCGTCGTTCAACTGGAAGAAGAACCTGGACGACGCGACGATCGCCAAGTTCCAGAAAGAGCTGGGGGCGATGGGCTACAAGTTCCAGTTCATCACGCTGGCCGGCTTCCACGCGCTGAACTACAGCATGTTCAACCTGGCACACGGCTATGCGCGTCGCGGCATGTCGGCCTTCGTCGAATTGCAGGAAGCGGAATTCTCCGCAGCCGACAAGGGCTTCACGGCCGTCAAGCACCAGCGCGAAGTGGGCACTGGCTACTTCGACGCCGTGACCCAGACCATCCAGCAGCACCAGAGCTCGACGACGGCACTGCACGGCTCGACCGAGGACGAACAATTCTTCGACGAGAAGAAAGTCGCCTGAGCCCGTCGCTAACTTTCCTCCACCCATCCTCGCGATGGTCTGCCGCAGTGGCCACAAGCCGCTGCGGCATTTTTTGTTTCCAAACTTCGGGGTCAGAGCCCGGTTTTGGGCAATTTCCTAAAAAAGGGCTCTGACCCCGGTGTTTGTTGGGTGGAAGGCGTATCTGAGGGATAATGACGGTTGGCCCGCTCAGCGATCGCACCGCGGGCACCGCATCAACCAGATTGGAATCTCTATGTTCAGCTACCGCCACGCCTTCCACGCGGGTAATCACGCCGATGTCCTGAAGCACTTTATTCAGGTTCAGTTGCACAAGTACATGAACCAGAAAGACACGGCCTACACGTATATCGACACCCATGCCGGTGCCGGCGTGTACGCGCTCGACAGCGCGCAGGCGGTCAAGAGCGGCGAATACATCGACGGTATCGGGCGCCTGTGGGGCCGCGACGACCTGCCGCCGGCGCTGGCCGAGTACGTGGACCTCGTGGGCAAACTCAATCCCAGCGGCAAGCTGCGCTGGTATCCGGGCTCGCCGTGGGTGGCCGATGCCGAGGCGCGCCTGGAGGATCGCCTGCGCCTGTTCGAACTGCACCCGGCCGACATCAGGGTGCTGGCGGAGAACGTGCGCAAGCTGGAAGCGCATCACGCGGAGCAGGGCGAGCGCGCGCGCGGCCGCCGCATCCTCGTCGACCACGCGGACGGCTTCCACGGCCTGAAGGCACTGCTGCCGCCGCCGTCGCGCCGGGCGCTGGTGCTCGTCGATCCGCCGTACGAGGTCAAGCTCGACTACAAACACGTACGCGACGCGCTCGAGGAAGCGCTCAAGCGGTTCCCAGCGGGTATGTATGCCGTTTGGTATCCGGTGCTGCAGCGTATGGAATCGCGCGAGTTTGCCGATCGCCTGAAGCGCCTGCCGGCCAAGGAATGGCTGCACGTCACCTTGAGCGTGGCGGGTCCGCGTGCCGACGGCAACGGCCTGCACAGCAGCGGCATGTTCATTCTGAATCCGCCGTATACGCTGGAAGCAACCCTGCGCGAGACGATGCCGTATCTCGTACAGGTGTTGGGCCAGGATGCCGGTGCGACGTTCCGTATCGAGAAGGGCACGCAGGCCACGGGCACAGTGCCCGCCCAGGGCGGTCCGCGCAAGCCGGTAGGCAACGCGCGCCGCGCGAGCCCGCTGTCCGGCCGCGGCAGCCTGCGTTTGCCGGGGCAGCCGTTCGGCGACGATCCGCGCACGCGCAAGGAAGGCGAGAGCGCCGAGCAGCGTACTCCGCGCAGCCCGCGCACGGAAGCCAAACCGGCACCGCGCGCCCCTTCCAAACGCAACGGATCGGGCCGTTCCTGACCCAGTTTGCATCAATCGTTTCCGGCAAGCACATCTATGTCTGAAACGTTTTGATACGATGTCGAAATGTAAAGACTTCCCGTCTGTAGTATAGTCGGACCGGTATTCCGGCCAGACCGGTCCCGGCACGCATGGTGCGTGCCGTCGTTTCAGGAGTTTTTACATGCATGCGGTAGCAACGGCAGCCACGTCCACGCCGTCCGACGAATTCTTTCTGGCGCGCCAGCCCATCCTCGGACGCGACCAGAAACTGGTGGCGTTCGAGTTGCTGTTTCGCGCCGCGCCGGAGCATGAGGACGCGCAGCTGACCGATTATGCCGCCGCCACCGCCGCCGTGATCTCCCATGCGTCGCAACTGGGGATGAGAGAGGTGGTGGGCGAGCAGGTTGCCTTCGTCAATGTCGACGAGGTCGTGCTGATGAGCGATTTCGTCCGCTTCCTGCCTCCCGATAAGGTTATTCTGGAAATCCTGGAAACCGTCCGTCCCACCACGGCCCTGCTGGCCCGCGTGCGGGAATTGAAAGAGCTCGGCTTTAAGTTCGCACTCGACGATGTTATAGGCCATTCCGAGCAGGTAAGCAAGCTGAGGAACCTCGTCGACGTCATCAAGATCGACCTGCAGGGCGTCGGGCGCGACGAACTCGCCGAACTCGTCCACACCTTGCGCGGGCCGCACCAGAAGCTGCTCGCGGAAAAGGTCGAGACCATCGAGGAATTCGAGTTATGCCTGGAACTCGGCTTCGAATATTTCCAGGGCTATTATTTTGCGCGCCCCGCGATCCTGTCCGGCAAGAAGATCACGCCGTCCGAGCTCGTGCTGCTGCGTCTGTTCGATCTCATTCATTCGCAAGCCGACAACGACGCGATCGAGGCGGCCGTCAAGCGCGACCCGTTGCTGAGCCTGAACCTGCTGCGCCTCGTGAACGGTCACCTGGCGGGCACGGGCGCGCCGCAGGTCGAATCGATCCCGCAAGCGCTCGTCCAGCTCGGCCGCAGCCAGTTGCAGCGCTGGGTGCAGATCCTGCTGTACAGCAGCCCGGAAGGACACGTCGAACTGAATTCGCCGCTGCTGCAGATGGCGACGACGCGCGGCCGCCTGCTCGAGCTGATGACCCTGACCCTGCGTCCGGGCGACGTGGCCGGGGCCAACACGGCCTTCACGGTCGGGATCATGTCGCTGATGGATGCGCTGTTCGACCTGCCGTTGCGCGAGATTCTCGATAAAGTCGACCTGTCGCGCGACGTCCGCGCCGCCCTGCTGGAGCGCGACGGCGACTATGGTGCGATGCTGAGCGTGGCGGAAGCGCTGGAGCACGCGGAGCCCGGCCGCAACCTGGCGGCCGCGCTGGACCGGCTTGGGCTATCGGTGAAGCAGGTGCGCGACATCGAACTGGCCGCGTTCGGCTGGGTGCGCGAACTCGGCGCCGAAGTCCACTGACCTTTATTGCGCCAGGAAGAGGAAGACGGTCGGCTTCTTGTGGAAATCCGGCGCCTTGCCGGCAGCCAGTTGCGCCTTCCACTTCGCGGCCGTCTGCGTGCGCACGGTTTCCGTCGGCAGGGAGAGGTCGGTCGCCACGCACACCAGCGTGCCCGGCTGGCAGGTGGCGACGAGGGCTTCCAGCATTGCGCCGTTGCGGTACGGCGTCTCGATCAGCAACTGTGTCTGTTTCTCGCTGCGCGAGCGCTGCTCCAGTTGCTGGATGCGCTTGGTGCGCTGGGCGGCATCCGTCGGCAGATAGCCGTTGAACGCGAAGCTCTGGCCGTTCAGCCCACTCGCCATGACGGACAGCAGCAGCGACGACGGCCCCACGAGCGGGCGCACGGGTACGCCGTGCTGGTGCGCCAGCCGGACGAGGTCGGCGCCCGGGTCCGCGACGGCCGGCACGCCCGCTTCCGACACGAGACCCGCGTCGCGGCCCTCCAGCAGCGGCGCGAGCAGGGCGGCCAGCGCCTGCGGCGGCGTATTCACATTGAGTTCGGCGATCCGGATGTCCTGCAAGGGAAGGGCGAGCGGATGGTCGATGGCGACCAGTTTCAGGAAGGCGCGCGCCGTCTTCGCGTTCTCGGCGACAAAGTAGTCGAGCTTGCTGGCGATGTCCTGCACCTGTTCGGGCAGGATGTGGGACAGCGCGTGCGGTGCGGCCTCGGTCGGGCCGAGGGTGTTCGGGATCAGGTAGAGCGTACCGGGCATGATTGTTATTGTTGGAGATTAAAGAATGGCATGCCGGCGCGGCGCAGCATGCCGGTCAGCGCGATCAGGGGCAGGCCGGTAAGGGCGGTCGGATCGCTGCTGTCGATACGTTCGAGCAGCGCGATGCCGAGTCCCTCGTTCTTGGCGCTGCCGGCGCAGTCGTACGGTTGTTCGATGCGCAGGTAGGCGTCCAGCTCCGCATCCGGCAGGTCGCGGAACGTCACGAACACCTGGACATTCTCGACCTGCGCCGTGCCCGTCCGCCCGTCCCACAGGCACAGGGCCGTATGAAACACGACGCGGCGGCCGCGCATCATCTGCAACTGGGCGAGGGCGCGGGCGTGGTCGCCCGGCTTGCCGATCTGGATGCCGTCCAGCGTGGCCACCTGGTCCGAGCCGATCACGAGCGCGCCCGGGTTGGCAAGGGCGACGGCCGCGGCTTTCTCGCGCGCCAGCCGCAGCGCCGTCGCTTCCGGTGTTTCGCCGGGATGCGGCGTCTCGTCGATGTCGGGAGACATGGCTTCGAATGGCAGGCGCAGGCGACCCAGAAGCTCGCGGCGGTAGGCGGAACTGGAGGCCAGGATGAGGCGCGGAAGGGTGGAGCTCGGCATCGATTTTCGTAAATAAAACAGGAAGATAGCGCTTTGCGAGGAAGTCTTTGACTACGCGGGCAGAAGCCTGCTATTATCGCAGGTTTTCCGGGGATGTTTTTCCAAATGAGCGCTTTTGTCATCGACGCCTTTGAATTTTGTCGGAACAACGGCCATCGTGAAGGCGTCACGCCGGTGGCGGAAATGCCCCGCCTGGCGGCTGATTGCGCCGACAAGTCCGGCGAGATCGCGTGGTCCATCGACGGCGGCCAGACCCGGCAAGGGTATCCGATGCTGACGTTGTCCGTCTCCGGTACCGTGCAACTGGTCTGCCAGCGCTGCCTGACCCCGTTCGGCTACGAGCTCGATTCGTCGACCGTGCTGGTGCTGGGCAAGGACGACCAGGAAGCGGACGAGATCGAGGAAATCCTCGACGATGAAAGTATCGATGTGATCGTCGGCAGCCACACCTGCGACATCCGCGATCTGCTGGAAGATGAAGCCCTGCTGGCCCTGCCGCAGGCACCGAAGCACGAGGTGTGCCCCGATACCAAGCTGCTGGACGCCATCAAGTCCGAGAAGGTATCGCCGTTCGCGGCACTGAAGAGCCTCAAATCTGAATAAAAGAATTGCAGTGGGTGCTACTGACAGGTAGGATTCGCAGCGTCAAAACGTGTCAAACGCGTGCAGCTCGAGTATTGAGTCATCGTTGTAAGGCAGCGTTAAACATGTCGGCAATGGCAGTCCCAACGTTATTGCCGCTGGGATACTCGATGCGCATGTACTTGCAAGTCGAATGTGTTAGAATTTTAGAACTTAAGTTTAGGAGTCATCATGGCAGTTCAACAGAATAAGAAGTCCCCGTCGAAGCGCGGCATGCACCGTTCGCACGATTTCCTGACCGCCCCGAACCTGGCAGTCGAGCCGACCACCGGCGAAACGCACCTGCGTCACCACATCAGCCCGAACGGTTTCTACCGTGGCCGTAAAGTGCTCAAGACCAAGAACGACGAGTAATCGACGTCTTGCTGTTTTGTTCCATGAAAGCGGTGCAACGTATGTCGAATGCGTGGCGCCGCTTTTTCTTTCGCGGTAACCCCGTCATTTACCATCCCGCTGACTCGGCTCGCTTTGTACCCCGCCGAGAACACGCCGCCGCCGGCCGACCTTGAGCCCGCGGTTCATCCCGACAAATGACAATCAAAATTTCCATCGACTGCATGGGCGGCGACCACGGCCCCGCCGTGACCATCCCGGCAGCCCTCGCATTCCTCAAGCGCGAACCCGACGCCGAGCTGATCCTCGTCGGTCAGGAAGAGCTGGTCCGCGCTGAACTCAAGAAACATCATGCGGGCGAGAACCCGCGCCTGACCGTCCGCCATGCCGCCGAAGTGGTCGCGATGGACGATCCCATCGAAGTCGCCCTGCGCCGCAAGAAGGATTCGTCGATGCGCGTCGCCATCGAGCTCGTCAAGGATGGCAGCGCCGACGTCTGCGTCTCCGCCGGCAATACGGGCGCGCTCATGGCCATCTCCCGTTATGTCCTGAAAACCATGGCCGACGTCGACCGTCCGGCCATCTGCTCGATCCTGCCGAACTCGAAGGGCGGTCCGACGTACATGCTGGACCTGGGCGCCAACGTGGATTGCGAACCGCACCACCTGCACCAGTTCGCCATCATGGGCGCCGTGCTGTTCGAGGCGATGGAGCACCGCCGCCCGAGCATCGGCCTGCTGAATGTCGGCACGGAAGAGATCAAGGGCAACGAAGTGGTCAAGGCCACCGCGCCCCTGCTGCGGGCCGACCATGAACGCGGCGTGCTGAATTTCCATGGCAACGTCGAAGGCAACGACATCTTCAAGGGCACGGTCGACGTCGTTGTGTGCGACGGGTTCGTCGGCAACGTGACCTTGAAGGCGATCGAGGGCCTGTCGCGCTTCTTCAAGACGACGTTCATGGAAAGCACCATGTCGAAACTCGGTGCTCTGCTGGCGCGCAAGTCGCTCAAGAAGCTGAACCCCGAAAGTTATAACGGTGCCGGCCTGCTGGGTCTGAAAGGCCTGGTCTTCAAGAGCCATGGCGGTGCCAATGCCTACGCCTACGAGTGGGCACTTCGACGCGCTTTTGACGCGGCGAAATATAATGTGCAAGCGCAACTCTCGACCTTGATCGCCGAAATGTTGCCGCAAGCTCCCAATCCGGAAGCGCCAGGCTCAACCATTCAGCAGGGTTAGCAATGACTTACAGCAAAATTATCGGCACCGGCAGCTACCTGCCGGAAAA
Organism: Telluria mixta; assembly: GCF_029223865.1. Taxonomy (NCBI): domain Bacteria; kingdom Pseudomonadati; phylum Pseudomonadota; class Betaproteobacteria; order Burkholderiales; family Oxalobacteraceae; genus Telluria; species Telluria mixta. The sequence goes on from NZ_CP119520.1 coordinate 4,279,440, forward strand.
GCGTGTCACTAACGACGACCTCGCGGCCCAGCTTGCCGTCAAGGGCATCGAGACGTCGGACGAGTGGATCGTGACCCGCAGCGGCATCTCCGCGCGCCACTACGCCGCGCCCGACGAAAACGCGTCGGACCTGGCCGTGAACGCGGCGCGCAAGGCGCTCGAGGCGTCCGGTCTCGAAGCCGAGCAGATCGACCTGATCATCGTCGCCACGTCGACGCCGGATTATTTCGGCAGCTTCCCGAGCACGGCCTGCATCGTCCAGAACAAGCTGGGCATGCGAAACAACAGCGCCGCGTTCGACATGGGCGCCGTGTGCTCGGGCTTCGTCTACGCGATGGCGACGGCCGATGCGTTCATCAAGGCCGGCAATGCGAAGAACGTGCTCGTGATCGGCACGGAAGTGTTCTCGCGGATCCTCGACTTCGATGACCGCACCACCTGCGTGCTGTTCGGCGACGGCGCCGGCGCCGTCGTGCTGGCCGCGTCCGAGGAACCGGGCGTGCTGGCCGTCAAGCTGCACGCCGATGGCAGCCATGGCGGCATCCTGTGCGGCCCCGCGAACCCGTCGAACCTGGCCACGAACCAGAAATTCCTGTACATGGATGGCCCCGCCGTCTTCAAGCTGGCCGTGACCGTGCTGGAAAAGGTCGCCAACGAAGCGCTGGCGCATGCGCAGATGCCGTCGAGCGAGATCGACTGGCTGATCCCGCACCAGGCCAACCTGCGCATCATGACGGGCACCGCCAAGAAGCTGGGCCTGTCGACCGAGAAGATGGTCGTCACCGTCAACGAACACGGCAACACGTCGGCCGCGTCGATCCCGCTGGCACTCGATGTCGCGGTGCGCGACGGCCGCATCAAGCCGGGCCACAACGTCATGATGGAAGGCGTGGGCGGCGGCTTTACCTGGGGTGCCGTGCTCGCGCGCATGTGACGCCGGCCGCTCCGTACCAATAACAAGATCAAGGAGGACTTGATGAGCAAATTCGCATTCCTGTTTACCGGCCAGGGCGCGCAAGCCGTCGGCATGCTGAACGGCTTCGCCGGCAACCCGGTCGTCGAGCAGACCGTCGCCGAGGCGTCGGAAGCGCTGGGCCAGGACCTCGGCAAGCTGATCGCCGAAGGCCCGAAGGAAGACCTGGACCTGACCACCAACACGCAGCCCGTGATGCTGACGGCCGCCGTCGCCGTCTACCGTGCGTGGATCGCCGCGGGCGGCCCGAAGCCGGCCGTCGTCGCCGGCCACAGCCTCGGCGAATACTCGGCGCTCGTCGCCGCCGGCGTGATCGACTTCAAGGATGCCGTGCCGCTCGTGCGCTTCCGTGCGCAATCGATGCAGGACGCGGTGCCGGTCGGGCAGGGCGGCATGGCGGTGATTCTCGGCCTGCAGGCGGACGACGTCCGTGCCGTGTGCGCAGAGGCGGCGCAGGGCGAGGTCGTGGAAGCCGTGAACTTCAACGAGCCGACGCAGATCGTGATCGCGGGCCACACGGCCGCCGTCGAGCGCGCGTGCGACATCGCCAAGGCCAAGGGCGCCAAGCGCGCGATGAAGCTGGCCGTGTCGGCGCCGTTCCACTCGTCGCTGCTGAAGCCGGCGTCGGACCGCCTGCGCGACTACATGGCGAACCTGAATTTTGCCGCGCCGCAGATCGACTTGATCAACAACGTCGACGTGGCTATCCTGAACGATCCCGCCGCGATCAAGGATGCGCTGGTGCGCCAGGCGGCCGGTCCCGTGCGCTGGGTCGAGACCATGCAGAAGATGGCGGCCGACGGCGTGACGCAAGTCATCGAATGCGCGCCGAGCAAGACCCTGATCGGCATGGCCAAGCGGATCGATCCGGTGCTGGTGGGCGAAGCCCTCGTCGACCAGGCATCGCTGGAACGTGTGCTCGCCGCCATCCAGGGCTGAGCGCCGTCGCATCCCCCCGTTAGAGAAAAAGAGGACTCAATGAACCTGCAAAACCAAGTCGCCCTCGTCACCGGTGCCTCGCGCGGCATCGGCAAGGCCATCGCACTCGAACTGGCACGCCAGGGCGCCAAGGTCGTCGGCACCGCCACGACGGCAGCCGGTGCGGAAGACATCGGCGCCTACCTCGCCGAGTTCGGCGGCAAGGGCGTCGTGCTGAACGTCACCGACGCCGCCCAGTGCGCCGCCGTCATCGACGACATCACCAAGAATGTCGGCACGATCGGCATCCTCGTCAACAATGCCGGCATCACCCAGGATCAATTGGCGATGCGCATGAAGGACGAAGAGTGGGACAACGTGATCGCCACCAACCTGACGGCCGTCGGCCGCCTGTCGCGCGCCGTGCTGCGCGGGATGATGAAGGCGAAGCAGGGGCGTATCATCAACATCACGTCCGTCGTGGGCGCGGCCGGCAATCCGGGTCAGATGAATTACGCGGCGGCGAAGGCCGGCGTGGCCGGCATGACCCGCGCGCTGGCGCGCGAGATCGGCAGCCGCAACATCACCGTCAACTGCGTGGCGCCGGGCTTCATCGACACCGACATGACCAAGGCACTGGGCGAAGGCCAGCATGAGGCGCTGCTGACGCAGATCCCGCTGGGCCGCCTGGGCAATCCGGAAGACATCGCGTACGCGGTCGCCTTCCTGGCGGGTCCGCAGGCCGCCTACATCACGGGCACCGAACTGCACGTGAACGGCGGCATGTACATGAACTGATGGGCATCCTTTAAATAGAGATCTCGGCAGTTCGCAGTAGTTTCGACCGTTTTAGCGTCAGACGCTGAAAATAGTTTTTCAACGCGCAAACCCTGATAAAATGCGCGCACTTTCCGCAACACATACCTAATGGAGCCATAACATGTCGGATATCGAACAACGCGTTAAAAAAATCGTCGCTGAGCAACTGGGCGTTGCCGAAGCAGACATCAAAATCGATTCCTCGTTCGTTGACGACCTCGGCGCTGACTCGCTGGACACCGTGGAACTGGTGATGGCCCTGGAAGACGAATTCGAAATGGAAATCCCGGACGAGCAGGCCGAGAAGATCACGACCGTTCGCCAGGCTATCGAGTACGCACAGGCTCACGTCAAGGCCTAAGCTTTCAGGATTTCAGGAGAAGCGCTTGAGTTCACGCAACCGTCGTGTCGTAGTGACCGGCCTGGGTTGCATCTCTCCGATCGGCAACACCATTGCCGACGCGTGGGAGGCAGCACTGGCGGGCAAGTCGGGTATTGCCAACATCACCAAGTTCGACGCAACGCCATTCTCGACCCGTTTCGCGGGCGAGGTGAAGAACTTTAACGTCGAGGATTACTTGCCGGGCAAGGAAGGCCGTCATATGGATACGTTTATCCATTTCGGCATGGCCGCCGGCATCCAGGCGTTACAGGATTCGGGCATTGTCGTCACCGACGACAATCGCGATCGTATCGGCGTGCTCGTGGGTTCCGGCATCGGCGGCCTGCCGATGATCGAAGAGACCAAGGCGGAGTACGACAGCCGCGGCCCGCGCCGCATTTCGCCGTTCTTCGTCCCGGCGTCGATCATCAACATGATCTCGGGCGACCTGTCGATCAAGTTCGGCCTGCGCGGCCCGAACCTGGCCATCGTGACCGCCTGCACGACCGGCCTGCACTGCATCGGCCAGGCTGCTCGCCTGATCGAGTACGGCGACGCCGACGTGATGATCGCGGGCGGTGCGGAATCGACCGTATCGCCGCTGGGCCTGGGCGGTTTCGCCTCGGCACGTGCGCTATCGTCGCGCAATGACGATCCGGCCACGGCTTCGCGTCCCTGGGACCGCGACCGCGACGGCTTCGTGCTGGGCGAGGGCGCTGGCGTGATGGTGCTCGAAGAGTACGAACACGCCAAGGCACGCGGCGCGACGATCTACGCGGAAGTCGTCGGCTTCGGCATGAGCGCGGACGCGAACCACATCACGGCACCGCTCGAGGATGGCAGCGGCGCATCGCGCTGCATGGTCGCCGCGATGCAGTACGCGGGCATCAACCCGGACCAGGTGCAGTACGTGAACGCACACGGCACGTCGACCCCCGTGGGCGACGTGGCGGAAGTGAAGGGCATCAAGCGCACCTTCGGCGACCATGCGAACAGGCTGGTCGTCAACTCCACCAAGTCGATGACGGGTCACCTGCTGGGTGGCGCGGGCGGCCTGGAGTCGGTGTTCACCGTGCTCGCGATTCACAACCAGGTCTCGCCGCCGACGATCAACATCTTCAACCAGGATCCGGAATGCGACCTGGACTTCTGCGCCAACACGGCACGGGACATGAAGATCGATTACGCGGTGAAAAACTCCTTCGGTTTCGGCGGTACCAACGGTACGCTGGTCTTCGCCAAGATCTAACGATCTGCCGATAACCGAACTTTCGGACGCCCATTCCTGTCAAAGGAATGGGCGTTTGTCATTTCTGACTTCCTCCACTTCTAACTGGAAATATCCATGTCGATCGCGGTGTCCGCGCTCGTCAGGCCGTCACGCATCCAGCGGTTCGTCTGGGGTGGCTGCGGCCTGGCCTTTCTCGCGTCCGCGCTGGCCATCGGGCTGGCGGCGCCCGGGCACATGCGCTTCGCGCCCTTCGTCGTGGCGGCGCTGGCGGCCGCCGGCAGCGCCGTGCTGGGCGCGGCGGGATCTCATCCAAAGACGCACCGGATTGATATTTCTGGAACCGGCGACCTGCGCGTAACGGTACAACAGGATGTGGGCCTGCCGTCGGCGGGCAATGCGGTCCTGCTGCCTGGATCTGTCATCTGGCCGATGCTGATGGTGTTGCGGCACGCCGCGCCGGGCACGGGGCCGCGGGTCCTGTGTGTGTGGCGCGACAGTGTCGACGCCGCCGCGTGGCGCGCGCTGGCCGTCGCGCTGGCAGTGGTCGGCCGGCGCGGAAATGCAGACGAAGGATGCGAAGACACGACGAACTCATTGCAGCGGACCAACTCTTAAGGAAACGTGGCAGACCGTTTCCGTATAACAGGGACGCCGCCGCAGCCAACGGGGCATTGCAGTGACGACCGAACGCGAATGTGATCAACTGCTGGTTGAGCGCGTCCAGGCGGGCGATCGCCGGGCGTTCGACCTGCTGGTAGCGAAATACCAGCGTCGCCTGATGCGGCTCGTGTCGCGCCTCGTGCACGATCCGGCCGAGGCGGAAGACGTTGTACAGGAAACCTTTATTAAGGCATTCCGTGCACTGCGCCATTTCCGCGGCGATTCCGCGTTTTATACTTGGCTATATCGAATAGGAATTAATACGGCGAAGAATTTTCTGGTCACGCAAGGCAGACGGGCGCCCACCTCGACGGAAGCCGATGCCGAACGTGCGGAAGGATTCGACGACGCGGATAGCTTGCGGGACATTAATACACCGGAGTCTATGTTGGCCAGCAAGCAGATCGCCTATACCGTGAATGCGGCCATGGAAGCCTTGCCGCTTGAATTAAGGACGGCGATCGTTCTGCGCGAAATAGAAGGTTTAAGCTACGAGGAAATCTCCGAAGTGATGGCGTGTCCAATCGGGACGGTGCGGAGCCGGATTTTCCGGGCGCGTGAAGTCATCGCCGAGAAATTGCGGCCCCTGCTCGATATCTCGGCGGACAAACGTCGGTAGGTAGCGATATGAAGACAAAGTTTTACGTACCGGCGTGATGGAATGACGATGGACACGAACAAGAAAAACCGTGAACTCATCTCGGCGCTCTGCGACGGCGAGATCGCGGATGTCGACCAGGAACTGGCGCTCGCCGCCCTGGACACGCCCGACGGCCAGCAGGCCTGGGCGCTCTATCACCAGATCGGCGACGTCCTGCGCGCGGATCCCGCGCCGGACGTGGCGCCCGGCTTCGCGGAACGTCTGGCTGCCCGCCTCGCGGCCGAGCCGCTGCCCGGCAAGCGCGCGGCGGTCGCCACCGATGCCGCCGGCCAGGCGACCGTCGCGGCCGACCCCACCTGAGCCGATCGCGTTTCCCGTTCATCGCCTGATGCCCGCAGGGGCAGCGCCATCCGTTCGCCACGGACGTGCCAACGCGACAACAATGCGCTTTTGTCTTACCATACGAACCATTCAAGCACAGACCTTACCGATCCTATGACAAGCAAAACTGGAAGCGCGATCCTGTCCGCCCTCGTCTTTGCGGGCGCGAGTCTGATGTCCCTCCCGGCGGCCCATGCGGCCGCTCCCGTTGCCGCCCCGACCGTCACCGGCCTGCCCGATTTTGCCGACCTCGTCGACAAGGTCGGCCCGGCCGTCGTCAACATCCGCACCACCGAACGCGTCCGCCTCGACCAGGGCGGCCCCGACGAGGAAATGCAGGAATTCCTGCGCCGCTTCTTCGGCGGCCAGATGGTGCCGCGCGGACGCCGCGGCGCGCCCGGCGAGCAGCCGCAGGAAGAACGCGTGCAGCGGGGCGTCGGCTCCGGTTTCATCATCTCGGACGACGGGTATGTGCTGACCAATGCGCACGTCGTGGAGGGCGCGGACGAGGTCGTGGTGACCCTGACCGACCGCCGCGAATTCAAGGCCAAAGTCCTGGGCTCGGATGCCCGCAGCGACGTGGCCCTGCTGAAAGTGGACGGACGCAACCTGCCCAATGTGCGTATCGGCGATTCCAGCAAGATTCGCGTGGGCGAGTGGGTGATCGCCATCGGTTCGCCGTTCAACCTGGAGAACACGGTCACGGCCGGCATCATCTCGGCCAAGGCACGCGACACGGGCGAATACCTGCCGCTGATCCAGAGCGACGTGGCCGTCAACCCCGGCAACTCGGGCGGCCCGCTGATCAACATGCGCGGCGAAGTCATCGGCATCAACTCGCAGATCGCGACCCTGTCCGGCGCCTATAACGGCATCTCGTTCGCCGTGCCGATCGACGAGGTCATGCGCGTCTCCGACCAGATCCGCAAGACCGGCAAGGTGACGCGCGGCCGCCTCGGCGTGCAGATCAGCGAAGTCACGACGGACGTCGCGGAATCGCTCGGCCTGGGCCGGGCGCGCGGTGCCGAGGTCGCGATGGTCGAGCCGGGCGGACCGGCGGACAAGGCCGGCCTCAAGGTCGGCGACATCATCCTGAAATTCAACGGCAAGGACATCGAGCGCAGCTCCGACCTGCCGCGCCTCGTCGGCGGAAGCACCGTCGGCAGCCGCGCCAGCGTCACCGTGTGGCGCCGCGGCAGCCAGCTCGACCTGCCGGTGACCATCGTCGAACTGCAGGAAGAAAAATCGCCGACGGCGAAGGCGGCGCCCAGGAAGCCCACGCCGGACCAGGCGCCGAACGCGCTGGGCCTGCACGTCTCGGACCTCACTGCCGCCCAGAAGCGCGAGCTCAAGACGGAGGCCGGTGTGCTCGTCGAGTTCGCCGAAGGACGTGCGGCGTCGGCCGGCATCCGCCAGGGCGACGTGATCCTGCAGATGAACAATGTCGAGATCACGGGCGCGGCCCAGTTCAACGGGCTTGTCGCCAAGGTCGATGCGAAGAAGCCGGTCGCGCTGCTCGTGCGCAGGGACAATGTCTCGCGCTACCTCGTCATCCGTCCGCGCCCATGAGTCCACGTTTTATCTTGTATTCGCGTTCGTACTGCCACCTGTGCGAAGACATGCTGGCGGCGCTGCAGGCGTTCATGGCCCGCCAGGGGCAGGCGTACACGGTGGACGTGGTCGACGTCGATGCCGACCCGGCCCTCGTGGCCCGCTACGACGAACTGGTGCCGGTGCTGGTCGCGGAGCCGGCCGGCACCGAGCTCTGTCACTACTTCCTCGACGAGGGCGCGCTGCGGCGTCACCTGAGCCAGGAGCAGGCGGCAGTTTAATCTTCGGGCAATAGCCACGGCTTTTACATCTTGCTCCATGGATCGAAACCGGCGCGACCTGCGATAATCGGCCGCATCGATTCCTGGATGATGCATATGGCTGACGGCCCCGACGCTACGCTCGACCCCGAGGACTGGATGGAACTCCGGACCCTCGGGCACCAGATCCTGGACGACATGTTCGACCACCTGGAAGGCCTGCGCGCGCGGCCCGTCTGGCAGCAGATGCCGGACGCGGCGCGGGACAGCCTGCGTGCACCCCTGCCACGCGGGGCCGGCTCGCTGGCGGACGCGTACCGCAGCCTGCAGGACAACGTCATTCCCTACACCGTCGGCAACCCGCACCCCGGCTTCATGGGCTGGGTGCACGGCGCCGGCACGCCGGTGGGAATCGTCGCCGAGATGATCGCGGGGGCGCTGAACGCGAACGTCGGCGGCCGCAACCAGGCGCCCGTCGAGGTGGAGCGCCAGGTGTCGAACTGGATGGCGGCGCTGTTCGGCTTTCCTGGCACGGCCCGCGGCGTGTTCGTCACGGGCACGTCGATCGCCAACTTCATGGGTGTCGTCGTCGCGCGCACGCACGCGCTCGGGCGCGATGTGCGCGCGCAGGGGCTCGCGGCGCATGCGGACCTGCGCGCGTACGCGTCGGCGGAAGCGCATGGCTGCATTGCGAAGGCAATGGACTTGGCGGGCTTCGGTACGGATGCACTGCGCAGCGTGCGCGTGGACGCCGCCGGCCACATGGACGTGTCCGATCTCGCCGCGCAGGTCGCTGCCGATCGCCGCAACGGGTTGCAGCCGTTCCTCGTCGTCGCCAGTGCCGGGACCGTGAATACGGGCGCCATCGATCCGCTCGCGACGCTCGCCGACTTCGCGCGCGACCACGGCATGTGGCTGCACGTCGACGGCGCCTATGCGGCGCTCGGGGTGCTGGCGCCGGACGTCGCGCCGCTGTTGGACGGGATCGCGCGCGCCGACTCGCTCGCCTTCGATTTTCACAAATGGGGCCAGGTGCCGTACGACGCGGGCTTCTTCATGGCGCGCGACGGCGCGCACATGCTCGACGCGTTCGCGGCGCCGGCCGCGTACCTGCAGCGGGCGGGGCGGGGGCTCGCGGCGGGGGAAGCGTGGCCGTGCGATCTGGGACCCGATCTGTCGCGGGGCTTCCGGGCGCTGAAGACGTGGCTCACGTTCCAGGTCTACGGCGCCGACGCCATCGGCCGCTCGATCTCGGCCACGTGCGCGCTGGCCCGCTACCTTGCGGAGCGCATCGCGGCCGAGCCGGACCTGGAACTGGCGGCGCCCGTCACGTTGAATATCGTGTGCTTCCGCTTTGTCTGCGCGGATCCTGAACGCGTGAACCGTGAGATCGTGCTCGCGCTGTACGACGAAGGCCGCGTGGCGCCCTCCGCGACGACGCTCGACGGCCGTTACGCGATCCGCGCCGCCATCGTCAACCACCGCACGGGCCGTGCCGACATCGACGCGCTCGTCGATGCCGTGCTGCGCGCCGGCCGCCTGTCATGATCACGCCCGCACTCATCGACGCCGCCGCCACGCCGTACGCCCCGCTGATCGGTGCCGCGGCCCTGATGCGCTGCGCCTTCGATCGTGCCGACCTGCGCCCGGTCGGCGAACGCCTGCTGGCACGCGCCCAGGCACATCCCGACGACGCGAACGCGTGGCTGGACGCCAGCTTCGTGCTGCAGTTGCTCGGCCAGCGCGCGGCGGGCCTGGAGGTGCAACGCCACGCGCTGGCGATCCGGTCGCTGTACGCGCTGCCGGCGCCGGCGCGCGTGCCGACCCTGCGCCTGCTCGTGCTGATGGGACCCGGCGACTTCATGGCCAATACGCCGATCGAATTCCTGCTGCAGACGTCGAACGCCGCCGCGCACGTGCAATACGTGACGCCCGACCTGCCGCTGCCGGAGCAGGTGCCCGACCACGACGTGCTGTTCGTGGCGATCGCGCAATCCGACGCCAACGGACCGCTGCTGCGCGACGTGGCGCAGATGCTGGCCGGCTGGCCGCGCCCCGTCATCAACCGGCCGGAGCGGATTGCACACCTGTCGCGCGATGGCGTCTGCGCGATGCTCGATGGCGTGACCGGTATGCTGGTGCCGCGGACGGTGCGCCTGGATCGGGCGAGGGCGATGCAACTAACCGACGCGGCGTTCCCACTCATCGTGCGGCCAGTGGATTCGCACGCGGGCACGGATCTGCAAAAGGTGGATGATGCGGCCGCGTTGGGCGCGTACCTCGCAGCGCACGCGGCCGGCGAGTTCTTTCTCGCGCCGTTCGTCGATTATTCCGGCCCTGACGGCCAGTTCCGCAAATACCGCATCGTGCTCGTCGACGGCAAGCCGTTCATCTGCCACCTGGCGATCTCGTCGCACTGGATGGTGCACTACCTGAACGCGGGTATGGACGACAGCGCCGGCAAGCGGGCGGAGGAGGCGGCCGGGATGGCCGCGTTCGACGAGGGTTTCGCGCGCCGTCACGCGGCGGCGCTGGCGGACATCGATGCGCGAATCGGCTTGCCCTGGCTGGGCATCGATTGCGCGGAGACGCGCGATGGCCGGTTGCTCATCTTCGAAGTGGACAACGCGATGGTCGTGCACGCGATGGACGATGCGGGCAGGTATCCGTACAAGGGGCCCGTGATGGACAGGGTGTTCGGGGCGTTCGAGGGAATGCTGCACCGGGCTGCCGGACAAGCTGAGGCTTAAAACAACGTCGCCCCCGCGAAGGCGGGGGCGACGTTTTTCATGCAGCGACTAACTCATACGCATCACTGGCGACGACAGCCGGCTCACCCAGCAACTCCCGCATGAACACCCGCTTCGCCTCGCTGCGCGGACTCGCCCAGAAACTGTCCAGCGTCGCCTGCGGCACATCGTCGTAATCCACGCGCAACACGTACGGCCGCCCCATGAGTTCGCTGTGGACATAGCTCGCGAAGCATTCCGCGAAATCGTCGTACGGATTCGTTGCCCCGTACAGGCTGGGAAAGTCGCTGCCTTCCAGGCCGGCATACGCGGTCACGATGGCATCGCTGTGCAATTGATTCGTGCCGTAGAAATCGACCGCGCCGCGCAGGTCGAAATCCGAACTGTTCCACGGCACGAAGCGCCCGGCCGCATTTACATGCCAGCTCAGGTCAAGGAAGGGGAATACGGTTGCCGGCACCGGTTCCCACCAGCGCGGCAGGAACGATCCGCCCGCCGTCACGACGTGGCCGAACTCGTGCAGCAGCAGGAACTGCAGGGCGTGGGCGCGGGTGTCGTCGTGCGGGGTGGCGATCGTCGCGGCGAGCGAGAAGCCGGGGCCGCCGAACGGCAGGTTTTCCTTCCACGTGGCCCAGGAGTTGGCCGTATGGGTTTCCAGCAGATCCAGGTCGAGCAGCACGATGCAGCCGAGGATGCGGCCGTCGACGGCATCCGCCACGATGTCCGTGATGCCCGACGACCCGAGGCCGCGGCCCGTGCAGACGCCCAGCAGCAGCGGGTCCACGAGGTCGCGCACGGCGGCCGGCATGCCCGTCAGCGCGGCGCGCAGGTCGGCCTGTAGGGCGGCGTCCGGCACGCACGGGGCGGGCACGGCGTCCAGGCCCGTCGCCATGTTCACCTGGTGCACGACGTCGCGCACTTCATCGGGCAGGGACAGGATGCGTTGCTCGATGGGCAAGGAAAGCTGCATGCGCCATTGCTGCGGTTCGGACGTGTAGATCATGGTGGCGAAAAGTAGGGCGGCGGGCCGCCGATGAGTCATTAACGGCGGGTCCTTGCCCAACTTGAATCGGGGTCGTCCCCGGAAACCGGGCTTTCTGGCTCGAAATCCGGTAAAATGGGCAGCTTGCGGGTCAAGCCGCGGCCTTCATGAGCCGCGATTCGCCCGATAAGGCGCTCGCCCGGGGAACTTCCCGTCCCCCAGACGCGGCGCTTTTTTCGTATTGCGCCGGCAGGATCGAACCCTGTCGGCCTGGCCGCGTGCCGCTCTTTTTGGTTTTGAGTTTGTTAATGAAAAACATACGTAACTTTTCCATCATCGCCCACATCGATCACGGTAAATCGACCCTGGCGGACCGCATCATCCAGCTGTGCGGCGGCCTGTCGGAACGTGAAATGGACGAGCAGGTGCTCGACTCGATGGACCTGGAGCGCGAGCGCGGCATCACCATCAAGGCGCAGACCGCGGCGCTGTCCTATAAGGCGCGCGATGGCCAGACCTATAACCTGAACCTGATCGACACCCCGGGCCACGTCGACTTCAGCTATGAAGTGTCGCGCTCGCTGTCCGCCTGCGAAGGCGCGCTGCTCGTCGTCGACGCGTCGCAGGGCGTGGAGGCGCAGACCGTCGCCAACTGCTACACGGCGCTGGACTTGGGCGTCGAAGTGGTGCCCATCCTGAACAAGATCGACCTGCCGCACGCCGATCCGGATCGCGCGAAGCAGGAGATCGAGGACGTCATCGGCCTCGACGCCACCGACGCCACCACCTGCTCCGCAAAGACGGGCCTGGGCGTGGAAGACGTGCTGGAAACGCTGATCGCGAAAGTGCCGCCGCCGGAAGGCGATCCAGACGCGCCGCTGCAGGCGCTGATCGTCGACTCGTGGTACGACAGCTACGTCGGCGTCGTGATGCTCGTGCGCGTGAAGAATGGCACGCTGCGTCCGAAAGACAAGATCCTCCTGATGGCGACGGATTCCCAGCAGCTGGTCGAGCAGGTCGGCGTGTTCACGCCGCGCTCCGTGCAGCTGTCGGAGCTGAAGGCGGGCCAGGTGGGCTTCATCATCGCCGGCATCAAGGAATTGAAGGCCGCGAAGGTGGGCGATACCGTCACCCTGGCGTCGCGTCCGGCACCGGAGCCGCTGCCCGGCTTCAAGGAAGTGCAGCCGCAGGTGTTCGCCGGTCTGTTCCCGGTGGAAGCAAACCAGTACGACGCGCTGCGCGACTCTCTGGAAAAGCTGAAGCTGAACGACGCCGCGCTGCAGTACGAGCCGGAAGTGTCGCAGGCGCTGGGCTTCGGCTTCCGCTGCGGCTTCCTGGGCCTCCTGCACATGGACGTCATCCAGGAGCGCCTGGAGCGCGAATTCGACCAGGACCTGATCACGACGGCCCCGACCGTCGTGTACGAAGTCGTGATGCGCGACGGCTCCATGATCAAGGTCGACAACCCGTCCAAGATGCCGGAAGTGTCGAAGATCGAAGAAGTGCGCGAGCCGATCGTCACCGTGAACCTGTACATGCCGCAGGAATATGTCGGCGCCGTCATCACGCTGTGCACCGGCAAGCGCGGCGTGCAGATGGACATGAGCTACCACGGCCGCCAGGTGAAACTCGTGTACGAGATCCCGATGGCCGAGATCGTGCTGGACTTCTTCGACCGCCTGAAATCCACATCGCGCGGCTATGCGTCGATGGACTACGAGTTCAAGGAATACCGCGCGTCGGACGTCGTGAAGGTCGACATGCTGATCAACGGCGACAAGGTCGACGCGCTCGCCATCATCGTGCACCGCGCCAATGCCGCCTACCGCGGCCGCCAGGTCGCCGCGAAGATGCGCGAACTGATCCCGCGCCAGATGTTCGACGTGGCGATCCAGGCCGCAATCGGCGCGACGATCATCTCGCGCGAAAACGTCAAGGCGCTGCGCAAGAACGTGCTGGCGAAGTGCTACGGCGGCGACGTCAGCCGCAAGAAGAAGTTGCTTGAGAAACAAAAGGCCGGCAAGAAGCGCATGAAGCAGGTGGGCTCCGTGGAGATTCCGCAGGAAGCGTTCCTCGCGATCCTCCAGGTGGAAGAAAAATAAAGGAAGAATAAGAAGCGATGAATCTGCAACCGATCCTCGGGAACTTTGCCCTGATTTTATTCGTGGCCATGGTGATCACGGGCGTCATCTGGTGCCTCGACGTGTTCGTCCTCGCGAAGCAGCGCCGCGCAAAGGCGGATGCGGCGTTGGCCGAGTACGACGCGCGCCACGCCAAGCTGACGGCCGACGGCATCAAGGTCGACAACGGCAACCGTGCCGTGCTGGAGGCATCGATCCTGCGCCAGCCGACGTGGGTCGAGTATTCCGGCAGCTTCTTCCCCGTGATCGCACTCGTGTTCGTGCTGCGTTCCTTCCTGTTCGAGCCGTTCAAGATCCCGTCGTCGTCGATGGTGCCGACTCTGCTCGTGGGCGACCTGATCCTCGTGAACAAGTTCGACTACGGTATCCGCCTGCCGGTGATCAACAAGAAGATCATCGACGTGGGCAATCCGCAGCGGGGCGACGTCATGGTGTTCAAATACCCCAAGGACATGAGCCAGGACTACATCAAGCGCGTGATCGGCGTACCGGGTGATAAAATCACTTACGCGAACAAGCGCCTGACCGTCAACGGCCAGCCGGTCGAGTACGTGCCGATGGACGATTACCTGGACGACGAGCGCCCGGTTTATCACAAGCAATTCCTGGAAAAGCTGACGAACGCGCCGCACCGCATCCTGAACATGGACGGTGCCCGCACGTTCAACCAGAGTGCCGTGGAGGATTTCCCCCATCACGAAAATTGCACCTATTCCTACGATGAATTTACCTGTATCGTACCGGAAGGCAATTATTTCATGATGGGCGATAACCGCGACAACAGCGCAGACAGCCGCTACTGGGGCTTCGTGCCGGACCAGAATATCGTTGGCAAGGCTGTGTTTGTTTGGATGAACTTCAGCAACCTGAAGCGCATCGGCGGTATCCACTAAGCCGGACGCGGAGGGTGTGATGAAAGGTGGCAAGCGGTATCGGATCGGTGCGGAGAGCGGTGTCTCGCTGTCGGGCCTGATCGTCGTGTTGATCGTGCTGGGCGCGCTGGCGCTGGTGGCCATCAAGGTGATTCCGGCCTTCATCGAATACCGGGCCGTCAAGAGTGCGATCGTCAAGGCGAAGGCCGAGGCCGGCTCCGGCACCGTGCGCGAGATCCAGCAGGCATTCGACAAGAATGCCGGCGTGAACGACGTGTCGGCCATCCAGGGCCGCGACCTCGTGATTACGCGCGACGGCGGCACGACCGAGATCAGCTTCGCCTACGAGAAGAAGGTTCCGCTGACGGACAGCGTCAGCCTGACGTTCAATTTTGACGGTACCACCGACCCCAGCGGCACCAATGCCGCCAAGGCCGACAAGGCCGATAAGTAATACGCCGGGAGGGCGCGCGATGGGATCGGCGCGCGGCGCCGGCCCATTAGATTGGTACGACAATGAATCTTCAGTTATTGCAAACCCGCCTAGGCTATACGTTCCGGGACCCCGGCCTGCTGCAACAGGCGCTGACCCACCGTAGCCACAGCAGTCTGCATAACGAGCGCCTGGAATTCCTCGGCGACTCGATCCTGAACTGCGTCGTCGCCTCCATCCTGTACGAGCGTTTCAACAACCTGGCCGAAGGCGACCTCTCTCGCCTGCGTGCCAACCTAGTCAAGCAGCAATCGCTGTTCGAGATCGCCCAGAAGCTGGAATTGTCGCAATTCCTGCGCCTGGGCGAGGGCGAACTGAAGTCCGGCGGGTTCCGCCGGCCGTCGATCCTGGCCGATACGCTGGAAGCCCTGCTGGGCGCCATCTTCCTCGACAGCGGCTTCGATGCGGCGCGCGACGCGATCCGCGCGTTTTATATCCCGCTGCTCGATTCCGTCGATCCACGTACGCTCGGCAAAGATGCCAAGACCCTGTTGCAGGAGTTCTTGCAGAGCAAAAAGATCTCGCTGCCCACGTACAACGTCGTCGCCACGCACGGCGCCGCGCACAGCCAGGAATTCGAGATCGAGTGTCTCGTGCCCAAGCTGGGCATCCAGGTGTTCGGCCGCGGCGGCAGCCGCCGCGCCGGCGAACAGGCCGCGGCGCGCCTCGCGCTGGAAACGGCCGAGCAATTGCTGCAGAAGAGCCCGTCCACGTCGCGCAAGTCGCGGCCCCGCTCGGCGCAGCTGAAACTGGCGGGCATCGCCACCGACCAGAGCGAGCTGACGGTGCAGGCCGAGGAGCCGCAGTCGGCGCAGAAACCATCACAGAAACAGCAGTCAGGAACCCCGTCAGCATGAACATGGAAACTACCCCCAACGACACCACCGAAGGCGCCCCGGAAGGCTTCCGCTGCGGCTACATCGCCATCGTCGGCCGTCCGAACGTGGGCAAGTCGACCCTGATGAACGTGCTGATCGGCGCCAAGGTGTCGATCACGTCGCGCAAGGCGCAGACGACGCGCCACCGCATCACGGGCATCCAGACCCGCGACGACGCGCAATTCATCTACGTCGACACGCCCGGCTTCCAGACCCGCCACGCGAACGCGCTGAACAAGACGCTGAACAAGACAGTGTCGAACACGCTGACGGCATCCGACGTGATCCTGTTCCTCGTCGAGGCCGGCACCTTCGGCCCGGCCGACCAGCAGGTGCTGGACCTGCTGCCGAAGAATGTGCCCGTCATCCTCGTCATCAACAAGTCCGACCGCATGAAGGACAAGGCCGAGCTGATGCCTTTTGCGGCCAAGCTCGCGGGTCTGCGCGATTTCACCGCGGTCGTGCCCGTGTCGGCGAAACTGCGCTTCCAGGTCGATGCGCTGGAAGGCGAGATCAAGCGCCACCTGCCGGAAAATCCGCCGATCTTCGGCCCGGACGACATCACGGACCGCAGCGAGAAATTCCTCGCGGCCGAGATCGTGCGCGAAAAAGTGTTCCGCCTGCTGGGCGACGAGCTGCCGTACACGAGCACCGTCCTCATCGAACAATTCCAGCAAGAGGGCAACCTGCGCCGCGTCTTCGCCGCGATCCTCGTCGAGCGCGACACGCACAAGTCCATGATCATCGGGAACAAGGGCGCGCGCCTGAAAGAGATTTCGACGCAATCCCGCCTCGACATGGAAAAGCTGTTCGGCGGTCCGGTCTACCTGGAAATCTGGGTCAAGGTGAAGTCCGGCTGGGCCGACAACGAAGCGGGCCTGCGCGCTTACGGTTACGAGTAACAAGCCGGGGTATCATCTCCGCATGCCCAGCCGCGACGACGAACTCATCGACAACGATAATGACGCGCACTCACCAGCAACGGTGAGCAAGCGCCGCACGCCCGCGCGCGAAGGCCGTGTCGTCGGCCAGCCGGGCTTCGTCCTGCACAGCTATCCGTACAAGGAAACGAGCCTCATTGTCGACCTGTTTACGCGCGATCACGGCCGCATCGGCGTCGTCGCGAAGGGCGCGAAGCGGCCGCATTCGAAACTGCGCGGCGTGCTGCAGACGTTTCAACCACTGTCCGTCTCGTTTTCCGGCAAGTCCGAACTGCGCACCTTGATCGACGCCGAGTGGGTCGGCGGCATGCTGCCGATCGAGAAGACCGCGCTGTTGTGCGGCTTTTATCTGAATGAATTGCTGGTGAAACTGCTGGCGCGCGACGATGCGCATCCCGCGCTGTTCAACCACTACGTCTCTACCCTGAACGAACTGGCGCACGGCGAACCGGCGCCCATCGCCTTGCGAAAATTCGAACGGGCCTTACTTAAGGAAACCGGGGTCGCCGCCGACCTCACGCGCTGCACGACGACGCGCGCCCCGGTCGAACCGGACGGCCTGTACGTCGTTGACCCGGAACGCGGTGCGCGCACGGCGCAGGCGGTGGAGTCGTGGCCGGTGGTGTCCGGCAAGACGCTGGTCGACATGGAACGCGAAGACTACGCCGACCCGCAGACCAAGGCGCAGAGCAAGCAGCTGATGCGCTTCCTGCTGGCCTATCACCTGGGAGGCGCGCCGCTGAACACGCGCCAGATTTTGATCGACCTGATGCAGCTTTAAGAACAAAGACTACGACCATGAGCTTCCTGCAACCCGCCGGCCAGGTGATCGACCTGGGCGTGAACATCGACCACATCGCCACCGTCCGCAACGCGCGCGGCACCGTCTATCCCGACCCGCTGCGCGCCGCGCTGATCGCCGAGCAGGCCGGTGCCGACCTGATCACCCTGCACCTGCGCGAAGACCGCCGCCACATCAGGGACGCCGACGTCCTCGCGATCCGCCCGCAACTGGCGACGCGCATGAACCTGGAAGCGGCCGTCACGCAGGAGATGATCGACTTCGCGTGCCAGGTGAAACCGCAGGACGTGTGCCTCGTGCCCGAGCGCCGCGAAGAAGTGACGACGGAAGGCGGCCTGGACGTCATCCGCTACCAGAAGGAAGTCGAGGCCGCGATCCGGCAACTGAAAGGCGAGGGCATCCGCGTGTCGCTGTTCATCGACGCGGACGAACAGCAGATCGCGGCTGCCGCGGCCGTCGGCGCGCCCGTCATCGAGCTGCACACGGGCCGCTACGCCGAAGCTTCCAGCCCCGAGGAGCACGCGCACGAGCTGGAACGCATCAAGGTGGGCGTGCGCGCCGGCGTGAAGCACGGCCTGCGCGTCAATGCGGGCCATGGCCTGCATTACACGAACGTGCAGCCGATCGCGGCGATCCCGGAAATCCACGAACTGAACATCGGCCATGCGATCGTCGCGCACGCGCTGTTCGCGGGTTTCGAAAACGCCGTGCGCGAAATGAAGGCGATCATGGTCGCCGCGCGCCTGGGCGTCTCTTACGCGGCGAAAGGCCAGTAATGATTTACGGGATCGGCACGGACATCGTCCAGATCTCGCGCGTCGAGGCCGCGTTGAAACGCAGCGGCCCACGCTTCGCCGAAAAGATCCTCGGCCCCGAGGAACTCGTCAAATACCACGCCCGCCGCGCCAAGAACGAGGTGCGGGGGCTGCGCTTCCTGGCCACGCGGTTCTCGGCCAAGGAGGCGTTCTCGAAAGCGATCGGCCTGGGCATGCGCATGCCCATGACCTGGCGCTCGGCCCAGATGCTCAACGCCCCGAGCGGCAAGCCGATTATCGTATGCAGCGGGGCGCTCGATGAATTCATGCGGACGCACCGGCTCACGGCCCAGGTGACGATCAGCGACGAAGCCGATTACGGCGTCGCGTTCGTCATCGTCACCCAGGCACCCGAAGGAGCGTCCGCGACTTAGGTGTAGCGGAAGTGACAGACGAAGTCGTAGTACCCAGGCGGCGCAGGACGCTGCCGGCCCCGGCGAAAGCGCCGCGCGCCCGTCCGGATGCGTGGCAAGCCATGAAAGAGGAATTGATCGCGACGATGACGAAGGATGCGGAATCCCCCGTGCGCCCCACCGAGGAGGCGCGCGAACAAGTCCTGGCGACGGTGGCCAAGCTGCCCGACCTGCCGGGCGTGTATCGCTATTTCGACGCGGAAGACAGGGTCCTCTACGTCGGCAAGGCGCGCAACCTCAAGAAGCGCGTGTCGAGCTATTTCCAGAAGACGCTGTCGAGCCCCCGCATCGCGATGATGGTGTCGCAGATCGCGCGCCTGGAAACGACCGTGACGCACAGCGAGGCCGAAGCGCTGATCCTGGAAAACAACCTGATCAAGACGCTCAAGCCGCGCTACAACATCCTGTTCCGCGACGACAAGTCGTACCCGTATTTAAAACTGACGGCGGGCGACTATCCGCGCATGGCCTATTACCGCGGTGCGCTGGACAAGAAGAACCAGTATTTCGGGCCATTCCCGAGCGCGTGGGCCGTGAAGGAATCGATGCAGCTGCTGCAGAAGGTGTTCATGCTGCGCACGTGCGAGGACAGCGTCTTCGCCAACCGCACGCGGCCCTGCCTTCTGCACCAGATCGGCCGCTGCAGCGGTCCGTGCGTGGACCTGATCGCGCCGGAAGACTACAAGCGCGACGTCGACAACGCGGCGAAGTTTCTGCGCGGCCGCCAGACCGAGGTGCTGGAAGAGCTCGAGAAGAAGATGCTCGCGTACGCCGAGGACCTGAAGTTCGAGCAGGCGGCGAGCGTGCGCAACCAGATCCAGGCGCTGTCGCGCGTGCTGCACCAGCAGAGCATGGAGACGACGGGCGACGCGGACGTCGACGTCATCGCCGTCGTCGTGCAGGGCGGACGCGCGTGCGTGAACCTGGCGATGGTGCGCGGCGGCCGTCACCTGGGCGACCGCGCGTATTTCCCCACGCAGGTCGGCGAGGCGATGGATGAATGCCCCATCGAGGTGGAAGTGCTGGCCGCGTTCATGGCGCAGCATTACGGCGACAAGTTCGTGCCGGGCATCATCATCCTGAACATCGAGTTCGACCAGCCCGAGCTGATGATGGCGCTGCAGGAGCAGTGCGGCCACCGCATCAACCTCGTGTTCCAGCCGCAGGGCCAGCGCCGCCAATGGCTGGAACTGGCGCAGAAGGGCGCGGAGATCTCGCTGGCCCGGCTGCTGTCCGAACAGGGCTCGCAGCAGTCGCGCACGCGCGCGCTGGCGGAGGTGCTGGGCATCGACAACGAGGACCTGGAATCCCTGCGCGTCGAATGCTTCGACATCAGCCACACGGCGGGCGAGGCGACTCAGGCGTCGTGCGTCGTGTTCCACCACCACCAGATGCAGAACGGCGAATACCGGCGATATAACATCACCGGCATCACGCCGGGCGACGACTACGCGGCGATGCGCCAGGTGCTGACACGGCGCTACGAAAAGGTGGCGAACGGCGAGGGCGTGATGCCGGACATCGCGCTGATCGACGGCGGCAAGGGCCAGGTCGAGATGGCGAGACAGGTCTTCACGGAGCTGGGGCTCGACATCGGCAACATCGTCGGCGTGGCGAAAGGGAGGGCCGCAGGGTCGGTCTCGAGACCCTGATCTTCGCCGACGGCCGCCCGCCGCAGGAACTGGGCAAGGAATCGGCCGCGCTGATGCTCGTGGCGATGATCCGCGACGAGGCGCACCGCTTCGCCATCACGGGCATGCGCGCCAAACGCGCCAAGACGCGCCAGGCGTCGCGCCTGGAAGAGATCGAGGGCATCGGCGCCAAGCGCCGCCAGAAGCTGCTGGCGCGCTTTGGCGGTCTGAAAGGCGTGATCGATGCGAGCGTGGAGGATCTGATGTCGGTGGAAGGCATTTCCAGTACGTTGGCGGAAGAGATTTATCGGCAGCTTCACTGAGGACGTGCGCGCGTCACGGGTGGCTCAACTGGTTTAAACGGCAAGAGCCATGTAGACTAGCGCGCACAAAACTCAACAAGTCGAGCACCGACCAGCCTCACCCCATGCCTTTCAATATTCCGATTCTCCTGACCTGGCTACGCGTCGCACTCATCCCGCTGGTCGTTGGCGTCTACTACCTGCCCGAACACTGGCTCCACGTGACCGACCGCAACCTGGCGTCCACGCTCGTCTTCATCGTCGCCGCGATCACGGACTGGTTCGATGGCTACCTCGCCCGGCGCTGGAACCAGACGTCGGCCTTCGGCGCCTTCCTCGACCCGGTCGCGGACAAGCTGATGGTGGCGGGCGCGCTGCTCGTGCTCGTGCAGCTGGATCGCGTGAACGCCATCATCGCCTTCATCATCATCGGCCGCGAGATCACGATTTCCGCGCTGCGCGAATGGATGGCGGAGATCGGCGCGCGCAAGTCCGTCGCGGTGAGCTCGCTCGGCAAGATCAAGACGGCCGCGCAGATGGTCGCCATCCCGATGCTGCTGTTCCACGATCCGATGTTCGACGGCGTGCTCGACATCCACAAGTGCGGCGAGATCCTGCTGTGGGTCGCGGGCGTGCTGACGGTCTGGTCGATGTTCTACTACCTGCGCCGCGCCTGGCCGTTGATCAAGGAAAAGTCGGGCGCCGTCTAAGTTTCTGCTGAGTCATCCTTGACACATAGCTCAGCATCTCTATAATGCCTGCCTGTTGCGAAGACATCGCGGCAAACGAAACGAAGCGGGAGTAGCTCAGTTGGTAGAGCGCAACCTTGCCAAGGTTGAGGTCGAGAGTTCGAGACTCTTCTCCCGCTCCACAGTTTGCCTGTCGAAAGTGATAAAGGTTGTCTTGGAAAGCAGTAAAAAATCTGAGATAATCGCAAGTTCCAGCGACGCGGGAGTAGCTCAGTTGGTAGAGCGCAACCTTGCCAAGGTTGAGGTCGAGAGTTCGAGACTCTTCTCCCGCTCCAGTCATCGCAAGATGATGCTGGGGCAAACAGTAAGACTCCATGCGGGAGTAGCTCAGTTGGTAGAGCGCAACCTTGCCAAGGTTGAGGTCGAGAGTTCGAGACTCTTCTCCCGCTCCAGTGTTTTACGGCAGCAGTAAGTGATGAACTCCATGCGGGAGTAGCTCAGTTGGTAGAGCGCAACCTTGCCAAGGTTGAGGTCGAGAGTTCGAGACTCTTCTCCCGCTCCAGTGATTCACGATAGTAGTACCCGATGCGGGAGTAGCTCAGTTGGTAGAGCGCAACCTTGCCAAGGTTGAGGTCGAGAGTTCGAGACTCTTCTCCCGCTCCAGATACAGAGAAGCCAGCCTTCTCGTGTCGCTGCGACGAATAACCGGTCGCTGTGGCATAGTCAAGTCTTCCTCCGGCGAGGTAGCAAAGCGGTTATGCAGCGGCCTGCAAAGCCGTCTAGACGGGTTCGACTCCCGTCCTCGCCTCCAGCATATCTGTAGATCAGCGCCGCTGCGCTGATCTACTTCACGAGTTCGACCGATTCCAGGGCGCTGCACGCTTCTTCTGTTTTTCCCTGGGGTGACAGTCAGCAGCCGGGCTGCGCAAAGATGGTCAGCGCATGCAGGGAATGTAGACTATTCAGTGTCGACACATGCCGTGGCAATTCATCCCGCATGTCGGCCGATACGCTTTCTGGGCGCAGAATTCAATGCTGCTTAGTCAAGCCGATCGAACGAAAGAGTTTCCATGACGTGCTCCGCCAGTACGTGATCGGCAAGCTGGACAACGCCAGTGTCGAAGACCTGCCCGCCTAAGCCAAACTCAATGACATCTTCCAGCGCGCGCAAAGAAACGGCTTTGCTGCGATCGTCCAGGCATGCGCGTCAGGAGCACTGGACGCCAACAAGGCGATGGAGAATTTACTCAAGGGCTCGGTCGCCAGCTCCGGATGTCCGAGGGTAGGCGTCGCCGCTGGCAACTATATGCCTACGGACGGACCCGGCCGTCGTCGTTGTCAGAATGTGGGCTTTCATCCGGCGGTGAAACAAAATGCCGGCGTATTGTTCTGGTAAGCATAATGGCGGTGAAGTGGTGTCCGATCGGGAAGTGTCAGCGCGTACACTAAATCCTTTCTGTTGCATGCGGGCGATCGCCCAGGCAGATACCGAGCTCCCGCGCGGTGCGCACGGTATCGCAGTCGACCGGTACGCGCCGGGTCCGTCCAGCGACGTCCGCCAGCGGCACGGTGACGATGTCCTGGCCGGTGAGCGTCACCATGACACCCGATTGTCCGGCGGCCAGCGTCCGTACGGCCGCCGCACCGAAGCGCGCGGCGAGTATCCTGTCGAACGCGGAAGGACTGCCGCCACGCAGCAGGTGGCCGAGCACGACGCTGCGGCAGTCCTTGCCAGTCGCCTCTGCCAGGCGCGTCTCGACCCAGGCACCGATGCCGCCCAGGCGCTCGGCGCGGCCGGCGCCGGCCGCCTCCAGTACCTCGCACCGGCCGCCCAGCGGGAGCGCGCCCTCGGCCACGACGACGATCGAGTGGCGCAAGCCGAGCGCGTCGCGGCGGCGAACGGCTTCGGCCACGACGTCGATATCGAAGGGGATCTCCGGCAGCAGGATCGCATGTGCGCCGCCGGCCATGCCCGCGTGCAGGGCGATCCAGCCGGCGTAGCGTCCCATCGTCTCGACCACCAGGATCCGGTGCTGGCTGTCTGCGGTCGTATGCAGGCGGTCGATGCACTCAGTGGCGAACGCGACCGCCGAGTCGAAACCGAACGTCTGCTCAGTGCGGTCGAGGTCGTTGTCGATGGTCTTGGGGACGCCGACGACGCGCAACCCCTGTTGGTGCAGGGAGTCGGCGATCGCCATCGACCCGTCGCCGCCGATCATCACGAGGGCGTCGAAGCCGCGTTGCCGGAACAGGCCGATCAGTTCGCCGCTGCGGTCCCGTTCCGACATGGTGCCGTCGTCGTCGCGCACGGGATAGCGCAGGGGGTTGCCGCGGTTGGTGCTGCCGAGGATCGTGCCGCCGAGATGACCGATACCGTGTACGGACTGGGACGAGAGCGCCACGACGGGCTCGTCCAGGCATTGCGCCGGCGCGAGCAGGCCGTTGAAGCCGTCGCGGATGCCGTCGCACGCCCAGCCGCGTCGCGCGGCCGCGAGCACGACCGCCCGGATCGCCGCGTTCAGTCCCGGCGCGTCGCCGCCGCCGGTGACGAGCGCGATGCGCCGGATGTCCGGGTTCATGGCGCGAGCACCTGTCGTCCGCGCGGCGCGATGCCGAGGCCGCGTTCGACGTCGACGAGCGCGCGGACGGTAGCCACCACCGAATCGGGATTCAGGCTGATCGAATCGATACCCTGTTCGACGAGGTAGCGCGCCACTTCCGGATAGTCGGACGGCGCCTGCCCGCAGATGCCCACGTGGCGTCCGTTGCGTTTCGCGCCGGCGATGGCCTGGCGCAGCATCTCCAGCACGCCGGGATCGCGCTCGTCGAAGTCGAAGGCGACGATGTCCGAATCGCGGTCGACGCCCAGCACGAGCTGGGTCAGGTCGTTCGAGCCGATCGAGAAGCCGTCGAACAGCCGCGCGAAGTCGTCGATGCGAATGACGTTGTTGGGAATCTCGCACATCACGTAGACCTCGAGCCCATTCTTGCCGCGTTCCAGTCCGTGCTCGGCCATCGTCCGCAATACAGACTCGGCTTCCTCGACGCGGCGGCAGAACGGAATCATCAGGCGCAGGTTCGACAGGCCCATCTCTTCGCGCACGCGCCGCATGGCGCGGCACTCGAGCGCGAAGCCTTCCGCATATGCCGGATGCGTGTAGCGGGCGGCGCCGCGAAAGCCCAGCATCGGGTTGGCCTCGAGCGGCTCGAAGACGGCGCCGCCCAGCAGGCTCGCGTACTCGTTGGTCTTGAAGTCCGACATCCGCACGATGACCGGCTTCGGCCAGAACGCGGCCGCGATGGTGCCGACGCCCTCGGACAGCTCGCGCACGAAATAATCCGCCGGCGACGGGGCGTCCCGGGTGAGCCTTTCGATGGCGGCGCGCACCGCCGGGTCGGTGATTTTCTCGGGATGGACGAGCGCCATCGGGTGGATGCGGATGTGCTCGGCGACGATGAATTCCATGCGCGCCAGGCCGACGCCATCGTTCGGCAGGAAGCGCGTGCGGAAGGCCGTGTCCGGGTTGCCGATATTGACCATGATCCGCGTGCACGGCATGGGCAGCGCGGCGACGTCGATGGCGGTGTGGCGGAAGGGCAGGCGGCCGGCATACACGTGGCCGGCGTCGCCCTCGGCGCAGGACACGGTCACGTCGTCGCCGGTACGGATCGCCGTCGTCGCGTCGCCGCAGCCGACGAGCGCCGGTACGCCGATCTCGCGCGCCACGATGGCGGCATGGCAGGTACGGCCGCCCCGGTCCGTCACCACGGCGGCGGCCGACTTCATGACGGTGCCCCAGTCGGGCATGGTGGTGGTCGCGACGAGGATCTCGCCTGGCTCGAACTCGCCGAGCGCGCCGACGTCGGCGATCACGCGGGCCTTGCCGGACGCGACCCGGCCGCCCACGGCGCGGCCGGTCGCCAGCAACCGGCCCTTGGCCTCCAGGCGGTACTCGTCGACTTCGGCGTTGGTCTTGCGCGACGCGACCGTCTCGGGCCGGGCCTGGACGATGTAGAGCTTGCCGTCGATGCCGTCGCGCGCCCATTCGATGTCCATCGGCACCGGATGCCCGGCGCGCGCGGAATAGTGGTCCTCGATGCGCAGGGCAGTCTCGGCGAGTTCGAGCACCGCCTCGTCCTCCAGGCAGAAACGGCCGCGCTCCGCCGCGCCGGTCGGCTCGTTGCGCGTGACCGGGGACGCGCCGGCCGGCGCATACACCATCCGTATCTCCTTGCCGCCGAGGGTACGCCGCAACACCGTCCGCGTGCCCTGGCGCAGCAGCGGCTTGAATACGTAGAATTCGTCCGGATCGACGGTGCCCTGTACGATGTTCTCGCCCAGGCCGTAGGCGCCGGTCAGGAACACGACGTCGCGAAAGCCGGTCTCGGTATCGAGCGTGAACATGACGCCGGCGCTCGCGAGGTCCGAACGCACCATTTTCATGACGCCGACCGACAGGTACACCTTGAAGTGGTCGAAGCCGTTCTCGCTGCGGTAGACGAGTGCGCGATCGGTGAACAGGCTGGCGAAGCAGCGGCGCACGCTGTCGACAAGGCCCGCCTCGTCGACGTGCAGGAAGGACTCGTGCTGGCCGGCGAAGCTGGCGTCCGGCAGGTCCTCGGCCGTCGCGGAGCTGCGTACCGCCACCGTCAACCCGTCGCCGTACTCGGCGTGCAGGCGGCGCCAGCCTTGCAGGATGCCGTCCTCGAGTTCCGGCGGCAGCGCGCTGTCGTAGACGATCGCGCGCGCCTGCGCGGCGCGGCGCGCGAGGTCGGCGACGTTGCCCGGGTCGAGGCCGTCAAGGGCGGCGTGCAGCTGCTTCCAGGCGCCGGCGCGGTCGAGGGTGGCGCGGTAGGCGGCTGCGGTGATGGCGAACCCGTCCGGCACGCGCACGCCGCGGCCGCCGAGTTCCCGCACCATCTCGCCGAGCGATGCGTTCTTGCCGCCGACCGATGGCACGTCCCCCATGCCGAGCTCCGAGAACCAGCGGATGTATGCCTCAGGCGTGTCCATGGCGTCGGCCTCCTTGGCAAGTGCACGTGGATTCATGTTAGCAAACGCGGGCCCCGGCCGATACCTTGATAAGGGAGGCGATGCGAGGCCGACGTCAAGCCGCCACATCGCGGAAGAATTTGACTTGGCTCAAACATTTTCGCGTTCATCGCGACTAGCCTGTGCCCTTGACCGCGTCATGCGAGATGGTCCAACGATTGCGCGCCCGGTGGCGCCTGGAGGTGCAGGTGACGACGTCGACGACCTTGCCGATGTGGACCGGCCGGCAGCACGGGCACGCGTTGCCGGACCGCGAGCGCCCCGTCCATGGATGCCATCCGCTGTCGCCGGCCAGGTTGATGCGGTCGTTTTCGTTCTGCACCGGGATCGAGAACAGCGCACCCGTCATCCGGGACGAACACGGCGCGCGGTGCCGGATCGACCAGATGGCCGCCTCGGGACACGACCGGCGCTGGCGCGAGGATTTCCAGCTCGTGCACGAACTGGGCCTGCGGTGCCTGCGCTACGGGCCGCCGTATTACCGAACCCATATTGGGCCAGGGCGCTACGACTGGTCGTTCGCGGACGAGACGTTCGCCGAGCTGGCGCGACTCGACATCACCCCGATCGCCGACCTGTGCCATTTCGGCGTGCCGGACTGGCTCGATAATTTCCAGAACCCCGACTTTGCGCATTATTTCGCCGAATACGCCGAAGCGTTCGCGCGCCGCTATCCCTGGGTCTGGCTGTACACGCCGGTCAACGAGATGCTCGTTACCGCCGAGTATTCCGCCCTGCGCGGCTTCTGGAACGAGCGCCTCAGCAACGGCCATGCCTTCGTGAGCGCGCTGTCGAACATCGTCGAAGCGAACATCCGGGCCAGCGAGGCGATCTGCCGCTGCGGCCGTCCCTGGTTCGTCCAGAGCGAGGCGACACGCTATTACCACCCGTACGACCCGGAGGCGGCGGAACGGACGGAGTACCTGAACGCGCACCGCTTCCTGTCGCTCGACCTCAACTACGCCCGGATGCCGTCCCCGAGGCTGGTCGACTACCTGTTCGACCACGGCATGCCGCCCGCGAAGCTCGACTACTTCATGAAGCGCAACATCCGGCCCTCGTGCATCATGGGCACCGATTACTACGAGACGAGCGAATCGGTCGTGTTCCCGGACGGCCGGACCAGCCATTCGAACGTGCTGGGCTACTACGGCCTGACGCGCCAGTACCACGACCGTTACCGCCTGCCGATCATGCTGACCGAAACCAACCAGGTCGACGGGCTGAACGCGGTGCACTGGCTCGAACGCCAGTGGGCCAACGTGCTGCGCCTGCGCCAGGAGGGCTACCCGATCATCGGTTTCAGCTGGTACAGCCTGACCGACCAGGTCGACTGGGACATCGACCTGCGCGAGCGGCGCGGCAATGTGACGGAAAACGGGCTGTTCGACATGGACCGTCGGATCCGGGCCGTCGGCGTCGAGTACCGGCGCATCGTCCGCGACTGGAGCAATGCGCTCGATGTCGAAGAGCGGCGCAGGACATGGCAAGGGGAGCGACATGACTGACTCGGCATTGCCGACCGATTGACACGTACGATATGCCGCGCGCCCGGGAACGGGTCGTGGCTTTCGCGCACATGCGCGAGACACTGGGCGCGGGACTCGCGGCGCTGCCGCCCTGCGGCGTCAGTGTGCGAACAACACGGGAAGGCGCGCCTCTGCCAGGACGGTACGGCTCGCGCCGCCCAGGCACAGCTCGCGGAACCGGCCATGCCCGAAGCAGCCCATCACCAGCAGCCGGCAGTCGTGCTCGTCGGCGAGCGCCAGCAGGTCGTGGCCTGCGTCGTGCCGCGGCGCACGGACCAGTGTGCGCGGCGCGACGCGATGGCGCGCGAGGAACTGCTTCAGGTCGTCCTGCTCGGCGTAGAACGCCTCGTCGGCGGATGCGCCGTCGGCGAGGACCGCCACGATGACTTCCGATGCGCGCCGCAGCAGGGGCAGCGCCGCGCTCAACGCGAACGACGCTTCCTTGCCGCCGTCCCAGGCGACGAGCACTTTGCCGTCGTGCCAGGGCGCGGGATCGGTGCGCGGCACGACGATCACGGGCCGTGCGCAATTCAGGATGAGGGATTCCGGCAGGTGGACGGTCAGGTCGGGCATCGACTCGGAAGGGTCGTCCTGGCTGATGACGACCAGGTCCGCGAAGCGCGCCAACCGGGCCAGGCCGTCGTCGGCCTGGTCGCATACGAAACGCTGTTCGTGCCGGACCTGCATCGCGTCCGCGATCTCGTCGAAGCGAGCGAGCGCATGCCGGGCCTGGTCGGCGAGCGGCTGGAAATAGCTGGCGCCCAGCGTGCCCGGCACCTCGCGGTACCCGTTCGGAAAGACGTTGCGGGAGACGCCGAACATCGCGGCGCCGACGAGAACCGCTCCGGTCGCGTGGGCCAGGGCGGCGGCATAGCGCATGCGCGGGGGCGCGTGCACGGACTGGTCGACGTGGACGAGTATGGTCTTGAACATGGTGTCGTTCAGTGAGCAAGGAGCACGGGGATCGACAGGCGGCGCAGGACGGTTCGGCTTACACCGCCGAGCAGGATCTCGCGATAGCGCGAGTGTCCGTAGCAACCCATGACGAGCAGGTCGATCTTGAGGTCTTCGGCCCGGACCAGCAGGGCGTTCCCGACGGCGCCGCGCGGATGATGGCGGCAGATCTCGACCGTGACGCCGTGCCGGGACAGGAATTGCGCCATGTCCGCCGCGTCTTCCGGCGAGCGTACGCTCGAGCTTTCCTCGTCGAACACGGCGAGCTCGACCTGTTTCGCGCGCACGAGCAGCGGCAGCGCGAGGCGGCAGGCGCGCGCCGCTTCCGGGCTGGCGTTCCAGGCCACCATGACGCGCTCGGGCACGTGTGGACAAGGCAGCGGGTGGGGCAGTACGAGAACGGGGCTGGGCGAGTTCAGCGCGACATATTCGGGAATGCCCGCGATGCCGGCAATGCCGGGCGCGTCGTACGCGGTGCGCCCGACGACCACGAGGTCGGCGTACAACGCCCGCCGGGCGAGCGCCAGGCCCGGCTCCTCGTCGTCCACCCGGTGCGAAAAAGAGGCGACGCCGGCCTGTTGCGCCAGGGCGTCGAACCGGGCGGCGCGCTGCCCGGCGGCGTCGCGCAGGTTCGCGAACAGCGGCGTGAGGTCGCCCAGGTCGACCCCGGGCAGGGCCGTTTCGCGGACGAAGCGCGAGATGCCCGTCTGCGCCATCCCGACGAGGTGCGCACCCTGGTCGTTGGCAAGTCGTGCGGCGAACGTCACGCGGTCCGGCGCCTGCGGCGTATCGTCGACGTGGACGAGAATGGTCTTGTAGTCCATGCTGTGCTCCTCGATGTGCTGCATGTCGGTCAGGGTTGCGCCGCGCTCGTCCAGCGCAAGAGGTTCGCATATCGTTTGTTCACTGCTTGCTCCCTCATTCAGCGGTTTATGTCGGCTCAATCGTAGTCTTGCGCGTCGGGACTTCGGTATGACCTAGGTCAAAAATGAACGCGAGGGCCATGAATTGTGGGCATGCCGCTAGATTTGATCTGGGTCATACCCAATGCGGCAATCGCGCTCCTATAGTGAGGTAAGTCGACCCGAACAAAACCCATCCATGGACACGCTGGAAACGCACCGCGCGTCGATCGCCGACAAGGCGACGGCGCACAACAAGGCCATGAAGCGCCTGGCTGCGGGGCTGGCACTGCTGGTGCTGGTCGGCGGCGCCGCGTACGCATGGAGGGCGACACGCCCACAGGGGCCCGGGCCCGGCTTCGTCAGCGGGAACGGCAGGATCGAAGCCGTCGAGATCGATATCGCCAGCAAGCTGCCGGGAAGGCTTGCCGATGTGCTGGTCGCCGAGGGCGATCCGGTGCGGGCCGGCCAGGTGCTGGCCCGCATGGATGCCGCCACGCTGCGCGCGCAGCGGAGCGAGGCCCTGGCGCGCGAGCAGCAGGCGCGCGACGCCGTGGCGGGCGCGCAGGCCCAGCTCGCGATGCGGCGCAGCGACCTGGCGGCAGCCGCGGCGGTCGGAGTGCAACGGGAAAGCGAGCTGGACGCCGCGCGGCGGCGGCTCGCCCGGTCGACCGTGCTGGCGCAGGCGGGTGCGGCCGCGTTGCAGGAACTCGACGACGACCGGGCCCGCGTGGACGGCGCGCGCGCGACCTTGGCCGCCGCCGCCGCCCAGGTCCAGGCTGCGCGCGCGGCCGTCGCGGCCGCGCAAGCCGTGGTCGTGCAAAACCGTTCCGCAGTCCAGGCGGCCGCGGCCACCACCGCGACGATCGACGCGGATCTGCGCGACGAGGTGCTCGTGGCGCCGCGCGCGGGCCGCGTGCAGTACCGCGTCGCCGAAGCGGGCGAGGTGCTGGCCGCTGGCGGCAAGGTGCTGAACATGATCGACCTGCAGGATGTGTACATGACCTTTTTCGTGCCAGAGGCTGCCGCGGGACGCATCGCGCTGGGAACGGAAGTGCGGCTGGTGCTCGACACGGCACCGGGCTTCGTGGTGCCGGCCGCCGTCAGCTACGTGGCCAGCAGCGCCCAGTTCACGCCGAAATCCGTCGAGACCGCCAGCGAACGGCAGAAGCTGATGTTCCGGGTGAAGGCGCAGGTCGACCGGCGCCTGCTCGCGCGCTATCCCGAGCAGGTCAAGGCCGGGGTGCCGGGCGTGGCCTGGATCCGCGTCGACCCCGCCCGGCCATGGCCCGCGGCATTGGCCCTGCGGGAGGCGCCGTGAGGGACGCCGACGCCGCGCCGGTCGCGTGCCTGGACGGCGTGTCGGTGCGCTACGGCGCCGTGCACGCCCTCGATCGCGTAAGGCTCTCCTTGCCAGCCGGCCGGATGACGGCGCTGATCGGACCCGACGGCGTGGGCAAGTCGAGCCTGCTAGCGGTCATCGCCGGCGCGCGCCGGGCGGCCGAGGGCAAGGTGGAGGTGCTGGGCGGCGACATGTCCGCCGCCCGGTTCCGGGCCGAAGTCTGTCCGCGCATCGCCTACATGCCGCAGGGGTTGGGGCGCAACCTGTACCCGAGCCTGACGGTCGGGGAAAACCTGCAGTTCTTCGCGCGCCTGTTCGGGCTCGGGCCCGGCGAGCGGCGCGCGCGCATCGCCATGCTCGCCGCCAGCACGGGCCTGCTGCCGTTCATCGACCGGCCCGTCGTCCAGCTGTCGGGCGGCATGAAGCAGAAGCTCGGGCTGTGCTGCGCCCTAGTGCACGATCCCGACTTGCTGATCCTGGACGAGCCCACTACAGGTGTCGATCCATTGGCGCGCAGCCAGTTCTGGGCGCTGATTGCCGCGATACGTGATGCGCGGCCCGGCATGAGCGTCGTCGTCGCGACGGCGTACATGGACGAGGCCCGGCGGTTCGACTGGCTGGTGGCGCTCGACGGCGGCCGCGTGCTGGCCAGCGGCACGCCGGCGGCGCTGCTGGCGCAGAGCGGCAGCGCCAGCTACGAGGAGGCGTTCGTCGCAATGCTGCCGGCGGAGCGGCGCGCCGGCTATCGTCCGCTGAGCACACAGCCGCGCGATCCGGTCGCCGACGACGATACGGTCATCCAGGCCAACGGCCTCTCGCGCCGTTTCGGCGATTTCGATGCGGTGCAGGATGTGAGCTTTCGCATCGCGCGCGGCGAGATCTTCGGCTTCATCGGCTCCAACGGCTGCGGTAAAACGACCACGATGAAGATGCTGACCGGGCTCCTGCCGCCGAGCGGCGGCACGGCGACGGTGTTCGGTCGGGCGGCGGGCGAAGGAGGCGCGCAGGCACGGCGCCAGGTCGGGTACATGTCGCAGGGGTTCTCGCTCTACCAGGAATTGACCGTGCGCCAGAACCTGGCCCTGCACGCGCGGCTGTTCGACCTGGCCGAGTCAACGATCGACGCGCGCTGTGCCGACCTGGCGGCGCACTTCGGCCTGGAGGCGATGCTCGACGCCTTGCCGGACAATCTTCCGCCGGGGGCCCGCCAGCGCCTGTCGCTGGCGGTCGCCATGGTGCACCAGCCGGAGCTCCTCATTCTGGACGAACCTACGTCGGGCGTCGATCCGATCGCGCGCGACCGGTTCTGGGAGGCGCTGATTGCGCTGGCACGAGACGACGGCGTGACGATCTTCATCTCGACGCATTTCATGAACGAGGCCGAGCGCTGCGACCGCGTGGCGCTGATGCATGCCGGCCGCGTGCTGGCCACCGGTACCCCGGCCGGGTTGCGCGCCGCGCGCGGCGCCGCCACGCTGGAAGACGCGTTCATCGGCTGGTTGCGCGCGGCGGCGCCGGGCGATGACCGTCCGCTGCCGCCGTTGCCCGCGGCGGGCGCGGCGGCGCACGGCGGCTGGCTGCGGCGCGCGGCGGGCTATGCCTGGCGCGAAGCGCTGGAACTGCGCCGCGACCCCGCGCGTTCCGTTCTCGCGTTGTGCGGCTCCCTGCTGCTGATGGTCGTGATCGGCTACGGTCTTAACATGGACGTCGAGGACCTGCGCTTCGCGGTGCTCGACCGCGACCATACGGCCCTCAGCCGCGACTATGCCCTGAACCTGGCCGGCTCGCGCTATTTCGTCGAGCGTTCTGCGCTGGCGGATTACGCGGACATGGATGCCAGGATGCGTTCGGGCGAACTGGCGCTGGCTATCGAGATTCCACCCGGCTTCGCTCGTGCCGCTGCGCGCGGAAGGCCGGCGCAGATCGGCGCCTGGATCGACGGCGCGATGCCGGTGCGGGCGGAAACCGTGCAGGCGTATCTGCAGGGGATGCACGCGGAATGGCTGCGCAGCCGCGCCATGGCGTCCGGCATCGCTGCCGCGACCATCGAGACGAGGTTCCGCTACAACCCCGACGTCCGCAGCCTGCCGGCGATGGTGCCGGGCATTATGGCGTTGCTCATGCTGATGCTGCCGGCGATGCAGGCGGCGCTGGCCGTCGTGCGCGAAAAGGAAATGGGGTCGATCGTCAACCTGTACGTGACGCCGGTCCGGCGCAGCGAATTCCTGCTCGGGAAGCAGGCGCCGTACGTCGTGCTGGCGATGGCGAACTTCATGCTGATGTGCGTGATGGCGGTGACGGTCTTCCAGGTGCCGCTCAAGGGCAGCGCGCCGGCGCTGGCGGTGGCCGCCTTGCTGTACTGCGTCTGCTCGACCGGCATCGGGTTGCTGGCGTCGAGCTTCACGCGCAGCCAGATCGCGGCGCTGCTCTTCACGATGATCGGCACCATCGTGCCGGCCATCCAGTTCGCAGGGCTCATCGATCCCGTGGTCGCGCTGGAAGGCGTCGGGCGAGTGATAGGGGAAGCCTATCCGGCCTCGCACATGCTCACCATCAGCCGCGGCGTGTTCGGCAAGGCGCTCGGCTTTGCCGAACTGGCGCCGGACTTCCTCGCGCTCGTGGCGGCAGTGCCCGTCATCCTCGGCCTCGCGATCGTTGCGCTGCCGAAGCAGGAGCGCTAGCATGGCCGCCATCTCGCTGCGCAAGGTCTGGCACCTGGGCATCAAGGAATGGTGGAGCCTTTGGCGCGACCCGGTGATGCTGGTGCTGATCCTGTACACCTTCACGGCAGCCGTCTACATCGCCGCGACGGCCCAGCCGGACACGCTCACGCGCGCCGCGCTGGCGGTCGTCGACGAGGACGAATCGCAGCTATCCCAGCGCCTGCGCGCCGCCTTCGTGCCGCCGCAGTTCATGTTGCCCGAGCCGATCACGCTGGAACAGGCCGACGCCCGGCTGGACCGCGGGCGGGCCACGTTCGTCCTGGTGATTCCCGCCGGCTTCCAGCGCCGCATCCTGGCCGGGCGGATCGCGCCGCTGCAGCTGAACGTGGACGCGACCCGCATGAGCCAGGCTTTTACCGGGAGCACCTACGTCCAGCAGATCGCTCTCGGGGAAATCGAAAAATTCCTCCATCCGGGCAGCGGGGCGTCGGCTGCGCAGGTCGATCTGTCGGTACGGGCCCGGTTCAATCCGGCGCTGGCGCCGTCGTGGTTCGGCGGCGTCGCGGAACTCGTCAACAACGTGACGATGCTGTCGGTGATCCTGACCGGCGCGGCGCTGATCCGCGAGCGCGAGCACGGCACTGTCGAGCACCTGCTGGTGATGCCGGTCGGCCCGCTGGAGATCATGCTCGCCAAGCTGTGGTCGATGGGGAGCATCGTACTGGCCGCGACGCTGGTCGCGTTGTCGGGCATCGTGCGCGGCCTGCTGGGCGTGCAGCTCGGCGGATCCATCGTGCTGTTCATGGCCGGCACGATGGTACATCTGTTCGCCGTGACCTCGCTGGGCATCCTGCTGGCGACGCTCGCGCGCGGCATGCCCCAGTTCGGGATCCTGGTCGTCCTGGTCCTGTTGCCGCTGCAGATGCTGTCGGGCGCCAATACACCGCGCGAGAGCATTCCGTGGCTGCTGCGCGACGCGATGCTCGCCGCGCCGACTACTCACTACGTTGAGTTAAGCCAGGCCATCCTGTTCCGTGGCGCGGGCCTCGATGTGGTTTGGCCGCGGATGCTGGCATTGCTGTTGATCGGCGCCGTCCTGTTCGTCGTGGCGCTCGCCAGGTTCGGCGCGGCAATGCGTCGTTAGCCGCGCCGCGCGCTCAGCCTGCCACTGCCAGCGCTGGTCCGGCCATGGCGACGCGGTTGCGGCCGGCTGCCTTGGCGCGGTACATCGCGCCGTCCGCTTCCCGCAGCAGGGACTCCCAATCCTGTGTGTCGCGATGAACGGCGAGGCCGATGCTGACCGAGCAGCGCAGTTCGCGCGGCGCTCCGGGAATGACCTGGCCGGCGAAGGCGTCGCGCAGGCGTTCGGCGCAGGCCCATGCCTCGTCCGCGCCGGCTTCGGGCAACACACAGACGAATTCCTCGCCGCCGATGCGGCCGACGTAATCGGTGGCACGCAGGGTCTTCACGCACGTCGCGGTCAACGCGCGGATCACGGCATCGCCTACCGCGTGGCCATAGGTATCGTTGACCGCCTTGAAGTGGTCGATGTCGAGCATCGCGACACTGAGCGGGCGACCGTGCCGGTGTGCCAGCGACAGGTCGTGCTGTGCGAGTTCCATCAGGTACTGGCGCGACAGCGCCCCGCTGAGGCTGTCGTAGCGGCACGCGCGCAACAGCTGCCGCTCGCGTAGCCATAGATCATGTCGCAGGTGTAGCAGGCGGCTGCCCAGGGCGAGCGCAAGCGCTGGCGCGGCGACACAGGCCGCCCAGATGGCGGGTGCCGCCGCAGACGGAAGCATGAACGCGCCGAGCGCCGCATAGAGCAGCGCCGTCGGCGCCAGAATGTTCAGGCAAGGACGGGGACGGGGCTCCACGAGGCCGAGGGCAGCCATCCAGACGAACAACGAGGGGACGGCGTGCAGCAGACCGTCCGCCAGCGGCCGCGCCGTGGTGGCAAGCGCCGCCGCATGGACGAGGTACACGAAGGAGGCGCGGGCCACCGGCTGCGGTCCCGAACGCGGCATCGCGTAGCCGAAGGACGCGATGGCGACGAGGCCGGCGCGCACGGCGAGGCTGGCCGGGCTCTGCGCCGATTCGACCAGCTGGCTCCACAGGCCGTCGCACAGCACGCCGATCCCGAACACGGACCCGAAGCCGGGCAGCAGACGCCGCAAATAGCGCTCGCAGCGCCGTTCGAACACCCGGCGCGGCGCGGACGAGCGAACGTCCATTCAGTGTGCAAGCAGCAGCGGCACCGGCGAGCGCGCCAGCACTTCGCGCGTCACCCCGCCCAGGACCCATTCGCGGTAGCGGCTGTGGCCGTAGGCGCCCACCGCCAGCAATCCGGCGCCGCAGGTGCGCGCCATGGCCATCAGGGCGTCGCCCGTGGTGGATCGGGTGCGCTCGACGATGACGTCGACCTGCACGCCCTGGCGCGCCAGGTACAGCGCCATGTCCGCCCCGGGCTCTTCGCCATGCAGCTCGGACAGTTCGTCGGGGTTGATCAGGGCCAGCTTGACGCTTTCGGCGCGCTGCAGCAGCGGCAGCGCGCCTTCGATGGCGCGAATGGCCTGCATGCTGCCGTCCCAGCCGACCACGGCCGTGCTGGCGATGGGTTCGCCGTGGTAGGTGCCCGGGACGACCAGCACCGGACGCGCGCCGCGCAGTGCGACGTGCTCGGGCAAGCCGCGCACGCGCACGGGCAGGTCGGGATCGGGTTCGTCATCCTGGCTCAGCACCGTCAGGTCGGCGTAGCGCGACTGCATCAGCAGGGCATAGCGGGGGTCGTCTTCCACGAGGCGCGACTCGAGCGACGCGATGCCGAGGCGACGGGCATCTTCCACGAACTTCTCGAGCCGGACGCTGACCGCATCGCGCATGCCCTGGAAATCGGTGCCGGGCATGACCGGCGCCCCCATCGATCCGGTCAACAGCGCGAAGTCGACCCAGGACATGCCCGTCATGCCGGCGCCGACGAGGTGGGCGTCGTGGTCCGCGGCCAGACGCGCGGCCGCGCGCAACCTGCTGTCCTGCTGGCGGCTGCCGTCGATGTGAACTACGATGGTCTTGTACATGGCGTGTTCCTTTCCGGGACATGGGCAATGGCGGGTGAAGACACCCGCATTCACTGTATCGCCCACCGATGTCGCTGTCAGGTACGCACTTGATGGAGATCAAAAAGTAGAGAATTTTTCTGCGAAGCACCTGAACAATCCGCAATGCTTTGATAGCTGCAAAAAAACGCCTTATCATGGTCGAGCTCTGTATTGACGGTAAACCATGAATCCGGAATGCATCCATACCCGCCTGGACTGGCTGTTGTCCGCTGCCCGCGACCCGATGCTGGTATGCGATCGCGCCGGCATCATTGTCCGGGCCAACCGGCCGCTGGCCGCGCTGTTCGGCTGGGCGCTCGAGGACCTGATCGGGGAACCGGTCGAGATCCTGGTGCCGCCGGAAGCGCGCGGCCGGCACGCGGTGCTGCGCCGCCATGGCGACAGTGCACGCGCCATGGGCAGCGGGCGCTTCATGGCGGTCGATTGCGCCGGCAGGACGTTTCCCGTGGAGGTAAGCCTGGCGCCGCTCGATGCGGACGGTACGGTGCTGACGCTGGCCACCGTCCACGACGTGCGCGCCCGGGCCGATGCGGAACAGGCGTTGCGCGACAGCGAGGCACGCATGCGCGCGGTGTTCGAGACCGCGGCGGACGGTATCATCACGATCGACGAGCGGGGCCTGATCGAGCGCGTCAATCCGGCGGCCGAACGCATGTTCGGCTATGCGGAAGCGGAACTGGCCGGGCGCAACGTGTCCGTCCTGATGCCGTCGCCGGACCGCGACCGCCACGACGGCTACCTGCGCCACTATCTTCGTACCGGCGAACGGCGGATCATCGGCAGCGGCCGCGAGGTGCATGGCTTGCGCAAAGACGGCACGGTGTTCGCGATGGAACTGGCGGTGACGGAAATGCGGATCGGCGACGCGCGCATGTTCACCGGGCTGGTGCGCGACATCACGGCGCGCAAGGAAAGCGAGCGGCAAGCCGCCGTCCTGTTGCAGGGCCTGCGCGCCGCGAACGAGGAATTGAGCAATTTCGCCTATGTGGTGTCGCACGACCTGAAGGCGCCACTGCGCGCGATCGGCGCCCTGGCGGACTGGATCGCGACCGACCATGGCGACCGCCTCGACGACGAAGGCCGCGAGCACATGCGCCTCCTGATCAGCCGCGTGCACCGGATGGGGAACCTGATCGACGGCATCCTCCAGTATTCCCGGCTGGGGCGTGGGGGTGGCACGCTGTGCATGGTCGACCTGAACGCCGCGGTGGCGGAGGTCGTCGACCTGCTTGTGCCGCCCCCGTCGATCGTGGTGACGGTCGCGCCCGGTTTGCCAGTGCTCTGGACCGAGCCGACCCGGATCCGGCAGGTCTTCCACAATCTCATCTCGAACGCGATCAAGTACATGGACAAGCCCGCCGGACGGATCGACGTGAGCTGCGCCGACGAGGGCGAGCGCTGGTGCTTCGCCGTGGCCGACAACGGCCCCGGCATCGAACGGCGCCACTACGAGCGTATCTTCCAGCTGTTCCAGACACTGGCGCCGCGCGACCGCGTCGAAAGCACCGGTGTCGGGCTGGCCCTGGTGCGCAAGATCATCGATCTGCTGGGCGGGCAGGTATGGCTCGACTCGGTGCCTGGCGAAGGCAGCACCTTTTACTTCAGTATCCCGAAGGCGTACCGGGATGCCCGCCAGGATAGCCCGTGAAAACGCCCGCGCAACCGATCCTGCTGCTCGAGGACGACCATGTCGACGTTCTGACCACCCGGCGCGCCCTGAAGGAGATCCATGTCGACAATCCACTCGTCGTGTGCGAGAACGGCGAGCAGGGACTGGCCTGGCTGCGCGATGCTGCCGATCCGCCGTGCCTCGTGTTGCTGGACCTGAACATGCCGGTCATGAACGGCATCGAATTCCTGGAGCAGGTCAAACGCGACGAGCAACTGCGCCGGATCCCGATGGTGGTGCTGACCACGTCGGAGGAAATGGAAGACAAGGTAAGGAGCTTCGACCTCGGCATTGCCGGGTACATGGCCAAGTCGCTGGATTACCGGCGCTTCGTCGAGGCCATGCGTTCCATCGACGCGTACTGGACCACCAGCGAGCAGCCCTGACATGAACACCATCCTTGTTCTGATCGTCGAGGACGATGTCGTCGACCGCATGGCCTGCCGCCGGCGGCTGGACGACGCCTCTGCCGGCCGGTTCCGGCTCATCGAGGCGGACGAGGCCGAGCGCGGATTGATACTCGCGCGCGAGTGCCGCCCGGACTGCATCCTGCTCGACTACCGGCTGCCGGACCTGACCGGGCTCGACTTCCTCGCGCGCCTCGGCGCCGATCCGGACGCCGCGGTGCGGGCGATCCCGGTCCTGATGCTGACCGGCGCCGACAGCGCGGCCGTCGCCATGGAAGCGATGCGTCGCGGCGCCCGCGACTTCCTCGTCAAGGATGCCGAGGGGCGCTACCTCGAGCTGGTGCCGGCGGCGATCGAACGCCTGCAGCGCGAGCAGCGCTTGCTGAAAGAGAAACGCCAGGCCGAAGCGAGGTTCCGTACCCTCGTCGAGCAGATCCAGGCGATCACCTACGTCGTGGCCCCTGGACGGGCCGACCAGCTGCACTACGTCAGTCCGCAGATCGGCGTCCTCGGGTACACGCCGGAAGAATGGCTGGGCGATCCCGGCCTGTATGCCGACCGGATGCTGCCGGACGAGAAGGACAAGGTGTTCGCCGACGTGCTGCGCTGCCGGGAGGGCGGACTGCCGCTGCGCCTCGAATACCGGCTGCGCGCACGCACGGGCGAAGTACTGTGGTTCCGCGACCAGGCCGACGTCGTGCACGACGAGTCGGGCCGGCCGTTGTTCATGCAGGGGACGCTGATCGACATCACGGCGAGCAAGGCCGCCGAACTGAAGCTGACGCAGGCCCGCGACGAGCTGCGCCACCTCGCCGCCTACCAGGAAAAGATCAGGGAGGACGAGCGCCGCCGGATCGCCCGCGAAGTGCACGACGAGCTGGGCGGGCTGCTAACCGGGATCATGGCGTACGTCTCGGTGATAGGAGAACGTGCGGCGCTGGCGGGGCACGCCCCGGATCCGTTGCTGGAGGAAACGGCCGGTCTGGCGCAGGACGCGATCGATACGGTGCGACGGGTGATTGCCGACCTGCGACCGAGCGTGCTGGACCAGCTCGGCATCTGGACCGCGCTCGAATGGTACGCGGCGCAGGTGGCCAGGCGCTCCAGCCTTGCCTGCTGTTGCGACATCGATCCCGGCGCCGCGGCCCTGGACATCGATCCGGACCGCGGCATCATGCTGTTCCGGATCGTGCAGGAGGCCATGACGAACATCCAGCGGCACGCCCAGGCCCGTGAAGCCTGGCTGCGCGTGCGTTTGGCCGACGGGCAGCTCGAGGTCGCGATCGAGGACGACGGCTGCGGCATGCCGGGGCCGGCCGGGCCGGAGCCGGACGATCACTGGGGCATCCTGGGCATGCGGGAGCGCGCGCGCAGCCTGGGCGGCGAGCTGACGGTCGCGCGGCGCGCCGGCGGCGGCACCGTCGTCGCACTCCAGGTGCCGGTCGAGGCGCGCCATGCGGCCTGAACCCGTCCGCGTCCTCCTCGTCGACGATCATGCCATCGCCCGCAACGGCGTACGCCTGATGCTCGGCACGGCGGGGGACATCGAGGTGGCGGGCGAAGCCGCCGATGCGCAGCAGGCGCTCGACCTTGTCCGTGACGCCGCATTCGACGTGGCGCTGCTCGATATCGCCATGCCGGGCACGAGCGGTCTCGACCTGCTGCGCCAGCTGCGCGGCCTGCGTCCGGACATGGCGGTGCTGATCCTGAGCACGTACGCGGAAGAGATCTATGCCGTGCGCGCGCTGAAGCAGGGTGCGGCGGGTTATCTGACCAAGGACGTGCCGACGCCGGTGCTCGTCGATGCCGTCCGGCGTGCAGCCGCGGGCCGCAAGTACGTCAGCCCCGCCCTGGTCGAGAAACTGGCCGCGCTCGTCAGCGGCGACGATACCTGCGCGGGGCACGACGCTCTGTCAAACCGGGAACTGGAAGTGTTCAAGCTGATCGCGCGTGGCGAACCCCTGGTGCAGATCGGCGAACGCCTGCATCTCAGTCCGAACACGGTTACCACCTATCGGTCCCGCATCCTCGACAAGATGGGCATGTCCAGCAACGCCGAGCTGACCCGGTACGCGCTGGAGCATGGCCTGATCTGACGGGCGCCGCGGTCCGGCATAGGGGAACCCCTACATCGCGCGTCGGGCGTACTTGACCGGAACTTGACGGCATGCGCGCTGCCGGCCGTCGCGGCGCCGTCCGATACTGCTTGCATCGATGGCAACGACAGGCAAGGAGAGGGCGATGACCACGCAGACCTACGAGATCGTCCCGGCGGGGAGGCAAAGCGCCACTGAAGCGCCAGGCGCCAGGTGCGGACGCTGCGCCTACCGCACATTGTGCCTGCCCCCGGGACTGGGCGAACGCGACCTGGCCCGGCTGGAAAGCGTGATCGGATGCCGCCGCAGGCTGGCGCGCGGCGATGTCCTGTTCCGTGCCGGCCAGCCGTTCATCAACTTGTACGCGCTGCGCTTCGGCCACTTCATGACGTGCCGTACCGATCACCGGGGCGAACGCTACATCACCGCATTCCAGATGGCCGGCGACCTGATGGGCATGGATGCGATCGGCAACGGCGAGCATGCGAGCACCGCCATCGCGCTGGAAGACAGCGAGGTGTGCGAGGTTCCCTATGCGCGCCTGCAAGCCTTGATGGCCGAGCTCCCGCCGGTGATGGCGCACTTCCATCGCGTGATGAGCCAGGAGATCCTGCGCGACCAGTCCGCGATCCGTTTCCTGGGCATCCTCCGGGCGGACGAGCGCATGGCCAGCCTGCTGCTGAACCTGTCCGCCCGCTACGCCATGCGCGGCTTTTCGCCGCGCCGTTTTCAACTGCGCATGTCGCGCGACGACATGGCGCGCTACCTGGGCCTCAAGCTGGAAACCGTCAGCCGCCTCCTGGCCCGCTTTCGCGAACAGGGGCTGATCCGGCTGGAGCGTCGCGAACTCGAGATTCTCGACATGCGTCGCCTGGAGACCATGGCGGACGGCGCGCGTGAAGGCGCCGAGGTATAGCGAACGCTGCATTCAATACAAGGAGAGTCATGATGTCTTATCATCCGAAACCGTTCGGGCGCGACGTCCGCAGGCCGGCTTTGCCCAAAAAGCCGGATGGCGCCATGCACCGGCCCGCGATCCACTGAGGACGTGCCATCATGCGAGCCCTCGTCTACAACGGACCCGGCGCGCGGCGGCTGGAAGCGCGCCCGAAACCGTCCATCCTGCAGCCGGACGACGCCATCGTGCGCGTGCGCCGGACCACGATCTGCGGCACCGACCTGCATATCCTGAAGGGCGACGTACCGACTTGCCGGCCGGGCACGATCCTCGGCCACGAGGGCGTCGGTACGATCGCCGAAACCGGCGGGGCCGTGCGCGGCTTCAGCCCGGGCGATCCTGTGCTGATTTCCTGCATTACATCCTGCGGCCGGTGCGATTATTGCCGCAAGGGGATGTACTCGCACTGCCTCGACGGCGGCTGGATACTCGGGAACCGGATCGACGGCACCCAGGCCGAGTACGTGCGGATCCCGCACGCCGATTTCAGCCTGCACCACATACCGGACGGCGCCGACGAGGACGCACTGACCATGCTCAGCGACATCCTGCCGACCGGGTTCGAATGCGGCGTCCTCAATGGCAAGGTGCAGCCCGGTTGCAGCGTCGCCATTGTCGGGTCCGGGCCGATC
This sequence comes from Telluria mixta, assembly GCF_029223865.1. Classification (NCBI taxonomy): domain Bacteria; kingdom Pseudomonadati; phylum Pseudomonadota; class Betaproteobacteria; order Burkholderiales; family Oxalobacteraceae; genus Telluria; species Telluria mixta. Next base: position 4,322,249 of record NZ_CP119520.1, read on the forward strand.
GGGCTGGCGGCGCTGCTGACGGCGCAGTTCTTCACGCCCGCGCTCCTGGTCGTCATCGATCCGGACCGCCATCGCCTCGAGATCGCGCAGTGCTTCGGCGCGACCCATGTGACGACACCGGACGCCGACACGGCCGCCCTCGTGAAGGGGCTGACGGGCGGACGGGGGGCGGACGTCGTCATCGAGGCGGTCGGGATCCCGGCCAGTTTCGAGCTGTGCGAGGACCTGGTGGCGCCGGGCGGCACGATCGCCAACATCGGGGTCCATGGCACCAAGGTCGACCTTCACCTGGAGCGGCTCTGGTCGCACAACATCACGATCACCACGCGCCTGGTGGACACCGTGACGACGCCCCAGCTGCTGCGGGCGGTGATGGCGCGCAAGCTCGAAGCGGCCACGCTCATCACCCACCGTTTCCGCTTCGAGGAGATGGACCAGGCCTACGACACGTTCGGACGCGCGGCGGATACCCACGCGATGAAAGTCATCATCGAGGTACCGTGACGTCAGTGCGCCATGAGCACGGGGATCGGGGCGCCGGCCAGTACCGTGCGGCTCGCGCCGCCCAGGCAACGTTCGCGCAGCCTGCCGTGGCCGTAGGCGCCCATCACGAGCAGGCCCGCGTCCATGTCCGCCGCGGCCGACAACAGCGTGTCCCCGACGTCGTCCGTCGCCGCGCGGTGGCTGGCGCGCGCGGCGACGCCGTGCCGGCCGAGCCATGCGGCCAGCCGCGCGCACGGGTCGCCGCCGGCCGTGTCGTCGGCATCGTCGCCGAAGCCGACGACGGTCGTGCCGCGCGCCGCACGCAACAGCGGCAGGGCGGCCGCCACGGCGCGGGTTGCCGGAACGCTGCCGTCCCACGCAACCAGCGCTTCGCCGTCCGCACGCCATGGGCCAGGGGCATGCGGCACGATCAGGACGGGGCGCCCGCCCGCGAACAGCAGGTAGTCGGGCAGGTCGGACCGCCCGTCCGGCGCGGGCGCCGCGGGATCGGTCCGGCCCACCAGGACCAGGTCGGCATAGCGGGCCTGCACGGCCAGGCCGCCGTCGACGTCGTCGTCGACGACGCGGCTCTCGAACGACGCCGGCCCGTCGGCACGGACCGCGTCTTCGAAACGCCGCACCGCGTCCTCCGCGTCGCGGCGCAGCGCCGCGCAATGCCCGGCCAGCCGGCTGTCGCCCGCCGCGAGCATGCCGGATGTGACGAAGTGCGACACGCCAGTGACGGCGGCTCCCACCACGTGGGCACCGGCGGCGCGGGCAAGGCCGAGCGCCAGCCGGATGCGGGCTGGCGCGGCCGGGGTCGTGTCGACGTGTACGAGCAGTGTCTTGTAGTTCATGATGTCCTCGCTGTCGCGGTGAATGTTGTCCGGGCGATGGGTTGGTCGGCTTTGCGCCAGTCTACGCCGTGGCGCGGGAGAGGCATATGAGCATGCGGAACCTGAACCATTTCTTCACGCCGGATTCGGTGGCCGTGATCGGCGCGTCGGCGCGGCCAGGCAGCGTCGGCGCCACGGTGCTGGCGAACGTCGCCGGCGGCGGTTTTTCCGGTCCGATCTGGCCCGTCAACCCGAAGTACGGCGAACTCGCCGGCCTGTCCGCATTCGGCGACGCGGCCGACCTCCCGCGGGCGCCGGGACTGGCCGTGATCTGCACGCCGGCCGCGACGGTGCCGGGGATTGTCGCCACACTGGGTGAGCTCGGCTGCAAGGCGGCCGTCGTGCTGAGCGCCGGGCTCGACGCTCAGGCGGCCGGAGGACGCACCTTGCGCCAGGCGATGCTGGACGCGGCCAGGCCGCACCTGTTGCGCATCCTCGGCCCGAATTGCGTGGGCCTGCTGGTGCCGGGACGTGGCCTGAACGCCAGCTTCGCGCCGGTGGCCGCGCTGCCCGGACGCCTGGCGTTCGTCGCCCAGTCCGGCGCGCTCGTCACGGCCGTGCTGGACTGGGCGCGCACGCGCCGGATCGGCTTTTCCTGCTTCGTGTCGCTGGGCGACGGCAGCGACGTCGACTTCGGCGACCTGCTCGACTACCTGGCCGGCGACCCCGGTACGGACGCCATCCTGCTGTATGCCGAGAGCGTGCGCCAGGCGCGCAAATTCATGTCGGCGGCACGCGGGGCGGCGCGCGCGAAGCCCACGGTGATCGTCAAGGCGGGCAGGGTGGCCGAGGCGGCGCACGCGGCGTTCAGCCACACGGGCGCGCTGGCCGGCTCGGACCTCGTCTACGACGCCGCGCTGCGCCGCGCCGGCATGCTGCGCGTGTATTCGACGGACGAACTGTTCGATGCCGTTGCGATCCTGGCCCAGCCGCGCCGCCCGGCGGGACCCCGCCTCGCCATCCTCACCAATGGCGGCGGACCGGGCGTGATGGCGACGGATGCGTTGGTCGCGGGCGGCGGTACGCTTGCGCAACTGGCGCCGGCCACGCTGGCCCATCTGTCCGGCCACTTGCCGGCGACCTGGTCGCACGGTAATCCGGTCGACGTCATCGGCGATGCGCCCGTCGAACGCTACGTCATGGCGCTGCGGGCGCTGCTGGACGAGCCCGGCGCCGATGCCGTCCTGTTGATCCACGCGCCGACCGCGATCGTGCCCAGCGCCGACATCGCGCGGGCCCTGTTGCCGCTGCTGCGCGCGGCGGTGCGCCCTGTGCTGTGCTGCTGGCTGGGCGGGGCGAGCGTGGCGCAGGCACGCAGCCTGTGCCTGGACGCGGGCGTGCCCGTGTTCGACACGCCCGAGGAAGCGGTGCGCGGCTTCCTGCAACTGGTCGACTACGCGCGCAACCAGAACATGCTGATGCAGGTGCCGCCGGCCGGCGCGCTGGCGCAACCGGACCGGACGGCGGCGCGGACACGCGTCGCCGGGTTGCTGGAAGCGGGCACGACGGCGGTCGGCGAGGCCGACGCCAAGGCGATCCTGGCCGCCTACGGCATCCCCGTCGTGCAAACGGAGACCGCGCGTGACCTCGACGGCGTCCTGGCCGCCGCGCGCCGGATCGGGTATCCGGTCGCGCTCAAGATCCTGTCGCCGGACATCGTGCACAAGACGGACGTCGGCGGCGTCGTGCTGGACCTCGCGGACGACGCCGCGCTGGCGCAGGCGCAGGACGCGATGCTCGCACGCGTTCGCGCCGCGCTGCCGCAGGCCCGGCTGGCCGGGTTCACGGTGCAGGCGATGGCGCGGCGCCCGCGGGCGCACGAGCTGATCGTCGGCATCGCCACCGATCCCGTATTCGGTCCGGTAGTGCTGTTCGGCCAGGGCGGCGTGGCGGTCGAAGTGACGGCCGACCAGGCCGTCGGCCTGCCGCCGCTGAACCGCGTGCTCGCGGCCGACCTCGTGAGCCACACGCGCGCCGCGCGACTGCTGGCGGGTTTCCGCGACCATCCGCGTGCCGACTTCGAGGCGCTGTCCGACGTGCTCGTGCGCGTCGGACAGATGGCGGCCGACCTGCCCGAGCTGGTGGAACTGGACATCAACCCGCTGCTGGCGGACGCGTCCGGTGTCGTTGCGCTGGATGCCCGCATGCGCCTCGCGCCGGCCCCGGCCGGGCAGGACCCGCTCGCGCGCCTGGCCATCCTGCCGTATCCGGACGACCTGGAACGCCGGGTGGACAGCGCGCTCGGGCCGCTGCTCGTGCGGCCGATCCGCCCCGAGGACGCACCGGCCCACGAGGCCTTCTTCGCTGCCTTGAGCCCGCAGGACATCCATTTCCGCATGTTCGGCACGATGCGCGCGCTGTCGCCGGCACAGCTGGCGCGCTTTACGCAGATCGACTATGCGCGCGAGATGGCGTTCATCGCCACCCGTACCGCACGCGACGGCAGGGCCGAGACCCTGGGCGTGGTGCGCGTGGCCATCGATCCGGACGGCATCGTGGGCGAATTCGCCATCATCGTGCGATCGGACCTGCATGGCCGCGGCCTGGGTCATCTGTTGATGGACCGTCTGCTCGATTATTGCCGTGCGCGCGGTCTGGAGCGCGTTTCCGGCGTGGCGCTGGCGGACAACGTCGGGATGCACCGGCTGGCGCGTTCCTGCGGCTTCCAATTGCGGACGGCCGTGGACGGCAACGTCGAGATGGTGCTGGCGCTGCACGGCTAGCGTTCCCCGCCAACGGCCCGCGCCGCCTGCAGGCCGAGCAACATGGCGGCGGCCGTCAGCACGGCCACAGCCAGCCAGCGGCCCGGCGGCGGGGCGAAGCGGAACAGTTCGGCCAGCGGCGGCCACCACAACGCTGTCGCCAGCAGGCCCAGTGCGCCCGCCGCGATTGCGACGAACACGGGGTTCACGGTCCGCAGCGCGGCCAGGATGCCGCGCTGGCGATGGCTCAGCAGCAGGCCGAGGTTGCACAGGATCAGGGCGGCAAACGCCGTCGCGCCGGCCTCGCGGACGGGCAGCCGGGCGAGCGCCCAGCCGTAGCACGCGGCCAGTAACAGCGCAGCCCACATTCCGCGCAGCAGCGCCGCCAGCAGCGCGCGCCTGTCCAGCACCGATTCGTCGTGTCGACGCGGCGGGCGCCGCATCAGGTCCTGTTCTTCCGGTTCGTTTTCGAAGGCAAGGGAACACGCCGGGTCGATCACCAGTTCCAGGAACACGATGTGCGGGGGATACAGCAGGACGGGCCAACCGAGCAGCGGCGGCAGCAGGGCCAGCACGGTGATCGGCACGTGGGCCGCGGCCACGTAGCGCATCGACTTGCGCATGTTGCTGAAGATGCGCCGTCCCGCCCGCAGCGCCAGCACCAGCGACGGGAAGCGGTCGTCCAGCAGCGTCAGCTCGGCCGCCTCGCGCGCCACGTCGGTGCCGCGCAATCCCATCGCCACGCCCACGTTCGCCGCGCGCAGGGCCGGTGCGTCGTTCACGCCGTCCCCCGTCATCGCCACGACGGCGCCGCGGCGCTGCAGCGCGTGCACGATCTCCAGCTTCTGCCCTGGCACGATGCGGGCGCATACGCTGACGCCTTCGAGCCGGGCGGCGAGCTGTTCCCCATCCATGCGGGCGATTTCCGGACCCGTCACGATGGCGCCGTCGGCCAGGCCGGCCTGGCGCGCGATGGCGGCCGCCGTCTCGGGATGGTCGCCCGTTACCATCAGCACCCGCACGCCGGCGCGCCGGCATTCCGCCACCGCGGCGGGAATGTCCGCGCGCAGCGGGTCGGCCAGCGCCACCAGGCCGACCATGCGATACGACAGTGCCGCCGGGTCGTCTGGCCACGGCGGGACGATGCCGCCCGCCTCGGCCACGGCAAGGACGCGCAACCCGGCGCGCGCCATGTCCGCCGCAGCGGCAAGCGCCGGCGCGCGCTCCTCCTCGGGACACATGGCGGCGATGGTTTCCGGTGCACCCTTGGCTGCCGCAAACGACGCCGATCCATCGCTCCAGATCCTGATCATCGCCGGGCGCTTCGCCGTGAGGCCGTATTCGCGCACCATGTCCACCCTTGCGTCGCGTGCCGGACGTGCCGGTTGCGTCGCGTGCGCCTGCCGCAGCGCTTCCTCGATCGGGTCCGACGATTGCGGGCGGGTCGCGCGTACGGCCGCGTCCAGCAGGTCGCGCAATGCCGATGCCAGCGGCATCCCCGGTACCACGTCGTGGCAGGCGCCGGCATGCCACAGCCGGCGCAGCGCCATGCGGTTCTCCGTCAGGGTGCCGGTCTTGTCGACGCACAGGACCGAGGTCGACCCGAGGATTTCGATGGCCGCCAGGCGCCGCGTCAGCACCCGATGGCGCGCGAGCCGCCAGGCCCCGATCGCCGGGAACACGGTGAGGATGACGGGGAATTCGGCGGGCAGTACGGACATCGAGAGGGCCACGCCGGCGAGCAGCGCCTGCAGCCAGTTGCCGGAGCGCCAGCCGAGCAGCAGCACAAGCAGCACGCTGACGGTCAGGCCCAGCACGGCCAGGCGGCGCGCAAGCGTTTGCGTCTCCTGCTGCAGGCGGCCGGATGGCGGACGGATCGCGCCAAGCGCGGCGCCGATGCGTCCCAGCTCGCTGTTCGCACCGGTGGCCGTCACCTGGGCCAGGGCGTCGCCCTGCACGACGAGGGAGCCCGCGAACAGCCACGGGAGGTCGGCGCCGCCGGGCGGTGCGGGCGGCGCGGACGCCACGCCGGCCCGCTTGCCGACCGGGACGGATTCTCCCGTCAGCAGTGATTCGTCCGCGAGCAGGCCGCTCGTCTCGACGACCACCGCGTCGGCCGGCACGCGGTCGCCTTCCGTCAGCACGATGATGTCGCCCGGCACGAGATCCGCGGCGGGCACCCGCTGGCGGTGGCCGTCGCGCACTACCGTGGACGCCGGCGCGCTCAGGTCGCGCAGCGCCTGCAGCGCGCGTTCCGTCCGGCCTTCCTGGTACAGCGTCATGCCCAGCATGAGCACCACCATCAGCGACAGGAAAATACTCTCGCGCGGCTCGCCCAGCGGCAGGTAGAGCAGGGCGGCGCCGACCAGCAGCAGGAACATCGGCTCGCGCGCGGCTTCGCCGAGGATCGCGCGCCAGCCGCGCCGTGTCCGGTCGGGAAGGGTATTGGGGCCCTCCGCGACGAGCCGGCGTGCGGCCTCGGCGGCGGTCAAGCCGTCGAGGCGGTGGCGGGCCGCGCTGTCGCGGCGGTCGAGTGCGGCATCGTTCATGGTCATGTGCGGTATCCGCTGCGGATGGACATGTCAATACGGGTTAAGATGCCAGGCAAGCGTATCACGCGTCCGCGCGACCGTGGATGCGTGCCCGGCCGTGCGGCCGGAATCATCATCCAGACATGGAGGCGGCTCTCATGTTCATCGAGAAGATATGCGTGGCCAGCGATGGCTCGGACGTCGCTGTCCGCGCTGCGCAAATCGCGGTCGTGCTGGCGCAGGCGGGTGCGCGCCGGATCCTGGCGGTTTCCGTGGCCCAGCCGTCCTCGCCGGGCGGGGCGGATCGCGCATTGCAGGCGGCCGGCGCACATGCCGACACGGTCGCGCGCATCGCGCACGCGGTCGGTGTCGCATGTGAGACCTGGGTTACGTCCGCCTGGCCCCCGGGCCCGGAGATCGTTCGCGCGGCGCAGGAACAGGGGTGCGACCTGATCGTCATGGGGGCGCATGGCTCCCAGGAAGCCGATACGCGCTATCTTGGAAGCGTTGCCCGCCACGTACTGGCTTGCTCGCCCGTTCCGGTGATGGTATTGCGCGATCCAAGAGAGGCAACACCTCCGGAGTTCCGCGATGTGCCGCCAGGCGGCGCGGATGCCGATGAATGATAAGAACACGACAGCGCTGTCACGTTTCACCAGGGTCGCTCGCGCTCAGCGCCGCCGAACCGACGGCAGCATCCGCGACAGTACCGGGTCACGCAGTACATAGTGATGATACAGCGCGGCGGCGGCATGCCCCCCGGCGAGGATGATGATGGCCCAGCCGTTCAGCTCGTGGAGTTCTTCGATCAAGTGGTGCGCCGTCTCGGAAAAAGGCGCGAACGGCGGCGGGAGCAGCAGTCCGAAAAAGCTCATCGATTCGTCGCCTGCCCAGCGTAGCACGAACCCCAGCACCGCCTCCGCGACGAGCAGGGCGTAGAGCAGATGATGGACTGCCCTCGATGCGATGTCGGTCCAGCCGGTGACGGCGGGAGCTACCTGGTGGCCGGGCAGCATGCGCCAGGCGATGCGGAGCACGATTACGGCCGACAATATGATCCCGAACGACATGTGCAGGACGACCATCGTGCGGTGCGTGGGGCGCGCGAACCACTCCCAGGTTTCGGCGAGCACGAACTGGGTCAACACGAGCGCCGCCGTCAGCCAGTGCAGGACGATGGAGACAGTATCGTAGACTGTGCGATCGTCGCCGGCGGCGATCCTGGCCAGCTGTCGCGCGGGCGAGATTGCGTCATTGTTCATCGGTTCCTCCGCAAAGGGTGGTGCCGGCTTTGTTCATGCACGCGATTCGACGGGAACGAAGAGCATGATCAAGCAAGGTTGTTGATGCACAAAGGCTCGCGCGAATAGGCTTTTTTTTGAATGACCTGGATCAAAAAAACCGTGGTAGTGAACTAATCGGCGGCGATGCGATCTACATGACTCCCCATGCATGATAGAGAGGTCGTCATGTCATCTCGTCTGCCGGCAGCGTGGACTGTCGCGTTGTTCCTGTCGTCACTGTGCAGTCAAGCGCCTGCGTCCGCCACGCAGGGCACTGGAATGGAGCGTGGCGGCCCGGCGCCAATGATGGGCAGACACCACGGCACGATGGGCGGATGCAATGCGATGGGTGATGCCGGACCGGGCATGATGGGCGCGGACTACGGCGCACTCGATCTGACGAAGGAACAGCGCGACAGGATGGTCGCCATCCATCGTGACCTGCGCGATAAACAGATCGCGCTGATGGACCACATGCATGACACGATGCGATCCTTGACATATTACCGGGACGGAAAGTTTGACGAGCAAGCGGCGCGTAACGCCTACGCGGCGGCTGAAAAAAACCATCGGCAAATGTTCGAGAACATGCTCGACGCGCAGAAGAAGATGGATGCCGTGCTGACGCAGCAGCAGCGGCAACAACTCAGCCGGGCGGGCAAGTAGCGGGCAGTGTCGGATTTCACATTTGCCAGCTCATTTTGATACGGATTAAGGATATACTACGTCAGCTTGTAAATACCCTGATACTTTTGCCAACTGAGTCTGGAATTCGTCTTTGAGACACGTCGTCTACCCACTTGGCATCGCCCGTGTCAGTGTCACGCTTGTACGTTTCGTTTTCTTTCTCCTGCTGTCGGCCAACGGTTCCGTGCGCGCGGCAACGCCCATCGAAATGCGTGTCGGCGTCTACGAGAACTCGCCAAAGCTTTTCGTCGACACCAACGGCCGTGCTGCCGGCATCCTGATCGACATGCTGGACGAGGTGGCGGCCGCCGAGGGATGGACGGTGCGGTATGTGCCGTGCACGTGGGCAGCCTGCGTCGCGAAACTGGCGCGCGGCGACCTCGACGTCCTGCCCGACGTCGCCTACACCGAGGAACGTGCGCGAACGTTCAGGTTCCACGCCGTGCCCGCGCTGCTCAGCTGGTCGCAACTGTACCGCGCCAGCAATGTGAAGGTCACCTCCATCGTCGACCTGCAGGACAAGCGGATCGCAGTGCTGGAGGGATCCGTGCAAGCGTCTTTCCTGGCCTCGCTGCTGGGCGCGTACGGGCTGAAGCCGCACTTCGTCGCCGCGCCATCGTTCGATCGTGCGTTCCAGCTCGTCAAGGACGGAAAGGCCGACCTCGCGGCCGTCAACAACTTTTACGGCGATATGCAATCCCAGCACTACGGGGTGCGCGGTACGCCCATCGTGTTCCAGCCGGCACAACTGTTCTATGCGGCCCGTCCCGGCATTCGTCCGGATGTCCTCGACGCCATGGACCGGCATTTGCGCACCTGGCAGGGCGACCCTGAATCCGTCTACTTTGCGATCCTCAAGCGCTGGCAGTTGCAATCGCCGGCTCAACAGATCAACCAGCGTACGGCCTGGCTGCTCGCGTTGTCGGCCATGCTCCTGCTGGGCGCGTGTGCGGCGGCATGGCGGTTCCGGCGACAGGCGGCGCAGCGCGCGCGCGCGTTGCAGGCGACCGAGAACAAGCTGTCGCTGATCCTGGACAGCGTGGACTCGCTCGTTTATATCAAGGACGGGGACTTCCGCTACCGCTACGTCAACGAGGCCATGTGCCGGATGCTGGACATGCGCGCCGACGATATCCTCGGCAAGGACGATTTCTCACTCTTCGAACCGGAGCTGGCTGGCGAGTTGCGCGCGCACGACCTGCAAGCGATGGCGGAGAGCCGGCCGCAAGTGTTCGAAGAGTCCATCGATATGGCAGGTGCGGAGCGCACCTATCTGTCGACGAAAATGGCGCTGGCCCTCGGCGACGGCGCCGCGCACTCCCTCTGCGGCATTTCGAGCGACATCACTTCCAGAAAGCGCATGGAGGAGTCGACACGCATCGCGGCGACCGTGTTCGAGTCGCACGAGGGGATGCTGGTGCTGGACAGGACCCGGGCGGTCATCGATGCCAACGCCGCGTTCTGCGCGATGAGCGGCTACCGCCTCGACGAACTGGTGGGGTCGCGCAAGCTGCCGTTCCAGCTTGCCGAGGATGGAGGTGAACTGGACGCCGCGTTCTGGAAAACGCTCGCAGCCGAGCAGAAATGGCATGGCGACGCATTCAGCCGGCGCAAGGACGCGACCGTCTGTCCGGTGCTGTTGTCGATCAGCGCCGTGCAGGACGGGGCCGGACACGTCGCCAATTACGTGTGCACCGTCTCGGACATCACGGAACTCAAGCGGATCCAGGAGCGTAATCAGCACCTGGCGTACTACGACGACCTGACCGGCCTGCCCAACCGCCGGCTGCTGCTCGAACGCATCCAGTCCTGCCTCGCGGCTTCGCGCAACGAGCCCCAGCTTGGCGCCCTGCTGTTCGTGGACCTCGATAATTTCAAGGACCTGAACGACACCCGCGGCCACAGCGCAGGCGACGAACTGCTGCAGCAGGTGGCGCACCGTATCACGTCGTGCATGAGGAGCGTCGATACCGTGGCGCGGGTCGGGGGCGACGAGTTCGTCGTCATGCTGGACGCCATCGGCACCAACGAGGACGAGGCCAGACTTCATGCGGAAGTCCTCGCGGAAAAGGTGCTGGCTGCCGTGGCCGCGCCCTACGTGATCGACAGCCTGCCCCACCATGCCAGTTGCAGCATCGGCGTCACGCTCTGTGCGCACCGTGACGAAGGGCTGGACACGCTCATGAAACGGGGCGACCTCGCCATGTACCAGGCGAAAACCGACGGTCGTAACCTGGTGCGGGTGTTCGAGCCCTGGATGGAGCAGGCCGTCGCCCGGCGGATCCAGCTCGTATCGGAATTGCGCGGCGCGCTGGACGGCGACCAGTTCGAACTGTATTACCAGCCTCAGGTCGAGGGCGGCCGGATCGTCGGTTCCGAAGCGCTGCTGCGCTGGCACCATCCCGAGCGCGGACTGGTGGGGCCGGCCGAATTCATCGGGATCGCGGAGAGTACCGACCTGATCCTGCCGATCGGCGCGTGGGTGCTGCGCGCCGCCTGTCGACAGCTGGCGCGTTGGGCAGCGGTGCCGCACAACGCCCGCCTCGCGGTGGCTGTCAACATCAGCATCCGCCAGCTCATGGAAGACAATTTCGTTCGCGATACGCTGGCCGTCATCGCCGACACCGGCGCCGATCCCCGCTGCCTCAAGCTCGAGATCACGGAATCGATGGGCATCGAAGGCGTCGAGGAGACGATCGCGAAAATGGAGGCGTTGCGGCGCCACGGTATCCGGTTCCTGCTGGACGATTTCGGCACGGGCTATTCGTCGCTGGCCTATCTGAAGCGTCTTCCGCTCGAACAGCTCAAGATCGACCGTTCCTTCGTTCGCGATATCCTGGTCGACCCCAACGACGCATCCATCGCACGCAGCGTGGTCGCGCTGGCGCAGGCACTGGGCCTGTCGATCATCGCCGAGGGGGTCGAGACGATGGCCCAGCGCGACAAGCTGCTGGAGCTGGGCTGCCACCGTTTCCAGGGCTATTTGTATGGACGCCCGATGCCGGCGGAAGAATTCGAGGACATGGTCGCGGCCGGCGTGGCGCGGTGAGCGTGCCGCTCCTTCCTGGTGTCTTTTGCGAGGAAGCAATGATGGGATTTGTGCGCGCGGTTGTGGTCCAAGCATGTGGGGAAGAACCAGGCTTGCGAATGCGCCTGCAACGTCAACTCGGACGACGTGCGCAAGCCACCGAAGGAGTCACAATCATGATGAAGACGTGTCTGCAGGCCGTGCTTGCAATGTCGCTCGGGGCGTCGCCGCTGGCGCTCGCTGGTGACGCGACTTACTACACACCTACGCCCGTAAGCGGAAAATACGATGCCGCCGTCGCCCTGAATAATGCCGGTCTCGTCGCGGTGAACAACCGGGATACGAATGTGCCGTATCGCATCGGATACATCTCCACATTTCCGATGTCGACGAGTGTCGGGACGCTCGGTGGAAGCGACAGTTTCATCCGGGCGATCAACGACAACAACGACGCCGTCGGCGAATCAACGACGGCCAACGGGGCCTCTCACGCGTTCCTGTTTGCTGGCGGGCGCCTGCATGACCTGACTGCGGAGCACGGTATTGCCTCCGTTGCGGCGCTGAACGATCGCGGAGAGGTGGCCGGCAGCGACAGCGACGGCCGGGCCATGGTCTTGCGCAACGGTAAGGTCGATGCCTTCGGTCCGGCCGGAAGCATGGCGGCCAATATCAACGACGCCGGCGAAGTTGCGGGCGACTACTTCGTGAATGGCTTTTCCTATCGTGCTTTCGGCTACAGTCAGGGGAAATTCACGGATCTCGGAACGCTGGGTGGTGGCTACAGTTCTGCGTCAGCGATCAACGATGAGGGGGCAGTGGTCGGTGCCAGCTACACGGCCGACGGACGACATCATGCCTTCTTGTACGAAAACGGCACGATGACTGACTTGACGCCCGCAGCCGATAACAGTGCGGCCGTCGACATCAACAACCTGGGACAGGTGGTCGGGACCGCCGACAACCAGCCTTTCCTCTACGACAATGGCAGGCTGGTGAATCCGAACACGCTGCTCGTCCCGGATGCCTACTGGCGGATGACAACGCCTATCGCAATCAACGATGCCGGACAGATCTTGTCCAACGGTTGTGATTCCCAGGGATTCTGCTATGTCACCTCACGTTTCGACCCTGTCCCGGCGGTCCCTGAAGCATCGGGTGCCGCGATGCAGCTCGCAGGCATCGCAACGCTGGCGGCGGTATTCGCAAGGAAACGGCGCCGTCGTCAACCTTGATGCGGTTTCGCCAGTGCCCGGTAAGTGCCGATGCCGCCCGTGGAATCACTTGCGTCCACGTACCACCGCCCGAACGAACCTCGGCGAGGTCGGTCTCAGTCGTCGATTCCATGCTTGTGGCCGATCCTTGCGACAGTCCAGGTCACCGTCGCCTGGTCGATGAGCGCATGCACCGGTGAATCGGGCAGTTCATCCATCAGTCGGATGCAGGCGGACCTTCTTGTCGAGACAGACCTCACATCCTGCGAGCTCCCCAAGTGCCCCGGTGCTCAGCTAGCTTCGAAAAATTTGAATATAGCTGAGTAAATTTTTCACTTTCTGTACCACCATCTTGAGAACATAATATTTTTGCTGATTGTCGGATTGAATATCGAACCCGCACCTCATGGTTCGAAAGCGAGGCAAGCCTCGTCAACCAAAAATAAGACACACCGGGAATATCCGGGGAGACACAGATGGACAGGTTTCTTTCTATCGAAGCTTTCGTGACGGTCGCGAAGGCGGAGAGCTTTGCCGAGGCTGCGCGGCAGATGCGCGTGTCGAAGTCGGTCATCACAACACGCGTCCAGCAGTTGGAGGATTACGTCGGCGGACCCCTGTTTCACCGAAATACGCGCAATGTCAGGTTATCCGAAATTGGACAGGCGTTTTTCGAGGAGTGCAGCGATCTCGTTTGCAAAACGGACGAGCTGGTCGACCAGATGCGGGAACTTAAGGGAACGTTCACCGGCCAACTGAAGATTCATGCGTTACCCGGGTTCGTACTGGGCCACCTGGCGGCATGCCTGCGCGACTTCCAGGAGCAGTATCGCGAAATCGTGCTGGACCTGTTCGTGAACGACGCCGTAGTCGACCCCATCAAGGCCGGTGTCGACTGCTCCCTGCAGATTTTCCATCCTCCTTCGGAAGACCTCATTGCGAGGAAAATCTTTCCGGTACGGCGGGTGTTCTGCGCATCTGACGACTATATCGTGCGTCACAGTATGCCGTCGGGTCCGCGCGACCTGCACGAGCACCGGATGGGCCTGTATTCCGGCTATCCGACGCGTGACCGCTGGATTTTCCATCAGGGCGAGGAAAAGATCGTGTTGGACCTGAAGCCTGCCCTGCGAAGCAACAGCGTCCATCTGCTGAAGGAATACGCCCTGGAGGGTGCCGGCATCGTCTGCATCCCGACCCTGGTTGCTTCCGAGAGCGTCCTGCGCGGAGACCTGCGTCTCGTCCTTCCCGACTGGCAGCTGTCCTCGTTCTGGCTGTCGATCGTCTATCCGCGCAGTCACCGGGGCGGGGCCAAGCTGAAGTTGTTTGCGGAAGCCTTGCAGTCCCGGTTCGCCGGCGAACCACCGTGGGATCGGGCACTCACCGAAAACGGATTGCTGCCGAGGACGCTGATCGACTAGCCCTTTTGGTGAAGTCCGGAATCGCCGATTATTCGAAAACACGAAACGATGTGGTCGGGTTTCGGCGGCTACCCATGCTTCGTCTTCGAGCCTAGACTCTGTTGCTATACAGATGATAACAACAGCGGCCCTGCCCGGCCCTTGGAGACTGCAATGGAACAAGGCACCGCTCTGTCCCCGCCAGGGGAGCATGGTGAGCACCACGTACAACATGTCGATGAATTCTCGATCACCGAGCTCGTCAACCGGCAGATTGCGGCAACGGCCCCACAGCGCCTTGCGGAGATCGTGGCTGCCTTGACGCGCCACCTGCATGACTTTGCACGCGAAGTGCGCCTCAGCGAGAGCGAACTGATGGCAGGTATCCAGTTCCTTACCCAAGTCGGGCAGACGTGTGACGACAGGCGCCAGGAATTCATCCTGCTGTCGGATGTGCTGGGGCTGTCGATGCTGGTCACGGCGCAGAACAATCGAAAGCCGGCGGGATGTACCGAGGCTACCGTGTTCGGTCCCTTCCATGTCGAAGACTCGCCGAAACACGCCTTGGGCGACGACATTGCCAACGGCGCCCAGGGTGAGCCGTGTTTCGTTCGCGGCGCCGTCAAAGGGCTGGGTGGCGAACCGGTGGCGAACGCCCGGCTCGAGGTATGGCAAGCCGACGAAGATGGCTTCTACGACGTCCAGTATGCTGGCCTGGATCAGTCTCGGGCCAGGGCAACCCTGCAGACCGGAACGGATGGCGTTTACCATTTTCGCAGCATCCTGGCCAACTCTTATCCGATCCCCCACGACGGCCCTGTCGGCAAGCTGCTCGCGGCCCTGGGCAGGCATCCTTGGCGGCCGGCGCACCTGCATTTCATGATCACGGCCGACGGTTACGAGACCTTGATCACCCATGTTTTCCGCAATGGCGACCGCTACCTGGAATCGGATGCAGTGTTCGGCGTACGCGAATCCCTGATCGCGGAGTGGATCCGCCATCCACCGGGACCAGGGCCCGACGGTAGCGTGGTGCCGGTGCCGTTCTACACGCTCGACTTCGATTTTGTTCTGAACCCTTTGCCAGGCGCCGCAGGCAAAACCCGGAACTGAACAATCACCTGTGTCTTTCAGTGCTTTCGCAAGGCTTGGCTTGTTGCGCCTTCCTTGCGTGCGCCTTCGCACGCCCAATTTCGAATGGAGATGTTTTATGAGACCTGTGATCATTGCTGTCGCCATCACCGGTTCGGTACCGCGGAAGAAGGATAATCCTGCGGTACCGATCACGGTTGCCGAGCAGATCGAGTCCACGCGCGAGGCATATGCGGCCGGTGCCAGCCTGGTGCATCTGCACGTGCGCAACGACGATGAGAGCTCATCTTCCGATCCTGACCGGTTCAGCACTGTCCTGGATGGCATTCGCATGCATTGTCCCGACATGATCGTCCAGTTTTCGACAGGGGGCAGGGGGCGCGATCCCGAGGCTCGTGGTGCCGCGTTGCACCACAAGCCGGACATGGCGTCGCTCGCGACCGGGACGGTGAACTTCCCGACGATCGTCTATGAGAACGCACCCGCACTGGTGGAGCAGCTTGCCCGCGGCATGCGGCAATACGACGTGCTTCCTGAAATCGAGATCTTCGACCTGTCGCACCTGCATGCGATGCGCAGGCTGATGGGCGAAGGCCTGCTCGGCAAGCAGCCGCACGTGCAGTTCGTCATGGGTATCAAGAACGCACTGCCGGCCGACGAACACGTACTCGACCTGCTGTTGGGAGAGCTGAAACGGCTTGCGCCCAAGGCGACCTGGACAGCCGCCGGTATCGGTCGGCATCAGCGCGATGTCATCGAATGGGTGCTGCAGCGTGACGGCGACGCTGTCCGCACTGGCATGGAGGACAACATCCGGATCAGCCGCGACCGGCTTGCGGCGAGCAACGCCGAGCTGGTGCGCATGGCCGCCGAGGCATGCGTAGCCCACGGCAGGCGTGCCGCGACACCTGCCGAAGCGCGGGAGCTGCTCGGCTTGCGCCCGAAGGGGGCCGCGTGATCAAGCACATCGTGATGTGGAAGTTGAAAGAGGGCGCAGAACACGCCACCAGGGCGGAGAACGCCTTGCGGGTCAAGGAGTGGCTCGACGCCTGCCGCCATGCCGTGCCGGGCATCCTGCGCTTTGATGCCGTGATCGCGCAAGATGGGCTGGAAGCGACCTGCGATGTGATGTTGTACTCGGAGTTCGCATCCCGTGAGGCGCTGGAAGCCTATAACGCTCATCCCCTGCACCAGCTGCTCAAGACGCGCATGGCGCCGCTGCGCGAAAGCCGCCACAGCTTCGATTACGAAGCTTGACCAACGGGTCGTTCGGAAAACGCGAACAAACAAGTCGGCAACCGGGTACTACTCCAGCCGCGGTCACTTGACTACACTGCATTTCATTCGATCACCGAATAACACGCATTTTTACCAGTGATAACGGAGACTAACGTGGAATATAAGACACAGTTCGGCTCGCTCGAGAGCTACGAGAAAGGCGGTGTCCAGGTCATCAACGACGACGCCAAGCACTACGCATTTTCCAACTGCTTTGAGATCGCGAGCATTTCGAAGCCCTACGAGAAAGTGGTTTTTGGTATCAACCAGATCTATGTCCTCGAAGTCCTCCGTGCGGAAGGGGTGTCGCCCTGGTACACCTGCGCTCACGACGAGTTCGCGCTGTGCATGGACAAGGAAGTCGACATTCAGCTCGTCAAGCTGGACGCGGCCCATCAGATCGAGGATGCGGAGAAAAACGGCGCGGTGCTGGTGCAGGGCGAGCCGGTGGGCGCGAGGATGGGCTGGATGCGCCTGAAGCGCGGCCATCAGGCCCTGCTGCCTGCGAATACCGCCTACCAGTTCCGCGCGGCGCAGCCTGGCGTGATCGTCCTGCAGACCTGCAAGGGCGACCTGTCGGTCGAGAAGTGGGCCGATATCTGCCAGGCCGCCTGACATCGAATATCTACTAGGAGACAATCCATGGACATCGCAGTCAAATTCAAATCCGTGACCACCGGTCCGCACCCGGTGTACGGGTTCAAGACCTTCCATCTCGGCGACTTTACGTTCGAGCGCGACGAATACTTCACCCACATTCGCTGGACCACCGCCGACGGCAAGCCGGCCTCGCACACCATGGACGCCGGCGACTTCCTGCGCGCCCTGATGCGCGACGTGGGCTGGGGATTCTTCTACGGCTGGGTCAACTTCGACAACGTGTTCGGCACCACCAACCACTACAAGACCGTCGATGTGTTCGCGGGCACTTTCAACGTGAACTACAAGAAGGCCGGCGTGGACCTGCTGCAGAATTTCCCGACCGAGGAAGTCCGCGTGACCTTCGTCGACATGCTGGAAGACTGGACCAATGCCGGCTTCGATCCGTATGCTGCGCCCCAGGAGACCGGCTCGCCATACGGACGCAAGAATGGCGACAACCTGGACGCGGTGCGCCGCGTACGGCAACTTGCTGAGCGCTGCGTCGGCCTGAAAGACGATCTCGCGATGCGCACCGACGGCGCCGGCTACCCGGTCAACCGGGCCTTCGCCGACGTGCCCCAAGACGCGCCGGAGCTGCATCCGGAGCCGGGATTCGAGAACGAAATCCACGCCTTCAACCTGTTCGCCTACCTGTCGCGTTCCGACGTGGTGTGGAACCCTTCCTTCACCTCGGTGGTGAAGCACAGCTACATGTGCCCGACGACCGAAGAGCACAAGCTCCCGATCGTGCACGGCAACGACCGTGTCGAATGGTTCTTCCAGATGTCGGACGAAATCGTCTGGGATTGCGGCGACAAGATCACCGCCGAGCCCCGCGCGCGCGTCGTGATGAAAGCGGGCGACATGGCGGCGATGCCGGCCGATTGCCGCCACCAGGGCTTCTCGCCGAAGCGCTCGATGCTGCTGGTGTGGGAAAACGGCTCGCCGCAGGTCGTCTACGACATCCTGGAAGGCCGCGCGCCGATCAATCCGGTTTCCTTCTAATCCAGAGCGCGGCAACACGGCCGCACAGATGTCCGGGCGGGACGCATCCCGCCCGTGGGATGGCTCGTCCCTGCAAATCGCAACAAACACGGAGTCAACATGCAAACCCAACTTTTCATCAATGGCAAATTCGTTCCGGCCGAGGATGGCGCGACGCTGCCGGTGCTGAATCCGCACGACAATTCGGTCATCGCGAATGTGGCGATGGCGGGGAAGGCCGATATCGACAAGGCAGTAGCGGCCGCGAAGAAGGCATTTCCCAAGTGGGCGCGCATGGCCGCAATGGACCGCGGCCGGCTCCTGCTGAAACTGGCGGACGCGATCGAGGCGAACGCCGACGAGCTGGCCCGGCTGGAGTCGATGGACACCGGCCACCCGCTGCGCGACACGCGCAACCTCGATGTGCCGCGCACCGCGGTCACGTTCCGCTATTTCGGCGGCATGGCCGACAAGCTCGAAGGTACGGTGATACCGGTCGAGGCAGGATTCCTCAACTACATGCTGCGTGAGCCGATCGGCGTCGTCGGCCAGGTGGTGCCCTGGAACTTCCCGCTGATGTTCACCAGCTGGAAAATGGCGCCGGCACTCGCGGCCGGCAACTGCATCGTGATGAAGCCGGCCGAGCTGACCCCGCTCGCGACCCTGCGCATCGCCGAGCTGATGGCAGAAGTCGGTTTTCCGGAAGGTGTGGTCAACATCGTGCCCGGGCTGGGCCATATCGCCGGCCAGTACCTCGCCGAGCATGAAGACGTTGCCAAGATCGCCTTCACCGGGTCGACCGCCACCGGACGCCGCATCGTCCAGGCATCCGCAGGCAACCTGAAGAAGGTGCAGCTGGAGCTGGGCGGCAAGGGTGCCAACATCGTCTTCGGCGACGCCAATGTCCAGGCCGCGGTGAACGGTTCAGCCTTCGCCATTTTCCACAACCAGGGGCAGGCCTGCATTGCGGGCTCCCGCCTCGTCCTGCACAAGTCGATCGCCGACGAGTTCACCGAACGCTTCGCGCGTCTTGCCGCCTCGATCAAGATTGGCGACCCGCTCGATCCGACGACCGAGCTCGGTCCGCTGACGTCGCTCCAGCATCGTGACAAGGTCCTGTCGTACGTGGATGTAGCCTTGTCCGAGGGAGGCACGATCATCGCCGGCGGTAAAGTCCCGTCCCGGCCGGAACTCGCCAACGGCTGCTATGTCGAGCCGACCATCGTAAGCGCCAAGCCGACCGACCGCGTCAGCCAGGAAGAAGTGTTCGGCCCGTTCGTGTCGGTGACGACCTTCGAGACCGACGAGGAAGCCCTGGCGATTGCCAACGGCACCGAATACGGCCTGGGCGGTGGTCTGTGGACCAACAACCTGACCCGGGCGCACCAGATTGCCCGGGACATGAAGTCGGGCATGGTGTGGATCAACTGCTACAAGCGGGTCAACCCCGCCTCGCCGTTTGGCGGCGTCGGCAAGTCGGGCTACGGCCGCGAAATGGGTTTCGAAGTGATGCGCGAGTACACGCAGGCGAAGTCGGTCTGGGTCAACGTCGACGCCAACCTGCAGCCGTACTACCCGCGCTGACGGAGCAATCATCATGACATCCGTTCCCTCCTTTGTGTTCGACAGCGCCATTCCGCGCGTCGTGTTCGGTGCCGGAAGCCTGCGTCACCTCGAGCGTGAAATCGACCTGCTTGGCGCAAGGCGCGCCCTGGTGCTGTGTACGCGGGAGCAGCGTGCGAGCGCGGAAGCTGTCCAGGCCATCATTGGCGATCGTTGTGCCGGTATTTTCGATCGCGCCGTCATGCATGTCCCGATCGAGACGGCCCGTGAGGCCCGCGCCCTCGCGAAGGAGTTGCAGGCCGATTGCGCCATCGCGATCGGCGGCGGTTCAACCACGGGGCTCGGGAAAGCGATCGCACTCGAATCGGCGCTGCCGATCCTTGCCATCCCGACGACGTACGCGGGCAGTGAGATGACGCCGATTTATGGCATTACCGAGAACGGCCTCAAGAAGACCGGCCGCGATGCGCGGGTACTGCCGAAGACCGTCATCTACGATCCCGAATTGACGCTGAGCCTGCCGGCAAAACTGTCGGTGACGAGCGGGATCAATGCAATCGCCCACGCCGCCGAAGGTCTATATGCGCAAGATGTGAATCCGATCACGTCGCTGCTGGCGGAAGAGGGCATCCGTGCCCTTGCCCAGGGCCTGCCGAGGATCGTGGCCGAGCCTGGCGACGTGGCGGCACGTGCCGATGCCCTGTACGGCGCCTGGCTGTGCGGCGCCGTTCTCGGTAGCGTCGGCATGTCTTTGCACCATAAGTTGTGCCATACGCTGGGAGGAAGCTACAACCTGCCTCACGCCGAGACCCACACGATCGTGCTCCCGCATGCGCTGGCCTACAACGCGGCCGCGGCGCCCGAGGCGATGTCGCGCATCGCGCGAGCGCTCGGTGCACAGGATGCGGCTCTCGGGATGTACACGCTTGCTCGCAGCCTCGGCGCGCCGGTTGCACTGAAGGATATCGGCATGCCCGAGGAAGAGCTCGATCGCTGCGCCGACATCGCAAGCAGAAACGCTTACTGGAACCCTCGACCGATCGAGCTGCCGGCAATCCGGAACCTTCTCGATGATGCATGGCGAGGTCGTCCGCCCACCCGCTGATTGGCTGGCACGGCATTCACACGAATACACCAAAACGCAACGCGAAAACGCGTGCACCTATAAACGGAGGAGACATGAATTCGATCGATCAAAAGCGCCGCCGCGTCCTGCAGGCCGCCGGCACGGCCGTCGCACTCGGCGCGCTGGTCCAGAAGCCCGCATTTGCTCAGGCCAAGGAAATCCGGATTGGCTACGTTTCGCCGCAGACTGGCCCGCTTGCCGCGTTCGGCGAAGCCGACAAATGGGTCGTCGCCGGCTTGCAGGCCAGGCTGAAAGCGGGCGTCACCATCGCTGGCAAGACCCTGCCGGTCAAGCTCATCGTCAAGGACAGCCAGTCTTCGCCGAACCGCGCGGGCGAGGTCGCCAATGACCTCATCCTCAAGGACAATGTCGACCTCGTGCTGGTGTCGTCCACGCCGGAAACGGCCAACCCCGTGTCGGACGCTTGTGAACTCAACGGCGTGCCCTGCATTTCGACTGTCGTACCCTGGCAGCCGTGGTTTTTCGGCCGCGGCGGCAAGACGGACACCGGTTTCAAATGGACCTATCACGTATTCTGGGGACTCGAGGACGTGATCGCGACCTACACGAGCGGCTGGAAACGCCTGCAGACCAACAAGAACGTGGGCGGATTGTTCCCCAACGATGGCGACGGCAATGCATGGGGAGACAAGGTGCGAGGCTTTCCGAAAGCGCTCGCTTCGATGGGCTTTACGCTGACTGACCCCGGCCGCTACCCGAACATGAACCAGGACTTCTCGGCCCAGATCGCGGCATTCAAGCGCGAACACGTCGAGATCGTTACCGGCGTCATGATTCCTCCCGATGCCAAGACCTTCCTGACCCAGGCGCGGCAGCAAGGGTTCAAACCACGTGTGATCACGCTCGGCAAGGCCCTGTTGTTCCCGGCTGCCATCGAGGCACTCGGCGAACTGGGCGACGGACTGACGACCGAAGTCTGGTGGTCGCCCTGGCATCCGTACAAGTCGAGCATTACCGGCATCGATCCGAAAGGCCTGTGCGCGGCATACGAGGAACAGACGAAAAAGCAGTGGACGCAGCCCATCGGCTTCTCGCACGCATTGTTCGAAGTGGCGCTGAACGCCCTGCAGCGTGCGAAGAGCACGGATCGCGGGGCCATCCGCGACGCGATCGCTTCTACCAACCTCTCCACCATCGTCGGCCCGGTGAAATTTGGTGCGCAGGGGCCGTTCAGGAACGTTTCGAAGACGCCGCTCGTACTCGGACAGTGGGTCAAGGGTAAGAAATACAAGTACGAGCTGACGATCGTCGACGCACAGGAAAATCCGCAGATTCCGACGAACGGGCAACTGAAGCTGATCGCGTAATTTTGCGGCGGCATCGATGCCGCTTCCCACATGGAGACGAGCCGGCCACCAGAGCCGGCTGGGGAACACTATGACAGCACTTCTTAGCATCGCGGGTGTCAGCAAACGCTATGGCGCCCTCAAGGTCACCGACGACGTCACCCTGAGTGTAGACACCGGAGAGACCCTCGGCATCCTTGGTCCCAATGGCGCGGGCAAGACGACACTCTTCAACCTGATCTCCGGCGACGTTCGCGCCGACCGGGGGACGATCACATTCGCGGGCAGTGACATATCGGCCGTGCCTGCGTACCGACGCTGCCGCGCGGGCATCGGACGGTCCTATCAGGTGCCGCAGCCTTACGGCGCAATGACCGTTTTTGAAAACTGCCTGGTGGCCGCCACGTTCGGCGCCGAACTATCAGAACACGAGGCCTATCCACTTTGCGTCGACGTTCTGGACAAAACGGGATTGCTGAAGAAGGCCAACGAGCTGGCAGGCGGCTTGCCTCTGCTGGACCGCAAACGGCTCGAGCTGGCGCGCGCGCTGTCGACCCGGCCGCAGTTGCTGCTGCTCGACGAGATCGCCGGCGGCCTGACGGAGCACGAAGCTGCCGTCCTCGTCGGCGAAATCAAGGCGATCAAGGCGCAGGGGGTCACGATGATCTGGATCGAGCACGTTGTCCATGCCTTGCTCGCCGTTGCCGATCGCCTGCTGGTGCTGAACTTCGGTGCCGTCCTGGCCGAAGGGAAGCCGCTCGACGTACTCGAAAATCCCGAGGTCAAACGGGTCTACATGGGGCTGGAAGCATGAGCACTTTACTCGAAACCCGCAAGCTCACCGCCTTCTACGGTGATTTCCAGGCGCTGTTCGGTATCGATGTCGAAGTCGGTGCGGGCGAAGTTGTCGCGCTGATCGGCGCGAACGGCGCGGGAAAATCCACTTTTCTGAAGTCTGTCACCGGTTTGATGAAAGCGTCCGGGGATTCCGTTCGCTTCGGTGGGGAAGTCATCAGCGGTCTGGCGCCGGGAAAGATCGTCGCAAAGGGGATCGCGATGGTGCCGGAAGGTCGGCGCCTGTTTCCCAGTCTCTCCGTGGAAGAGAACCTGAAGATCGGCGCCTATACGAAGCGCGCGGGACCATGGAACCTGGACAGCGTGTATCGCCTGTTTCCCGCACTGCGTGAGCGCCGCCGCCAGCCCGGCACTGCGCTGTCGGGTGGGCAGCAGCAGATGGTGGCGATCGGCAGGGCCTTGATGAGCAACCCATCGCTTCTGATCTGCGACGAGGTATCGCTGGGACTCGCACCGATCATCGTCAAGGAAATCTACGACGCGCTGCCCGCGATCACCCAGGACGGCCTCAGCGTTATCGTCGTGGAACAGGATGTCGCGACCGCGCGCAGGGTATCGAACCGCCTGTACTGCATGCAGGAAGGCCGCGTGTCCTTGACCGGCAGGTCGTGCGACGTCACGCACGAACAGATATCCAAGGCCTATTTCGGCATCTGACTGGAGAGAATACATCATGTTAAGTTGGCTCGATACCGTTCTGCAGGGCCTCATGCTCGGCGGACTGTACGCCCTGTTCGCGATGGGGCAGTCGTTGATGTTCGGCGTCATGCGCCTGACCAATACCGCCCATGGTGACCTGACGATCCTCGCGGCGTTCGCAGCTTTCTCCCTGCTGTCCGCGTTCGGCCTGCACGGTGGTATGGCGACGGCCGGGATCCTCATCGTCCTGTTGCCGCTTGCATTCGGATTCGGATACGGATTGCAGCGATTCGTCCTGAACGGCACGCTCGGCAAGGATCCATTGCCCTCGCTGGTAGTGACGTTTGGCTTGTCGATCATTATCCAAAACGTGCTGACTGAAGTCTTCACGTCGGACCCGCGTGCCATCGATACCGGTGACCTCAGCATGCAGAGTCTGAGCCTCGGCGGCGACCTGTCGGTAGGCGTCTTGCCGCTGGCGATCTTCGCGGTTGCGGTGGTCTCAGTCGTCGGGATGCAATGGCTGTTCGGCCACACTGCACTTGGCCGGGCGTTCCGCGCTACGTCCGACGACAAGGATGCCGCACAGCTGATGGGGCTGGATGCCAGTCATGTCTACGGTCTGGCGACCGCAATCGCGTTCGTGCTTGTGGCCATCGCCGGCACGCTGCAAGGAATGCGCACTACGTTTTCGCCTACGGACGGCCCGGCGCTGCTGCTGCTGGCATTCGAGTCCGTGATCATCGGCGGCATGGGCTCGTTCTGGGGCACCTTCGCTGGCGCTCTGATCCTCGGCGCCACGCAGAGCATCGGTTTCCGGCTCGATCCCGGCTGGGGTATCTGGTTCGGCCACATCGCTTTCCTGCTAATGCTGACGTTTCGGCCTCAAGGGCTGTTCCCGAAGACCCGCTAAGCACATCGCCAAGATTACTTAAGGCAATCACATCATGAAGAGCACGCACTTTACCGTCCTGAGAACGAGCCGCGGCAGCCAGGCCGCCTTGCTCGGCGGCTGCCTGATCGCCGCCGCCGCCGCCGCGATGCCGTGGTGGGGCGAGTCCAACTGGATGCGGGAATTTAACCAGATCGCCTGTTATTTTATTTTCGCCAGCATGTGGAACCTGCTTGCCGGATACGGCGGCATGGTATCGATCGGCCAGCAAGCTTACTTAGGCTTTGGGGGGTACGCGATGCTGATTCTGGCGAATCTGTTCGACGTGAACCCTTTCCTTGCAGTACCCATCGCGGCAGTGCTGACGGCCCTGGTGGCGATCCCCGTCTCGAAGCTCGCGTTCCGCTTGAAGGGAGGTTACTTCGCGATCGGTACATGGGTGATCGCGGAGGTTTTCCGCATTTCGTTCTCCAACGTGCCCGCCGTCGGAGGCGGCTCTGGTACGAGCCTGACGGCACTGGCCGAGATCGAACGCGGCACGCGTGAATCGGTCACATTCTGGATCACGCTCGCAGCGGTCGTGGCGACGATCGGGTTGACGTACTTTTTCTTGCGTAGCAAGCAAGGACTGGCTCTGATGGCCATCCGGGATTCGGAAACCGCGTCGGCGTCCCAAGGCATCGATGTCGGCTCTGTAAAGCTGGGCGTCTATCTCGTTGCAGCACTGGGCGCGGGCCTGGCCGGCGCCTTGTACTTCGTCGGCAACCTGCGGATCTCGCCGGACGCCGCTTTTTCGGTCAACTGGTCGGCCTTCGCCATCTTCCTGGTAATGATCGGCGGACTGGGAACCATTGAGGGACCGATCGTAGGCGCGGTGATCTTCTGGGCTCTCAACAAGTTCTTTTCCGATTACGGGACCTGGTACCTGGTCGGTCTGGGCCTGCTGGCCATCGTCATCACACTGGTCTTCAAACAGGGGCTCTGGGGCTATCTGCAAAAGCGGTTTGCCTTCCGTGTCTTTCCAATTCAGCGGCGACTCGAAATCAGCGGTGCTCATGTACCGGCTGCTGCTGCCGAGCCCGGCCCCGTGAAGGCATAAGACGAATCATTTTTTTCATAACTAAAGCTTTAATAACGTAAACACTGGAGGAGACATGAAGGATTATCGTACGAAGATTGCTTGCGTCCTGCTGACCGGCACGGGCCTGATGAGTTCCGCTGCCTTTGCCACTGAAGGTGGTGGGTCAAGTTATCCGATGGGGGCGGAAAACTATTTGACCGGGGCGATGCCGCCGCCGGGATTCTATACTCTGGCCTTCGTTAACCATTATTCGGCGAATGAGCTGAAAGACGGCTCTGGCAGTACTGTACCCGTCGACTTCAGCGTGCGGGCAACCGCGATCTCGCCGCGCTTTATCTGGGTGACAGGAAATACGCTGTTGGGCGGACAAGTAGCGCATGCCATCATCGTTCCCTTGGTTGACCTCGACGTCAATGTCGCCGGGACCCATGGTAGCAAACGCGGCCTTGGTGACGTCGCGATCACCGCGTTAGCGCTCGGATACCACCACAGCGAAAAACTGCACAGCGTTGCGGCGCTCGACATCATCGCGCCGACAGGTTCCTATGACCGCAACCGGCTGGCGAATCCAGGCCGTAACTACTGGGCCATCGAGCCGGTCTATACGGCGAGCTACGTCAACCCGCAAGGCTTGAACTGGGACGTCAAGTTCATGTATGACTTCAACCGCAAGAACAAGAACACCGATTATCGCTCCGGGCAAGAAGCGCATTTCGACTATGACGTGGGCTACGCACTTGCACCCAACTGGGTCGTCGGCGTGGGCGGTTACGTGTACCGTCAAACGACGGATGACCAACTTCACGGTAATGATGTCGGCAACAGGGGACGCGCATTCGCCATCGGTCCGTCGATCAAATACGATACCGGGAAGGGATTTTTCGTGACGGCGAAATTCCAGCAGGAGTCGGGCGTGCGCAACCGAGCACAGGGCCACGCCTTCTGGATCAAGGCGACCGTGCCCCTCTAATCGAAACTCCGGATCGGGACGGATTCTTCGTTCATAGGCAAGACTCCGCTTCCTGATCCAAGTCGCATACGCGGCGTCTACGATGTGAAGGTTTGCGAATAGCATTCGTGAAATGGCCTGATCGGCTAATTTGTAGCCACAGCGATCGTTAGTCTTCGACTTCAAGCAGCCTTTCCCTGGCGCCGTTCACGTCCGATTGCGGCCGGGGTGCGGTTGCCAAGTGCAGAATGCGGCCGCTTATTGTTATAGAAGTGCCACCATTTCTCAATGATCAGCTTAACCTCCTGCCGGCTGACAAACCATTCCCGGTTCAAACATTCATCGCGGAGCTTGCCGTTGAAGCTCTCGACGAAGCCGTTCTGCGCAAGATTCCAATGATCTGCTCTTCGGTAAAACGTTTCTTCATCTAGCCTCCATGTACAAAATAACATGAAGACTAACTATCCCACTGGCTACAGGATTCCGATCAGGTCAAGACGAAAGTCGTGAGACATAGGGCCGGAGCATCACAGGTGTCACGAAACGTCATTGGACAGTTATTGTGCACTGCAGCATGATGAAACCTGTCTCCTCTATCTTCCTCTAAGAAGTTAGATTCAGCCTGCTTCCCAGCGGGCATTTTTTTTGTCTGTTCTGCTCCGGCAAGCAAAGCCGTGGTGTTCGGCAATCCCAGTCTAATCTGGCGCAGACCTATGCTGGGTCCAAGCTCCAAACGGAGGTCCTGCTCTTGCCCCCGGATGAACCCGGTTATTCGCGCCTTTCCAAGCCTCTGTCGTCGATTTCTCGGCAATTACCGGCGGACCCATCCGGTCCGCACAATCCATTGTTTTTTCATGGGCTACTCCAAGCAGAGAGCCGGAAACACCGGCATCGTATTGACCACCTCCCTGGAGGGGAGCTTTGCGCCAGAACCTGTGACGTGCTACGAGAAATCCGCCAGCTCGTATCGACGATGCTGAGTGCGCGCCGCACTGATCCGTATCGATTATATGGATACCCAATGTCCTTGGTTGTCCGAGCCCGTGCATCCGATGAGACTCGGGTCGATCGGTCGGCAGCTCCCGTTACCAGACCAACGCCCTTCGTTACGCGGCATTATTGTTGCAATTTTGAAACTTTACGGCTATGCCACTGCCTGCCAGTGGACCGTTTCAGGCCCAAAAAACCGTGCATGAAACGCTCAAACCCGTCGGCAAATCTAGTCAACTTAGCTCGGACTAAGTTGGCGAGAAACCGAGCGTGAAACCAAACTCCAGCACACTCATAAATTCTTACTCAATATGTGCTAAGTAAAAAAGGAATAATTTGTCGGTATATTTATAACCTTATTCGTACCGCTGCGTTCTGATCGTTAGGTATTGCGACCGTGACCAGAACAAGCGGTAGTAGCGGCGCCGATCCAGCATGCACGAATTTCTCGAGCGCTCAGATGGCGATAAATGAACCGCAATACAGCGCGGGCAATCCGGATTCTTGCGTCCGCCCTACAGCGCCGAGTCGGCACACAAGCGGTCGAACGCGTACTTGTGTTGGACAATCGGTTACGACGCAAAGCTGATTTCGAACCTCAAAGCACAGCTTTTTGGTAACCCCGACCGAAGAGGCGGAGTCGGGAAAGTTTAGGAAGGAGTAGTGTGGTCCGTCCTTGATGGTGAGCGACCTCATGTGGCGCAAAGTGTGGTGCTGAGCTAACTCTTTGATTTGTAAGAGCTAAAACGGCCTGCAAAGCCGTGTAGACGGGTTCGACTCCCGTCCTCGCCTCCAGCATATCTGTAGATCAGCGCTTTCGCGCTGATCTAAGTCAACGATGTAGCTTGTCCCTTCAAATCGACGGATTACGTTTGCGACACTACATACGGCTCGATCACACCGGTGCATTGGCGGACCATCGACATTAATGCCATAATTTGGACCTCGACAATTCCAGTCCTCGGATTCGCTAGCGAGGGCGTAACCTGGGCAGGTCCATGAGTAACATGAAAGCGTCCATGCAGGTGTTGGAGTTATTTCCGACGCCGATCTTCGTTGTGCAGACCCAAGGGGTAGACAACGAGGAACTGGCGCGCCAGATCTATGCCATTCGCGACGAGGAAGTCGCGGCCGGCATCGCCGACAAGACTGGCCTGTCGAACTATGGCGGCTTCCGTAGCTATGACCTGTTGCCGCTCCCGGGGTTTGCACAGCTCAAGCAACTCGTGCTGCGGGTGCTCAACGAATGCATGGTCAACGGCGCATGGTTTGCGGAACCGGAGGTCACGGAAGCGCAGTTCGGCGCGATGTGGGGGGTTATCAATGGCAAAGGGCACGCCAACAGCCCCCACAATCACCCTGGCAGTTGGATCAGCGGCGTGTATTACCCGCAGGTGCCAGCCGCGAAAGAACGTGCGGGGTCGCTCTGCTTCCGTGATCCGATCCTGGCGCGTACCTTTACCCGCAGCTTTTACCGCAATGTGCAGGCCGAGGCGGCATCCGTGGTGCCCGAAGTGGGCAAGCTGATCATGTTCCCAAGCTGGGTCGAACACCACGTCGGCCCCAACCTGACCGATGAGGATCGCATCGCCATCGCGTTTAACATCGACCACGCGAAAGCGCGCTAGCTTTTCGAAGCCGCGCTTCAGCAGGCGTTCAGGCGCACCCCGAAGAACGCGTTGACGGTCAGCCGTCCTTGTTCCGGATCGGCGCTGAGCAGCTCCGGATGGCGGATGTCGCCGCTGTGGTAGATCGTGCCATCATAGAACAACGCGCGGTTGAACGCCGCCGGGACGGTCGCCATCTTTTCAAAATACGTGTTGGTCTTGGTCGGATACGCGGGGGCGCTGTCGATCAAGGCCGAAAACGCGTCACGGTCCATGTGCTGCCCGCGGGCCATCATGGCCGACAATGTCGCGGTGTCGACCCGCGGTCGGAAAAAACTCGTGCCACCCAGCCGTTCATCCTTGAACAAATACAGGACCATGGCGAAATTGCCTTCGCCCGGCTGGAAGGGACCGCCATCGACATGCGGGATTCTCTGGAATGGCTCGAGATTTTCCGGCTTGCGCGTGACCATCGACATCCTGCACAAGGCGCTGCGGGTGCGCCGGGCGCCAAGTTGGCCCCGGATATATTGTGAAAAAAACGCTTCGAATGCCTGGTGCGCGGCTGGGGGCAGCCGCAGTTCCGGCCCGGGATAGTAGTGAGAATCTTCCTGCGAAAAATCCGCACGCCGCGCGACGGCATGGGCGATGAATTGCATGGGATCGCGCAGGATATTGTCAACGACTACATAAGAACGGCCATCGCTCAGCGCGACTTTACACATCGAGGGATTTGGGTTGAACATGGGCGGCTCCGAATTAAAAGGATCAGCTCGGCCGCTCTGCGCGGCAGAACCGCTGGACGTAAGCCTGATGCGATGGCAACTGCTGGACCGTCCTTTCGATCTTCTGGCGAATCGAGCCCAGGAACTGCGACAGCTCGGCATCGCCCATCAGGTCGGCCGACTTGTGATGCTGCTCGGGCATGATGCCTTGGCCCAGCATGACTTGCAGCCACGACGACTCGGTAAACAACTCACCCTCGGTGCGGAACACCCGTCCGGTTTCGCGGAACAGGTCGATGCGGTGTTGCAGCGATGCCGGCACTTCCATGTTCCTGGCAGCTTCCCAGTATGGGGTATCGGCGCGATTCGTCACCTTGTAATGCAGGATGATGAAATCGCGGATGTGGGCGATCTCCCTTTGCACTTGGGTGTTGAACTCGTCGATGTCGGAGCGGCAGATGCCGTCGGCCGGGAACATCTGCATCAAACGGATCAGATTACGCTGGATCAGGTGGATGCTGGTCGACTCGATCGGTTCCAGAAAGCCGCTCGACAGGCCGATGGCGACGACGTTGCCTTTCCACGATTGCTTGCGCTGGCCTGGCTTGAACTTGATCATGCGCGGCTGCGTCAGCGGCTCGCCTTGCAGATTGGCGAGCAAGATCTGCATGGCTTCCTCGCCATCCATATACTTGCTGGAGAATACGTGGCCATTGCCAACCCGGTGCTGCAGCGGGATCCGCCACTGCCAGCCGGCGCCGTGCGCAATCGCGCGTGTCATCGGCACCGGTTCGCCCATCAATTCAGTCTGCACCGCGATGGCGGTGTCGTTAAACAGCCATTGCGACCAGTCGTCGTATTCCACCCCCATGGTCTGGCCCAGCAACAGCGAGCGAAAGCCGGTGCAGTCGATGAACAAATCGCCTTCGATCAAGGCGCCGTTTCCGAGCTTGAGCCCGGTCACGTGGCCGCTGGCGGCGTCAAGCATCACCTGGTCGATCTTGCCTTCCACCCGCTTGGCGCCGAAACCTTCGCTGTACTTGCGCAGGAACCTGGCGTACAAGGTCGCGTCGAGATGGTAAGCGTAATTCATGACGTCGTTCGGCAGATGCGCGAAGCGGCCAAGCTGGGCCGACCTCAATTCCAGGCAATAGTCGCCGAAGTCACTGGCCAAGCCGCGCTGGCGGCCCTTGTGCCAGAAATGCTGGAAGCCCGCAGTCCAGTGGTCGACGCCGGTCAAGCCGAACGAGTGGATATAGTCCTCGCCGGGCGCGCGCCAGTTCTCGAAGCTGATGCCCAGCTTGAAGGTCGCCTGGGTTGCCCGCATGACGTCGGCTTCGTTCAGTTCCAGCAACTGGTGAAACTGAATCAAGCTGGGAATCGTCGCCTCGCCGACCCCGACGGTACCGATCTCGTCGGATTCGACCAGCGTGATGTCCAGTGTCTTGCCCAAGATCCTGGAGATGACGGCAGCGGCCATCCAGCCGGCTGTGCCGCCGCCGGCGATGACGACGCGCCGCACGGGCTTCCTGCCGATATTTTCCGGATTGTTCTGTTGCATGGGGTGTCTCCTGCTACCGTTTTAGTTTCTGCATGATTGCGGCGCGCATGGACCGCGCCTTGTCGAGATCGAGCGGACCGAGGACCCCGCGCGCCGGTTCCGGGATATGCGCCGCTTCACTGCCGTCCGCTTCAAATATGTAGTGGCGGAACACCTCTTGCCATGCCAGTCGCTGGGGCTGCGGCAGTTCGCGCAGCGTCAGGATGGCGTGCATCAGCGTATTGACCGGGGCATCCATATAGCCTGGCGACTGGCGCCACCAGTAGTTGATCAGGACGTTAAAACTGTCGAGCCCCTCGATATGGTGCCACCACATGCTGGGCATGAAGATGGCGTCGCCCGGCAGCAATTCGGCCACCTGCGCATGCGCCATGGCCTCGGCAAACCTGGGGAATTTCACCAGGTCCGGCCGATGAAAATCGACCAGGCTGATGGGCTGATTGGCCGGCGCAAAATCGAGCGGCCCGATGTACAGGTTGCTCAACTGCTCGGGCGGGAACAAGGTGAAGCGGCGACGCCCGGCGGCCACACAGGCCAGGTTATCGGGCAGATCCTGGTGCGCGGGAATGCGCGAACGGTTGCCAGTCCACACGCTGACGAGCGGATCGCGATCGCCCAGGTCGAGATCGTTTTCGTCCCGGAAGCCTGGCAGGCAGGTGTCCACTGTCGTCGAGCCGACATAAAAAGTCGGCGCACACGGGTCATCGAGGTGTTCGAGCACTTGATCGAGGATCGCGTCGAGCCTGGCATTGACGGCGTCGAAGTTAAATCCGCTGATGTCGTCGTTATAAAAATAGCGCCCCGCGATCTCGGGTGGACCGATCAGTGCACGGACCACCTCGCCCCGGTAGAAGCGGCGCAGATAGGCGATGCCCTCGCGCTGCGAGCGCAGGCTGGCCTTGACCAGCGGCCAGCTTGCGACCAGGCCGCGCAGCACCAGCGGCTCGGTCGCAGTGAGAATGGCGTCAGTCAGCGCGGAAGGTAGCACGCCGCTGATCTCGCGCATCGGTTTAGCCATCGACCGCAACGCGCTGGTTTTTGCGCTCGATGAGCTCGCGCAGCTGGACGAGCGATGCACCCATCTGATGGGCAGCCATCAGGTAGCCGTGCCGATGCAGGTGCGCAAGCGCCGCACCGTCGAGCGCGGCGAGCTTTTCCTCGTTGATCGTCGAAAAACCAAGCAGCTGGTTGTGCGAGCCGTTGTTCAATTCGATGTCGAGCGTGAGCGGCTCGATCAGGTCATGGTCGAGCAGCGCGGCGACAAAGCCGGCGTTGCTCTGCAGCCCCTCGTGCAAGGCCAGCAGCAGGCTGTTGACTTGTTCCAGAAGCTCGCTCTGGCCGCCGTATTCAAGAAACAGCGGATAGCCGATGGTCGTGCTGACTTTGGGATGATCGAGGTCGACATGCACCAGCAGACTATCGTCATGCAGTCCCATCGAGAAGGGCTGGCGCGCCACGGCCATCGGCACGTACAGCGCATCCCAGGCATCGGCGCCGGCAAACAAGTTTTCGCCCTCGACAAAACCGAACAGCGCCACCGGCTCGTAGCGCTGTTCGTTGCCGGTCTCGCGGAACACGATCGGATAGTGGGCCAGCACATTGCGAAACTCGGCCGGGAAGGTCGGGCAGATGGTCTCGCCGTCACCGAAGCGGGTGCCGCGGCCAAGAATGATTTTCAGGTCTTTGTGTTCGACGTTGTTTAACAAAACACGGTGGGTCATTGCTTGCCTTTTCGTTCAAATGTCATTGACTACCTGGTTGGCATTCCGTGATGCACGATATGCCCGATCAGTTCGCGGTTGCCGGGCAGCCCCGCCAGCATCTTGCGGGTCATTGCGGCCGCCTGGCGGAAGTAGCCGTCGGCTAGTTCGGCGTGCTCGCCGTGGCGGATCCGCCGGTCCACCTCCGGCACCAGCCCCATGCCGTACATCACGTATTGATAACTGGCGGCGGGAAACAGCTCTTCGATCCGGTGCAGGTCGTAGCGCGACGGCGGCTGCGTGCGCCAGAGCGCGAGCAACTCATTCAGGCGCGCGGGGATGGATTCCGGCGCCCGGTGATCGCGCCAGTACTGGCTGGCGTTGCGCTGGCTGAGCACATAATGCAGCTTGAGAAAATCGATCACCCGTTCCCAGCGGTAGGTGAAGGCATCGTTGAAGCGTTTGGCGACGATGTCCATCACGGCGCGGTTGGCCGGCATGCCGTCGCTGAGCATGGTGGCGGACAACTCCACCATCGCCAGTGCCGACGCCTCGAGCGGCTCGATGAACCCGGCCGACTGGCCGATGGCCACGCAGTTGCGGTGCCAGAAATGGTCGCGGTAGCCGGGTTCGAAGCCGAGCTTGCGCGGCGTGGTAAGCATCGGTGCGCCACCGCCGCTGCGTTCGACGTAGGCCAGCAAGGCCTGCTCGGCCTGCGCGTCGCTGGTGTGGGCGCTCGAATACACATGGCCGATGCCGCGCCTGGTCGGCAAGCCGATATCCCAGATCCAGCCGGCGTCCTGCGCCGTCGATCTGGTCTGCGACGCGATCGCACTGGCCGGCTCCGGATAGCCCAGCTGGACCACGCAAGCGCGGTCATTGAACAGGATATGCTGTTGCGACAGCAGAGGCACGCCATAATGCTTGCCCAGCAATAGCGCTTGCGAGCCGCTGCAATCGATGAACAGATCGCCCTCGATGGCGCCGCCCGGCCTGGTCTGCACCGAGGCGATGTCCCCGTCATCGTGCGCATGGACCGCCACCACATGGTCCGGCACGTGGATCACGCCGAGTTTCTCGGTGCAGTGGCGCCGCAGGAACAGACCGAACTTGGCGGCGTCGAGGTGGTAGCCATAGTTGGCCACGGCGGCGAACTCCGGCGTCGCCGCCTGCTTGGGCGCCCTGCCGGCGCGGCACAGGTGCGGCTGGGCGCTGACCAGATCGGCAAACGGCACGGCGCCGTGTTGGCGCTGCCAGCTCGCGGCCAGATTCGTTTCGCCATAGCCGTAGGGGAGTTCGAACGGGTGGTAATACGCGTCGTCATCGCCGCCGTCGACCCAGCCGGCGAACAGCGAGCCCTGTTTGAACGAGGCGTCGCAGGCGCGGAAGAAATCGTTCTCGGACACGCCAATGCGGTGCAGGGTCTCACGCATGCTGGGCCAGGTTCCCTCGCCGACGCCCACCGGCGCCACGTCGGGCGATTCGATCAGGGTCACCTTCAAGGCCGGGCCGGTACTGGTCTGATGCGTTGCCGCGACCAGCGCGGCAGTGAGCCAGCCGGCCGAGCCGCCACCGACAATCACGACCTTTTCCAGGGGTTGACTACGCACGCGAGTTCCATCCAGTAAGTAGTGTAGCGATTCAGTGTAGCAAGAAAAAAGCAGGCCATGGTTGTCACCACGGCCTGCTTCAGGACCTGCTCACATACCAGGTGCCGACTTCCGCAATCAGAACGTGTAGCGTGCGCCGACCATGTAACGCGGGCCGGTCTGGGTTGCGTTCAGGAAGTGGGCCTTGGTTCGGCCATACTGGCGTTGCGTCGAATTGGTCAGATTGATCCCTTCGAACAGCACGTTCAGGTTCTTGGTCACGGCGTAGCCCACGCTCAGGTCGGTCTGGCCATACGCCTTGGTGTACACCGGATCCAGGTGGCCGCCGCCATCGGTCTTCGAGGCGAGGAAGGAGTCGCGCCAGTTGTAGGCAAGCCGTACCGTCCAACCAAAGTTTTCATAAATACCCACCAGGTTGGCTGAATTGCTCAGACCCAGGATTGCGAACTGATCGGTGGTTTGGTCGTTCTTGTATTTCAACGGCGAGGTCACGTAGGTGTAGTTCGCCTGAACGCCAAAGCCCGTCTCGCCGAACATATGCTGAACGGCCAATTCTGCGCCATGCAAGCTGGCCGGTTGCGAGTTCAC
The DNA here is from genome assembly GCF_029223865.1 of Telluria mixta. Lineage (NCBI taxonomy): Bacteria > Pseudomonadati > Pseudomonadota > Betaproteobacteria > Burkholderiales > Oxalobacteraceae > Telluria > Telluria mixta. The sequence goes on from NZ_CP119520.1 coordinate 4,357,659, forward strand.
GTAGCTGGACGTCCTGAACTGCATCAGCGGATCGCTCGGGATGCCCGTGATCACACCGGTCGCATTGCCAACAGAGTTCACACCAGTCTTCGTGACGCCCGGCTGGCCGTTGTAGTTGTTGAGAATGTAGTTACGGATGCAGTTGGTGTCCGCAACGGTGCAACCACCAGTCGCCAGCGCGGCTTTATAGTACGCGCCGCCGATCGGGGTATGGATACCGTACTGGTTTTCCAGGACCTGGCTCTGGGCAGTGTAGTCAGTCAATTTCTTGTTGAACAGACCCAGCGAGGCGACGCTATGTTTGGTGAAATACCACTCGAAGGAAAGGTCCAGGTTCTTCGACTTCACCGGTTTCAGGCTCGGATTACCCGTCGCAGCAGTGCCACCCAGATAGTAGTCGGAACCGGTGCCGATGTTCAGGCCGCCCTGCAGCTCGTTATAACGGGCGCGGCTGATGGTGACGCCGGCGCCGGCGCGCACCTTGAAGTTCGAGGTCACGTCGAAGTCGGCATTCACGTTCGGCAAAACTTCGGTGTAGGAGCCATGCGTGGTCGAGTAGGCGGTACCGGCAAAGGTCAGCGGCAGCTCATTCTGCGAAATCCAGGTCACGCCCGTCGCCGGGAGCACCTGGGCCACCGAAGTGACCTTGGTTTTTTCGAAGTGCAGGCCGACGGAGGTGTGGACCGGAATGGCCAGCTCCCAGTCCTGGCTCAAGGCCACGTAGGCCGTCGTCGTTTTTTCCTCCAGACGCTGGTCGCTGTCGGTCGTGGCGAAATTCGGCAGGAAGCTTGCCTGCGTTTTCAGACCGTCGTTACTGACATAGCCAGGCTTGGTGGCGGCGGCGGCGGTTGCCGCGCGCAGCGCGCCGAAATCGGCCGTGTAGAAGTCCCTGAACATGCCGGCCGCGCCGGCCCCATCGAACTGGTCGAAGTAGCTGGCGGTGTCACTCTTCGAGAACAGGCTGGCGGGATAGTCGTTCTTGCTGGTCAAGCCCGACCATCCGTTGTTCTGCACGAGCGATTGGGTCGAGCGGTTTTTCACGTCGGTATAGCCTACACCGAAGTTCAGGTTCGATTCTTCGGCTACCTTCCACTCGCCGCTCAACTGCAACTGCTTGACGGTCGACTTGACGTAGGTGTTGGAGAACTGCGAACCGGTCGCCTGGATCGGCTCGGCGGCCACGTTGGTGCCTTCAATGCCCAGGATCGGCAGCTCGTGGGTGAAGTCGACCGAGGTTCGGCCACGGCTGAAGCTGGCGTTGCTCAGCTGATTGCTGCTGCCCCATGGGCTGTCGGCTTTCGATTCAGAGCTCGACGAGTGGGCGTCGAGCGTGAACCTCAAGCCGGACTGCGGTTTCCAGACCGTGTTGAAGCCGACCGAATTGAGGGTGTTCTTGGTGGCATAGTCGGCTGAGATGACCGACATGTCCTGCGGCGTGTTGTAGACTTCCGAGTAAGTCAAGGGCGCCTGGTTGCTGCCGCCCGGCCAGGTGCTGGTCGAGGTCGGGGTCTGGGCAAACCAGACGCTCATTTCGGCGCGGCGCGTGTGCAGCTTGTTCTGCGCGAAGGTGTAGTCGAGGGTCGCGGTCAGTTCCTTGACCGGACGGAATTGCAGCACGGCCTGGCCATTGACACGCTCGCGCTCGAGACCGTTGACCTGGTAACCAAAGTTTTGCGGGCGCTCATACAGATCGTTCGGACCTGGGCGGTTCGTTACGCTGCCGACGGGCGCACCGGGCTGCGGCAAGGTCGAGCCGTCAATCACATCCGAACCTTTGTAGGGGCCGATCCAGCCATTGGCGATCTGGGCACGATTCAAGCCCGAGTCGCGCTTCGAGTAGCTGGCGTTGCCGCCGAAGCCCCACATGCCATCTTTGGTGACGGTGCTGAAGATGCCGGAAACTTCAGGCGTAACGCGCTTACCCTTCAGCAAGTCGGGCAGGTTCTGGCTCGACTGGTCCACCACGCCCTTGACGCCAACGCTCGCCACGGTGCCCTTTTGGTCGAGAGGACGCGCTGTCATGATGTTGACCGTGGCGCCGATGCCGCCGGACGGATCCTGGGCGCGGCTGGTCTTGTAGACCTGCAGCTGCGAAATGGCATCCGAGGCCAGGTTGTCGAAGGAGAACGAGCGGCCGTTCGCGTCGTTCAGGTCAGCCGTCGGCATTTGGCGGCCATTCAACAGCACCAGGTTGAAGTCGGGGCCCATGCCGCGCACCGTGATCTTCTGGCCTTCGCCATTTTGACGGTCGATCGACACGCCGGTGATGCGCTGCAGCGACTCGGCCAGGTTCGTGTCCGGGAATTTACCGATGTCTTCAGCGACGATACCGTCGACGATACCATCGGAGTTCTTCTTCAGGTTCAGCGTCGACTGCAAACTGGCCCGGATACCGGTCACCACGACGGTATTCGCCACGTCCTGTACGGACGTGGTCCCCGTCTGGTCGGTCGGCGCGGCGATGCCGTTGGCGGCGCCCGTGTCCTGCGCATGGGCCGGCGCAACCAGGCCGGCACAGGCACTCGCAACGGCGAGGCTGATCAGGCGATGCCGGGTGTTCAGGTGATGGGAAAAAACCCTCTTGGTGTGTTGCACTGTGTCTCCTCTCGTCTCTCGAAAAAACGCCGGACCCGACGGGCGGCGGCGTCCGTACTGGTGGTGCTACAACCTGGCGGCCCGCATCGGTCATTGCCGGCGGGTCTGTTGTCCGCTGCGGCGGCCGCGGCAGCCGTCACTTTGTTGCCTCATTTATCATTGATAGCGGACATCATTTCTCGTAGATTAATGAGACTAAATATTTTGGTCAATCGATCAAACCAAACGTTTGCCCCAATAATGAGCGTCGGTGCACCACGGCGGGATACAGTTTTGATTGTGAAAGCGGGGATTACGTAACGTACGTACATTGATGTCGGTACGTACGCGAGAAATCGATTTCATAATTAAATCAATCACTTCATCCAATACGATGAGGATGACCGGGCCGTGAGACTTCGCGTTGCGAGACGGGAAAGATGTTGCAAATATGCAGTTTGCATGATCAACAAATTTTTCCAACCCGTTGCATAATCATCACAACCACTTGATTTTCTTACCCCATGCAAGTTACCGGTGACCAGCAACTCCTCAAACAACTGAACCGCATGGCCGTCGTACGCCAGGTGAGCACCCAGCCCGGGCTGTCGCGCGCGGCGCTGGCCGACGTGCTGGGCCTGACCAAGGCCGGCATCAGCCTGCTCGTGCGCGCACTGGTCGACGAAGGCTGGCTCACCGAAAGCGAGCTGCTCGTGACGGGCGAAGTCGGCCGGCGTGCCACGCCGTTGCATCTCGATCCGTCGCGCCTGGCCCTGCTCGGCGCCGAACTGGGCGTGGACGAAGCCCGCGTCGTCGCGACGAACCTGCTGGGCGAAGTCCTCGACACGCGCATCCTCACGTACGAGGATCCGGGCGACCCCACGTCGTGCATCCGGCTGGCCGCGCTCGCGCTCGCGAAGATGGCGAAACGGCTCGGGCGCCCCGTTCTCGGCGTGGGCATCGGCCTGCACGGCGCCGTCGACGAGGCGCTGGGCCTGCTGCACCACGCGCCCCACCTCGGCTGGCGTGACGTGGACGTGGCCGGGATCGTCCAGGCCCACGCCAAGGGCTCGCCGCTGGACGGCCTGCCGCTGTACATGCAGAACGAGGCGAACGTCGCCGCGCTGGGCGAGTTCGAATTCGCAGACCAGGCCAGCACCGATCCCTTGATTTATCTGTCAATCGGCTATGGCGTGGGCGCCGGCGTGATCGTAAACGACCGCCTGCTGACCGGCCTGCACGGCTTTGCCGGCGAAGCGGGCCACGCGATCCTGCAGGCCGGCGGGCCGCTGTGCTCGTGTGGCAGGCGCGGCTGCGCCGATGCCCTGATCGGCCTCGGCGCGCTGCTAGGCGCCGAACGGCCCAGCCATCCCGCGCTGGACCGGCTGTTCCGCCGCGTGGTCGACGGCGACCCGGCCACCTGCGCCGCAGTGGACGCAGCCGGCCGCCAGCTCGGCGTCCTGCTCAACAACCTCTGGGCCAGCTTCGACCCGATGGCGATCGTCATCGGCGGACCGGCAGTGCGGCTGGGCGACACGCTGATCGAGCCGGCGCGGCGGGTGCTGGGCGAGTACGCGGATGCCGCGATGCTGACCGCGCCGGAAATCCGCACTTCGCGCTTCGGCGCGGACGTGGTCGCGATAGGCGGCGCGGCGCTGGCGCGCCACCGGCTCACGCGCCCGCTCGACCTGCAGAGCATGGCGCGGCGGGCCGACAAAGGGGGGCGCCAGGCGCGGGCGACGAATGGCGAACTGGGTCTGGCGCGCTAGATTAGGAAGGCCGATGCCTCCGCAATTACATGCGGGTACGCGGAACGATGATCAAGATGCTCGACCGGGCGGCAGCTTGCCCATCGCTGAGCCGTTTGGCCCCTAACTCCGTTCGCCGGCCGAACTCATGATGTGACAGACTGGACCAGTCGCGGTGGAGCATAGAATCGTGCTGAACGAGATGGCAGAGGTCGGCTCTCTAAGACTACAGACACTGATCGAGGTAGGGATTAGGTATGTATGCCTTGCCGGGACCTTACGTTTTACCTGCGCGATCCGATCGTCCCTGCTCAGGTCTAGAGTAATAGTCGAGCCGTAATTGCTGCGTGAATATCGCGTTGGCGGTGTCGAAGCAGGGATCGTAGACGCTTGCAGTTAAAGCCGCCATGCAGCTTGCCAAGCAAGTCGCGAACGAAGCGCAGGCCGAAGCCACGCCTGGGGATGTCAAGTAAAAGTCGATGGTAGACGGCGCTCTGCACCTCGAATGCGACGAACTCATGTGGTGCAAAATGTGGTGCTGAGCTAACTCTTTGATTTGTAAGAGCCAAAACGGCCTGCAAAGCCGTCTAGACGGGTTCGACTCCCGTCCTCGCCTCCAGATATCTGTAGATCAGTGCTTCTGCGCTGATCCACGTCAGTCGTTTGACTAATTCTAGAGCATTCCTCCTGTTTCCTGTGGAGGACAGTTAGCCGCCGAGCTGCGCAAGGGCTGTTAGCGCGCTCAGAGCATTCAGGCTGTTGAATGCCTACATGCCGTGGCGATCCCTACCGAGAGCGACCAGCGCCTTCACTACGGATTGCTGTACAAGCAACAACACCGTACACTGAAGCCTCCACACCGTCGGCCATTGGCCGAGAGCGTCCTGTCGTGATAGTACGAGAGTTTCTCAGTCCGGCAGCTTGCTATGCTGGCTCGACCGGCCGCCATCCTATCGCTTGAGTTATCGAATATGTAAAATCGGTGACTGCATTCATTGGACCCGCACAAGGCTTACATTTGATAATCGCTTCGACAGCACAGCGCGCACATTGGCGATCAACCACAGCATTGTTGTTGTCTTTGCTGGCGCATGCGTTGTTGTTGAGCATTTCGCTCGGCGGGCAATCGTTCGGGATGCCGGGTTTCACCTTTTTTTGGGAAGCGCGACGACTTCGCGCAGACGGGCTACAGGTTAGACTGGCGCCGCGATTACCGCCAATGCCGGCCCCTCCCGCCCCAGTGCACGAGCGCGTCAGCGAAGGAGCGACGCCCTCGGCGCACCTTCTCCCGGCTCCACAAGAGTTGGCATCGGCGCCCGTCGCGGCGCACAAGGTCATCACCAACGTCGTCCGTCCACGAAACCTGCCTTCCGAACCCAGAGAGTTCGGGAAAGCGGAGAAACTTGTGATTCAGCCGGTTGAGCAGCTGGAGCCATCAGCACAGGTCGCAGAGCAGGCACCTACCGACGTGGGGCGGGCGCGGCAAGTGGAGATTCTCGCCAAGACTCAACGTGAAGCAAGGCGGCAGGAAAAGCTGCGGCGCGATGCGGCACTGGCCGGGCAGGAGGAAGCGACGAGGACCGAGGTAGCCAAGCAAGAGCTTTCGAAGTTGGAAGCGCAGCAGGAAGAGGCAAAACAAGAGTTGGCCAGGCAAGAGGCGGCAAAACAAGAGCTGGCAAAGGAAGAAGCGGTGAGGCAGGAGACTGCGCGACAGCAGGCCGCCGATCTTGAAGCGACCCGCCTGGAAGCCGCAAAGCAGGATCAAGCGCGGCAGCAGGTAGCCCGTGTTGAAGCGGCACGTCAGGAAACCGCGAAGCAGGAGCTGGCCGGGCGGGAAGCCGCAAAGCGAGAAGAAGCTCGACAGGAAGCGGCGCGCCAGGAAGCGGCGCGCCAGGTGGTGGCACGGCAGGAAGCGGCACGGCAGGAAGCAGCACGCCAGGAAGCGGCACGGCAGGAAACGGCACGGCAGGAAGTGGCACGGCAAGAGGCAGCACGGCAGGAAGCGGCACGGCAGGAAATGGCACGGCAAGAGGCAGCACGGCAGGAAGTGGCACGGCAGGAGGCGGCACGGCAGGAAGCGGCACGCCAGGAAGTGGCACGGCAGGAAGCGGCGCGCCAGGTGGTGGCACGGCAGGAAGCGGCACGGCAGGAAGCGGCACGGCAGGAGCTCGCGAAAAAGGAACAGGCACTGGCTGAGCGCGCGGCGCAGGAATCGGCGCGCGAAGATCGGTTACGTCAGATCGGCAGGCAACTCGACCTCGAACGGGCTCAGCGCGAAAACACTGCGGACCGTCAGGTCAACTCGCCGTTGCCGACGGCGAGCAGCCTGCGTCGGCGATGGCTGTTCGGGCGTGCGGACTCCGACCGGGATCTGGTGTTGTACGCAGACGCGATGAGCCGGAAGATCGAGCTGAATATGACAATCGACATGGTGCGTGAGGTGCTCAAGCAGCCGCACACACAACCCATGGTGACGATTGCGGTGCGTGCTGACGGCTCCGTGGAAAAGGTGACGTTTGAAGTGTCGAGTGGCGTTCCGGCTCTCGACGATGCCATACGCAAGGTCATTGCCAGCCAAGCGCCTTATGGGGCGTTCTCGCCGTCGCTTGCGCGCCGGTATGACGTCATCGAAATCCGGCGTACCTGGGTTTTCGACTATGCCATCCGTCTTCAATAAGCGATCTGTGATGGCCGATAGCTCCTCTGAGGGGCCGAAGTCGGCCAGAGATTTGTAAGCGCCAAAACGGCTTGCAAAGCCGTCTAGACGGGTTCGACTCCCGTCCTCGCCTCCAGTATTCTTGCAGATCAGTGTATTGGCGCTCATCTACGTCAGCAGTTCCGTAACCTACTACGTTCTCAGAGCAACCGGCTTGTCTACGAGGTCCGAGCGTAGCGATGTCGTCGAGCTCAAACGTGCTTGTCTGGTAAAGTGCCGGGCATGGGCGTTGAGCCTCGATCCACTTAGCGAATTGCCGTATGCCAGCAGCATCTCTTCCTCCCGACGAACTGGAGCGCCAGGAACTGCTCAAGTCCCTCGACATCCTGGATACCGCCCCGGAACCGGTCTTCGACCAGATCACCCGCCTGACGACGCGCCTGCTTGGTGTGCCCATTGCCGTGTTCTCGCTGGTCGACAAGGACCGCCAATGGTTCAAGTCGCGCGTTGGACTGGACGTCGAGGAGACTTCCCGCGAGGTCGCCTTCTGCGCGCACGCCATCCTGCAGAGCGCGCCGCTGGTCGTTCCCGATGCCACTGCCGATCCGCGGTTCGAGGACAACGCCCTCGTCAACGGCGACCCGAACATCAGGTTTTACGCCGGCGTCCCGATTCGCAGCGCCGGCGGTCACGCGCTGGGGACGCTGTGCGCCATCGACTCGCGGCCGCGTCAGCTGTCTGCCGACGACCTGCAGGCGTTGCGGGACCTCGCCGACATCGTGACGAAAGAAATGCATTACCGCGAAGCGTTGGCAGTCGCGCGTCACAGCGTCGAGCGGTCCGGCGATGCGATCGCGTACAGCGAGGCGCGGTTCCGGTCGGTCTTCGACCTTGCCAGCGTCGGCATGGCGATGGTGGCACCGGATGGCGGCTGGCTGAGCGTCAACGAGGCGTTGTGCCGCATCGTTGGCTACGCGCCGGGGGAACTGTACCGGACGACCTTCCGCGACATTACCTATCCGCCGGACCTGGACACGGACCTCGCGTTGCTGCGGCAACTGGAAGCCGGAACCATCGACCAGTACCAGCTGGAGAAGCGCTACGTCAGGAAGGATGGCAGCCTCGTCTGGATCAACCTGAACGTCACGAAGAAAACCGGACCGGATGGCGAACTGCTGTACTACGTCGCGGCCATCAAGGAAATCCAGGCGCAGAAGGAGGCCGAAGCGAAGCTGCAGGCGCTTCGCGCCGATCTGGAAACACGCGTCGCGACCCGTACCACGGAATTGAACGACGCGGTTGGCATGCTGCAGAGTGCCATGGCCCACCAGCGGCAAGCCGAGCAATTGCTGAAGGACCGGGAAGCCGAACTGCGCAGCGTGATCGAGAACGCCAACGATGCCTACATCGGCCTGGACCAGGACGGCATCGTGCGCGAGTGGAACCGGCAGGCCGAGACGACCTTCGGATGGAGCGCCGGCGAGGCGATCGGGCGGCCGCTGGACGCTTTGATCATTCCGGCCGAGATGGGGGACATGCATCGTCGAGGGATGGCGCGTTACCTGGCCACCGGCGCGGCGACCGTCCTGGGCAAGCGACTCGAACTCCCGGCCGTACGCAAGGATGGCTCACGGCTCATGGTGGAAGTGCGGATCACCGCGCTCGAAGTGAAAGGCACGACGATCTTCAGCGCCTTCCTGCACGACATCACGGAACGCAAGGCGCTCGAGGCCCAGCGAGAGTACGACTCGCGCCACGACGCGCTGACCGGGCTCTTGAATCGACGCGCTCTGACCGAAAGCCTTCCGATCGCACAGGCGCGCTCGAGGCGCACCGGCAAGATGCTCGGCGTGCTGTTCATCGACCTGGACGGATTCAAGGCCGTCAACGACACCCACGGCCATGAGGCGGGCGACAAGCTGCTGTGCGAGATTGCCAGCCGTCTGCAGGATACGGTGCGCAAGACCGACAGCGTATTCCGCCTGGCGGGCGACGAATTCACGGTGCTTCTGGAAGACATGACGGATACCTTTCCGGACGTGCATGCGGTGGCGCAGAAGCTCGTCGAGCAGATCTCGACCCCTGTCGACCTGTGCGGGCAGGGCGCTACCGTCGGCGCCAGTATCGGTATCGCCATCTTCACGCCCGAGAGCAGCGTGTCGGGGGCTGATCTCCTCAAGGAAGCCGATTATTGGATGTACGAGGCGAAGAAGGCCGGCCGAGGGCGGGTTCTGCCCGAGAAAACCAGGGCATACAGCGCTTGACCTGTATTCGACGCAGGCTTTTTTTCCAATTTCGCATGCCGAGGCTTGGCGTTCTGATCGCGAGGATTTATGCTTCGTTGAAGTAATCCTTTATCGAATTGATCGAATATTTCTTGGGCCTGTGATGAAGTCGAGTCGGCGGAATTTGCATCGGCGTATGAACAGGCATGCCGTCCGGCTTGCACTGACCACGACGGTTGCGGCGGCGGGCGTGCCGGAAACCTGTCGCGCCCAGGATGTCATGCCGGTGGTCACAGTCACCGCGCAGAGCCGGACCCAGGAAATCCAGAACGTGCCGATCGCCGTGCAGACGCTGGCCGGCAGCGCGCTCAAGGATGTCGGCGTGGTCAACCTCGCCGACTTGGACGCGTTCGTCCCCGGCTTGTCGGTCGAGCCATTGCAATCCACCCGTCCAATCATCTTCCTGCGTGGCGTCGGCACCTTGGACTATGGCATCGGCACGGACTCGCCGGTCGGCATCTTTACCGACTCCGTGTACGTCGGCAAGACCGGGGGATCGCTGCTGAACTTCAATGACGTCAAGCGGATCGAGGTATTGAAAGGTCCGCAGGGCACGCTGTTTGGACGCAATGCGGCAGCCGGCGTCATCTCCATTGTCACCAATGATCCGGTCGAGCGGATCGAAGCGAGCGGACTGGTCCGGGTCGGCACCCGCGGCGCGGTCCATACCGAGCTGCTCTACAACACCCCGCTGGCCGAAGGTTTGGCACTGCGCATCTCGGCGATCGACCAGCGCGACAACGGATGGGTCCGGAACACCTTCGACGGGAAGCGCATGGGCGACGACGGTGAACGGGGCGTGCGCGCCACCGTGCGCTGGCGGCGCGACGACAGCGACGCCATTCTCGGCTGGGAACACGGGGTGATGCGTGTGTCCGGCCCGCCGGTGTTTTCCCTCACGGGCGGGAAGATCGATTTCGGCGGGCCCGCGACATGGGTCGATCCGCGCAAGCAGCCGCTGGCCTCCGATGCCGTGCCCAATGCGCAGTCGCGCACCTTCGACGGCCTCACTCTGCGTGTGACGACGCCGCTGCGCCATGCGACACTGAGCAGCATCACCGCCTACCGCCACTTCAATACGCAGAACTGGCAGGATAACGACGGCTCGGTGAATCCGGCAGCGTATATCGGCATCGGCAACGTCGAATCGAACTCGACCTGGCAGCAGGAGTTCAAGCTGAGCGGCCAGACCGGCGCGCTCGACTGGGTGGGCGGCGTCAGCGCCTATCGCGAGCGCGCCACCCAGACGCAACACGTCGACTTGACCACGCTTTCGCTGGACACGCTGATTCGTCATGCGGCCGGCAGCGCGCCCTATGCCACGCTGACCAGCCTGGCCCAGGGCATCGGCCGCGCCACCGGCAACGCGGCGCTGCAAGGGCTGAGCCTCGCCGGCCTGCCGTGGCGCGAGAGCATCCACGACAAGGGCGAGTACCGCGCGTATGCCGTATATGGCGACCTGCTCTGGCATCTTGACCCTGTCACCAACCTGACCGTCGGCGGCCGCTTCACGCACGACGACAAGCGCTTCAGCTGGTACAACCCACCGCGTATCGCCAGCGAGCTCGACGCTCGCCTCGCGGTCATGCAGCAAGCGCAGCTGTTTCCGACCGCTGTCGCCCTGAAACTGCTGACCCCGCAACAGGCCGCATCGCTGCAGGCCGTCGTGGCACGCAATGTCGAGTTCAACAACGCCGTAGCGAGCACCAGGCCGTTCCCGGCATCGAGGAGCTGGAACAACTTCAGCCCGCGTATCGTCCTGGACCGGCACCTGACGCCGGACCACATGGTGTACGGCTCGTGGAGCAAGGGCTATCTGGCCGGCGGTTTCGATTCCCTCGGCGTGAACGGCTACTACGACGAGGAACTGGTGACGAATACCGAGATCGGCATCAAGGGGCGGGTGCGTGCGCTGGGCCTGTCCTACGACGCGTCGATCTTCCATTACGCCTACACCAACCTGCAAAGCCTGACCCTGGTGCCGTCCAACGCCGGCGCCGGCGTGCCCAGCTACCAGGTCGTGAACAGCGACCAGCGCGCCACGGGCGCCGAGCTGGGCGCGCAGTGGACGCTCAACCGGATCTGGCGCCTGAACGGTGCCTTGGCCTACCTCGACCAGACTTATGCGCACTACGTGTCGCCGGGTGGGGTCAGGCTGGACGGCCAGCCGGCCGGCGCGCCGCGCCTGAGTGCCAGTGCCGGCGCCAGCGCGCGCTGGCCGCTGTGGAACGGGACGGCGGATTTCAACGTGATGCTCGGCTACATGGGTGAGCGGCGCTGCAATGCCGACACGAGGGCGCAGGGGACGTGCAACCCCGGCGGCAGCGTCGATACCGGGGCGGCGCGCGAGAAAGTCGATGTGCGTCTTGGGTGGTCGGCGCCGTCCGGCAACTGGGGCGTGGGCATGGTCGTGACGAACTTCACCAACCGGCAATATGTAGCGATCAGTACGCTGGGTTCGGTCGTGGGCTCGCCTTACAGCTATGTGACCAAGCCGCGCACGATCGCGCTCGAACTGCGTGGACGGCTGTAAGGGAGGATCCGGCGAGCCGGATCAGGCTCTCGAACGGCGCAGCCGCAGCATCTGGTAACCGGTGCCGAGCAGGAATAGCGCGAACACGCAGGCCAGCGCCAGCTTGACGGGCGGCGAGTCCGGACCATGTCCGATCGGATGGCCGACAGGCAGACGGCTCAGCGTCTCGTTCGTCCCCGGCACCAGCAGCAGCATGAAGCTGAACGACATCAGGCCGACCTGCAGATAAGCGCCTGCACGGCCGAGGAAGGCGATGCGGGGCGCGACGGTGGCGCACGCCATCACCAGCAACGTCAGCAGGCCGAGCGCATGTCCCGGATTGAACCCGCCCGTGCTCGACAGTCCGACGGTGGTGACGACGGACGCGACCATGCCCGCCCAATAGACTTTACCCGGGCCGCTGGCCGGATCGATGCGGCCGTGACGAACGAAGGCCAGCAGGCCGGCAACGATGGGGATCAGGCTCAGCACCGTATGGATGGCGCCGAGACTCGAGAGGGGATGCGGCATGGTATGACTCCTTTGGTAAATTCGACCTACTAGTTGGTAGGTTGCTCGTGCTAAAAAAAGGCCCGGCGAACCGGACCCGGACATAAGGTGCGATCAGGCCCCAGCCGACAGGCGCGCCAGCTGCGGGTCCATGATGGTGCCGAAGATGGCGGTATCGCCATAGGCGCGGGCCGACAACATGGCGCCGTGCACGGTCGCCATGAAGGCTTCCGCTTCGACGCGCGGCGTACCGGTGAGCGCCACGACGCCGAGCGCCGCGCCGCGTTCGAGGACCGACGTGAGCCAGCCCGACAGGAAGCGGAAATACGCGCGGATCTCGAGCGCGATCTCTTCCGGCAATACCGGCAATTCATTGGCCAGCAAGGCGCACACGCAAAACGGCGCGCTCGCGTCGCCGATGCATGTTTTCCAGTAGCCGATGTAAGCGCGAAGTTGATCGAGCGGTCCCGGCACGGCGCGCTCGAGATTGGCGATGCCTTCCTCTGCGGCCCCCCGATACCGGATGACGAGGGTCTTCACCAGGTCAGCCTTGCTCGGGAAGTGGTGGTGGATGCTCGGCTTGCGGATGCCAACGACCTCGGCAATGTCTGCATAGCTGAAACCGTTGTAACCGCCGGCGACGATCAGGGAACGTGCGCAGGCGAGGATATCGTCAGCAGTCGAGAGCGATTTATTCATGACAGCGAGATTACCTTCTAGTAGGTAGGCTGTCAAGCGCCGGCAGGCGCCGGAAGTGAGATACGGCGGCGCTTACTGGTCGAGGCTTGCCAGCGCCCAGCACTGCGTCCACGAAAAAATGGCGTGCCGCTGCTCGTTGTCGAGGGCGCCCGTGAGGATCTCGGTCAGGAAATGGGCAACGCGCGTGCGCAGATGATACGGAAGACACGCTGCCGTCGCGATGGATGACTCGATGTCCGGGTGCACGCTCGACATCATGATCTGTACGACGACCTCCGCATGTTCAGTCCAACCGGCACCGTCGACGTAGTTCATGAGCGCGTTAACGCTGTCTGGCAGTTTCATCTGGTCTCGCATGGGCAGCGTATCCGGCTCGAATGGGTGAAGACATCCAGAGTACCTCACTCGGGTGACCGACAGGATGAAATGTGGAACAAGGAGACGTATTCGTAGCACGCGATGCAACGATATCGTGGTGTGGCTGGTACACCGATGCCTGATCGATATGCGAAACGCTATGTTTTTGACGAGACGAGACCCTCCGGGGCGCTGTCACGACCGCAATTGCGCCTGTCCGATCCAGCCGGAACCGGGGCCGTCGGCGGAACGGAATCATCCGATGGCAGGAGGCTCTGTCTTCGATCGCATGGGCGGTCCAGGATGCGCAGCACCGCATTCAACGACAGGCCATGGTCGAGCAGGGCGATAACGGCGCACTGCCGATACCCCGGTTCACAGAAGTTCAGTATCGCATCGATGTACAGGGCTGTCAGCCGGTCAGTTCTCTGCTCCATCAACGCAATTTATGACACGCATCATTTCGCGCGTTGACGAAGATCAATTTACGTTCGGAAAACTAGAGCGTCGCTACCGACTTGCACAGGCGAACACTGTCGACCAATCGCGTTCTGGAGCAGACCGGTTGTTGACGTACATCAGCGCATTTTGATGACGTCGATCTAAGATGCAAAACGCTTGAGGAGAAAGAGGAGACAAGCGCAATGACGCCCGTAGAGGTGTTGCTACCGGAGCCGGCGGTCGGGAAATATACCGGCACCAACAATCAGTAGAGAGGTCCGTGCCAGCCGATGTCGCCGCAGAGCGGCAGGGCCTCTCTGCTATCGATTACGTGTGCAAATGTGCACAGCGTACTCTTCCTGCCCCGAGCCGTCTCGCTGACCGTGCTCGTGCCTGACAGGCGTGACTTTCCCGGCTCCCGCCGGCCCAGGCCGGCGGCAGTGCCACGCGTTACCGCCTGGCTCGCCTCGGGTAGCGCCGTGCGCGCCGCAAGCGGCGCAGGCCCACGCCCGGTCGCCCGGTGCGAGCCGCCCATTGCGCGTGCCGCATTGCGAACACAGTTTGCTGGACGGGTACCGTATGCCCGGACCTCGGCGTCGATATGTGCCACAGAGTGTAGGGCAATGTGTCGGATTGTGTCGAGGCTTACCCCGGACACATCGGCCCCCTTTGTCGACACAAAGGCGACACGCCGCCGACAACCAGGGATGCGTTAATGACGGCTCGAACAACCGGACAGGAGCCGACATGAAGACACGAACCACCCTGGCGCTGCTCGCGCTGACCCTCGCCACGCTGCCCGCGATGGCGCAGCAGCTGGACGCTAACGGCATCGGCCGCACGGAACTCGTGCGCCACGACTTCGACGCCACGCGCGAAGCGATCCAGGTGCGCGTCGATTTCGGGCCCGGCGTCGCCTTCCCGCGCCATTCCCATCCCGGCGTCGAGATCGCCCATGTGGAGCAGGGGACCATCGAATACGAGCTGGACGGCAAGCGCGTGCTGCTCAAGACGGGCGAGACGGTGTACATCCCGGCCGGCGTCGTGCACTCGGCCCGCAACGTGGGCGGCGGCAATGCGGCGGAACTGGCGACCTACATCGTCGAGAAGAACAAGCCCGTGGTCGTACTGGCCAAGCCATGAGCGCGCGCCGACTCCTCGCCATCGGCCTCGGCGCCATCGCATTCAGCGCGGCCGCGGCCCCGCTGCCGGTCGAAGGCACGTTCGCCGGCTTCGACGCGCGACCACGTGGCTCAACGGCACGCCGCTGACGCCGCAGAAGTTACGCGGCAAGGTCGTGCTGGTCGATTTCTGGACGTACTCCTGCATCAACTGCATCCGTACCTTGCCCTACATCCGCGCGTGGGCCGAGCGGTACCGCGACCAGGGCCTGGTCGTCGTCGGCGTGCACACGCCCGAGTTCCGGTTCGAGCAGGACCTGACGAACGTGAACGCGGCGATCGGCCGCTTCGGCATCGACTTCCCCGTCGCCGTCGACAGCGACCAGCGGATCTGGCGCGCGTGGAACAATCGTTACTGGCCCGCGTACTACCTCGTCGATGCCGCGGGGCGCGTGCGCTACCACCAGTTCGGCGAAGGCGATTACGCCCGCACGGAAAGCGCGATCCAGTCGCTGCTCGCGGAGGCCCGCGGCGGCGCGCCCGCGCCGACCGCCTTCGTGAACCCGGTCACGCCCGGCGAGCAGCGCGCACCCGATCTCGCCAGTCTCGCGTCCGACGAGACCTATGTCGGCTACCGCAAGGCGGAGAATTTCCGGTCGGCGGAACGGGTGGCCGAGGACCGTCCGCGCACGTATTCCATGAGTGGCCTCGCGCTGAACCAGTGGGGCCTCGCCGGACGCTGGATCGTGGGCGCGGAAAGCGCCGTCGCGGACGCGCCGGACGCGCGCATCGCGTACCAGTTCAGCGCCCGCGACCTGCACCTCGTGCTCGGCCCCGGCGTGGCGGGCCGTCCGGTGCGCATCAGGGTGACCCTGGACGGCCAGCCGCCCGGCGCGGACCACGGCACGGACATCGACGCGGACGGCAACGGCGTCATCACGGCCACCCGCCTGTACCAGCTGGTGCGCCAGTCGGGCAAGGTGCGCGCACGCCGCTTCGAAGTGCGCTTCCTCGATCGCGGGGCAGAGGCCTACGCGTTCACGTTCGGCTGAGGCCCGACAACGTACGCCAGCGCACGGAGCTCGACGCGGCGTAGCGTTATATTGCGGTGCAACATATCATGCCGGGACGCCATGGCCAGACCCGTTCGAAAGACACGACTGCTGCGCAGCCTGACCCGTGCCGCGAAGGCGCAACAGTCGATGCTGACCACGCTGCTGGACGTCTACACGCCGACGCCGTCCAGCCCGGCGCGCAAGGCCGCACCGCGCAAACCCGCGGCGAAGTCAGGCATTTCGCGGCCTGGCCTCGCGCCCGCGACCGGCAGGTGGCTCGCGGGACGCTTCCCGCTGGCCGCGACGCCGGCTGGCGCAAGGGACATGCAATACTGGCTGTATGTGCCAGACTGTGCACCGGACGAGCGGCCACGCGACGGCTGGCCGCTCGTCGTGATGCTGCACGGCTGCCACCAGAGCGCCACGCAGTTCGCGCAGGGCACGCGCATGAACCACCTGGCGGAACACAAGGGGTTTGCGGTGCTGTACCCGCAGCAGTCGGTGACCGTGCAGGCGCAGCGGTGCTGGCGCTGGTTCGACCGGGCCACGCAGGAAGGCGGCGCGGAAACCGGGGTGCTGGCGTCCCTGATCGGGAACGTGTGCGAACAGCATTCCATCGACCGGCGCCGGATCTATGCATGCGGTCTGTCCGCCGGCGCGGGGATGGCGGCGATACTGGCACTCAACCATCCGGAACTCATTGCGGCGGTCGCGCTGCATTCCGGCCCCGTATTCGGCGCCGGGCATGGTCCGGTCGGCGCGTTGCGCGTGATGCGCCATGGTGCCGCGGAGCAGGCCGACGCCGCCATCCGCGGCCTGTTGCGGGGCCGCCCGGCCGCGCCGATGCCGCCGATGCCGGCGCTGCTGATCCAGGGCGAGGACGACCAGGTGGTGGATCCGGTGAACCAGCGGCAGCTGGCGCACCAGTGGCTGCAATTGAACGGGTTACCGGCAGGCCCGGCGGCACGGGTCGCGGTGAAGCCCGCGGGCCGGGGCGGCAGTCGTAATGCGCATGAGATCCACGATTACCTCGTGGGGCGCAAGGTCGTGCTGCGCGTGGTGCGCATCGCCGGCCTGGGGCATGCATGGAGCGGCGGCGATCCGGCACACGCTTTCAACGCCAAGGCAGGGCCGGATGCCAGCCGTATGGTGCTCGAGTTCTTCGGCCGGCATCGTCGTTGACGGTCAGCTGTTGTGGTAGCTGGCGCTTTGGCCGACGTAGACGACGGCCGACGTGGCCGGGCTGCCTTCCGGAGCGACGCGTGCGAGCGGCACGGCATCCACGTTCGAGCGGGTGGCCACGGTCCAGGTGAAGGTGTCGCCGCCCAGCCGGATGGTTACGGTCTCGCCGTTCGCCACGTTCACGTAGCGGGTGGTCGGCGTCACGTCGATCACGCGGCCGGCCGTGGAAGTCGCAGGTGCCACGGTGCCGTAGCTGTCGGCGGCGTGGGCCGGGATCGAGAGGGCGAGCGCCAGCAGCGGTGCGGCGGCGAGGATGGTCGTTTTCGTCATGGTGTTCTCCATTGGTTGTTCGCGGGATCGCGATGTAGTTCATTAGACCTCGGCGCTTTGTCCGGCATATCTCCGCCATGTGTCAGGCGGCGGGCCGTTTGTGTCGCGGCGGCCGCCTGACACAGACGGAAACACGCCATACCCATCAGGTATCGAATGGATACCAAAACGGTCTTGGACGCGCCTGTGCAATCTCTCTACCCTTGGCTCCGATAACGATAAAACAAGGAGACACCATGGGCACCGGACAGGTGGAATGCGCCGCCGCGCACGGCCGGCGCTGGTCCGACGGATCCCTGTCGGCCGTGGCCGCGGGCTTCCTGGCCGTGCTGGTGTCGTTCTCCGGACCGCTGGCGATCTTCTACCAGGCCGCGCAGGCGGGCCGCCTGCCGGACGCCATGTTCGCATCGTGGGTTTGGGGCATCTCGGTCGGCGCGGGCATCGCCGGCATCGTCCTGAGCTGGCGTTTGCGCGCGCCCGTCATCACGGCGTGGTCGGCACCGGGCACCGCGCTCCTCATCACGCTGTTTCCGCAGCTGCCGCTGCGCGAGGCCGTCGGGGCCTATCTCACCGCGGCCGTCATCCTGCTCGCCATCGGCCTGTCCGGTTCCCTCGAACGCATCATGGCCCACGTACCGAAAGGGATCGCCAGCGGCATGATGGCCGGGATCCTCGTGCCATTCGGGATGAACGCGTTCAAGACGGCCGGCACGCTGCCGCTGCTGGCGTTCGGCATGATTGCCGCGTACCTCGTGTTCCGGCGCGCGGTGCCGCGCTACGGCGTGGTGCTGCTGCTCGTCGCCGGCACCGGCATCGCATGGCTGTCCGGCGCAACGCATTTCTCCGATGTCCGCTTCGCGTTCGTCGTGCCCTCGGTGATCGCGCCCGCGTGGAGCTGGACCAGCACGTTCAGCCTCGCACTGCCGCTCGTGCTGGTGACGCTGACCGGCCAGTACCTGCCCGGCATGGCGGTGCTGAAGACGTCCGGCTACGCCACGCCGGCGCGGCCGGTGATCGTCACGTGCAGCCTCGTGTCGCTGGCCGTTGCGTGCACGGGCGGCATCACGATCGCGATCGCCGCCATCACGGCCGCGATGTGCACGGGCCGCGACGCGCACGAGGACCCGCGCCGCCGCTACGTGGCCGGCATCGCCAACGGCGTGTTCTATCTGCTCGCGGGCCTGTGCGGCGGTTCCATTGTCATGCTGTTCGCCGCGCTGCCGAAGGAACTGATCGTCTGCCTGGCCGGACTGGCGCTGCTCGGCGCCATCGGCTCGAACCTCGCCGGTGTGATGGCCGCCGAGGATCACCGCGAAGCGTCCGTGATCGCCTTCCTCGCCACCGCGTCCGGCATGACCTTCCTCGGCCTCGGCGCCGCGTTCTGGGGCGTCGCCATCGGCATGGCGGCGCACCGCATCCTGCACCACCCCACGACAACACATCCATAAGGAGACAACCCAATGAGACATATCGACATCCACGCACTGGCCGACGGGGCCAGGTTCAACCGCTTCCACGCCGGCATCCTCGCGTGGTGCGCCCTCATCATCATCTGCGACGGCTACGATCTCGCCGTGGCCGGCATCGCGCTCCCTGCCATCATGAAGGAGATGGGCGTGACGGCGCAGAACGCCGGTTTCATGGTCAGTTCCGCGCTGTTCGGCATGATGTTCGGCGCGATCTTCCTCGGCACGATCGCCGACCGCATCGGGCGGCGCCACGCCATCGTCATCTGCCTCGCGCTGTTCAGCGTGTTCACGGCCGCCGCGGGCATGAGCAGCGATCCGTACGTATTCAGCGCGATGCGCTTCCTCGCGGGCCTGGGCATCGGCGGCGTGATGCCGAACGTGGTCGCCCAGATGACGGAATATTCGCCCAAGCGCATCCGCGCGACGATGGTCACCCTGATGTTCAGCGGCTACGCGGTCGGCGGCATGCTGGCCGCGCTGCTGGGCAAGGGATTGATCGAGCACCACGGCTGGCAGTCCGTATTCCTCGCGGCCGGCGTGCCGGTCCTGCTGATCCCGTTCATCCTGAAAAGCCTGCCGGAATCGATGCCGTTCCTCGTGCGGCGCAACCGGCTGGCCGAACTGCAGCGCACGCTCGCGCGCATGGAGCCGTCGTATCGCGCCGAATCCGGCGACCGCTTCGACCTGCCCGCCACGGACCGCGCGCAGGGCGCCCCGATCGGGCAGCTGTTCCAGGACGGCCGCGGCCTGTCCACCGTGATGTTCTGGATCGCGTTCTTCATGTGCCTGTTCATGGTGTACGCGCTGAGCTCCTGGCTCGCCAAGCTGATGGCCGGCGCGGGCTACAGCCTCGGGTCCGCGCTGACCTTCGTGCTCGTGCTGAACTTCGGTGCCGTCATCGGCGCGGTCGGCGGCGGCTGGCTCGCCGACCGCTTCCACATCAAGTACGTGCTGGTCGCGATGTATGCGCTCGCCGCCGTATCGATCACGTTGCTGGGCTATCCGGTGCCCACGCCGGTGCTGTTCGTGCTCGTCGGCCTCGCCGGTGCATCGACCATCGGCACGCAGATCGTTACCTACGCCTATGCCGGCCAGTTCTATCCGACCGCGATCCGTTCGACCGGCATCGGCTGGGCGTCGGGCGTGGGCCGCAGCGGTGCCATCCTCGCACCGATCGTCATCGGCACGCTCGTCGGCATGGCGCTGCCGCTGCAGCAGAACTTCCAGGCGATGGCCATCCCGGCCGTCATCGCCGCGGTGTCGGTTTCCCTGATCCGCCACGGCCGCTCTGCGTCCGCCGTGCCGCAGCAAGTCGGCGCCGTCGCCGAAGCCTGACCCGATTCCCTCTATACGTTTTTCATGGGTGCGCGGCATCCAGGGCGGAGCTTTGCCTCCGCCCGAATCATAACCAACCGGAGACATGATGAAAAAAGCAGTATCGATCGCCCTCGCGGCGGGTCTGGGAGCGGGCGGCGCACATGCGCAAAGCCAGGTGACGGTGTACGGCATCGTCGACGTGGCGCTCGCGCACATGAACAACGCGGACGCGGTGGGCCACAGTGTCACGCGCGAACCGTCGCTGACGGGCAGCCTGCCGTCGCGCATCGGCTTTCGCGGCAGCGAGGACCTCGGCGGCGGGATGTCCGCCGTGTTCAATCTGGAGAGCGGCTTCAACCCCGACGTCGGCACCCTGGGGCAGGGCGGCCGCCTGTTCGGACGCCAGGCCTGGGTCGGGCTGCGCGGCCGCTGGGGCACCTTGCAACTGGGCCGCATCCTCAATATGACCTATCTCGCCACGATGAAAAGCGACGTGCTGGGGCCCAATCTCTTCTCGATCAACAGCATCGATTTATACCTGCCGAACGCGCGCAGCGACAACGCGATCGGCTATCTCGGCACGTTCGACGGCCTGATGGTCGGCGCCACGTGGAGCGTCGGGCGCGACGCGTCGGCGGCCGGCGGCCCATCCGCCACCGGCTGCGCGGGCGAGGTGCCGGGCAATGCGCGCGCCTGCCGCCAATACACGGCGCTGCTTGGCTATGACACGAAGGCCTACGGCATCAACGCCACGTACGACAAGCTGTACGGGAACACGGGTGCCGCGGGCGGACTGACGAGCAGCGCGCACTACGACCGCCGCATCACGGCCAACGGCTGGGCGATGGTCGGTACGACAAAGATCGGCGCCGGCGTCATCGCTCGCAAGACGGACGCCGCCACGGGTATCACCGAGTCCGACCTGTTCTACCTCGGCGCAAGCATTCCGGTGGCGCCGCGCCTGACCCTGGATGCCCAGGTGGCACGCAAGGACGTCAAGGGCTCGCCCGACGACACGAACCTGGCAGTCGCGCGCCTGACGTACGCGCTGTCCGTGCGCAGCGCCGTGTATGCGGGCGTTGGTCGCATGGACAACCACGGCGCGGCCGCGATCGCGCTGGATGCGGGCGGCACGACCGCGCCCGGGAAAGCGCAGAGCGGGGTAATGGCGGGGTTGCGGCACGCGTTCTGACCCGGCGCCGGCAACGACATCCGCCCTTTTTGCTTGTGGGGTTCAGTCGGCGCGGACCTGCGCCGGCCCGCCAAGCCCCGCGATATCGTCCCGCAGCTGCATCCCGAGGGACTCCTGTTCCTGCAGCGCGGCGACGACCTGCTGGACGATCCGTACACGCTGGCTTGCGCCGGCCACGATCTCGTCCATCGCCCGCAATGCGCTGTCGGCCTTGCGGGCGCCGTCCCGCGCCTGTGCCAGCGTTCCGCTGGTTTCGTCGATCGCGGATGCCGACGAGCGCTTCAGCTGCGCCGCGATGTTCCCGATCTGCTGGCCCGCGCTGCGGGAACGCTCTGCCAGCTCGCGGACTTCCGCGGCAATGACGGCGAAACCCCGGCCGCTGGTCCCGGCGCGGGCCGCTTCGATGGCGGCGTTGATGGCCAGCAGATTCGTCTGCCTGGCGAGGTTCTGGATGGTCTCGACGATGCTCCCGATGGTCGCCGCCTGCGTTGCCAACGCCTGGGAGCTCGCGAACGTGCGCTCGAGGTAGTCGGCGACGGTGGTGATCGACGCGACCGAGTCGCGCACCGCGCCGCTGCCACGCTCGATCGCCTCGCCGGAATGGGCGGCGATCGCGCCGGCCCGTTCCATCTGCACGAGGGCGTTCGCGGTCGACGCCTGCAATGCGTCGAGGCGGGCGTCGCAGCGGAGCAGGGTCTGCGCGAGTGTGTCCTCGGCCGAGGGGGCGCAGGCGCGGGCGCCGCGCGCTCGGCCGGCGCGGGGTGGAACGGGACTGCGGCAATGGCGGACGCACGTCCGCGGGTCGTGCGTCGTGCGAGCGTCGAGAAAATCGATGTAGGCAGTTTCATGAACCGTTCGGAAGAGTCGTGAAATGTAAAAAGGGCGCCGCGAGGGCGCCCGGTGGGGTCAGGCGGCGAGGAAGCGCCGCAGGTGCTCGGAGAAGGGGTGTTCCGCTTCGATGTTCGAGATATGCGATGCGTCCACTTCGGCCAGGGCGGCGTTGGCGATTGTCTCGGCCAGCATGCGCGCATCGGCGACGGTCGTCACGGGGTCGGCGCGGCCGGCGATGACCAGCGTCGGGCAGCGGATGGCGGCGATGTCGGCGCGCAGGTCCGCCTGCGCCAGCGCATCGCAGCACGCCGCATAGCCTTGCGGGTCCTGTTCGCGCAGCCGGACGAGCATCGCCTCGACGAGCCCGGGCGAGCGCGCGCCGAAGGCCGGCGTGAACCAGCGCGCCGCGGCGCCGTCGGCCACGCCATCCATGCCGCCGGCCCGTACCTGGGCGGCGCGCGCGGTCCAGCCCTCATGCGTGCCGATGCGCGCCGCGGTGTTGGCCAGCACGAGCTTGTCCAGGCGCTGTGGCGCGTGGATGCCCAGCCATTGACCGATCATGCCGCCCATCGAGATGCCGCAGAAGTGCGCGCGCTGAATCTCCAGCGCGTCGAGCAGGCCGACGACGTCGCTGCCGAGGCGGTCGAGCGTCACGGGTGCCGTATTACGCCCGGACCTGCGACCGGACAGGCCGTGGCCGCGCGTGTCGTAGCGCACGACGTGATAGTCGCGGGCCAGCACGGCGGCCTGCGGGTCCCACATCGACAGGTCCGTGCCGAGGGAATTCGACAGCACGATGCAGGGCCGCGCGGGATCGCCATCGGTCCGCACGTGCAGGCGGACGTCGTCAATATCAACGTATCTCATCGTTCACCCCTGATCGCCGCCGCCCACGGGGAGGACCGTGCCGGTGATGTACGATGCCTCGCTTGAGGCGAGGAACAGGATCGCCGCCACCTGCTCGGCGATGGTGCCGTAGCGGTGCATCAGGCTCGTCGCCGTCGTCTGGTCGACGATGCCCTGGTACCACGCTTGTTCCTGTTCGCTCAGCGGCTTCGGGTTGCGCGGCACCTTGCGCGGCGGCGCCTCCGTGCCGCCGGTGGCGACGGCGTTCACGCGGATGCCGTCCTGCGCGTGCTCCATCGCGAGGCTGGCCGTCAGCGCGTTGACGCCGCCTTTCGCCGCGGAATAGGGGATGCGGTAGATGCCGCGCGTGGCCACCGACGACACGTTGACGATGGCGCCGGCCCGCGCGGCGATCATCGCGGGGAGCACGGCGCGGCAGCACCACAGGGTCGGGAACAGCGAGCGGCGGATCTCGGCCTCGATCTGGTCGGGCTCGTATTCCTGGAAGGGCTTGGCCCAGATCGTGCCGCCCACGTTGTTGACGAGGACGTCGATGCGGCCGTGGACCTCCAGCGCGCGCGTCGCCAGCGTGGACGCACCGGCCCACGTCTCGAGGTCGGCCTCGACGACGACGGCTTGCGCACCCGTCTCCTGCGCGACCTCGTGCACGAGCGGCGAGCGATCCGCGAGCACGAGCCGCGCGCCTTCCGCGGCCGCGGCCAGCGCAACGCCGCGGCCGATGCCCTGGGCGGCGCCGGTGATGACCATCACCTTGTCCTTGAACCGGTCCGGATGCATCATGCCGGCACCCCCGCGGTGCTCGTGGCCGAGAACTTCTCGAAGTGGAAAGCGTTGGGCTTTACGCCGCTGGCATCCAGCCAGCCGCGCACCGCGTCGACCATAGTCACGGGGCCGCACAGGTAGACGTCGACGTCGCCGCCGTTCATCCAGCCCGGTTCGACGTGCGCCGTCGCATAGCCCTTGCGCGCATGCGTGCTGGACGCCGCCGCCACGCACGTCACGTACTGGAACTGCGGATGTGCGGCCGCGATGTGGTCAAGCTGATCGAGGCCGACCAGGTCGTGGTCGTTGGTCACGGCGTACACGAGGCGCACCGGATGCGGGAAGCCCTTGGCCGCCAACACATCGAGCATGGACAGGAACGGCGCGATGCCGGTGCCGCCGGCCAGCATCAGCACGGGACGCTGCACGGGCCGCAGATAAAAGCTGCCGTACGGGCCGGAGAACGAGACGGGTTGCCCGGCCTGCGCCCGGGTCGTCAGCCAGGTGCTCATCAAGCCATCGGGCACGTTGCGCACGACGAAGCTGGCCTGATCTGCGCCGGGCGCGGAGCTGAACGAGTACGACCGGGTCTGGTCCGTTCCCGGCACCGTCACGTTCACGTACTGGCCGGGCAGGAAGTCCAGCTGCTCCGGATGGTCCGGCGCGATCGTAAAACGGATCGTGGACGGCGACAGCTGTTCCACGGCGGTGACGGTGCCGGGGAAGTCGCCGACGCCGGTCTTGCAGGCGGCGGACGTGGCAGGGATGCGCACGACGCAGTCGGACGTCGGGCGCATCTGGCAGGCCAGCACGTAGCCGGCGCGCGCATCCTTCTCCTCGAGGGCATCCTCGATGTAGCTGTCCGGCGGCATGTCGTAGCTGCCCGACTCGCACAGCCCGCGGCAGGTGCCGCAGGCGCCGTCGCGGCAGTCGAGAGGGATGTTGACCTTCTGGCGGTAGGCCGCGTCGGACAGTTTTTCGTTGGGGTTGCAGCCGATGAAGCGCGTGACGCCGTCCTCGAACTGCAGCGCGATCGTGTGACTCATGACCGTCTCCTGCTTGATTAGATGTGATAAATGTCGATCACCTGGCTGATGTAGTCGTTCTTCAGGACGACGTACTTTTCCAGGATCTTCGGCTGCGGACCCGAAAAGTCGATCACGTAGCGGGACATGCCGAAATAGCTGAAGTCGGTGTGGTAGCGGTGGCTCAGCGTGTGCCAGTTGAAGCGCACCGTGTGGCGCGTACCGTCGACCTGTTCGAGCTCCACGTTGGCGATGTTGTGGCTCGTGCGCGTATCGGGGATCGTCGCGCTGGAGCGTTCCGTCTTGATGCGGAAGATCCGGTCTTCGAGGCCCTGGCGGCTCGGATAGAAGATCAGCGAGATCTCGCGCTCCGGGTCCTGGACCAGCGTGCCGTCGTCGTCCCACGACGGCATCCAGAAGCGGGCGTTCGCGTCGTAGCACTGGAGCCAGTCGTCCCACTGTTCGTCGTCGAGCAGGCGCGCTTCGCGGTAGAGGAAGGCCTGGATATCCTGGATCGTGACCGTACTCATTTTGCGTCCCCCTTCGTGTCGAACGCCTTCTTCATGACATCGAGCCAGTAGCGGTGCTGGATCGTGTACAGCCCTTCGTCCTCCGTGCGCACGCCGCTCATCACGGGGGCGAGGCCGATGTCCTTCGCCGCGTCGTCCGCGCCGTGGATCCAGTGCGTGGCGCCGCGGCACATGTCGTTCCACTGCATGGCGGCGCCGTTGTAGCCCTGCTGGCAGGCACGGAATTCTTCCAGGTCGTCCGGCGTCGCCATGCCGCTGACGTTGAAGAAATCCTCGTACTGGCGGATGCGGTGGGCGCGCGCCTCCGCCGATTCGCCCTTCGGCGCGATGCAGTAGATCGTCACCTCGGTCTTGTCCACGGCCAGCGGGCGCAGCACGCGGATCTGGGAGCTGAACTGGTCCATCAGGTACACGTTCGGGTACAGGCACAGGTTGCGCGAGCGTCCGACCATCCAGTCGGCCGTCGCCTTGCCGTATTTTTCCGTGTACTCGGCATGGCGCGCAAAGTTCGGGCGGTCTTCCGGATTCGCCCACTGCGACCACAGGAGCATGTGGCCGTGCTCGAAGGCGTAGAAGCCGCCGCCCTGGCGGCCCCAGTTGCCGGCGTCCATGGCGCGGATCTTGTCTTCACCGGCGGCCTGCTCCTGTTTGCGCCGGTTCGTCGTGGCCGCGTAATTCCAGTGCACGGCCGTCACGTGGTAGCCGTCGGCGCCGTTCTCGGCCTGCAGCTTCCAGTTGCCTTCGAACGTGTAGGTCGACGAACCGCGCAGTACTTCCAGCCCTTCCGGCGACTGGTTGACGATCATGTCGATGATCTTGCCGGCCTCGCCGAGGAAGGCTTCCAGCGGTTCGACGTCCGGATTCAGGCTGCCGAACAGGAAGCCCTTGTAGTTGGCGAAGCGCGCCAGTTTTTTCAGGTCGTGCGAGCCTTCCTTGTTGAAGCATTCCGGATAGCCGGCCGATTCCGGATCCTTCACTTTCAGCAGCTTGCCGCTGTTGTTGAAGGTCCAGCCGTGGAACGGGCAGGTGTACGTCGCCTTGTTGCCCCGCTTGTGGCGGCACAGCTGGGCGCCGCGGTGGCTGCACGCGTTGATGAACGCATTCAGCTCGCCGCTCTTGTTGCGGGCGATGAACACCGGCTGGCGACCGATGTGCGTCGTGTAGTAATCGTTGACGTTGGCGACCTGGCTCTCGTGCGCCAGGTAGATCCAGTTACCCTCGAAGATGTGCTTCATCTCGAGTTCGAACAGGGCCTCGTCGGTGAAGGCGCTGCGGTGCAGGCGGTGGTCGCCCGTTTGCGCGTCTTCGATCATGTAGTCGTCAAGGCGTTTCGGCTTGAACGCGTCGACAGGAACGATGGGGATCATGGCGTGTCCTCAGGCGGCGGCGCGCGGACGGTCGACCAGCGTGGTCGGCGCGGCGGCGGTCTCGTGGTACAGGTGGAAGTCGAAGTCGATCGACGCGAACGGCTTGTCGACACGTTTGGCGTCCAATTGCGCCGGGTCGTCGATGCGGTTCACGGCCGGCACCAGGCCCGGGCGGCTGGCGAACGCGAAGTCGTCCCACAGGTACTCGTCGCCGTCGATGTTGATCTGCGTGGTCAGCTTGCGATGATCCGGGGCGCTGACGAAGAAGTGGATGTGCGCGGGGCGTTGGCCGTGGCGGCCCAGCAGGTTCAGGAGCTGCTGCGTCGTGCCGTCCGGCGGGCAGCCATAGCCGACCGGGATAATGCTGCGGAACTGGTAGCGGCCCTGGTCGTCCGTCACGATGGTGCGGCGCAGGTTGAACGGCGACTGCGTCTGGTCGAAGAACGAGTAGTTGCCCGTCAGGTTCGCGTGCCACACCTCGACCTTCGCGCCCGGCAGCGGCTTGCCGTCCTGGTCGAACACGGTGCCCTGCATGAACAGGACCTCGCCCTTGTCCGCCTCCGTGCCGTCATCCAGGCGGGCGAAGCCGACGCTTTCCGGCGCGCCGGCCACGTACAGCGGACCCTCGATCGTGCGCGGCGTGCCGCCTTCCAGGCCGGCCTTCTGCTCCGCCTCGTCGGCGCGGATGTCGAGGAAGCGTTCCAGGCCCAGGCCCGCGGCCAGCAGGCCCAGTTCGTTGGCGGCGCCCGCGGCCGACATGTAGGCCACGCCGTGCCAGAATTCCGTCGGGGTGATGTCGAGGTCCTCGATCGTCTTGCACAGGTCGCCCAGCAGGCGCAGCACCACCTGCTGCACGCGCGGGTCGGCGGGGCGGTCGGCGGCGTCCACGACCCAGCTGTGGGCCAGTCGTTCGATGTCTGCGTGGTTCATTTCAGGTCTCCTTTTATGGTTGGGGTCAGAAGTCGCCGTCACGGACGGACGAGGGATGGCGGCACAGCGGCATCACGTCGATGTGCATGTACGGGAACAGGGGCAGGGACGTCAGCAGCGTGTGCAGCTCGTCGACGCTGTCGACGTCGAAGATGCTGACGTTGGCGTACTGCCCGGCGATGCGCCACAGGTGGCGCCACTTGCCCTCGCGCTGCAGGCGCTGGGCGAGATCCTTTTCGGTCTGCTTGAGCGTCGCGGCTTCCTCAAGCGGCATCGACGCGGGCAGGTTGACGTTCATTCGGACGTGGAACAGCATGGTGGTCTCCTGTGTCGTTATTTGCGTTGCAGGCTGCGCAGCCTGTCGGTGTCGATCTCGACGCCGAGACCGGGGCCGGTCGGCACCTGCAGTTCGAAGTCGCGGTACACGAGCGGTTCGCGCAGCACTTCCTCGGTCAGCAGCAGGGGACCGAACAGTTCCGTGTCCCATTCGAGCTCCGCGAACGTCGCGCAGACGTGCGCGGTGGCCGCGGTGCCGATGCCGCCTTCGAGCATCGTGCCGCCGTACAGGCCGATGCCGGCGAGCCGGGCTACGGTCGCCACTTCCAGCGCCGCGAACAGGCCGCCGGACTGCGCGATCTTGACGGCGTAGACGTCGGCGGCGTCCGAGCGGGCCAGCGTGAGTGCATCGACCGGACCGTGCAGCGCCTCGTCGGCCATGATCGCGACGTCGAAACGGCGCGTGAGGCGGCCCAGCATCGCCGTGTGATGGGCTTTCACGGGCTGCTCGACCAGGTCGATGCCGCCGGCTTCCAGTTGCGCGATGCCGCGCACCGCATCAAGCTCGCTCCAGGCCTGGTTGACGTCGACGCGCACGCTGGCGCGGTCGCCCAGCGCGCGCTTGATCGCCAGCACGTGGGCGACGTCGGCATCCACGCTGCGCAGGCCGATCTTCAGCTTGAAGATGCGGTGGCGGCGGATCTCCAGCATGTGTTCCGCTTCCGCGATGTCCTTCGCTGTGTCGCCGCTGGCCAGCGTCCAGGCCACGGGCAGCGCGTCGCGCACGCGGCCGCCCAGCAGGTCGGACAGCGGTACGCCCAGGCGGCGCGCATGCGCATCCAGCAGCGCCGTCTCCAGCGCGCACTTGGCGAAGCGGTTGCCCTGGATGGCCTTGCGCACCTTCGCCATCGCCTTCGCGGGCTGGGCGGCGTCCATGCCGAGCAGCAGCGGGGCGATGTGGGTGTCGATATTGGCCCTGATGCTTTCCGGGCTCTCTTCGCCGTAGGCCAGGCCGCCGATTGTGGTGGCCTCGCCCCAGCCGGTCATGCCGTCGGCGCAACGCACCCGGACGAGCACAAGGGTCTGCGTGTTCATCGTCGCGACGGAGAGCTTGTGCGGCCGGATCGTCGGCACGTCGAGCAGGAAGGTTTCGATATGTTGAATCATATTATTTGCGTATAATTCGCTGAGGTGAAGACACGATATTCCCGGAAATGAGGGGCGTCCAACACCGTTTTGGTATGGTTTCAATACCCTATAGGTATCGATAATGGAATTAAGGCACCTGCGCTACTTCGTCGCGGTCGCGGAAGAACGGAATTTCACGCGCGCCGCCGAGCGCCTGCACATCGCCCAGCCGCCGCTGAGCCGGCAGATCCAGCAACTGGAGGAAGACCTGGGCGTGACCCTGATCGAAAAGGGCGTGAGGCCGCTGCGCCTGACGGAAGCCGGCGCCTTTTTCCTGGCGCATGCGAAGCCGCTGCTCGACCAGGTGCGCGACCTGCGCACGATGACGCAGCGCGTGGGCAAGCTGGAACGGACGCTGTCCGTCGGCTTCGTCGCCTCGACCTTGTACGGCCTGCTGCCGGACATCATCCGCCGCTACCGCGACAACCATCCCGAGGTCGAAGTGACCCTGCACGAGATGACGACGGTGGAACAGCTCAAGGCGTTGAAGGAAGGGCGCATCGACGTGGGGTTCGGGCGCCTGAAGAGCGAGGACACGAGCATCCGCCGTATCCTGCTGCGCGAGGAGCCGATGGTGGTGGCGCTGTTCCCCGGCCACCGCCTCGCGGAGAAAGAGGGCAACCTGCGCCTGACGGACCTGATCCACGAGGCGCTGCTCGTGTATCCGAAGGCGCCGCGGCCGAGCTTTGCCGACCAGGTGCTGGCCGCGTTCCGCGAAGCGAACCTGACGCCGGACCACGTGACGGAAGTGCGCGAACTGCAGATCGCGATGGGCCTCGTGGCGGCCGGGCAGGGCATCGCGGTCGTGCCGGAGAGCGTGCAGGGCATGCATCACCGGCACGTCGTATACCGGCGCATCGAGGACAAGCATGCCGTCTCGCCGATCTTCTTCAGCGTGCGCCACATGGACCGCTCGCCCGAGCTGGAAGGCATGCTGGCCGCCGTGTATTCGGTCTACGACGACCTGGGCATCCCGCACGTCAAGGAAGCGTTATAGGCATGCACAAGGCCACCCTGGTCGGCTTGACGGCCATCCTGCTGTGGAGCGCCATCGTCGGCCTGATCCGCAGCGTCAGCGTCCACCTGGGTCCCACGGGCGGGGCGGCGCTGATGTACAGCGTGGCGTCGGTGTTCCTGCTGCTGTCAGTGGGACAGGCGCGCCTGCCGCGCTGCTACCTGGTCTGGGGCAGCCTGCTGTTCGTGACGTATGAACTGTGCCTGTCGCTGTCGATCGGCTACGCCGACACGGCGCGGCAGGCCATCGAGGTCGGGATGGTCAACTACCTGTGGCCGACATTCACCATCGTGGCAAGCATCCTGTTCAACCGGCAGAAGGCCAACTTCCTCATCGTGCCGGGGTTCGTGCTGTCCATCGTCGGCATCTGCTGGGTGCTGGGCGGCGCGCAGGGCGTCGATCCGGCCGGCATGCTGCGCAACGTGCGCGCCAACCCGCTCAGCTATGGCCTGGCCTTCGCCGGCGCCGTCATCTGGGCCGCGTACTGCGTCGTGACGGCGCGGATCGCGGAAGGGAAAAATGGCGTCACCTTGTTCTTCATCCTCGTGTCCGCGACGCTGTGGATCAAGTACCTGCTGGAGGGCGGCGGTCGCATGGATTTCAGTATCGAGGCCGTCGTCTACCTGCTGCTGGCCGCGGGCGCCATGGGCTTCGGCTACGGCGCGTGGAACATCGGCATCCTGCACGGGAACGTGACGGTCCTGGCAGGGGCGTCGTACTTCATCCCCGTGCTGTCGGCGGCGCTGTCGTCCTTTCTGCTGCGCGCGCCGCTGTCGCCCGCGTTCTGGCAGGGCGCGGCGATGGTGTGCGGCGGCGCGATCCTGTGCTGGCTGGCGACGCGCGCCAGGCAGGGTGACGCCCGCTAGCGATCCTGCGCAAAGCGCTCGAACGCCTGCGTCAAAAAGGCGATGAGCGTACGCACGCGCGACGACTGGTGCTGGTGCTGCGGGTAGACCGCGTAGATGTCGGCGTCCGGCGTGCGGTACTGCGGCAGGATCTGGACGAGGCGTCCGCTGTCGAGATAGCGCTCGACGTCCCACTCCGCCCGCATCAGGATGCCGTGGCCGTCGAGCGCCCAGTTGACGGCGATCTCGCCATCGTTCGTCGTCAGATTGCCGCGTACCTTCACCAGTTCGCCGGCATCGTCCACCCGGTCCTTGTACAGGCGCCACGTGCCGTAGGCCTCGTCGCCCTGGCGGATGCAGATGCAGTTGTGGCGCACCAGTTCCGCCGGCGTCGACGGTTCGCCATGCGTCGCGATGTACTTCGGCGACGCGCAGAGCAGGCGGCGGTTGTTCGCCAGCTTCTTCGCGATGACGCGCGTGTCGCCCGGCTCGCCGAAGCGGATGCAGACGTCGAACTGGTCCTCCGTCAGCGGTGGCGGCTTGACCGACAGCTGCAACTGCACGTCGACTTCCGGGTAGCGCAGCACGTATTGCGAAATGGCGGGCGCGATGTGCAGTCTGCCGAAACCCAGCGTGGCGTTCACGCGCAGCTGGCCCTTCGGCTGGCCCTTCGATGCGCTCAGCATCTGGTCCAGGTCGGCAATCTCGCCGAGGATGCGGCGGCCGTGCTCAAGCAGCAGGTCGCCGTCCGGCGTGAGGCTCATGCGGCGCGTCGTCCGGTTCACCAGCGGCACGCCGAGCCGCGCTTCCATCTGCGACAGCCGCTTGCTAACGGCCGCCGGCGTGATGCCGAGTTCGCGCGCTGCGCCGCTCAGGCTGCCGTTGGTGGCCAGTGCCACGAAAAAGCCCAGTTCGGCCGGTTGCAACCCCGTAGTCATATCATTTTTATCATGTCATTTTTAATTTCAAGTTAAAGCCGGATTAAGTTTAGCCACCATTTTTGCGCCCGTCCACCGCTTACAGTCGCTCCATCGTTACCCAGACAGGAGAGAGGAACCATGAAGACGTATCAGATCGCAACCATTCCCGGCGACGGCATCGGCAAGGAAGTGGTGCCCGCAGGGCGCCAGGTGCTCGAAGCGCTGGCCGCCGGCAGCAGCCGTTTCAACTTCGCGTTCGAGGATTTCGACTGGGGCGGCGACTACTACCGCCGCCACGGCGTGATGATGCCGGCCGATGGCCTCGACGCCCTGCGCGACAAGGATGCGATCCTGTTCGGCTCCGCCGGCGACCCGGATATCCCCGACCACATCACGCTGTGGGGCCTGCGCCTCAAGATCTGCCAGGGTTTCGACCAGTACGCCAACGTGCGCCCGACGCGCATCCTGCCCGGGATCGATGGCCCGCTGAAGCGCTGCGCGCCGCAAGACCTGAACTGGGTCATCGTACGCGAGAACTCGGAAGGCGAGTACTCGGGCGTGGGCGGCCGCGTGCACCAGGGCCACCCGATCGAAGCTGCGACGGACGTCAGCATGATGACGCGCGTCGGCGTCGAGCGCATCCTCCGGTTTGCGTTCAAGCTGGCCCAGTCGCGGCCGCGCAAGCAGCTGACCGTCATCACCAAGAGCAATGCGCAACGCCATGCGATGGTGATGTGGGACGAGGTCGCGGTCCAGGTGGCGAGCGAATTTCCGGACGTGAAGTGGGACAAGGAACTCGTCGACGCGGCGACGGCACGCATGGTCAACCGTCCCGCCACGCTCGACACGATCGTCGCGACCAACCTGCACGCCGACATCCTCTCCGACCTGGCCGCCGCGCTGGCCGGCAGCCTCGGGATTGCGCCGACCGGGAACATCGATCCGGAGCGCCGCTTTCCGTCGATGTTCGAACCGATCCACGGCTCCGCGTTCGACATCATGGGCAAAGGCCTCGCCAACCCGATCGGCACGTTCTGGTCGGTCGTGATGCTGCTCGAGCACCTTGGCGAGACGGACGCTGCGCAGCAGCTGATGCGCGCCATCGAAAGCGCCACCGCCACGCCGTCGCTGCACACCCGCGACCTGGGCGGCACGGCGACGACGGCGGACGTCACGCAGGCCGTGTGCCGCATCCTGGCCGCCGGCCAGGAACGCGCGGCCGCCTGATTCCGTTCACGGCCCCGACCGGCCGCCAAGAGCCGGGGACCGAAGCAGCATAACCAGGAGACATCATGATCAAGCGTTTGTTTGGAAGGCTCTACGTCCAGGTACTGGTCGGGGTCGTGGCGGGCGGGTTGCTGGGGTATTTCCATCCCGCCCTCGGCACCGACCTGAAGCCGCTGGGTGATCTGTTCATCCGGCTCATCAAGATGGTGTTCGCACCGGTCATCTTCGCGATGGTCGTACTGGGCATCGCGAAGATGGAAAGCATGAAGGAACTGGGCCGCGTGGGCGCGCGCGCCCTGATCTATTTCGAGGTCATGTCGACGTTTGCGCTGCTGATCGGGCTCGTCGTCGTGAACCTGCTCCACCCCGGCGTCGGCATGAACGTCGATCCGGCCACCCTCGACGGCAAGAGCATCCACACCTACACGGCGGCGGCCCAGAAATCGGCCGGCGTCGTCGACTTCCTGCTGAACATGGTCCCGACCAGCGCCATCGACGCGCTGGCGAAGAACGACATCCTGCAGATCCTCGTGTTCGGCACGCTGTTCGGCATCGCGCTGTCGCGCATGGGCCGCCACGCGAAGCCGGTCGTCGACATGCTCGATGCCTTCAGCAGCGGCATGTTCATCGTGCTTGCGATGATCATGCGGATCGCGCCGCTCGCCGCATTCGGCGCCATCGCGTTTACGGTCGGGAAGTACGGGCTCGGCACGCTGCTGTCGCTCGGCCAGCTGATGGGCGCCATGTACCTGACATGCGCGATGTTCGTGGTCGTGGTCCTCGGTGCGATCGCGCGCGTGTCCGGTTTCAGCCTGTGGAAATTCCTGCGCTTCATCGGCGACGAAATCTTCACGGTGCTCGGCACCAGCTCGTCCGAATCGGTCGTGCCGCAACTGATGCGCAAGCTGGAGTATCTGGGCGTGTCCCGGCCGGTCGTCGGCCTCGTCGTGCCGGCGGGCGTCACGTTCAATCCCGACGGCCAGTGCATCTATTACACGATGGCCGCGATCTTCATCGCCCAGGCCACCAACACGCCGCTGACGCTCGTCGACCAGTTCGTCGTGCTGGGCGTGCTGATGATCACCTCGAAAGGTTCGGCCGGCGTCACCGGCTCCGGCTTCATCACGCTGGCGGCCACACTCGCATCGATGGGCAAGATCCCCGTCGCCGGCATGGTGCTGCTGCTGGGCGTGGACCGCTTCATGTCCGAGGCGCGGGCCATCACCAACACGATCGGCAATGCCGTGGGCACCGTCGTGATCGGACGCTGGGTCGGTGCGGTCGACCGTGACCGGATGCGGCGCATCCTCGACGGCGAACACGTCGACCATGTCCCGGCGCCGGAAAGCGATCCGGTCGCCGTCCCCTTGATGAAGCACCAGAAAGCATCGGCATGAACAACGAGACCATCAACGGACGCAAGCTGCTTGAAGCGCTGTTCAAGGCCGCCATCGCGGCGGCGCAACCGGAACACTGCGTCCCGCCGCACCTGCCGCCGGCGCCACGCGGCCGGCTTGTCGTGATCGGCGCCGGCAAGGCATCGGCGGCGATGGCGCGCGCGGTGGAGCGGCATTATCCCGGACCTTTGGCCGGGCTCGTGGTGACGCGCTATGGCTATGCGGTGCCTTGCGAACGCATCGAGATCGTCGAGGCCGCGCACCCGGTGCCCGACGCGGCGGGATTCCACGCAGCCGGGCGCATGCTCGACCTGGTACGTGGGCTGGATGCGGACGACACGGTGCTGTGCCTGATCTCCGGCGGCGGTTCATCTCTGCTGCCGCTGCCGCTGCCCGGTATCTCGCTGGAAGACAAGCAGGCCGTCAACCGTGCGTTGCTCGCGTCGGGCGCCAGTATCGGCGAGATGAATTGCGTGCGGCGCCACCTGTCGGCCATCAAGGGCGGACGGCTGGCGGCTGCCTGCCACCCGGCGCACGTCGTGACCCTGCTCGTGTCGGACGTGCCGGGCGACGACCCGTGCAACATCGCGTCCGGCCCGACCGTCGCCGACCCGAGCACCTGCGCCGACGCGCTGGCCATCGTGCGCCGCTACGGCATCGACCTTCCGCCGCACGTGAACACGGTGCTGGAAAGCGGGGCAGGGGAATCCGTCAAGCCGGGCGACCCGCGCCTGGCCGGCCACGAGGTGCGGCTGGTGGCGACGCCGCAGATGGCGCTCGACGCGGTGGCCCGCGTGGCCCGGGAAGCGGGGATAGCCGCGCACATCCTCGGCGACAGCATCGAGGGCGAAGCGCGCGACGTCGGCAAGGTCATGGCCGGCATGGCGCTGCAGGTGGCACGCCACGAACAGCCGTTCGCCGCGCCCTGCGTGCTGCTGTCGGGCGGCGAGACGACGGTGACGGTGCGCGGCGACGGACGCGGTGGCCGCAATGTCGAATTCCTGCTGGCGGCCGCCATCGCGTTGCGGGGCGAGTCTGGCGTGCACGGACTCGCGGGCGACACGGATGGCGTCGACGGCCAGGACGAGAT
Organism: Telluria mixta; assembly: GCF_029223865.1. Classification (NCBI taxonomy): domain Bacteria; kingdom Pseudomonadati; phylum Pseudomonadota; class Betaproteobacteria; order Burkholderiales; family Oxalobacteraceae; genus Telluria; species Telluria mixta. The sequence goes on from NZ_CP119520.1 coordinate 4,393,377, forward strand.
CGCGGGCGGTTATTTTTCGCCCACGACCCTGGCGCGGGCGTTCGGGCTGGGCATTCTTCCGCTGCACAGCCTCGACCGCAATGACGGCCACGGCTTTTTCCAGGCGCTGGGCGATGCCGTCGTGACCGGTCCGACGCTCACCAATGTCAATGACTTCCGCGCGATCCTCGTGACCAATCGTACGCGCTGATGTTACGTGTTGCGGGTATGATGCTCATCGGTAATGTATCGTTGCCGAAGTCCGAAAGCATCCATGAAGTCCAGCCTGAAAATCGGCGCCGCGCTCGTGTTCTGCGCGGCCGCCCTCGTACCCCGTTTCACCTTCGCCCAGTCCATCCCCGCGGCCATCCGTGCGCAGGCTGCGCCGTTGCCCGGTCCCTACGACGAACGCGGCTGGCTCGACCGCTTCTACGCGCCGCGCAAGCATGCGCCCGCGTGGAACCCGCAGACCGCAGCCGCCGCGCTGTGGGTGCTGCGCCAGGCGCCGGTCCAAGGTCTCGACCCGCAGGACTACGGGGCCGATGAACTGCAGCAGCAACTGCGATCCGGTCATGCCGATCCGGCCAAATTCGATGTCGCCCTGACTGCCGCGATGCTGCACTACCTGGCCGATTTGCGCGTGGGCCGCGTGCGTTCCGAATACCATTCCGGCAAGTCCGACGCGCGCCTGAAGCGCTACGACCCGGTCGAGCGCCTGCGCGCGGGGCTTGCGGCCGGCAAGCTGCGCGACGCGGTGCAGGCGGCCGAGCCGCAGCTGCCGCTGTACGCGCAGGTCAAGGCGGCGCTGGCGCATTACCGCGAGCTGGCGAAGCAGCCGTATCCGGCGCTGCTCGTGCCGCAGGCGAAGGTCAAGCCGGGCGGGGCGTACCCCGATGCGCAGGCGCTGTTCGAGCGCCTCGTGCTGCTGGGCGATCTGCCGGCCGATGCGCCGGCGCCCGCCGAAGGGATCTATGGCGACAAGCTGGAAGAGGGCGTGCGGCACTTCCAGTCCCGCCACGGGCTGGAGGAAGACGGTGTGCTGGGCCGCGGCACGGTCAATGCGCTCAACGTGCCGCCCGCGCAGCGCGTGCGCCAGCTGGAACTGACGCTGGAGCGCTTGCGCTGGCTGCCGGATTTCGGTCCCGGCCCGCTGATCGTCGTCGACCTGCCTGCCTACCGCCTGTGGGCACTGCAGAACGGCAGCACGGAGCCGCCGCTCGAGATGCGGGTCGTCGTCGGCTCCGCCGTCAAGACGGAAACGCCGCTGTTCGTCGGGCAGATGCGCTACCTCGAATTCAACCCGTACTGGAACGTCCCGCGCAGCATCCTGGACAAGGAGATCCTGCCGAAGCTCGCGCGCAATCCCGCGTACCTGAAGCAGCATGACATGGAGACGGTGCCGCCCAATGCGAGCGTGGCGGACCTGAAGGCGGGCCGGGCGCGCGTGCGCCAGCGCCCGGGTGCGAAGAATTCGCTGGGGCCGATCAAGTTCGCGATGCCGAACCCGATGGATATCTATCTGCACTCGACGTCGGCGCGCGAGCTGTTCGAACGCAGCCGGCGCGACCTGTCGCACGGCTGCATCCGCGTCGAGCATCCGGCCGCGCTGGCGCAGTACGTGCTCGGCGGGCAGCGCCAGTGGAGCGCGGATGCGATCCAGGAGGCGCTGCAGCCGGGGCCGACGAAGCACGTCGACCTGCCGCGTTCGATTCCCGTCGTGCTGTTCTACGCGACCGCCATCGCCGACGGCGAGGGCGGTGCGCGCTTCGCCGCGGACATCTACGGCCGCGACGTCAGGCTGGAGCAGGAGCTGGCGGCACGCCGCAGCAGCCCCGCACTCGTCAGCGCGCCCGGGTCAGCGCCGCGTCACCCCAGGTGACCGGCAGCTGCTCGTTGGCGCCGCCCGTGCTCTTCGCCACCAGTTCGATCAGCTTGACGCCGCCGACGTCGACGCTCAGCGCCTGCGCCGGCTGGCCCCAGCGCAGGGCCTTGCTCTTCGCCAGCAGCTTGCCGTCGCCGTAGACGAGGAAGGTCACGCCGTGCGTGCGGTCCTGCGCGGAATCGTCGACGCCGACCTTGGTCTCCAGGCGGCGGTAGTCGTGGTTGCGCACTTCCAGGCGCGAGTTGGCCAGGATGCCGATGCCGGCGTCGTAGCGCTTGCCCGCGATCTGCAGCCACTGGCCGTAGGGCGTGCTGTCCGCGCGCGCGCCGCCGAAGCCGGCGTACATCGGACGTTCACCGCCGCCCTTGGTGCCGCTCCAGCCGAACGACGAACGGAACACGGTCGGATCCGCCGTCGGCTTCGTCACGCCGTCGACGGCCGGGTTCACGCTGCCCGGCTGCTCCGACAGGTACAGGCCGTCCGCCAGCGCGCGCGCGCCCTGGACGCGGAAGATGCGCGTCTCGCGCGGCGCGACCTTCACCTTGGTCTCGTTCGTGAACGAGGTTGCTTCCTTCGACCAGAGATCGGTCAGCGTGATCTTGCCGTCCTTGCGGAGCTTGAGGTGGTCGGCCGTGAGGTCGGCGTCGATGGCTGCGATGCCGCGGTTGAAGATGGCGACGGCCTTGTCGCCCGACGCGAGCGTCTTGACGAGGATTTGCACGTCGTCGGCGTCGTACGCGAGCACGGCCTGGTTGCCGGCGGGGTCCTGGTTCAGCGCGATGATGTCGGCGTTGCCGAAGATGTCCATCAGCGCCTGCGGCGTCGTGCGCAGGTCGGCGCCCGTAAACAGCGGCGAATTCAGCATGGCCCACAGCGCGAAGTGCGACTTCGCCTCCGTGATGTGGTTCGCATCGAAATCGCCCGAACCGATGAACAGCATGTCCGGGTCGTTCCAGCTGCCCGGATGGCCGTACAGCTCGCGCCGCGCCGCGCTGTCGTAGTTGCTCAGCAGGCGGGGCCAGTTCGGACGGATGTCGTCGCTCGTGCGCGAGATGTTGCCGAAGTTTTTGCCCCACGCGCGCACGTCGGCGGAACCCCAGACGCACAGCGACAGCATGTAGTCGCCGTCCGGATTGTTGCGTTTCAGCGCCTCGTTGATCTGCGTGAATTCGGCCTGCACGGCCGGGATGTCCGAGCGGGCGACGGATTCCAGGTCCAGCACCGGCTTCAGCGCCCGATAGTCGCCCGTCTTGACTTTCGGGCTGTCCGCGCCGTACGCGCGCAGGCCGCAGCCGTCGACCTTGATGAAGTCGAAGCCCCAGTCGCGGAAGAACAGGGTGATGTCCTGGTCGATGTGGCCGTACAGGCCCACTTCGCGTTCCAGCACGCTGCCCTTCGGCAGGTTGGGGTCGTCGCCGCCGTACGCCTGAGAACAGGTGTTGCGGCCCAGGTCCGAGTAGATGCCGGCCTTCAGGCCCATCGCGTGGATCTTGTCGGTGAACGGACGGAACCCGCCGTTCGCCGTGGACGGGAAGCGGTCGGGACGCGCGATCAGGCGGCCGTCCGGCTGGTTGCGGCGCAGCGCCCAGCCGTCGTCGATGTTGACGTAGCGGTAGCCTTTGGCCGCGAGTCCACTGTCCACGAGGCGCTGGGCCGCGCCGAGGATCTTCGCTTCGTCGATGTCGGTGCCGAACGCGTTCCAGCTGCTCCAGCCCATCGGCGGCGTGGCCGCGTGGCCGGCGGTATAGGCGCTCCACCGCGCCGTCGGGGCGAGGGGATCGGTGGCCGCGTGAGACAGGGTCGCCGCGAACAACAGGGGAATCAGGGCCAGGCGAGGCTTTTGCATCGGGATTTCCAGTATGAGGTGTGGACGTAATAGCAGATTATGCAAAGCGCGGGGCGGTTCGACAATTACTAAATATGCCATCCGCTATATCAAATTGAGCTGGCTTACGCCTATGTTAAAGTGACATCATTATTCCGGGTGCTCCATGAATCTGTTCGAACATCTGGCCTTGCTGGCCGTCCTCGTGCTGGCCGCCGGTTTCCTGTCCCTGAGCGAAATCGCGCTGGCCGCCGCACGCAAGATCAAGCTGAAACTGCTGGCCGAGGCCGGCGACGAGCGGGCGCGCAAGGTGATGGCGCTGCAGGCGCAATCGGCCGACTTCTTCGCGGCGTCGCAGATCGGCCTGAACGCGATCGCCATCCTGGGCGGCATCCTCGGGGAGGGCGCGCTGCGGCCGTTTTTCCTGGAGTGGCTGGCGCTCTTCTACGACGGGCCGGGCCGCGACAACCTCGCGTTCGCGCTGTCGTTCGTGTTCGTCACCACGCTGTTCGTGCTGTTCGCCGACCTGATGCCCAAGCGCCTCGCGATGATCGCGCCGGAGAGCACGGCGATGGCCGTCGTGCGGCCGGTGCTGGTCGTCATCCGCGTGTTCAAGCCGCTGGCCTGGGCGCTGAACAGGGTGGCGAACATGCTGTTCCGCGTGTTCGGCGTCGACACGACGCGCGAGGACCGCATCACCTTCGACGAGATCTCGGCCGTCGTGGAAGCGGGCGCGCAGGCCGGCGTGCTGCAGAAGCAGGAGCAGCACTTCATCGAGAACGTGTTCGAGCTGGAATCGCGCGCCGTCACGTCGACGATGACCACGCGGGAAAACGTCGTGTTCTTCACGCTGAACGAATCCGAGGACAGCATCCGCCAGAAGATCGCCACGCACGCGCTGTCGAAATTCCCCGTGTGCGACGGCGTGATCGACAAGGTGATCGGCTACGTGGACACGCGCGACATCCTCGTGCAGCTGCTGAACCGGCAGTCCCGGTTCCAGCTGAACGAATCGAGCATCCGCACGGTCCTGATCATTCCCGATGCGCTGACCCTGTCCGAGCTGCTCGATCGCTTCCGCGCCACGAAGGAGACGTTCGCCGTCGTCATCAACGAGTACGCGTTCGTCGTCGGCGTCGTCACGCTCAGCGACATCATGGTGACCGTCATGGGCAAATGGGGCACGCCGCTGGAAGCGGACCAGCAGGCCATGCAGCGCGAGGACGGCTCATGGCTGATCGACGGCAGCACGCCGGTGGCGGACATGAAGCGCGTGCTGGAACTGGACGCGCTGCCCGAGGAAGACCACTACGAGACGGCGGCGGGCTTCATGATGTACATGCTGCGCAAGGTGCCCAAGCCGACGGACAGCGTCGAATACGAGGGCATGCGCTTCGAAGTGCTCGACGTCGACCACTACCGCATCGACCAGCTGCTCGTGAAGCGCATCGGCGCGCGCGGCGCGCAGTCCGCGGCGCAGGCCGATACGCTGGAAGGCTAGGCCAGCACCAGCACCCCTCCGGTACTGCCTTTTTCCTTGAATTCCGTAGGAAAAACTTTTTTTATTCGTCATACTGGTAGACGCAACCAGTGAGCGAGCTATGGATGACGATGTCGTCGAGTGGGTCATGTCGAATTTCCTGCCTTTCGAAGCCGAGCTTCGCAAGATGCTGGCCCGCGTCTGCAGCGGCCCGGCCGAGGTCGACGACGTGATCCAGGAGACCTATTACAAGGTGCTTCAGCTGGACAGCGTGGATCACGTGCGCGGGGCCAGGGGCTTCCTGGTGCGCACGGCAAAGAACATCGTCATCGACCGGATGCGACGCGATGCGATCGTCAGCATCGAGTCGGTCGCCAACCTGGAAGAGTTCGAATTTCCGGACACGGCGCCCACGCCGGAACGCGTCGCGCTCGCGCGCGCCGAGCTGCGCTGGGTGTTCGGTCTCATCGCCAATCTCCCGGACCGTTGCAAGCAGGTGTTCATGTCGCGCCGCATCTACGGCCTGTCGCAGACCGAGACGGCGGCAGCGCTGGCGATCTCGGAAGGCATCGTCGAGAAGGAGGTGATGCGGGGCATGGGGCTCATCTCGGAGATGATCGCCCGGGTCGGCGTCCACGACGCGCCGCGCGCCAAAGCCAGGCCCCCGGCAAGGAAACGCCATGTCAACGATTGACCGGCAAGCCATGGACTGGGTCGTGCGCCAGTCCGATCGCGTGCTGGACGAGGCGCAGCGCCGTGAATTCGACGCCTGGTTCGAAGCGGATATCCGCCACCAGGGCGCGTATCTGCGCGCGGTCGCGATCAACCGGGCGCTCAACCAGGCGACCGTGCAGGAATCGCTGCGCCCGAAACGCGAACGGCTGGAAGCGGAATGGGCCGGCGCGTCCTGGCGGCGCACGGGGTCCCGGCGGGCCTTCCTGGCGGCCGGCGGCATGGCGACCGGAGTCGCCGTGTTCGCGCTGACCCGCCTGTTTGCCGCCGACAAGACCGTGCTCACCACGGCCAAGGGCGAGTTCCGCAAGGTGCCGCTGGCGGACAAGTCGGTCGCGGACATCAACAGCGGCAGCCTGCTCGAAGTGAGGATGACGCCGCAACAACGCCAGGTGACGCTGAAGAAGGGCGAGGTGTGGCTGGAAGTCGCCAAGGACAGGACCAAACCGTTCATCGTCGAGGCGGGGCAGGTGCGCGTGCGCGCGGTCGGCACGGCATTCGGCGTGCGCCGTTTCGGCAATGGCGCCGAAGTGCTCGTGACGGAAGGGACGGTCGAGGTATGGAGCAACGACGGCAGCGCGCGCAAGCGGCTGGTGACGGCGGGCGAGCGCAGCTTCGTGCCGGACCAGGCGGAGAATATCGCCGTCGCCCGGCAGCCGGTGGAAGTGCAGAGAAAGCTCGCGTGGCGGGAGGGCAAACTGATATTCGATAATCAAACGCTCAGCGAAGCGGTGGCCGATTTCAACCGCTATAGCGAGAAGAAGATCGTCATCGCCGACCCCGCGCTCGGGCGGCGGAAACTGGTCGGACAATACCAGATCGATGCGCCCGAACTGTTCGCGCAGGACGTCGGCGCGTACCTGGCGATCCCCGTCACTGTCACGGCGGAGACGATCGTGCTCGGCCGCGGCTGAAAAAATGTTCGCAAGACCCGTAGGAAGTCGTCGCATCATTCGTCGTTATCGATAACGGAGGAGATTACTCCGGATAAGAACAGGTTGGTTTGGGAGGAGACAGCGTGATGTACCCGGATCTGTGCGGAAGGACGGCTGCCGTCGTACTGAGCATGAGCATTGCGGCGCTGCCGCAAGTGGTTCATGCCCAGGAGGCGCGCAAGCCGTTCGACATCGCGGCGGGGCCCGCCTTGAATTCGGTCGTCGAATTCGCCAGGCAGGCCGGCATCAACGTGCTGGCGTCCGGCGAGGTCCTCGCCGGGATCGACACGCCGGCGGTGCGCGGGACGTTCACCGTCACCGAAGCATTGGACAAGCTGCTGTCCCGAACCGGCCTGACGAGTCGTGTGAACGCGAGCGGGGCCATTTTCATCCTGGGCCCCGACCGCACATCCAAAGGGGACAAGACAGTGACGGGACATATTCCAATGCAACGGCGCGCGACCTGCTGCGCCGTGATGCTGGCGCTCGGCGGCGCGAGCGCCGCGTATGCGCAAACGGCGCCCGATGGCGTCGCGGCGCCGGACGGCGCCATGAAGCAGGAGGAGACGGCGACCGTCGTCGTGACCGGCATGCGCGCGAGCCTGCAGAGCGCGCGCAACCGCAAGCGCGACAACGATGCGATCTCCGATTCCATCGTCGCCGACGATATCGGCAAGCTGCCCGACCAGAACATCGCGGAAGCCGCCCAGCGCATTCCCGGCATCCAGGTGGGGCGCAGCAAGGGCGAGGGCGCCAACATCCAGATCCGCGGCCTGGGCCAGAACAAGGTCGTCCTGAACGGGCTGGAAATGTTCGGCGCCGGCGAATACAACGGCCGCAGCTTCGATCTCGAAGACCTGCCGGCCGACGTCCTCGCGGGCATCGACGTCAACAAGAGCTCGTCGGCCAATGAAATCGAGGGTGGACTGGGCGGCTACGTGAACATCCGTACCCGCCAGCCGTTCGACTTCAAGGGAAGGGCGGCGACCGTGTCCGCCAAGGCCACGAATTACAGGATGGCCGGCGGCGCCGGGGACAAGACCAGGGGACAGGCATCGGTGCTGTTCAGCGACCGCTGGAAGACGGGCGTGGGCGACATGGGACTGCTGCTCAATGCCGCGCACACGGAAAGCGTCTTCGGCCTGGCCGAAAACCAGGTGGAACGGACGGAGATGATCCCTGACTATGCCGGCTCGGGCAAGGGCGTCACGGTGCCGATCGGCCGGTTCACCGGTAACGCCCATCACGGCGACCGCAACCGCGACACCTTGATCGCGTCCTACCAATGGCGAGTCAGTCCCGGCCTGAGCTTCTTCGCCAACTACATCGGCATCGATTATCTGCTGCGTAACAACTTCCAGACCGCGCGCTTCTACCACGGCACGCCGACCTCGGCGTATACCACCTGGGGCGACACCAACAGCGACGGCAGCGACAACCTGAAGTCCGGCACGTTCACCAACAACTCGCTGACCGACACGTCGGTCATCGGCGACGAACACCGCAAGTCCCAGCTGTTCGATGTCGGCGGCAGATGGAGCAACGGCGGGCCGCTGACCGTCAATGCACGCCTCGCCCACAACGAGACCGCGGTCGTGAACACGTTGTTCGAATGGGGCATCAGCGCCAAGGTGCCGACCATGACGATGACGATGAACGATGGCGCGCCGACCGGCCTGTCGGTTTCCGGCATCGACCTGAACAACCTCGCCAACTACCACCCGAACTACCTGCTCGCCATCCACCTGGACGGCAAGCAGAGGAATACCGCGGCGACGTTCGACGCGAACTACAAGTTCGACGGCGGCATCCTCAGTTCGATCGACTTCGGCCTGCGCGCGAACGACTACACGCGCCATTCTTTCGGCTTCGTCAACTTCTATTGCATCGACGGCTGCAACAGCAGCAGGACGCTGGCGACGGTCGATCCCGCCCTGCTGCACCAGGTACCGGCACGCGAATCGGTGAACGTGGGCCCCTATTGGACGTACACGACGGCGGCGGTACGGGGCCAGAGCGCGCTGCGGACCCTGTACGGACTGCCCGCAAGCGAACAAAATACCCAGGACCAGGACCAGCTCAATCGCGAAAAGACGCTGGCGTTCTATTTGAAGGCCAATCTCGAGTTCGCGATCGCGGGCAAGCCTGTGACGGGCAATCTCGGCCTGCGCGCCATCGAAACGAAGCTGCACGGCGAATCCTATGGGGCGAATGCCGCAGGTACGCTGGAACTGCAATCCCGGGATTCGAAACGCCACGACATGCTGCCCTCGTTCAACGGCAACATCGCCCTCAGCGACGACCTGAACCTGCGCCTGGGCGCGTCCAAGACCCTGGCGCCGGTCAACTTCGGCTTCATGGCCGCCGCGACGACGATCACCAACCAGGTCCAGCACGACGCCCGCGCGGGCAATCCCGACCTGCAGCCGTTCACGTCCAGGAATCTCGACGTGTCGCTGGAACACTACTTCGGCCGCAACGGTATGGCCTTCCTGGGCGCTTTCCACAAGAAGGTGGACGGCTTCATCCAGACGGTGGCCGAACAGCGCGTGATCAACGGCGAGACGTACAACGTGTCGACGTTCAAGTCGTCGGGCACGTCGAAGATCCAGGGTGTCGAAGCCGGTTTCCAGCAATTCTTCGACATGCTGCCCGCGCCGTTCAACGGCCTGGGGCTGCAGGCGAACTACACGTATGTGGATTCGAAGGCTGCGTCCGCTCTCGCCGGCAAGACCGTGCCGCTGGAAGGCTTGTCGAAGAACAGCTACAACCTGATCGGCATGTATGAGAAGGGCAGGTTCAAGGCGCGGCTCGCGTACAACTGGCGCGACGGCTTCGTCGTGTCGACCAGCTCATCGGGCGCCCAGGGCGTGCCGATCTACGCCAAGGAACTCGGGACGCTGGATTTCTCGATCGGCTATGACGTCACCAGGCAGCTGTCGATCGTCGTGGACGGCGTGAACATCCTCGGCGCGGCAACGGAGACGTATTACGGCAATTCGCACAGCCAGGCCAACTACCAGCCCCTGAACAAGCGATACGGCATCCAGGCCCGCTATTCGTTCTGACAGGCTTTCGTTCTCCTCGGAAGTTCGGCACGCCATGTCGCTCCCGGCCGGCGTGCCTTTTTTTTACGGTGGATCATGAAGCGACGTGATTTCCTCTACCTGTCCGCGTCCGCCCTGGCCGCGCCTCGCGCGGGCGCGGCCGGGGGCGGGGCGGCGCCCGATTTTTCCTGGCTCGACGCGCGCCTGCGCGAGCGTGTCGACAACGGTTATTTCGACGGCATGGGCCTCGTGATCGGGCGCGGGGAACGCATCCTGCACGAGGCGTATGCCGGCGACGGCGGCCCCGACGTCGTCCGCCACGTGGCCTCGACCGGCAAGTGGACGGCCGCCGCCACGATCGCCGTCCTCGTCGACGAGGGCAGGCTGCGCTGGGACGAGCCGGTCCGCAAATTCCTGCCGCAATTCACGGATGCGAAAGGCAGTGCGACCTTGCGCCAGCTGCTGTCGCACACGGCGGGCTATCCGGATTATCAACCGGAAGGCCGGCGCCGCGACGACTATCCGACGCTCGAGGAAGCCGTCGCCCACATCGTCGACCTGCCGGCCGCCGCCGCGCCGGGCGAGGTCTTTCGATACGGCGGCCTTGCGATGCAGGTGGCCGGACGGATGGCGGAGCTTGCGGCGGGCATGCCGTTCGACGCCATCTTCCGGTCGCGCATTGCCGGCCCGCTCGGCATGCGCCATTCCGGTTACGCGCCCGTGTCCACCGAGCCGGGCTTCAATCCGATGCTGGGCGGCAGCCTTTTCACGACGACGCGGGATTTCGCGCGCTTCCTGATGATGATCGCGCGCGGCGGGGTAGCGGGCGGCAAGCGCATCCTGAGCGCGCGGGCCATCGCCGAACTGGAAGCGGACCAGGTGCGCGGCGCGCGGGTCAAGCGCGGCGAATACGTCGAACTCGCGCGCCAGGACACCGCGCGCACGGACATCTATGGCCTCGGCCAATGGCGCGAAGAGGTGGACCGCGACGGCCGGCCGCTGCTGCTGTCGTCGCCCGGCTGGGCCGGGGCCTACGCCTGGGTCGACAGGGCCTGCGACGTCTGGGGCGTCGTCATCGCCAAGGCCAATGTCGGGAAGGCCGTGGCGGACGGCTACAGCACCTTCCTCGGTTCGTCGATCTACGCGCCGATGGTGCGCACGGCGCTGGCGCAAGCCCGCGACACGCGTACGAAGCGCGCGCTCGTCCCTGTCGACGGCGGGAAGCTCTACTACGAGGACAGCGGCAGCGGCGCGCCGGTCATCTTCCTGCACGGGCACAGCTTCGACCGGCGCCAGTGGCAGCCGCAGGTGGAAGCGCTCGAACGCGGCCACCGTGTCATCCGCTACGACCTGCGCGGGTACGGGCGCTCGTCCGCGCCGCAGGAGGACGCGGCGTTCCTGCACGCGGACGACCTGCGCCAGTTCATGGATGCACTGGGCATCCGGCGCGCGCACCTGGTCGGCCTGTCGCTGGGCGGATTCGTCGTCACGGACTTCATCGGGCTGTATCCCGATCGCGCCCTGAGCGCCACGATGGCCGGCGGCGACCTGTTCGACGTGCCCGGCCCGGACGAGCCGTGGACCGCCGAGGCGCTGGCCAGGCGGCGGGCCGACATCGCGGCGCTCAAGGCGGCGGGCGTTGCCCCGTTCAAGCGGCGCTGGCTGGAGGACCTGGTCGGCCACGGCGGCAGCGGGCGCGAAGCGTTGCGCCAGCCGCTGTGGCGGATGATCGACGAATGGCGGGCCTGGCAGCCCTTGCACGTCGAGCCGCGGCTGCTGCTCGGGCGCGCGGCGCCGGGCCGGCTCGCGGATGCCAGGCCGTCCATGCCGGTGCTGATCGTGCGCGGCGACCTCGAAAAGATCGACCTCGCGATCAAGGCATGGTTGCCGCAGGCGGAAGTGGTGGTCATTCCCGATTGCGGGCACGTGTCGAACCTGGAGCAGCCCGCGACGTTCACGGCGACGCTGAGGCGCTTCCTCGCGCGGGTGTGAGATCGGTCCTGCACACGACCGGGTTGTCCAGATCGCGGCTCCATTCGCACCAGCCGCCGTCGTACACGGCGATGTCGTCCCAGCCCATCAGCCAGGCGTAGAAGAACGCCAGCGACGCGCGCCAGCCGGTGCCGCAATAAAACACCGCCTGCCGGCCCGCATGGATGCCGCTCGCGCCCCACATGCGGCGGATGTCCGCCGCGGGCTTCATGCGCCCGTCCGCGTGATGGAATGCGGCCATGCTGTTCACGTCGCCGTCCTCGCCGGCGCGGCCCCACAGCGCGCCGGGGATGTCGCCCCGTGCCTCGATGTAGCTGTAGCCGGACGTCTTGCCGACGTATTCGTTCCACGTGCGGATGCTGACCAGCGTGCCCTGACCGTGCCGGAGGAGCGTGCGCACCTGGGCCATGTCGACCAGGTAGTCGGGCCGCGCGGGCAGCGTCGTACCGAAATCGTCGGCAGCTGGGCCGGGGCGCTTCGATCCCTGTTCGAGGGGAAGGCCCGCGCGCTGCCACGCCGCGAACCCGCCGTCGAGCAGGCGCACGTCGGCGACGCCGGCGTACAGCAGCAGGTGCGCGACGCGCGCGGCCGCGAGAACGTTGCGGCCGTACAGGACGACGGTGACGTCGTGGCGGATGCCGTGGGCGAGCAGTACCTGCAGGAGTGTCGCGTCGGGGACCTTGTTCCACAGGGGGCCGTGCTCGAACCACGTCGTGTCGAGGTAGCCGGCGCCGGGAATATGGCCGGCGGCGTAGGCGTCGTGCGCGCCGCATCCCACTTCGAACAGGCGCGATGCGTCGTCGGCGACGCGCGTCAACCACGCGGGTGTGACGAGGTGCCGCCCGCGGGGCAGGTCGCGGCGCAAGCCGAAAAGAGGGGTGCTGTCCAAGGGCGAAGGCAGGTGGAAGTGGCCGGAGGCGGTATGGTACAGGACCCGACGTCAAACATGGTTAATGGCGAGGAACCGCTCGGCGAAGCTGGCCGCGTTGATGGCCGGCGAAAGGACGAACCCCTGGATCTCGTGGCAGCCTTCGGCGCGCAGGAAGTCGACCTGCTCGTCCGACTCGACCCCCTCGGCGATGACCTCCAGGTTCAGGTTCGCGGCCATCGCCAGGATCGCGCGCACGATGGCGCGGTCGCCGTCGCTGTGCGGGAGGTCGCGGACGAAACTCTGGTCGATCTTGAGGCGGTCGACGGGCAGCTGCTTCAGGTAGGACAGCGACGAGTAGCCCGTGCCGAAATCGTCGACGGCCAGCTCCACGCCCATCGTCTTGATCACGTGCAGCTTGCCGATCGCGTCGACGGTATCGGCGACGAACGCCCCTTCCGTGATTTCCAGTTCCAGCCGGTGCGGGGGAAGGCCGGACAGGACGAGGGCATGCCGCACCTGGTCGACGAAATCGGCCTGGCGCAGCTGGACGACGGAGACGTTGACGGCGATGCGCAGCGCCAGCCCGGTCCGGCCCCAGTCGGCGGCCTGGCAGCATGCCGCGCGCAGTACCCAGTTGCCGAGCGCGACGATGAAACCGCTTTCCTCGGCCACGTTGATGAATTCCTGCGTGGGCACCATGCCCCGGCCGGGGCGGTCCCAGCGCACGAGGGCCTCGGCGCCGACGATGCGGCCGTCCAGCAGCGAGCGCTGCGGCTGATAGAACAGCTGGAATTCGCCGCCGTCGATCGCCCGGCGCAGGCCCGTTTCCAGGTCGAGGCGGTGCTCGACCTGGCGCGCCATGGAGCTGTCGAAGAACTGCCAGCCGTTGCGGCCGGCGGCCTTGGCGCGGTACAGCGCGGTATCGGCGCTGCGCACGAGGGCCTGGCAATCCAGCCCGTCCTGGGGATACAGCGCGATGCCCATGCTGAGGGTGAGATACAGCTCGCGGTCGTCGAACGCGACCTTGTCGGCGCAGGCTGCGTGGATGCGTTCGGCGAGGTGCTCCGCCCTGAGCGCCAGCCGGTGGCCGCCCTCGACGGCGATGGCGAATTCGTCGCCGCCCATCCGCGCCAGCACGTCGGTCGGGCCGATGCAGTCGCGCAGCCGTTCGCCGATCCGCACGAGCACCTGGTCGCCGCGCCCGTGGCCGAGCGTGTCGTTGAGCGTCTTGAAGTTGTCGAGGTCGATCAGGACGAGCGCGACCATCGTCCCGTTGCGCTCCGCCAGCGCCAGCGCATGGTTGAGGTGGTCGACGAAGGCACGCCGGTTCGGCAGCCGGGTCAGCGGGTCGACGTGGACGGCCTGGAACAGCTGCAGCTCCGACTGCTTTTGACGCGTGACGTCGATCGTGATGCCGCGCACCTGCAGGTGGCCCGTGCCCGAGCCGGCCAGCATGACGTTACTGCGCAGCCAGATCTCCCTGCCATCCGGCGTCACGAGGTGATGCTCGACCGGTTTGAGCAGACCCGGTCCGTCCAGGTTCAGCACCGGCTCGACGGTCTTGCCGTCCGGCGTCGTGCAGAGCCGGTCGCGCCAGAACGTCGGGTTGTGGATCCATTCGCCGGCCTTGTAGCCCGAGATGGCTTCGGCATTGCCGCTGACGTAGGTGAAGTGGAATGCCGGCAGCTCGGCTTCCCAGACGACGCCGTCGATGCCGTCCACCAGTTCCTGGAACCGGCGGTGCGCCGCGTCCAGCTGGGCGTTGCGGCGCGTGAGGTTGAGCTGGGTCTCCTCGAGGTCGGCCAGGCGCAGCCACAGAAAGCGCAGCAGTCCCAGCAGCAGCAGGGTGGACACGGCGCCGATGGCGGCGACTTCCCAGCTGCGCACGACCCACGGTTGCAACACCTCGGCACGCGCGACGCTCGCCACGGCGACGATGTCCGATTCGGGCAGGCTCGCATAGCCGACCAGGCGCGGCTTGCCGTCGATCATGCTGCGTTCCGTTTCGTAGATGCCGGACGGCGCCGCGGCCAGTCTCTGGAACAGGCCGGTCGCTGCCACGTTGTGGTCCATGACGTCGGCCCTCAGCGGCGTTTCCATGATCACCCAGCCGTCCCGCCGCAGCAGCATGAGGCGGCTGCTGTCGCCCAGCCGCAGGGTCCGGTAGAAGCGATCGAAATAGGCCATGTCCACGCCGAAGCCGCCGATCATCTTCAGCGAGCCGTCCGGACGGTCGACCCGCCGGGTGATGGGGATCGACCACTTGCCGTTGGTGCGCGAGCGGACCGAGCGGGAGATATGCATGCCGTGGCCGGGATGGGTGGACAGGTAGGCGTAGTACTCGCGGTCGCGGCTGTCGATGGGCTGCAGCGGATAGGTGCTGTTGCTGGCGCGCAGCCAGCCATCGCCATCGATCACGTTCAGGCCCGACGCCTGCGGCGCACCTTCCACCGCCGCGATCAGGATGTCGTGGATGTCGCGCTCGTCGGCGGGAGAGAGTGAAAGGTGGCGCCGTTCGATCTCTTCGAGCGCCCAGCGCAGGCGGGTGTCGGCTTCGCCGAAGGTGCGCAGCGCGTGTTCGTTGAGCGTGGCGGCGATGTTGCGCATGTCCGAGCCCGCCTGCGCGAGCGTCGACCGGCGGTCCATGACGATCGCCGTGCCGGCCGACAGGATGTACAGCAATGGCAGGATCAGCGCGAACAGTACCAGGCCGCGCCGCAGCTTGCGTATTGAATTCAAGGCCAATAGCGTCCCTCCCATGGGATTGCACAGCCTGTAAATATCATACACGTCAGCCATGAAAAAAGGCCGTCGATGTCTTGAATCAGTTCGCTGGGAACCTGACTAAAATGGCGCAGTCTTATGCCGTATGAGCAAGCTTCTTTTCATTGACGCCGCCGCCAAGACGCTCGGAGTCTCGACAAGTACCCTGCGCCGCTGGGAGGCCACCGGCCGATTTGTCCCGCTACGGACGGTGGCCTACACGCGCATCGACGGCGTGCGCAGGGTCGGGCAGGAGGCACGATGCTGATCGCACACCGCGTCGCGCTCGACCCGAACAACGTGCAGGCGACGTACCTCGCGCGCGCCGCCGGCGTTGCGCGCTTCGCCTACAACTGGGCCCTGTCCGAATGGCAGCGACAATATTTGGCACAACGAGCTGATCCGGCGCTGCCGGCGCCGTCACAGCTCGCGCTGCGGCGCCAGCTGAACGCGATCAAGCGCGAACAATTCCCCTGGATGTTGAACGTCACGAAGAACGCGCCGCAAATGGCGATCATCCAGTTGGGCGAGGCTTTCAATAACTTTTTCGCGCATCGTGCACGTTACCCCAGGTGTCGCCGCAAGGGCGTCGACGACCGTTTCACCCTGACAAACGACCAGTTTCGCGTGGACAGCAAGCGCTTTTACATTCCCAAGCTGGGCTAGGTCCGCATGCGCGAAGCATTGCGCTTTACGGGCCGGATCGTCTCGGCGACTGTTTCCCGCCGCGCTGACCGATGGCATGTCAGCATTACCGTCGACGCGACCGACGCATCCCTGCCGCCTGCCGAAAACCAAGGCGTGGTGGGGATCGATCTCGGCGTGTCGGTACTGGCCACGCTGTCGACGGGAGAGCAGTGGCTGGGCGCCAAAACGCTGCGCACGCTCTTCGACCGACTGCGGCGGCTGTCGCGCTCGCTGTCGCGCAAGGTGAAGGGCTCCCGCAACCGGGACAAGGCGAAGCGGCGCCTGGCCCGACTGCACGCGAGAATCGCCAACATACGCCGCGACAGTTTGCACAAGCTAACGAACAGCGTCACCCGGCGCTTTCATATGATCGGGATCGAGGATCTGAACGTGAAGGGCATGCTGGCAAACCGGTGCCTGGCACGCGCAGTCGCCGACATGGGCTTTCACGAGCTACGCCGCCAGCTGAGCTACAAGGCCGCGTGGCGTGGCGGACATGTGGTCGTGGTGGACCGGTGGTACCCGAGCAGCAAGACGTGCTCGCACTGCGGACATTGGCTGGAGGAACTCGCACTCGGGACGCGCAGTTGGACTTGTCCCGGGTGCGGGGTACTACACAACCGCGACATCAACGCCGCGGTCAACTTGAAGAATATGGCGATGAGTTCCATCGCAACCGCCTGTGGAGGGGACGGCTCTGGCCCCGTGCGCGAGCACGGGACGAAACCGGCCCCGTTGAGCCAGGAACCCAGCGGCAAAAGCTAACGGTGGTTAGTTTTGCGTAGGTCTCGGAGAACGGAGCCTTTCTTTTGGGTTACCGGTCGCGTCAGACGGCGACGCTATCCGCCACGTCGCGGAACTCGCTGATCTGGTCGAAGTTCATGTAGCGGTAGATCTGGTCGGCGTTCTCGGTGAGCACGCCGGTGTGCGCCATGTACTCCTCGCGGGTCGGGATCTTGCCCAGGGTCGAGCAGACCGCGGCCAGTTCGGCCGAACCCAGGTACACGCGGGTGTCGATGCCGAGGCGGTTCGGGAAGTTGCGCGTCGACGTCGACATCACGGTCGCACCCTTGCGGATCTGCGCCTGGTTACCCATGCACAGCGAGCAGCCCGGCATTTCCATGCGCGCGCCCGTGCGGCCCAGCGTGCCGTAGTGGCCTTCGGCCGTCAGCACCTGCTGGTCCATCTTGGTCGGCGGGGCGACCCACAGGCGGACCGGGATGTCGGTCTTGCCTTCCAGGAGTTTCGAGGCGGCGCGGAAGTGGCCGATGTTGGTCATGCACGAGCCGACGAACACGTCGTCGATCTTGTCGCCGGCGACGTCGGACAGCGTCTTGACGTCGTCCGGGTCGTTCGGGCAGGCGACGATCGGTTCATGGATGTCGGCCAGGTCGATCTCGATGACGGCGGCGTATTCGGCATCCGCGTCCGGCGCCAGCAGGTCCGGCTTGGCCAGCCAGGCTTCCATGGCCTTGATGCGGCGTTCCAGCGTGCGGCGGTCCAGGTAGCCGTTCGCGATCATCCACTTCATCAGCGTGATGTTCGAGTTCATGTACTCGATGATCGGTGCCTTGTCCAGGTGGACCGTGCAGCCGGCGGCCGAGCGCTCGGCCGACGCGTCGGACAGTTCGAACGCCTGTTCGACCTTCAGGTTCGGCAGGCCTTCGATTTCCAGGATACGGCCGGAGAAGATGTTCTTCTTGCCCTTCTTGTCGACGGTCAGCAGGCCTTGCTGGATCGCGTACAGCGGGATCGCGTTGACCAGGTCACGCAGGGTGACGCCGGGTTTCATCTCGCCCTTGAAGCGGACCAGCACCGATTCCGGCATGTCCAGCGGCATCACGCCGGTGGCGGCCGCGAAGGCGACGAGGCCCGAGCCGGCCGGGAACGAGATACCGATCGGGAAGCGGGTGTGCGAGTCGCCGCCGGTGCCGACGGTGTCCGGCAGCAGCAGGCGGTTCAGCCACGAGTGGATCACGCCGTCGCCCGGACGCAGCGCGACGCCGCCGCGGTTCTCGATGAAGGTCGGCAGTTCCTTGTGCATCTTGACGTCGACCAGCTTCGGATAGGCGGCCGTGTGGCAGAACGATTGCATCACGAGGTCGGCCGAGAAGCCCAGGCAGGCCAGGTCCTTCAGCTCGTCGCGGGTCATCGGGCCGGTGGTGTCTTGCGAGCCCACGGTGGTCATCTTCGGTTCGCAGTACGTGCCCGGACGGATGCCCTGGCCTTCCGGCAGGCCGCACGCGCGGCCGACCATCTTCTGGGCCAGCGAGAAGCCGCGGCCGCTGTCTTCCGGGTTCTGCGGCAGGCGGAACAGGGTCGACGGCGCGAGGCCCAGCGCTTCGCGCGCCTTGGAGGTCAGGCCGCGGCCGATGATCAGCGGAATACGGCCGCCGGCGCGCACTTCGTCGAACAGCACGTCGGATTTCACTTTGAACTCGGCGATGACTTCGCCGTTCTTCAGGGCCTTGCCGTCGTACGGACGCAGTTCGATGACGTCGCCCATGTCCATGTTCGTCACGTCCAGCTCGATCGGCAGGGCGCCGGCGTCTTCCATCGTGTTGTAGAAGATCGGGGCGATCTTGGTGCCGAGGCACACGCCGCCGAAGCGCTTGTTCGGGATGAACGGGATGTCTTCGCCCGTGAACCACAGCACCGAGTTGGTGGCGGATTTACGCGAGGAGCCCGTGCCGACCACGTCGCCGACGTAAGCGACCAGGTGGCCCTTGGCCTTCAGCGCCTCGATCTGCTTGATCGGGCCGATCTTGCCCGGCTCTTCCGGATTGATGCCCGGGCGCGGGTTCTTCAGCATGGCCAGCGCGTGCAGCGGGATGTCCGGGCGGGTGGTGGCGTCCGGGGCCGGCGACAGGTCGTCGGTGTTGGTCTCGCCGGACACCTTGAACACGGTCAGCGTCATGCTTTCCGGGACGGCCGGACGCGACGTGAACCACTCGGCGTCGGCCCACGACTGGATCACTTCCTTGGCGTTGGCGCTGCCCTTGTCGGCCAGTTCCTTCACGTCGTGGAAGTAGTCGAACATCAGCAGGGTCTTTTTCAGGCCTTCGGCGGCGACTTTGCCGACGACAGCGTCGTCCAGCAGGTCGATCATCGGCTTGATGTTGAAGCCGCCGAGCATCGTGCCCAGCAGGCGGGTCGCCAGTTCGCGCGAGACCAGCGGGCTGGTTTCCTCGCCGCGGGCGATCTTGTTCAGGAAGGCGGCCTTGACCTTCGCCGCGTCGTCCACGCCCGCCGGGACGCGGTTCGTGATCAGGTCGACCAGGAAGTCTTCTTCGCCCGCCGGCGGGTTCTTCAGGAGTTCGACCAGGTCCGTGGTCTGTGCTGCGGACAGGGGCAGCGGGGGCACGCCGAGGGCGGCGCGTTCGGCGACATGGGTGCGGTATGCGGCTAACATGGGAAGCTCTTTCAGTCGTTTTGAAAAGCAGGACAGCGGTTGCTGGCCCTGTACTGCCGATATTGTATCTCAAGTCTTCTATAAGACATAAGACGAGAAATACACATTTGTCCCATCCGCGCATCAATCCGCTGCCTGGCCGCTCCTTGCGATGTCGCGCGGCGTCATGCCGAACGCGCGCTTCATCCACGCCGCCATGTGGCTTTGATGGGCAAAGCCGACTTCCAGCGCCACCTGTCCGGCGCTCAGCCGCCCCTGCAGCAACAGCGACCTGGCCCGCTCCAGGCGTCGCTGCACGACGTACCGGTGCACGGGCACGCCCATCGTCTGGCGAAACAGGACGTTGAAATGCGGTACGCTCAAGTCGACGAGGGCGGCCAGCCGGTCCAGGGACAGGCGTTCGTCGAGGTGCGCCTCGATGTAGTCGATCACCCGCGCCGCCGCGCGCGCCGACAGGGCGCGCCGCGTGCGGCCGTCCGCCACCTCGGCGCCGGCGAGGCGCACGGCCATCGCGGTGCCCAGGCTCCCGGCATAGAGCGGGTCGGATGCTTCCTCGGCCTCGAGCTCGGCCAGCAGCGCCCACGCCAGGTGCTGGAAGCGCGGGTCGCGCCACTGGAACGACGGACGGATCTGCGCTTTCGCCGATGTCAGGCCGAGCTGGTCGTACGTCTTGCGCAGGAAGCCGTCCGCGAACCAGATGTTCAGGATCGTGCAGTCGGCATCGTCCGACCATTCGCCGTCCAGGCCCGCCGGAATCACGTCGACGTCGCCATGGGCCTGGATGCGCGCCGAGCGCGCGCCGTCGCAGCGGCACAAGGCACGGACGGGCCGGCCCACGTGCACGCCGACGCGATGGTGGACGATGCCGGGGATGCGGTGCCGGCCGGCGGCGACATCGATCATGTCGGCGCCGAAGCCCGTCCAGCCGAGCGCCGCGCTCGACACCAGGCTGCGGCGCTGACCCGAGTGCGGTTCCAGGGGCGTGCGGTCTGCGGGCATGCAAAGTCTCCTCTTGTCGGTTCGATCCGGCGAATCGATCCGCTATTCTGCCGCATTTGCCGGCCCGGCCGGCAGCCTGCCCCGCAGATCGTCATCCGGATCTGCTGCAAATCCGCCGTTCCTGCGCGCCCGCGCGCGCGCCGCCACGTAAGCTCGGTGCCCTGGTGATCGAGGAGACAAGCCATGGTTGTGATCTTTGAACGGGCGCGGGCGCAGGTCCGCATGGGGTGCGAGGTGGCGGTCGCCGAGCTCGACGCGGGCATGGGCATCACGCTGCTGTATCGGGAATTCGAAGCGGCGCTCGTGCCGCCGGTCCTGGCCCGGGAGTGACGCATGCGCATCTTGTGCGACCTTCTCGCGGGCCTGTCCCGCCGCGTGCAGTGCAGGCGTCTGCGCCAGGTGCTGCGCGCCATCCCCGACAGCAACGACGACTTCGTGAGCTATTGATTCGTCAGCGGCGTATCCACCTTCTTCAGCGTGCGCAGCACGAAACTGGACTTGCTGTGCCGGATGCCCGGAATGTTGTAAATGCGCTCGCGCAGCAGCCGTTCGTAGTCGCGCGTGTCCTTCACGGCGATGCGGATGAAGTAATCGTAGTCGCCCGAGATCAGCGCGGCTTCCAGCACTTCCGGGATCGATTCCAGGGCCTGGCCGAATTTATACAGCGTCTCCTCGCTGTGGCTGTCCAGCGTCACCTGGACGATGACGGTGTCGTTGTAGCCGAGGCTCGCCAGGTCGACCTTCACCGTGTACGCCTCCAGCAGGCCGCTGTCCGTCATCCGCTTGATGCGGTTCCAGCACGACGTCGTCGACAGATTGACCGCGCTGCTGATCTCCAGCAGGGGCGTGCGCGAGTCCTTCAGCAGGATGGCCAGGATCTGCAGGTCCGTTGCATCGTAAAGTTTTCTCTGCTCGTCCATATTTGGTGAAAAGTTTTCAGTATGTACCTCGATTATAGCGAAAACTATGAAGCACTTTCCGCGAACGGATCGATAAAATTCAGGGATGAAAACACATCCCGACACTCCCTTGACCGCCGCCCGCGTGCTGGTCGACACGCTGGTGGATTGCGGCATCGACACCGTGTTCGGCTACCCCGGCGGCGCCGTGCTGCCGCTGTACGACGCGCTCGCCCTGGACCGGCGCATCCGCCACATCCTCGTCCGCCACGAACAGGCGGCCGTCCACGCGGCCCAGGGGTATGCGCGTTCGACCGGCCGGCTCGGCGTCGTGTTCGTCACGTCGGGGCCCGGCGTCGCGAACACGACGTCCGGGCTGCTCGACGCGATGAGCGATTCGATCCCCGTGCTGTGCATCAGCGGCCAGGTCGCGACCGGCGCGATCGGCACGAACGCCTTCCAGGAATGCGACGCGCTCGGCATCACGCGCACGGTCACGAAATGGAATACGCAGGTGCGCGATGCCCCTGCCGTGGCGGCCACGATCCGCGCGGCCGTCGCGACGGCGCTGGGCGGGCGGCCGGGGCCTGTGCTGGTCGACGTGCCGAAAGATATCCAGGCCAGCCAGGTGGCGGCGCCGGCCCCGCGCGTGCCCGAGGACGTCGTCCCGTCAAGCGTGCCGGCCGCCGCGCTGGAGCAGGCCGCGCACCTGATCCGGCATGCGCGCCGCCCCGTGTTCTACGGCGGCGGAGGCCTGATCAACGCGGGCGACGCCGCCTGCGCCGCGTTCGCCCGTCTGGTGCGCTGGAAGGATGCGCCGTGCACGCTGACGTTGATGGGGCTGGGCGCGTTTCCCGCGTCGGACCCGCGCTGGCTCGGCATGCTGGGCATGCACGGCACGCTGGAGGCGAACCTCGCGATGCACGAGGCGGATCTCGTCGTGTGCGTGGGCGCGCGCTTCGACGACCGCGTCACCGGGCACCTCGCGCACTTCTGTCCGGACGCGCGCATTGTCCACGTCGACGTCGATCCCGCGTCGATCGGCAAGGTCGTGCGGACGGACGTCGGCCTAGAGGGCGATTGCGCCGATATCCTCGATGGCCTGCTCCGGATGCTGGACGGCGTCGACCCCGCGCCGACCGCGGCCTGGTGGGACAGGATCGCCTCATGGCGCGCGGCGCGCTGCCTTGAGGTGCCTGATGCCGCGTCGGGCATCCTGCCGCAACGGCTGATGCGCACGCTGGCGGACCACGTGGCGCGGCGCGACGCGATCGTCTCCACCGACGTGGGCCAGCACCAGATGTGGGCCGCGCAATACCTCGGCTTCGACCGTCCCCGCCGCTGGCTCACGTCGGGCGGCGCCGGCACGATGGGTTATGGCCTCCCGGCGGCGATCGGCGCCCAGGTCGCGCATCCCGATGACCTCGTCGTGTGCATCTCGGGCGACGCATCCGTGCTGATGAACATCCAGGAGCTCGCGACGGCGGTGCAGCACCGGTGCCCGGTCAAGTTGATCTTGTCGAACAACGGCTGCATGGGCATGGTGCGGCAGTGGCAGGAACTGCACTACGAAGGCCGCTACAGCCACAGTTATTCGGAGGCGCTGCCGGACTTCGTGGCGCTGGCCCGCGCATTCGGCTGGCAGGCGCGCCGTGTCGAGGACCCCGGCGAACTGGATGCGGCCGTGGCGGCGTGCCTGGACTCGAGCGGGCCATACCTGCTCGACGTGCGGGTCGAGCAGGCCGAGAACTGCTTTCCGATGATCCCGGCGGGGCGGGGGCATCACGACATCCTGCTGGCGAAGGACACGTGGTACGACGCGGCGGTTCAGAGCCGGTCCGCGTCCTGCCATCCCGCCGTGGCGAATGCCCACTGAAGGAACAGACGGGTCAGCAGGTAGCCGCCGAGCACGCCGATCACGCCGAAATACACCAGGATCGCGAGCGCCAGAGATTGCCTGGCGGCGCCGCCGCCCAACGAACTCGCCATGGTGCGGGCGGCGCCCAGCATGACGTCGCCGATCTGCTCGCTGTTGACCAGCGATACGCCGACGATAATTTTTGTCAGCCAATCGGATATCTGTTCCAGGTTCGTGTTGACGGCCGTGGACGGGCCGCGTGCGGTCGCTGTGGGCTGAAGGCCGGGTGCCGTGTCCAGCGTGTCGGGTTCGGGTCATGGCGCGCCCGTGCGCGCCGTATCGGACGAGAGCGAGCGGGGAATCCCGAAAATGAATCCGATAAAGCTGCCGACCGCAAACCAAGCGCCCGACCACAGCAGCGCCGTCCAGCGCTGCGCATCCCGTTCGGTGTAGGTGATGCGGATTTTGTCGATCGCGATGTCGATAGAAAAGATCACGACGATAAAACCGCATAGCAGCGCAAATAGCATGGCGACGCCGACCCGTTTTACGTCGCGATCCGTTGCCCACCATTCCTTGGCTTCGAGAAGTTTCATATCACCTCCATCGGATACCGTGCGTCCAACATACTCGAAAGCCCATTGAATCTTCTGCGCGGCGGCGGTGTCCAATCCCCGATTTCAGTGAATGCATGCGGAAGTGTTGTTTTGGAGGCTGCGATGTTTCAGATTTCAATCGTCAACCGCACGCTCACGATTTCCGATCTCGAGCTGCACCGGGTGGTCCGTGCCGTCAATCGCCAGGTCGCCGACGACTTCGCCCCGTACTGGGGCTTCGGCGGCCGGCTGCGGGTGGAAGGCCCGGCGGGCGAGAGCCTCGACGCCCAAGCCGCGCGCGAGCTGCGCGGCGACGCCATCCTGTACCTGCTCGATTCCGCCACGTCGGCGGATGCACTGGGTTACCACGCGCGCACCTTGCGCGGCATTCCCTATGGGTTCGTCTACCTCGACCTGTGCGCGAAACTGGGTGACGCCTGGTCCGCCACGCTGTCGCACGAGGCGCTGGAACTAATTGCCGATCCCCAGTGCAACCTGCTGGTGCAGGGGCCGCATCCGCGCGGCCCGGCGCTGCCCCAGGTCTATCACTACTTCGAGGTGTGCGACGCCGTCCAGTCGCACCTGTACGACATCGACGGCGTGACGGTGTCCAATTTCGTGCTGCCCAGTTATTTCGCGCCCGATGACGCCAGCGAAGGACGGCGCGACTTCAGCGGCACCAACCTGCGTTCGTTCGACGTGAACCCGGGCGGCTACATCGGCTTTTTCGACCCGAACCTGGCCGGCGGCGGCGGGGCCGCCACGTTTTTCGCGGACGCCCGCTCCGAACAGCGTTACGCGATCAAGAGCCGCGCCGCGTCCGGGCAGCGCGACTGTCCGTTTGGCCGGGTGATGCGGCGCGCCGGAACGCAGGCGACCCCGCAGGCGACCCCGGGCACGGAGGCGCAGATGGGCTGACGCTTCCATTTCATCGTGTTTCGTGACTTTTCGAGGAGAAACATCATGGCAGTGATCTCGATCAACGGGGTGAAGTTCGACCCCGCGCAGGACGCTCCGGCAATGCAGACCTTCGGCATGCTCAGTCAGACGAACATCGCGAAATCGGACTACGTGCTCGTGCAGACACGCGCGCCGCTGACCGCGCCCGAGAAAGCGGCACTGGAACAGGCGGGCGTCCGGCTGCTCGAGTACGTGGACGACGCCTATGTGTGCGCGTACAAGGACCGCGACCTCGACCGGCTGCGGGCGCTGCCGTTCGTCGCCTGGGCCGGCGACTACCCGGAGAAGGTCAAGGTGTCGCCCGAACTGCACGCGGCGACGCAGTCCTCGTCCGCCCATGTGCTCAGCATGCGCAGTCCCGCCGGTTTGCCGGGCGGCGGCAAGCAGCACGTCAACATCGTGCTCCAGCGCGACGCCGACAGCGGCGCCGCGCTGGACCAGATCGCGACGGTCGCGGGCGTTTCCCGTGCCGGCCTCGCTGCCACGAACGGCAAGGTGCGTGCCGTCGTCGAGGCCGACCGGCTCGATGCGCTCGCGGGGATCGACCAGGTCCAGAAGATCGAGGCCGCCCGCGAGAAGCAGCTCTGGAATAACGTGGCGCGCGGCATTCTCGGCGCCGACATCGTCGCTACCCAGGCCAGGTTCGAAGGCGCGGGCCAGATCGTGGCCGTGTGCGACACCGGCTTCGACAACGGCGACGCCGCCGATCCGCATCCGGCCTTCGAAGGGCGCGTCAGGCAACTCTACGCGTGGGGCCGCCCCGGGGATCCCAGCGACCAGGACGGCCATGGCACGCACGTGTGCGGCTCGGTGCTCGGCGACGGCCATTCGGAAAAATATGGCGCGGTGCGCGGCTGCGCGCCCGCGGCCACGCTGGTCATGCAGTCGATCGAAAGCGCCGACGGCACGCTGGGCGGCCTGCGCGATGGCGTGATCCCGATCCTGCAGCAGGCCTATGCCGACGGCGCGCGCGTCCACTCGAACTCCTGGGGCGATACGAACAACGGCTACTCGGCGGACTCGCATGACGTGGACGACTTCGTCTGGAACAACCGCGACGTCGTCGTCGTGTTCGCGGCCGGTAACGCGGGCAGGGACGGCAACCGCGACGGCACCATCGACGGGCATTCGGTCGGCTCGCCCGGCACCGCGAAGAACTGCATCACGGTGGGCGCGAGCGAGAACGACCGGCCGGGCTTCTTCTACGTCGGGAGCAATTTCAAATTCTCGAAATATGGCGAAGGCTGGCCCCGCCAATTCCCCGTGAAGCCGATCAGCACCGACACGATGGCCGAGAATCCCGACGGCCTGGCCGCGTTCAGTTCACGTGGCCCGACGGCGGACGGGCGCATCAAGCCGGACGTCGTCGCGCCGGGCACCGCGATCCTGTCGACCCGCTCGCGCGCGACCGGCGCCGGCAGCGGCTGGGGACTGTCGGAGGACGACATGTACCTGTTCGAAGGCGGCACGAGCATGGCCACGCCGCTCGTCTCCGGCTGCGCGGCCGTCGTGCGCGAATACCTCGAGCAGAACGGTGCCGGGACGCCCAGCGCGGCCCTCGTCAAGGCGCTGATCGTCAACGGCGCCGAACCGTTGCGGGGCCAGTACACGCCGAGCGAGACGGGCGTCGTGCCGAACCACCACCAGGGATTCGGCCGCGTGAACGTGGCGCGGTCCGTCGACGTCGACGACGGCAGCCGGTTGCTCCATTTCTGGGACGAGGACCGCACGCTCGACACGGGCGAGGAACAGGTGTTCAAGGTGGCCCTGCCGAAGCACGCGAAGAGCCTGAAGGTGACGCTGGTCTGGACCGATCCTCCGGGCGAAACCCTGCAGAACGACCTCGACCTCGTCGTCATGGCCGGCGGCGAGGTCGGGTACGGCAACGCGGCGCCGGGGTCGACCATTCCCGACCGCGTCAACAACGTCGAGCAGGTGTTGCTGCTTGCCGTGCCGCCGGGCGACGTCGAGATCCGGGTGAAGGCCTACCGCTGCGCGATCGTGCCACAGAGCTTTGCGCTCGTGGCGCGGGCCTATTACTGACCCGTCGTGCCGGTCACAGCGGCCGCAGCCACAGCGCCTGGCCGCCGGAAGCGGGCAGGTCGAGCTGCAGCACGGTGGCGGCGTCCACCGTGCGGGTGCGGATGCCGACTTTCGTCCGCGTCGGCGCGGCCGGGTCGTCCGCATAGATCGTCGCCTCGTAGCGCTTGCCCTTCGGGAGGAAGTCGAAGCGCAGCGGGATGCGGCGCGCGTCGTTGTTCGTGATGCTGCCCACGAACCACTCGTCGCCCTTGCGCCGCGCGATCGTCACGTCGCGGCCGGGGGCGCCGTCCAGCACGCGCGTCTCGTCCCACGTGGTCGGGATGCGGTCCCAGAACGCCAGCTCGGGCTCGTCGCGCGAGCGGTCCGGCGTGTCGTACCAGTACAGCGTCTGCAGGGGGCTGTAATAGATCACGGCCAGCGCCAGCTGGTGCGCGTGCGTCGTGCGGATGCGTGGGTCGTAGTAGCAGATCGTGTAGTCGGCCGCGCCGGCGAGGTAGCGCACGAACGGCAGCACCGTGTTGTGGGTGGCGTCCGGCATTTCCTCGTTGCCGCGGATGCCTTCCGCCGTCAGCAGGTTCGGCCAGGTGCGCTGCTCGCCGGTGGGGCGCCAGTCGTCGTGGATGTTCACCATGATGTGGGCGTCCGCCGCCTGCTGGATCCTGTTTTCGAGCCATGTCGTCCAGCGGTGCGAACCGACTTGCACGAAGCCGAATTTCACGCCTGCGACACCCCAGTCGCGGTAGGTCTGGAACAGCGTGTCGCCCTGTGCCATCAACCCTTGCTGGTTCACGTACAGCCACACGCCGATGCCCTTGGTTTTGGCGTAGGCGATGATGCCCGGGAGGTCGAAGTCGGGAATCGCCACCTTCGTCGCGTCGGCGTCGAACGAGAAGGCGTTGCCGTACCACTTGAAGTCGATCAGGATGTGCTGCAGCTTGTGGCGCGCGGCGAAGTCGATGTTGGCCTTGGCGTCCTTTGTCGTCAGCGACATCACGCGCATGATCTTGCCCGGCTTGATCCACGACGTGTCGGCGATGCGCGACGGGGCGTTCAGGTTCAGGATGAAGTCGTTGTTCTCGATCAGCTGGCCGGGACGGCGCGCGATCATGATGCCGCGCCAGGGCGTGGCGAAGGGCGAGACCAGGTCGGCCGGGTCGTGCATGGCCGTGACCAGCGTGTCCGGCTTGTCCGGGCTGAGCTTGAACTTGGTGCGCGCGTAATCGACCATCTGGCCTTCGAGCAGGGCGACGGACAGGCCGTTCGGCAGCTGCAGCGTGAGCGGGCGCTCGGCCTGGTCCGGCCAATTGGAAAGCGGCATCAGCTGGTACGGGCCCTGGGCCCAGCCGTGGAACCACGCCCGTGTGCCGGCCGGCAGCGCGAATTCCGTATCCTCGCCGATCACGCGGTAGTACGTGCCTTTTTCGTTCTCGGGGAACGCGAAGCGCAGCGCCACCCCGGCGTCGTACGCGCGCACTTCGACGGACAGTTTATAGGTCGGGTTGTCGTCCTTGACCAGGTCGACGGCGAGGGCTTCGTAGTGGTCGCGGACCTGCGCGCGTTCGCCCGTGACGGGTGTCCACGTGCTGTCGTGGCTCGCGCGGCGTACGCCCGTCACGCGCAGGTTTTCGAACCAGCGCGCGTGATGGTCGACGGGCAGGGCCATCGCGTTCTCGGACAGGTGGTTGTCGAGCCGCAGTTCCAGCCGCGAGTCGCGGATGACGGTCTCGCCGTCGTAGCGCACGTTGTAGGACAGGGCGCGCTTGCCCGCGGCATCCATCTTCTGCGCCAGTTCGAGCACGATGTGGCCGTCGGGCGATGCGACGCGTTCGATCATGTCCGCGGCGGCCGCATGGACGGTGGCGGCGCACAGCCACACGGCGGCGAAAAATTGACGCATGAAGTCTCCTTGATTTGTTATCGATCACATGGTAGCAGATATCCGCTACCGGATGCAATCGGTGCTTAATCGCTCTGCAGGCTGGGGAAGCTGTCGCTGAAATCGCCGCGGGCGCGCGCGGCACGTTCGTCGGCCAGGTCGCGCCCGAGCGTGGCGACGCAGGACGCAAGGTCCTCCTCCTTGCCGGCGACGGCGACCGTCCGCGCGGCGGCGCCGTCAATGCGCATCCATAGTGTCCGCTGGCGCAGGAACGTCCGCAAGACGTCCATCATGGCCGCGGCGGGGATCTCCGCCGATGCGCGGTCGGCCCTGGCCGGGCGTAACGCGACGCTGAGCGCCGTCTGCGCGCCAGCGCCGATTTCCAGGAGGTGGGGGCGGGCCGGCGCGTCGTCGTCGCGCAGCCTGACCTTGCCGACCAGTTCGAGCTTTTTTGCGTCGACGCCCACGCCGAGCGTCAGGCGCAGGAACTGCCGGATGTCGCCCTCGACCGGCATCGTCGCGAGCGTGCACTGCACGATACCGTGGTCGCCGGCGTCCATCCAGAACGCCAACTGCTCTTGCGCCGGTGCGGGCCGGGCGAAGCAGGACGTCGCACTGAATACGGCAAGCAGGGCCAGCACCGGTCTCATTGTCTTCCTCTCATCGATCGCGGCGGCCAGTGTAATAAAAAGTCCGCGACAAATGGTGGAGATATCGATAACATTGCACATCCACACACGGAGACGAGCATATGAAGCACAAGACGAAGATCTTCCTGGCGGCGGCGCTGCTGGCCACGGCGGCGGCTGCGCAGGCCGACGGCGTGTTCCGCCCCGGCGCGCTGTGGCCCGACGACAAGGGCGTCCACATCAATGCGCACGGCGGCGGCATCCTCGAACACGACGGCGTGTATTACTGGTTCGGCGAGCACAAGGTGGCCGGCACGGCGGGCAACCGCGCGCAGGTGGGCGTGCACGTGTACAGCTCGCGCAACCTGACCGACTGGAAGGACGAAGGCATCGCTCTCGCCGTCACCGACGACCCCGCGAGCGACATCGTGCGCGATGCCATCATCGAGCGGCCGAAGGTGATCCGCAATCCGAAAACAGGAAAATTCGTGATGTGGTTCCACCTGGAGCTCAAGGGCAAGCGCTATGACGCGGCGCGCGCGGGCGTGGCCGTGGCCGACAAGGTGACGGGGCCGTACGTCTACCAGGGTTCGTTCCGGCCCGACGCGGGCGCGTGGCCCCTCGACGTGACGCCGGCGGACAAGGACCCGGCCACGTCCTTCCTTGCGCGCGACCACGCGGGCGGGCAGATGTCGCGCGACATGACCTTGTTCGTGGACGACGACGGCAAGGCCTACCAGCTGTATGCGTCCGAGGAAAATCACACGATGCACGTCTCGCGCCTGGCGGACGATACCCTGCGCTCCGCCGGGCAGTACGCACGGGTGAAGCAGAACGGCGACGACGAAGCCCCGGCCATCTTCAGGCACGGCGGCAAATACTACCTCGTGACGTCGGGCCTGACGGGCTGGGCGCCGAACGCGGCCAAGTCGTACGTGGCGGACGATATACTGGGCCCGTGGCGTGCGCTCGGCAACCCGGTGCGCGGCACGCCGGAACAGCAGAAGATCACGTTCGGCGGCCAGTCGACCTACGCGCTGACGTTGCGCCGTAACGGTTGCACGCGGCATATCCTGATGCTGGACGTCTGGCGCAAGGAGGATGCGATCGACGGGCGCTACGTGTGGCTGCCGGTCGAATGGGAAGGCGGCAAGCCGGTCGTGCGCTGGCGCGACCAGTGGACGCTGGCGGACATGGACAAGCTGCCCTGCGACGGGCCGGGAGACTAACATGGGACGTTTGACCTTCAGTATCAACCTTACGCTGGACGGCTGCGTCGACCACCGGGAAGGCATCGCCGACGACGAGACGCATGCCTTCTTCACCCGCCTCATGGACGAGAGCGGGGCGATGCTGTGGGGCCGCGTCACGTACGAGATGATGGAGAGCTACTGGCCCGCGGTCGCCAGTGGCGCCGTGGACGCGCCGCCGGCGCTGCGCGAATGGGCCGTCAAGCTGGAGGCCAAGCCGAAGTACGTCGTGTCCTCGACGCGAACGGACTTCCCCTGGACCCACAGTCATCACATCGCCGACGACCTGCGCGCGGGCGTGCAGAGGCTCAAGGACGCGACCCCGGACGGCGTTCTGCTCGGCAGCGGCAAGCTCGCCGTCGAACTGGACCGGCTGGATCTGATCGACGAGTACCGCTTCCTCGTGCACCCCAGGATTGCCGGCCATGGCCCGACCTTGTACGAAAGCGGACTGCCTGCCACGCGGCGGCTCGAATTGATCTCCGCGCACCCGCTGCGCAACGGCGCGGTTGCGATGCACTACCGGCGCGCGGGCTGACCCGGCGTTATTCGATGGTCCACCGGTACTGCACGACAGACACCTTTTCCACCGGCACGCCGGCCGACGTGCCCGGCGTGAAGCTGCAGCGGGAGAGGGCGGCCAGCGCGGTCTGGTCCAGTGCGGGATAGCCCGACGACGTCCCAATCTCCGCCTTCCTGATCGCCCCGTCGGCGCCGATCAGGAAGTTCAGCTTGACCAGGCCCATGTGCTTCGCCCGTACCTCGTCCGGCGGATAGGCCGGCCTCGGGCACGTCTTGAAATCGATCATGGCGGGCAGCTCGGCCGGATTCAGCGACGCCGCCGGCAGCGCGCTGTTGGTCTGACCGGCATCGTAGCCAACCGGACGCAAGCGCAAGGTCACGTCCCGCTCGCGGTCGTCATGTGCCCTGGTG
Organism: Telluria mixta; assembly: GCF_029223865.1. Taxonomy (NCBI): domain Bacteria; kingdom Pseudomonadati; phylum Pseudomonadota; class Betaproteobacteria; order Burkholderiales; family Oxalobacteraceae; genus Telluria; species Telluria mixta. Next base: position 4,425,025 of record NZ_CP119520.1, read on the forward strand.
ACCGCAAACTGGCGGGACTGCTTGACTTGCGCCACGAAGTCGCGCTCGGTCATCGGCTTGCCATGCTCATCCACGTAGTTGAAGTTGTCCACGGGGCCGACCCCCTGGCGGGCAAGCGCGTCGGCCAGGGCCGGGGGAACGGCCGCCGGTTGCGTTGCGCAGCCGGCAAGCGCGGCAAATCCGAGAACGGCAAGTCGCTTCTTGAAGTCGGTTTTCATGATCGGGCGGAAAGTTGTCGGACAACCAGTGTATTTGCAAAGTTGCCGAGATGGCAAGCGGCGATCCTTCCCGCATGAAGTAACAATGTGGATGACAAAAGTTAGCTAAAAGTTACAATCCAATGGGATAATCGCCCGGCTCGCGCGACCCTGGCGAGTCGGCAGTACTGTCTGCTGCACAGAATGACTTTATGGAGAAGTTATGGAAATTCACTGCTTTGCTGTGGGTGCTTGAATGAAGCCGGCCTTCGCGGCCGCCGCGGTCGGCGCGCTGCTCGCCTGTGGGCCTGGTGCGCACGGGGCCGTGCCGAAAACCTGCCCGGCCCCGGACGGCACCCCGATGACGGCCAACTACTCGCAAAAGGACTTGTTGAAAAACTGGGCCTTGAGCACGTGCCTGGCAATCGTAGCGACCGACCCGGCGCTGCGCGCGGACGCCAACGCCACCGCCAGCGCGTACATGGAGTTCGGCCATCAGGCGCCAGAGGCGTATGCCGCCTTGCGTGAGCTGGCGGAGAACTATGCGGCGCGCCGCTACAGCGGCTCGGTCGAAGGACGGTTCGATACCATGAAGTGCATCGACCTGTTCCATAGCCGCGAGCTGAACAGCCTGGCCACCAGACTGGCCAAGCCGTCCAGGGAACGTTGACACACTGCGGTCGGTTCAAAGCAAAGCCAGCCCTACCGCTCGTTCCGACCCTCCGCCTTCGCCGCATCTTCCGCCGCCTTTAGCGAGGCATGCGCGACGGGCAGGTGCCAGTCCAGCTTGATCGCCGCCAGCCGTAGCCCGAAGCACAGCGCCGCGCCCGCGCAGGCGCTCACGGTCCCGGGCACGCCGAGCGCGTCGCCCGTCACCATCACGGCCGCGCCGGCCAGCGCGGCGACCGCGTAGATGTCGGAGCGCAGCACGGCGGGAATCTCGGACAGCAGCACGTCGCGCGCGACGCCGCCGCCGACGCCGGTCAGCATGCCGAGCAGGGCGGCCATCACGGGGTCCAGCCCGAACACGAGCGCTTTCTGGGCGCCGGCCACGCAGAACAGCGCGAGGCCGGCCGCGTCGAAGATCAGCACGGGGCTCTGCAGGCGCTTGATGCGCGGATACCAGAAGAAAATCAGCACGCCCGCGAGCAGCGACGCGGCGAGGTAGCGCCAGTCGCGGATCGCGGCCGGCGGCGTCGCGCCGATCAGGACGTCGCGCACGATGCCGCCGGAGTTGGCGGCGACGAACGACAGCACCAGCACGCCGAACAGGTCGAGCCGGCGGCGCACGCCGGCCACGGCGCCGCTCAGGGCGAACACGAATGTGCCGAGCAGGTCGAGCGTCAGCACGAGGGTCTTGATGGCGGCGCTGACGTCGAGCGATACGGGAGGAAACACGAAAACCTCGTCAAGGACGGCGAAAACCCGCCATTATGCCGCGCCCGTCCGCTGAAAGGTAATTGAAGGGTTGCGTCGCTATAGTGGCCTCCATTCACCAGGCTGATCGACCGTATCAACGGGACCGATATCTGGCCTGGACAAGAACGAGGAGCAGACATGAACACAACGACTTACACTCCGGCAAGCGCAGAACAGCAGACGGCCGGCTCATCCATTCCGCAGCTCTGCCTCAAGATCGCGCGCACCCGCATCGGCATCGTGCCGCTGCCCGTTTACTTCCTGCTGCTGGCGCTGATCGGCGGCTTCGTGGCCACCGGCAAGGTGCCGAACGATATCTGCGTGTCGATCGCCATTCTCACCGTCGGCGGCTTTTCCTGCGCCGAGCTGGGCAAGCGCCTGCCGTATTTCCGCAACATCGGCGCGGCCGCCATCTTCGCGACCTTCATCCCGTCGTATCTCGCCTTCAGCAAGCTGCTGCCGGCGCCCGTGCTGAAGAACGTCGTCGACTTCACCAAGTCCACCAACTTCCTGTACCTGTTCATCTCGTCGATCATCGTCGGCAGCATCCTGAGCATGGACCGCAACGTGCTGATCAAGGGCTTCGTGAAGATCTTCGTGCCGCTGGCCATCGGGTCCGTCGTGGCGGGCGCCGTCGGCACCGCGGTCGGCACGCTGCTGGGCCTGGGCCCGTACCACACGTTCTTCTACCTCGTCGCGCCGATCATGGCGGGCGGCGTCGGCGAGGGCGCGATCCCGCTGTCGATCGGCTACGCGGGCATCCTGGGCCAGGAGCAGGGCCATATCTTCGCCGAGGTGCTGCCGCCCGTGATGCTGGGCAGCCTGACGGCGATCCTGTTGTCCGGCATGCTGAATTCGCTGGGCAAGAAGCGCCCGCACCTGTCCGGCCAGGGCCGCCTGCAGCCGGGCGAGGAAGCCCCGGCGCCGCAGGCCGAAAGCCTGCCGGGCCAGTTCGACATCGCCAACATCGCCGCCGCGGGCATCACCTCGATCTCGCTGTACATGGTCGGCATGATGTGCTTCCGCCTGTTCGATTTCCCCGCGCCGGTCGCCATGCTGTTCGTGGCCGTGATGTTCAAGCTGTCACGCCTCGTGTCGCCGCAGCTGCAGCAGAGCTCCTACGTCGTCTATAAATTCTTTTCGACGGCCGTCACGTACCCGCTGCTGTTCGCCATCGGCGCGTCGATGACGCCGTGGGACAAGCTCGTCTCCGCCTTCAACGTGGTCAACCTCGCCGTCATCGTCTCGACCGTCGCCAGCCTGATCGCCACCGGCTTCTTCGTCGGCCGCCGCATGAACATGTACCCGATCGAGACCGCGATCATCAACGCCTGCCACAGCGGCCAGGGCGGCACGGGCGACGTCGCGATCCTGACGGCGGCCGAGCGCATGCAGCTGATGCCGTTCGCCCAGATCGCCACGCGCATCGGCGGTGCGATCACGGTCACGCTGACCCTGTTGGCAATGTCGCAACTGCACTAAGCTGGCCGCCAACGCGAGTATCATGAGCGTCATGAAGTCCCTGTTGCGTTCCTTCCTGTTGTCCCTGCCGCTGCTGGCCGCGCTGCCCGCTGTTGCTCAACCTTCGGCCGCCGAATGCGTCGTCCCGTCCAAGCCGGGCGGGGCGATGGACCTGACCTGCAAGCTGGCCCAGAAGGCTCTACAGGCCAAGCCGGATGCGCCGCGGCTGAAGCTGAGTTATCTGCCGGGCGGGATCGGCGCCGTGGCGTGGCACACGATGGTGTCGCAGCGCCGCGCCGAGCCGGACACGCTCGTCGCATTTTCCGGCGGGTCGCTGCTGAACCTCGCGCAGGGCAAGTTCGGCAAGGCGAGCCCGGACGACGTGCGCTGGGTGGCGGCGCTTGGCGTCGACTACGGCGTGATCGCCGTGCCGGCCGACTCCCCGTACCGTTCGCTGCGCGACCTGATGGACGCGCTGCGGCGCGACCCGGAAAAGATCGTGATCGGCATGTCCGGCACGATCGGCAGCCAGGACTGGATGAAGATGGCGCTGCTGGCCCGCCAGGCCGGTCTCGATCCGCGCCAGCTGCGCTTCGTCGCGCTGGAAGGGGGCGGCGAGGAATTCGTCGCGATGCAGGCCGGCTACGTGCAGGTCGTGTCGAGCGACGTGTCGGAAACCGCCCTCTATACGGCGTCGGGCAAGGTGCGCGTGCTGGCCGTGCTGTCCGATAAACGCCTGACGGGTGCGATGGCGGGCGTGCCCACGGCGCGCGAGCAGGGCTACGATCTCGTGTGGCCGCTGATCCGCGGCATCCTGATGGGGCCGGACGTGTCCGATGCGGATTACCGCCGCTGGGTGCAAGCGTTCGACCGCATCGAATCCGCGCCGGAATTCGCGCAGATGCGCGCGCAGATCGGCCTGTATCCGTTGACGCTGACGGGCGACGCGCTGACCCGCTACATCCGCCAGGCCGTCGCCGACTACAAGCGCCAGGCGCGGCAGTTCAATCTCGTGCGCGAGCACTAGCAGCGTCCGCCGGCACCTCCGCGGTCGGCACCTTGTGCCGCACGCGCTGCGCGGCCACGACCCCGACACCCAGCAGCGCGAGGCTCAGCATCGTGCCGAACGATGGCGCCGCGAGCCAGCGCAGCGACTGGTTCGGCTGTTCCAGCGGCTTGTCCTGCGCCGGGTCCGATTGCGCCTCCGCCGAGTTCGCTTGCGTCGCAGGCTCGCCCGCGAAGAATGGCACGAGCGCCTGCACGAACGCGGCGAGGTCTTGCGTGCCCCGGCACGACAGCACGTGCGCGTCGCGCACCACGTCCTGGTTCAGCCAGGTCGCGCCCGCGTTGACGACGTCGTCGCGGATGCCGGGCCACGACGTCAGCGTGCGCCGCGGCGCGAGTCCGGCCGACACGAGGATCAATGGCGCCTGGGACAGCAGGGCGATGGGCTTGCCCGCCGTGTCGAACTGCCGCACGAAGGCCCGCACCTGGGCGGACTGGCGCAGGCTGTCGGGGCTGATGTAGCCGCCGGGGATCAGCAGGCCGTCGTAGTCGGCGGCCTGGGCGTCGTCGATCGTCTGGTCGACGCGCGCGAGATCGCCGGGCTGGTGCATGTGCATGGCGCGGATCCGCCCGCGCCGCAGCGAGATCAATGTCACGTCGGCGCCGCCGTCGGCGAGTGCCGCGAGCGGCGTCTTGAGTTCCGCCTGTTCGAATCCGTCGGCGGCCAGGACCGCGATGCGTTTTCCGGCAAGTGGCTTAAAGGTGTTCATGATCGCGTTTCCGCGCCAGGGTCATGAATCACAGAGCGGATCGGGACGTGTTTAGTTCCATTCGGCGTCCACGGTTTTTGAAGTGGATCGATGCACTGTCCGCCCGAGTGCGGTATCGATCGCGCCATGGCACAGCGCCACCTGCGCCGCATCCTGTTGCAGCAGGCGTAGACGGCGTTGCAGCGGTGCCCAGCCGGGCCAGGCCGTGCTGCCGTGCGGCGCCGCCGGTTCCGCCTGCGTGGCGGCCCCGAGCGTGCTGCGCAGCCGGGCGAACGCGTGCTCGAGCGCGGCCTCGACTTCCGCGCGCGGGAGGTTGTCCGCGTAACGCTGCAGCAACAGGCGCAGCGCGGCCATGTGCGCCATCAGCAGGTAATTCTGCACCGTGAAGCGGTTCAGCTCGGCCGGCGCGCGCTGCTGGGACTGCGGTTCGTCGAGCATGCGGCCCAGCGCGGCGCTGAGGTTCGCGAGGGCGTCCATGAAGCGCTTGCGCTGGATCCGGTAGCGGGCATCGTCGACCGCGCGTCCCAGCAGCAGGTCGGCGGCGGCGTCGATGTAGCCGCGGTTGGCGTCGGTCACGGCGTCCACCAGCTCCGGCAGGTTCTGGTGTTCCCAGTTCGGCAGCACATAGCTGAAGAACGACGCGATCAGCGCGCCGAGCAGCGTATCGAGCAGGCGTTGCTCGATGGCGCCCGCGAAGTGCGGCACCGTGAGGCCGATCAGCAGCAGGGCCTGCACGCTGGCGGCGATCGCCGTGTAGCGGTATTTGATCGACAGGAAGGTCGGCCCGGCGGCGGTCGCGACGAACAGGAAGCCGATCAATGCGGCCGGCGCATGGACGAACCGGAGGATCACGGCCGTGAGCACGCAGCCGATCAGCGTGCCGATCAGGCGGTCGGCGCGGCGCTGGCGGGTCATGCTGAAGGTCGGCTTGAGGATCACGGCGATCGTCAGCGCCGTCCAGTAGCCGTGCGACGTGTAGGGCAGCCATTCGGACGACAACAGCCCCACCGAGATCGCCATCGCCACGCGCAGCGCAAACCGGAACGTGGGCGACGTCCAGCGCAGGTTGGCGACCAGGATGCCGAGGTTGTAGCGCTGCTGGGTGAGGAAGGGCGTCAGGTCGCTGCCCGGCGCCATCGGGAGTGTCCCGCCGGCCGTCGCGCTGGCGGCGTGCAGGCGCGCGATCATCGCGATCATGTCGCGGATCTTGTTGGACGTGGCGCGCAGCACGGCCTGCGCATTGACCTCGTCGCTGTCGGCCGGGGGCAGGGCACGCAGGGCCGCATCGAGCGCGGCCAGCTCGTCGCGGTAGTCGATGGCGGCGTACGACGGCCGGTTGCGCGTCATGGCATACGCCACCGATTCGATGTCGCGCGCCGCCTTGCCGATCAGGTCGCCCAGCAGCGGCAGCACGGGGCCGCCGGCAAAATGCTGGCGCAGCAGCGCGTAATCGGTGTGCGTGGACAGCACCAGTTCGTACAGGTCGAACATGGCGTAATGCACGCGTACGAGGACGGCCTCGTCGTCCCTGGGCTTGCCGCGCAGGACCAGGTCGCGCGACGCCTGCTGGCGCTCGGCCAGCACGCTTTGCTGGCGCACGAGCTTTTCCATTTGCGCGGGCAGCGGATAGTCCAAGTCGTAGCAGCCCGCCTTGATGCCGGTATAGGCCGCCAGTTCGTACAGCGCTTCGGCCAGCACCTGTTGCTTCAGGCGCCGCCGCAGCCGCCAGACGACGATCATCGCATACGTCATGTAGCCGGCCCCGCCCGCGAAGAACAGGGCAGCGTGGCGCAGCGCCTGCAGCGGCGTGGCGGCGTCGTCGCTCGACAGCATCATCACGAACAGGGCGACGAACTGCAGGGGCATCGCCTTGCGGCCGTACACCGTCATCATGCTGGCGAGGAAGGAGACGAGCACGATGACGGTACGCAGCAGCCATTGCACGGGAGAACACAGGCTGACCAGCAGCGCCACCAGCGAGCACGTCAGCACGCCGGCCAGCATCTCGTTGAACTTGTGACGCAGCGGGCTGGGCAGATCCATCAGGCTCGTGCACAGCGCGCCCATCGCCACCGCCATCGCGGTCGGCAGGTCGGCGACGGCGTACGTCAGGAACGTCAGGCCGACGACGCCCGTGGCGATGCGCAGGCCGGTGTAAAAGTAGTGACTGAAGAAGAGCGTGCGCGGCGCGAGGGCGTAATGCATGGGTGGGCGCGTCAGCAATGGACGAGTCCATTATAGCGGCGCCCATCAGGCCTGTCCCATCCAGTAGCGCTGCGCCTTGTTGAACACGAGCGCACCGACCTTGCGCCCCAGGTCCTTGCCGGCCACGTTCGCATTGTCGAAGTGAATCCCGCCATAGACGCGCGACAGGCCGGCTTCGTCCGCCGCGGCGCTGAACGTCGCCCAGTTCAGCGTCACGTCGCTGGACGGCAGGGCGGGTTCGATGGCCATCGAGTGCGCCGGTTTCGTGTAGCTGCTGCCGAACGCGTCGCTGCCGGTGAAGCGGCGCAGCACTTCCGCCGCGGCCGCGCTGAACGTGCTGTGGCCGGACACGTGTTCGGGGAAGGGCGGTGTGGGGAACGTGGCGGGCTGGTAGGGGACCCACGTCTCGCCCGCGATCTGGCGCAAGCCGCCGGCCACGCCCAGCGGGCCGTAGCCCGTGATCGTCTTCCCCTGCATCAGGTAGCGGACCGCCGTGATCGGGCGCTCCGAGTCGTACGCGCGCTTCGCGTCCCACGCGGCGATCGCCGCGTCGGACAGCGCATTGGCCAGCGCGAAGAACAGCAGCACGTCCTGGTCGTCCGAGTTGCCGTCGCGTGTGGAGACGGATTGCGCGAGCAGGCACCAGTGCCCCGGCGGCAGTTCCGATGCCGGGCCGTCGGCCCAGTATTCGGCGATCACCTTCTGGCGCTCCGTGAGCGCCGCCTGCACGTCGACGATGTGCTGCGCCTGCGCGGCATACTCGGGTGTGCCCGCGGCGGCGGGCGGGCCGGGACGGTACTGGTCGGCCGATGCCAGCGCGAACGGCGTCATGTTTCCCCAGCAGGCCGCGAGGTAGACAGGCGTCACGACGGCGCCGGATGCGTTCGTATAGGTGAGCGGTTGCCAGTTTCCTGGTGCGGGCATGGCGGCGACCGGTGTCGGCTGGGCCACGACCAGCGGTGGATTCTGCGACACGTACCCCGTGTAGTCCGCGTACGGCACGCCGCCGGGCGTCAGGTTGCCCAGCTGGTTCGAGCCATCCTTGTGGCAATAGTCGAGCATGGCCGCGGCCAGCGCCTGGCCGATGCCCTGGGGCGATGCGAGATCGGTCTGGTTCGCGAGGTCGTAGCCAAGGCTCGCCATATAGCTGTCGAACAGGGCTTTCTGCGTCGGGAACTGGTCGAGCAGCACGCGGTAGGCGGCATGGCTCATCGCCATCGTCTTGTTGTCGGCCACCTGTTCGGACTCTGGCCGTCGCACCCTGGGACCATGCGGCGTCTGCACGGCCACCGGGCTGTACGCGGCCCACGCGTTGTACATGCTCGTATGCATCACCGCGAGGGAACGCGCGGCCATCGGCGGGCCCGGCTTCGCATTGCGGATGGCTTGCAGCGCGGTCTGGTTCCAGCCGACCACGGCCTTGAATTGCGGCGGCTGGGCCGCAGGTTGGGCCGCAGACTGGGGCGCGGTGTCGCCACCGCCGCAGGCCGCGAGCGCGTTGCCGAGTGCCAGCGCGCTGCCCACCCTCAGAAAGGTACGTCGCTCCATGTCATTCCCCCGTATGCAGCACGCATCCAGTATCGAATGGATGAGCGGAACGGAATTGCGGGAACTCAAGCGTACAAAGACGCGTCCTTGCGCAGCGTCGTTACGCGGCCAGCATAAGGTAGTACGTCGCATCGTTGGCGCTGGCGCGCACGGCCATCGGCTGCGTTTCCGTCAGCAGGTTCACCATCGCCGGCACGTCGAGACCGTCGAGCGCGGCATGGAAGCGGCGGATGAGCTCGCGGCACAGTTTGTCGTCCGGCGGCGTGTCGCCATCGGGCGCGCGCAGGCGGCGCCGCGCGCGCGACAGGTGCTGGCGGGCGTTCGCCGGTGTCGTACCGAGCGCGGCCGCGATGTCGGCGTGGCCGCATTCGAACACGTCGAACAGGACCAGCGCCAGCCGCTCGGACGGCGACAGCCGGGCGAACATCCGGGCCAGCGCGTCGCCGACGTCCGCGCGCCGCAGCAGCGCCTCGTCGGGCAGGGCGGGCGGGGCGGCGGGCACGAGTTCCATGGCGGCGTGCGCGGCTTGTACCTCGCGCGCGCGCCGGCGCAGGCGGTCGATCGACTGGTGCTGCACGACGGTCGTCAGCCAGGCCGCGGGCGTCGCCAGTGCGTCCCGGTCCGCGGCCTGCCATTTCAGGAAGCAATCCTGCACGACATCCTCGGCGTCGGCCGCGCTGCCGACGATGCGCAGGCTGAGCGCGACGAGGCGCGGACGCAGTTGTTCGAACACGTCGATGGCGGTGGTGCAGGGCATGTGCATCTCCTCGCTGGGTAGTGGTACCGCTTGACGCGCGGCGCGGCCCGGATGTGACACGCCGCCGGTTTATTTTTTACGCCGTCACACGGCGCCCGGCCGCAAGCGTCATGGGGCACCTTCCACCATCGAAAGGACCACCATGAATTTCGTGCCCACCGTCATCGAACAGACCGGCCGCGGCGAACGCGCCTTCGACATCTATTCCTGCCTGCTGAAGGAAAGAGTCATCTTCCTCGTCGGCGAGGTAACGGAACAGTCGGCCAACCTGATCGTCGCGCAGCTGCTGTTCCTCGAATCGGACAATCCCGACAAGGACATCTCACTGTACATCAACTCGCCCGGCGGGTCCGTGTACGCGGGCATGGCCGTGTACGACACGATGCAATTCGTCCGGCCCGACGTGTCGACGCTGTGCACGGGCTTTGCCGCCAGCATGGGCTCGTTCCTGCTGGCGGCGGGCGCACGCGGCAAGCGCTATGCGCTGCCGAATGCCCGTATCATGATCCACCAGCCGCACGGCGGATCGCAGGGCGTGGCGGCCGACATCGACATCCAGGCGCGCGAGATGCTGTACCAGCGCCACCGCCTGAACACGATCCTCGCGGAACGCACGGGGCAGACCCTGGCGCGGATCGAGAAGGACACCGACCGCGACCGCTACATGTCCGCCGCCGAGGGCGTGGAATACGGGCTCATCGACCGGGTGCTGGACGCGCGCAGCGTCGGGTGACGTGTCCTGTCGGCCGTTTTTACATGGCCTTGCCGGCGAAAGTAGCAACGGTTTGATTTAGAACAATATTTACACGCTGGCGCGCTTATTGCAAAAGTCGGGTTGCATTTTTCTTGAATCCACCAAGAGGGAGTGACCAATGGCTTTTACATGGGATGGCCGGTACGTTCTGCGCCGGATCGACGAAGACGATCCGGCGTATCACCGCGTCTACAAGCACAGCGACCGCCCGGACGACATCACGGATGCCGACAATTATTTTTCGACGGCGCCGGCGCTCGCGGCGAAAAGCCGGTACGACGCGGAGCGTGTCGCGCCGCCGCCCGCGTGGCAGGTGTCGCTGGCAAACAATCCGACCGTGCCGATGGGTATTTTCGTCTTGCGGGGCAAGCCATGAGGCGGGCGTGCACCGCGGCGGTGGCGGCGGCTGTCCTCGCGGGATGCGTATCGCCCCAACTGACGCGCCATTACGACAGCGTGGACGAGACGAGCGTCAGCAACATCAACCTCAAGTTGTCCGTGTTCCTCGCCAGTCCGAAGGCGGACGAGGAGCCGCCGCTGATCACGACGCTGGCGGAACGGGGGCAGGCCGAGCTGATCCGGACGGTCGCCGCGAAGATGCCGGCCGGCAGCGATGCGACCGCGCTGCTGAATGCGCTCGGCACGGCCGTCGCGCCGCCGCCGGAAGACTGTGCCTGGGCCGACAGGACGTCGCTGAAGAAGCGCGTGACGATGACGGTCCTGGGCACCCTCGGGCGTCCGGCCGACAGGATCGACCGGCTCGAATTCCGTTTCACTCTCCCGCAGGACAAGCGCTATGCATTCGCTTCCTGGGACAAATTCGATTCCGTGTACGGTTCCTATGACCTGGGTTCCGCCAAATACACGCAATCCCAAGCCCTGAAGCTGGGCCTGACCACGACCGACACGTCGAACCGGGCGAATGGCGCGGGCAGTTTCGTCAAGACGCCGAACGCGAGCTACGAGATGACGAACGGGCTGGAAGAAAACATGAACTATGTGATCCGCCGCCTTAACGTGGGCGGCGCGCTCGAGCCGGACGAGGCGACGCTGGTGCAGGAAGGCGGGCCGTACATCAATCTGCTGGGCAGTTCGTCCGCCGTGTTTACGCTCAAGATGCGCTCGACCGGCGACCCGCGGCCCGTGCACGTGCTCGCCTTCAAGAACGGCAGCAAGACGGCGCCAGACGACGTCGCCATGAAAGTGTGCCAGGCGAAGTACCCGGCGCGCCGCGACCCGCTGGTCGTCGACGTCGGCGGGACGGCGTTGATGCGCATGGTGGCGAACCATCACGATACGATCAGCGAAGGCGACGACACGGTCAAGTTCGTCCGCAAGGACTTCGCCGCGACCCGCGTGCAAATCGCGGATGCGACGGACCTGAAGGTCGAGTTCTTCGGCCTCGTGAGTTGCCGGAAGGGGCAGCGCGAGCATGAATGCCTGCGGCTCGGCGTCGAAAATCCCGACACGGGCAAGGTCGAGAACCCGCTGCTGGTGCGGACTGCCGCCCATGCGGCGGACGTACGCGACTGGCTCCTCGCGCATCTTCAGGCGGACAAGGCGCCGGAGACAATCGCGACACGCCGCATCGGCCTCGTGAAAGCGCCGACCGAACCCGCGCAGGAGTCCGACATGGCCTTGACGCCGGCCATCGTCCGCTCGCTGCGCGTTGCGCCCATTGTCAACAACGCAGGGCCCGCAGGATGATGCCGAGCGCCTCCCGGCCTTCCGGCGTCGGCATGCCCGCGTAGTTGTGGGGCTGGCCGGCGCGATCGAGTCCGGATACAGGAAGTCGGGCGTGCCGGACAACACGGTCATCGGCGCCAGCCCACGCTGCGCGTGACGTGGCCGACAAAGCGCCAGTGGGCACGGACTACGATTTATGAAAACCGCCAAGTGCCTGAACAATTTATCGCAGTCATGCTTACATCACCGTGTGCGCGCAAATCCCTGAGATATGTTTCGAGGATTCTTGCGGTTCGGCTTGGAGGAGACAGGCCGACGCGGGAATCGACGCCTGACCAGAAACAGGCGTTGTCTTACTTCAGATGCATAACAAATCTTAGGAGGCATTACATGAAGTTGATCAATGCAACACTGCTTGCGGCGGCCGCTCTGGCCGTCCAGCAGCCGGCAATGGCTTATTCATGGGGGAACGTCGGCATCGGCGGCGGCGGGTTCGTGTCGGCCGTCATCCCCAGCAAGACGGAAGCGAATGTCGTGTACGCGCGCACGGACGTCGGCGGCGCGTACCGGTGGGACAATGCCAGCGGCCGCTGGGTGTCGCTGCTGGACTGGGTGGCGGAAGACCAGGTCGGCTTCCTCGGCGTCGAAGCGCTCGCGGTCGACCCGAAGAACGCGGCCAATGTCTACATGACCGTCGGGATCAATTATTTCAACAACGGCAAGACCGCGGTGCTGCGCTCGTCCGATTACGGCAGGACGTTTACTGTCGCCGACGTGACGAGCCAGTTCAAGGCGCACGGCAACGGCATGGGCCGCCAAAACGGCGAGCGGCTCGTTGTCGACCCGGGCTCGAGCAATGTGCTGTATGCCGGCACGCGCCAGAGCGGGCTGTTCAAGAGCACGAACTATGGCGCGAGCTGGGCCAGGGTGACGGCACTGAACGTGACGACGACGCCCAACGACAACGGCATCAGCCTCGTCCTCGCCGATCCGTCCAGCGTGTCGGGCGGCGTGGCGCAGCGGCTGCTGGTCGGCGTCTCGCGCTACGGCTCGGCGGGGGCGAACCTGTACCGCAGCGATAACGGGGGCGCGTCGTTCAGTGCCATCTCCGGCAGCCCGTCCGGCCTGATGCCGCAGCGCGCCGCGTTCGACGGCGCCGGCAACGTGTACATCACGTATGCCAACGGCGCGGGACCGAACGGCAACAGCTCGGGCTCGGAGCCCATGAACAGCGGCCAGATCTGGCGCTACACGATCTCGAACGGCGCGTGGACCAACGTGACCCCGTCCGGCGTCAACGCGGCGTTCAGCGGCATCAGCGTGGACCCCTCCAATTCGCAGCGCCTGGTCGCGTCGACCATCAACCAGTACATGCAGCAGGGCGACAGCTGGGGCGACCATGTGTACATCTCGACCAACGGCGGCGCCAGCTGGACCGACGTGATCAACCGTGGCTTCGTCCGCGACAATGGCGGCGTGCCCTGGATCAACGGCAAGGCGATCCACTGGGCCGGCGTGGCCGTGTTCGATCCGTTCAACAACAAGGCCGTGTGGGTGACCTCGGGCAACGGTATCTTTAAAACGGCGAATATCGACGCCGTGCCGACCACGTGGACGTTCACCGTCAAGGGTCTGGAAGAAACGGTGCCGCTGAACATCAACAGCATCCCGGGCGGCCCCGTGCTGTCCGCCATCGGCGACTACGACGGCTTCCTGCACTACAACATCGACGCGTACACGAACCCGCAGTTCTCGCCGAACATGGGGACGACCACCGGCCTGGCCGTCGCCGACGCCAACACGAACCTCGCGGTGCGGGTCGGGAACAAGATGTACACGTCGGCCAATGGTGGCGTGAACTGGAACCAGACGAATATGAACGGTTCCTACGGCCAGGTGGCGCTGTCGGCCAGCGGCACGGTCCTGCTGCATAACCCGTCCAATTCGTCGACCATGTATCGTTCCACCAACATGGGCGGGACCTGGTCGACGGTGGGCGGCCTCAGCGTCAACAATGCGCGCCCGGTCGCGGATCCGGCCAATGCGAGCAAGTTCTACGTGTACAACCCGGCCGACGGCAGCTTCATGATCAGCACGGACAGCGGCGCGTCGTTCTGGAAGTTCAGCACGCTGGCCACCTGGGGCAGCGACGTGATCCGTGCCGCGCCGGGTCGCGAAGGCGATATCTGGGTCCCGCTGAACTGGGGCGGCCTGGCACGGACCACGAGCTCGGGCTGGCAATTCAGCAACATCGCGAACGTCACGTATTGCGGCGCGGTCGGCTTCGGCAAGGCTGCGGCGGGTGCGTCGTATCCGACCGTGTTCATCTGGGGCACCATCGGCGGCGTGACCGGCGTGTACCGGTCGACCGACGCGGGGCAGAGCTGGACCCGCATCAACGACAATGCGCACCAGTACGGCGGGCCGGGCAACGGCCATTTCGTCGTCGGTGACATGAACACGTTCGGCGTGGTCTACATGAGCACGGCGGGACGGGGTATCGTCGTCGGTAAACCATAAGTACTCTCACTCGTCGTCCCCGCGAAAGCGGGGACCCATACTGAGTCGAATTGGACGCTCAACATGGATTCCCGCTTTCGCGGGAATGACGGAGGGGGAGGCGTTGCGTCCGGAATACGTTCCTGGGTGGCACAGATTATTTCCTCGGGGAACTGTGCTACTCTGGCCGGACGCACCTATTTCCCGTACCCGCAGCCGTGCAACCCTCCCATGACCACCTTCGACCGGTTGCCGGCCTCGACCTGAAAGACGCGCTGCTCGTCGGCGCGCTCGTCACCGTCTGCTCCATCTTCGGCATCTACACGGCGCCGCCGGGCGTGCTGGCCGCGTTCTGGCCGACGAACGCCGTCCTCGTCGGTCTGCTGCTGCGGCGCGCGCATCCGCCCACGGCCGCGCATTGGCTGGCCGCCGTCGCCGGCTACATCGTCGCCGACATCCATATGGGGCACGGCTGGCCCAAGACCCTGATGCTCACGACGACCAACCTGATGGGCGTATCCGTCTGTTACGGGTTGCTGAAGCGGATGAGCGACGACATGCGCGGCCTGCGCCATCCGCGCTCGATGCTGCGCTTCGTGCTGGTGGCGCTGTGCGGCGCGGCGGCGGCCGGGATAGGCGGCACCGTCATCCATCCCGCGCTGTTCGGCGGCACGCGCGCCTACGGCTTCCTGTTCTGGTTTTCGACGGAACTCGTGAACTACATCGCGATCCTGCCCGTGCTGCTGACGATGCCGGACCTGGCGCGCCGGCTCGCGGGGCGTACGCGCCGCAGCGATGCGGCCGGCTGGCGGATCGGCCACCTCGCGCCGCTGGCCGCCTTCGCCGGTAGCCTGTGGCTGGAGACGCAGCTGGGCGGACCGGGCGTGATCTCGTTCCCGATTCCCGCCATGCTGTGGTGCGCGCTGACGTACAGCCTGTTCGCCACGGCCGGCATCACCTTGCTGTTCTCGATGTGGACCCTGCTCGCGATCGCCAGCGGCATGCTCGCGATCGGCGCCGCGGTGGATACCCCGCAAGCGATCATGTCGCTGCGCGTCGGCGTAACGTTGACCGCGTTGGCCCCGCTGGCCGTCGCGAGCGTGATGGTGGCCCGCAATGAGCTGCTGGCGCGGCTGCAGCACGCGGCCTCGCACGATCCGCTGACGCAGGTGCTCAACCGCGGCGGCTTCATGGCGCGCGCGGACAGCGTGCGGGCGACCGTCGTGCTGATGATGGATATCGATTATTTCAAGAAGGTCAACGATACCCACGGCCACGCGGCCGGTGACGAGGTGCTGATCCATTTCGCGCGGGTGGCCGCAGGGTGCCTGCGCGCCGGCGACGTGCTCGGCCGCCTCGGCGGGGAAGAATTCGCCGTGCTGCTGCCCGACTGCGCGCCGGAGGATGCGCGCGCGATCGCACAGCGCATCTGCGACGCGTTCGCGGCGCAGCCGGTGGTGCTGGAGGGCGGCGTGCGCCTGCACGCCACCGTCAGCATCGGCCTGGGCTGCCGGGACGCCCCGGACACGCCCATCGGCACGTTGCTGTCGCAGGCCGACGCGGCGCTGTACAGCGCCAAGCACGCCGGCCGCAACCGCGTCGTCCTCGCTTAGACGCCCACCATCGAGATGGCCTTCGTGTTGAGGTAGGCTTCCAGCGCTTCCGGACCGCCTTCGGAACCGTAGCCGGAATCCTTGACGCCGCCGAACGGCAGCTCGGCGCTCGGCGTGGCCGGCTGGTTAATCCACAACATGCCCACTTCCACGCGGTTCATCAGCAGGTGCGCGTTCTTGATGGAGCGCGTGAACGCGTAACCGGCCAGGCCGTACGGCAGGCGGTTCGCTTCCGCGATGGCGTCCTCGAGGCTGTCGAAGCCGCGGATGCCGGCGACGGGGCCGAACGGCTCGTCGTTGAAGATCGACGCTTCCAGCGGCACGTCCGCGAGGATGGTCGGCGCGAAGAAGTTGCCGGCGTCGCCCACGCGCTTGCCGCCCGTCGCGACGATCGCGCCTTTTGCCTGCGCATCCTCGACCATCTTCGCCATCGCCGTCACGCGGCGCGCGTTGGCGAGGGGGCCCAAGGTCGTGCCTTCGGCCAGGCCGTCGCCCAGTTTCAGGCCTTCTGCGTGCGCGACGAACGCGCGCGTAAACTCGTCCTTGATCGCGTTGTGCACGAGGAAGCGGGTCGGCGAGATGCACACCTGGCCCGCGTTGCGGAACTTGGCGGCGCCGGCGGCCTTGACGGCCAGCGTCACGTCCGCGTCCTCGGCGACGATCACCGGCGCGTGGCCGCCCAGTTCCATCGTCACGCGCTTCATGTGCGCGCCGGCCAGGGCGGCGAGCTGCTTGCCGACCGGCGTGGAACCCGTGAACGTGACCTTGCGGATGACCGGGTGCGGGATCAGGTAGCCCGAGATCTCGGCCGGATCGCCGAACACGAGGCCCACGACGCCGGCCGGCACGCCCGCGTCGACGAAGCACTGGAACAGCGCGGCGGGCGAGGCCGGGGTCTCTTCCGGTGCCTTGCACAGGAACGAGCAGCCGGTGGCCAGCGCGGCGGCCAGCTTGCGCACGACCTGGTTGATCGGGAAGTTCCACGGCGTGAACGCGGCGACGGGGCCGACCGGTTCCTTCAGCACGAGTTGCTGCGCCTGCGGGTTACGGGCCGGCACGATGCGGCCGTACACGCGCATGCCTTCGGCCGCGAACCAGTCGATGATCTCGGCGCCGGCCAGGGCTTCCATCTTCGCTTCGGCCAGCGGCTTGCCCTGTTCCTGGGTCAGCAGGCGGGCGATGTCGCCGGCGCGTTCGCGCAGCAGGTTGGCGGCGCGGCGCATCGTGGCGGCGCGCTCGGCGGCGGGCACGAAGCGCCATTTCTCGAAGCCCTGCTGGGCGGCGGCGAGGGCGCGGTCCAGGTCGGCGATGGCCGCGTGCGCGACGGTGCCGATCGCCTGGCCCGTGGCCGGGTTCACGACCGGAATCGTCTTGCCGCCGGTGGCGTCGACCCATTCGTTGGCGATGAGGAGGCGGGTGTCGGGATAGCTGGAGGTGGTCATGGGTGCGTCGGTCCTCTATGGGTTATCGGATGCAGAGAACGCAATGATCGCACCGCTGCGGATTGTTTGCTTAACACCGTGTGAAATCGGTATGAGTGTTTGCGCATAACACAAATGTTAGAAAACATTGGTAGCGTATGTACGGCCAGTTCAACACCGAGTGGGACACGGCGCTGCCGATGCACACCGGGATCGGCCTGCGCTACGAAAAGACGACGGTCGAATCGGACGCCGTCGTCAGCGTGCCGGTCAAGGTCAACTGGGTGGCGCAGAACGAATTGCCGATCGTGTTCGCGCCGGGCGCGAAGGAAACGCAGCGCGGCGAATACCATAACTGGCTGCCGACGTTCGACTGGGACATCGACCTGCGTTCGAACCTGAAGGTGCGCGAGCTACGGCGTGACGATCGGCCGGCCGCGCTGGGACCAGATCCAGGGCGGCGCGTCGTACGGTACGGTCGCGTATTCGACCGGCACCAACGTCACCCGCGGCAATCTGGGCCTGCCGTACAATGTCTCGACGATCGTCAACCAGAACAAGTCGTCGCTGAAGGGGGCGGAGGTCAACTGGCAGCACATGTTCGACAATGGCTTCGGCTTCCGGGCGAACTACACGTACGTAAAGTCCGACCTCACGTACAACAACGCGGGCGTGGGGCCGCAGTTCGCGCTGATCGGCCTGTCGAACTCCGCCAACCTGGTCGGCATCTACGAAGACAACAAGCTGTCCGTCCGCCTCGCGTACAACTGGCGCGGGCAGTTCCTGTCGACCGTGGCGGAAAACAACCGCGCCAACCCGGGCTACGTGGAGCCGTACGGGCAGGTCGACCTGTCGGTCGGCTACAACGTGAACGAGAACCTGAGCCTGTCGCTGGAGGCGATCAACCTGACCGATGAGCATCAGCGCCAGCACGGCCGCACCGACATGCAGGTGCTGTCGGTCACGACGGGCGGTCCGCGCTACATGCTGGGGGCCCGCTACAAGTTCTGACGACGCATCCGGCCACCGTCACGGTGTCCACACGACCCGCACGGCGAGCGCGCGCTCGTACTCGCTGCGCGTGGCCGGTGCTCCGAATTCCGCGTGGCGCGGGTCGAAAACGTTCTGGGCGATGACGGACAGTTCCACGCCCGGCCGGATGCGCCAGCCCCAGCGCGCATCGACGGCCGTGTACGCGGGCACGCCGGGGCGCGGCAGCGCGCCCACGTGGCGCAGCGTGACGTCGACTTCCTGGCCGGTACCGATGTCGTACGAGGAGCGCAGCTGCCAGTAATGCGTCGGGTCGCTCGTGAACAGGCCCGTCGTCCCCGACAGGTCGCGGCTGCCCGGCTGCAGGGTCGTGCCGATGCGCTGCACGACGCCGCCGCCGGACAAACGCCACGCATCGGCCACCTGCCAAGTGGCCCACGCCTCGATGCCGCGCGTGAGGCCGTCGGCCAGGTTCTCGAACACGGAACCGGGGCCGGACGGATTCGGCTCCAGCGTGCGCAGCCTGTCGTAGCGGCTGAAGAACAGGGTCGTCGAATACGACAGGGACGCGGTGGGCCGGGCGCGGTAGCCCAGTTCGAACACCTTCGCCGTTTCGGAATCGAATCCGGGGCCGCCCGCCACGGCGTATTGCGGCACACCGTTTACGACGCGCGGGTGGATTGGGCTGTACAAATCGCGGTCGATGCGCGACGGGGCCCGCACGGCGCGCGACAGCGACGTCCACACGAGGCTTGCCGGACGCGGGTTCCACGCGAGGCGCAGCGTCGGCAGCACTTCGACGCCCGTGTAATTGTTGTCCTCGACCTTCAGGCCGGCCGTCAGGCGCAGGTCGTCGCGCAGCGCGATCTCGTCCTGCGCGAACACATTGGCCCAGCGCAGGTTCAGCGTCCCGGGCAGGAAGCCGAACGCGGGGCCGTTCTCGACGCGGTCGTGGCCCAGGCGGTAGCCGCCGCCCCACACGACATGGTGGTTGCCGTTCAGGCGCACGGCGTGCTGCAGTTGCAGGTCGAACGTGTCGAGGCGTTCGTGGAAGGCGTTCGGCTGGTCGCGCTCCGTGTGGTCCCAGTACAGCTGGACGGTGGCCGACGAGCCGTCCGCGAACGTGCGCGCCACGCGCCCCAGCAGGTTCGCGCCGGCGACCTTGATGTTCGGCGTGCCGGCTTGCCGCAACTGCGCGTCGTAGACGTCGCCCTGGACCGTGAGTCCCTGCGTCGTGCTGCCCCAGTCCGTGCGGAACCCCGCCTGGTCGCGGTGCCAGCCCGTCTGCGAGGTGGCGCCCGCCGCCGTGTGCGTGTCGTCGTTCTCCGCGTGCTTCGCGTAGGCGCGGTAGTGACCGTCGCCCCCCAGCCGGCCGCCGTAGCGCACGGCGCCGTCGCGCGCATCCTTGCCCAGGGTCGTCGTCAGCAGCGCGCCCTGCGAGGCGGCGGACGACTTCGTGATGATGTTGATGACGCCGTTGACGGCATTTGCGCCCCACAAGGTCGCGCCGGGGCCGCTGATCACCTCGATGCGCTCGACGTCGTCCAGCACCACGTCCTGCACGTCCCAGAACACGCCGGAAAACAGCGGAGAGTACACGGTGCGGCCGTCGACCAGCACGAGCAGCTTGTTTTCGAACGGGCTGGAAAAGCCCCGCGCGGTCACCGCGTAATTACGTGCATCCACGCGCGCCACCTGCAGGTTGGGCGCGAGCCGCAGCGCTTCCGGCAGCGAGGCGGCGCCCGCGCGGCGGATGTCGTTGCCCGTGATGACGAAGATGGAGGCCGCGGCGTCGGACAGCGATTCCGACCGTTTCGACACGGACGTGACCTGGATGTTGGCCAGTTCTTCGAGGCTCAGTTCCGCGATCTCCTCGTTCTGCGCGGGGACGACGGCCATGGCGGCGGGCGCGGCGAGGAGGGCGGCGACGCAGACGGCCGCGCTGGGGAACACTGTGGAACTGGACATGGTGACAGGACACATTTAGTCGATTTCGCAAGATTGTATTGCAGAAAACGATTTGTGAACGATACCATCCTGCGGTGCGCCGGTTCCACACTTTTTATATCGGCGCTAAGTGATTTCATAATTGCGGAGACGGGACGCAATTCGGACAATCCGGGAAAAGCCAACGGAGACACTGTGAACAAATTCATCCCAGCGCACGGCCGCCGCCGTCGCGCCCTGGCCGGCCTGTTGCTGGCCGCCGCCGCATGCGCACTGCCGGGCCTGGCGCCCGCCCAGACCCCGGCCGCCGACGGCGACGCGGCCGCACGCATCGCCTGGTGGCGCCAGGCCCGCTTCGGCATGTTCATCCACTGGGGCCTGTACGCCATTCCCGGCCGCGGCGAGTGGGCGCAGTTCATGGAACAGACCCCGGTGAAGGACTACGCGAAACTGGCCGACCAGTTCAAGCCGCGCCAGTTCGACCCCGACGGATGGGCACAACTGGCGAAGTCGGCGGGCATGAAATACATGGTGTTCACGTCGCGCCACCACGACGGCTTTGCCATGTTCGACGACGGCGACAATCCATTCTCGAGCACGAAGACGGCCGCGCGGCGCGATTTCGTCGCCGACTACGTGAAGGCCGCGCGCAAGGCCGGCATGGGCGTGGGGCTGTATTACTCGCCGCTGGACTGGCGCTATCCGGGTTACTTCTTCCCCGACCTGTACCGGGACAGCGCGGAAGACATGCGCGCCCAGTACCACCGCCAGATGGAAAAACTGCTGTCCAACTACGGCAAGCTCGACGTGCTGTGGTTCGACGGCGGCGAGACCGACTGGCTGAGCTTCGGCGGGGACTGGTCCGCCGCGCAGTGGACGAAGCGGGCGCCCGGCAAGCATTACGGGGGCGGTTTCGACTGGCAGCACGACAAGGTGCACACGATGCTGCGCCGCCTGCAGCCGAACATCCTCGTCAACGGCCGCGCCGACATGAAAGAGGATTTCCATTCGCGCGAAGGCGACGGCGCGCTGGGCGACTTCGACAACCAGCATCCGTGGGAACTGTGCACGACCATCGCGGGCGCCTGGGGCTACCAGCCCAACATGCAGCCGAAACCGCTGAAGCACTACATCCAGCTGCTGGCGAACGTGGCGGGCCGCGACGGCAACCTGCTGCTCAACGTGGGGCCCGATCCCGACGGCCGCATCGACCCGGCGCAGGCCGAGCGGCTGCGCGAGATCGGCGCATGGCTCGGCAAGCATGGCGACAGCATCTACGACACCCGCGGCGGCCCGTTCCTGCCGGGGAGCTGGGGCGCATCGACGCACCGCGGCAACACGGTCTACCTGCACGTGCTGAACTGGACGGGCGACAAGCTCACGCTGCCCGCGATTCCCGCGCGCGTGGTGCGCGCGTCCGTGCAGGGCGGCGGCGCGGCGAAGGTCGAGCAATCCGCGCGCGGCATCGAGATCGCCGTGCCGGCCGCCGCGCGCAACGACATGGACACCGTGGTGGCGCTGCAACTGGATTCGCCGGCCGCGGCGCTCACGCCCGTGCGCTGAAAAATCATTCGCCGCTCCGGGGGATTTCATCATTGCGCGCATGCGCCGGGCGTCGTCACAATGACGCCTTCGTGCATGACGATGACACCCAACCTGGAGCAACGATGCGTTCGCAGACGGCGACCCTTAACCGGACGGCCCTGATCCGCCTGGCGGCACGCGCCGCGATGGCGCTTGCCATTTTGACCGGCGTGGTTCATTCCGCAACCGCGGCCGCCGCCGCCGAACAACCGGCCGCGCGCCAGCGGCAGAATTTCAACGCCGGCTGGCGCTTCCACCTCGGCGACATCGGCGGCGCCGAGAAGGTCGACTTCGACGACCGCGACTGGCAGGCAGTGGGCCTGCCGCACAGCTTCAGCACCCCCTATTTCCAGGCACCCGAGGTGTACGTCGGCTACGGCTGGTACCGCAAGGACCTCGTGCTGCCGGCCGTTCCCGCGGGACGCCGCTGGACGCTCGAATTCGAAGCCGCGTTCCAGACCGCTGACGTGTATGCCAACGGCCGCAGGATCGCGCGCCACCGCGGCGGCTATACCGGTTTCCCCGTCGACCTCACGGCCGCGCTGCATCCGGGACGCAACGTGATCGCCGTCCGCGTCGACAACATCTGGGACCCGACGCTCGCGCCGCGCGCCGGCGAACATATCTTCACCGGCGGCATCTACCGCGACGTCTGGCTCGTCACGACGGACGACGTGCACGTCCCCTGGACCGGCACGGCCGTCACGACGCCGGGCCTGTCGGGCCGCAGCGGCGCCGTGCGCGTGGCGACGGAAGTGCGCAACGACGGCCGCAAACCGGTCAAGGTCAGGGTGCGCACCCGTATCGCCGACGGCCGCGGCGCCACCGTCGCCGTGCTGCCCGACGCGGCGGTCCAGGTGCCGCCGGGACGCACGCTGGACGTCGCGCAGGAATCCGCGCGGCTCGCCGGCCTGAAGCTGTGGAGCCCCGAGACCCCGACCTTGTACCGGGCCGTCACCACGCTCGACGTGGCGGGACGCCAGCGCGACCGCTTCGAGACGGAATTCGGCTTCCGCACCATCAAATGGACCGCCGACCAGGGCTTTTTTCTCAACGGCGAGCACCGCTATTTCCGCGGCGCGAACGTGCACCAGGACCAGGCCGGATGGGGCGACGCCGTGACGAATGCCGCCATGGACCGCGACGTTCAGCTGATGAAGGACGCCGGCTTCGACTTCATCCGCGGCTCGCACTATCCCCACGACCCGCACTTCGCCGAGGCGACGGACCGCCTCGGCCTGATGTTCTTGCCGGAGGCGCCGTTCTGGGGCACGGCCGGGATGAAGAGCCCGTGGAGCCGGTCCGCCTATCCGCCCGAGCCCGAATACCGGGCCGCGTTCGAGGAGAGCGTGAAGCAGCAGTTGGCGGAACTCATCCGCATCAACCGCAACCACCCGTCGATCGTCGCGTGGGGCATGGACAACGAAGTCTTCTTCACCGACAAGGAGACCCTGCCGCACGTGCGCAAGCTGCTGGCGGACGAGGTGGCGCTGTCGCACCAGCTCGATCCGAGCCGGCCCGCGGCCGTCGACGGCGTGCAGCGGGGCGAGATGGACCGCATCGGCGACATCGCCGGCTACAACGGCGACGGTGCCGTGCTGTTCCCGAATCCCGGCATCCCCAACTTCGTCGCGGAATACGGCTCGACCATCTCGGACCGGCCGGGCGAGTACGACCCGGGCTGGGGCGACATCGAACGCACGCCGGGCGCGAAAGCAGGGGAGCCGGCCACGTGGCGTTTCCCGTGGCGTGCCGGGGAGGCCGTGTGGGCCGGGTTCGACCACGGCTCCATCGCGGGCAAGTTCGGTTCGATGGGCCTCGTCGATTATGCCCGGCTGCCGAAGCGCAGCTGGTACTGGTACCGCAACGCGTACCGCGGCATCGCGCCTCCCGCGTGGCCGCAGCCGGGCAAGCCGGCGGCGCTGCGCGTGACCGCGAGCAGTCCCGTCATCCGCCATGCGGACGGCACGGACGACGTGCAGCTCGTCGTGACCGTCGTCGACGCCAACGGCAAGGCGCTGTCCGACAGCCCGCCGGTCCATCTGGCGCTGGAAGCGGGGCCGGGCGAACTGCCGACGGGACGCAGCATCGCCTTCACCCCGACCGGCGACATCCCGATCCGCGACGGCCAGGCGGCCATTGCCATGCGCAGCTGGCAGCGCGGCACGACGCGCATCCGCGCGACGTCGCTTGGCCTCGCCGACGGCGTACTGACGGTGGAAACGGTGGATGGGCCGCGCTTCGTGGAAGGCAGCACGCCGCTGGCGGCCGACCGGCCTTACGTGCCGCGCAAGATGGAAGTGGGGCCGGAACAGGCGTTCGGACTGAAGAACCCGACGCAGGCAAGTTCGAGCGCGGCCGGCCAGCTGCCGTCGCTGGCGAACGACGGTGACGCCACGACGTGGTGGGCGCCGGCGGAAGACGATGCGGCACCGTCGATCGCCATCGACCCGGAGCGCATCGTGAACTACCGCCGGCTGGCCGTGCGGTTCGCGCCGGGCCGGCGCTGCGACGTGACCGCGGAAGCGCAGGACGCCGGCGGCGTGTGGCAGGTGCTGGCCGATGTGCCGGCAACGGCCGACACGTTCGACGTGCCGGTGCGCGCCGTCACGGGACGGCGCTTGCGGCTGCGCCTGACGGCCCCGCCGGGCAGGACCTGCGCGATCGCCGACATCGGCATCACGGGGACGCCGGCGACCTTCTGGTGATCAGCGCACGTTCTGCTTCTTGATCAGTTGATCGAGCATGGCGTGTTCTTCTTCCGTCAGGTCGGTCAGCGGCGCGCGCACCGGACCGCCGTCGTGGCCGACGAGGCGTGCGCCCGCCTTCACGATCGACACGGCGTAGCCGGCCTTGCGGTTGCGGATCGCCAGGTACGGCAGGAAGAATTCGTCCAGCAGGCGGTTGGTCGTCGCGTGGTCGTCCTTCGCGACGGCGTGATAGAAGTCCATCGCCAGTTGCGGCATGAAGTTGAAGACGGCCGACGAGTACACCGGCACGCCCAGCGCTTTATAGGCCGCGGCGTAGACTTCCGCGGTCGGCAGGCCGCCCAGGTAGCTGAAGCGGTCGCCCATGCGGCGCCAGATGGACACCATCAGTTCGATGTCGCCGATGCCGTCCTTGAAGCCGATCAGGTTGGGGCAGCGGTCGGCCAGCTGTTCCAGCGATTCCGGCGTGAGGCGGCATTGCGCGCGGTTGTATACGACGACGCCGATGTTCACCGACTTGCAGACTTCTTCCACGTGCGCGACGAGGCCATCCTGGCTCGCTTCCGTCAGGTAGTGCGGCAGCAGCAGCACGCCTTTCGCGCCGAGGCGCTCGGCTTCCTGCGCGAACGCGATCGCGCTGCGGGTCGGGCCGCCGGCACCGGCCAGGATGGGCACCTTGCCTGCGCACGTGTCGACGGCCGTCTTGATCACCTGCGAGTACTCGTCATGCGTCAGCGAGAAGAATTCACCGGTGCCGCCGGCCGCGAACAGGGCGGTGGCGCCGTACGGGGCCAGCCATTCCAGGCGTTCGATGTAGGTGCTTTTGCGGAAGTTGCC
Organism: Telluria mixta; assembly: GCF_029223865.1. Taxonomy (NCBI): domain Bacteria; kingdom Pseudomonadati; phylum Pseudomonadota; class Betaproteobacteria; order Burkholderiales; family Oxalobacteraceae; genus Telluria; species Telluria mixta. Next base: position 4,450,426 of record NZ_CP119520.1, read on the forward strand.
TTCGGCGTCGAAGTCGGTGATGGGGAAGGACAGCAGGCCGGACGACATCACTTGCTTGAGTTCTTGCGGATTCATTTGCGCTCCAGGGCGGTGGTTAACTTGTCAGACATCGTACAACTAAGACCGAGGCATCGCAAGAATAATTTGCGATGGTGTCGTTTGGAAGTTCAGCCGACCGTGCGCGTCGTCGCCCGTTCGACCAGCTGGAAGCCCACGTCGACGACATTGCCCGCCAGCGGCCGTCCTTCGATCTTCGCGATCAGGGCCCGGGCCGCCTGCACGCCGATGGCGCGCTTGTCGACGTGGACGGACGAGATCGGGGGATGCGTGTACGCGGCGAAGTCGAAGTCGCCGAAGCCCATGATGCCCAGCGTGTCCGGCACGGCGATGCCTTGCGCCTGTGCTTCGATGAGGGCACCCTGGGCCAGCACGTCCGAGCTGCACACGACGACGTCGGGCGCGTGACCTTCCGCCAGGATCGCGCGCAGGCCTTCGCGGCCCAGGTTCATCACGGTCGGCGGCGTTGCCATGTGCGTGGCGATGGGCGCCATGCCGTGCTGCTGCAGTTCCGCCTCCAGCGCCAGGCGGCGCCGGTTCGCGCGCTCGTCGCGCGCGCAGATCGACGCGAACCGCTTATAGCCTTTGCCTAACAGGTATTGCGCGACCTTTTCGCCGACCCGTTCCTGCGAAAAGCCGATGGCGATGTCGATGGGGGAGGGCGTCAGGTCCCACGCCTCCACGACGGGCACGCCGGTCGCGAGCAGCTTCTTGCGCACGCCCGGATGGTGGTTGATGCCGGTGAGGACGATGCCGTCGGGCTGGCGCGACAGGATCGCCGTCAGCAGGTCTTCTTCCTTCTGGCGCGAATAGTTCGACACCGACAGCAGCAACTGGTAGCCGTGCGCCGACAACTCGTCGTTCAGGCCCTGCACCGTCTCCGCGAACATCGAGTTCGACAACTGCGGGACGATGGCGGCGATGAGCTGGCTGCGCTTCGTCGTCAGGCTGCCGGCCAGCATGTTCGGGATATAGCCCATCGCGGCCGCCGCTTCCTTGACACGCGCGATCGTGTCCGGCTTGACGAGTTTGGGGTTGTGCAGGGCGCGCGATACCGTGATCGGCGAGAGGCCCGCGAGCCGCGCGACATCCTTGAGCGTGATGCTTTTCGGGCGGTCTCCGTTCGTGGGGAGCGTGTCGTCTGCGGGATCCATCATGTTGTTGTGTTCTTTATCACTTGTACGACATCTGATCACAAAACGCTTGCGTTCGAAGATGATTGCGGTATCATACCAAACACCTCGGCCGACCTACCGGCCATATTTTTAAGACAATAATGATTGCGGTGTCATTTTTGTGCAAAGTGCATGGTTCCTCTGCTTTGCGATTAAATGATTGCGCAATCATGGAGACGCTGATGACTATTCCCCGCACCATCCGCATGCACGAGAACGACAATGTCGCCATCGTCGTCAACGCCGGCGGCCTGCCGGAAGGCACCGTTTTCCCGGATGGCCTGACATTGAGAACCCGCGTGCCTGAAGGGCACAAGGTGGCGCTCGTCGACATCGCCCAGGGTGAACGCATCGTCCGCTACGACGTGACGATCGGCTATGCGCTGCAGCCCATCGCCCGCGGCACGTGGATCGAGGAGTCGCTCGTCGGCATGCCGGCCGCGCGTGGGTTGGACGACTTGCCCAGGCCCGTCCGAGACCGCGCACCGTTGCCGCCGCTGGAAGGTCATACGTTCGAAGGTTTCCGCAATCCGGACGGCTCGGTCGGCACGCGCAACATCCTCGCCATCAGCGAGACGGTGCAGTGCGTGTCGGGCGTGGTCGCGTTCGCCGTCGAGCGTATCAAGAAAGAGCTGCTGCCGAACTACCCGTACGTGGACGACGTCGTCGCCATCGAGCACACGTACGGCTGCGGCGTCGCCATCGACGCGCCCGGCGCCGAGATCCCGATCCGGACGCTGCGCAATATCGCGAAGAACCCGAACTTCGGCGGCCGCGTGATGCTCGTGAGCCTGGGTTGCGAAAAGCTGCAGCCGGCGCGCATGTTCCCGGCCGGCTCGATCCCGATCCAGACCCCGAATCAAGGGCTGGATACCGTCTGTTTGCAGGACGCGGCCCACGTGGGCTTCGGCGACATGATCGCCTCCATCATGCGCACTGCCGAGAAGCACCTGGCGGCGCTGAACGAGCGCCGGCGCGAGACGGTGCCGGCGTCGGAACTGGTTGTCGGCGTGCAGTGCGGCGGCAGCGACGCGTTTTCCGGCGTGACCGCCAACCCGGCCGTCGGTTTCGCGAGCGACCTGCTCGTGCGGGCCGGCGCCGCCGTCATGTTTTCCGAAACGACGGAAGTCCGCGACGGCATCGACCAGCTGACGTCGCGCGCGGCCGACGACGACGTCGCCCAGGCGATGATCCGCGAAATGGCGTGGTACGACGAATACCTGAAGCGGGGCGGCGTGGACCGCAGCGCGAACACGACGCCGGGCAACAAGAAGGGCGGCCTCGCCAACATCACCGAAAAGGCGATGGGTTCCATCATCAAGTCCGGCACCGCGCCGATCGCGGGCGTGCTGTCGCCGGGCGACAAGCTGCAACAGAAAGGTCTCATCTACGCCGCCACGCCGGCCAGCGATTTCATCTGCGGCACCCTGCAGCTGGCCGCCGGCATGAACATGCACGTGTTCACGACGGGCCGCGGCACGCCGTACGGCCTGGCCGCCGTGCCCGTCGTGAAGGTCGCGACGCGCGACGATCTCGCGCGCCGCTGGCACGACCTCATGGACATCAACGCCGGCCGCATCGCAACCGGCGAAGCGACGATCGCCGACGTGGGCTGGGAACTGTTCCACTTCCTGCTCGACGTGGCGAGCGGCCGCAAGAAGACGTGGGCCGAGCACTGGAAGCTCCATAACGCGCTCACGCTCTTCAATCCGGCGCCCGTGACCTGACCGCACGCGCGACCGCACAAGACACATAACAGCAAGGAGACATCTTGAAGAAAGCAGCATGCATCGCCCTCGGCCTGGCCGCGGGCGCGGGCGCACACGCCCAAACAAATGTGACGATCTACGGGATCGCGGACGCAGCGCTCGTCAGTGAAAGCGGCAGCGCCGCCGGTCACCAGACGAAAATCACGAGCGGCGCAGCCTCCGCGTCGCGCATCGGCTTCCGCGGCACCGAGGACCTGGGCAACGGCATGTCCGCGTTCTTCACGCTCGAGACGGGCGCGAAGATCGACACGGGCGAACTCGATGCCACGAACACGATCTTCAACCGCCAGGCGTTCGTGGGCATCAGGACGAAGGCGGGCGCGGTCGCCTTCGGCCGCCAGTACACGCCTTACCACCTGACCTTGACGTCCGTCGCCGACCCGTTCGGCACGGGCTACGCGGGCACGGCGAAAAACCTCTTCCCGGACAACGGCACCAACGTCCGCACCAGCAACACCATCACGTACACGTCGCCCAAGGTGAACGGCGTGCACGCGGAACTCGCGTACAGCGCCGGTGAGCAGAACGAATTGTCGGCGGGACGCCAGTTCGGCGGTGCGCTGGATTATGCGCAGGGCGCGCTGCGCGTGCGCCTTGCGTACAACAGCAAGAACACGGACGTGGCGGCGACGGGCGTGAACCACGACCTGGGCCGCAACGTGCTGCTCGGCGCGAACTACGACCTCAAATGGATCAAGCTGTACGGCGCGTTCGGCGTCGACAAGGGCTTCAACAGCGCCACGCTGGGCAATGCCAACAATCCGTACGGCGGCGCGAAACCGACGCCGTCGACGGACGGCCGCGAGATCCTGCTGGGCTTCTCGGCGCCCGTCGGGCCGGGCACCCTGATGTTCTCCACGCAGCACAAGGACGACCGCACACACTTCAACCAGGATGCCCACGAGTGGGGCATCGGCTACCTGTACGCGCTGTCCAGGCGCACGGGCCTGTACGCGGCGTACGCACATATCGATAACAAGAACGGCGCCGGCTACACGGTCGCCAACAACACGGAGTCGGGTACGGGCAACACCGGCTTCAACCTGGGCATCCGCCAGACGTTCTGAGTCCGGCGGCCACACCTATACTTGGAGGGACCATGGAGCACACAACGACCGCGGCCATGCCGGCCGCAACAACCAAACTCGCGTCGCGCACGCGCTGGGGCATACTCGCGATCCTGTTCATCGTCACGACGGTCAACTACGCGGACCGGGCCTCGATCTCGATCGCCGGTCCGGAAATCCGCAAGGCCCTGGGCCTGTCGCCCGTCGAGATGGGTTTTATTTTTTCCGCGTTCGCGTGGTCGTACGTGGCGGCGCAGTTGCCCGGCGGCTGGCTGCTCGACCGCTTCGGTTCGAAGATCACCTATTTCTTCAGCATCTTCCTGTGGTCGCTGTTCACGCTGTTGACGGGCGGCGTCGGCTTCCTCACCGGCGCCGCTGCCGTGGGCACACTGTTCGTGCTGCGTTTCCTCGTCGGCGCCGCGGAAGCGCCTTCGTTCCCGGGCAACAGCCGCATCACGTCGGCCTGGTTCCCCACGCACGAACGGGGCCTCGCGTCCGCGCTGTTCAACTCCGCCCAGTATTTCGCGACCGTGCTGTTCGCGCCGATCATGGGCTGGCTCGTGCACGCCTTCGGCTGGGAGAGCGTGTTCATCGTGATGGGCGGCCTCGGGATCGCGCTGGCCTTCGTCTGGTTGAAAGTCATCCACGGGCCGAAGGACCACCCGTCCGTGAGCGCCAGCGAACTGAAATACATCGAGGAGGGCGGCGCGCTCGTCGACCTCGATGGCGCAAAGCGCTCGTCGCAGGCACCGGCGGTCGACACGCTCGCCTGCGTCAAGGAGTTGCTGGGCAACCGCATGCTGCTGGGCGTGTACATCGGTCAGTACTGCATCAACACGCTGACCTACTTCTTCCTCACGTGGTTCCCCGTGTACCTCGTGCAGGAGCGCCACATGACGATCCTGAAGGCGGGCTTCGTCGCGTCGCTGCCCGCCATCGCCGGCTTCCTCGGCGGCGTCGTGGGCGGCACGATCTCCGACCGCCTCGCGAAGGCCGGCTTCTCGCTGTCGATGTCGCGCAAGGTGCCGATCGTGTGCGGCATGCTGCTGTCGATGAGCATGATCGCCTGTAATTACATCGACACCGACGCCGTCGTCGTCGCCGTGATGGCGCTGGCGTTCTTCGGCAAGGGCGTCGGCGCGCTGGGCTGGGCCGTCGTCGCGGACACGTCGCCGAAGGAAGCGGGCGGCCTGTCCGGCGCGCTGTTCAACACCTTCGGCAACATCGCGGGCATCACGACGCCGATCGTCATCGGCTACATCCTGCAGGGCACGGGCTCGTTCGCGGGCGCCCTGGTGTACGTGGGCGCGAATGCGGCCGTCGCGATCTTCAGCTATGTGTTCATCGTGGGCGAGATCAAGCGCGTGAAGCTGGTGAAGTCCCTGCGCTGATCAGGCCAGCGCCAGCGTGCGCGCGTCGTGTGCGCCGGTGCGGAACCGGCCGACGTTGTCCGCCAGGCGCATCGACTGCTCATGCAGCGCCTGCGCGGCGGCGGACGCCTCCTCGACGAGCGCCGCGTTCTGCTGGGTCAGGCCGTCCACGTGCAGGACGGCCTGGTTGATTTCGCGTACGTGGACCGCCTGGTCGTCGCTGGCGGCCACGATCTCCTGCATCCGCGCGGCGAGTTCGGAGACGTTGGCGACGATCTGTTCCATCGTCGCGCCCGCGTGGCGCACCAGGCCCGAGCCGTCGGCGATGGCGGCCACCGATTCCTCGATGAGCACCTTGATCTCGCGCGCGGCGCCGGCCGAGCGCTGGGCCAGCGAACGCACTTCGCCGGCGACGACGGCGAAGCCGCGCCCCTGTTCGCCCGCGCGTGCGGCTTCCACCGCCGCGTTCAGCGCCAGGATATTGGTCTGGAAGGCGATGCCGTCGATGACCTGGATGATGTCGACGATGCGTGCGGCGGCGCCGTCGATGGCCGCCATCTTGTTTACGACCTGACCCATCACGTCGCCGCCCTGAGCGGCGACCGCGGAAGCCGTGCCCGCGACCGCACCCGCCGCCTGCGCCGTGGCTGCGTTGCGGCGCACGGTCGCCGTCAGCGTCTCCATCGACGCGGCGGTCTGCTCGAGCGACGACGCCTGCGACTCGGTGCGCTGCGACAGGTCGGCATTGCCGCTTGCGATTTCCTGCGTCACGGTGGTGATCACGTCCGCCCCGTCGCGCACTTCATGGACGATGCGCTGCAGGCCGAGGCGCATCGCATGCAGCGTGCGCATCATGGCACCCAGTTCGTCGCCGGCGCGCGCATCGAGCGGCATCGTCAGGTCGCCGCGCTCGACGGCCTGGGCGAACGCACACGCGCGCATCACAGGACGCACGATCGTCGCCGTCACGGCCAGCGCCAGCACGACGGCCACGGCCACCGCAAGCGCGGAAATCGCCATGACGATCCACGTCGACTGGCCGCTCACCGCGGCGACGTCGCGGCCCGCCGCGTTCATGTCGGACTGGATCGCCTTGATGGCCTCGTCGAGATCCACGACGATCTTCTTGCGCAGCGGCGTGCACTCGTTGATGAGGAAGGCCGAATATTCTTCCATCGCATGCGCTTCGCGGTACTTGCGCGGGCGGTCGAGTTCCTTTGCCATCTGGCGCAGCCCTGCGCTCGCCTTGTCGAATTCGGGCCGGCCGCCCAGCACCGGCTGCAGTGCGTCGAGCCGCTCCAGGTACCTCGCGCGCTGCCGATCGAGGAGGTCGAGCTCCTGCCGCGCCTGCGCATCGTCGGTCATGATGAACGCGTTGCGCGCCTCGATCCCGGTCTGGGCCAGCGCTTCGCGGATGTCGTACAGCGGCCCCATCTGCTTTTCGCTGATCGCGGTGGCCTGCGCGATCGCGCGCGATGTGGCGTCGAGGCGCACGAGCGCGATGGCCGCGATGGCGAGCATCAGCGCGACGACGATACCGAAGCTGAGGGCGAGGCGGGTGCGGATTTTCAGGTGAGTGAGCATGGCGGCGACGGTCCGGAGTGTTAAACCACATCGATGCTAGCACGCGTTTCTTCCGGGAAACTGATTCTTGGTTGCAAATGTTGCGCTGAGAACACAAAAATCGGTACCTGCAACCGATCCCGGAGCCATCGTTGTAAGGTTACAATATTTGCATCAATTCAATGCGAGACCGTCTCATGCGCATGTTCGCCGTCCTGTCTTTCGTCTGCCTGACCGGCCATGTCCACGCACAGGACATCGTGCCCCGTCCGGCCCAGCTCCAGCGCGGCATCGGCGAGTACGTGCTTGGCCCATCCACCCGCATCGTCGCCAGCGGCAAGGCGCTGCCCGAAGCGGCGACCCTGCGCGACTACCTGCGCCCGGCCACCGGCTTCGACCTGCCGGTGAGCGCACATGACAGCGCCAACGCGATCCGCCTGCGCCTCGACGCGAAGGCGGACCTGGGCAAGGAGGGCTACCGCCTCGTGAGCGACACCCGCGGCGTGACCATCTCGGCGGCGCAGCCGGCGGGCCTGTTCTACGGCATCCAGACGCTGCGCCAGATGCTCCCGGCCGACATCCATCGCCAGGCGGTCGTCAAGCGGACGTGGACGCTGCCGGCCGTCGTCATCGAGGACGCGCCGCGCTTTTCGTGGCGCGGCAGCCACCTGGACGTCGCACGCCACTTCATGCCGAAGGAGTTCGTGCTGAAGCACATCGAGTTGCTGGCCCAGCACAAGATGAACGTCTTCCACTGGCACCTGACGGACGACCAGGGCTGGCGCATCGAGATCAGGCGCTATCCGCGCCTGACGCAGGTGGGGGCGTGGCGGCGCGACAGCATGCTTGCGTATGCGCCGCCGCGCTACGACGGCAAGCCGCACGGCGGTTTTTATACGCAGGACGACATCCGCGAAGTGGTCGCCTACGCGGCCGCGCGCCACGTGACGATCGTGCCCGAAATCGAGATGCCGGGCCATGCGCAGGCCGCCGTCGCCGCGTATCCCGAACTGGGCAACCGGCCGGACCGGACACTCCAGGTGGGCACCGACTGGGGCGTGATCCCGCACGTATTCAACGTGGAAGACGGCACCATCACCTTTCTTCAACATGTGCTGGACGAGGTGATGGACCTGTTCCCGGGCCAGACCATCCACGTGGGCGGCGACGAATGCCCGAAGACGGAATGGGCCCAATCGCCCGCCGCGCTGGCGCGCATGAAGCAGCTGGGTCTCGTGCCGGCGACGGCCACGCTCACGGACATCCAGAACTACCGCGACGCGCAGGGCAAGCCGGCCGAACATCCCGCGCTGCACGGCCTGCAAAGCTGGTTCATCGGACGCATGGATGCGCACCTGACGCAGCACGGCCGCCGCCTGATCGGCTGGGACGAGATTCTGGAAGGCGGCCTCGCGCCGGGTGCGGCCGTGATGAGCTGGCGCGGCGAGGCTGGCGGCATCAAGGCTGCCGGCGCCGGGCACGACGTCGTCATGACGCCCGAACGCGAGACCTATTTCGACTTTTACCAGGCCGACCCGAAGAGCCCGGGCTTCCGCGAACCGATGGGCGTGCGCGACGTGACGACGCTCGCGCGCGTGTACGCGTACGACCCGCTGCCGGCCGCGCTGCCGGCGTCCCAGGCAAGGTACGTGCTGGGCAGCCAGGCGCAGTTGTGGACGGAATACATGGCGACGCCGCGCGACGTCGAATACATGGCCTGGCCGCGCCTCGTGGCGCTGGCCGAAGGCCTGTGGACACCGAAGGAACGTAAGGACTACGCGGGGTTCGAGGCACGGATGCCAGCGGCACTGGGCCGCCTGCAGGTGCAGGACGTGAACTACCGTCCTTTGCAAGGGCCGCGCTGAACGTTACTGCATGAACCAGCCGTGGCTGACGACGATCGACTGACCCGTCAACGCATTCGACGGGAAGGTCGCGAGGAACAGCGCCGTCTGCGCGACGTCTTCCACGGTGGTGAACTCGCCGTCGACGGTCTCCTTCAGCATGACCTTCTTGACGACGTCTTCCTCGCTGATCCCGAGTTCCTTCGCCTGTTCCGGGATCTGCTTGTCGACGAGCGGCGTGCGCACGAAGCCGGGGCAGATCACGTTCGCGCGCACGCCGTGTTTCGCGCCTTCTTTCGCGACCACCTTGGCCAGGCCGACGAGGCCGTGCTTCGCGGCGACGTACGGTGCCTTCAGCACGGACGCCTCCTTCGAGTGCACGGACCCCATGTAGATCACGGTGCCGCCGCGGCCCTGCGCATACATCCGCTTCAGGCAGGCGCGCGTTGTGAGGAAAGCGCCGTCCAGGTGAATCGCGAGCATCTTCTTCCAGTCGAAGAACTTGAATTCGTCGACCGGCGCGACGATCTGGATGCCCGCGTTCGACACGAGCACGTCGATGCCGCCGAATTGCTCCGCCACTTGCGCGATGCCCGCGTCGACCTGTTCCTCGTTCGTCACGTCCATCGCGACGGCCAGCGCGCGCTCGCCGGTCGGATCGAATTCGCGCGCGACGGCCTGCGCGGCTTCGAGGTTGAGGTCCGCGATGGCGACCTTCGCGCCGTGGTCGAAATAGGTCTTCGCGATCTCTTTGCCGATGCCGCTGGCGGCGCCCGTGACGACGGCGACTTTGTCCTGCATGTTCATGATGGGTCCTTTTCTGCGGAGGTGGGGAGGGGAAGCGGGTGCGCGGGCGTCGTCAGGAAATCGTAGGTGGCCGGGTTGCACTCGAAGCGCGGCAGCTGGAAGATCTCTTCATGGGCGAGCGTCTTCGTCGCATCCTCATAGCCGGCCTGCCAGTGTTCCTTCATCGTGCGCCGCGAGAATTCGAAATCCTTGTACTGGCCTTCGTACGTCGGCGACCGGTAGACCAGTTCGACGATGTTGTACAGCGCGGGATCGGACGCTTCCGCGAGCATCTGCGCCTGCGGCGTCGCGGCCAGTTCGGGCGGCATCATGGCCAGCAGTTCGTTGAACGCGGTACGCAGCTTTTCCGTGCGGCGGAATGCGTCGGTGGCGTTGCGGGTGCGGCTCGAATACTGGATCTCCTTCATGCGCGTGGCGACGGCGGCGAGGTCGCGCGGCACGTCGCCGCGCGCGCTCCACAGGTCGACCTGGAACACGAGCGTGTGCAGGCGCGACCGCGCGGACAGCACCCAGTCGAGCGGCGTGTTCGACACCATGCCGCCGTCCCAGTAACGTTCGCCGTCGATCTCCACCGCGTCGAAGCCGGGCGGCAGCGCGCCGCTGGCCATCACGTGCTCCGGCCGGATTTGGTCCTTGGCATTGTCGAAATAGGCGAAGTTGCCGGTCCTGACGTTGACGGCGCCGATCGACAGCCGCATCTCGCGCGCGTTGATGCGGTCGAAATCGACGAGACGTTCAAGGGTCGCCCGAAGTGGGGCAGTATTGTAGAAACTCGTCGCGCCGGCGCCGGGCCATGCGAGGAAGGGCGGCGGCAGGCGCGGCTCGAAGAAGCCGGGCACGCCCTGCACGAGCACGCGTCCGGCCGCGATCTGGTTGACCCAGGCGTGCAGCGTGTCGACGAGCGGCACGCCGGTCCACCGGTCGCCCACGATGCCGTCGCTGGCCGTGCTGACCAGCTCCCAGAATTCGCGCAGGCGCTCGACCCGCCGTTCGCGCGGATTGCCCGCGATGATCGCACTGTTGATGGCGCCGATCGAAATGCCGGACACCCACGTGGGTTCGACACCAGCTTCCAGCAGCTTTTCGTACACGCCGGCCTGGTACGCACCGAGCGCGCCGCCGCCTTGCAGCACGAGTGCGATGCTGTCGAATTCGGTGGCGCAGGCTTTCGGGACTTCGGCGGGCGCCCGCGTGCCTTCGTGCAGCACGCTTTCGTCGCGCTTATTCACGTTCCGGCACCGGCACGTTGAAGCCGTTCAGCGTCGTCGACACGAGTGCATACAGGCCGACGAGGTAGATCAGCTCATTGGCGCCATGCTGGCCGAACGTATCGACGGCAAGCCGGTACAGCGGCTCCGGCAGCACGCCGCCGCGCGCGAGCGCGTACGAGAAATCGAACGCGACATTTTCCTCGCGCGTGAGGTCGACGGGCTTCTGCCCGGCGACGAGGGCCGCGAGCCGTTCGGCCGACATGCCTTCGCGCTCCGCGACGGCGACGTGCGCATACAATTCGTACGCCGCGTTGTAGCGCGCCCCCACGACGAGGATGGCGATCTGGCGCGCCTTGTCGGGCAAGGTCGCATTGGCCGTCATCGCGAGCGTGAGGTTCCAGATGGCCTTGCCGATCGCCGGCTCGTGCAGCCAGGGATTCCAGGGCCCCATCAGGGCGCCGTCCTCGCGTTCGACCTTGAAGGCATTGAAGTTGGTGGCAATTCCTTTACGCATGTCGTCGTAAAGGGCTTTTTGTTCGGCCGAGAGTTCGGCCGGCGGGATCAGTGGCAAACGCAATTCATTCCTCGCTTTGTCAATACGAAAGGGCGAGGCAACGTCGATGTCCGGGAAGCGCGTTGCCTCGGCGCGTATTCTGGCAAATTGCTGTTGAGGCCGCTGCACGATTGAATGATGCACGCCATATTTACAAGGCGCTGATAGCATCGCCGACACGACATGACGAGGAAAGCATGAACGACACCTGGACCTGGCACCCGCAACTGGACGAACACGGACGCAAGGTGCGCCTGCATGCGCCGTCGTGCGCAGCGAACCTCGCGGCGCTGGCCGACCCGCACGCCGCGGTCACGTTCGTGCCGGGCAGCGTATGCGCCGGCATGCTGGATGGCGTGCCGCTCGTGCCGTGCACGCGCGACGCCGTCGACGCTGCTTGCCTGAATGCCGCCGCGCTCGCCGAACCGCCGTTCATCCTGCCGCCAGGACGGCAGGCGGCGGCCGGCGCCGTCGTGCGCGAAGCCGACGGCCGCATCTGGCTCGTGGCGCCGTCGAACGGCTTCGGCGGCTACGCGGTGACGTTTCCGAAAGGGCGCGTCGAACCGGGCCTGCCGCTGCAGGCGACGGCCATCCGCGAAGTCTGGGAAGAGTCCGGGCTGCTCGTGGAGCCGGTGGCCTGGCTGGGCGACTTCCCTCGCACGCAGACCTTTACACGCTTTTACATCGCGCGCCGGATCGGGGGCCATCCCGCGCACATGGGGTGGGAATCTCAGGCCGTCCACCTCGTGACGCCCGCGCAGGCGCACGGCCTGCTGCACCGGGATACCGATCGCGCGGTGCTGGAGGCACTGCTGCGGGCCTGACCTCTCAGTGGCTGACGGCGTACCTGTCCAGCAGCGTGCGCAGGCGCTGGTCCAGCGCGGCCGTGTGCGCATAGCCCGGGGCGATTTCCTGGATGCCGTCCGGCGTCTCGAGCAGCAGGGCAGGGAAGCTGCGCACGCCCAGGGCGCGGGCGCGGTGGAAATCGGCCTGCGTGGCGGCGACGGTTTCCGGAGCGAGCCAGGCCGCGTGCACCGCGTCCGTCCCGACGTCCTGGCCTTGCGCGCGCAGGGCGGCCGCGGCGACGGTGGCCAGGATACGGCCATCCGTGGTGTCGAGACCGTCGACATAGAACGCGGCCTGCAGCGCGCGGAAGACGGCCAGCAGGTCCGCCTGCGGCGCCAGCCGGCGCACGGCGACGACGGCGCGGCAGATCGGCTCGGTGTCGTACACGAAGCCGCGCCGCGCCATGAATGCCGCGCGATTGAACGGCAGGCCGCTGCTGGCTTCCACCCGGGCCCAGTGAGCCAGGCGGAATGCCTTCCCGGCGTCATCGAGGACGTCGGTGGCACCGGCGCGCACGCCGCCGACGACGATGTCGAGCGGCAGCCCGGGATGCAGTGCCATCAACCCGGCCAGTTCCTTGCCGAAGCCGTAGCACCAGGAGCACATCGGGTCGCCTACGAAGATGAGTGTCATGCGAGTTCCTTGTTTGTTGAATGGTCTGCGCTTGCTACTGCGCGAAGGAAACTATAAGGCCGCATCCGGCGGCGATAAATGCATGCAGGGTCAAGAGAATTGATACACGGTGTAATGAATTCGCCGTGTTCCCTCCGTATCAGACGGAGCGTTTGAGTCAGCTCAAACTGGATACAAGGTGGGGAAGACAGCAGAAGCCTTTCCAATTTGTAATGTTCGTTGCGCCTGTTTTTAATATTCGCTTCAGCTTCGCGGCGTACCGTTTCTATTGCATATCGGAAGCATCTGTTGTCGTCTCTTCTAAAGGCTGCCGCACCGTGAAACTCGCCACGTATCAGGAATTCGCCCCGCCGCACGTCGGTGGCCTGGACATCGCCCTGGACGATTCCGCGCAGCACCGCCGGGTCCTCGACAAGTTCGACGAACTCGGCTTGCGGCCCTATCTCGCACCCTGCGATCACGGCCGCGGTTTCGCGCTGTCGGCGGACGCCGCGCATGCGCTTGTCGATGAGGGCGACACGCTGAACCTGTGCCGCGACCTCGGCCTCGATACCGCCGCGAACATGGTCCACCTCGAACGCGAGATCGTGCTGGCGTTGCTGGCCGCGCCGCGCGCACTGCCCTTTGCGAGCGCCGCCGAATTCCTGGCGGCGGTCGCGATCCGGCGCAACATCGTCGTGGCCGCGCGCGCGACCCAGCTCGCGTTCGGCACGGCCGAAGCGGACCGCCCGGCCACGCACTGGACGTACGACGAAGACCGCGGCTTCATCGTCTTGCCCGGACAGCCACTGATCGAGGCCCTCACGCTCGCCACGCAGCCCGACGCGGGCGATGGCCGCATGTACGCGTTCTCCTGCTACCGCGCAACCGAATACGTGATGTTGCTCGGGATCGCGCGCGAACTCGAGCGGACCAACCCGGCGCTGCTCGCGGCCTTGCAGCGGCAGTGGGAGACGTCCGCGATCCAGTCGGGCGCCTTCCACGACGTCTTCCTCGTCGAATACGGTTCGTTCGACGCGCCGCTGCCGCCGCGCTGGTACGTGCCGGGCGACCGCGTGTGGTTCCGCAATCCGGACGCGCTGTCGTCGGACGCGTCCGGCTACGAAGGCTCGTGGGTGATCTATCTCGGCAACGGCCTGTTCAGCAATTTCTGGCAGCGCGACCGGCCCTACAGCCTGGTCGCCAAATGCCTGGAGATCCACCACTGGCGCCACGGCACGTATGTCGACGCGGCCGGCGACTTGCGGATGAACGAGGATATCGTCGCCGCGCGTGTGGCGGAAACAGCCGCCAATCCGGCGGCGCTGGCGGCAGTCTTCGCGCGCATGTCGCGCCTGCGTGACACGCGCGGCGTGTATGCCGACGGCGGCTGCATCGACGTCTCGCGCGAATTCGCACGTCCCGTCTGCCCCGGCACCACGGATATCGTGCTGCCGGGTTGAAAGATCACGGCTCCAGGACGTAGTGGCCGGGCGCATCGCGCACGCTGCGGCCTGGCGGAGGCGGCGCCACCCACGGGCCGGCCAGCCGGGTCAGCCAATGCTCCCACGCCGGCCACCAGCTGCCTTCCCGCACGCGCGTCTCGGCCTGCCAGCTGTCGGGATCGGTGTACGGTGCATCGTGCTCGTGCGTGCTCATCTGGTAACTGCGGTTCGGCGTGCCCGGCGGCGACACGACGCCCGCGTTGTGGCCGCCCGACGTCAGCAGGAACGTCACCGACGTATCGCTCAGCGGAATGACTTTATAGACGGAGCGCCATGGCGCCACGTGGTCCGTCATCGTGCCGACCGCGAGGATGGGGATGTGGATGTCCGTCAGCGCCACGGGCCGCCCGTTCACGAGATAGCGTGAGCTGGCCAGGCTGTTCTGCAGGAACAGGTTGCGCAGGTACTGGGAATGCATGCGGTACGGCATGCGGGTGGCGTCCGCGTTCCATGAGGCCAGGTCGTTGTCCTTGTCGGGGATGTCCAGCAGGTAGTGGCGCAGGCGGCGCGACCAGATCAGGTCGTTCGAACGCAGCAGCTGGAACGCGCCCGCCATCTGGCGCGTGTCCAGGTAGCCCTGCTGCCACATGACGGCTTCCAGGAAGCTGACCTGGCTCTCGTCGATGAACAGCGACAGCTCGCCCGGCTCCGTGAAGTCGACCTGCGCGGCAAGCAGGGTCATGCTGGCGAGGCGCTCGTCGCCGTCGCGCGCCATCGCCGCCGCCGCGATCGCCAGCAGGGTGCCGCCCAGGCAATAGCCGCACGCGTTGACCTGCGGGGCGCCGGTCTCGCGCACGACCGTGTCCAGCGATTCCATGATGCCGTGGCGGCGGTAATCGTCCAGCGAGAGGTCGCGATCGTCGGCCTGCGGATTCTTCCACGAGATCATGTACACGGTGTGGCCATGCTCGACGAGGTAGCGCACGAGCGAGTTGTGGGGGGAGAGGTCGAGGATGTAGTACTTCATGATCCACGCCGGCACGATGAGCAGCGGCACGGCGTGGACCTGCGGCGTGACGGGATCGTAGCGCAGCAGCTCGACGAGGTGGTTTTCCATGACGACTTTGCCGGGCGTAATGGCGACGTCGCGCCCGGGCCGGAAGCTGACGGGCGCGGACGTGCCGGCCAGCGCGCGGCGCATGTCGGTGCCGGCGCGGACCATGCCGTGCGCGAGGTTCTGCCCGCCGCTGGCGAGCGTGACCTGCTGCGCGACCGGATTGGTGGCGATGAAGTTCGACGGCGCGACACCGTCGAGCAGCTGACGCGCGACGAACGTGACCACGTCGCCATGGTGCGACGACACGCCCCGCACGTCGGTCGTGGCCCGGTGCCACCATTGCTGCGTGAGCAGGAAGCCCTGGCTCAGCTGGTTCCACGGCCACGCATGCCAGAGCGGATCGTTGAAGCGCTTGTCCTGCGCCAGCGGCTGGACGGGCTCGGCCGGCGTGCCGAACATGGCGCTCGCGCTGTACTGCAGCCAGCGCTGCATGTTGCTGACGGCCTGCACGCCCAGCTCCAGCTGCTTGGCGGGCGAGAGCAGCAGGTGGGTCGCCCAGTCGTGCCACGCGCCGGCCAGCGCCGCCGGCGACACGTACCCGGTCACGCGCCCGAGCGCGGCGTTCAGCGCCAGGTCGACGTGCGCATGCTCGACGCTCGCCTCGGGATAGCGGGGCCGCGTGCCGCCCTGCCACGTGCTGGCTTCGCGCCGCTGTTCGCTCGGCGGGATGTCGGACAGGATGTTCATGATGCCTCCGAAGCAGGGCTGGAAGCATGTTTGACTGGAATCCGCCCAGAAAGTGCCGCACCACGGAAGTGCGTTCGCTTGATATGGCACAGATATCCACCTTGGATATTTACATATCATTGGTTTCGGCGAGGTAGCAAAGCGGTTATGCGACGGCTTGCAAAGCCGTTCAGACGTGTTCGACTCACGTCCTCGCCTCCAGCATATTTATAGATCGGCGCTTCGGCGCTGATCTACCGAACTTCACTGACGATTCCGGTACGCACTTGGCGACAAACCGGTAAGTGTACGGAAGACCTGCGAAAAATGGCTCGGGCTCCGATACCCGACGGCGAACGCTACGTCGATGACGCCATGCCGCCAATCGTGCTGCATCCGCTTGGCCTCATCGATACGCAGGTTGACGAAATAGCGCGATGGGGTCACGCCCGTGCTGGCTCGATGCTTTCGCACCTACGGTTCAAATCACCGACAACAAGCCGCCGTCAACAACGAGCGCGATGCCGGTGACGTAGCTGGACATGTCGGAACCCAGCCAGACGACCGCGTCACCGATTTCCGACGGCTTGCCCAGGCGACGCAGCGGCGTGCGCTTGCGGAAGCCTTCCGCTGCTTCCGCGATGCCCGGACTCGTCCGCAGAAGGTGCGTGTCGATCGTGCCGGGCGCTACCGCGTTGACGCGGATGCCGTCCGGCCCGAGGGCATCCGCGAGCGATTTGGCCATCAGGACGACGCCACCCTTGCTGGTCGAGTAAGCGACGGTCATGCCCGCGCCAACGATGCCGCCCATGCTCGCCATGAGGACGATGCTGCCTTCCTTGCCCTTGGCCTTCATCTGGCGCGCCGCGGCCTGGGCACTGAACAGCGTGCCGTCCAGGTTGACGGACATCACGCGGCGGTAGCTCTCCTCGCTGACATCAGCGCCATCGTCGCGTGCGGTAATGCCCGCGTTGGCCACCATGACGTCCACGCCACCGAATTCCTCGGCCGCGTCGACCAGGGCGTCGATCTCGGATTTCTTGCTCACGTCGGTCTTGACGAAGCGGGCGGTCACGCCGAGCGCATCGATCTCCTGCGTCGTCGGCGTGCCGCCTTCGCACGGCAGCTCGGCGATGTCGGACACCAGCACCGCACGCGCCCCATGCCGGGCTGCGGAGATGGCGATGGAGCGGCCGATGCCGCTTGCGGCGCCGGTGACGATGACGACTTTGTCTTTCAACAGATTGCTCATGATGTTCTCCTGGTGTGGGCTCTGGTCAGGCAGCGGGAAACATGGCGGGCAGGGCGCCCAGTTGATGCAACAGCGAATACAGGTGGGCGACGCCCCAGTGTTCCGTGATGCGACCGTCAGTGACGCGCATGACGTCCACCGTATCGAACTGGATCTTGCGGCCGGTCGGCGCGAGACCGAACAGGATGCCTTGGTGCGTGCCGTGGTAGGTCTTGTAGGTCGTCACGCGGTCGCCGTCCGCCGACTGCCAGTGGATGACGGCATGGAAGTCGGGGAAAGCGTGGCGGAGCGCGGCGTACAGCGTGCGTGCACCGGCCTTGTCCGGCGTGCCGCCAGGTTGCGGCGTGTGATCGACGAAGTCGTCGGCGAACAGCTGGTCGAACAGTTCGAAATTGCCGCCGCCCTGGACTTCCTCGGTATTGCGCCGCACGATTGCCTTGGCTGCCGCGCCGATGGCGTCGTCTTGTTTGCGGTTCATGTCGTTCGTGTCGTTCATGTCGTTCTCCTTCAGGATGGCTATCAAGCGAGCTTGATGAGGTTGACCGCCGGCAGAGGGCCGCCGGGGAACTGCTGGAGGTTGCCGCCGACCTGGGTCGAACCCAGGTCGATGCCGACGAACCCGAGGCGGTCGATCAGGCCGCCGACGATTTTCTTGGCCTCGGCGTCGTCACCCGAGAGGAAGACCACGCGACGGCCTCCTGCCTCCCTCGGCTCGCCCGCCAATACGGCCGCCAGCAAGGTGTTGAAAGCCTTGACCACGCGCGCACCGGGCACGAGATCGGTCAGGACCTGCGTCGAGTTGCGGCCGCCGAGTTCCGCGAGCTTGTAGCCGGGCAGCAGCACCGGGTTGTTGGCATCGATGACGATGCGGCCATGCCAGTCGATATCCGCGAGCGCATCTTCCAGCCGCGACCAGTTCACGCTCACGAACACGATGTCGGCCGCGGCAGCCTGCTGGCGGGTACCCGCCTTGGCATGCGGGCCGAGCGCGTCGATCACCGGCGCAAGCGTGGATGGGTCGCGGCTGTTGCTCAGGATGACGTCGAGGCCGGCGCGGACGAGCTGCTTGGCCATGGCCTGGCCGATGGCGCCGGCGCCGATGATGCCGACGGTGTTGATGGTGGTAGTCATGTCGTATTCCTTGATGTGATGGCACCGTTGTGCCGGGCAGTTCAAGCAGCCTGTGTCGCTTGCTCGATGAAGCTAGTCTAGGTGGGAGAGGTCGCGTGATAAACCTGTGTATTGGAGCAGCACTGTTCCTCTTTTGGTGATAATCGAAACGTGCCCGTCACGCATACTGATCGTGGTCGCCGTGGGATACCGCACCGAAGGGAAACGCAAGGCAGGTGCCACCCTCCAGCCGGGCCGACGACACATCGATCAGGGCGCCTTTCATTGCCGCCGCCTCGTGAGCGGGGGGGCGTCCGAACAGGCCCTTGAATTCGCGGCTGAACTGCGAACTGCTTTCGTATCCGACCCGACGGGCTGCCGTCGCCGCATTGACGCCATCCTGAACCATCAGTAGACGCGCCTTATGCAGCCGCGTGACTTTCAGGTACTGGAATTATCCTCGCGCCAGGAATGCTGGCGCCCCGGGCGCGCACCGCGTGAGATCGCCGAGGCTGCCGTCTGGCTGTCGTCGACCGGATCGAGTTATGTCCACGGCCAGTTGCTGGTAATCGATGGCGGGATGACCATCGGCGGATTCGAGCTCTGAACGATCGCAGCAAAATGCCGACAGGGGCCGCAAGACGTCGCGCGACGTAGCGCGGACCCGGTTCCATCATGTGTCCCGTGCTCCTCGACATCGTGGAGCCTTCATTCAACCCATACGAAAGGACTTGATCATGGAACTGAAAGGCAAAGTGGCACTCGTGACCGGAGCATCGAGCGGCATCGGCGCAGCAACGGCGAAGAAGCTCGCGGAAGCAGGAGTCAAGGTCGGCATCGCCGCGCGTCGCAGCGATCGCCTGCAAGCGCTGGCCGACGAGATCCGCGCAGCCGGCGGCGAAGCGCTGTCTATCGAGATGGACGTGACGAATCCGGTGGCGGTCACGCGTGGCGTCGGTACGTTGCTGGAGCGCTTCGGGACGGTCGACATCGTGTTCGCCAACGCAGGCCTGATGCCCGCTTCGGATATCACCAGCCTGAAGGTCGATGAATGGCATCGCATGGTCGATGTCAACATCAAAGGCGTATTCAACACGGTGGCGGCGGTACTGCCGATCCTCTGCGAGAGGAAAGCCGGTCACATCGTGACCACGTCGTCGATCGCCGGACGCAAGACATTCCCGGGCCTGGGCGTGTATTGCGCGACCAAGCACGCGGTGGCGGCATTTTCGGACACGCTGCGTATGGAGGTCGGCAAGAAGCACAACATCCGCGTGACGTGCCTGCAGCCGGGGGCGGTCGAGAGCGAGCTGTTCGAGCATGTCTCGGATCCGGGCTACCGTGCCCAGATGGAAGGGCTGAAGGAACAGATGACATTCCTGAAGTCCGAAGACATCGGCGACGCCGTCGTGTACGCGCTGCAGGCGCCGGCGCATGTCGACCTCGCCGAGATGTTCATCATGCCGACCGCGCAACCCTGGTAAAGCGCCCCATGCCGACCCGATGCGGATCGGCAGGGGCTCACGGCTTGTCCACGGCGCGCGCAAGATTCGCTTCTTCGTAATTCACCGGCACCGTTGCAACCCTTCCTTCACTCATGCAGGATGCGTCGACGATCGCCACGGTGCCGGATGCCATCGCAAGCAGGTGGGTGGAGGAATATGGCCTCGAAGTGCGCGATTGTCCGGTCCCGCTGTGCCGCTGCGTTGGCTGGCTGGCGTCCTGCGCGAGGTAGCGGCTGATTGAGGGTTCAGACTTTGCTACGGCCGTCGTAAACGACCGCGAGCCGTGCCTCGGCACGGCTCGGATGCGGCCTCACTCGCTTACGCCGCAGGGCGCAGGGCGGAGCGACGTGCGCGCTGGTCGAAGCTGAAGGCACCGGCGCCGAACGCCACGACCTGCAACAGGCCACCGGCCATCGAGATGTTCTTCAGCAGGTGGATCAACTGGTTCTGGTCGCCGATGGCGTGGTGGAACGCGAGAGCCGTGACGATCGAGAAGACGGCCAGGCTGGCGGCAACGAGGCGGGTTTTCACGCCGACGATCAGCAGCAGTCCACCGCCCAGTTCCGTGGCCACCGCCAGGGCAAAGGCAAGCGGCGCGAACGGCAGGCCCGACGATGCGATATAGCCGATCGTGGCGTCCGGCGCGGCGATTTTTCCGAGTCCGCTGAAGATGAAGATCGTGGCCAGGAGGGCGCGACCGAAAGCGGCAATGATCGAAGCTTGGTTGGTGGTGACGGTTTTCATGGTGTTTCCTTTCAGAGTTTGATGTGGACGGTGCGCCGTCCCGGTTTGTCGCCCCGAGTGTCGGCGGCATGGAAGTCATCTTAGGCACTCGCAGAGCATCTGAATAGCCAATATAAATCGATCAGAAGTATCTAAAACTTCGATAGATAAGGCGTGGTATGCGGTCTGGAGGAATGGGCAACGCAGCAAGATCTTTTGATATTTCCTGTGTGGCTTGCGCCGCCCATACTTCCGACATCACCAACGCATTCGGAAGACGCGGTCGGCCCCGTCAATCCATCAGGTAGCGCCACCTGGTCATGTGCTCGCGCATGTCGACGGTATCGCCGTCGACGACGAAGGCGCCATCGCCCGCATGGTGGATCAGGCGCCGATGACGCAGGCGACCAGCAGGGCTTCATGTTCGCGCCACGCTCTCCATCGGTCCATCGCCGGCTTGCGACCGCTATCGCGTTTTTGCTGTGATTGGACAGGAGAAGACATGGTGGACATTACGTCGGCCGAAGGCATGAAAGGACACATTCCCGGACAACTCCTGCGGGAGCACAGGGCGCAGGCCGCGGATGACATCTACGTCGAGATCGCGACCCGCAGCGCCGTACAGGACGAGATCCTGGTTCCCGCGGTGCCGGAACCCATGCTGGTATGGATCGCGTCCGGGAGCGCACTGGTGCAGGAACGCCCGCTGGGCGGCGACTGGCTGGCGGTACCGGTCAAGCAGGGAGACTTCTACCTCACCACGTCGCCGTCTCCGGTCGAAATGCGCTGGCACAGCACGTCCGCATTGCCGTTCAAGGTCATGCACGTGTATCTCGGACTGCAGTTATTCGCACGAACGGTGCAGGCGGCGACCGGTCGGACTCTCGCGGCGTTTGCGTTGCGCGAAGTGTCGGGGGAGCGCGACCCAGTGCTGAGCGGGCTGTTCGAGGCCCTTTACCTGAGCCTGAACGCGCCGCAACAGCCAGCGCAGGATTTTGTCCAGGGACTGGCGCAGGCGCTGGCGTCCCATCTGGTACGCCATTACGAGTCCGCACGTCAGGGACGGACCGGCATCCACGGCGGGCTCCCGGCGCACAAGCTGCACCGCATTATCGATGCGATGCGGGCGAATTTGGCCGAGCCTTTCGAACTCGCCTGCTATGCCGACATCGCCGGGCTCAGTGTCTTCCACTTCAGCCGCGTGTTCAAGCAGGCGACCGGTATGGCACCGTCGCGCTATCTGGTGCGGCTCAGGGTCGACGAAGCCAGGCGTCTGTTGTGCGAGACCGATCAACCCGTGGTCGATATCGGCTATGAGCTCGGGTACCAGAGCCCGAGTCACTTCTCGCAGGTGTTCCGGCAGACGACGGGCGTGACGCCCAGTGCGTATCGTACCGGCGGCCGCGCGGGCGCCTAGACGGCCGCGCCGGGCGGCAGCGTGTACGGGCTGTTGCGGAACAGTTCGAGCATCCAGTCGACGAATACGCGCACGCGAGCGCTCAGGTGGCGGTTCGCCGGATAGACGATGTAGATCGGGATCGCAGGCGCGCGCCAGTCTTCCAGGACCCGGACGAGTGCGCCGCTGTCGACATGGCGTCCGCAGATGAACGACGGCCCGTGCATGATGCCCAGCTCCGACAGCGTGGCCGCCAACAGGGCACCCGCCTCGTTGACCGATACGAAGTGCCTGCCCTTGACGGTCACCGACTCGCCGTCCCGTGCCAGCACGATCGGCTGCTGCCTGTTCGAGCCGGCAAACATGTAGCGGATCAGCTGGTGGCCTTCTTCGAGATCGTCCGGGTGGGCGGGTACGCCGTGGGCCTGCAGATAGCCCGGGGCCGCGCAAGCCATCTGGGGCAGGCTGCCGAGCTGGCGGGCGATCAGCGACGGGTCCGTCACCGAACCGGCCCGTATCACGCAATCCACACGTTCGCCGACGAGGTCGACGGGACGGTCCGTCGCCCCGATGTCGATCTGCACGTCAGGGTAGCGGGCATGGAATTGCGCCAGGGTCGGGATCAGCAGCAGCGACGCGACGGCCGTACCCATGTCGACGCGCAGGCGGCCGCGCGGGTGGCTGCGGGCGCGCGCCAGCTCGTCCTCGACCTCGTCCCATTCTTCCAGCAGGCGCGACATGCGCTCGTAGTACGCCACCCCGTCGCTCGTGGCCGACACCCGGCGCGTCGTGCGGTTGAGCAGCTTGATGCGCAGGTGCGCCTCCAGCGCCTGGACGAGCTTGGTCACCGTATTGCGCGGCAGTTGCAGCGAATCGGCGGCCCTGGCGAAACTTCCGGTCTCGACGACGCGCACGAAGGTACGCACGGCAGTGAGGTAATCCATGATGTAGTCTCCTTGAGCGATGATTATCACCCGTTTGGGAATAGTGCATGGAGATATTTTCGGTTTATCCCCAGTGTGATCGCTCCTAAGATGGACTCATCGATTACCCACGCATTACCACCACAAGGAGCCCATCATGAACCAGCACATCCGCATCACCGAAACCGGCCAGCCCTCCGTCATGCGTCTCGAAGACGCCCCCGCGATCGGCCAGCCCGGCCGCGGCGAGGTCCACCTGCGCCACGAAGCGATCGGCGTCAATTTCGTCGACACGCTGTTCCGCTCGGGCGCTTTCGCCGTTCCGCTGCCGCTCGCCATGGGCGTGGAGGGCGCGGGTGTCGTGGTCGCCGTCGGCGAAGGCGTCACGAACGTCAAGCCCGGCGATCGTGCCGCTTACTTTTTCGCGTTCGGGGCATATTCCCGGGAGCGCCTGATCGACGCGCGCCACCTCGTCAAACTGCCGCGGCACGTGACGTCCGAAACGGCTGCCGCAACGTTCACGAAAGGCCTGACCGCCTGGATGATGTTGTTCGGTGCCCACCCGTTGCGCGCCGGCGAAACCGTGCTCGTCCACGCTGCCGCCGGCGGTGTCGGCTCGATGGTGGCGCGCTGGGCGAAGTCGCTCGGTGCGCGCGTCATCGCAACGGCAGGCTCGATGGAGAAGGCGCTGCTCGTGAAATCCTGGGGTATCGACGACGTACTCCAGTCCGACGATCCCGAGCTCGCGCGGAAAATCCAGGCGCTGACGCGCGGGCGCGGCGTCGACGTCGTCTATGAACTGGTCGGGAAGTCGACGTTCGATCAATCGGTCGGGGCGTTGCGCGATGGCGGCCACCTGATCCATGTGGGCAATGCGTCGGGCAGTCCGAGCGTGGACAAGGCACTGCTCGCGCGGCGCTCGATCCGCTACGTCCAGCCCAGCACGGGCCAGTACGTCGGGGAGCGCCAGGAGCTCGAACTGGCCAGCGCAACCCTGTTCGCAGCCATGCGCGACGGCATTTTCGGCGACGCCGCGCCTGCGCGCTACCGTCTCGACGATGCCGCCAGGGCGCACGAGGACATCGCCGCACGCCGGCTGACGGGTGCCGCGATCCTGGTGCCTTGATCGATGGCGTGGACGGCCCCGGCCAGTACTGGCTGTGTTACTGTGGCGGCCGTCCCGGTTTCAAACGCAGCCATCCCTCAAGACAATGAACATTGATCCCGACATCCAGTTCCGCCCCGTCGGCGCGGACGAGTGGAGTGCATTCCAGACCCTGCGCCTGCGCTCGATTAGCGAGACACCGCTTGCCATCTATCCGACCCTTGCGGAGGAGTGCGATCGCAGCCCCGAGCAGATCATGGCGAAGATCGCGCCCACGCCTTGCCAGGTCGTGTACGGCGCTTATTGCGGCGAGACGCTGGTCGGTATCGCCGGTCTGCGCCGCGAGTCCCTGGTGCAAGTTGCGCACAAGGGCGTGCTGTGGGGCGTGTATCTGCATCCGGACTACCGGCGCGGCGGCGTGGCGCGCCGCCTGCTCGAGGCGCTGTTCGACCATGCGCGCGGGGAAGGCGTCACGCAGGTGCACCTCAACGTCAACGTCGAAAACGCCCGGGCCGCTCGTCTTTACCATTCGATGGGATTCGAAACCTATGGCCGGGAGCCGCGGGCCATGCGTGTAGAGGGTCGATATTACGACGAAGACCTCATGATGCTGCGGCTGTAGGGCATGACAGGTTTATAGAAAAAGGCAATCTCTCCCGAGGAAATGGCGTTGGCCGACAGTGGCGGCCCGGCTACACTGCGCCATCGATTTTCACAGGAGGATATCGATGACCATTGCGACGACATCCACGGCAATCCATCCATTTGTCGGCATGTGGGTGACCGCCGACGGTTTCATCCGTCATGAACTGCTGCCCAACGGCCGTTACGACGAGGCCCGCGGCAAGGTGAGCAGCGCCTACCAGGGCAGCTACCGCGTCACCGGCAACCATATCGATTATGTCGACGATACGGGCTTCACCGCGGACGGCGACTTCCGCAACGATGTGCTGTATCACGCCGGCATGGTCTTGTACCGCGAACGCGGCTGACCGTCACTGCATCGTGACGTAAGCGGATGCCGGTTGCGCCGGCATCTGGATCAGGGCGCTCTTCATCACGGCCGCTTCGTGCGCGGGCGTACGGCCGAAGAAGCGCTTGAATTCGCGGCTGAACTGCGAGCTGCTTTCGTACCCCACCATGTGCGATGCCGTGGCCGCGTTCACGCCGTCCTGCACCATCAGCAGGCGCGCCTTGTGCAGGCGCGTCGTCTTCAAATACTGGATGGGCGTGGTGCGCGTCACCGCCTTGAAATGGGCATGGAACGCCGCTACGCTCATCCCCGCATCGCTGGCGAGCGTCGCCACGTCGACCGGGCGGTCGTAGTTCGCGTGTATCCGCCTCAGCGCCTTGCCGATCCTGCCGAAGTGGCTTTGCTGGTTCAAGGCCGCATGGACCGCGCCGCCCTGCGGGCCAGTAAGCACGCGGTACAGCAGTTCGCGCACGATGCCGGGACCGAGGACGCGCGCGTCATCTTCCGAACCGAGCGCCTGCAACAGGCGCAGCAACGTATCGCTCATCGCGTCGTCCAGCGGCGTCGAACACATGCCGGCCGCCGCCGAGGGTTGCCGCCGATGCCGCGCATCCAGCAGCAGCACCAGTTCCGCGGCCAGCTTCAGGTCGATCGAGACGGCCACCGCCAGCATCGGCTCCTCCGGACTGGCCTGGGTGTCGGACTCGAACGGCAGCGGCACCGACAGCACCAGGTAATGGTGCGGATCGTACGTGTAGACCGCGTCGTCGAGAAATCCGCGCTTGCGTCCCTGGCAGACGATCACGATACTCGGTTCGTACATGACGGGCACGCGCGTGATCGGCCCGTCCGCGCGCATGAAGCGCACGCCGTCCAGGCGCGACAGGGTATAGCCTTCCGATGGCGCATATTCCCGCACCATCCCAATGATGCGTTGCTGTCGTAGGTCGTCCATTGCGTTTTGGAGGATCAGGCAATGCGTGAATAATATCCGATATTTCCGCTGCGCGAACGCAGCCGATACTTCTCCCATCGTCAACGCACACAGGAGAAGCACCATGACGCGATCAAGCCCGACGCCATCGCCCGCACCATCCAGTTCGCGATCGAACAGCCGGCCGACGTGGACGTCAGCGACATCATCGTCCGGCCGACCGCCAGCCCGTTCTGAGCGAACTTGCCGGGTGGCGGTCGGTGGGCGATCTCACAGCTTGCCGGCTGCGCGCAGCTCGTTGCCGAGTTTTTGAATCCCGGCCTCGCCGCGTTCGAGCGCGGCCTGGCTGGTGTGCACGGAGTAGTAGCCGGTCACGAGCGGGTGCGGGTGCTTGGCGGCGGAACCGAGTACGAACCGGGTAGCGCCGCGGGCGATGAAGTCGAGCCGTCCTTCGCGCTCCTCGAACACCGCGATCTCACGCGACAACTGGCTGCCTGCGGTTTCCAGCAAGCCGTCGGCGACGGCCACCCAGGCGACGTCATGGCCGGCCGGCGGGACGTAGCTCCAGCGCTCGCCATCCTTGAGCGACACATCCAGGTAGTTGATGGGCGCACGCGGACGGATGGCGCTGGTGGCGCCTTCGTAGCTGCCGATGACGACGCGTGCGGGACCGACCTTTTGCACCTGCTCCGGAGGAAGGTAAAGGCTCCGGGAAGGCCCGTTCTCGTCTTCCGGCGGCAGAGAAAGCCACAACTGGAAGCCGCGCACAGCGCCGCCGGAGGCCGGTCCGCCTTCGTGCCAGACGCCGCCGCCGGCACTCATCCACTCGATGCCGCCGACCGGGAGGATCCCTTCGCTGCCGGTGGTTTCGCGGTATTCGAGAGCGCCGTCGAGGATCACCGTGACCGTCGCGATGCCCGAGTGCGGGTGCATGCCCATCTTGTGTTTGCTGGACTCGAGGTCGAACAGGTCGAGGAAGACGAAGGGCTTGATGATCTCGCCCACGACACCCGGGCTGGCAAGACGCGTTACGCCACCCCGGGTGGTGCCGTTGGTGCGATAGACGACGTTGCGATGGGTGGCGGTGAAGCGTTCGGCGATCGTGTTCATGATGGCTTCCTTTCTTGTGCCGGCTGTGCGGCGTTTGTTGAAGTGAAGTCATCTTAGAAAGGATAGATCGATGCGAA
Source organism: Telluria mixta (assembly GCF_029223865.1). NCBI lineage: Bacteria > Pseudomonadati > Pseudomonadota > Betaproteobacteria > Burkholderiales > Oxalobacteraceae > Telluria > Telluria mixta. Next base: position 4,477,636 of record NZ_CP119520.1, read on the forward strand.
TAGCCTATATAATTCGATTTATAATATCCAAGGAGTAGATAGATGCTCGACGGAATGTCCATGGACCAGCTGCGCACGTTTATCGCCGCGGCGGATGAGGGGAGCTTCTCCGCGGCGGGCCGGAAGCTGCGCAGGGCACAATCCGTGGTGAGTCATACCCTGGCGAACCTGGAGTTGCAGGTCGGGTTTCCGCTGTTCGAGCGTACCGGCCGATATCCGGTGTTGACCGACGCCGGGCAGGCATTGCTCGAGCAGGCACGGAGCGCGGTCGGCAGCATGGACGCGTTCAAGGCGCGGGCACGCACGCTGGCCGAAGGTCTCGAACCGGAACTGGCGGTGGCGGTCGACGTCATGTTCCCCATCGCGACGCTGACCGCGGCGGTGCAGGGCTTCCAGCAAAGGTTTCCGACCACGCCCCTGCGCTTGTACGTGGAAGCGCTCGGCGCCGTGGTTCAACCGCTGTTGGCAGGGCAGTGCCGCATCGCGATCATCGGTTCCCTGCCGGACGTGCCCGCCGAATGTGCATCGGAGTATTTGACCGACGTCGCTGCCGTGACGGTAGTCGCCCCCCAGCATCCGCTGGCCGCGCACCAGGGAACGGTATTGCGTTCGGAAGTCGTCAAGCATGTGCAGTTGGTGCTGACCGACCGCTCGGCGTTGACGACCGGACGCAACTTCGGTGTCGTCTCGCCGAACGTCTGGCGCCTCGCCGACCTCGGCGCAAAGCACGCGTTTCTCGCGGCGGGGCTGGGCTGGGGCCATATGCCCCTGCATATGGTGCAGGCCGATCTCGATGCGGGCAGGCTGGTTCGCATCACGCTCGAGACCAGCCCGACCGTGGGCCCGGGATTTTCGATGCACGCCATCTACCGCAAGGAACAGCCGCCCGGGCCGGCAGGCCGCTGGTTCGTCCAGCGCCTGCGCCAGGGCGCGGATCCTGTCATGCCGTGACCGAGGGGGCAGGGGGCTGCCATTGCCGCGCGTCGTCGTAAGCGCCGTCGGTAGCGACCCCTGCCGCACGCCATGCGTCCATCTCGGTACGCATCCGGTTCAGCTTTTGCGTGCCGGCCTCGAACGCGGCCGCTCCCGCCAGGAACCGCAGCGGAGGACGCGGATCGTTCGCCAGTTCGACCAATGCCCGGGCGAGCTTTGCCGGATCGCCGGCCTGGCGGCCGTTGCGTGCTTCGAACGTCGCGCGTATGCCGTCACGGACCGGGTTGTAGTCCTGCAGCCTTTCGCCGCCGACGCGCAGCGAGCGCGTGGACAGGAAATCGGTACGGAAAGGGCCGGGTTCGACGATCGTCACCCGCACGCCGAACGGCGCCAGTTCCTCGGCGAGTGCCTCGGAAAATCCTTCGACGGCGAATTTGCTGGCGCAGTACAAGGAACTGAATGCCGAGCCGCGCAGGCCCGCCAGTGACGACAGGTTGAAGATGTGCCCGTTACGGGCAAGGCGCATCGTCGGGAGCACGGCGCGCGTGACCTGCATCAGGCCGAACACGTTGCTGTCGAACTGGGCGTGGACGTCGGCGTCCGTCGTCTCTTCGAAGAAGCCGAGGTGGCCATACCCTGCATTGTTGACAAGCACGTCGATTCCGCCGAATCGCTCGATGGCGGCATCGACCGCGGCCTGGATGTCGTCCTTGCGGGTAACGTCCAGGCGGGCCACGAGCAGGCATTCGCGTTCGCCGAGCGCCGCATGAACCTGTTCCGGATCGCGCCCTGTCGCAACCACGCAGTCACCCGCGGCCAGTGCGGCCCTGGCGATGTCGACACCGAGTCCACGGCTCGCTCCAGTGATGAACCAGCATTTTTGCATGATGTCCTCCTTGTGAATGAGGCCATGATACGGACGTGCCGCGCTGGCCGAAATGCGCATTCCTCGGAGGCTGTTGCCTGTTTCTACAAAGGCTGTTCAACAGAATGTAGCGCCGACAAGACGGTACGCCAGACAGAACTTCTGCTTCATCGATGAGATTGCGAGAGTCTGGTCATCTTAAATAGGATTAGGCAATTAGTCTAAACGATCCTGTTATCGCAGTTTGTGTCCGCGCTCATACACTTCTTTTCACGGTAGAGGGAACTCCATGTCCTTCGAATCAGCTACTTGGGACTCTATCCCGGACTATTTTTTAGAGAGGTGAAAAATGTTCAAAAGCGCATACGCATTGGCCTTGTTCTTTCTTTGCTCGTCGTCGTCGTTCGCGGCTGAGCCTCGTCAGAGTTGCCCGTCTTCTGGAAAAGACGGGGTCGCTGAACTACATCGCGACTGGCTGTTGACGGGTTGGGAGCGTGATGACGGAGATCCGGAATTCAATTTCCGAAACGACCTCGGAAAATATTACGACTTTACCCGCGCCGATCTGAGTCTGTTCGACGATTTCGATCCCGAGCTCAAGGTGCGCAACACTGCAGATGACTACGGCAAGATCTGGTATGGCCTGGTGCCGAAATTCAAAAGCGTACATCACAAGATTACCGAGCAGCCCGGCGTAGTCGCCGCAGGGCCGGGTTACAGCCATTCGGTCATGGAATTCGTGTTCGAGGTCACGCCCAAGCGGGGCGACAAGATGTACCTGATTTCGCGCACGTCGATTCTGTGGCGCTGCACACCAGCAGGCTGGAAAATCTACAAGGAACACAATTCCGCACGCCCTGTCGAGGCTTCGGTATATTTGAACGCCAAATAGGCTGGGTAGGGCAGATATCATGGAAAATCCGTTCGGCCGGACAGCATTCCATCGGAATCCAATGTCGGCATATTGTGATCCCGACAGGCAGCCAGGTGTTACGCGCGATGCCGACGAAAAGATCGGCATCGTGCGCTCAAGCTCAGATTGCCCGCGTGCGGTGTTTCCGTCGTGGTATCGGCGTTTTGTGAGGCGGACCGGGCTCCGATAGCCTGGAATCAGGCCTTGAAACTCGTACATTCCTGATTGCGGAACCGGCCGCTGTGTGATCCTCACCTGAAGTTGTTGACCCCGCCCGTAAAAGCCGATAGCATTCGCTCAAATGACAACGTTGGACAAATTGCGGCGGCATACGACCGCAACACCGGCGTTGACCAGTTCGAAGACCCGAAGGGGCAGAGGAGACGAGGTGTCGACCATTCACGATGTCGCCGAAAAAGCCGGCGTGTCGATCAAGACCGTGTCGCGCGTGCTCAACGATGCGAGCAGCGTGTCGGAAAAGACCCGCAAGCGGATCGAGCACGCCATGCAGGCGCTCGACTTCGCGCCGTCCGCCGCCGCGCGCATGCTGCGCGGGCGTCCGACCGATCTCGTGGCCGTCATCGCGGACCAGCTCACCACGACCCCCGATTCGTCCGAGATCATCAAGGGCATCCAGTCCGTCTGCGAAGACCTGGGCAAGATGCTCATCATCGGCGAGACGGGCGGACAGGCCCACGTTGCCAGCCGCCTGGTGGCCGACATGCGCACCCGCCGCGTCGAAGCGATCATCTTCGCCACCACGTTCCACCGCCCGGTGACGGTCACCGACACGCTGGGCCAGACGCCGGCCGTGCTCGCGAACTGCTTCGAAGCGGCATCCCGGTTCGCGGAGGTCATCCCGGACGACGAGGGCGGCGGCTATGCGGCGGCCGAGACCGTGCTGCGCGCCGGCCACCGCAAGATCGCGTTCCTGCAGCTGATCGAGGGCATGGTGGCGACGCGCCTGCGCCTGCAGGGCTTTCGCCGCGCCATGCAGGACCACGGCGTACGGCCGAACGATGCCTGGCTGCTGCACGGCGCCACGTCCGGTGCCGAGGACGAGTTCGCGCAGTTGCGGACGACGATCGACCGCCTGTTCGAGGGCGCCGAACGTCCCACGGCCATCCTGTGCGGGAACGACAAGATGGCGATCCGCGTGATCTTCCTGCTGCAGCGGCGCGGCCTGCGGGTGCCGGAAGACGTGTCCGTCGTCGGCTTCGACGACTTCCGGCTTCTGTCGGAGGCGTCCGATCCCGGCCTGACGACCGTCACGCTGCCGTATCGCGAGATCGGTGCGCTCGCCGCGCGCCGGGCGCTCGGCACGGACGTGGAGCCGGGCATCGTCCGCGTGCCATGCCGGGCCGTGCTGCGCGGTACCGTGGCGGCGCCGGCAGCAGGGAAGGCGGGCAAATGATGAAACGGGCGCTGCTTCCGGTACTCGCGATGGTGGCGTCGCATGCCCTGGCGGCGCCCGTCGACATTACCGTGTGGCGCCACGATACCGGCGACGCCGAAATGGTCGCGAGCCGGAACATGGTCGACCGCTTCAACCGCGCCCAGGACAAGTGGAAGGTCGTCGTGGAGACGATCCCGCAAGGCACGTACACGGAATCGATCACGGCGGCGTCCCTCGTCGGGCACCTGCCGTGCGTGATGGCGATCGACCAGCCGGCCGTGCCGAACTTCGCGTGGGCCGGCACCATCCGTCCGCTCGACAAGCTGCTGCCGGCATCGGTGGTGCAACCGCTGCTGCCGGGCGGGCGCGGCACGTACCAGGGACGGCTCTACAGCGTGGGCCAGTTCGACGTCGTGCTGGCGCTGTTCGCGCGCCGGTCGCGGCTCGCCGCCGAGGGCATCCGCGTGGCGACCATCGAACAGCCCTACTCGGCGCGCGAGCTCCAGGACATCCTCCTGAAGGTCAAGCAGTCCGGCCATTACCGCTATCCGCTCGACCTGAACGGCAAGGCGACAGGCGAGTGGTTCAGCTACGCCTTCTCGCCCTGGCTCGAGAGCGCCGGCGCGGACCTGATCGACCGCGGCAACTACCTGCGCGTCGACGGTGTGCTCAACGGCGATGCCGCCGTGGGCGTCGCCCGCTACTACGGCCGCCTGTTCAGGGACCGTCTCGCCGAACGCAATCCCGCCGACGACAAGAGCTTCGAGCAGGGGCGCTCGCTGCTCCAGTACACGGGGTCGTGGAAGGCGCGCGACTACAGCGAACGCTTCGGCGACGATCTCGTCGTGATGCCGCCGCCGGATTTCGGTAACGGTCCGCGGATCGGCGCGGCGTCCTGGCAATGGGCGGTGTCGAGCAGCTGTCCTTATCCGGCGGGTGCTGCGGCGTTCCTGGCGCACGTGCTGTCCGCACAGGAGATGGCCGGGTTCTCGCGCATGACCGGGCTGGTTCCCGTCACGGCGGACGCCGCGGCGCTCACGGAGCACTACCGTCCGGGCGGCGCGTGGCGCATCTATTTCGACTTCGCCGCGCGCTATGCGCGGCCGCGGCCCGCGACGCCGGGCTATCCCGCGATCTCGGCGGCGTTCGAGAAAGCCATGGCGGATGTCCGTGCCGGCAAGGATGCGGCCGAGGCGATGGACGAGGCGGTCGAGACGATCGAGCACGACATCGCCCGCAACGGCGGCTACGGATTCGTCCGACGCGAAGCGGTGGCTCGCCAATGAAGACACTGCCCGGCCGCGACCATCCGCTGGCGATCGCCGGCTTCGCCGGTCCGGCGCTGCTGCTGCTCGGCCTCTTCATGCTGTTGCCGCTGCTGTTCGCGGCCGGCGCCACGTTCACCGATCACCGGCTCGTATCGCCGGAGCCGACGCGCTACGTCGGCCTGGAGAACTACCGGCGCCTGCTGGCGCTGCAGGTGGTCGAGGTGGAGCCGCTACGCGACGCGGCCGGCGCGGCGTTGCGCGACGAGGAGGGTATCCGCTTCCCGACCTGGCGCCAGACGCGCCGCGCACGCCCTAGCCTGGCGCAATACCGCCCGGCGTGGCAGGTCGGGTTCGGCGAGCGCCGGTTCGTGCTGGCGGCGACGGACCCGCTGTTCTACCGCTCCCTCATCAACACCTTCCTGTTCGCGCTGCTGGTGCTGCCGCTGCAATGCGGCGTCGCGCTGGGGCTGGCGCTGCTGGTGAACCAGCGCATCGCCGGGCGCGTCTTCTTCCGCACCGTGTATTTCGCGCCCGTCGTGACGTCGATGGTGGTTGCCTCGATCGTCTGGTCGTTCATGCTGAACACCGACCGCGGCATGATCAACGAACTGCTGCGGGCCGTGACGGGCGATCCGAACGTCGGGCCGGACTGGCTGGGCGAGCCCCGCTATGCGCTGCCCGCCATCGCCATCATGTCGGCCTGGCAGGGCGCGGGATTCCAGATGCTCGTGTTCCTCGCCGGCCTGCAGTCGATCTCGCCGGAGCTGTACGAGGCCGCGACCCTGATGGGCGCGAATGCGTGGCAGCGCTTCGTGCACGTCACCTTGCCGGGGCTGCGCAACACGATCGTCTTCGTCGTCGTGTCGACCCTGCTGCTGGCGTTCGGCCTGTTCACGCAAGTCGACGTGATGACGCAGGGCGGACCGCTCGATTCGACGACGACCGTCGTGTACCACGCCGTGCGCACCGGTTTCCGCCAGCAGGACATCGGGTACGGCTCGACCATCGCCATGGTCTTCTTCGCCATCGTGCTCCTCGTCGCCGTGCTGCAGCGCGTCCTCGTCGCGCGGGGGGAGAACGCATGAAGCCGTTCCTCCGCACGGCCTTCCTGATCGCCGTCATGGGCGTGCTCGGCATCGTGTTCGCGGCGCCGCTGCTGTTCATGTTCGCGTCGTCGTTCAAGCACGACGACGCCATCTTCGCCAACCTCGCCAGCTGGTCCGCCTTCGTCCCGGATGCGGGATGGTCGCTGGCCAACTACGTGGCCATCTTCGAGCGCAGCAACCTCCCGCTGTTCCTGCTGAATTCGACGATCATCGCGGCGTGCGTCGTCGTGGGCGGCGTCCTGGTCAACAGCATGCTCGCGTTTTCCCTGAGCCGCATGCGCTGGCGCGGCCGCCGCGCGGTGCTGTCCATCGTGGTCGCGCTGATGATCGTCCCGTTCGAAGTCATCGCCATTCCCCTGCTGTCGCTGGTCGCGCGCCTGCCGTGGCCCGGCATCGGGGAGGGCGCGCTGACGTGGCACATCGGCTGGTTCAACAGCCTGCACGTGCAGATCATCCCGTTCCTCGCCAACGCCTTCTGCGTCTTCCTGTTCTACCAGTTTTTCCGCGACATCCCGCGCGAGCTGGACGAAGCGGCCCGGATGGACGGCGCCGGGCCGTGGACCCTGTTCTTCCGGATCATCCTGCCCAACAGCCGTCCGGTGATCGCGACGGCCGCGATCGTGCTCTTCATCGCGGCGTGGAACCAGTACCTGTGGCCGATCATGGTCGTGCAGGGCGAAGCGGCGCGCCCCGTTCAGCCGGGCATCCAGCAATTCTTCGGGCGTTCCAATTCCTGGGGGCAGATCATGGCCTACGCATCCGTGGTCACGCTGCCCGTGCTCGCCGTATTCCTCGCGTTCCAGCGCCAGTTCGTCGCCTCGGTGGCGGGTTCCGGCATCAAGGGCTGAATCGAATCTTCATCATGACACTCAAACTCGACGACAAATACATCTGGGACTTCTGGCACTACGCGGAAGGCGACGCCCAGCACCTGTTCATGCTGCAGGCCGACCGCGCCATCGGCGATCCGGACCTGCGCCACTGGAACGTCTCCATCGGCCACGCCGTGTCGCGCGACCTGCGCAACTGGGATTACCGGGGCACGGTATTCCAGCCGTCCGCCGGACCCGCGTGGGACGATTTCACGACGTGGACCGGTTCCGTGATCCATGCGGAAGGCCGCTACCACCTGTTTTATACGGGCACGTGCCGCGCCGAGAACGGCCTGCGCCAGCGCATCGGCCACGCCACGGCGGACACCATCGACGGCCCGTGGACCCGCGTCGGCGACGGCCTCGCGCTGGATCTGGACGAACGCTTTTACGAGGAACACGCGGAAGGACGCTGGCACGATCGCGCGCTGCGCGACCCCTGGATGCTGCCGGAACGGATCGACGGCATGTACCACATGTTCTTCACGGCGCGCCGCAACGATGGGCCGAAATACGAGCGCGGCGTCATCGGCCACGCCGTCTCGCCCGACCTCGTGCACTGGGAAGCGACGGCCCCCGTGTACGAGGGCGGCCACTACGGCCAGCTGGAAGTGCCACAGGTGTTCGCACGCGACGGGCAGTGGTTCTGCACCTTCTGCAACGTGCGCGACCACTGGTCCGAGGCGCAGCGCGCGGCCCTGGATGGCGGCGTCTCCGGCACGCACTATCTCGTGGCCGACCACCCGCTCGGGCCATGGCGTCCGGCCGAAGGCTTCCTCGACGGTGACGTACCGTGCAGGCGTTACGCCGGCAAGATCCTGCACGACCCGGTGACGGGCCGGGATTGCCTGATGGCCTTCCTCGATGCGGGGCCGGATGGGCGATTCGTCGGCCAGATCAGCGACCCGATCCCGCTGCGCTTCGAGGACGGGCGCTACCGGCTGGACGAAGTTTTGGCACCAGAATGACAAGGATGGACAAAAACTAGACCGATAACAATCAGCGAGGAGACACCGTGATTCCCTTCAACCAGACATGCCTGACATGGCGACGCAGCGTCGCTGCAATGCTGCTGGCGCTGCTCGCACCGGCGCACGCGGGGGCGGCTCATGATATCGCGGCCTGGCCGCTCGACGAACAGCGCGGCAGCCGGACCCTCGAAGCCGTCTCGGGCCGCCATGACCCCGTCGACTACGTCTTCAACCATGCACGCTTCAAGCCGGATTCCGATCCGCTGTGGCGCCCGGCCGGCGCATGCATCAAGGGCGGCTGCCTGCTGTTCGACGGCTACTCGACGGACATCACGGCACCCGGCCTCACGGCCGCGCAGCTGGGCGCCGGCTGGACGATCAGTGCGTGGGTCGCGCCGCACGCGTTCGAATGGGGCGACGGCGGCCAGTACTCCGCTTTCCTGAGCCAGTTCGACGAGGGCAGCAAGACCGGCTTCGCGTTCGGCATGTACCGCTTCGGCACATGGGGCATCAAGCTGGGATTCGGCAGCGCCGAGTTCGACCTGCGCGTCAGCGACCGCAAGCTGCCGAAGGACGCGTGGTCGCACGTGGCGGCCAGCTACGATCCGCGCGGCCGCGTGGTCCGGCTGTTCCTCGACGGCGAGCAGGTGGCGGCCGGCACGGCGCCGGCGGAAGGCAGCTTCGCGTTGCCCGCGCGGGCGCTGACGATCGGCCGCTATTCGCAGCCGCGCACCGTGGAGGGCGTGTTCCGGCTGAATACCTTCCTCGGCCTGATGGACGAGGTCCGCATCACGGCGGGCGCCGCGCCGGGCGGGGACATCGCGCGCAAGGTGCACGCCGACCTGGCGGCCCACGGCGGCAGGGCGCCCACGCTGGCGCAGGCCGACGTCACCATCGCACCGATCACGTTCGCCGGCGACCGTCATCGCCCGCAGTACCACGCGATGCCCGATTCCGGCTGGATGAACGAACCGCATGCGCCGTTCTACCACGACGGCCGCTACCACCTGTTCTTCCAGAAGAACCCGTTCGGCCCGTTCTGGCACCAGATCCATTGGGGACACTGGGCCAGCCCGGACATGGTGCACTGGCGCGAGCTGCCCATCGCGCTGGCGCCGGAAGACGATACGCTCGCGCCGGACGGCATCTGGTCCGGCAGCGCCACCCATGCGAAGGACGGCACGCCGGTGCTGTTCTTCACGGCGGGGAACGACAAGGGGCCCGTCCGCGAGCGCACAGGGCTCGCGCGGCCCGCGGACGCGAACCTGGTGCGGTGGACGAAACATCCGGTGCCGGTGACCGAGCGGCAGCCGGGTCCCGGACACACGGGCGATTTCCGCGACCCGTTCGTGTTCCGCGACGACGCCGGCGACCGCTGGTTCCAGCTCGTGGGTGCGCGCATCGCGGGCGGCAGCGGCATGGCGCTCGTCCACGAATCGTCCGACCTCGTCCACTGGCGTTATCGCGGTCCGTTGTTCACGCTCGATGCGAAACGCTATCCCGGCTTCGACAAGACGTTCGAGCTGCCCGTGCTGCTGCCGATCGGGAAGGGTTCGGACGGCCGCCCCCGTCACGTGTTCCTCACGGATGTGGGGGCACAGGCGTACTACTGGATCGGCGTGTTCGACCCCGCCGCCGCGCGCTTCGTGCCGGACAGCGAGGCGCCGCGCGTGTTCGACCTGGGCGACCACCATTTCTCCGGTCCCAGCGGTTTTATCGATCCGAAGACGGGACGCACCATCGTGTTTTCGATCGCCCAGGGCGAACGCACCCTGCGCGACGAATGGGCAAGCGGCTGGGCGCACAACGCGGGCCTGCCCATAACGCTTGCGATCGGCCCGGACGACGACCTGCGGCTGGCGCCCATCGACGAACTCCGGAGCCTGCGCCAGGAAGTATTGCTGGACCTGGCCGACGTCACGCCCGCCGCGGCGGCGGCCCGGCTGGCGGCGATCAAGGGCGACGCGCTGGAAGTGGAACTGGAAATGGAACTGGAACCGGCGGCGGAAGGCCAGGCGCGGCGCGGCCTCGTCGTCCGCAAGACGTCCGACGATGCCGAGCACACGGACCTCGTGGTCGACACCGCGCACAAGCGCTTCGAGATCGACCGCACGCACACGACGCTGGATGCCGGGGCCCGCTCGCGCGGCGTGCAGGGCGGCGCGTTCGACCTGCGCGGCGAGCACCTGCGCCTGCGTGTGTTCCTGGACCGGTCGATGGTCGAAGCTTATGTCAACGAACGCAAGAGCATCACGAGCCGCATGTATCCGTCGCGCGCGGATGCCACGGGGCTCGGTCTGATCGCGGCGCCGGGCGACCGCGTCGTCAGCCTGAAAGTATGGCGCATGGGGACCCTGGCATGGCATCCATCGCGTTGACCGGCGTGGGCAAGACCTACGCCGGCAAGCGCGCCAACCGCGTCCTCGAGAACATCTCGTTCTCGATCGCGGACGGCGAGTTCGTCGTGCTGGTCGGTCCGTCGGGCTGCGGCAAATCGACCGTCCTGCGCATGATCGCGGGCCTGGAAGAGGCGAGCAGCGGCGAGATCCGCATCGACGGCGCGCGCGTCAACGAGACGCCGCCCGCCCGGCGCGGCCTGGCGATGGTGTTCCAGAGCTATGCGCTGTACGCGCACATGAGCGTGTTCGAGAACATCGCCTTCGGCCTGCGCCTGGCACGCGTGCCGAAGAAGGAGATCGAGGCGTCCGTGCGCACGGTCGCGCGCATGCTGCAGCTTGAGCACCTGCTGGACCGCAAGCCGCCGCAGCTGTCGGGCGGGCAGCGCCAGCGCGTGGCCATCGGCCGCGCCATCGTGCGCAAGCCGCGCGCCTTCCTGTTCGACGAACCGCTGTCGAACCTGGACGCCGCGCTGCGCGCCGACATGCGCGTCGAGATCGCGCGGCTGCACAAGCAGCTGGGCGCGACGATGGTCTACGTGACCCACGACCAGGTCGAGGCGATGACCCTGGCCGACCGCATCGTCGTGCTGGGGCCGGCGGGCGTGCAGCAGATCGGGGCGCCGATGGCGTTGTACGAGCGGCCCGCGAACGTGTTCGTCGCCGGATTCATCGGCATGCCGAAGATGAACCTCGTCGGCGGCACCGTCGACGCGCAGGGCCGGCTCGCGCTGGGCGGCGCGCCGCTGGACTGGCGCGGCCCGGCCGCAAGCGGCACCCATGTGACGGTCGGCGTGCGGCCCGAGCACCTCGTGCCGGATGCCGCGGGGCCGATCCGTGGCGTCGTCGCGCTCGTCGAGCGGCTCGGTGCGGAATCGCACGTGCACCTGGACGTGGCAGGCCTGTCCCGGCCCCTCGTGGCGGCCATCCGGGACGCGCCGCCGCTGCCCGGCAGGCCCTGGGCCGTCGCGCCCGCGCGCGGCGCGCTGCACGTGTTCGGACCGGACGGCCAGCGTATCGAAAACAATTTTAAACAGGAGGAAGCATGATCGTAGTGTGTGGTGAAGCGTTGTTCGATGTGTTCGCGGCGGAGGAGGGGGCAGATGTGCGGGCTCCCGCCATCGGCCTGTCGGCCTGCCAGGGCGGTTCGCCGTTCAACCTGGCGACCGGCGTGGCGCGGCTCGGCGGCACGGCGTCGTTCTTCGGCGGCCTGTCGCGCGACCTGTTCGGCCGCAAGCTGCACGCGGCGCTGGCGGCCGAGGGCGTGGACCTGTCCGCCGCGCCGCGTCCGGACGCACCCACCGCGCTCGTGATGGTCAGCGTCGACGACCGCGGCGTGCCTCTCTACACGTTCTACGGCAGCGGCACCGCCGACCGCATGGTGACCCAGGCGGACCTGGCCGGCGTGCCCACCGACGCGGCAGCGATCCACGTGGGCTCGTACTGCATGGTCGTCGAGCCCGTGGCGTCCACCTTGCGCGCGCTGGTCGACCGGCAGCGCGGCCGCAGCCTCATCGTCTACGACCCGAACGTGCGCCTGACGATAGCACCCGACGTCGACACGTGGCGCGACGCCGTGCGCTGGATGCAGCGCCGCGCCGACGTGCTCAAGGTCAGCGAGGAAGACATCCACGCGCTGTATCCGGGCATGCGCGTCGACACGTTCATCGCCGAGTCGCTGGAGGCAGGCGTGGCCCTCGTCGTCGTGACCTGGGGCGAGCGGGGCGTGGTCGCGGTCACGCGGTCGCAGCTGGCGGTGGAAGTGCCGGCCGTTCCCGTCACGGTCGTGGACACGGTCGGCGCGGGCGACACGTTCCAGGCCGGCCTGCTCGCATGGCTGCAGCGCGCCGGCAAGCTCACGCGGCGCGCGGTGGAAGGCCTGGGCCAGGACGAGCTGGTGGAGGCGTTGCGCTTCGCCGCGCGCGCCGCCGCCATCACATGTTCGCGCCGCGGCGCGGACCTGCCTTACACCTCCGAGCTGGCCGATGCGGAGGGTTTCGAATTTTTTCACGAGAAATGACAACGTTGGACATCCGGTTCACAAGACCGGAAGCTGGAAAAACTTAACTAAAGAAGTCAATATCAAACAGGAGATAAATACCATGCGTTACTCGCTCACCCCCTATATCGGCCGCTCGGCCGCCCTCGTCATCGCGCTGGCGCCCGCCCTCGCGTTCGCGCAGCAGCAGGCCGGCGCGGCCGCGGAGCAGTCCGCGGCCAAGGCCGACGAGCCCAATAACGTCGTGATCGTGACGGGCGTGACCCGCACGACGACCAAGAAGAACGCCACGTTCTCGATCAACACGCTGAGTGCCGAAGACATCCAGCGCCTGGCGCCGATGAGTACCGCCGACCTGGTGGGCAACCTGCCGGGCATCTATGCCGAGGGCAGCACCGCCGGCGAGGCCAGCAACAACATCACGGTGCGGGGCCTGCCCGTGGTCGGCGGCTTCCGCTTCGCGCCGCAGCTGATCGACGGCCTGCCGGCGTACGAAGAGCCGGAGGCGCCGCTGATGAACAACGACGTGTTCGTGCGCGACGACCTGATGACGGAAAGCGTGGAGGCAGTGAAAGGCGGCCCCGGCGGCATCCTGTATTCGAACGGCCTGGGCGCGACGATCAACCACATCACGCGCACTGGCGGCGACCACCTGGAAGGCGGCTACAAGGTCGAATACGCGGATTACGGCTTCATCCGCCAGGACGCGTTCGTGTCCGGCCCGCTGGGCAGGAACCTGACCGGTGCCGTGGGCGGCTACTACCGCAGAAGTAAAGGTATCCGCGATACGGGCTATACGGCGGACCGCGGCGGCCAGATCCGCGGCAACCTCGTCTACACGAGCGACGACCGCAGGACGACGGCGCGGTTCGATGCCCTCGCCATCAACGACCGGACGGCCTTCTACCAGAACATCCCCATCTCGGTGCCGCGCCTCACCCAGACCGGCACGGCGGCCCATCCGACGGTGCTCAACCAGGACACCATCGAGCCGCTCGGCATCGATTTCGCGCACGGCACGACGGCGTCGCCCTACAACCGCCGCTTCAACATGATCGGCGAATACGGCACCCGCACGATCGACCAGGCCGACGGCATCCATCCAGACTTCAAGATGTTCACCCTGAAGCTGGGGCATGAGTTCGACTCGGGCCTGAAGCTGACGGCGGGCCTGCGCCACACGGGCGGCAGCAGCGGCTTCAACGCGGTGTTCACGGGGAACGACACGGCGATGGCCTCGACCTTCCTGAACGCGCGCTTCCAGAACGACGTGATTTCGCCGGCCCACGCCGCCGCGCTGAGCTGCAACCTGAACAACGCCAAGCTGATCGGCTACTTCAAGAGCGGCACGTGCGCGGATTTCGCCAACATCAGCCGCGCGGACTTCGTGGCCAGATATGCCAAGGGCGTCGGCGTGGCCGGCACCTACCTGAACGACGGCACGCGCGTGGCACCGACGTCGTACCTGAACTTCCTGATCCCGTTCATCGCCAACACCGACGCCGAGAGCACGATCCTCGACCTGAAGGGCCAGCAGACGTTCAAGGCGGCCGGCACGCACGATCTCACGTTCGGCGTCTACCGGAGCCGCTACAGCTACGATCCGAACTTCCAGGCGAGCCTGCTCGTGTCCGAGACCGCCGCGCGTTCGCGCCTGGCCGACCTGACGGTGGTCGACGCCGCCGGCAACCAGGTGGGACCGTTGCTGACGTCGGGCGCCGCCATCCTGCCGGGCTGGTTCGGCTTCGTCAGCCACATCAAGGCCGACGGCCATGCCGCCTACCTGCTCGACCACTGGGAAACGCTGCAGGGCAAGCTGAAGATCGATGCCGGGGTGCGCTGGCAGGACGTGCGCGCGGGCGTCAACCGCCGCGACCGCAACACGTCGACCGACGTCACGCCGGCCGGCACGGTGGTGGGCTCGACCCAGGACACGGTCGCGGACAACGAGATCCAGTTCCCGGGGCAGCCCAACCTGCTGAACAAGACCTATCACGGCATCGGCTGGTCGCTCGGCGGCAACTACAGCTTCAGCCGGCCGCTCGCCGTGTATGCGCTGGCGTCGTATTCGTTCCGCCTGCCGAGCCTCGAGGACCTCAACAACCTGAGCACGGCGGGCGCCGTGGTGGTGAACGGCCGGCCCGTCGAGCTCAGCGCCGTCGAGCACATCCGCCAGTACGAAGGCGGCCTGCGCTACCTGACCCGCGAGTTCGGCGCCTCCGTCGCGCTGTTCTACAACAAGTTTTCGCCGCGCAGCGCCGTGAACATCTACAAGGACTTCCAGTCGCCGGCGTGCTCCACGCTCGGCGGCGTCACGCAGATCAACTCGTGCCCGGACGTGGCCCAGTTGTACAAGCGCGGCGTGCGCAACGTCGGCACGGAGATCGAACTGACGTACCGTCCGCACATGATCGAAGGGCTGGAACTGAAGGGCAGCGTCGTGGCGCAGAACCCGAAGGTCGACGGTGCGCGCTACCAGATCACGCAGGAGGACAAGGATCCGCAGGGCGTGATCACGGGCTACCACTACGTGCAGATCAGCGAGGACGGCCGCCGTCCGCGCCGTCTCGCCAAGATCATGGCCAACTTCCAGCCGTCGTACGACCTGCTGGCCGCGACCGGCATCCCGGTGACCGTGTACGGGCAATACCAGTACGTCGGCGACCGGTTCTCCGAGGCGACCGATACCAACGTGACCCTGCTGCCGTCCTACCACATCATCAACATGGGCGCGCAATACCAGGTGTCGTCGCGCTGGATGGCGCAGCTGCACGTGGCCAACCTGACGAACCAGCTGTCGTTCACGGAAGGCGATCCGCTGTTCGCCGACCTGCTGTCGCCGGACGGTACCCGCAACCGCGGCGTCGCACGGCCGCTGTTCGGCCGCACGATCCGCGCGAGCCTCACGTACCGGTTCTGAACCCGTCGACGACCGCATCACGGGCAGCCGGCAGGCTGCCCAACCCTGACAACAACAAGGAAATCCCTGTGGCTTTGACCTTCCGATTCTCTCTGCTCGCCCTCGGCGCGGCGCTGCTGGCCGCCGGCTGCGCGAGCCAGTCGACCGACCCCGCGCCGGTGGACTTGCCCGCCCATGGCGAGCCATTCCGTCCGCAACTGTCGTTCTCGCCGCAACGCAACTGGATGAACGATCCGAACGGCCTCGTGTACCACGACGGCGAATATCACCTGTTTTACCAGTACAACCCGAACCAGAACACCTGGGGCGACATGTCCTGGGGCCATGCGGTCAGTCCCGACCTGCTGCACTGGACCGAGCTGCCGCTGGCGCTGCCCGTCGAAAAGGACGCGAGGGGCGAGCCCACGCAGATGTTCTTCTCGGGCAGCGCCGTGGTCGATCACGCCAATACCAGCGGATTCGGCCAGCCCGGCAAGCCGGCCATGGTGGCCATGTATACGTCCATGTATCCGCAGGCACGCACGCTGAACGGCAAGCCTGTCCGCGCGGGGACGCAGGCGCAGTCGATCGCTTACAGCCTCGATCGCGGCCGCACGTGGACGCAGTACGCCGGCAACCCGGTGTTGCCGGAACCGCCCGCGCCATACGCGGCCGAGTACCGCGAATTCCGCGACCCGAAAATGTTCTGGTACGAGCCGGAGCACAAGTGGGTATTGGCGACGGTCGTCGCGAAGCAGCACAAGGCCTTGTTCTACAGTTCGCGCGACCTGGTCCACTGGGAGTGGACGGGCGAGTTCGGCCCGGCGGGCGCGACCGGCGGCGTGTGGGAGTGCCCGGACCTGATCGAGTTGCCGGTCGACGGCGATCCGGCGAAACGCAAATGGGTCCTCGTCATCAGCCTCAATCCCGGCGGTCCGGCCGGCGGGTCGGGCATGCAGTACTTCGTCGGCGACTTCGACGGCAAGACCTTTACGCGCGACCGCGATGCCGCGGGCGACGCGCCGCGGTGGCTCGACTACGGCGCCGATTTCTACGCGGGCGTGACGTACAACGATGCGCCGGGCGGCCGCAAGCTGCTGGTCGGCTGGATGAACAACTGGCTGTACGGCGACAAGGTCCCGACGGCGCCGTGGCGCAGCGCCCAGTCGCTGCCGCGCGAACTGGGACTGCGCACGGTGAACGGGCAGGTGAAGCTCGTGCAGCAGCCGATCGCCCAAGCGCAGGGTTTGCGTGGTGCGTCGCTGTACAGCGGCGCCGGGCAGACCATCACGCGCGGTACGCAGGCGGTACCGCTGGCCGGCACGGCGAGCGCGCCGCTGGAATTGAAGATGGTCCTGCAGCCGGGCACCGCGACGCGCGCCGGCATCCGCCTGGGACAGGGTACCTACACCGAGATCGGTTACGACGCGAAGCAGGGCGCCGTGTACGTGGACCGCACGAAGTCGGGCGAAACCGCCTTCCATCCGCAGTTCGCCGCGCGGCACACCGCGCCCGTCGCGCTGCGCGATGGCGGGGTGCCGCTGCGGATCCTCGTGGACCGGGGATCGGTGACGGTGTTCGCCGGCGACGGCGAGGCGGTCCTGACCGACCAGGTGTTCCCGCCGGCCGGGGCGGCGGGTGTGAGCCTGTTCAGCGTGGACGGCGACGCGCAGGTGCGCGACCTGGACATCTGGTCCCTGAATTCGATCTGGAAGGAAGCACGATGAATACGCTGTTGAAGGGAACGCTGGTCGGCGGCCTGGCGGGCCTGCTGTTCGGGTTCGACACGGCGGTCATCGCCGGCACCACGCAAGGCCTCACGCAGGCGTTCCAGCTCGACCCCTCCGGCCTCGGCATGACCGTGTCGAGCGCGTTGTGGGGCACCTTGCTGGGCGCGCTGTTCGCGGGCCGTCCGGGCGACCGCTTCGGGGCACGCAACTGCCTGCGCGCCATCGCGGGCCTGTACATCGTCTCGGCGCTGGGCTGCCTGTTCGCGCCCAGCCTGGCGGTGCTGGTCGCGGCACGCGTGCTGGGCGGGATCGCCATCGGCGCCTCGTCCGTGCTGGCGCCGATCTACCTGGCGGAGATCGCCCCGGCGCACCGGCGCGGCATGCTGGTCGGCGCCTTCCAGTTCAACATCGTGCTGGGCATCCTCGTCGCCTACCTGAGCAACTGGCTGGTCGGCCTCGCGGACCTGGGTGCGGACGAGTGGCGCTGGAAATTCGGCGTGGCCGCGCTCCCGGCGCTGCTGTTGTGCGGCCTCCTGTTCGGTATTCCCAACAGCCCGCGCTGGCTGGCCGTGAAGGGCAGGACGAAGGAGGCGGAACAGGTGCTGCGCGAGATCGGCGCCGCCGACGTCGCGGGCGAGCTGGCCCGCTACGCGCACGGCCACATGGCCGCGGGCTCGAAGCTGTCCTGGAGCCGCTACCGCAAGCCGATGCTGCTGGCGTTCGCAATCGCGGCGTTCAACCAGCTGTCGGGCATCAACGCCATCCTCTACTATGCGAACGACATCTTCGCGGCCGCCGGATTCGGCAAGATGTCGGCGGACCTGCAGTCGGTGATGATCGGCGCGACGAACCTGCTGTTCACGCTGCTGGCGCTGACCGTCATCGACCGCCTGGGCCGCAAGACGTTGCTGATCGTGGGCTCGGTCGGCATGGTCGTCGCGCTGGCGGCAACGGCATGGATCCAGTGGAGCGGCATGCACCGCGACCTGCTGCTGTGGGCGCTCGTCCTGTTCATCGCCGCGTTCGCGTTTTCGCAGGGGGCCGTGATCTGGGTGTACATCTCCGAGATCTTCCCGACCGAGGTGCGGGCGCGCGGGCAGAGCCTGGGCGCGTCCACGCACTGGCTCATGGATGCGATCGTCGCCGGCGTGTTCCCGGCGATGGCGGCGCGCTCGAACGGGCTGCCGTTCGTCCTGTTCGCGCTGGCGATGCTCGTGCAGCTGTTCGTCGTCGCGCGCTGGTTCGTCGAGACGAAGGGGACCCGGCTGGAGGATATCGACGTGTGACGGCCAGCCACCCGGCCGCGAAGCTGTTAGTATTGACAGGTCGCTCCGTCTCACTCCGTCAACCCCGCACCGCCATGGATTCCCCTTCCTCAGCGGACATTTTGCGCCGCCTGGATGCACTGCACGACCATTTGCCGGCGGGCGTCGTCGTGCACGCGGCGGACGGCCGGATCGTGTCCGCCAATCGCCTGGCGCAGGAGCTGCTGGGGCATAGCGAAGCCGAACTGCTCGGCAGCGACCCTGGTGCGAGCGGCTGGACCGTGTTGCGCGAGGATGGGTCGATCCGGCCACCCGAGGAATTCCCGGCAAACCTCGTGTTGCGCACGGGGCGGAAACTGACGGGCCACGTGGCCGGGATCGTCGTCGCCGGCACGACGCGCTGGCTGCTGTGCAATGCGTATCCCGAACACGACGAGGCAGGGCGCGTCCGGCTGGTGGTGGTCTGCTTCACCGATTGCACGGCGCTGAAGGATGCCCAGCAATCCCTCGCGAAGTCGGAGGAGCGACTACGGCTGGTGCTCAAGGGTTCCACCGATGCGCCGTGGGACTGGGACCTCGTCACCGGTGAAGTTTATTATTCCGAACGGTGGTGGAACATGCTCGGCTATCCGGATCGCGAGCGCATCGGGGATGCCGGCGCGTGGCGGCGCCTGCTGCATCCGGACGACGACCGCATGATCGACGAGTATCTTGCGGACCTGCTGCCCAGCGCGCGCGACGCGTTCAGCCTGGAATTCCGCTTGCGCCACCACGACGGCCACTACGTACCCGTGCTGTCGCGCGGGTTCGTCCTGCGCGACAGCACGGGTACGGCGGTGCGGATGTCCGGCGTGAACACCGATCTCACCGAGCGCAAGCGCACCGAACGGCGCATCTACGAACTTGCGTATTTCGATCACCTGACGGGCCTGCCCAACCGCCGTTTCCTGATCGAGGAGCTGGAGCACGCGCTGGCGCGCAGCCGGCGCTCGGGGCAGTGCAGCGCGCTCCTGTATCTCGACCTGGACAACTTCAAGCTGCTCAACGACACGATGGGGCACGACATGGGCGACATGCTGCTGCGCCAGGTGGCCCAGCGGCTGGGCTGCACGGTGCGCGACAGCGACCAGCTGGCGCGGCTCGGCGGCGACGAATTCGTGGTCGTGCTGGAAGGGCTCGGCACCTCGACGAGCAGCGCGGCCGCCGAGGCCGACCGCGTGGTCGCGAAGCTCCTGTCGGTATTGAGCCAGCCTCACCAGCTGGGATCGCTGCAGTTCAAGACATCGGCGAGCATCGGCATTACCTTGTTCAACGGCCAGGGCGACAACATCGAGGGGCTGCTCAAGCAGGCCGACCTGGCCATGTACCGCGCCAAGGCCGGCGGGCGCAACGGCGCCTGCTTCTTCGATCCGAGCATGCAGGACGCGGCCGACCGCCGCGCCGCCTTCGAGGCGGCGATGCGCGACGGCCTGGCGCAGGGCCAGTTCCGCCTGTTCTGCCAACCCCAGTTCGACCGCGTCGGCGGCCTGGTCGGGGCGGAAGTCCTGATCCGCTGGCAGCGTGGCCGCGAGGAGGTGGTGGGTCCCGACCATTTCATCGGATTCGCCGAAGAGTCGGGCCTCATCCTGCCCCTCGGCGCGTACGTGCTCGAGGAAAGTTGCCGCGCGTTGGCGCGCTGGCAGGGTGAACCCGCGCTCCAGCACATCAAGCTGGGCGTCAACGTGAGCGTGCACCAGATGCGTGATCCGGCGTTTCCCGCGCTGGTCGACGGTATCCTGGACGATACGGGCGCGCCCCCCGAGCGGCTGTGCCTGGAATTGACGGAAAGCGTGTTTGCCGACGACCCGCACGAGATCACGCGGCGCATGCACGAACTCCGCGCCCGGGGCGTCTGCTTTTCGCTCGACGACTTCGGCACCGGCTATTCCTCGCTCGCCTACCTCAAGTACTTTCCGCTGACGGAGTTGAAGATCGACCGCTCGTTCGTGCGCGACGTGGGCACCGATCCGGAATCCGCGCCGATCGTGGAGGCGATCATCGCGCTGGCGCGTACATTGGGGCTCAAGATCGTCGCGGAGGGCGTCGAGCATGAAGCGCAGCGGCACTTCCTGATCCACGGCGGTTGCTCCTCGATGCAGGGCTTCCTGCTGGGGCGGCCGCAGCCGATCGGCGACTTCGAAAATCGCTACCGCGCCGCCGGGATCGGGCACGCCTGAGCGTCAATCAGTTGAGCACGCGCTCCAGCGCGCCGGGTGCGGCGACCCCCGCCGGCGGCGTATACGCCTGCGAAACGGGATGGTAGCGCCGGTGCCACGGCCGCGTCAGGACGCGCAGCGCGACGTCGAACGGCACGCCGTTTTCGCACAGGGTCCGCGCCGCATACGCGGTACCTTCGGCGGCGCTCGCGCTGATCACGGCGTCGACGAGGAGGGCGGTGACGAGATCGGTCCGCTGCCCGGAACAGGCTGGGGCCGGCTGTGAGGTTGTCGCGCAGTGCGGACAGGCCACCTGGAGCGTGCAGCCGCACCCTGTACACGTGCACTCGACGGTGTTCTTCGTTGTCATCTTGCTATTCTACATCTGGAACGTGTTAGCTGGATGACTCGGCCTTTTTTTCAACCGATATTTTTCACTCAATGCGCCAGCAACACCGGAATGCGGGCATCGGCCAGCACCGCGCGGCTGGCGCCCCCCAGGCAGAGTTCGCGCAGCTTGCTGTGGCCGAAGCAGCCCATGACCAGCAGGCCGCAATGCAGTTCGGCGGCCAGGTCCAGCAGTTCGTGGCCCGGGTCCCGCCGCGGGTCCCGCACGAGCATGTGTGGCGTGACGCCGTGGTGTCCGAAGAACCGGAGCAGGTCCGGCCGCTGGGACTCCAGTTCCGCCGCGCCGGCGTCGGGGCCGGTGAGCGCGGCGATCGTCACGGCACTGGCGCGGTGCAGCAGGGGCAGGGCGGCCGTCAGGGCGCGGGCGGCTTCCTTGCCGCCGTCCCACGCGATGAGTACGTCGCGGGCCGCGCCCGGTGCAACGTCCGTGCGCGGCAATACGAGCACGGGGCGAGGGCTGTTCAGGATCACATAGTCGGGCAGGTGGACGGCCAGGTCCGGCAGCGCCTCGTCGGGGTCGTCCTGGCTGAGGACGACGAGGTCGGCAAAGCGGGCCAGCCGCGCCAGCCCGTCATCGGCCTGGTCGCACACGAAGCGGCCCTCGTGGGGGACACGCATTTCGCTGGCGATCGCTTCGAATTGCGCCAGCGCCCGCCTGGCGTTCTGTTCGAGCGGATCGAAGTAGCTCGCTTCGAGCGTCCCCGGGCGCGCCGCGTAGCCCTGCGGGAAGATATTGTGCGACACGCCGAACATGGCCGCGCCCAGCAGGTGGGCATGGTGCGCGTGCGCCAGCGCGGCCGCGTAGCGCATGCGCGCCGGCGCGTGGGACGACAGGTCGACGTGTACGAGGATGGTCTTGAACATGGCGGCCTCAATGGGCCAGCAGCAGCGGTACGGGTGTGCGCTCCAACAACTCGCGCGTGGCGCCGCCCAGTACCCATTCGCGATACCGGCTGTGGCCGTAGGCGCCGGCGACGATCAGCCCGGCGCCTGCGGCGCGCGCGAGCGCCATCAGGGCGTCGCCGGCCGTCGCGTGCGTACGCTCGAGCAGGACGTCGACCTTCACGCCGTGGCGCGCCAGGTACAGGGCCATGTCGGCGCCCGGCTGTTCGCCGTGCACGTCGGCCATATGGTCAGGATTGACGAGGACGAGCCGCACGCCGTCCGCACGCGCCAGCAACGGCAGGGCGGCGGCGAGGGCGCGCAGTGCCTGCGTGCTGCCGTCCCAGCCGGCCACGACGGTGGAGTCGAGCGGCTCGTCCGCATAACCGGGCGGGACGACCAGCACCGGCCGCGGGCCGCGCAGCGCCACGTGTTCCGGCAGCCTGCGCACGCGGGGCGGTATGCCGGGCTCGGGATCGACGTCGCGGCTGAGCACGACGAGGTCGGCATAGCGCGCCTGCAGCAGCAGGGCGCCGTCGGCCGTATCCTCGACGAGGCGCGTTTCGACCGACGCGATGCCGAGTTTTGCGGCCTGGTCCGTGAAGCCGCGCAGATGCAGGGCCGCCGTCTCGCGCAGGCCGTCGAAGTCCGCCGGCGGCACCGGCGCGGCCATGGAGCCGGTGAGTAACAGGTAATCCGTCCACGAGATGCCCGTCGCCGCGCTGCCCACCAGGTGCGCGCCGTGCTCCCGGGCGAGGCGGGCGGCGGCGACCATGCGGCTGTCCTGCTGCGAACTGCCGTCGACGTGAACGACGATGGTCTTGTACATCGCAACTCCTTTCGAAGACGCACCGCGCTGCCGGAATGGCAGTCGTGCAGTCGTTCGACCGTGCGAGTACGCTCGGGTTCAGCCGCCGACGAACGCTTCCAGCTGCCGGTTGAATTCCGCCGCATGCGTCACGTTCATCCCGTGCGATGCGCCGGCCACGGTGCGTACCCGGGCGCCGGCGATCCACTCTGCCAGCTGGGCCACGTTGTCGCGATACATGCGCGGGCTCCGTTCGCCCGCGATCAGCAGCGTCCGGCATGCGATCGCTTCCGCCGCGGCGCGGGTGTAGGCCGGGAGCGGGTCGCGGAACTGCATTGGGAGTGTCGCCGCGTTGTCGATCGCCATCGTGCGGAACGCGGCGGGGCTCTTGCGCCAGATGCCCGGCAGGCTGACGGAATCGACGAACAGTTCGAGGCCGGCGTCGACGTCGCCGTCTTCGATCAGCCGGGCTGCCCTTGCGCGCAGGGCTTCCGTCGCGGGCGGCAGCGACGCGTCGACGTGCAGCGGGCCGCCCGGATCGGCCAGCGTCAGCGATTGCACGAGGTGGGGATAGTCGCGCGCCAGGTGGAACGCGACGCAGCCGCCGCGCGAGTGGCCGACCAGGTGCACCGGACCGAGGTCCATGGCGGTGATGAATTCGGCGAGTTCCGCGACGTGCGTCCACCAGTTGAAGGCGCCCTGCAGCGCGAGGTCGTCGGCCGGCCAGTAATGGCTGAGGCTCACGGAGACGCACCGGAAGCGTTTCGACAGAACGGCCATCTGGCCGTTCCAGTAGCGGTAGTCGCACAGCGAGCCATGGACGAACAGCAGCGGTGCGCCGTCGCCGCGCGTCGCGTACGGCATGCGCACGCCGGACGGCAGGGTGGCGAAGTAGATCTCGGGTACGGACAGGGCGTGCTGGTCGGTGCGTGCGTTCATCGTTGACTCCTTTTGCGCTACTATGCCGCACACGAAGTCCCAAGAAAATCGCATAATACTGAATCGATCAATCAGATTTTCTGATACCTATGAAATCACTCGACCTCGACGTCCTGGCCATGATCGTGGCCGTGGCGGACACCGGCAACATCAGCCGCGCGGCGGAAGTCGTGCACCGTTCGCAATCGGCCGTGAGCATGCAGATCAAGACGCTGGAAGGGGCGCTCGGCAAGCCGCTGTTCGTGCGCGGCCCGCGCAGCGTCACGCCGACGCAGGACGGCGAGGTCCTGCTGACCTACGCCCGGCGCATGCTGGCGCTGCGCGACGAGGCGTGGGCCGCGGTCGTGCGGCCGGATATCACGGGCCGCGTCGTCATCGGCGTGCCGGACGACTACGCGTCGTCGCTGTTCCCGCCCATCCTCAAGAAATTCTCCGCCACGTACCCGAAGGTGCAGATCCAGGTCGTGGGCCTGCCGAGCGTGGCGCTGGCGCCGATGGTCAAGGATGGTTCCGTGGACCTCGTGTGCGCGACGCGCGTAAAGGGGCTGTCCGGCGAGTTCGTCCGGTTCGAGCCGATGGTGTGGGCCGCGACACCCAGCGCCCGCGACCTGTGGCGCGAGCGGCCGCTGCCCATCGCCGTGTTCCTGCCCGGCAGCGTGGCCCGCGAAAATGCGATCCGCAGCCTGGAAAAGGCGAAGATTCCCTACCGGACGTCGTACGAGAGCCCGAGCCTGATGGGCCTGCTCAGCATGGTGGAGGCGGGCCTCGCCGTGGCGCCGCTCGCGCGCTGTGCCGTGCCCGCGCACCTGAGCCTGCTCGGCCAGGCGCAGGGCCTGCCGGAAATCGACCCGCTCGAAGTCGTCCTCGCGCGCAGCACGAAGTCGAAACGGCCGCCGTGCGACTTCCTCGCCGAGAAGATCATGTCGGAGCTGCGGCGCTGAGCGGCCGTCAGCGGGCCGCGACCTTGTCGATCCCGCCCGGCTCCCATCCGCCGCCGAGCGCCTTGTAGGCTGCAACGGCCGCCCGCGCCGTGTCCGTCTGCGCCTGTGCGCGCGCGTCCGCGGTGCGCAGCAGCGTGTCGTCGGCGCGCAGGACCTCGATCAGGCTTCCCGCGCCGCGCCGGTAGGCTGCGAACGACGCCGCGCGCGACCGGGTCAGCGCATCTTCGCCGCGCACGAGGACGGCCGTCTGCTGCGCGCGGTTGGCCAGCGCCGAGAACGCGTTCTCGACGTCTTCCGTCGCGTGCAGCACGGCGAGGCGATAGGCCGCGAGCGACTCGGCCTCGCGGCCCCTGGCCTGGGCGATCTGCGCGTCGATGCGGCCGAAGTCGAACAAGCGCCAGCGCACGCCGAGGAGGGCGGCGCCCTCGTTCGCACCGCTGCCGAACAGGTGGCCTGCGGACAAGGTCGTCGCGCTGCCGAGCAGGGCGCCCAGCGACACGTGCGGATAGTATTCCGCCATCGCCGCGCCGATGCGCGCATTCCCTGCAGCGACGCGCCGCTCCGCCGCGATCAGGTCGGGCCGGCGCTGCAGCAGGTCGGCGGGCGTGCCCATCGCGCCGATCGCCGGCACGGCCGGGATGGAGACAGGCGCGAGCAACTCGGCGCGGTGCGTGCCGGGCGGCGTGCCCAGCATGACATCCAGCGCGTTCGACGCCGCGTCCAGGGCGGTCTGCAGCGCGGGCACGGCCGCTTCGGCCTGCGCCAGCTCGCCTTCCGTCTGGTGCACCTGGTACTCGGGCGCCACGCCCTTGTCGTGCAGCAGCCTGACCTTGGCGAGCAGGTCGCGGCGCGTGGCGGCCTGCTGTTGCGCGATGCCGAGGCGGGCCTGCAGGCCGCGGATGCCGATGTAGATGTCCGCCGTCTGGGCGGCAACGGCGAGCCGGGCCGCGACGAAGTCCGCCTCGGACGCCTGGTAGTCGGCGCTTGCCGCCTCGCGCCCGCGGCGCAGGCCGCCGGACAGGTCGATCTCCCAGCTGGCGGATGCCGTCGCCTCGTACGCATTGCCCCAGCGTTCGTAGCCCGGCGCGGCACCGGCGACCCGGCCGAGCGGCGTTTCGACCGACTGGTACGCACGCGCCGCCGATCCGGTGACGGTGCCGGACGGCAGCAGCGCGGCGTCGGCCGCATGCAGTCCGGCGCGGGCCTGGGCGACGCGCGCCGCGGCCTGCGCGAGGTCCAGGTTGCGTTCCAGCGCCAGTGCGACGTAGCGCACCAGCTGCGGGTCGCCGAAACCGTTCCACCACGCGGCCAGCCCGGCGGTCGGGGCTTGCGCGGCGGCGGATTGGCCAAGGTAACGGTCCGGGACGGGGGCGTCCGGACGCCGGTAGTCGGGGCCGACGGCGCAGCCCGTTGCCGCGACGGCGACGACGGCGGCCGCGAGCAGGCGAATCGTGGTCATGGTCTATCCTTGCAGTTTGTGACTAGTGACTATAATACTTATTGGTCACGCTTTGTCAAACGTTTGTTGGAGGCGTTAAGCTATCGCCATGAACACGACACTCACTTCTCCCACCCCGGCCCGGGGACCGCTGGACCACGACGTCCGCACGCAGATCGTCGACGCCGCGATGGATTACTTCACCCGCTACGGCTACGAAAAGACGACCGTGTCCGACCTGGCCAAGGCGATCGGTTTTTCCAAGGCCTATATCTACAAGTTTTTCGATTCGAAGCAGGCGATCGGCGAGGTCATCTGTGCCAACCGCCTCGCCGAGGTGATGCGCGCCGTCGATGCCGCGGTCGCGGATGCGACCAGCGCGTCCGACCGGTTCCGCCGCATGTTCCGGGCGTTCATCGATGCCGGCACGACGCTGTTCTTCGAAGACCGCAAGCTGTACGACATCGCGGCGACCGCGTCGCGGGACGCGTGGCCGTCGGTGCAGGCATACGAGCGCTATGTCGAAGATCTCATCGCGAAGATCGTCCGGGAAGGGCGCGAGGCCGGCGAGTTCGAACGCAAGACGCCGCTGGACGAGACGGCGAATGCGATCTGCCTCGTCATGAAACCCTACATCAATCCGCTGCTCCTGCAATACAACCTGGAAGGCGCGCAGGACGCGACCCTGCACCTGTCGAATCTCGTGCTGCGGAGTCTCGCGCCGTAAAAAATCGGTTTTGTGACCATTGACTTATTTGGTCACTAGTAGAAGAATGAGGGCTTTCTTACCAAAGGGAGCTCCCATGTCCATTCGCTCACGCAGCGCACGCGTCCTGTGCCTGCTGCCGATCGCCCTGGCGGCATGCGGCGACAAGCCCGCCGCCGACGCCCGCACGGCGGCGCCCCTGGTCGAGACCGTTCTCGTCCAGGACGCACCGGCCGCCGCCCGTTCATTCACCGGCACCGTCGGCGCGCGGGTCCAGAGCGATCTGGGCTTCCGTGTGCCGGGCAAGGTGGTGCAACGCCTCGTCGATGTCGGCCAGACTGTCCACCGTGGCCAGCCCCTGATGCGCATCGATCCCATCGACCTCGGCCTGCAGGCCAGGGCCCAGGCCGAAGCGGTGACGGCCGCCCGCGCCCGCGCGCGCCAGGCGGCCGACGACGAAGCCCGTTACCGCGACCTCGTGGCGGAGGGCGCCGTGTCGGCGTCCGCGTACGAACAGCTGAAGGCTGCCGCCGACTCGGCCCGGGCCCAGTTGAGCGCCGCCGAGGCGCAATACGACGTCGCCCGCAACGCGGCCGGCTATGCGGTACTCGTGGCGGACGCGGACGGCGTCGTCGTCGACACGCTGGCGGAGCCGGGGCAGGTCGTCGGCGCCGGCCAGCCCGTCGTGCGCCTCGCGCACGCGGGGCCGCGCGAGGCGGTCGTCCAGCTGCCCGAGACGATGCGGCCCCGGCTCGGATCGCAGGCGCAGGCCACGCTGTACGGCGGACAGGCCGCCGGCGTGGCCCGGTTGCGGCAGCTCGCGGACGCCGCCGACCGTCTCACGCGCACGTACGAGGCGAAATACGTCCTCGACGGACCGCTGGCCGACGCGCCGCTCGGCGCCACCGTCACCCTGCGCCTGGACGGCGAGGGGCGTGCGGACGCGTTGAAGACCGGCGCGCTGCAGGTCCCGGCCGCAGCCGTCCTCGACGCGGGCAAGGGCAGCGGCGTCTGGACCGTGGCGGGGGACCCGGCGAGGGTGATGTGGCGCAAGGTCGACGTGCTCGCGATCGGCGACGACATGGCGCGCGTGACGGGCCAGTTGAAGCCGGGCGAGCGCGTGGTTGCGCTGGGTGCACATCTGCTGCACGAAGGCGACACCGTGCGCGTCGACCGTGCTGCGCGCCAGGTCGCCGCCGCAACCGCGCAGGGAGCCGCCCGATGAGCCGCTTCAATCTGTCCGCACTGGCCGTACGGGAACGGTCCGTCACACTGTTCCTCATCCTGCTGGTCTCGCTGGCCGGCGTGCTGGCCTTCCTGAAGCTGGGCCGGGCGGAAGACCCGCCGTTCACCGTCAAGCAACTGACGGTGATCACCGCCTGGCCGGGCGCCACCGCCCGCGAGATGCAGGACCAGGTGGCGGAGCCGCTCGAAAAGCGCATGCAGGAACTCCGCTACTACGACCGTGCGGACACCTACACCCGTCCCGGCCTCGCGTTCACGACGGTCACGCTGCTGGACAGCACGCCGCCCGCCGACGTGCCCGACCAGTTCTACCAGGCGCGCAAGAAACTGCAGGACGCGCAGGGCGCGCTCCCCGCCGGCGTCATCGGCCCGATGGTCAACGACGAATTCGCCGACGTCACGTTCGCCCTGTATGCCCTGAAGGCCCGCGGCAAACCGGCCCGCCTGCTCGTGCGCGATGCCGAAACACTGCGCCAGCGCCTGCTGCACGTGGCCGGCGTCAAGAAGGTCAACATCATCGGCGAGCAGGCCGAGCGCATCTTCGTGTCGTTCTCGCACGACCGCCTCGCCACGCTCGGCATCGCCCCGCAGGACATCTTCGCCGCGCTGAACGCGAGCAACGTCCTGACGCCGGCCGGGTCGATCGACACGAAGGGCGCGCAAGTCTTCGTCCGCCTCGACGGCGCCTACGACGAACTGCAGAAAATCCGCGACACGCCCGTCGCCAGCCAGGGCCGCACATTGAAACTGGCCGACATCGCGACGGTCGAACGCGGTTACGAAGACCCGGCAACCTTCCTCATCCGGAATAACGGCGAGCCGGCGCTGCTGCTGGGCGTCGTGATGCGCGATGGCTGGAACGGTCTCGACCTGGGCAAGGGGCTGGATGCCGAAGTCGCGTCCATCAACAAGGACGCCCCGCTGGGCATGAGCCTTGCCAAGGTGACCGACCAGGCCGTGAACATCAGCGGCGCCGTCGATGAATTCATGATCAAGTTCTTCGTCGCGCTCCTCGTCGTGATGGTTGTCTGTTTCCTCAGCATGGGCTGGCGCGTGGGACTCGTCGTCGCCACGGCCGTGCCGCTGACCCTGGCCGCCGTCTTCGTCGTGATGGCCGCGACGGGCAAGAACTTCGACCGCATCACCCTCGGCTCCCTGATCCTCGCGCTCGGCCTGCTCGTCGACGACGCCATCATCGCCATCGAAATGATGGTCGTGAAGATGGAAGAGGGCTACGACCGCGTGCAGGCATCCGCGTACGCATGGAGCCATACGGCGGCCCCGATGCTGTCCGGCACACTGATCACGGCCATCGGCTTCATGCCGAATGGCTTCGCGAAATCGACTGCCGGCGAATACACGAGCAATATGTTCTGGATCGTGGGGATCGCCCTCGTCACCTCGTGGATCGTCGCCGTCGTGTTCACACCCTACCTGGGCGTCAAACTCCTGCCGGCGATTCCGAAGATCGAAGGCGGTCATCACGCCATCTATGACACGCCGAACTACAACCGGTTCCGGCGGCTGCTGGGCACCGTGATCCGGCGCAAATGGCTCGTCGCGCTGATCGTGATCGGCACCTTCGTGCTGGCCGGCGCCGGCATGGCCATCGTCAAGAAGCAGTTCTTCCCGACGTCCGACCGCCCGGAGGTACTGGTCGAGGTGCAAATGCCCTACGGGACGGCGATCGGGCAGACGTCCGCCGCCGCGGCGAAGGTCGAGGCGTGGCTGGCGAAGCAGAAGGAAGCGCGCACGGTCACCGCGTACGTCGGCCAGGGCGCGCCGCGTTTCTACCTTGCGATGGCGCCCGAGCTGCCCGACCCGTCGTTCGCCAAGATCGTGATCCGTACCGAGAACGAAGCCGAACGCGACGCGCTCAAGCTGCGCCTGCGCGCGGCCATCGCCGACGGCCTGGCGCCGGAGGCCCGGGTGCGCGTCACGCAGCTCGTGTTCGGCCCGTACTCGCCGTATCCGGTCGCGTTTCGCCTGTCCGGCCCGGACCCGGACACGCTGCGCGCCAACGCCGCGAAGGTGGAATCCATCCTGCGCGCCAGCCCGCAGATGCGCACCGTGAACACGGACTGGGGCGCGCGCGTGCCGGCCCTGCATTTCACCCTGGACCAGGACCGTTTGCAGGCCGTCGGCCTCACGTCGGCCAGCGTGGCGCAGCAGCTGCAGTTCCTGTTGAGCGGCGTGCCCGTCACGGCGGTGCGCGAGGACATCCGCCCGGTGCAGGTCGTCGCCCGCGCGGCCGGCGACGTGCGCCTGGATCCGGCGCGCATCAACGCCTTCACGCTCGTCGGCGCGGCGGGACAGCGCATTCCGTTGTCGCAGGTGGGCACGGTCGAGGTCCGGCCGGAAGAACCGGTGCTGCGCCGGCGTGACCGCGTGCCGACCATCACCATCCGCGGCGACATCGCGGACGGTCTGCAGCCACCGGACGTGTCGCTCGCCATGCAGCAGGCGCTGCAACCGGTCGTGGCGGCGCTGCCGGCCGGCTACAGGCTGGAGATGGCCGGATCGATCGAGGAGGCGGGCAAGGCGAATGCCGCGCTGCTGCCGCTGTTCCCGGTCATGCTCGCGTTCACGCTGTTGATCATCGTGTTCCAGGTGCGCTCGATCGCGTCGATGGTGATGGTGTTCCTGACCAGTCCGCTGGGCCTGATCGGCGTCGTGCCGACCCTGATCCTGTTCCGCCAGCCGTTCGGCATCAATGCGCTCGTGGGGCTCGTGGCGTTGTCCGGGATCCTGATGCGCAATACGCTGATCCTGATCGGGCAGATCGACCACAACCGCAAGGAAGGCCTGGCGCCGTTCGACGCCGTCGTCGAGGCGACCGTGCAGCGCGCGCGGCCCGTCATCCTGACGGCGCTGGCGGCGATGCTGGCCTTCATTCCGCTCACGCACTCCGTGTTCTGGGGCACGCTCGCGTACACGCTGATCGGCGGCACGTTCGCGGGCACGGTGATGACGCTCGTGTTCCTGCCCGCGATGTACGCGATCTGGTTCCGGATCGCACCGGCCGCCGAACCCGCACCGGCACTGGGCGAGGCGGCGCCGGCCTGAGGCCGCAATAAAAAGCCCGGGCGGGCCTTGCGGCACCGCCCGGGCTTTTGTCAGCTGTGACCGGAATCAGAACTGGTTCATGGTGTTGTGCTTGCCGCCGGCCTTCAGGGCTGCTTCGCCGCTGAAGTATTCCTTGTGGTCGTCGCCGATGTCCGAACCGGACATGTTCTGGTGCTTGACGCAGGCGATGCCCTGGCGGATTTCCTTGCGCTGCACGCCGGCCACGTAGCCCAGCATGCCCTGGTTGCCGAAGTACTCCTTGGCCAGGTTGTCCGTCGACAGGGCGGCCGTGTGGTAGGTCGGCAGCGTGATCAGGTGGTGGAAGATGCCCGCTTCGCGTGCCGCGTCGGCCTGGAACGTGCGGATGCGCTCGTCGGCAACCTTGGCCAGGATCGAGTCGTCGTACTCGGCGCTCATCAGGTGGGCGCGGTCGTAGGCCGACACGTCTTCGCCGCGCGACTTCATGCCGTCGTACACCTGCTGGCGGAAGTTCAGGGTCCAGTTGAACGACGGGCTGTTGTTGTACACCAGCTTCGCGTTCGGGATGACCTTGCGGATTTCCTTCACCATGCCGCCGATCTGGCCGATGTGCGGTTTCTCGGTTTCGATCCACAGCAGGTCGGCGCCATTCTGCAGCGAGGTGATGCAGTCGAGGACGCAGCGTGCTTCGCCCGTGCCTTCGCGGAACTGGAACAGGTTGCTCGCCAGGCGCTTCGGACGCAGCAGCTTGCCGTTACGCTGGATCACGACGTCGCCGTTCTTCAGTTCAGCGGCCGCGATTTCTTCCGCGTCGAGGAAGCTGTTGTACTGGTCGCCCAGGTCGCCCGGCTCGTGGGTGACGGCGATCTGCTTGGTCAGGCCGGCGCCCAGCGAGTCGGTACGGGCCACGATGACACCGTCGTCCACGCCCAGTTCGAGGAACGCGTAGCGCACGGCGCGGATCTTCGCGAGGAAATCTTCATGCGGGACCGTGACCTTGCCGTCCTGGTGGCCGCACTGCTTTTCGTCCGACACCTGGTTTTCCAGCTGGATGCAGCACGCGCCCGCTTCGATCATCTGCTTGGCCAGCAGGTAGGTCGCTTCCGCGTTGCCGAAGCCGGCGTCGATGTCGGCGATGATGGGCACGACGTGCGTGACGAAGTTGTCGATCTTGTCCTGGATCGCGGCCTTGGCGGCGCCTTCGGCGGCGTCCAGCTGGCGGAACAGGCCGCCCAGTTCACGGGCGTCGGCCTGGCGCAGGAACGTGTACAGCTCCTTGATCAGCGCCGGGACAGCGGTCTTTTCGTGCATCGACTGGTCCGGCAGCGGGCCGAATTCCGAGCGCAGGGCGGCGATCATCCAGCCCGACAGGTAGAGGTAGCGGCGATCGGTGCTGTTGAAATGCTTCTTGATCGAGATCAGCTTCTGCTGACCGATGAAGCCGTGCCAGCAGCCCAGCGACTGCGTGTACTTGGAGGGATCGGCGTCGTAGTTCGCCATGTCGCGGCGCATGATTGCGGCCGTGTAGCGGGCGATGTCGAGGCCGGTCTTGAAGCGGTTCTGCGCACGCATGCGGGCGGCGGATTCCGGATTGATGGCGTCCCAGCCGCTACCGTACTGCTGCTTGAGGGTGGCGATGGCCTGGATATCGTTTTGGTACTCGGACATGTCGAACTCCATGAAAAGTGAATCGAAAGTGGTGAAGCGCATGGGTTCATCATAAGAGATCCAGAGTGCCTAAATCTTCTGTCTTATATAAGACATAGAACTAAAATTAAACTAGTGAATTCAATGAGTTATCTCAAGCATTCCGCAATGCGGCAAAGAATTTTGCGAAATGGAATATTCATCCCACCTATTGAAAGCCTGAAATTCCACATCGTGGAACGTTATTCAGCCGAGTGAAAAATTCGGGGTCAGAGCACATTTCCGCTCAATGTCGAGGACGCAACAATCGGCCGGACAAAGCGCCTGACTTATCGCGGCGGTTGTAAGCAGTGAGAGGAGAGGGGGCGAGAGGCTGGCTGGCGCCATTGCTTCAAGGATCGTGCCCCAAAAAGGGCTCTGACCCCGAAGTTCGACGGGCAAAAAAAAAGCCCGCTGTTTGGCGGGCTTGAATCTATTTTCTTGGAGGAAGATAGAGGAGA
Organism: Telluria mixta; assembly: GCF_029223865.1. Taxonomy (NCBI): domain Bacteria; kingdom Pseudomonadati; phylum Pseudomonadota; class Betaproteobacteria; order Burkholderiales; family Oxalobacteraceae; genus Telluria; species Telluria mixta. The sequence continues at coordinate 4,511,003 of NZ_CP119520.1, forward strand.
CAGGAAGCATTGTGCTGCAATGCACAAGAACCGTCCAATGATGTTTCGTGATGAGCGTCATCCGTCAGGCGCATGACTGCTCGTTTGCGGCGATCAGAGGTGGTAGTGGCCGGCGCGTTCCGGCTGGTAGAGCACTTCGACGATTTCCACCCCGAGCGTCCGGCCATCGGGATGCGTCCACTCGATGCGGTCGCCTTCCGCCAGGCCCAGCAGGGCACTGCCGACAGGCGACAGCACGGACACCGTGTCGTCGCCCTGGCCGGCTTCTTTCGGATAGACGAGCGTCTTGCACCATTCGCTTTCCTTGCCGTCCAGCCGGAAGCGGACGGTGGAACGCATGGTCACGACGCGGGGCGGCATGTCCCACGGCGCGACGACGTCGGCCCGCGCGAGTTCGTCCGCCAGGGCGTCGCGCGCGGGTGCCTGAGCGGATGGCAGGCGGTCCAGCAGCAGGTCGATGCGGTCGAGATCGACCGTCGAGATGGTGATGATGGGCAGCATGTGGACACCTCCTTCATTCGAAGTGGAGCAGCAGCCAGCCGAGCGGCAGGCAGACGGCGAGGGCCAGGCCGATGCGCTGGCGCAGGCGTCTGCGCTGCGCGATCAGGTCGTTGAGCGTGCGGATGCTGGGCGGGCGGCGGAACAGCGAGGGTCGATTGATCTTCATGAGTAGTCTCTTTATGTCCTGGACAGGAATGTGTCATGGCCGCCCGATACGGATCGGGCGGATGGGATATGTTGTGTGAGCCCGGCCAACGGCGATGCCGCCGCCGAGCTTAATGAAGCCGGGCGAGGCGGCGCGGCAGGGAGTAGTCGGAAAGGCGCGTGCAGGCCGCCGTCGCGCGGACGGGGGCCTCAGGCTGTTGGCATTTCAGGAAATTCTCGTGAGCCATTGCACTGCCATGAACCGTGTATCGATGACCCATTGTACATCTCGTGGCCGCAAAGTGGCGCGCCATTCGATGAGCGCCATGGCCGGCTTCGGCAGGCACAAGGCGGCGTGATCAGCGCATGGCGTCGAGCTCCGCGGCCAGCACGCCGACGAGCTCCGCCGCCGGCATCGAACGCGCCAGCGGATACGCCTGGCCTGCCCAGTTCACCGAATAATCCTGGTTGCCGCGGCTGAACGCGGCCGCGTGCAATGCCTTGGCGGCGTCGTACGCGATCGGATAATCGGGCACGGGCGGGTGGCCGGGACCGCCGATCTCGTCGAAGAAGCGGTTCACGATGCCGCGCGCGGCGCGTCCCGAGATGGCGTCCGTCATGGCGGTCCGCGCGCAACCGTCGCGCAGCAGCGCGCGGTGGTGCGGCGTGGCGGCGGACTCCGGCGCCAGGATGAACGCGGTGCCCAGTTGCGCGGCGCCCGCGCCCAGGCGCAGTGCGGCGGCGATGCCGCGGCCGTCCATGATGCCGCCCGCGGCGACGATCGGGATGTCCACGGTGGCGCGCACCAGTTGCACGAGCGCGAACGTACCCAGGCCCGCATCCGGTTGCGCCGGATCGAACGTGCCGCGGTGGCCGCCCGCCTCGATACCCTGGGCGACGACGACGTCGATGCCGGCCGCCTCGATGGAACGCGCTTCCTGCGGCGACGTCGCGGTGGCCATCAGCACGACGCCGGCTGCGTGGAGGCTCGCCACCTGCGATGGCGTCGGCAGGCCGAAATGAAAGCTGACGACGGCGGGGCGTTCCTCGACGAGCACGGCGAGCATGGCCGGATCGTCGAGGAAGCTCGTGTAGATCTCGCGCAGCGCCAGCGGCGCCGTGGCCTCCTGCGCGTCGAAGTGGGCGGCGAGCCAGTCCAGCCAGGCGGCTTCGCGGCGTGCGTCGGCGCGGGCGGGGCGGTGCGCGAACACGTTGACGTTGAACGGCTTGTCCGTCAGGGCGCGCACGGCGCGGATCGCGGCGCGCGCCTGTGTGGCGTTGCCGGCGCCGACGGCGATGGAACCGAGGGCGCCGGCGTTCGAGACGGCGGCCGCCAGCGCGGCTGTCGATACGCCCGCCATGGGCGCCTGGATGATGGGGTGAACGATGCCGAGGCGGCCGGACAGGGAGGTGTGCATGATGGGCTCCGAATGAGGTTGACGGCTTAGCCTAGCGCGGGTCCCATGTGTCGATAAACCAAGTAAGATGCAGGATTGTTGATACACCGTGTAATGAATGGGAGCCTTCGATGAGCCGCCAGTTCGACGACATCCTGCTCGGCAGCATCGAGCTGTTCTGCTCCGCCGCGGAACTGGGCAGCTTCACGGCCGCGGCGACGGCGGCGGCCGTCACCCCGGCCGCCGTCAGCCGCGCGGTCTCGCGCCTGGAAGCGCGCCTCGGCGTGCGCCTGTTCGTGCGCACCACGCGCACCCTGCACCTGACGGAAGCGGGCCGCGAGTACTTCGACCAGTGCCGGCAGGCGCTGGCCCAGCTCGTCGAGGCCGAACGCGCCGTCACGGGCCGCCAGAGCGCGCCGTCCGGCCTGCTGCGCATCAGCATGCCCACGCCGTATGGCCATTACCGCGTGCTGCCGATCCTCCCCGAATTCACGCGCCGCTATCCGGACGTGAAGGTCGATTTCCACCTCAGTAACCGCAACGTCGACTTCGGCGACGAGGGCTTCGATCTCGCGATCCGGGGCCGGGCGCCGGCCGATTCGACCATGATCTCGCGCCCGCTGGAAGACGCGGAACTGGTGGTGGTCGCCGCGCCCGAGTACCTCAAGCGCGCGGGCACGCCGAAAACGCCGGACGACCTGCGCGGCCACAACTGCATCCAGTTCGCGCTGCCCAGCACGGGCCGCAACATCCCGTGGCTGTTCCGCGTGGACGGCGAGGACACCGAACTGCCGACGGAGGGCCTGTACTGCTGCGCCGAGGACATCCTGGGCGCCGTCACGCTGGCGCGCTCGGGCGGCGGCATCTTCCAGACCTACCGCTTCATCGTCGACGCCGACGTGGCGGCCGGCCGCCTCGTCGAACTGCTGCCCGCGTACGGCGGCAGCGCGCGCCCGTTCTGCCTGATCTACCCGCATAACCGGCACGTGGCGCTGCGCGTGCGCGCGTTCGTCGATTTCCTCGTCGAATCCCTGCGTGCGACGCCCCGCCGCAAGTGATTCATTACGCGATGTAACGATTGTCTTGTCGTAACCCATCTTTTTCCGCGTTCAGGCAGTTCCTATAGTTGTCTCCACGGACGGCGCACCGGCGCCGCTCAGACAACCAAGGAGAACAGCATGAACGCAACCACGAACAACCGTCGTACCGTCGTCATCACCGGCGCCTCCAGCGGCATCGGCCTCGCACTGGCCAAGGCCTACAGCGACCGCGGCGACAACGTCGTCGGCAATGCCCGCAGCGCGGCACGCCTGGACGAAGCGGCCGCCCAGCTTGGCAATCCGGCCAACTTCGTCGGCGTCGCCGGCGACATCGCCGAGCCGGCCACGGCGCAGGCCCTGTTCGAGACCGCGATCGCCCGCTTCGGCAAGGTCGACATCCTGATCAACAATGCCGGCATCTTCAATGCCAAGCCGTTCCACACCTACACGCCGGAAGAAGTCGACCGCCTCGTCGACACGAACCTGAAAGGCTTCTTCTACCCGTCGCAACGCGCCGCCGAGCACATGGCCGCCAACGGCAGCGGCCACATCGTGAACATCACGGCGAGCATCGCGGTGCAGCCGAACGTGAAAGTCCCTGCCGTCCTGCCCGTACTCGTCAAGGGGGGCCTGAACAGCGCGACGCGCGCCCTGGCGATCGAGCTGGCGGCGCATGGCGTGAAGGTGTCGGCCGTGGCGCCGGGGATCATCGAGACCCCGCTGCACGCCGACTACGAAGGGACGCGGGCCTTCTACAACACGCTGGCCCCGAGCGGCACGACCGGCACGACGGACGACGTCGTCGAGGCGGTGTTGTACCTGACGGACGCGCGCTTCACGAGCGGCGTCGTGCTGAGCGTGGACGGCGGCGCCTCCGCCGGCACGTGGTAATCAATCTTTCGATCAAGGAGAACATCATGCCCTACATCCTCATCCAGGTGACCGACGAAGGCGTCACGAAGGACCAGAAGGAAGCCATGATCGCCGGCGCGACCGACCTCATGGTGAAAGTACTGAACAAGGATCCGGAAGCGACGTTCGTCGTCATCGACGAAGTCAACACCGACAACTGGGGCCACGGCGGCGAAGTCGTGACCAAGCGCCGCCAGCGTGAAGCGGCAAAAAAAGGAGCGGCAAAATGAGCAAATCCATCGTCATCGTCTTCCACAGCGGCTACGGCCACACCCGCAAGATCGCGGAGGCGGTCGCGGAAGGAAGCAGGGGGCACCTGCTGGCCATCGACGCCGACGGCAACCTGCCGGACGACGCCTGGGACAAGCTGGGCGCCGCCGACGCGATCGTGTTCGGCTCGCCGACCTACATGGGCAACGTGAGCTGGCAGTTCAAGAAATTCGCCGACCAGTCGTCGAAGGTGTGGTTCACGCAGGGCTGGAAGGACAAGCTGGCCGCCGCGTTCACGAATTCGGCGTCGGTCGCGGGCGACAAGCAGACGGCCTTGTACACGATGTTCACGCTGGCGCAGCAGCACGGCATGGCGTGGGTCGGTACGGGCCTCATGCCCAGCAACGCCAAGTCCGCGCAGCGCGACGACGTGAACTACCTGTCCTCGTTCGCCGGCCTGGCCACCGCGACCCCGTCGGACGCTTCGCCCGACGAGATGGTCCCCGGCGACATCCGCACCGCGATCCTGTTCGGCCAGCGCGTGCGCGCGACGGCCGAGCGCCTCGCCTGACGGCCATGGACGACCATCGGGCCATCGCCGCGGTCCTCGGCGACTACTTCAAGGGCCTGTACGCGGGGGACACGGCGTTGCTGCGCACCGTGTTCCACCCGGCCGCCGCGCTGTTCGCGGAGCTGGGCGGCCGGTCCTACCACAAGGGGCTGGACGCGTACCTGGACGGCGTCGCGCAGCGGGCGTCGCCCGCGTCGTTGGGCGAGCCGTACCGCATGCGGGTGCTGGCGATCGACGTCACGCACGACATCGCGATGGCGCGCGTGCACGTGCCGGCGCTCGGGTTCAATTACGTGAACTACCTGTCGCTCGTGCGCTGGGAGGGGCGCTGGGTGATCGTCAACAAGGTATTTGCCGACGTGCCGACGGAGGGCTAGCACCGCCCGCGCGCCGGTGCCTCCATCCAAAGACGGAGCCGGTTTCGCGGGCGGGGGTGTAGATTCGGGCGATCCGATTCAACCGTAAAGGAGTACCCCATGACGACCCCCGACCTCGATCTCATCCACACCCGCGCCGCCGCCCCCGCCGACGGCTTCGACCGCACGGTGCGCACGGCCGGCCGCGTGCTCGTCGGCGTGCTGTTCCTGTGGGCCGGCATCGACAAGGTGCAGGGCTGGCAGGGCGCGCTGCAGGAAGTGGTGGCGGGCGGATTGCCGGCGCCCGCGCTGATGCTGGCGCTGACGATCCTGCTGCAGGTGGCCGGTGGCGCCGCGATCATCGCGGGACGGTTATTGAAGCCCGCGTGCTGGGCGCTGGCCGGCTTCACGGCGTTGGCGACCGTGCTGTATCACGGCTTCTGGCATGCGACCGGTGCCGCGCGCCATGCGGAACTGATTCCGTTCATGGAGCACGTGTGCATCGTGGGCGGGCTGCTGGTGGTGTCGACGCTGGAACCCGGGCGCCGTTGATCAACTGCCGACCGGGCTGCGCCACACGACCCGGTTCCTGCCGTCCTGCTTGGCGCGGTACAGGTGTTCGTCCGCCGCCTCGAACAATTCGGCCGCGCTCTCCGGTCCATGGCCGCCGAGCGTCGCGCCACCCACGCTGACCGTGAGCACCGGCGCAACCTGCGACGCCGCGTGCGGCATTTCCAGGGCGGCGATCGCCGCGCAGATCTCGTCCACCACGTGGCGCGCCTGGACGATGTCCGTATCCGGCAGCAGCAGCACCAGTTCCTCGCCGCCGTAGCGCGCCGCCAGGTCGGCCGGGCGGCGCAGGCCGGTCACCGTCGTGCGCGCGACGGCGCGCAGGGCGCGGTCGCCGGCCGGGTGGCCGTAATAATCGTTGTACTGCTTGAAGGCGTCGATGTCGAGCAGCGCCAGCGACAGCGGCCAGCCGTTGCGCTGCGCGCGCTGCCATTCCTGCGCGTACAGCTCGTCGAAGCGGCGCCGGTTCGCCAGTTCCGTCAGGCCGTCCACGTGCGCGAGGCGTTCCAGCATGCGGCGCTGGCGCACGAGCTGCAGGTGCAGCGCCACGCGCGCCATCACGACGGTGGCGTTGAACGGTTTGGCGATGTAGTCGGCGGCGCCCATCTTGAGGCCGTTCGCCTCGTCTTCCGGGCGGTCAAGGCCTGAGATGAAGATTACGGCGATCTGCTCCGTCTGCGGATCGGCGCGCAACCGGCGCAGCACCTCGTAGCCGTCCAGGTCCGGCATCATCACGTCGAGCAGGATCAGGTCCGGCGCATGGCGCGTGGCCCGTTCCAGCGCCTGTTCGCCGTTCTTCGCCAGCAGCACCGTGTATTCCGGCTTGAGCAGCTCGGCCAGCACCTGGCGGTTGATCACGTCGTCGTCGGCGATCAGGACTTTTTGCGGTTCCACGTTCACGATGCGGCCTCCACGCGGCTGTCGACGGCGCGCTCCAGCTCGTCGAGATGGACCAGCGCGCGCTCGTATTCGATCTCGTCGACGGCGGCGCGGATGGCCGCCAGCGGCGCCGCGTGGCGCGGATCGGCCAGCGCGGCCTGCAACTCGGCCAGCGCGTCCTCGGCGCGCGCGTCGTCCGTTTCCAGGAAGCCGCGCAGGCGCGCCAGCAGGGCGCCCGCATCCAGGCCGCTGACGGCCGGTGCCTGGACGGCGTCGATGCGGGCCAGGCCGGACAGCACGCTGTCCAGCGCGACGATCAGGTCCGGCGCCAGCACCGGAACCCGGTCGGCGCGGCCGGCGCGCAGTTCCTGCTCCAGGTTGCCCGCGAGCGTGGCCAGCGGCATGGCGCCGATGTAGGCCGCGCCCGATTTCAGGTTGTGCGACAGGGATTGCAGCGGCGCGTAGTCGCCGTGCGCCAGCGCGTCGCGCATCGCCTGCGGTGCCTGCACGTACTCGCGCAGGAAGCTGGCGATGCGGCGGCGCAGGCGCTGCTGCTGGCCGCCGGCGTTGGCCAGCGCACGGTTCCAGTCGATGCCGCGCACGAGCGGCAGCGCCGTGGTCGCGGCCGGGACGGGGACAGCCGGGGCGGACACGGCCTGCGGGGCCGTGCGGCCTTCCAGGCGGCGCGGATCGATCCACTTGACGAGGGTGCGCAGCAGCAGGTCCGGGTCGATCGGCTTGACGACGTGGTCGTTCATGCCGGCGGCCAGGCTCTTCTCCCGGTCGCCCGCCATCGCATGGGCCGTCATCGCGACGACCGGCACGTCGGCACAGCCGGGCAGGGCGCGGATCGCGCGCGTGGCCGAGTAGCCGTCCATCTCGTGCATCTGGATGTCCATCAGTACGAGGTCGTAGTCGCCCGTTTTCGCCATGCGCACGGCCTCCTGGCCGCCGGTAGCTACGTCGACCTGCATGCGCGCCACGGCGAGGAAGTCGAGCGCGACCTCGCGGTTGTTGGCGTTGTCGTCGACGAGCAGGATGCGCGCGCCGGCCAGGCGGTCGGCATCCGGGCGCTGGCCGGCGGGCGCCGGCGCACGCTGTGCCGGCGCGGCCAGGTCGGGGCGCAGCACCTGCAGCAGGCTGTCGTACAGCAGCGCCGGGCCGACCGGCTTGGTGAGGAAGCCGGACAGCGGCAGGTCGCCTTCCTGCTGCAGCACGCCTTCGCGCGTGCAGGCGCTGACCATCAGGATCGCGGGCGGCGCCGCGAAGCGCGCGTCGGCGCGGATGCGGCGGATCGTCTCCACGCCATCCCAGCCGGGCATCATGTAATCCATCAGCACGACCTGGTACGGCGCGCCGTCCTGCACGCCCTGCGCCAGCCGCGCCAGCGATTCCTCGCCCGACGCGACGGCGTCGGCCTGGATGCCGAAGCCCACCAGCATCTCGACGAGAGCGTCGCGCGCGCCCGCGCTGTCGTCGACGACCATCACGCGCATGCGCTGCAGTTCCGCGCCCGGCGTGGCGGCCGCCGCGGCATCGGCGTCGGCGATGCCCAGCGGGACCGTGAAGGTGAACCGGCTGCCCACGCCCGGCGTGCTGGTGACCGTGATCGTGCCGCCCATCAGTTCGACGAGCTGCTTCGAGATCGACAGGCCCAGGCCCGTGCCGCCGTACTTGCGGGTGATCGAGTTGTCGGCCTGCGTGAACGACTGGAACAGGCGCGCGAGCTGGTCGGCGTCCATGCCGATGCCGGTGTCGCTGACGGAGAAGCGCAGCATCACGCGGTCCGCCTCGCGTTCGACGACGTCGACGGCGACGACGATCTCGCCGTCCTCGGTGAACTTGACCGCGTTGTTGGTCAGGTTGATCAGGACCTGGCCCAGGCGCAGCGGATCGCCCACGAGGCGGCCCGGCACGCCGCGCGGCACGCAGAACACGAGTTCGACGCGGCGCGCATCCGTCTTGATGGCGGCGATGCTGGCCAGGTGTTCGAGCATGTCGTCGAGGTCGAACGGCACCTTGTCGAGCGTCATGCGGCCGGCCTCGATCTTGGAAAAGTCGAGGATGTCGTTGATGATGCCCAGCAGGTGCTCGCCCGCGCCGAGGATCTTGCCGAGGTAGTTGCGCTGCTTCGGATTCGGATCGGCCATCAGCGCAAGGCGGCTCATGCCGATGATCGCGTTCATCGGCGTGCGGATCTCGTGGCTCATGTTGGCCAGGAATTCCGATTTCATGCGGGTCGCCGCCTCGGCGCGGACCATCGCGTCCTGGATGCTCTTGGTGCGCAGGCCGAGGATGCGCATGAACACGAGCATGTCGAACGTGCCGCCGAACTGCGTGGAATTCAGCGTCCAGTAGGTGGCGTCCATGCCGCCCTTGATCACCTGCGCCTGGACGACGGAGCTCATGAAGCTCGCGGCCCAGCCGACGAGGAAGTAGATGCCGACCGTGTCCCCGCGGCGCGCGCGGTTGAAGGCGCCGGGGAGGCCCAGCAGCATCGGCATGATGCCCAGCGAGCCGACGACGGCGACCAGGGCCTCGTCGTGGATCAGGCCGAGGCCGAAGGCAATGGCGGCGATCACGCACAGCACGGCGCCCGCCTGCATCAGGCGGGGGAAGATGCGGTCGACGCCGGGCCGGGTCAGCGCGGATCCGACGAACAGGTAGGCGCCGCACGACGTCATCAGGGAGATGATGCCGGTGGCGTTCGCGGTGGCCCACGCGCTGGCGCCCCACAGGTATTCGGCGCCGAGGCCCCACCACGCGATGTTGTACAGGGCCAGGCCGCCGATCAGCAGCGAGTACTTGGCGAACAGGCTTTCGCGCAGGTTGGCCCATTGCGCGAGGCTGTACAGCAGCAGGCACAGGAACAGGCCCGTGAGGATGCCCTGCACGAGGCGGTCGCGCAGCGCTTCCTCGTAGAACACGCCCGGTTTCGCGAAGCTGATCGGCAGGATCTTCGGACCGTTGGTCTCCACGCGCAGCAGCACGTCGTAGCGCTGGCCCGGCTCCAGTTGCAGCAGGAAGGCCGGCACCGGGCCGCCATGGAAGATCGACGGCCGCTCGCCCGTGCGCTCCGACCCGGCCTGCGCATGGCGCTCGATGCGGCCGCCGCGCACGAGGTACATGTCGACGCGGTTCAGCAGCCCGAAGTCGACCTTCAGTGTCCACGCGCCGTCGGTGTCGGGCGCCGGCTGCACGGGCACGCGCACCCAGACGACGCCTTTTTCCATGCCCAGCGTGGCGTACGCGGATTGCGGGACCGCGAAGCGCCCGGGCGCGGCGACGAGGTCGGCGACGTCGAGGCGGCCGGCAGGGTCGCGCACGAGCGTGACGGCGGGCCACGCCTCGACGCGGGGCACGGCGTCGTCCAGCACGAGCGGCGCCGGGGCGGCATGGGCCACGTTCAGCAGGAACAGCAGCGCGAAGAGACGGAATACGGACATCGTTTATCCTTGTTGGGCGGCGGGCTTGAGGCGCCCGGTGAAACGGCGCTCGAGGGCATTGACCCAGCGCGGCGCCTTCTCGTCATTGTGCCATGCGTGCACGGCGTCGCCGACTTCGCCGAGCAGCGTGTCCGGCAGTTTCAGCGGACGGGTCTCGTCCATCAGCAGCTTGACCGTGAGGTTGTAGCCGAGGATGCGCGTAATGAGGCGCGAGATCGAGAAGCCGGGGAACACGAGGCGCGCGATGGCGTCGACGCCGCGGATGAAGCCGAACACCAGCACGAACAGGCCGCGCGACAGCAGCGACACGCGCTTGTCGAGGCCCAGGTCGCGCGAGGACTCCTTGCCGATCAGGCGGCGCGTGAGGAGCACCGGGAACGGCTTCAGGATGCGCAGCGGGAGGTAGCGCTGGATGTTCGCCATCAGCGCACCGGCCAGCGCCGGGCGCGGGTCGTCCTTGCGCTGCTGGCCGCGCACCTGCGCCTGGATCGCCGTGAACATGCGTTCCGCGTCCGCCATCGTGTCCGTCATCTGCTCGCGTTCGATGCCGAGCACGGCGCCCAGTACGTTCCAGGCATGCATGTAGGCTTCCTCGTCGCCGGGCGCCAGGCGCAGGCCGAGGCGGCGCAGGCCCTGCAGGAACACGTAGTTGAAGGTGAGGAGCGTGTAGCCCAGTTCTTCCTGGTTGCAGGGCAGGCCGAGCCGGTCGATGTCCCAGCCGTGCGCATACAGCACCTGCGGCATCGTCTTCGCCTGCGTCAGCAAGCGGGGCAGATGGCGCGGCGCCACGAGGGCCTCGGCCACGTCCCCGCGCAGCACGAGGTGGCGGATCATCGCGTGGATCAGGCGCACCTTGATGGCCTGCGCGACGCCGCCGCCGGAAGGCGCCGTCAGGCCGCCGCGCATCATGACGGGGAAGATCATGGCGGCGGTGGCGCGCACGCGGTAGTCCGTGTGCTGTTCCAGTTCGCCGGCCGCGTGCAGCACGGCCGCGAGGTCCGGCATGATGTAGCACTGGGGCAGGCTGGCGCAGAACAGCAGCGTGCACGAGGCCATGCTCATCTCCATGAACAGGACTTCGGCGCGCGCGATCTTCGCCGCGTCGGCCCAGTCGGGCAGCACGCGCGCCTTCGCGACGTACTCCTCGAGCGCGGCGGCCATGTCGGGCGGCAGGCCGGGGCTGGCGCGCCAGCCGTCCAGGTCACCGTTCAACTGCCAGCGCGCGATCTCCTGGTTCAGCAGGCCGATCGTCGCCATGTCCGGACCGCCGGGATGGCCGGGGCCCAGGATGCGCGCGATGGTGGAATCGGCCAGCGGGTCGGCACGCAGCGCCGGGTTGTCGACGAGGCCGGGCTCGAGGGCGTCGCGTCTCATGCGGCCTCCTGCAGCGTCTCGGCCGGCAAGGCGGCCGGCGTGACTTCGTCGGTGGCGGGACGGGCCAGGATGCCTTGCCAGCGCAGCAGGCCGATGGTGGCCGCGAGCAGCGGGAAGCCCATCGCGAACAGCGCGATCGTGCGCGCCTCGACGGGGTAGCCGAGCAGCACCTGGAACACCATCAGGCCGGCGTAGACGCCCAGCGGCACGAACACGTGGCGCATCGTCGGCAGCACGGTGCCCGCATCGGCAGGCTTCGTGCGCACGCGCGCGAGGCGGCGGAACGCGAACAGGATCGCGAACGATACCGTCATCCAGCCGGCGAAGCCCTGCACGGTCTCGCCGAACCACCAGCCGTCCTTCTCCGTCATGATCCAGGCCTTCAGCACGTAGACCATGTACGGGTCGACACCGAGGTCGTAGCACGTGACGACCATCGCGCCCAGCAGCGCCATGATGGCGTCGTGGCCCAGCGACGCGGGGCGGTCGACGGGGTCCTGCCACACGATCAGGTTGGCGATCACGTAGCCGACGTACGTCAGCGCGAACCACATCAGCGGGATCACGATGGGCACGTCGCCCAGGGCCGGCCCGAGCACGGGCGTGTAGTCGTAGCTGCCGAAGAACCAGCCGTACGAGGACCCGAGCTGCTCGGCGAGCCAGCCGAAACTCGTTGCGATGGCGACGAGGCGCAGCGCGGCGGTGCCGCCCAGCAGGTGGGCGGCACTGGCCCAGCAGCAGCCGAACATCAGCAGCGAGCTGGCGACGAGGGCCATGGTGGTCTCGCCGCCGATGCGCTTGGCGAGAACGAGCAGGAAAACCACCAGCAGGGTGCCGGTGATGACGGGCAGACGACGGCGCAGCAACGGGGTCATATAAGGCTCCAAAGGCACGACGCAACAATGAAAATTGCGGCCGCCGAATGCGCGGCGGCCGCGTTCCGAATCAGAAGCGGTAATCGAAGCGGACGTCGGCCGTGCGCGGCTCGGTCGGCACGGCGAGACCCGACGAACTGATCGTCATCGGCCGCACCTTGTCCTCGACGTTGCGCACGCGTGCGAGCACGCTCCACGGCGCGCCATCCGGCTCCCAACCGAGACGCAGGTCGGACTCCGTATGACCGGGGACGCGGAACTTCAGGCCCGCCTGCGACACGCCCAGCAGGTAGCCGGCGCTCGCGCGGGTGCCCGCACCGGCCGTCAGCACGCCGCTGCCGAGGTGTAGGCGATGTTCCCAGCCGAGCGACAGGGTGCGCGCCGGCGTGCGGTCCAGCTTGACTCCGGCCCAGGAATGCACGCCGTCCGGCATGTAGCTGGCGTAGTGCGCGTCGAGCAGGGTGAGGGCATACGTGAAGCGGTCGGCGCTCGTCGCGAGCACCTGGCCATCCGCCTCCAGGCCGCGGATCGACGCCGCGCCCGCGTTCGTCGTTTCGTAGCGCGGGCGGCCGTTGATCACGACCTCGTTCGACAGCTGCAGGTTGCGGTAGTCGTAGTGGAACACGGCCACGTTCAGGCTTGCGCGTCCGTCCAGGAAGCGGGTCTTGACGCCCGCCTCGTAGGCGCGCACGGTCTCCGGCCGGTACGTGAGGCTGGCGGCCGGCAGCGCGGTGGCGGCGGGGCAGCCGACGCCGTTGCGCGAATCGCCCGCGGCGCAGCCGTCGTTGAAGCCGCCCGCCTTGTAGCCGGTCGCGATCGAGCCGTAGACGAGGGTGGCCGGGGCCAGGTCGTAGTCGAGGCCCAGGCGCCACGTCGTCTTGTCGGTGGAAATGCTGCCGGCGTTCAGCTCGCGCAGGTCGGTGGCCGCGTTGAACGTCGCAGTGCGCTGGTAGCCGATATAGCCGACGCGCGACTTGTCGTCTTCCGTATAGCGGGCGCCGGCCGTGGCGCGCAGGCCGTCCGCCAGGCGGACCGTCGCCTGTCCGAATACGGCCTTGCTCCGGGATTCGACCGGGTCGTTGCCGAACACGTAGTAGGGCGGCAGGCCGACGGCCTGCAGGTCGCGGAAATAGTAGGTGTCGCGCGCGCGTTCGCGGAACCAGTACACGCCGCCCTGGGCGCTCACGGGGCCGGCGCCGTTCGTCGCGAGGCGCAGTTCGTGCGAATCCTGGCTGTACGTGCCGGTGAACGGCTGGCGCACGCCCAGCGCGATCGTCGGCGCCACGCGGTAGTAGAAGTTGTACAGGTAGTCGTGGTCGAAGCTGCGGTGCCCGCCCAGCCACGACAGCGTCGCCGGGCCGAGGTCCCAGCTCAGGTCCGCCGTCAGGCTGGACGCCTTCTTGTGCGAGTAGCCCTGTTCGAACCGCGTGTTCGGCGGGTTGAAGCGATAGGTCAGCTGCCGGTCGGTGGAATCGCCGTTCCACACCGGCTGGCCGGTGGCGATGCCGCTGTAGAAATTCGAGTCGGGCACCGTGCTGTCGTTGTTGCTGTCGTCGCGGCTCGCTTCGTAGCGGACGAGCAGCGTGGCGTTCTTGCCGAGTGCCAGCCTGGCCGACAGGCGCGCGGCGCGGTCGTCGCGGTCCAGGCCCAGGCCGCGCGGCGTGTTCGAACCGTTCTTCAGGTAAGAGTCGTGCTCGTTCCAGGTGGCGGCGGCGCGCAGCGCGAGCACGTCGTTCACCGGCACGTTGACCATGGCGCCGACCTTGCGCTCGCCATGGTTGCCGAAGGTGGCGTTGACGTCGCCCTCGAAGCGGTCGACGGGCGCCTTCGTGATCACATTGACGACGCCGGCCGTCGTGTTGCGGCCGTACAGCGTGCCCTGCGGACCGCGCAGCACTTCGATGCGCTCGACGTCGTACAGCGCCGTGTTCTGGCTCTGCGGCCGCGCAACATAGACGCCGTCGACCATGAAGGCGGCCGACGTGTCGCCCTTTTCCGTGACGTCCGCATTGGAGACGCCGCGGATCGTGATGCGCAGGCCGTCGTACGAGTTTTCCAGGTACGTGTTGGGCAGGCGCGCGGCGAGGGCACCCGGCGTGTCGGCGCCGATCGCGTCGAGCTGGCGCGCCGTGAGCACGCTCATTGCCACCGGCGTCTTCGATTCCGGCGCGGCCGTCCGCTGCGCCGTGACGATCACCTCCTGGATGCCGCCGTCTTGTGTCTCCACCTGCGCGCACGCCGGCGCGCTCCATGCGATCGCCGCGATCGACATGGCGAGCAGGTTGGGGGTCGACCGACCCTGCTGATTCTTCATGAACTATCCCAGTTTTTTTATAGTGTTTGCTTGGTGCGCCGTGTCTTGTGCACTGGCGCCACCTGCCTGCGTGATTTTCGTGAGAGTTTATTGCAGGCGGGTGAAACGGAGGAGTCTATCAGGTAGTGCGAACGGGCAATAGTGTCCAGTTACCACAAAGTGATGCAATATGGTTAACAAATCGTCGTTTTCGGGCTTGTGAGGTGGTCTTCCCGAAAATGTTGCAATGTCGGGCCATGCGCGCGCACGACTGACCTGCCGCAAACGCGCGGGACCGCGCCTCCTTATGCTGCTTGCATGCCGACGACATCTTCCCAACCCCGCGTGAGCGTGCTGGTGCCGACCTTCGAACAGGCGCATTTCATCGCCCGCGCGCTCGCGAGCCTGCAGGCCCAGACGCTGGACGCGTGGGAGGCCGTGGTGGTGGACGACGGCTCGCGCGACGCCACGGCGGCGGTCGTCGCCCCCTTCCTGGAAGATGGGCGCATCCGCTACCTCGCGCTGGACGCGAACGAGGGGCTGGGACGGGCGCTGAACGTGGCGCTGGACGCGACGACGGCGCCGCTCGTCGCCTACCTGCCCAGCGACGACGTGCTTTATCCGCGCCACCTGGAGACGCTGGCGGCGGCGCTCGCGGCGGCGCCGGAGGCCGTGCTGGCGGTGTCCGGCGTGCGCTGGCACTACAACCGCGAGGCCGAAGGATCCGTCCCCGGCGAGGGGCTACAGCTCGTCCAGGCCATGCACCGGCGCACCGGCTTGCGCTGGACCGAGCGCGCCGAGCTCGAGTCCGACGACCTCGACCGGCTGTACTGGTCGCGCCTGCAGGCGCTGGGCGCCAGCGTGGGGACGGGTATCGTGTCCTGCGAGTGGGTCGACCACCCGCGCCAGCGCCACAAGCTGATGCGCGAGCCGGCGGGCGGCATCAACCCGTTCCGCCGGCACTACCGCGTGCACACGCCGCTGCGCTTTCACACGCGCACGGGTAATCCGATCGACGAGGTGGCGCTGTACCGCCGCCTGCGCGAACGTCCGCCGACGCCGCGCGCGCAAGACGGCCTCACGATCCTGCTCGTGGGCGAACTGGCCTACAACGCGGAACGCGTGCTGGCGCTGGAAGAGCAGGGGCACACCTTGTACGGCCTGTGGACGGACACGCCGGCGTGGTTCAACGCGGTGGGCCCGCTGCCGTTCGGCCACGTCGAAGACCTGCCCCGCGACGACTGGCGCGCGGCGCTGCGGCGGCTCCGACCCGACGTGATCTACGCGCAGCTGAACTGGCAGGCCGTGCCGTTCTGCCACGATGTCCTGTTAGCCAGCGCGGGCATCCCGTTTGTCTGGCACTTCAAGGAAGGGCCGTTCATCTGCCTGGAGAAGGGCACGTGGCCGCAACTGCTCGACCTGTACCGCATGGCGGACGGACGCATCTTCAGCTGCCCCGAGACGCGTGACTGGTTCGAGTTGGCGTCGCCGGGCCTGACGCGCACCCGTCCGTGCCACGTCCTCGACGGCGACCTGCCCAAGCGCGACTGGTTCGACGGTCCCGTCGCGCCGCCGCTGTCCGCCGCCGACGGCGAGGTCCACACGGTCGTGCCGGGCCGCCCGATCGGGCTGCACCCGCCCACGGTCGCGGCACTGGCGGCGGCCGGCATCCACCTGCATTTCTACGGCGACTTCACGCATGGCCAGTGGCGCGAGTGGATCGCGACGACGCAGGCACTGGCGGCTCACCACCTGCACCTGCACGGCAACGTGGCGCAAGACCGCTGGGTCGAGGAATTCTCGCGCTACGACGCCGGCTGGCTGCATTGCTTCGCGAGCCGCAATGCAGGCGAGCTGCGCCGCGCGGACTGGGACGACCTGAACCTGCCGGCCCGCGTCGCCACGTTGGCCGCGGCCGGCCTGCCGCTGATCCAGCGCGACAACGGCGACGCTATCGTCGCGGCGCAGGCGCTGGCGCGCCGGCTCGGTGTCGGCGTGTTTTATGACGACATCGATTCACTGGCGGCGCAGTTGCGGGACGGACCGCATATGCAGGCACTGCGCGCGCGCATGTGGGCGCGGCGCGAGCAGTTCTGCTTCGACACGCATGTGCCGGCGCTCGTCGCGTTCTTCCGGCAAGTCATCGCCCATGCGAGCAGCGGGCCGCGGGTGGCAGGCTAGACGGTGATCATGGCGCTGCGCGATCCAGTTGGGCGAGGTAGTCGGCCGCTTCGTTCACGCCTTCCTCGGCCGCCTTGCGGAGCCATGTCCGCGCTTCGGCGATATTTTTCTGGATGCCATATCCCTCCGCCAGGGCGACGCCATAGTGATAGCGGGCGAGGCTCGGATAGCTCGAACCGTCGTCCAGTTGGGCCGCCCGGCGCATCAGGGCGGTCGATTGCGCGGCGTCCTCGCGGATGCCGATGCCGGTTTCGTACATCTGCGCCAGGCCGATCATGGAAAACACGTCGTTCCAGCGCCGGATGCAGTCTTCGAAGATCTGGATGGCGGCCGCGTGGTCGCCGGTCTTGTTCGCCGCATAGCCGTACAGGCATTTGATGCGCTTGGTGCTGGTGACGTAGGACCGATAGCTCAGTTCGCTTTCGGCATCGCGATTGCCGCCCGGCTGGGCATGTGCCGCCGCGCCGTGAAGGGCGGCACACGACATGGTCCAGATCAGTAACTTGCGCATTGGATCTCCCTCGTTGATGACAGTGGTTGATCCTTCAGCAATATTCAGACCATGGCCTGGCGGCCGTCCGGACGTGCGGTGTGTCACGTTATGGCACAGGCACGCGTGCCGGCGTTGCTCAAGGCTGTCGCAACAGGTCGGCGCGCGGATAGCCCCAGTGCGGTACAGGTCGGGGGCAGGGCGCCGCTGCGTCGTCGGCATAGTCGATCGTCGAGAAATTGGCGCTGCCCAGCGGGCTCCAGCGCGCGTCCGTCGCCGTCGTGCCATCGATGGCCGGCGCCCGGGCGAACCGCAGCCATGCGTTGAAGTGGCAATTGTTCTGTTGCAGGTCGTGCAGCCGGGCGAGGCTGTCGCGCGCGTCGCCTTGCCAGGCCAATTGCACATCGTCGCCGGCGGCGCGGCCTGCGATCCCGGCGGGGCAGGATGCGACCGGCGTGATGCCAGGCGCGACGCTGAGCTGGCCGCGGCGCAGGTGGTAGCTGCCGTGCGTGGCATCGGTGGCCACCGTCACGAACGACCAGCACAGCGGATTGGCAGGATAGGCGGACAGGGCGGTGTCGAGCAGGCGCTCGCCCGGGTCGAGGCGGGCGATGGCTGTCGCGACCGTATCGCGGGCCGTGTGCATGGCCGCTGCCTGCAGCGCAACGAAGGCGACGGATGCGGCCAGCCCGGCGGCCAGTACGGTGCGGCCACGGTCACCGCCTGCCCGCCGCATCCGCCAGCGTGCAATCCACGCCAGGACACCGGCCAGGGCCAGCAGCCCGGCCAGCGAACCCCATTGCAGGAATCCGGCGAACGTGACGGCGACGGGCACGCCCACCAGCAAGGCCAGCAGCAGCCCACGCCACACCGGACTGCGCGCCATGAGGGCGAGCGGGATGCCGAACGCGATCCAGAACACGGGCTCGACGATAAAGATGAGGTCGCCGTAATACCAGCGCGCATTGAACGGCCAGAACGGATGCACGCCGTAGACGTTCAGGCCGTCCATCGAAATATGCAGCACCATGCCGACGCAGGCCGCCAGCAGCGCCGCGGTCCGGGCACGCGGGCTGGTGCGCAGCAGGCCGCGCGCGGCCGGCCACAGCAGCCACACGAGTCCCAGCAGCAGTGCGACTTCGCCGAGCACCGCCAGCAACGTGTGCGTATGGCCGCGGTGATGCAGCAGATAGCCCAGCGGCGCTTCGAGCAGCTTCGTGAGCACGAGGTCCAGGTCGGGGAAATTGCTCGCGAGGCAGCCGATGGTAAGCAGCATGCGCGTTCGCACGCGCTGCGCGTCGGATGTCGCCTCGGGCGGGACGCTGCGGTCGATCAGCGCGCCGATGCCGAGGCCGACGACGGAGTGGGTAAGATTATCCATCCTGCAATCTTACCCAAATCACAAGCTGGCGACGCGCGAACTACCCGTTCCGTACTTTGCTGTTGGCGTACACCCACGTGTATTCGGCGCCAAACAGGAAAATCTGCGCGGAATAGTAGAACCACGCGACGAGAATGACAAACGAGCCGGCTGCGCCAAAGCCCGTTGCCACGCTCGATTTCGCAAGGTACAGCCCGATCAATGATTTGCCCACGTTGAAGAGCAACGCTGTCACTGCGGACCCCATCCAGACATCGTGCCAGGATATCTTCGCGGTTGGCATGATCTTGTAGATCATCGCAAACAGGACTGTGAAGAGAGCGAACGACGCGATGAAATTCAATACGCTTGCCAACACGCTTTCCGCTGCAGCGCCTCCGCCCAACCATTCGCCCGTCGCTGCGAGCGCGGCGCTGACGATGAGGGAAATCATCAGCATGAATGCAAATCCGAGAACCAGCCCGAAGGATAATACGCGGCTGCGCAACCAACCCCAGACGCCCGTCGGTTTCTGTTTCGCCGGCACCTGCCAGATGCGGTCCAGATCGGTTTGCAGCTCGGCGAACGTGGCGGTGGCGCCCAGCAGCAAAAGAACGCCGCCGATGATACTGGCGACCACCCCGGTGGACCGTTCACGCGCGGCGTTCAGCAAGCCCTGCACAGCCGTCGCACCTTCCTGACCCATGATGCCTTGAAGCTGCGCAATAATTGCGCCTTGTGCAGCGTCCTGTCCAAATACCATCCCGGCAATCGCGATGATCAGGACCAGCAGCGGTGCCAGGGAAAACAGCGTGTAATACGAAAGCGCCGCCCCCATGCTCGGCGCGTAATCATCCATCCATGCATTTGCCGCCGCCTTGAATATTTGCCACTGCCTGCCGATCCAGCTCGCCGAGGTGTGCTCGAACTTCGGGCGCGGGGGAGTGTTTGGGGAGGATTCCGCATCCTTCGCGTCAGGTTTATGTTCCTCCGGACGCGTCGGCGCATATGCCGTTTCTTTCTGGACCGCGGCGGACGCATCGACGTGGGCATTGCTCCTGGCCGAGGCAAAAGACGCCAACAGCGATACAAGAACACTACCGACCTTCAGCATGTCGCCAGTGTCGTGGCTGCGCTCTGGTGCCTTCTCCGGTGCCCTGTCGGATACAGGGTCTTTTTTGCGCCTCAGGAGCGCATAGCCCGCCGCCGCGACGCCCAGTACGGCGGCGCCGCGCACGTACGGAGAGGAAAGCACGTCTGAAGCCTTCGATTTCAACGCGTTGAATTGCTCATACGTTCCCGGCTCGGCGGCAGCTGCGCGGGTTTCGGCCTCATGCATTTCGTGAGCGGTAGTGGTCATATTGTCCTCATGTGGTCGGCATTCGTGCCGGGCCGCCTCGTTGGTCCAGTACCGAATCCTATTGCTTGATGCTGGAAAGCTTTACCGTAAGGCTTCCGTCAATAGTGTTCGGTACGGTGACTCACCGTCTGCTGCAGCAAAATGAGGATTGCAACTGAAATGCCATGCACGCCGATGAAGTAGACGCTGGGGCAACTGCAGGGTCTTGTCAGATGCGCTTAGTCGGGCAGCACGGCGACGCTACCCACGTAACCGTCCGGCAGCACCAATGACAGGCATGAGCACGCCGACAGCAGCGGTTCATCGCTGGCGCTCCATTCTGCCAACGCCAGCCCGCGGCATTTGAGCCGGGCTTCGCGTTCGCTCCATGCGCGCGCGAACGCGGGCATGCCGGTCAGCGTGGCCGCGCACCCGGGACCGAGATAGTCGCGGGCGACCGCTTGCCAGTCGGGGACGTCGGTAACTTGCATGAGGTCGATGCCGACGGCGCCGGCGTCCAGCCGGAAGGCTGCCACGGACAGGTGGCCGTCGTGGCTGATCGACAGCCCGATGCGATGGCCGTCGAGCAGGGCATACGGTGCTTCACCCGGCGCGCCGCACAGTTGGATGGCTGCAGCAGGCAACCCGCTCGCCTCCGCCAGCGCGGCGAGCAGCGCCAAACGAATCGTACGCCGCGCCGTCGCGCGGTCCGGCTGCCCGCACACGCCAACGATGTGCAAAACGTCGGACGCCGGCGCCTCCGCAAAGCCGCCGCCAGCCCACCAGCGCACGGCCAATGCGTGGTCCATCACACCCGCTGCGGCGCCGCCGGCAACCCGTTCCACGCGGTCGCGGCCGGAATGTGCTCGCCCTTCATGACGAGGGTCAGCGGGCCGATGCGGGCATTGTCCCCGACCTTCGCGCTGTACAGCACGGCGCTGCGCGGGCCCAGGTACACCTTGCTGCCGATGTCGACATGATCGATCTTCATCACGCGGTCCTCGAACAGGTGGGTCTGCGGGCAGGACAGCGCGTTCAGCTCGCTGTGGTCGCCGATCGTCACGCAGTCGAATTCCGTGATGTCCGTCGTGTCCATGTAGACGCCGCGGCCGATGCGGCAGCCCAGCAGGCTGAACGCGAGCGGCAGCCAGGGCGTGCCGCGCAGGTAGCGCATGAAGTTCGGTACGGCGATGCCTTCGTACATGTTCGTGACGCCTTCGGACAGCCACACGAACGGCGTCCACATCGGCTCGGCCCGCTTCTTGTAACGGCCCAGCAGCAGCCATTTGAACGCGAGCACGAACAGGTAGTTGCCGATGCCGTAGGCGAGGCTGATGAGGGCGAGGTCCCAGATCACTTCGCCCCAGCGGCCGGCGCCGGCGATCGGCATCAGGTCCAGCACGACCGTGTAGCCGACGGCGATGACGACCGCGTGCGGCGCGACGATGCGGAAGGCTTCCACGAGCGCGCGGCCCAGGCGGCGCGCCGGCGACGGGCGGTAGGTCAGGTGTTCCGGATAGCCGCTGACCTGTTCGCGCGCGGGCAGGTGGATCGGCGGCGAGCCGAGCCACGTGTCGCCGCCCGTCATGCGCTCGTTCGCGGGCGCATGCGTGTGCACGCCCACGAGGACGCCTTCCGGCAGCACCGTGCCGTCCGGGATGTAGCTGCCGTTGCCGACGAAGCTGCGGTTGGAGACGACAGTCGCTTCCATCGTCATCCAGCCGCCGTCGATCTGCTCGTCGCCCAGCATAACGGCGTCCGCGATGAAGGTCTCGTCGCCCAGGGTCAGCATGTCGGGGACGACGCCCAGCGCCGTCGAGATCTCGGCGTCGCGGCCGACCTTCGCGCCCAGCAGGCGATACCAGAACGGCGCGAACACGGTCGCGTAGATACCGTGCAGGACGTTCAGGCTCGATTCCTGGATATGGCTCACGAGCCATTTCTTGCAGTACGCGTTGCTGTGCACGGCCGAGCGGCCCGGCGTCATGCGCGGCAGGAAGCCCCAGCGGATGGCGGCCGAGACGAGCATCGTCAGCGCGATCAGCACGGCGGACGCGGGCAGCGCCAGCACGAAATAGCGCAGCAGCTGGCCCTGGATCGAGTTCTGCGCGAGGATCGGTAACGTACCGCGTTCGTCGAACCAGTCGATCAGCACGAAGCTGGGGAAGACGGGCATGAAGAACAGCGTGGCGACGAGCAGCATGCCGAACACGAAGAACAGGGCCTCGCCGGCGAGGCGGGCGCGGCTGACGTGCGGGCGCGGCGGCAGGGTCGACGGGTCGAACGCGTCGGCGTCGCGCGCGGGCGAGCCGCTCCAGACGCGGCCGTCAGGCACGCTCGCGCCATCCTGCAGCGCGGACTGGCCCTCCAGGTGGCCGCGCCGGCCCACCTTGGTATTGCCTTCCAGGATCGCGTACGACGACACGCACGCGTCGTCGTCCAGCGCGATGCGGCCGAGGATCAGCCGGCCCCGTTCCACGCGCCCGTTCTCGAAGTTGACGGCATTGCCGATGCTGACGTTGTCGCCGATATCGAGCAGGTCGGGGGCGCGGATCGTCAGCGAGCCGATCACGACGTCCTGCCCGATCTTCGCGCCGAGCAGGCGGAGATACCAGCCGTACAACGACGAGCCGGCCAGCAGGTAGGTCGGCGCGGCCTCGACGAGGCGGTCGGCCAGCCACCAGCGGAAGTAGGTCGCGCCCCACAGCGGGTACACGCCGGGCTTCAAGCGGCCCGCGACGAGCCACTTTCCGCCGATGGCGAACACGAACTCCAGCAGTGTCGCGAGCAGGAACACACCGATGGACGCGGCGATGGCGCGCGTCACGGAGTCGCCCGGGTCGCCCGTGAAGAAGTGATACGTGAAGAACGGCGCCAGCCACTGGGCCATGCGCAGCGTGATCAGCACGGGCACGGTCGCCAGCTGGGCGACGCCGCACAGCCAGCGGCGCGCTTCCGACGGCGGCGTCCAGTCCTGCTCGACCGCAGCCGTGCCGGCGGCCTGGTCCAGGCCCGACGCGATGGCGCCGATCTGCCGGTGCGTATAAATGTCGCGCACCGTGACATGGGCGAAGCGCGGGTCGGCGCGCAGGGCAGTGGCGAGGCGGGCGGCGAAGAACGAGTGACCGCCCAGGTCGGTGAAGAAATCCAGTTCGCGCCGGATCGGCTGACCGGGGAACAATTTTTCCAACGCGGCGAACAGCGCTTCCTCGCCCAGCGTTTCCGCCACGTCCGATTCGGCCGGGTCGCTCGGCAGCGGGGCCGACAAGGCCATCGCCTTCAGGGCTTTCCTGTCGATCTTGCCGGACGTCAGGCGCGGCATCACGGACAATGGTTCGAAGCGGCTCGGCACCATGTACGGCGGCAGTTTTTCCGATAGCGCCCGGCGCAAGGTGGCTGGTGCGAGCTGTTCAGGCGTCGCGCCGGCGGCCGGGACGAGGTAGGCGACGAGGCGGTCGATGCCGTCGTCCTTGCGCAGCAACACGGCCGTCGTGCCGATGCCATCCTGCTGCGCGAGCTGGGCTTCGATCTCGCCCAGTTCGACGCGAAAGCCCCGGATCTTGACCTGGTCGTCCGTGCGGCCCAGGCAAACGACCTGGCCATCCGGTTCGATCCGCGCGAGGTCGCCCGTGCGGTACAGGCGCGGATCGTCCGGGCCCGCGCTCCACGGGTTCGCGAGGAATTTCTCGGCCGTCAGGTCGGGACGGCCGAGGTAACCGGCCGACAGGCCCGGGCCGATGATGCACAGCTCGCCCGTGTCGCCGCGCGGCAGCAGTTGCAAGCCCTTATCGGTCTCGGTCGAAATGACCAGAAGACCATAGTTCGGCAGCGGCGTGCCGATCGTGATCAAACGCCCCGGCTCCAGGCGCGCGAGGCTGGCCGACACGGTCGCTTCCGTGGGGCCATAGGTGTTGAACATCTGCCGGCCCGGCTTCGAAAAGCGCTCGACCACCGTCTCCGGACACATTTCTCCGCCCAGGTTGATGATGCGCAGGCTGGGCACGTCGTCCGCGAACAGCGCGAGCAGGGTCGGCACGGCGTGCAGCACGGTGACGCCATGTTCGGATAGCAGACGCGGCAGCGCCTCCGGATCGCCGGCCGTCTCCTTCGGGCCGATCCACAGGGTGGCGCCGACGAGGTAGGAAATCCAGATTTCCTCGAACGACATGTCGAAGGCAACCGAAAAGCCCTGGTAGACGCGGTCGGTAGCCTTCACGCCCAGCACTTCGTTCTCGCTGCGCAGGAAGTGGCAGATGCTGCGTTGGTCGATGAGGATGCCTTTCGGCTTGCCCGTCGAGCCCGACGTGTAGATGACGTAGGCGGGGGCGTCGCCGTCGACCTTCCCGCGCCGGCGCAGTGCATAGCCTTCGGGCGCGGGCGCCAGCAGGGCTTCGGCGGTGTGGATCGGTTGCGTGACGGTGCCGAGCCGGTCGCGCATGCGCTCGCTGCTCACGAGGGCGGGCGAGCCGGCGTCTTCCATGCACACGAGGAGGCGCTCGACGGGCGTGTCCTCGTCGACCGGCAGCCAGGCGGCGCCGGCCTTCGCGATCGCCGCCTGCATGACGAGCAGGTCGATCCCGCGCGGCATCCACAGGCCGACGATGTGGCCGGGCCGGATGCCCGCGTCGATCAGGCGCGACGCAGCGAGGCTGGCAAGGGCGTCGAGCTCGCGATAGGTCAGGCGGCGGTCGCCGGCGATGAGGGCCGGCTGGTCCGGTGCGCGCGCTGCGCTTGCTTCGAGCAGGTCGGCCAGGATCTCGTCGCGCAACAGTTCGGGCTGGTGCGGGCCGTAGAGGACATCGGGGTGCCGTGTCAGAGGAGAGATATCGTTCATCGACGGCTATGTTGGGGTTGGTTGAATTTCATCAAGACAAAAACGCAAACCTGGCAGCCACATCCGCGCAGGGTACTTCATTTTAACGGCCGGGCGGCGCAAGTGTTTCTTTACGCCCCTGACCGCCTGACATTTGGCCATTTTTGATCTGGATCAAGGATTTGGCCGGGTTACATTTCATAAAATTTCCCTAAAACAATATTTCCTTATTAAAGCCAGGAGCCACGCTTGCGTACCAACCTACCCGTTACGGGCATCGAATATCCGTTACAGGACGGCCAGTCCATCGTCTCGAAGACGGACACCAAGGGCCGCATTACCTATGTCAATCCCACCTTCATCGAAGTCAGCGGCTTCAGCGAAGACGAGCTGATCGGCAAGGCCCACAACATCGTCCGCCACCCGGACATGCCGCCGGCAGCGTTCGCCGACCTGTGGCAAACGCTGCAGGCGGGCGAACCGTGGACAGGACTCGTGAAAAATCGTCGAAAAAACGGCGATTTCTACTGGGTCGTGGCGAACGTCGTGCCCATCAAGGAGGAGGGGACGACGGTCGGCTACATGTCCGTGCGCACCCGTCCCGCGCGCGACCAGGTCGAACGGGCCGAAGCCCTCTATCAACGCCTGCGCGACGGCGGGGCGGATGGATTGGCGATCCGGCGCGGCGCCGTCGTCCGCACCGCGTGGTGGGCGCGCCTGCTCGACTTGCGTACCCTGCCGCTGGGCCGGCGTCTCGGCGTCATGATGAGCGCGCAGGCCTTGCTGATGCTCGTGCTGGCGTGCGTCACCCAGGCCTGGGGCTGGCGCCTGCTCGCCCTGGCCGGCGCGGCGCTGACCTTGCTGGCCTGGGCCGAGCTGCACCGGTCCATCGTGGCGCCGATGCACCGGGCGCTGGACGGCGTGTATGCGCTGGCCGGAGGCGATCTGTCGCGTCCGCCCGCACGGGGACGCGACGACGAAATGGGCCGCCTGCTGCTCGCGCTGCGCCAGTTGAACATCAACCTGACGGCGATCGTGGGCGACGTGCGCACGAGCGTCGGGGCGATCCACGCGGCCACGCGCGACATCGCCACGGGCAACCACGACCTGGCGCGCCGCACGGAAGCGCAGGCGGCCAGTCTGGAGCAGACGGCCGCGAGCCTTGCCCACATCGCGGCGAAGGCGGGGCAGAACACGGACAGCGCCGAGCGCGCCGACGGCCTCGTGGGCGAGGCGTCGCGGGTGGCGGGGCGGGGCGGCGCGGCCGTGCTGGAAGTCGGCACGACGATGGGCCAGATCAGCGGGTCGGCCACGCGCATCGTCGACATCATCGGCCTGATCGACGGCATCGCGTTCCAGACGAACATCCTCGCGCTGAACGCGGCGGTGGAGGCGGCGCGCGCGGGCGAGCAGGGCCGCGGCTTCGCCGTCGTGGCGGGGGAGGTCCGCAGCCTGGCCCAGCGCTCGGCCGGGGCGGCGAAAGAGATCAAGGCGCTGATCGAGGATTCCGTGCACCAGGTCGGGCAAGGCAACGAACTGGTCGACGCGGCCGGCCAGACGATGCGCCAGGTCGTGAGCTCGGTGCAGGACGCGGCCGCCATCATGGGCGACATCACCACGGCGTCGCGCGCGCAGAACGAGGGCATCGCGGAAGTGAACGCGGCGATGGTCGAACTCGACGGCATCACGCGCGAGAACGCGGCCCTCGTGGAGGAATCGGCCATGGCGTCCGCCAGCGTGGCGGAGCAGGCGGGGCATCTGGGCCAGGTGTTGTCGGTTTTTAAAATCGGCCGTCGATAACACAGCGGCCTCGGCGATTTTTGATGCAAGTCAAGGATTTTGCGGACCTGCCTCAATAGACTCGCCCTGTACGTTCACGCCGCAGGCCCAGGAGTTTTCCAGATGTTAGACGTAGTTCCCGCATTCCAGCCCGTCGTCGAGTTCGACGCGGACCTGATCGCCCGGCTGAGCCGCAACGGCCCCCGCTACACGTCGTACCCGACGGCGGACCGCTTCACGGAATCGTTCGGCTACCGCGATTTTCTCCACGCCGTGGCCGACCTGCGCACGCGCGGCGGCGGCAAACCGCTGTCGCTGTACCTGCACATCCCGTTCTGCGACACGGTCTGCTACTACTGCGCCTGTAACAAGATCGTCACGAAGAACCGCGAGAAGGCGGCGACATACCTGGGTTACCTGAAACGCGAAGCCGAGATGCAGGGCCGCCTGTTCGCCGGCATCAACGAGGTCGAGCAGCTGCACTTTGGCGGCGGCACGCCGACTTACCTCTCCGACGCGCAGATGGAAGACCTGATGGCCCACCTGCGCAGGAGTTTTCGCTTCGCGCCGGATGCCGTCGGCGAATACTCCATCGAGATCGACCCGCGCACCGTGTCGCAGGAGCGCGTGCACAGCCTGCGGCGCCAGGGTTTCAACCGCATCAGCCTCGGCGTGCAGGACTTCGATCCCGACGTGCAGCGCGCCGTCAACCGCATCCAGCCCGAGGCCGAGACGCGTGCCATCATCGCGGCCGCGCGCGCCGCGGAGTTCCGCTCCGTCAGCATCGACCTGATCTACGGCCTGCCGAAGCAGACGCCGGACACGATGCGTGCCACCCTCGACAAGGTCATCGCCGCGTCGCCGGACCGCATCGCCGTGTACCACTACGCGCACCTGCCGCATCTGTTCAAGCCGCAGCGCCGCATCGACGAAGCGGACATGCCCGACAGCGACACGAAGCTGCGCATGCTCCAGCTGTGCATCGAACGCCTGACGGCCGCGGGCTATGTCTACATCGGCATGGACCATTTCGCCCGTCCGGACGACGACCTCGCCGTCGCGCAACGGCAGGGCCGCCTGCACCGCAACTTCCAGGGCTATTCCACGCATGCCGATACGGACCTCGTCGCCTGCGGCGTGTCGGCCATCGGCGCCGTCGGCGCCACGTACAGCCAGAACGTCAAGACGCTGGACGCCTATTACGATGCGCTCGACCGCAACGAGCTGCCGGTGGCGCGCGGCGTGCGGCTGTCGATGGACGATGCGCTGCGCCGCAGCGTGATCCAGAAGCTGATGTGCCAGTTCGAACTGTCCATCGCCGCCATCGAACTCGCGTTCCCGATCGCGTTCGACACTTATTTCGCCCGCGAGATGGCGCAGTTGGCCGAACTGGAACGAGATGGACTCGTCGAACTCGCGCCGGACTGGATCAGCGTCACCCTGAAGGGCCGCCTGCTGATCCGCAACGTGTGCATGGTGTTCGACCGCTACCTGGCCACGCGCGGGCCGGCTACGCACTCCAGGACGGTGTGACCTCATGAACGTCGCGCTCCTTCCCGTGTTTGTCGTGGGCCTGCTGGGCAGCGTCCACTGCGCCGGCATGTGCGGCGGGATCGTGGGCGCGCTGTCGGTGGCGCCTTCCGTCGGACGAGTCGTGCCCGTGCGCGTCGTCGCCAGGCGGGCGCCGGTCATGAATGTCTTCGCCTACAACACGGGGCGCATCGGCAGCTACATGGTGGCCGGTGCATTGGCTGGCGGCCTCGCCCAAGGCGCGCAGGCGGTGGCAAGACTGCCGGCGCTGCAGGCGGGCGCGTACTGGCTCGCGAACCTGATGCTGGCCGCGCTGGGCCTGTACCTGATGGATGCGTGGCGCGGCCTCGCGCGGCTGGAGCAGGGCGGCCGCTTCGTGTGGCGCGGCGTGCAGCCGCTGTTGAGAAAAGTCGGCCCGCTGGACCGGCCCGCGCGCATGTTCGTCGCCGGCGGCCTGTGGGGCTGGCTGCCGTGCGGGATGGTCTACAGCGTCCTCGTCACGGCGATGCTGAGCGGTTCCGCGCTCCACGGCGCACTCGTGATGCTGGCCTTCGGCCTCGGCACCCTGCCGATGCTGCTGGGCCTGGGCCTGCTGGGCGCGCGCCTGCGCGGCTGGCTCGCGAGCCAGCGCGTGCGGCTCGCGTGCGGCATCCTCGTGCTGGGCTTCGGCCTGCTGGGACTCGCGCGCGCGGCGGGCGGCCTGCCGCACGGCTGGGTGCAGGAGATCTGCATCGCGCCCGGAGCCGGCGCATGAGCGCGGCCGTCCTCGACGCCGCCGCATGCTGGCATTGCGGCCAGCCGGCACCGGCCGCGAGTCCGTGGTCGGCCGTCGTCGACGGCGAAAGCCGCACCATGTGCTGCCCCGGCTGCGCCGCAGCCGCGCAGGCCATCGCGGATGCGGGCCTCGCCGACTATTACGACAACCGCACCGAATTCGCCGTGCGCATCGGCGATGAGGCCGACCTGGCGGCCTTGCGCGCGTACGACGACGCGCCCGATGCGGGCGATGTCGTCTTCACCATCGAAGGCATCCGTTGCGCCGCGTGCGTGTGGCTGATCGAGCGCCGGGTGAATGCGCTGCCGGGCGTGACGGAGGCGCTGCTGAACGTGGCGACGGAGCGGCTGCGCGTGCACTGGGACCCGTCCGTGTGCCGCGCCAGCGACATCCTCGCCACCTTGCGCGCGATCGGCTACACCGCGTATCCGCTGGACGCCGAGCGCCAGGCCGCACACCTCGAACGGGAGCGCAAGACGCTGTTCCGCCGGCTGTTCGTGGCGGGCCTGGCGATGATGCAGGTGATGATGTACGCGGTTCCTGTCTACCTCGCCACGGACGGCACGATGGATGCCGACATGCGCGCGCTGATGCAGTGGGCCGCGCTGCTGCTGACCGTGCCTGCCGTCGCGTACTCGGCGTGGCCGTTCCTCCAGGGCGCGTGGATGGACCTGCGGCGCGGCGTGGCCGGCATGGACGTGCCGGTGGCGCTGGGCATTCTCGCGGCATCCGGCGCGAGCGTCGTCGCGGTCGTGCGCGGTCATGGCGACGTGTATTTCGATTCGATCACGATGTTCGTGTTCCTGCTGCTGGGCAGCCGCTACCTGGAGCTGGACGCGCGCCGGCGCGCCGCGCGCGCGCTCGAAGGCCTGCAGCGCGCGGCACCCGCGACGGCGCAGCGCTTCGTCATCTATCCGGCGTCGCGCGCGACGGACACCGTTGCCGCCGGCGCGCTCGTTCCGGGCGACGTCGTGCTCGTGCCGCCGGGCCAGGCCGTGCCCGCCGACGGCGTCATCCTCGAAGGCGACACGGAAGTCGACCTCGCGCTGCTGACGGGCGAGAGCCGCACGCGCGCGCTGGGGCCGGGCGCGCAACTGCCCGGTGGCGCCGTCAACGTCGCGCAGGCGATCGTCGTGCGCGTGACGAGCAGTGCGCGCGACAGCACGCTGGCGCTGCTGGTGCGCCTCGTCGAACGCGCCGGCCAGGACAAGCCCGCGCTGGCGCTGTGGGCCGACCGCGTGGGCGCGTGGTTCGTGCTCGCGCTGCTGGTGCTGACCGTCGTCGTGTGCGCGGGCTGGTATCTCGTCGATCCGGCACGTGCGTGGCCGGCCGCGATCGCGGTGCTCGTCGTGTCGTGCCCGTGCGCGCTGTCGCTGGCGACGCCGACGGCGCTGGCCGCCGCCACGGACCGCCTGCTGCGGCGCGGGGCGCTGGCCGTCAAGCCGCACGTGCTGGAAACGCTGGGCCGCGCCACGCACGTCGTGTTCGACAAGACCGGCACGCTGACGTATGGCCACCCCGTGCTGCGCCAGACCGTGACGTTCGGCGGCGCGAGCCGGCGCATGGCGCTGCAGCTTGCCGCGGCGCTGGAAGCGGGCAGCGCGCACCCGCTGGCGCAGGCGATCCGCGACGCGGCCGGGCCGGCGGCGCTGGCGGCCGGCATGGTGAACCAGGTCGTGGGCAAAGGTATCGAGGGCGAGATCGGCGGCCGCCGTTACCGTCTCGGCAACGCCGCGTTCGTGGCGGGCATCGCGTGCGGTGAGGCGCCGGGCGGCCAGGCCAGTGGCGTCACGGCCGTGTGGCTCGGCACGACGTCCGGCTGGGTCGCGCGCTTCGACCTCGTCGATGACATCCGGCCGGAGGCGCGCGACGTCGTGGCCGGCTTGCGTGCGGCCGGCAAGACGGTCGTGCTGCTGTCCGGCGACGACGAGGAGGCCGCACAGGACGTCGCCATGCAGCTCGGCATCGCGCATGCGCTGGGCCACCAGCTGCCCGAAGACAAGCTCTCCGTCGTGCGCGGCCTGCAGCGCGAAGGCGCCGTCGTGGCGATGGTCGGCGACGGCATCAACGACGCGGCCGTGCTGTCGGGTGCCGACGTGAGCTTCGCGATGGGGCAGGGCGCGCAACTGGCGCAACTGCATGCCGACTGCGTGCTGCTGGGTGAAGGCCTGCGCCCGCTGGCGGCCGCGCTGGACACGGCGGCCGCCACCCTGCGCGTGATCCGCCAGAACCTGGGCTGGGCGATGCTGTACAACGTGGCGGCGATTCCGGCGGCCGCGAGCGGCCTGCTGAATCCGTGGCTGTCGGGCGTGGGCATGGCCGCGAGTTCGGCGCTCGTCGTGCTCAATGCGGCGCGCCTGAGGAGGGAATGACGATGGAAGCCTTGTATTTGCTGGTGCCGCTCAGCGTGATGCTCGTCGCGTTCGCGGTGTGGATCTTCTTCGGGGCGGCGGACAGCGGGCAGTTCGACGATCTCGAAGGGCCCGCGCTCCGCATCCTCAGCGACGACGATTGACCAGCCACACGTCGTTCCCGCGAAAGCGGGAACCCATGCCGAGTGTCAGAATTCGATATGTCTGATATGACGTGGCGTACCTCGGGGCCCGGCTTCGGAGTCTCAGTATGGATCCCCGCTTGCGCGGGGATGACGGTGGTCCGGGCGCGCGACGGTGTTACATGCTCGGCCCGCGGCCGGTGCGTTGTTCCTTCTCGATCCGCTCCTGGCACGCAATGCACGTGTGCACCGTCGGCGTGGCCAGCAGCCGCGCTTCCGGAATCTCGCGCCCGCACGAGTCGCAGATCCCGATCGCGCCCGATTCCAGCCGGCCGATCGCGGCGTCGATCTCGTGCAGCAGATTCGTTTCGTGCTCGGCCAGGTGTTCCTCGTTATGGCTGAGCATCTCGCCGGCCGGTGCATCGTCGTTCTGGCCCATGTGGGCGTTCGGCGAGATCGCCGGGCGGTCGTCCGTATCGCCATCCGTGCGGCCGCGCACGGTGGCCAGCGCGTCCTCGCGGGCCTTGCGCAGGCGCTGGCCGAGTTCCTCGTGTAGTTCAGGTGAAATTGGCGGCATGGTCGTCGTCCTCTTCGTTGTCAAATCCTTCGGTCAGTGTGGCGGGACCATCGCGCGTCATGTTTGACGCACCTCATATCGTCCTTTCGTAACGCCAGTCTGCTTTCAGCAACATCGAGGAAGAAGCCGGCTCCTTCCTTGGACCCAATCTGGAATTTTTGATTCACATCAAGGATTTGGAACCCCCAGGAAACCTACCCTGACGGTGTCGTCTTTCTTATTCTTCAGGGAGTGCACCTTGGACAGCAGTCTAAACTATAACTACAAGATCGTGCGCCAGTTTGCCATCGCAACTGTCGTCTGGGGCGTAATCGGCATGCTGGCGGGCGTGTGGATTGCCGCGCAGCTCGCCTGGCCGGCATTGAACTTCGATATCCCGTGGCTCACGTACGGCCGCCTGCGGCCGCTGCACACGAACGCGGTGATCTTCGCGTTCGGCATCTGCGGCCTGTTCGCCACGTCCTACTATGTCGTGCAGCGAACGTGCCAGGTCCGGCTGTTCTCGGACAGGCTGGCCGCGTTCACGTTCTGGGGCTGGCAGGCCGTGCTCGTGTCGGCCGCGATCACCCTGCCGCTGGGCTTCACGCGCGGCAAGGAATACGCCGAGCTGGAATGGCCGATCGCCATCCTGATCGCCGTCGTGTGGGTCGCGTATGCCGTCGTCTTCTTCGGCACCATCGTCAAGCGCCGCGTGCAGCACATCTATGTCGCCAACTGGTTCTTCGGCGGCTACATCCTCGCGGTGGCCATCCTCCACATCGTCAACGGCATGTCGATGCCCGTCACGCTGTTCAAGTCGTACTCGATGTACGCCGGTGTGCAGGATGCGATGATCCAGTGGTGGTACGGCCATAACGCCGTCGGCTTCATCCTCACGGCCGGCTACCTGGGCATGGTGTACTACTTCATCCCGAAACAGGCCGAGCGGCCCGTGTATTCGTACCGCCTGTCGATCGTCCACTTCTGGGCCCTGATCTTCACCTACATGTGGGCCGGCCCGCACCATCTGCACTACACGGCGCTCCCGGACTGGACGCAGTCGATCGGCATGGTGTTCTCGCTGATCCTGCTGGCGCCGTCGTGGGGCGGCATGATCAACGGGATCATGACCCTGTCCGGCGCCTGGCACAAGCTGCGCTCGGACCCGATCCTGAAATTCATGATCGTCTCGCTGTCGTTCTACGGCATGGCCACGTTCGAGGGCCCGATGATGTCGATCAAGACGATCAACTCGCTGTCGCACTACACGGACTGGGGCATCGCCCACGTGCACGGCGGCGCGCTGGGCTGGGTCGGTTTCATCACGATGGGTTCCCTGTACTACCTGATCCCGCGCCTCGCCGGCAAGAAGCAGATGGCCAGCGTAGCCCTCGTCGATGCGCACTTCTGGCTCGGCACCATCGGCATCGTGCTGTACATCGCCGCGATGTGGATCGCCGGCGTGATGCAGGGCCTGATGTGGCGCGCCGTGAACCCGGACGGCACCTTGACCTACACCTTCGTCGAAGGCGTCAAGGCGACGTATCCGTACTACGTGATCCGCTTCGGCGGCGGCCTGATGTACCTGACCGGCATGTGCCTGATGGCGTACAACACGTGGCTGACGATGCGCGGCACGCAATCGGTCGACGCACGTATCCCCGCGCTGGCTTCGCATGGCAAGACGCATGCGGTCCCGGAACACGCCTAACAGAACACGCAGGAGCAAAACCATGAAATTCACCCATGAGTGGATCGAGAAGAATCCCTGGCTGCTGATCGGCCTCGTGCTGGTCGTGATCTCGTTCGGCGGCCTCGTCGAGATCGTGCCGCTGTTCTTCCAGCATTCGACCACCGAACCCGTCGCCGGCCTGAAGCCGTATTCGCCGCTGCGCCTCGCGGGCCGCGACGTCTACATCCGCGAAGGCTGCTACAACTGCCACTCGCAGATGATCCGCCCGTTCCGCGCCGAGACGGAGCGCTACGGCCATTACTCGGTCGCGGGCGAATTCGTCTACGACCACCCGTTCCAGTGGGGTTCCAAGCGCACCGGCCCCGACCTCGCGCGCGTGGGCGGCCGCTATTCGGACGAGTGGCACCGCACGCACCTCGACAACCCGCGCGACGTCGTGCCGGAATCGAACATGCCCGGCTATCCGTGGCTGGCCACGGCGAAGCTGGACCCGCAATCCATCGTGCCGAAGATGCGCGCGATGCAGCGCCTGAACGTCCCGTACACGGAACAGGACATCAAGGACGCGCCCGCGCAACTGGCCGACAAGACGGAGCAGGACGCGCTGGTCGCCTACCTGCAGGGTCTCGGCACGCAAATCAAATCGAGGAATTGAGATGGCCATCCAACATGTTTTCGACGACGCGAGCCGCGTGATGACGATCGTGAGTTTCACCACCTTCCTGGGCATCCTGGCCTGGACCTTCCTGCTGCGCAAGGAGCGGGACTTCGCCGCCACGGCCGCGCTGCCCTTTGCAGACGACGAGGTGGAGGACGACTATGTCTGACTTCACGAGCGGTTTCTGGAACTGGTACATCGTCCTGATCACGGTGCTGGGCATCGCCGGCTGCGCGATCCTGCTGTGGTCGCAGTCGCGCCACAAGGTGCGCCTCGACGAGCACGGCCAGCCCGAAAAGACGACGGGCCACGTGTGGGACGAGGACCTGACGGAACTGAACACGCCGATGCCGCGCTGGTGGATGTTCATGTTCTACCTGACGATCCTGTTCGGCATCGGCTACCTGGTCCTGTACCCCGGCCTCGGCAGCTACGCCGGCCGGCTGGGCTGGCAATCGGCCGGCGCGTACAGGCAGGAACTGGCGAAGGCCGATGCCGACTACGGCCCGCTGTTCGCGCAATACCTCAAGCGCGACCTCAAGGACGTGGCAAGCGACCCGCAGGCCCACGCCATCGGCGAGCGCCTGTTCCTCACGTATTGCGCGCAGTGCCACGGCTCTGACGCCCGCGGCAACAAGGGCTATCCGAACCTGACGGACAGCGACTGGCTGTACGGCGGGGAGCCGTCGGTGATCAAGGAAACGATCATGAAGGGCCGCAACGGCCAGATGCCGCCGATGGGCGCGGCGCTCGGTGCCGACAAGGACGTCGAGAACGTCGCGCACTACGTGATGAGTCTCTCCGGCGCGCCGGCGGACCCGATCAAGGTCGCCTTCGGCAAACCGAAGTTCGCCGCCTGCGCCGCGTGCCACGGCCCCGACGCGCACGGCAATCCGATGCTGGGCGCGCCGAACCTGACGGACAAGGTGTGGCTGTACGGCGGCAGCCCGGAGACGATCATGGAGACGATCCGCAAGGGCCGCAACAACACGATGCCCGCGTGGGGCGAATTCCTCGGCGAGGGCAAGGCGCACGTGCTGGCCGCCTACGTCTGGTCGCTGTCCAATACGCCTGGCACGCAGCACGAGGTGGCGGCAAAATGAATGCGCGCGCGCCCAAGGAGACGGTCATCAAGATGTACGCCAAACGCGAGGACATCCATCCGCGCGTGGTGAAGGGACCGTTCGCCACCCTGCGCCGGGCGTGCGTCTGGCTCACGCAGGCGCTGTTCTACGGCCTGCCGTGGCTGTCCATGCACGGCCGCCAGGCGGTCCTGTTCGACCTGGGCGCCCGTAAATTCCACCTGTTCGGCCTCGTGCTGTGGCCGCAGGATTTCATTTATCTCGCGGCCCTGCTGATCATCAGCGCCTACGGTTTGTTCCTCGTGACCGCGGTGGCGGGGCGCGTGTGGTGCGGCTATGCCTGCCCGCAAACGGTCTACACCGAGATCTTCCTGTGGATCGAGCGCCGCATCGAAGGCGACCGCAGCGCGCGCATCCGCCTCGACCGCCAGCCGTGGACCCTGGAAAAGCTGGGCAAGCGGGGCGCCAAGCACCTGGCCTGGGGCACGGTCGCCCTGTGGACCGGTTTTACCTTCGTCGGCTACTTCACGCCGATCCGTGCGCTGGGCGACGCCGTCGCGCACCTGGGCCTCGGTCCGTGGGAAGCGTTCTGGATCCTGTTCTACGGCTTCGCCACGTACGGCAACGCGGGCTGGATGCGCGAGCAGGTGTGCAAGTACATGTGCCCATACGCCCGCTTCCAGAGCGCGATGTTCGACCGCGACACGCTGATCGTCAGCTACGACGTGGCCCGTGGCGAGCCCCGCGGCGCGGCGCGCAACGGCACCAAAGGTGACTGCATCGACTGCTCGCTGTGCGTACAGGTCTGCCCGGTCGGCATCGACATCCGCGATGGCCTGCAATACGAATGCATCGGCTGCGCCGCCTGCATCGATGCCTGTTCCGGCGTGATGGACAAGGTAGGAAGACCGCGCGGCCTGATCCGCTACTCGACCGAGAATGCCCTGGCCGGCGGCTGGAATGCAAAGCAGATCCGCGCCCGCCTGCTGCGCCCGCGCACGATCGGCTACGGCCTCGTGTTCGTCCTGATGGCGGCCGGCATGAGCACGGCGCTGGCGTTGCGCACGCCGCTCAAGCTGGACGTGATCCGCGACCGCGGCTCGATGGGCCGCGAAGTCGAAGACGGCAAGATCGAGAACGTGTACCGCCTGCAGCTGATGAACACGGGCGAGCGTCCGCACCTGTTCCACATTGGCGTCTCCGGCATCCCGTCCGCCGCCATCGCCGACGAAGACCTCGTCGAACTGGATGGCGCCTCCACGCGCGCGGTGCCGGTGCGCGTGCGCATCGAGCACGGCGCCGCACGCACCGGGTCGAATGCGCTCACGTTCACCGTGACGGCACAGGACGAACCCGCATTGCGCGTGACCGAGAAGGCCGTCTTCATCGTGCCGCGCTGAACGATCATAAGGATAGGACATGCACGCGACTTCAACTCCCTGGTACGCCCACCGCTGGCCGTGGCTCCTGATGCTCGGTCCGGCGACCGTGCTCGCCGGCGGCGGCTACGTCGCCTGGCTGGCCGCCGGCCACCCGGACGCCCTCGTCGTCGACGACTACTACAAGCAGGGCAAGGCCATCAACCAGGACTTGCGGCGCGACCGCGCAGCGACCAGGCTGGGCCTGTCGCTGCGGGCGGAATACGATCCGCGCGCGGGCGCACTGGCGGGGCGTCTTGCGGGGCAATCGGCGCCGTTCACCATCTACCTCGCCCATCCGACCCTGCCGCAGCGCGACCTGCGTGTGTTCGTGAAGCCTGCGCCGGACGGTTCGTTCAGCGTCGCGCTGCCTGCGCTGGAGCGGACGCACTGGCAGGTCGTCGTCGAAGGGGCGTTGCGGGACTGGCGGCTGGCCAAAGGGTGGGACGCTGTACGTACGCTGGAGATCGTGGCCGACAAGCCTTGACCGTGGTAGATTCTTGTCGCCCAGCCTACCCGGCGGGAACAAGAACCCACTACCACTGGAAGAGAGATGCCACAACCCCGTCTTTACACGCGCGCCCGCACGGCCGCCGCCATCGCCACGCTGTTCGTTCCCCTCGTCCTCGGCACCACCGCGCCACAAGTCGCGGTGGCCGCCACGACCACCCAGGCCGTCAAGGCCAACGCCGCCTTCGACACCTGGTCCGACCGTTTCGCCGCCGACTGGGTCCGCGCCAATCCGCAACTGGCCACGTCGACGCAATATTTCGGCGGCGCCGAGCAGGACGCGCTGGACCGCCAGCTCACGCCGCTGACGCAGGCGCACCGCAAGAAGGTGATCGCGCTGGCGAAGACCGGCGTTGCGCGTCTCGACGCATTCCTCGCCGGGCCGTTGAGCGAAGAGCAGCGCACGTCCGCGTCCGTGATGCGCTGGAGTCTGGCCAACACGGTCGCCAGCGAGCCGTACGAGGATTACCAGTTCGTCTTCAACCAGTTCGGCGGCACGCAGGTCGGCCTCGTCAACTTCATGACGACGACGCATCCGCTGCGCCGCGCGTCCGACGTGGCCAGCTATCTCGCGCGCCTCGACCAGGTCGCCACGCGCATGGACGAAGCCCTCGCACGCGCCCGCGCCGCCACGGCCCGCGGCCTGGTCCCGCCGCGCTTCATCCTCGAGCGCGCGCAGTACCAGGTCGACCTGTTCCTGAAGCCCGCGGCGGACCAGAACGTCCTCGTGACGACCTTCGCCCAGCGCATGGAAAAACTCGCGGACCTGGCGCCGGACGCGCGCGCCAGGGCCATCGCCGACGCTACCCGCATCGTCGACACGAAGATCCGTCCCGCGTACCTGCGCGTGCAGGCCTACATGGCCGAGCTGCATCCGAAGACGAACGACACGGCCGGTATCTCGCGCCTGACGAACGGCGCGGCCGCCTACCAGCAGGCGCTCAAGACGTACACGAGCACGAATCTGACGGCGGAAGAGATCCACGCGATCGGTCTGCGCGAAGTGGCGCGCATCGAGGCCGAGATGGACAGGCACCTGCGCGCCCTCGGCTACGCGGAAGGCGGCATCGAGGAGCGCATGAAGCAGCTGGACGCGACGTTCCAGCCGAAAGGCGCGGGGTTGGATAACTTTGACCCGCGTCCGGAGCTGCTGCAGCGCTACGCGACCATCGTGGCGGATGCGGAAAAACGCAGCGACGCGCTGTTCAACCTGAAGCCGCGCGCGCCGGTCGACGTGCGCCGCGAACCGCCGCTGACGGAACCGTCGGCCGCGGCCCATTACTCGCTGCCGGCGCCGGACGGCAGCCGTCCCGGCATCTTCTGGGTGCCGATGCGCGGTCCGACGTTCGACGTGATCCGCATGCGCAGCCTGTCGTACCACGAGGCCGTGCCGGGCCACCACTTCCAGCTCGCGATCCAGCAGGAGCGCACGGACCTGCCCAAGTTCCGCGCCCAGCGCATCTTCGGCGGCGGCAGCGCGCACAGCGAAGGCTGGGCGCTGTACGCGGAGCGTCTCGCGGTGGAGCAGGGCTGGTACGAGGGCGATGTCCCGGGCCTGCTGGGCGCCCTCGGCTCGGAACTGTTCCGCGCGCGCCGGCTCGTCGTCGACACCGGCCTGCACACGAAGGGCTGGACGCGCCAGCAGGCCATCGACTACGGCATCGGCGCGCAGGAAGTGGAGCGCTACGTCGCGTGGCCGGGGCAGGCGTGCGCGTACATGATCGGCATGTTGCGCATCATCGACCTGCGCGAGCACGCGAAGAAGGAACTGGGCGCGAAGTTCTCGCTGCCCGCGTTCCACGACGTCGTGCTGCGCAACGGGTCGGTGCCGCTGGACGTGCTGGGCGAGATCGTTCAGCGCTGGATCGCGGCGCAGAAGCAGGCTTAGAAGCAGGCTTACAAGCAGGCTTAAAAGCAGGCCGCGTGATCAGCGGCTTGCCGCCAGCGCTTTCAGGCGTGCGATCGTCGTGGCAGCCGTCACGCGGTCGTCACGCCAGAAATCGCTGATGAAGGCCCGCATGGCGTCTTCCACGGGCGGCGGCTGCGCCATGTTGATGCTCGGGACCAGGACGCCGCTCCGCGCCGCCTGCTGGAACGCTGCCCTGGAGGCGGTCGCGCAGCGGTCGTACCGGCCGAGATCGACGTCGGACCGGACGGGCAGGGCGCCCTTGTAGAGATTGAACCGTTCCTGGATGTCCGGGCGCAGGAGCGCGGCGGCGAGGTGACGTTGCGCGCCGAGTTTCGCTTCGCCCTGCACCTTGAACATGACGAACGAATCGACGTCGAACACGAACGCGTCGGTGGCGCCCGGCACCGGCAGGCACTCGAACTCGAAGTCCGACGTCTTCCGTGCCTCCATCAGCACCGGCTTGTTCCAGTCCCCCATGAATTGCATGCCGGCCTTGCCGCTGGTGAGCATGGCCGACGCCTGGATCCAGTCGTTCTGATAGGTCGAGCGGCCGGTATAGGATTTGATGCGCCTGAAGGTCGCCAGCGCGCGCTCCATCGCGGGGCTGGACAGTGCGGCCGTGTCCAGCTGGACGAGCGCTTTCCGGTAAAAGTCCGCGCCGGCCAGGCCGATGACGACGTTTTCGAACAGGCGCAGGTCTTCCCAGGGCTGCTCGCCATGGGCCACAGCGATGAAGCCCGCGCGCTTCATCGCTTCGGCCGTCCGGAAAAACTCGTCCCACGTCGTCGGCGCCTTCGCACGCGACGCTTTCAGGACGCGCGCGTTAATCCACAACCAGTTGTTGCGGTGGAGGTCCACGGGCACGGCGACGTAGTGGCCGTTGTATTTCATGCGCGCGCTGATCGCCTCCGGGAGGACCTTGTCCCATTGCCCGGCCCGGGCGATGTCGTCGAGGTTGGCCAGGTGCCCGGCCTGCGCCCACGCGGCGATGGCGGGCGCCTTCATTTGCGCCGCGGTCGGCGGGTTGCCGGCCGCGACCCTCGACTTCAGCAGCGTCAGCGCCATGCCGGTGCCGCCGCCGGCGACCGCGAAATCGCGCCAGGTGTCGCCCTCCTGCGTCAGCGTCGCTTTCAGGAAGGCGATGGCCCTGGCGTCGCCGGCCAGGTCCCAGTAATGGAAAACCTCCAGGTCGCCCGCCCGGGCCGTCGTCGATGCGCACAGCGCCAGGCCTGCCGCCAGGGCGGCGAATACATGCGAAACAGTCATGCGCCCAACCTTATCACAAGGCGGGGCGGGCATCCACGCCGTCAGTCGGGCGAGAGATGCAGCATCACCGCGCCATGGGCGGGCACCGTCAGCGCCAGCGGCTTGGCGGTGTCGCCCGTCGCGCCCGTCCACAGGTCGGTGAACCGGTGGCGCTTGTGCCCGAAATCGACGCTGTTGTTGCTGACCCGGTCGGACAGCGCGTGGCTGTTCCAGTCGAACCGGTAGCGCCGCGCGTGATCGGCGCGGTTGAGGAACATGAGCGCCCATTCGCCGTTCGCGAGCGGCTTGGCGTACATCTCGAGCTGGCCGTCGTTCATGAAACGCCAGGCCTGGATGCCCCGTTCGTCCTGGTTCACCGCGATGACGGCGCGGTTGGTCAGGATCGCGCGCGTGGCGGCCGACATCGAACGGATGTCGTTCCCCGCGATGAGCGGCGAATTCATCATGGCCCAGATCGAGAAGTGGGCCTTGTCCTCGTCCTCGGTCATGCCTTTGCCGACTTCCAGCATGTCCATGTCGTTCCAGCGTCCGGGCCCGGAATGCTTGCGCAGGCCGTTCTGCTTGTCGAGGATGGGCAGCACGCCGAACGACGACCAGTCGCCGTGGTTGAATTCGCAGTCCCAGCACGGGTAGATGTCGCCCGTCGTGCGCCACGAATGACCCACGTCGCCGGCCCATTCCCACGGCTTGTTGTCGCCCCATTCGCAGATCGAGAGCAGGACGGGGCGGCCCGCGGCGCGCAGCGCGTCGCGCATCGTCGTGTAGCCGCCTTTCGCGCTCAGGCCCTCGGTATTGCACCAGTCGTATTTCAGGTAATCGATACCCCAGGCGGCGTACGTCAGCGCGTCCTGGTACTCGTGCCCGCGGCTGCCGGCGTGCCCGCCGCAGGTCTTGTCGCCCACGTCCGAATAGATGCCCAGCTTGAGCCCTTTGGCGTGGACGTAGTCGGCCAGCGCCTTGATCCCGGACGGGAAGCGCTGCGGATCGGCGTGGATGAAGCCCTGCGCATCGCGCTCGCCCTGCCAGCAGTCGTCGATGTTCAGGTACACGTACCCGGCATCGCGCATGCCGCTGGCGACCATGGCGTCGGCCGCTTCGCGGATGAGCTTTTCGTTGATGTTGCAGGCGAAGGTGTTCCAGGTGTTCCAGCCCATTTGCGGGCGCTGTCCCAGTTCGGTGAACTTGCCGGGCGTGCCCGGCGCGGTGCGGACCGTCACGCCCTGCGCGTACGCCTGGTGCGAGACGACGCCGCCGAGCAGCAGGACGGTGAAGAGTGCTTTCAACATAGGATGATGATTCCGAATAAAAAAGGCAGCGCCCCGAGGGGCGCGGCCGAAAAGCCCGGTTGCCCGGGCAAGGAGATCAAAACGTGGAGATCAGAACGTGTAGCCCACGCGCAGGCTGTAGCGCGGCCCGGAGACGAAGACGGCGCGCACCTTGTCGCCGATACCCTGGTGCATGGTCTGGCTGTAGCGGGCGTCCGTCAGGTTCTGCGCCTGGAAGTCGAATTTCAGGTTCTCGCTGAACTTGTACGAGATGCCGCCGTCCAGCTGGCCGTACGCATCCGCCCACAGCGGCAGGCCCCAGGCCACGTTGTGCTGGCCGAAGGTCGGGCTGGCGGGATTGGTGTCCGTACCGTTGCTGCCCTGCGTCCCGTTCGTGTTGGTGCTGAGGAGGTAGCGCGAGCGCCAGTTGTAGGCCAGGCGCGCCGACCACGGTCCCTTGTCGTACAGGATCGCCAGGTTGTAGGCGTTCTGCGACAGCTGGGTCAGCGGCAGGTTGCCGAAGGCGCGTCCGTCGATGTCGCAGCCGTTCAGGTTCAGGTTGACGTTCGCGGCATTCTGTCCGCCCGAGCAGTATTCGCTGAAGACCGGGTTGTACAGGCTGCGCTTGCTGTGGACGTAGGTGTAGTTCGCCGACACGCCGATGCCCCGCAGCCAGTCCGGCACGTTGTCGAAATACTGCTGGTACGCGATCTCGCCGCCGCGCGCGATGCCTTTCGCGCCGTTGACCGGCGACGTCACCAGGAATTGCTGCGGCGTTCCTGTGATGTCCGGCAGGCTCACCGACGTCGTCTGGTTGATGATCACATCCTTGAGGTGCTTGTCGAACAGCGCCAGCGTCAGCGATCCGGATTTGGCAAAGTACCATTCCGCGGTGACGTCGAGCTGATTCGACGTGATCGGGCGGAGCGCCGGGTTGCCCTGCGCGTTGCCGGTCCGGTTCACGGCCGTCACGTTCACGACCTTGGTCTCCTCGTTCACCGACGAGACGATTTCCTGCGACAGCGTCGTGTAGGCCTGCAGTTGCGAGAAGTCCGGACGCGACATCGACTTGCCGTAGGCCAGGCGGAACTGCAGTGTGTCGCTGGCCTTCAGGCGCAGGTTCACGGTCGGCAGGAAGTTGTTGTACTTGTTCTCGACATCGCTCTTGTTCAGGTAAGCGGGGATGTAGGGAACCGGGATGCCGGTGGCCTGCGTGCCTTGCCCGAACGGCGCCCCCGGCGTGTACGACATGTAGCCGGTCGAGTGCGAGCGGGTCTGCACGTAGCGCAGGCCGACGTTGCCGTCGATCGGGTATTTCAGGTCGTCGAAGCCGAAGCGCAGCTGGGCGTACAGCGCGCGGGTCTTCTCTTTCTGGTGGTTGGTGCCGGCCGGGTTGTCGCCGCCGAACTTTGCCGCTTTCCAGATCTGGCACGGG
Organism: Telluria mixta; assembly: GCF_029223865.1. NCBI lineage: Bacteria > Pseudomonadati > Pseudomonadota > Betaproteobacteria > Burkholderiales > Oxalobacteraceae > Telluria > Telluria mixta. Next base: position 4,554,124 of record NZ_CP119520.1, read on the forward strand.
TTGCCCCAATCGCCGCCATTGGCCGCGATCCGTTCCGGACACAGGATCGCATCGTGGTAGTCATGCAGCGTCTGGTAGGAAGCCGGGTAGCCGCTGGCCACGCTCGGCGCGGGGAACACGACCGCGGGGACGCTGACGTCGCCGCCGAAGAAGTTGTTGAACTGTTGCGTCACGTGCGGCGCGTTGAAGCGCGGGTCGTTCAGGTAGGCCAGTTTCGGAATGTCCCAGCCCAGCAGCCACGGCGGCGTCACGCCGGCCCAGTTCCAGCTGGGATCGGAATTGACCGTCCGCGCTTCGCGGTCCGTCAGGCGCACGCCGAAGCGCACGTCGCGCAGGACCGGATGGTCGAACGCATAGCGCGCATCGCCCTTCCAGGCCTTCATGGTGCCCTTGGTCCTGTCGAGGTGCTCCATGGTCGACTCCCAGTAGTAATTCGCGGGATCGGCCAGGAAGGCGCGCTGGGCATCGGTAAAGTGAATCGTCGGCAGGCTGCCGCGCAGGTCGAGGCTCTCGTTCGGCATCAGCATGCCCAGGCCGACCGCCGAGGTGAAGTGGCTGCCCGTGGAGCGCACGTGCTGCAGGTCGCTCGTGAGCGTCCAGTTGTCGGCCACCCTCCACTGCACGTTCCAGGACACGTCGGTGGTCTTCGAATCGCCCTTGTTGAAGCCGCCCGCATTGCTGAACGGGATGCCGCCGTTCTTCGTGTCGCTGAGGGTGCCCGTGACGAACGCGCCCTTCGCGTCGTACACGGTATCGGGGCTGACCTTCAGGTCATAGGGGCTGGCCGACGAGAAGATCGACTGCTCGTTCGCGCTGTCCTTGTAGCGCGACTGGAAATAGGTCAGGTGGCTCTGGAGATTGTCGCGCTTCCACTGCAGGGCGCCGTAGGCACCTTGCCGCTTGCGGTCGTACTGGTAGTTGCGCCATTGCGCGCCTTTCGGGATCCACACCGTGCGGCCCGGTTCGATGTCGGTGCGCGGGAAGAAGGGTTCGAACTGGAACGTGTCCGTCTGCGTGGAACTGTCCGACGACGCGATATCGACCAGGGCGCCGAATTCGCCGAAGCCGGTTTTCCAGCGGTTCGAGTACAGGCCGGACACGGAAGGATCGGGCCTGCCTTTCCTGAGCGTGGAGTGCGTCGCCTCGACGGACAGCGCGCCGCGCTGGCCCTTGAAGTCGAACGGCAGCGCCGTGCGCAGGTTGACGAGACCCGAAATGCCGCCTTCGGTCTGCTCCGCCGACGGGTTCTTGTAGACGTCGACGCCGGCCATCAGTTCGGGCGGGATGTCGCCCCAGCTGATCGAGCGGCCGCCGTTCGATGCGAACGCCTCGCGTCCATTGAGTTCGGAACGGACGTAGTTCAGACCGCGGATATTGACCCCGGCGCCCTCGACCGAGAAGCGCTCGTTGTCGCCCGCCTGGCGGTTGATGCTGATGCCGACGACGCGCTGGAGGACCTCGGTGACGGAACGGTCCGGCAGCTTGCCGATGTCGTCCGCGACGACCGAGTCGACGATCTCGTCGGCATCCTGCTTGAGTTTTTGCGCCGAGGCCAGTGCGGCGCGCTGGCCGGTCACGACGACGACGGCCTTGGCTTCGGTCTCGGTTTGCGCGTGCGCCGTTCCCGCTCCCCACGCCAGGTGAGCGACGGCGAGTGCGATGGCAGTCTTGTTGGTGCGTTTCATGTGTCCCCTTCTGGTTGTCCAGCCGTCGAGTGCGGCGATTACCTTGTGCATGTGCGTAAATCCGGCGCTAATAAAAAAACATATTGCAAAAGAAGATTTATTAACGTCGGATATACGAATTATTGACGCCGTGTTTTGTCGACGGGCCAGAAGAGGTGCGAAATCGGTGTTGTTTAGTGCTGTTTCGCGAAACACGCTGGGTGCGCGGGGGGTGTATTCACGCTGTTGCGAGAAACGTCACTAAACAATGCGCCGGGAAGGAGGAGCCCGAAGGGTATGTATGGGCCGGTGGAATAATCGATTCGTTAATTTTTTGATGTGAAAAGCATCGTGAGATTAACGCCAATCCATTTACGGAGGAGATAACATGTCTAACGATAAAAATTTTTCTTTGACCCGCCGCAGCCTGTTGTTCAAGGGCGCCGGTGCCGCGGCGGCCACGACATTGCTTGGGGCTTGCGGTGGCACGACCAGCCGCGCAGGTAGCGAGTCCGTCGCAGCAGCGTCGTCCAGGCGGGTGGCCCCATCGCCCGCCACCGTGACGATCGATTCCTGCGGCCAGGCGGGCGCGACCCCGAGCTGCGTCGTGCGGCGCTTCACGATCAACGCCGATCCGGTCGATCCGGCCGCGACGCCCGCCGCCAAAGCGTTGTACAGCTGGCTGCTGTCGAAGTTCGGCAAGTTCATCATTTCGGGCCAGACCGACCAGGATCATTTCGACTACGTGAAAAACCTGACCGGCCAATACCCCTTGCTGCGGGGCTTCGACATGCAGCACTACAGCCCGATGTACTCCTGGCTGTGGGACGGCAATGCGATCAATCCGAGTACCGGCCAGCCGGGCTATTTCACATTCGGTCCCGATGCGGCCGACCCGTCGATCGCCAACTCGATCGCATGGCGCCGGGATCACGGGGACAAGCCGATCATCGCCTATCAATGGCACTGGCATTCGCCGTCGGGCGGCACCGTCGGCACGAACACGTTCTACACCGAGTTCACGACGTTCGACGCATCCCGGGCCGTGAGGAAGGGGACGCAGGAATACGCGGACACGCTGCGCGATATCGACGCCATCGCCGTCCAGCTCGCAAAGCTGCGCGATGCCGGCGTCCCCATCATCTGGCGACCCCTCCATGAGGCCGGCGGTACCTGGTTCTGGTGGAGCGCGAAAGGCGCTACCGTTTACAAGCAGCTGTGGAACCTGATGTACGACCGTCTCATGAACTACCACGGCCTGCACAACCTGCTGTGGTGCTGGTGCGGCAACGACGCTGCCTGGTATCCGGGGAACGACAAGGTCGACATCATCGGCATCGACTCCTATCCCGGCAACTTCGTCTACATCAACAACAAGGCGGAGTTCGACAAGGCCTATGCACTCAGCAGCGGCACGAAGCTCGTCGCCATGACCGAGAACGGTCCGATGCCGGATATCGACAGCAGCCTCGAAGGCGGCGCGCCGTGGTCCTTCTTCATGTCCTGGGTCGACGTCACGGCGGCCAATGACGATGCGCGCATCAAGGCCGTGTATGCCGACCCGCGCGTCATCACGCTGGAACGTTACGTGTGATCAGAAGTTGTGGCGCATGCCGAGCACGTACGCCTTCAGCGTCGCGCCCGGCGCCGCGCCCAAGCTGTTGATCGCGAATTCGTAGACGCCGTTCGCGCGGTTGTCCAGGCGCGTCGTGTACGCGTACAGGCTGCTGCGCTTGCTGAGCGTGTAGTCGTAGCCGAGCGTCGCGTGGGTGGCGCCGGTGCCCGCGCCGGCGCGCACGAAGCCGATGCGCGTGCCGGCCGGCCCGCTCGCGTCGCCCGCGCGCGCGATGCCGATGCGGATGCCGTGCGGTCCCATCTGGTGCGACAGCGACAGGTACACGGCGTTGCGCGCCAGCTCGCCGGCCCCCGTCCCGTATTTCAACCGTTCGGCGACGACGGCGATGCGCGTCTGCGGGAACTGGTAGGCGAGGGCGGCCTTCGCGCCCGTGTCGTCCAGCCCCGGGCCCTGGTACTCGTGGTGGCGTTCGCCGGCCAGCACGGCATACCACGGGCCCCGTTCGTAGATGGCGGCGGCCGACGTCAGCGACGGCTTCGCGCCGTTCGCCGGCTTTTCCTCGTTCAGGCCGTGCGTCACCCGCAGCGACAGGCCGAGCCACGCGGGGCTCCAGTAATGGATCGAGTTGGACTGGCGCCGGTCGAACGACGAGGTGTCGCTGACGTTGTCCGCGTCCGCCGCGGAACCGTTGCCCATGATGCTCATGAAGCCGGCCGTCGTCGGATAGAACGGGTCGAGGCCGGACGTGGCGCCGTTGTACGCCGTCGTCCAGTGGCCCGCGAACAGCGTGCCCCAGGTGCCGGCGAGGCCCACGCGGGTGTCGCGTGCGGCGAGGGCGCCGGCGCCCGTGTCCGGCGACAGCGTGCCTTCGATCTGGAAGATGGCTTTCAAGCCGCCGCCGAGGTCTTCACCGCCGCGGAAGCCCAGCACGGAGCGGTTGTTCACGAGGCGCACGAGGCCGGGGCCGGAGGAACTGTCCGCGTGTTCGAGGGCGACGTTGAGGCGGCCGTAGACCTGCACGGCGCTGTCCTGGGCGTGAGCGGCGGTGGCCAGCAGCAGGCCGGCGAGGGGAATGAATCTGGAATGCATGGACGATCTCCTTCGCCCGCATTGTCGATGCGGACCGGGAGACCGTGAACTACCGAAAGGTCAGGCCATCGGGCTGCACTGCTCCGTCCCGGCCGCCATCGCCTTCAGCCGCGCCGGTTCGAGCAGCACGACCTCGCGCTTGTCGACCTGCACGAGCCCCAGCTTTTTAAAACGGGACAGCAGGCGGCTGATGCTTTCGATGGTCAGGCCCAGGTAGTTGCCGATGTCTTCGCGCGACATGCGCAGCTGGAAGCGCGTGGACGAATAGCCGCGCGCCGCGTAGCGGGCGGACAGGTTGATGAGGAAGACGGCGAAGCGCTGCTCGGCGCGCATGTTCCCCAGCAGGAGCATGACGTTCTGCTCGCGCGTGATTTCCTGGCTCATGATGCGGTGGAAGTGGCGCAGCAGCGCCGGCACCTGGCCGAACAGGTCCTGCAGATGCGCGAACGGGATCTCGCAGACTTCGCTGTCTTCCAGCGCGACGGCGTCGCAGTGGTGGCGGTCGGCGCTGATGGCGTCCATGCCGAGCAGCTCGCCGGCCATCTGGAAGCCCGTGATCTGCGCTTCTCCGGCCGCGTTGATCTGGTACGTCTTGAAGTGGCCGAAGCGCACGGCGTACAGGTTGCGGAACGGCTCGCCCATCTTGTACAGCGGCTCGTCGCGCTCCAGGCGGCGGCGCTTGCCGATGATCTGGTCCAGGCGGTCGATGTCCGCATCCTCCAGGCCCATCGGCAGGCACAGCTGGTGCATGCTGCAAGCCGCGCAACTGATCTTGAGTGCGTTAGCGGTGACGGGAGTCGCGGGTAGGGTATCAGCTGCAATCATGGCGAGGACCTTCGGGGGATGTTCCGATTATAGACGTTAGCCCCTACCACAAGTAGGGAATTTGTCCCGCTGTTGGTCGCCTTGCCAACGAAGTGTCGCGTGGAGGTCAAGCGTGCGCGCCTTCGCATTGTCAAGGATTACACTTCCCATGAATATTTGCCAACGGGAGAACCATGTCGGCCGACCAGCGTTCCGCTTCACCCATTTTGCATGATGGCGAGGCTCTGCCTCTGGCCGACGAAGACCAGGCCCGGGCCGATTTCTACGCGCTGTTCGCACGCCTGCTGCTGGCCCCGCCCGACGACGCCCTGCTCGCGGCCCTGGCCGCCGCCGACCCGATCGCCGCCGCCGGCGAATTCGCTCTCGAGGACGCCTGGCTGAAGCTGACCCAGGCCGCCACCGTCGTCGACGCATCCGCCGCGGCCGATGAATTCTCGGCCATGTTCATCAGCACCGGCACGCCGCCGCTGAATCCGTACGGGTCCTTCTACCTCACGGGCCACCTGAACGACGCGCCCCTGGCCGACCTGCGCCACGACCTCGCCCGCCTGCGCCTGTCCCGCGCGCCCGGCGTGGGCGAATTCGAGGACCACCTGGGCACGCTGTGCGAAACGATGCGCGTATTGATCCAGGGCGGCCCCGGCATGGCGCCGCGCGGCCTCGCCGTGCAAAAACACTTTTTCGAGACGCACATCCGGCCCTGGTACGCGGCCTGCCTGGCCGACATCGCGAACAGCCCGGACGCGAATTTCTACCGGATCGTCGCGGGCGTCGTCGACGCGTTCCTGTCGATCGAAGCGCAGGCATTTGCCGTGCTCGATGCTACCGACCCGATTGCCGCTTGAGGGGACCATCATGGACAAAGACAAGCAACCCGATCCCGCCCGCCGCAGCCTGCTGAAGGCGGCACCGCTGGGCGCGCTGGCCGTCGCCGCGGCCGCGCATGCGCGTGCGCCCGAGCCGCAGCCCGGGCCCGCGGCACCGGCGGAGCCGGAGCAGGCCAAGGGCTATCACGAGACGGAACACATCCGGCGCTACTACCGCACCGCGGCTTACTGGTAGAAGGAGACCACGACCATGACCCTGGTGAAGACATCACGCGACAGCGGGTTGAAACGGCGCCGCTTCCTCGTCGGCGCGGGCGTGACGGCCGGTGCCGGCGCCCTCGCGCGCCACCTGCCGCTGAACGTGATCCAGCCCGCAACCGCGGCGGACGCCGTGCCGGCCAGGCCGAACACGGAGGTCAAGCACACGGTGTGCAGCCACTGTTCGGTGGGCTGCTCGGTGGAGGCCGTCGTCAGCAATGGCGTGTGGATCCGCCAGGAAGCCGCGTTCGACTCTCCGATCAACATGGGCGCCCACTGCGCGAAGGGCGCGTCGGTGCGCGAGCACGGCTTCGGCGAGCACCGCCTGCGCTATCCGATGAAGCTCGTGAACGGCAAGTACGAGCGCATCACGTGGGACCAGGCCATCAACGAGATCGGCGACCGGCTCCTGAAACTGCGCGAGCAGTCCGGGCCGGACGCGCTGATGGTCATCGGCAGCTCGAAGCACAACAACGAGCAGTCCTACCTGCTGCGCAAATGGGTGTCGATGTGGGGTTCCAATAACTGCGACCACCAGGCCCGCATCTGCCACTCGACGACGGTGGCCGGCGTCGCCCAGACCTACGGATATGGCGCGATGACGAACTCGTTCAACGACCTCCACTACAGCAAGGCCGTGCTGTTCATCGGCTCGAACCCGGCCGAGGCGCACCCGATCTCGATGCTGCACTTCCTGCACGCGAAGGAGCTGGGCGCGAAGATGATCGTCGTCGACCCGCGCTTCACCCGCACGGCGCGCTTCGCCCACCACTACGTGCGCATCCGTCCCGGCACCGACATCGCGTTCGTGTGGGGCATGCTGTGGCACATCTTCAACAACGGCTGGGAGGACAAGGAGTACATCGCGGCGCGCACCTACGGCATGGACGACGTGCGCAAGGAAGTGGCCAAGTGGACCCCTGACAAGGTCAGCGATGTAACGGGCGTGCCGGAAGCCTCCGTGCGCATGGCGGCCGAGATGCTGGCGACGAACAGGCCGTCGTCCGTCGTCTGGTGCATGGGCATCACGCAGCACCACGTGGGCACGGCGAACGTGCGCGCGCTCTCGATCCTGCAGCTCGCGCTGGGGAACATCGGCGTGCAGGGCGGCGGCGCCAATATCTACCGCGGCCACGACAACGTGCAGGGCGCGACGGACGTCGGCCCGAACGGCGATTCGCTGCCCGGCTACTACGGCATCGCGGAAGGCGCCTGGAAGCATTTCTCCACCGTGTGGGGCGTCGATTACGACTGGGTCAAGTCGCGCTTCGGCTCGAAGGAGCTGATGGAAAAGCCGGGCATCACGGTGTCGCGCTGGTTCGACGCGGTGCTCGAGGATAACCAGTACGTCGACCAGCCGACCAACCTGCGTGCCGTGTTTTATTGGGGCCACGCGCCGAACAGCCAGACGCGCCTGCCGGACATGAAGGCTGCGATGCAGAAGCTGGACTTCATGGTCGTCATCGATCCTTATCCCAGCATGACGGCGGCGATGCATGGCCGCACGGACGGGGTCTACCTGCTGCCGGCCGCGTCGCAGTTCGAGACGCAGGGCTCCGTGACGGCATCGAACCGGTCGATCCAGTGGCGCGAGCGCGTGATCCAGCCGCTGTTCGAATGCAAGACGGACCACGAGATCATGTACCTGTTCGCGCGCAAGCTGGGCTTCGGCGAACAGCTCGTCAAGAACATCAAGGTCGTCAACAACGAGCCGGTCATCGAGGACATCCTCCGCGAGATCAACCGCTCCTGCTGGACCATCGGCTACACGGGCTGCTCGCCCGAGCGACTCAAATTGCACATGGAGCACAAGCGCGACTTCAATCCGACGACGATGCGCGCGGAGAGCGGTCCGTGCAAGGGCGATTACTACGGCCTGCCGTGGCCGTGTTGGGGCACGCCGGAAATGAAGCACCCGGGCACGCCGATCCTGTACGACCTGCACAAGCCGGTGGCCGAGGGCGGCCTGCCGTTCCGCGCCAACTGGGGCGTGGAGCACAACGGCGAGCCCCTGCTCGCGGCCGACGGCTCGTTCACGAAGGACAGCGAGATCGACACGGGCTATCCCGAATTCGACCACGTGTTCCTGAAGAAGCTGGGCTGGTGGGCCGAGCTCACGCCGGAAGAGCAGGTGCAAGCCGAGGGCAAGAACTGGAAGACGGACCTGTCGGGCGGGATCATCCGTGTCGTGATCGCCCACGGCTGCGCGCCGTTCGGCAACGCGCGGGCCCGCTGCAACGTGTGGAACTTCCCGGACCCCGTGCCGACGCACCGCGAACCGCTCGTCACGCCGCGGCGCGACCTGGTTGCCAAATACCCGACCTACGACGACAAGGCAGCGTTCTGGCGCCTGCCGACGTTGTACAAGTCGGTGCAGGCGGTCGACTTCTCGAAGGACTACCCGCTGATCATGACGTCGGGCCGCCTCGTCGAGTACGAGGGCGGCGGCGAGGAGACGCGCTCGAATCCGTGGCTGGCCGAACTCCAGCAGAACATGTTCTGCGAAGTGAACCCGGAAGACGCGGCGCAGATCGGCGTGAAGCTGGGCGAATTCATGTGGGTCGAGACGCCGACCGGCGCGCGCCTGAAGCTGATGGCGATGGTGACGCCGCGCGTGCCCGTGGGCCTCGTGTGGATGCCGTTCCACTTCGGCGGCTGGTGGATGGGCGAGGACCTGGAAAAACACTATCCGGACGGCGGCGCGCCCGCGGTGCGCGGCGAGGCCGTGAACACCGGGTGGACGTACGGGTACGACGCCGTGACGATGATGCAGGAAACGAAAGTGTCGCTGTGCCGGCTGGTGCGGGCGTGAGGAGATCGATATGGCCAGAATGAAGTTCATCTGCGACACGGAGCGCTGCATCGACTGCAACGGCTGCGTGACCGCCTGCAAGAACGAAAACGAGACCCCGTGGGGCGTGAACCGCCGCCGCGTCGTCACCATCAACGACGGCGTGCCGGGCGAACGCTCCATTTCCGTCGCGTGCATGCATTGCAGCGACGCGCCGTGCCTGGCCGTCTGCCCCGTCAACTGCATCTACCACACGGAAGACGGCATCGTCCTGCACGACAAGGACCAGTGCATCGGCTGCGGCTACTGTTATTACGCGTGCCCGTTCGGCGCGCCGCAGTTCCCGTCCACGGGCCTGTTCAACCACCGCGGCAAGATGGACAAGTGCACGTTCTGCTCCGGCGGTCCGGAGCCCGACACGTCCGAGGCCGAGTTCAAGAAGTATGGCCGCAACCGCATCGCCGAGGGCAAGCTGCCCGCCTGTGCGGAGATGTGCGGCACGAAGGCGCTGATCGGCGGCGACGCGACGGTCATCGCCGACATCTACCGCCAGCGCGTGGAGACGCGCGGCTACGGCCCCGAACTGTGGGGCTGGAAGATCGCGTACGGCAAGCCGAAACGCGGCGGCGACGTCAAGGCGAAGGGCGAGGGGCCGCGCGAGAACCAGAACCTCAAGGACTCGCAGAACGACGAGGGGAGGCTGCCGACATGAAGCGCATTCTCATCCTCTGCCTGCCCCTGACGCTGCTCGCGGGCTGCCTCGAAGTCGACCAGCATCCGAACTGGGTGCACGGCATGTACGCCGGGAAGAAGGACGACCGCCCGTTCCTGCGCCACTTTCACAACGACAAGCTGTCGTGGTGGGGCACGATCAGCAACCGCAACATGAACCAGAACGAATACAACCGGGCCAACCCGTAACAGGAGCCGACCATGTCATTCACTATTCGATCGTTGCGGACTTTTCTCGGACTGCTCCTGTCGCTGTGGCTGCTCGGTATCGCGCACGCGGGTGTCCCGAACAACCGCGCCGAGCCCGCGTATGCCGAGGAACAGACGATCCTGCAGGCCGAGAAGGATGCGCGCACGCCCGAGCCGGGACTGGACTCGAAGTCGTCGGGCCGCGTGCACATCGACCGCCACTACCTGGGCCAGTACGGCAGCACGGAGGGCACCGTCATCGTGCAGCGCGGCGGCAATCAGTGGCGCATCTGGCGCAACGGGCCGATCGCGACCGCGATGGGCACCATCCTCGTCGTCGTGCTCGTCGCGATTTTCTTCTTCTACCGCGCCGTCGGTCCGGTGCGCACGGAAGAACCGGACACGGGCCGGCGTATCCGCCGCTTCACCAGCTGGGAGCGCCACGTGCACTGGGCGACCGCGATCAGCTTCATCATCCTCGCCGTGACGGGCCTCGTCATCATGTTCGGCAAGAAGCTCATCCTGCCGCTCGTCGGCCACGACGTGTTCGCCGCCCTGGCCTACATCTTCAAGTACCTGCACAACTTCGTGGGCCCGCTGTTCATCGTGTGCTCCGTGCTGATGTTCTTCACCTTCCTGCGCCGGAACTTCTTCCGCCGCATCGACTGGCAGTGGATCAAGCAGGGCGGCGGCCTCGTCTCGCACAAGCACGTGCCGGCCGGGTTCTTCAACGCGGGTGAAAAATCCTGGTTCTGGCTGGGCGTGACCCTGCTGGGCCTCGTGATGTCGATCACCGGCCTGATCCTCGACTTCGTCACGTTCGGCCAGACGCGCTACATCATGCAGGTCGCGAACTACCTGCACATCGCCGGCGCCACGTTCTACATCGCGGCCGCGATGGGCCATATCTACATCGGCACGTGGGGCACGCCGGGCGCGTACGAAGCGATGCGCCACGGGACCGTGGACGAATCGTGGGCCAAGGCGCACCACGCCGTGTGGTACGACGAAGTGAAGGCGGGCGTGGAACCGGGCACGTTCGACGACCGCGTGCCGCCGGACCAACGGCCGCCCGCCGCCGGCAGTCCGCCGCCGCGGCCCGCGCATTGAGGAGCCGCCGATGAAAACGACGATGAAGGTCATGGCCGTGCTGGGTGTGCTGGCCGCCGTGGGCTGCAAGCAGCATGGCGACGAAGCCCAGCGCAAGACGAAGTTCCCCGGCATGGTGACGGCCGACGGCGGCACGAGCGGCCAGGTGATGGCCGCGCACAGCGGGCCGAAGACGAATGCCGGCTACGCGGGCGGCACACCGGGCATCGCGGGCGGCAGCGGCGGCAACACGGCCGGCGCGGAGACGGGCGGCACCGTGCGCGAGACGGGCCAGGGGCCCAGCCAGGGCGCGACGCCGCCCAGCGGCGCGGGTACGCAAGGCACGACGCAGACCCAGCCCGGCGACCATGGCAAGCCGGCCGCGCCGACGCCGGCCGAAACGGGGCCGCAGCCGGGCGCCGTCAACCGCGATCCTAGCCATTCGGCGGCGCCGGGACGATGAGGAGAGCAGGATGAACCACATGACCAGGAGCGCGGCGCTCGCGCTCGCGCTGTCCGCCGCGACGGCCCACGCCGCGCTGCCGCCGCCGACACCCGCCCAGCAGGAGGCCGCCGCCGCGAAGAAGGCGGCCGCGGATGCGCAGGCGGCCAAGGACAAGGCGTCGCTCGCGGCATCGGTGGATGCCATCACGGCCCGCTGGCGCAGCCGCGCGTCTGCGCAGGGCTGGAAGACGCATGCGCCGGTCGCCATCGCGGCGGCCGCACCGGCACAAGCCGCCGCACCGGCCGGACAACCGGACGGCAAGCTGACGCCGGCCGGCGCCGCCGCGCCCATCAAGAGCGAAAAACTGGGCACTGCAGCGCCCAGTACGGACGTGAAGGCCGGACCCACGAAGGCCGAACCGGCGGGCACGCCGCCGACCGTCCAGAAAGGCACGCCGAAGGTGCACAACAAATGAAGATGGGATCCATGCCGATCGCCGTGCTGATGCAGCGGCGCACCCTCCAGCACCGCTGGGCCGACGAGGCCTGGGAAGCCGTCGGCGTCGTGCCCGACCGCGGCGATTTGCCGCCGCTGCAGGTGCTGAGCCAGACGCCCGAGCGCGACTACTACCTCGTCTCCGGTCTCGAACTGGAGCTCTACCCGGACGAGAACGAAGGCTATTACGAGAACTGCGTGGCGCCGGAATCGAAGGTCTTCGTGCTGTGGCGGATGGAGAACGGCCGCGCGATGCCCGTGCGCGCGTCGGTCAGCTACGTCGAGGGCACGCGCATGTTCGACTCGGGCGAGAACGCGGACGGCGTCACGATGCCGGCCGAGGTCTATGCATGGCTCGCGGGCTACCTGCGCGAGCACTATCAACCGAAGCCGCGGCGCGGCCGCCAGCACGGATGACGGACGAAGGCTTCCTGCGCCGCTGGGCGCGCCGCAAGACGGAGGCGCGATCGGGGATCGAGCCGCTGGCGGAATCCCACATGCCGGTCGCGGACATGCCGGTTGCGGACATGCCGGTTGCGGACGCGCCTATGGCGGAGCTGCCGGTTCCGGTCGCGGAAGCGCCGGCGCCGGCGCCGGCCGACGTGCCGCTGCCGACGATGGACGACGTCGCCCGGCTGACGGCCGATTCCGATTTCTCCGCCTTCGTCGCACGCGGCGTCGACGCGGCCGTGCGCCGGACAGCGCTGAAAAAACTGTTCGCCGACCCGCACTTCAACGCGATGGATGGACTGGACGTCTACATCGACGACTACACGAAGCCGAGCCCCGTGTCCGAAGCGATGCTCGCGTCGCTGGAGCACGCGAAGAACGCGTTGCAGCGGGTTGTCGAAGCGGTGGAAGAACCGCCGGCAGATGAAGACGCGCCCGACGACACCAATAAAACCACCTGAAACCGAGACAGCATGAATATCCGTTTGATCGAAGGGCAGGGCGTCGCCCTCGACCCCGTCCAGGACGACCGCGATCGCGTCGCCCGCAACGCCGCGCTGGCCGCACTGGCCGGGATTCCCGCGCCGGACCCGCTGGACACGGTCGGCTACAAGTCCGCCGGTCACACGCTCGTCATCGGCACCCGCGCGGACGCGCTGCCGTGGGCCGAGCGCCTGGCCGCCGCGCTGCCCGTCACCGTCCTGCTGCTGGACGATGACGGCGCCGACAGGACGCTGCGCCTGTTCCCTGTGTTTGCCGCCCGGGCGCTCGTCGTGACGGGCTGGCTCGGCGCGTTCGACGCGACGTGGCAGACTCCAGGCGCCGCACCGGAACACGCGCGCTTCGACCTCGTGCTCGACCTGGGCGCGGCGCCGCAGATCGCGACGCACCAGCGCCCGCACGGCTATTACGCGCCGGGGCTGGAACCGGCTGCGCGCCTGGCGGCCGTCGAGGAACTCGTCGGGATGGTGGGCGAATTCGAAAAGCCGAAATACTTCGCGTACAAGGAACGACTGTGCGCGCACGGCCGCAACCGCCGCAGCGGGTGCAATGCGTGCGTCGAGATCTGCTCGGCGGGCGCGATCTCGGGTGCGGGCGACCTGGTCGCCGTGAACCCCTACCTGTGCGCGGGCTGCGGCGCATGCACGACCGTCTGCCCGACGGGCGCGCTGGGCTATGTCTACCCGAGCGCGGCGCACACGGGCATGCGCATCAAGGCCGCGCTGAACGCCTATGCGCAGGCGGGCGGGCGCGAACCGGTGCTGCTCGTCCACGGCCTGGAGGGCGCGGCGCTGCTGGAGACGGTCGCTCAGTTACCAGGATCTCTGCCGGGGCGCGTGCTGCCGCTGGGCGTGCATCACACGGCATCGACCGGCATCGACATCTGGCTCGCGGCGCTGGCCTGGGGCGCGGCCGGCATCACCGTGCTGATGACGGATGCGGAGGCGCCGCAGTACGCGGCCGCGCTGGACGAGCAGATGACGATCGCGCAGACCATCATGACGGGGCTCGGCTATCCGGGGCAGCACGTGCAGCTGCTGCGCGTGACCGGGCCGGACGACCTGGTGCGCGCGCTGCAGCACGCGCCGCGCGGGGAGGTGCCGGCGCGGCGTGCCGGCTTCAACGTGGCGGCCGACAAGCGCAACACGCTCGACTACGCGCTCGAGCACCTGCTGCGCGAGGCGCCGCAGCAGGTCGAGGAGATCGCGCTGCCGGTGGGCAGCCCCTTCGGCACACTGGACGTCGACGCGGGCAAGTGCAGCCTGTGCATGGCGTGCGTCGGGGCGTGTCCGGCGTCGGCGCTGCAGGATGGGCAGAACGCGCCGCAGCTGCGCTTCATCGAAAAGAACTGCGTGCAGTGCGGGCTGTGTGTGGACACGTGTCCGGAGGATGCGATCCGGCTGGTCCCGCGGCTGTCGTTCCGCGACACGCGCAAGCAGCCCGTCGTGCTGAACGAGACGCAGCCGTTCCACTGCATCCGCTGCAACAAGCCGTTCGGGACGCTGCGCATGGTCGAAAGCATGCTGGCGCGCCTCGCCGGTCACCCTGCGTTCGCGGGTCACCTCGACCGCATGCGCATGTGCGGCGACTGCCGCGTGATCGATATGATGTCGCCCACCGACGAGCAGACGATCCACCAGGCGCAGGAGCTGCGCCGGCGCTAGCGTTCGTGGCAGAATGGTCGCGAGCCGCAACACGACACCGACACGGGCGCTCACGAGGCGCCCGTGCTGCATAAACAAGGAGACGACCGATGGCATCCCCGTACGAGCGCTTCATCCGCGCGCGCGACTTCCTGCAACAGCACCGTACCGACTACGCGACCGCCTACCGCGATTACCAGCCGCCCGAGCTCGACGAATTCAACTGGGCACTCGACTATTTCGATACGCAGGCGCAGGACAATGCCACGCCCGCGTTATGGGTCGTGGACGAAGACGGCAGCGAGCGCAAGATCAGCTTTGCCGACATGGCGGCGCGCTCCAGCCAGGTCGCGAACTGGCTGCGCGATTGCGGCGTGCGGCGCGGCGACCGCGTGCTCTTGATGCTGCCGAACCGCGTCGAACTGTGGGAGATCATGCTGGCGGGGATCAAGCTGGGTGCCGTGCTCGTGCCGACGACCATGCTCGTGTCCAGCAACGACCTGCAGGACCGCCTGGAACGGGGCCGCGTGCGCCACGTGATCGCGCAGGCATCCGAGACGCACAAGTTCGCGGAGCTCGCCGGCGGCTTCACGCGCATCGCCGTCGGTGGCGGTGTCGCCGGATGGCGGGATTATGCGGACAGCGCGACGGCGGCGCCAGGCTTCGTGCCGGACGGCGTCACGCGCGCCACCGATCCGCTGCTGCTGTACTTCACGTCGGGCACGACGGCGAAACCGAAGCTCGTGCTGCACAGCCACCAGAGCTATCCGGTCGGGCATTTGTCGACGATGTACTGGATCGGGCTGCGGCCGGGGGACGTCCACTGGAACATCAGTTCGCCCGGCTGGGCCAAGCATGCGTGGAGCTGCTTCTTCGCGCCCTGGAACGCGGGCGCCACCGTGTTCGTCTACAACTACGAGCGCTTTTCCGCGCGCGCCTGCCTGGACACGATCGTGCGCTGCGGCGTGACGTCACTGTGCGCGCCGCCGACCGTGTGGCGCATGATGATCAAGGAAGACCTCGCGCAATGGCGGCCGCCGCTGCGCGAACTGGTGGGCGCGGGCGAGCCGCTGAATCCGGAAGTCATCGAGCAGGTCGAGCGCGCGTGGGGCATCCGCATCCGCGACGGCTTCGGACAGTCCGAGACCACCTGCCAGATCGGCAATCCGCCGGGCCAGCCCGTGAAGCCGGGATCGATGGGCCGGCCGCTGCCGGGCTACCGCGTCGCGCTGCTCGACATCGACGACCGGCCGGCGGAGGAGGGCGAGATCTCGCTGCGCCTCGATCCGGCCCCGCTGGGCCTGATGCTGTGCTACGAGAACGACGAGGCGAAGACGGCGGACGTCATGCGCGGCGGCCATTACCACACGGGCGACACGGCGCGCGTGGACGAGGAGGGGTATTACTTCTACGTGGGTCGCAACGACGACGTGTTCAAATCGTCCGACTACCGTATCAGCCCGTTCGAACTGGAGAGCGTATTGATCGAGCATCCGGACGTGCTGGAAGCGGCGATCGTCCCCAGCCCCGACCCCGTGCGCCTCGCGGTGCCGAAGGCGTTCATCGCGCTGCGTCCCGGCGTGGAACCGACGCGCGAACTGGCCGCCGCCATCTTCGCCTTCGCGCGCGACCGGCTCGCGCCGTACCAGCGCATCCGCCGCATCGCGTTCACTGAATTGCCGAAGACGATCTCCGGCAAGATCCGCCGCGTCGAGTTGCGCAAGGCGGAGGCGGCGGGGGACCGTGCGATCAGCGAGTTCCGCGAGGACGAGTTCAACGGCTGAGTCGCCGACACGGTAAGATAAAGGCGTGCGGCAGGATTGCCGCGATCCGATCAATAATAGATCGTGTCCATCCAACCGAACGCCGACTCATGAATCCCTCCGTCAGTCCGTCCACATCGAACCACACTGCAAGCCAGGGCGCCGGCAAGTCGCCCCGCAAAACGACGAAACCCGCAGGGCAGGGTAAAAGCGTCGCGTACGAGGTCAGGAAATCGCCCGTGCACGGCAACGGCGTGTTCGCACTGCGCGACATCCCGGCCGGCGAGCGCATCATCGAATACCGCGGCGAGCGCATCACATGGGACGAAGCGACGCGCCGTGCCGCCGAACGAGGCGGCCCGGTCAATCACACGTTCTATTTCAGCCTCGCCGACGGCAACGTGATCGACGGCGGCCGGCGCGGCAACGATGCCCGCTGGATCAACCACGCCTGCGAACCCAATTGCGAAGCCTACGAAGAGGACGGCCGCGTGTACATCCACGCGCTGCGCCCCATCGAGGCGGGCGAAGAACTCAACTACAACTACGCGCTGATCTACGACGAGCGCCACACGCCCGCGCTGAAGCGCCTGTTCGCCTGCCGCTGCGGCACGCCGGCCTGCACGGGCACGATGCTGGCGCCCAAGAAGCGGACGCGCAAGTCTGCCAGCGCCTCGGCCTGAGGCAACCGGCAACCGAGCTGTCCACCTGGACAGCACCGATACCACAACAACAGGAATGACCTACTGCCCATGAAACCCGTCGTCCGCAGCCTGCTCGAAACCGATCTCTACAAATTCACCATGTGGCAGGCCCTGCTGCACATGCACCCGAACGCCATCGGCGAATACGAGTTCAAGTGCCGCAACACGCCCACCTATCCGCTGGCGGAGCTGAAAGAGGAAGTCGAACGGGAGTTGGACCATCTGTGCACGCTGATGTTCACGGAAGACGAGGTGGACTACATGAGGTCCCTGCGCTTCATCAAAAGCGACTTCGCCGACTTCCTCACGTTGTTCCGTTTCCAGCGCAAGTTCATCCACGTGGAAACGGACGGGCCGCACCTGCGCATCCGCGCCTGCGGTCCCATCGTGCACGTGATGGGTTTCGAGATCTTCGTGCTGTACATCGTCAACGAGCTGTATTTCCGCCGCTTCGACCAGCAGGCCGCCATCGAGGAGGCGCGCAAGCGGCTGGCGCAGAAGATCGCCGAATTCCGTGCCTTCGACCAGGAACCGAAGAAGACCAACCCGTTCGAGTTCTTCGATTTCGGCGTGCGCCGCCGCTTCTCGGGCGACTGGCACGAGGAAGTCGTCGCCACGCTGGCGCGCGAGCTGCCGCAGTTCTTCAAGGGCACGTCGAATGTCTACCTGGCGAAAAAATTCAACCTGGTGCCGATCGGTACGATGGCGCATGAATACATGCAGGCATTCCAGTCGTTCGACGTGCGCCTGCGCGATTTCCAGAAAAAGGCGCTGGAAGACTGGGTGCAGGAATACCGCGGCGACCTGGGCACGGCGCTGACGGACGTCGTCGGCATGGACGCCTTCCTGCGCGACTTCGACCTGTATTTCGCCAAGCTGTTCGACGGCCTGCGCCACGATTCCGGCGACCCGGTGGAGTGGGGCGAGAAGGCCATCGCGCACTACGCCAAGCTGCGCATCGACGCCCGCACGAAGCGCCTGGTGTTCTCGGACGCGCTCACCGTGCCCAAGGCGCTCTCCCTGTACCGCCACTTCGCGGACCGCGTGATGACGGGATTCGGCATCGGCACCAAGCTCACCAACGATACGCAGTACGAGCCGCTGAACATCGTCATGAAGCTCACGCGCTGCAACGGCCAGCCCGTCGCCAAGCTGTCCGACAGCCCGGGCAAGGGCTTCAGCACGGACGAGACCTTCATCGCGTATCTGCGCCAGGTGTTCGACCAGCACATCTGATCACACGGCAAATGGCCGCAGGGCCGCGATGGGCACATGCAGGGTCTCGTCGGCCGCGAAGACGTCCAGCAGGTAGTCGATCGTCGCCCGCACGCGCGGCGCCAGCAGGGCGCGGTGCGGGTATTGCAGCGTCATTTCATAGGTGCCCGGGTGGTGGCAATCGGCAAGGACGACCTGCAGCGTCCCGGCGCGCAGGTGTTCCCAGACGTGGTGCACGCCGACTTGGGCGATGCCGATGCCGGCCAGGGCGGCCTGGACGAGCGCTTCCGGTGCGGAGACGGTGAGGACGGCGCCCTCGGGCTCGAACGCGTCGGTGCCGCCGCCCGCCGTGTGGAACGCCCACGGCGACACGCGGCCGCCGAGGAAGCGCCGGGCGAGCAGCCTGTGCCGGCCCAGCTCGGCCGGCGTGCGCGGAACGCCTTCGTGCGCCAGGTAGGCCGGCGCCGCGACGAGCGCCATGTTCAGGCGGCAGACAGGGCGCGACACGAGCGCGGAGTCGGTAATCGTCCCGCCGCGCAGCGCGAGGTCGTAGCCTTCCTGCACGAGGTCGACGCGGCGGTCGTCAAAATCCACGTCGAACGACAGCCCCGGATGACGTGCCAGCAGCCCGGGCAGGGCGGGCATCAACTGGTCGCGGCCGAACCCGGCGCTGGTCGAGATGCGCACCTTGCCGCCGGGTTCCACGCGCCCCGCGGCCACGGAATCGACCGCGGCGTCGAGCGCCGTCAGCGCTACGCGGGCCTGGTGCAGGAAGGCCGCGCCCTCGGCTGTCAGCGTCAGGGTGCGCGTGGTGCGGTTCATCAGGCGCACGCCAAGCGCCCGTTCCAGGCCGGCCACGTTCTTGCTCACTGCGGCGGACGAGATCCCCAGCGACCGCGCGGCGGCCGCAAAGCTCCCGCCGTCGGCGGCGCGCACGAAGGAGAGGATCGCGCGGATGCGTTGAGCGGAATCCATGATGGCGTTCTATTATCAACCTGGGGTTATGAGAGCCATGAACATACCACGTCTTCTGGTTGCGAATCGTGGCATCCATAATCCGTGCATCCATCACCTGCCCATCACCGAGGACGCCATGACCCAAGCAACCCATCCCCGTGCCGGCATCACGCTGGCCGACGTCGCCGCCGTGTCTCCGGCGCTGGCGCATATCACGCAAACCGCCATCGTCGGCGACCTGTGGTCGCGCCCCGGGCTGGCGCCGAGCGAGATCCCGGAACTCGTCACACACCTCGCCACGCGGAGCGCGGCATGACGGCCGGGCGCCTGCCCGTGCTGTGCGCGGCCACGCTGATGCTGGGGTTGCCCGGCGCGGCCAGCGCCGACGGCGGACAACCGCCGTACATCCGCCTGGCCGAACTGGACATCGATCCGGCCCAGCGGGTGCAGTTTGACGCGGCGGTCCGGGAAGGCGTGACGGCGGCCGTG
Source organism: Telluria mixta (assembly GCF_029223865.1). NCBI lineage: Bacteria > Pseudomonadati > Pseudomonadota > Betaproteobacteria > Burkholderiales > Oxalobacteraceae > Telluria > Telluria mixta. Next base: position 4,573,826 of record NZ_CP119520.1, read on the forward strand.
CGCCTCGAACCCGGCGTGCTGGCGCTGTATGCCGTGGCCGAGAAGGACCACCCGAACCGCGTGCGCGTGTTCGAGATGTACACGGACGAAGCGGCCTACCGTCGGCACTTGCAGACCCCGCACTTCCTGAAGTTCCGCGACGCGACCGACAAGATCGTCACGTCGCGCAGGCTGCTCGACGGCGTGCCGATCGTGCTGGAGGCAAAGCGCTAGATGCCTACACGCGCGTCCTGCGCCCCCAGCGCCTGCCGCAGGTCGTCCAGGCTGGCCGGCTTGGTCAGGTGCAGGTCGAACGCGGCCGCATCCGGCGGCGTGTGCGCGGCAATGCCGGCCTGGCGGCCGTAGCCGGTGAGGGCCGTCAGCCGCAAAGGCTTCCCGGCCGCCGCGCGGCGCATGGCCGCGGCCAGCGCGTAACCGTCCATGTCGGGCAGGCCGATGTCGAGGATCGCGGCGTCCGGCGGCCACGCCGCCTGCACGTCCAGCGCGGCCGCCGCCGTGTGCGCCGTCTTCACGTCGTGGCCCAGCTGGCGCAGGATCGCGGCGGTCAATGCCGCGGCGTCCTCGTTGTCGTCCACGACCAGGACGCGCAGGGGTTGCGTGTCCGCGTGGATGGCGGCGGGTACCGCATCGGACGCGGGGGCGCCGAGCGGCAGCACGATCTCGAAGCGGCTGCCCAGGCCGGGACCGTCGCTGTGCGCGCTCACGCGGCCGCCGTGCAGCTCGACGATGCGGTGCACGATGGCAAGGCCGAGACCCAGGCCGCTGTGGCGCACGAGCGGTTGCGGCGCCTGGTAGAAGGGCTCGAAGACGCGCCGTGCGAGAGCCGCGTCCATCCCGACGCCATTGTCGGCGACGACGAGGCGGGCGTCGTCGCCCACGCGTTCGAGGACGACGTGCGTGTCCGTGCTGCCGAAGCGGGCGGCGTTCGACAGCAGGTTGCCCAGCACCTGCGTGAGGCGGTGCTCGTCGCCGGCGACCCACAGCGTATCCGGCGCCCGCAGGCGGATCGGCTGGTCGGGGAGGGCGGCGACGGCATGGCGCGCGACGGCCGCCAGGTCCACGGGCGCCACGTCGATGCGCAGCTTGCCGGACGCGATGCGCGACACGTCGAGCAGGTCGTCGACGAGGTGCTTCAGGTGCGCGACCTGGCGCCGCATGATGCCGCGCTCGCGGCGCGAGCCCTCGTCGGCGCGCAGGTCCATCAGGTCGAGCGCGCCGGCGATGGGCGCCAGCGGATTGCGCAGTTCATGGCCCAGCACGGCGAGGAATTCGTCCTTGGCACGGCCGGCCCGGCGCGCCTGTTCCAGCGCGTCCTCGCGTTCCCGCTCGTGCGCGGCGCGGCGCGCGCCCGCGGCCCGCAATGCCGCGCCCATTGCGTCGATCTCGCGGATGCGCGACGGGGGCACGGGGAGATCCGTGCCGGCGCCAAGGGCGGCGGCACCCGACGCGAGCGTTGCGATGCGGCGCACGATCCGCTGCGCCAGCAGCGACGCGAGGCCGATGCTGAGGGCGAGCGACAGCACGATGCCGGCGCCGTACCACATGAAACCCCGGCCGCCGGCCCAGCTTACAGGCGGTGCGCCGACGGCGACCGTCCAGCCGTAGCGCGACAGCCGCGTGTAGGCCGTCACGACGTCGCCGCCTTCGAGCGTGATTGTGGGACCGGCGCCTTCCGGGCCGTTCAGCCGGATCAGCCGCGCCAGCGTCGGACTGGGCGGCTTGCCCACGTAGTCGGCCTGTCCGCTGGAACGGGCGACGATCGCGCCGGCGCCGTCCAGCACCGTGATCACCGAGCCGGGTGGCACTTGCTGGCGTGCGACCGTGCGCGCGATGCGGTCGGGCTGGACGACGGCCGTCAGCACGTACGGATGGCCGGCCCCGTCGGAAATGGGAACGCGGACGGGCACGGCGGCCCTTCCGCCCTTGCCGCGCGCGACGTGGCCGATGACGGGACGGCGCAGCAGCAGCGCCTGGTGCAGGCTGGACGGATCGGCGACGGGTTGTGGCGCGGCGTCGAACGGGGCGGTCGTGCGGAAGACCATGTTGCCGGCGCCGTCGGCCAGGATCACGCCCAGCCATTCCGGCTGCGTCCGGGCCTGGTCGCGTGCGATGGGGTAGAACGCGCGCACGTTGCCGTCGGCGAGCGCGGGCGCGCGCGCGATGCCGGCGAGGGTGGCAACGGTGCCGTCCAGTTCCGCGTCGACGGCGCTCGACAGCGCCCGCGCCAGGTCCAGCAGCGCCCGTTCCTGTTCGCTCCGGTGGTAGTCGGCGGCGAGATGCACGCTCCAGGCGCCCAGCGCTGTCAGCGGCAGCAGGCCGATCGCGGTCAGCAGGATCAGGAGGTGACGCAGGGATAGCGTGGGGCCGCGTTGGGCGCGCATCAGGGATGTGATTGGACAAAAATTGATTATATGACGAAACATGGTTGCCGGTCATTCAAGCCGGCAGGGGGGCATCAATTGGCGCAATTCACGGCGCTTATTCGTTAAATTCTCAATCAGTTATTTAAGTATTTTGATCAATGTATCCGTTGGCATGTCACAACAATCACTAAATCTCACAAAAATATTTATTCGGAAAGAACATATGTACCTGCAAGTCGCATTACACTGAGGATATGATATTTACAAGGTTTATCCATAAATGACGCGCGGCATCGCGCGCTTGAGACGACGCATGCGGCGTGTCCGCTTTTTATTCAGATAGGGATTTCATTTACAAAAGGCAATAAAATATGGTGCCGAAACAATTCTCGATCTCGAATAATCCCATTCGGGTCATGGTGGTGGAAAATCACCAGTTGATACTTTGGGCACTGACGAAACTGATCAATGAACACCGCCCGCACATGGAGGTGACCGCCATCGCGGGCACCCAGACCGACGCGATCCAGCTGATCGATGCGGCGGCGCCCGATGTCGTGTTGTTGAAGTACGAACTGGCCAGCATGACGCAGCAGTCCTCGCTGCCGGACGTGCTGACACGCGGCCGTCGTACGCTGTTGTTCGCGGAAGAGATGGAGACGGAGACGCTGGCGCACAGCCTGCGCTGCGGCGCCCATGGACTGCTGAGCCGCCGGTCCAGCGCCGACGAGATCGTCAAGGCGATCGGCAAGACGCACGATGGCGAGCTCTGGTTCGGCCGCGAAGCCACCGGCCTCGCGTTAAGCGCCTTGCGCGGCGGTCAACCGACGCGCGCCCAGCCCAGCCGGGACAACCTGAAGCTGCTGACGCCCCGGGAACGGCGGGTGTTACAGGCCGTGATTGCCAATAAAGTCAGAACGAATAAAGATCTGGCGAAACACCTGTTTATTTCGGAATCCACGTTGCGGAATCATTTATCGTCGATTTATCAAAAGCTCGGCGTGAGTAATCGACTTGATTTATATGTCTACGCGCAGAACCATCTCGCAGCGAATACTGTGGAAATGGCGTAGCGGCTGTTGCGCGGCGCCATTTATTTGCTCGACAGCATAGGCCCGAGCTCCCGGACGATTTGGATAACGGCCGGCCCGAGCACGACCATGATGATTGAAGGAAATATAAACAGCACGAGCGGGAATAGCATCTTCGTCGGTATCTTCGCGGCTTTCTCTTCGGCCCGGGCCTGGCGTTTATGACGCAGGTCTTCCGAAAACACGCGCAGGGAGTCGCCGATGCTGACCCCGAAACGGTCGGCCTGCGTCAGCAGCGTAGCGAACGACGTCAGTTCCTCGACACCGGTGCGCAGCGCGAGATTGTGCAGCGATTTCTCGCGCGTGCCCCCAGCCCGCATTTCAAGGTTGGTCAACTGCAGTTCTTCGGCCAGCGCCGGGCTCTTGTCCGCCAATTCTTCCGCCACGCGCGTGAGCGCCGCATCGAGGCCCAGGCCGGCCTCGACGCAGACCAGCAGCAGGTCGGCCGCATCCGGAAAGCTGTCGAAGATGTCGCGCTGGCGGGCGCGTCCGGCCAATGACAGCGCGACATTCGGCAGGTAGCAGCCCAGCGTGGCCGCGCCGAGGACCCAGAACACCAGCGTCATGCCCGCCGCACCTTGCGTGGCGCGCAGCGCCAGGAAAGTCGGCACGCCGGCCAGGACGGGCAGCAGCGTCTTGAGGCCGAAGAAGACGTGCGGCGCTTTCGCATGGCGGATCCCGGCGTTCATGAAACGCACGCGCAGGGGCGACGTTTCCCAGTCGCCCGACGGCGTCGACAGCCGGGCGAACGGCGTGACCACGTCGATGATCCTGGTGCCCCAGACCTGCGGTCTCGCCTCGTCTTTGGCAAGCGCGTTCAGGCGCTGCTCGGTCCGGTCGGGCGCCAGCCACATGACCAGGCCGATGCAACCGGAGCCGACGGCAAGGAAGACGACGATGGGCAGCAACATGGTGGTTCTCCTTCAGACATGGATCTTGGTAATGCGGCTCAGGACGATAATGCCCAGAACCATCATGGACAGCAGGACGCGCAGCATGCCGCGGCCGATCGGATCGAGCCACAAGGGCTGCATGAATGTCGGATTCACATAGAACAGCAGGGCACCGAGGACGAACGGCAGCAGCGCCAGCGTCCACGCCGACATCCGGCCTTCCGACGTGAGGATGCGGATACGCGTGAGCAGCTTCAGGCGTTCGCGGATCAGCTTGCTTAAATTGCCCAGCACTTCCGTCAGATTGCCGCCCGACTGGCGCTGGACCAGCACGGCCACGGCGAAATACCGGTAGTCCGTCAGCGGTACCCGCTCGCACAGGCCGGTGAGCGCCTGCTGCAGGGAGACGCCGAAGCTCACCTGTTCGTGCACGAGGCGGAACTCGGCGGCGATGGGGTCGGGCATCTCCTCGGCCAGCAGCTGGATGCCCAGCGGGAGCGAGTGCCCGGCGCGCACCGCGCGTCCGATCAGGTCGAGTGCCTCCGGCAACTGCTGTTCCAGGCGGCGCAGGCGTCGGCGTCGCTTCCACGTGACCCAGGCCCAGGGCAGGGTGGCCAGCAAGCCCGCGAGCACGATGCAAACGATGAACGGCTGGGCACCCAGCATGCCGGCAGCCAGTCCGGCCGCGCCGGCGGCGCCGCTCACGAGCAGCAAGCGCGAAATCGACCAGTGCAGGCCGGCCTGGGCGATCAGGCCGTTCAGCCGCACCGCCAGCACCACGCCGCTCAGCGTGCGCGCGAGCGCGGACAGCTCGCCCATCCGGCGCGATTTCAGCAGGGGGCGCAGGGGCGTGGCGTCGGACTTGCGTGCCACCAGGTCGAGGCGCCGCTGCAGCCGGACGGCCGCCGCGCCGTGGCGTGCGCGCCAGAGCAGCCACGCGCCCTCGACGAGGAGGATCACGGCCAGGAAGACGAGCAGCAGGACGATGATCATGGCGGTCTCCTCAGGATTGACGGCGGCTCGGGTCGAACATCAGGTCCGGCAGCTGGATCCCGAACGCGCGCAGGCGATCCGCGAACCGCGGACGCACGCCCGTCGCCTGGAAATGGCCGACGATCTTGCCGTCGGTGTCCACGCCGGTCTGGTGATAGGCGAAGATCTCCTGCATCGTGATCACGTCGCCTTCCATGCCAGTGATTTCCTGGATGCTGGTGATCTTGCGCTTGCCGTCGGTCAGGCGCAGCGCCTGGATGATCACGGTGATGGCCGACGCGATCTGCTGGCGTGCCGCCTTGTGCGGCAGGTTCAGGTTCGCCATGCCGATCATGTTTTCCATGCGCGAGAGGGCGTCGCGCGGGGTGTTCGCGTGGATCGTCGTCAGCGAGCCCTCGTGGCCGGTGTTCATCGCCTGCAGCATGTCGACCGCCTCGGCACCGCGGACCTCGCCGATGATGATGCGGTCGGGACGCATCCGCAGTGCGTTCTTGACCAGCGCGCGTGCCGTGACCTCGCCCCGGCCCTCCATGTTCGGCGGCCGGGTCTCCAGGCGTACCACGTGCGGCTGCTGCAACTGGAGTTCGGCCGCGTCCTCGATGGTCACCAGGCGCTCCGACGCGGGAATGTAGCTGGACAGGATGTTCAGCAGCGTCGTCTTGCCCGCGCCGGTACCGCCGGAGATCACCATGTTGACCTTGGCGCGGCACAGGCCTTCGAGCATCTCCGCCATGTCGGGCGTGAGGCTGCGCATGTCGTCCACGAGGTTCGACATCTTCAGCGGGATGTGTGCGAAACGGCGGATCGACATCATCGGCCCGTCCAGGGCGATCGGCGGAATCACCGCGTTCACGCGCGAGCCGTCGGGCAGCCGGGCGTCGACCATCGGGCTCGATTCGTCGATGCGGCGGCCGACCAGCGACACGATCTTGTCGATGATGCGCATCAGGTGCCGGTCGTCCGTGAAGGTGACGTCGCTGAGCTCCAGGCGGCCGCGCCGTTCGACGTAGATCTTGTCGTAGGCGTTGACGAGGATGTCGGAGACGGCCGGGTCGGCCATCAGCAGCTCCAGCGGGCCGAAGCCCAGCATTTCGTGCTGGATGTCGCGCACCAGCATGCGCCGTTCGAGCCCGCTGACGGGCGTCTCGTCGTCCAGCAGCAGGCCGTCGATCGCGGTGGCGATCTCCTGGCGCAGCTTGTCCGGCGCCAGGCTCTCGAGCACCGTCAGGTCGAACTGGTCGAGCAGCTTCAGGTGCATCTGCTCCTTCAGCTTCTTGTAGGCGTCACGCTGGACCGCCTGCTGCGGGCCCGTCCTGCCGGTTTCCCCGGCGGCGGGGGCGCTGAGTCGTTCGCGCAGGGACATGGGAACCTCCGGAGAATGAAGACGGGCGATGGGCGTCAGGCGCGCCGGAACAGGCGGTCGAACAGGCCGACGTGCGGATCGAGGACCGGCACCATCGTATCGCCGAGTTCGCTCAGGCTGCGGATCACGCCATGCTTGCGCTCCACCTGCACGAGCGGCACGCCCTGGTTGATGGCGGTGCTCACCTGGCGCCAGCCGTTGGCGATCATGTGGATCTGGTGCGCGCCGAGCGTGCGCCGGATCCGGTCGATCGTGATGTCGTCGCGCTTGTCGTAGCGGTTCAGCAGCAGCTCGATCTTGTCGTTCGCGTAGTCGAGCGAGCGGAACACCGACAGCAGCCTGTCGGCGTTGCGCAGGTGCGGGACGCTGGCCTGCAGCACGAGGAAGATCGTCGATGCCTGGTCGAGCGCGGTCATCATCATGGCGTCGACGATGCGCGGCATGTCGAGCAGGACGAAGTCGTATTGCGTCACGGCCAGCCTGAGGATGGCGTCGATGTGCTCGGGCGTGATGTCGGTGGCCTGGCCGGGTTCCTCCGGCGCGGCGAGGATGCTGTAGGTCGGCGTCACCTTGATGGCGCTGGCCTGCAGCAGCGGCGCGTCCAGGCGATTGATGTCGCGCGCCAGGTCGGCGATGGTGGTCGTGGCCTTGGCGTCCTGCAGGAAGCTCAGTGCGTCGCCGAACTGCAGGTTCAGGTCGACCAGCAGAACCTTGTGCGTCTGCGCCAGCTGGTAACCGAAATTCGTGGCGAGGAACGTGGTGCCGCTGCCGCCGCTCGTGCCGACGAAGGCGTGGACCTTGCCGTGGCTGGCCGTCCAGGATGCCGTCAGCTTGGCGGCCGCGCGCTCCACCGCCGCCAGCAGCTCGCCCGGATGGAGCGAAGGCAGCACCTCGCGCACGCCGGCGCGCATCGCGTCGATCAGGAAGGCGGGCGTTCTCATGGTGGTCAGCAGCAGGATGGCCACGCCGGGGCACTGCAGCGTGGTCCGTTCGATCCCGGCGAGATCGAGCATGACGTCGTCGCGCCCGTCCAGCAGAAGCAGGTCGGGCCCCAGCGACTTCACGAGCGTGCGCAGGTCGGCGGCGGTACCGGGCGTGGTCGTGACATCGTGCCCCGTGCCGGCGAAGATGGACCCCGCGTGCTTGAGGAATGGCTTGTCTTCGGAAACGATCAGGATTTTCATGACTCCTCCAGGGGGCCTAGCAGATCAATGGGTTATAGGTCATCATCTCGCGCGTGAGATACGTGGAAAAACCGGGCAGCGCCCATGCGGGCTGGCCTACCGTCCCCGGGAGCGGCGAGACCCACCGGAAGTTCAGGCCCGTGAGCGAGACCGTGACGGCTTCGCAGTTGGCGGCGTTGCAGCCGGCCGGCTCCCACGCGACGGTGATGTTGGAGGCGGTAATGTCGGGCATCAGCGCCTGCATCCTGGCCAATACGCGGCTGTTGCTGCTCGGGTCGGCGCAGACGACGGCGTAGCGGGCGCCCTCGCGCGACACCTCGTTCGCCGTGTTCCACGTGTAGAGCAGGCGCGCGAAGTCCATGATGCCGAACACCACCATGAGGAACATGAGCATGACGAGGGCGAATTCCACGGTCGTCGCGCCGGTCTGGCGGGTGTTCATGTCGGGCTCCTCAACGTTGCCTGGATCGTACCGAGCGTGATGTCGTCAAAGGCGATCCAGGACACGCCTTTCACGAGCGGCACGAAGGTATAGCCGGTCACGGTGACCGTCACGGTGTTCAACACGGGATAGCTGCCGGTCGTGCCCCACGTCGGGGCCGGCACGTTCGACAGGCTCAGGCCCGGCACCAGCGGCGTGCCGGTCCCCGCCGGGTTGCCGTACACGACGATGTTGCGCGCCTTGTCGACGTCGATGCCGGGCGAGCGCACGGACAGGTAACGCGCCGCCTGGCGGACGGATTTCGCCAGCGTGTTGTACTGGTAGTAGGCACGGCCGAACTCGAGGATGGGCAACATGAGCATGAGCAGCAGCGGCAGGGCCAATGCGAACTCCGTCAGCGCGACGCCTTGTTCCCTTTTCATGTAACCCTCCTTATCTCACGAGCACAGGCACCAGGGGACCGGCGGCGCCGCCCGGCAGGCCGCTGCCGGTGCAGGGACTGTCCGCGGACGATGCATTGCCCAGGTATTCGAGCTGCACGTCGACCATCGGCGTCGACAGCGGCTGCAGGATCAGCATGCAGACGAAATCGGCGACCTTGCCGCCTTGCACGACCGGCACCGCGACGAGGCGCCGGTTGGTGCCGTAGCGCTGCATGTCGCCGCCGGCGCCCGAGGATGCCAGCGACTGGGCGTTCAGCTTGATGTCGTTGTTCTTCTCGCAGTCCGATACCGAGGCGGCGCAGGGAGCGAACGACTGGCGCTTGGCGACGAAATCGCTGTACGCGGCGCGCCCGGGCGACCATGAGGTACCGGTGTACACCCGGCCGGTGAAGTCCGGCGGATTGGCGCTGGGCCCGTCGCCGTTCTTGTAGATGCCGAAGCGGGTATTCCAGATGTCGGCGATCGATTGTTGCACGCCGGGTGTGCCGAGCGTGTCGCCCACGCGGGTGCCGCAATGCCCGGCCAGCTCCGCATTCGTCTCGGACGCGCTGTTGCTGCCGTCCAGGTTCGCCCAGCCGATCTGGCCGTTCGTGGCCCCGGTCTTGCTGAGCAGGGTGACCCAGTCGCCTTTCGCGAAGCCGTAGTCGGGCGCCGCCCCGCCTGCCTTGGGGCGGATCGCGAGCGGCACCGGGCAGGTCGACTGGGCCGGCGTGGTCGTGGCCTCGGCCGCCGCGCCGACGTCCATCGTGCCGGCGTAGGCCGTCGTACCGGTCGCCTGGCCGAACATGAGCAGCAGCGACGTCTGGGTCGCCGGCTGGGTGTGCGTGCAACGGACGTAGCGTGCGGCGGCGCTGCTGGTCGTTGCGACGTGATCCTTGTCGCGGAACGCGATGTCGGCGGCGGTCACGCCACCTTTCCCATTCCAGCTGGCCAGCTGCATGTCGACGCGATTGGCGTTGCCGGCCGCGATGCCGGCATTGGTGGCCCGCGTCAGCGCATCGGGCTGGCCGTTCAATTCCTGCGCGCCGGCGAGGGCGCAGGCGTCCATGGCGGTCTGCAGTTCGGTACGGATGATGTACAGGTGACCGAAGTCGAGCGCGAGGCCCATGAAGCCCATCAGCAGCATGAGGAGCAAGGCGAAGGCGACGATAACTCCGCCTCGCTCCCTGCTCACTGCCAACCTAGTCCTCATGGCGAACTCCCCGCATCGTTCGATAGGTGGATCGGTCATCGACGCCGTGCCGCAGCGCGTGCGGCACGGCACGGCTCAGTGGATCAGCAGCTGCTGGTCGTGGAGGAGAAGCAGGTTTTCACGCGGTCGACCAAGGTTTTCATGGCCCCGGTTGCCCCTCCGAAGGCGGTCGACAGCGCGACGGCCAGGCCGATCGAGACCAGCGCGATGATCAGGGCGTATTCCACGACCTGGGCACCGTCTTCTTCACGGGAGAAATCGACGGCGACGTTCTTGAGCGATTTGATGACGTTCATTTTGAATCCTTCCGACTTGGTTGATTGAATGAATCCGGTCCGGCTGGTCCGGGGTAACGCTACTGCTGAAAAATCTTCTGTTGGCGCTGCTAACAGGTCGTCGCACCGGCGCCGAAGCAGGTCTTGACGCGATCGACCAGATCCTTCAACGCCCCGGTCGAGCCGCCAAAGGCGGTCGACAGCGCGACGGCCAGTCCGATCGACACCAGTGCGATCACTAGGGCATACTCGACGACCTGGGCGCCGCTTTCTTCACGATAAAAACCGACGATTAAGTTCTTCATACGACCTCCTGTTTTGCCCGAATGATTGAGGAGCGGGGTTCGCTCCCTGCCGCTTCCCTGCTGAAAAACTGCCTTGCATCACCGTCAGCGCGCCGCGCCGCCGATCGCGCCGCCGATGTTGATCACGTTGACGACCGGCGGCGGTTCCTTGAACGAATCCTGGTAGCGCTTGACGGCTTCCTTCGCCGCGCGGCCGTCGATGCCCGTGACATTGTCGGGACGGCTGCCCGCGGCCGGATCGATCGTCATTGCAAGGCGCGCATCGCGCACCGCCGTGCCCATCCGCGCGTCGTAGTGCGGGGTCGGCGTGTTCGCGCAACCGGCTGCCAGCAGGGCGATTGCCCATAGCGTCAGGTTCTTCATTGGTCTTTCCTTTCGGCGCCGGCCGTGCCGGAGGCGCCCTCGAGACGTCCGTTCAGGTAGACGCCGGCGCGCGACGGCGGCGCGTGGTTGTCGGTGGGGAGTCGCGGCGGCGCGGCCAGCGGTTTGACCAGCCGTGGCGTGATCACGAACATCAGCTCCGTCTGGTCTTTCTGGAACTCGCTGCTGCGGAACAGCGCGCCCAGCACGGGCACTTCGCCCAGGCCGGGAAAGCGCTTGATGGTTTCCGTCATGTTGTTCTTGATGAGACCCGCGATCACGAAGCTCTGGCCGTCGTTCAGCTGCACCGTCGTGTCGGCGCGCCGCACGGTGAACGAGGGCAGCACCGCGGTGACGCCGTTGATCGTCGCGAACGGCGACCCGGTCTGCGACAGGTCGGACACTTCGGACACCATCTTGAGATTGATGCGCGAGCCGCCCAGCACCGTGGGCGTGAATTTCACCCCGATGCCGAATTCCTTTTCCTCCAGCGTGATCGTGCCGTAGCCGGCGGCGCTGGGCTCGCGCGCGACGGGGATGAAGATCTTGCCGCCCGAGAGGAAGCTCGCCTGCTGGCCGCTGATGGCCATGATGTTCGGCTCGGCCAGCACGCGCACCAAGCCATCGTCCTTCTGGCCGTCGACCTGGATGGCCGTGCGGCCGATGCGCATCGCCTCGACCAGGCCGCCGCCCTGGCTGAGGAAGTTCGACAGCAGGGAGAACGTATCGGTGCCGCCGTTGCGGGACCGGTTCATGCCGACGCCGGCGCCCAGCTTGTCCAGCAGGGTCTTGCTGACCTCGGCGATCTTCACCTCCAGCATCACCTGCTGGGCGCCGGCGACGCGCAGCAGGTTCACGACCTTCTTGCCGTCGCCATATGAGGCCGCCAGCGCCAGCACCTGGTCGAGCACCACGGCGTCGCTGACCTCGCCTATGAGCACGAGGCTGTTCTCCGCGGCCTTGACGGCGATGCCGCGTTCTTCCGGCACCAGGTCGGCCAGCAGCGACTGCAGCGTTTCCGGATCGACGGTGACGATGATGTCCTTCACGTGGCAGCGCCCGTCCGTGTCCTGCAGGATCACGTTCATCGAGCCCGCCTTGCGGCCGAGCACGAACAGTTCGGTCGGCGCCAGCAACGTGATGCGCACTTCCGAGACGCCCGCCTGTTCCTGCGCTGCGGCGGGCGCGGTGAACGGCATGGCCGGCAGGCCGGCCGGCGCGGCAGGATACGCGCCCGGCAGCGTCATGGCCGGCAGGGCCGCCGGCGCGGCGGGATTCGTTCCCGGCAGCGCCGTGGCCGGCAGGGCGGCCGGCGCGGCGGGATTCGTTTCCGGCAGCGCCATGGCGGGGTGCTGGTCGGGCTGCACGCCACCGACCGCCATGCGCACCACCGAATAAGGCAGCATCACGACGGTGGATTTGCCGAGCGTGACATGCGAGGGCTTTTCGACCTGCGTCGCGCTGCACTGGCGCAGCACGGCGGTCGCTTTCCGGGCGGCGGCGTTCGCGGCGCTGGCGTTCGCGCAGCAGAGCGCGGCGGCCGCCAGGGTGGTGAGGACGATATGGCGCACGATTGACTCCTGTCCGGTTGGCGTTCTTGTCGGTTCAGTTGAAGCAGCTCAGCCCACTGGACCCGCCCGGCATGTCGATGACTTCCACGCAGTGGCGCGGTGCGGCAGGCGGGGGCTTCGCGACCCTGGCCGGCGCGACCGCCTTGAACGCCTTGGGCTCGTCCAGGAGATCGTTGCGGGTAAAGCCGGCGGTCCTGACGGTCGCTTCGTCCGTCTGGTTGCGCAGGGCGAGCGACAGGGTGCCGATGCTGCGGGCCAGGTCGAGCTTTTCTGAGTCGGCCAGCGACAGCTCGAGCGTGACGGCGTTGACGACTTTCGGCTTGGTGTCGTCGCGGCCGGCTTCCTGGGCCACGGCCAGGACGAGCACGTGTTCCAGCACGGTCTTGCTGATCGGCTTCGTCGGGCCCTTGCCTTCGTCGCGCTGGGCGTGGACGAGGATGTCGACATAATTGCCGGGGAGGGCGAACCCCGCCACGCCGACAACGTCGTTGACGCGTACCGTCATCGCCCGCTTGCCCTCGGCGATCACCGCGGACAGGCCGCCCATCGTGCCGACCGGCGCGAGCTTGCCCTCGATGATCGCTTCGCCGCGTACCACGTCCAGCCTGACGACACGGGCCTTCAGCAGTGCGGGATCCGAGATGGCGCCGGTGGGCAGCGCGGCGGAAGGCCAGTCGATCGTGGTCAGCATCTCCGGTTCGAGCCGGCTGCCGGCGGGAATGTCGACCGCGGACACGACGATCTTGTTGGCCGCAATATTCGTCCGCTGTCCAACCCAGTTGTTGGCATACACGGCCGCGACGAGGCCGAGGAGGGCCGCCAGCAGCAGCAGGGACAGTGCCTTGATGTTCTTCATGATGTCACCCGGGATCGAGTCAGAGGAAACCGTAGTGCGCTGCGACGACGGTGGTGATCGTGCCCAGCGCGATCGCGACGCCGTACGGCAGCTTGCCCACGGAATCCCAACCGGTCGTCGCCACGCGGACGGGCATGCCGGCCGTTACTGCGAGACCGCCCAGGTGCACGATGCGCAGCGCATTGCCCAACATCGTGCGCAGGTTGCCCTGCCGCAGCGCATAGACGATGGCGCAGACACCGCCGGCGGAAAGCGAGCCGATCAGTGCCAGCGGGATCGCGTGCAGGCCGAGCAAGGCACCGGTCATCGCCATCAGCTTGACGTCGCCGGCGCCGGTCAGGCGCAGCAGCCACATGGGGAACAAGACACCGAAGCCGACAGCCGCGCCGGCCAGCGCCCACAGGAAACCGTGATGGAGCCAGAAGGGCACGACGGCGCTGTACAGCAGGCCGAATACGAGTCCGGACACCGTCAGCCAGTTGGGGATCCGCTGGTGGCGCACGTCGGACACGGCGGCGGCAACCAGCAGCGTGAACAGCACTGCCGTGCGCGGGTCGGTGACGAGCAGCCTGGTCAGTTCGAGAAAGGCATCCAGCTCATTCATCTCATGCTCCCTGTTTGATCAGCGTCAATCCATGGAGAAAAGTCTATCGATCTTGAACTTTCTGAACATCAGCGGGGAGTCACGCTTTTGCTAGGCGAAGCTCCTGATTATCGGCGGCGCTGCAGTACAAAACGCCTAGTCGGGCCGCACCGCTTTCCAGTCGGCAGTCCTTGTATATCGCGGGCCGTCTCCTATGCTGCATGGATGGCGGCATTGGCCGCGGTGACAGGCGGAGCCTACGATGACGAGCTTGAAGAACGAGGTGGTCGACGGCTTGCGGGCCGCGCTGAGGGGGCCGCTGCTGCAGCCGGGCGACCCGGACTACGATGCCGCGCGGCAGATCTGGAATGCGATGATCGACCGCCGCCCGGCGCTGATCGTGCGCTGCGCCGGCACGGCCGACGTGTGCACGGCCGTCGCGTTCGCGCGCGACCACGGCCTGCCGCTGGCCGTGCGCGGCGGCGGCCACAACATCGCCGGCAATGCGATCTGCGACGACGGGCTCGTGATCGACCTGTCGGGCATGCGCAGCGTCCACGTCGACCCGGACGCGTGCATGGCGTACGTCGACGGCGGCGCGCTGCTGGCCGACGTCGACCACGAGACGCAAGCCTGCGGTCTCGCCGTTCCCCTAGGCATCAATTCGACGACGGGCGCGGCGGGCTTGACGCTGGGCGGCGGTTTCGGCTGGCTGTCGCGCATGCTGGGGCTGACGGTGGACAGCCTCGTGGGCGCCGAGATCGTCACGGCGGATGCGCGCCGGCGCCACATCGGGCCACGCCAGGAGCCGGACCTGTTCTGGGCGATCCGGGGCGGCGGCGGCAACTTCGGTGTCGTCACGCGCTTCGAGTATGCGCTGCACGCCGTGGGGCCGCTCGTGACAGCCGGGCTGGTCGTGTTCCCGGCGGCGCAGGGGCAGGCCGTGCTGCGCCGCTACCGCGATTACGTCGACACGCTGCCGAACGACGTCTCGATCTGGGCCGTATTGCGCAAGGCGCCGCCGCTGCCGTTCCTGCCGGAGGCCGTGCACGGCCAGGACATCGTCGCACTGGCCGTGTTCTCGACGCGCCCGCCGGAGGAAGCGGAGCCCGTACTGGCACCGGTCCGGTCATTCGGCGACGTGCTGGGCGAGCACGTGGGCGCCGCGCCCTACGCGGCGTGGCAGAAGACGTTCGACCCGCTGCTGGCACCGGGTGCGCGCAATTACTGGAAGTCGCACAACTTCACGACCCTGTCCGACGACGCGGTCGACCTCGTGCTGCGCTATGCCGCCGCCGTGCCGACGCCGCAATGCGAGATCTTCCTGGGCCTCATCGGCGGCCGCGCCAACGAGCCGGCCGTGGACGCCACCGCCTACCCGCACCGCAACGTGATGTATGCGATGAACGTGCACGGACGCTGGCTCGACGCGGCCGACGACGGTCGTTGCGTGGCCTGGGCGCGCGAGTTCTTCGCGGCCGTGGCGCCGTACGCGGCGGGCAGCGTGTACATCAACTTCCTCACGCAGGACGAGGGATCGCGCATCCACGAGGCGTACGGGACGAACTGGGACCGGCTCGTGCAGGTGAAGCGGCGCTACGATCCGGACAATCTGTTCCGCTTCAACCACAACATCGCGCCGGCCGGTTAAGGGCGGGCACGCCGTGCCCGCGGCGATCAGGCCAGCGCCAGCTCGACCGCCGCCTCGGCGTGCAGCCCCGTCGTGTCGTACAGCGGCACGGGGCTGTCCTCGGGCCCCACGAGCAGCATGATCTCCGTGCAGCCGAGGATGATCGCCTCCGCGCCGGCGGCGACGAGGCGCCGGATCACGCCGCGGTAGGCCTCGCGCGACGCCGCTTCGATCTGCCCCTGCACGAGTTCCTCGTAGATGATGCGGTGGACGGTGGCGCGATCGTCCGCGTCGGGCACGAGCACGTCCAGGCCATGCTGGTCGACCAGCCGGCCCTTGTAGAAATCCTGCTCCATCGTGAAGGCGGTGCCCAGCAGGCCGACGCGCTTGCAGCCGGCGGCCTTGATGCGCCCGGCCGTGGGATCGGCGATGTGCAGCAGCGGCAGGTCGACCGCCGCGCGGATCTGCGGATAGGCCTTGTGCATCGTGTTCGTGCAGATGACGAGGAAGTCGGCGCCGCCGCGCTGCAGCCGCTGTGCCGCCTCGACCATCAGCTGCGCCGCCTCGTCCCAGCGGTCTTCGCGCTGCAGGACGGCGATGTCGTCGAAGTCGAACGACCACATGAGGCAGCGCGCGGAGTGCAGGCCGCCGAGACGGTCACGCACGCCCTCGTTGATGAGGCGATAGTATTCGGCCGAGCTTTTCCAGCTCATCCCGCCCAGCATGCCGATGATCTTTTGCGTCATGCGAATCCCCTGTCGATGTCGAGCCATCCAGTATATGTGGTTGTGCGATTCCGCACAGACGGCGCCACCGGCGGGCCGGATCATGCGCGACGACACGGCCATCCCGGCCGACGGAGGGACTCATGGACTCGATCAACCGCAACCAGCCCGAAACGAACCGCCGCGACCTGAGCGGCAGCGAAGCGATCAAGCGCGTGAAGGACATGACGCATGATGCGGACACCTGCTTCTTCTGCACGGCAGGCAGCACCGGCTCGACGAACGGCGTGCGGCCGATGAGCGTGCGCAAGGCGGACGACGCCGGCAACCTGTGGTTCCTGAGCGCGAACGACAGCCACAAGAACCACGAGCTCGCGGCCAACCCGGCCGTGAAACTGTACTTCCAGCGCGATGCGCACGCGGGCTTCCTGGAACTGGAGGGCCGCGCCGAGATCCTGGAAGACCGCGCCCGCATCCACGACCTGTGGAATCCGTTGCTGAAAACCTGGTTCACCGAGGGCGAGGACGACCCGCGCATCAGCGTCATCAAGTTCACGCCGCAAGCGGGGTACTACTGGGACAACAAGCACGGGAACCTCATCGCGGGCGCCAAGGTCGCGGTGGGGGCGCTCGTCGGCAAGACGCTCGACGATTCGATCGAAGGGCGCCTGATGTTCTGACGCGGCCGTTACGTTGGTCCGACGGCGTTCAGCGCGATCGTAAACACGCTGCCCGCGCCCAGGCCGTCGCTGTGCGCGGTGACGCGGCCGTCGTGAAGCGAAATGATGGTCTTCACGAGCGCCAGTCCGATGCCCAGCCCGCCCTGGGCACGGTCGGGGGTTCGTTTCGCTTGCGTGAACAAATCGAAAATGTGGGGGAGCATGCCGGCCTCGATGCCGGTCCCGTTATCGCGCACGCTGATGATGACCCTGTCGGCATCGCGGGACACCGTCAACGCGATTCGTCCGCCCTCGGGCGTGTATTTTGCGGCATTGTTCAGCAGGTTGACGAGAACCTGGACCAGCCGGTTGGCATCGCCCCGTATCTGCGCACCGCCGGCATCGCCTTCGACGGCAAGAACGTGGGCGCGTGCGCCGATCAATGGCTGCGATTGTTCTACCGCGCTGGCGACGAGGGCCATCGGGTCGAGCAATGCCAGGTCGAGCTGGATCAGGCCACGCGTGACCCGCGATACGTCGAGCAGGTCGTCGATCAGCGATTTCAAATGCCGCACCTGGCGGCCGATCACGCTGCTGGATTGCCGGATCCTGTCGTCGCTGGCGGTGCCGAGCTTGAGTACCTCTGCCGCCGCCGAGATCGGCGCCAGCGGATTACGCAGCTCGTGTGCGAGCATCGCCAGGAACTCGTCCTTGCGCCGGTCCTGTTCCTGCAAGGACTGGTAAAGACGTGCGTTTTCGAATCCATTCGCCGCGATCGACGCCAGCTGCACCAGGATCGCTTCGTCCTCGTCCGAAAATTCGCCTTCCTTCTTCCCGGAGACCTGGATCAGACCGATGTTCATGCCCGTCCGGTCGATCAATGGCACCGCCAACCGGCCCCGCATCGCCTGGTCTGTCCGGCATACCTCTGCGTGGTTGTTCGACAGCGATACCACGGCGTGATGGGCCTGGAGAATGTCGCGTACCTCGTTGACGAGCACTTCCGCAATGTCCCCACTCCAGAGAACCGTCTGCAACTTGCGCGCAGCCTGCGCGACCTTGGCCAGCAAGGCCGCGTTGCGCTTTTCGCGCTCCAGGCGTTGTGCCAGTTCCGCTTCAGCCAGGACGCTTTCGTGGATGTCGGTATTGGTGCCGATCCATTCGCGAATCGCCCCCTCCGCATCGAGGATCGGCACACCTCGAACCTCGGTCCAGCGATAATCGCCGTCGGCACGACGAAGACGATAGCGTGCTTCGAACAGGGTTTTCGCCGCCACGCATGCGAGCCACGCCGCTTTGGTCGTGTCGCGGTCGTCCGGATGCACGGCATCCAGCCAGCCGAACCCGCGCCATTCCTCATAGGTCTGTCCGGTAAAGGCGCGCCATGAAGGCGAGTCTTCGTCGACCCGACCGTCAGGCGTGTTGCTCCACACGATCTGCGATGTTGCCGTCACAAGAGATCGAAACCGTTCTTCGCGGATGCGCAACGCGTTTTCGGCTTCCATTTTTTCGGTGACGTCTTCATGCATGAGCATCACTTCGACGATGTTGCCGCCATTGTCCTTGATCGGGTGGGCGCGCGCCGCCACCCACCGGACGGGCCCCGAACCGCCCAGTGCCGCGACGTCGTAGCGGCCGACCGGAATGCGAACCGATTCGCCCTGAAACGCACGCTCCAGCAAGAGAGCGATGCCTGACTGGATAAGCTGTGAGTCCCGAAGAACGTTGTAATCCGCACTCATGACGAAGGCCATGAGCGAGGTGCCTGCGCGGATTTCCCACAAGTCTTCCCAGGCTTGGTTGACCCTCAGCGTACGACCGTCGGGGCCCAGTATCTGGAGGCTGACGGGGCACTGTTCAAACAACTCCCTGAAGCGGACGTGAGGCCCAGCATCGCTGTCGGCCGGAGAGGTTTGAAGGGCAGGGGATGAAAGCATGATGCGGTCGGATCAAAAGGGTCATCATGATGGCATATTTCGAGGCATCCTGGGCTCACCGGATCACATCCAGCGCCGCGAACTCCCGCACCGCGAAATCGACGAACGCGCGCAGCCGCGGCGCCATGTGCCGGCTGCTGGGCATGACGAGGTGCACGGGCGCCGGTTCCGGCTCGTAGTCCACGAGCAGCCGGCGCAGCATGCCGGCCCGCAGGTCCGGCTCGACCTGGTACGACAGCGCCCGCGCGATGCCGAAGCCGTCGCGCGCGGCACCCAGCATGGCTTCCACGTCGTTCATGCGCAGGCGCGGGCTGTAGCGCACGACGTGCTCGCGGCCGTCCGCGCGGAAGCGCCATTCGGCGACGCTGCGCACGGCCGTCGACATGATCAGTTCGTGGCCCGCGAGGTCGGCCGGGACAAGCGGCGTACCACGCCGGTCGAGGTAGCCGGGGCTCGCGACCGTGACCCGGCGCACCTCGCCCAGCCGCCGCGCGACGAGGCTCAGGTTGGCCAGCGCCCCGATGCGCAGCGCCGCATCAATGCCTTCCTCGATCAGGTCCACGTTCCGGTCGGACAGCGTCAGGTCGACCTGGATGTCCGGATGCAGCGCGAGGAAGCGCGTGACGACGGGTGCCACGTGGCGGCGGCCGAACGCGGTCGGCGCCGTGAGCCGCAGCAGGCCGCGCGGGGTGCCCGCACCCGGCGGCTGCAGCGCGGCGTCGTAGTCGGCCAGCAGGCGGCGTGCCTGTTCCGCCAGGCGCAGGCCTGTTTCGGTCGGCGTCAGCCGGCGCGTGCTGCGTTCGAACAGCCGCGCGCCGGCGCGGGTTTCCAGGGTACTCAACATGCGCGTGACGGCCGCCGGCGAGCGGCCCAGCTTGCGCGCGGCGGACGCCATGCTGCCCGCGTCGAGGATGGCGATGAACACGTGCAGCTCGTCGAGTCGGTCCATGATTATTGCGAAGAACAGGATTATTGCGAAAAACGGAATGCTGAATTGCCATTATGCCGGATTCCGGTATGAATGATCCGGCACTACGATGCATGGACCGACAACGAACAGAGAGACGACCATGACCCGCATCCTCCACGGCACCCGCCTGTCCGGCCACACGCACCGCGCCAGGCTGTTCCTGCACCTGCTCGACCTGACCTACGAATTCGCCGACAGCCCGGCCGACGTGCGCACGTCACCGGCATTCCGCGCTCTGAATCCGCTGGGCCAGATTCCCGTGCTGCAGGACGGCGACGTGGTGCTGGCCGACAGCACCGCCATCCTCGTCTACCTCGCGAAGCGCTACGCCCCGGGCAGCGCGTGGCTGCCGGAAGACCCCGTCGGCGCGGCCCGCGTGCAGCGCTGGCTGTCGCAGGCGGCGGGCGAGATCATGTTCGGGCCGGCCGCCGCGCGCGTGTCGGCCCGGTTCTACGATACCGGCGTGCCGGCCCCGCTGTCGCAGGCGCTGGCCGCCCGCGTGCTGGGCCTGATGGAAGGCGAGCTGGCCGCGCGCGACTGGCTGGTCGGCAGCGCGCCGACCATCGCGGACGTCGCGTGCTACAGCTATATCGCGCACGCGCCCGAAGGGGGCATCGCGCTCGAACCGTACGCGCGGGTGCGCGCGTGGATCGCCCGCGTGGAAGCGCTGCCGGGCTTCGTGGCGATGCCGAAAGAGTGAGGCGATCATGGATGGCGACCGCATTCCGATGCCGTTCCACAAGGGCGAGTTGATCGCGCAGGCGCTGGCCGGCGTCGACCCGTTCAACGCGCCGATCCGCAACCGCATGCCGGACCAGCACCGCACGTTCTTCCCGCTGCTGCCATTCCTGGCCCTGGCCGTGGCGGACGCCGACGGCTGGCCGCTGGCGACGCTCGTGCAGGGACCGCCGGGCTTCGCGAGCTCGCCCGATCCGGCGCGGCTCGACGTGGCCGCGCTGCCGTCGCCCGACGATCCGGTGCGGACGCATCTCGCGGCCGGCGCACGGGTCGGCATGCTCGGCATCGATTTGGCCACGCGGAGGCGCAACCGGCTGAACGGCGTCGTCGCGGCCTTGGGCGAGACCGGATTCGCGGTCGACGTCGCGCAATCGTTCGGCAACTGCCCGCGCTACATCCACGTGCGCTCGCTCCAGCCGGTGGAGCGCACGCCGGGTGCGGTCATTGCGTTCGATGCCGGCCTGCCGGGACGGGCGCGGGCCATGCTGGCGGAGACGCCCACGCTGTTCGTGGCCAGCGCCAGCGGCACGGAGGCGCAGGACGGTGCCGCGGGCCTGGATATCTCGCACCGGGGCGGCCCGGCCGGGTTCGCGCGGCTGGATGGCGACGTGCTGGTCGTGCCGGATTACGCGGGCAACCGCTACTTCAACACGCTCGGGAACTTCCTGGCGGAGCCGCGCGCCGCGATTGTGGTGGCCGACTTCGCGACCGGCGACGTGCTGCAGCTGCAGGGTGTCGTGGAGGTGGACTGGGAAGCGGACGAACCGGAGCGCACGCCGCCCGTGGAGCGCACGTGGCGGTTCCGGATCGTGCGCGGGTGGTTGCGGCCGGGGGCCTTCGGACTCGCCGGTTAAACCACGACCTTCCACAACTGCGTCGGCAACGCCGCCGGCGCCTCCGGCTTGAAGAACGCCGAGTCCTGGATGTGCGACGTGGTCACGTAGATCGTCCCGTCCGGCCCCTGGCTGAAGGTGTCCGGCCAGCGCAGCCGCTCGTCCTGCACGACGATGCGCGCCTGCGCCGACGGGCCCTGCGCGAGGTCGCGTACCTTGATCGCATTGTCCTGCACGGACGTCAGGTACATGAGCTCCGTCCCGCGCGCGATGAGAAGGCCGTCGTTGACGCCGTTCTTCCCGTACGGTTCGACCTGTCCGCCGACGTCTTCACCCTGGACGCCGGGGCCGGTGAGGGCGGCCGTGGGGATGCGGTACAACTCGTCGCCCTTGATCGCCTGCCAGTACAGGTACTTGCCGTCGCCGGACAGCTCGATGCCGTCGGCCGAGAATTCCACGCCGCGGCCGTCCGGGCGGCGCAGCACCTTGCCGTCGGCCGTCACGTCCAACCCCTTCTTCATCTGCGTGGAAGGGTGGCCGTCCAGCACGCGCGCCGCCTTGCCGGATGCGATGTCGACGACGAGCAGCGCGCCCTGCACGCCGGAATCGGTGATGTAAGCGTATTTGCCGTCGTTCGAGAAGCGCACGTCGTTCAGGTAGGAGCCCTGTGGTGCGGCGTCCTCGTCGAAGGCGATCGTCTGCGCCACCTTGTCGGTCGCGAGGTCGATGCGCACGAGCTTCGCGCCGCCGGCCACCAGGTGCGCCTGCGCGGGCGCGGCCGGGTCCAGCACCCACAGGCTGCCGCGCTGGTCCGCGACGACGCTTTGCACGCACACCCAGTGGTCGTGCGGCGTCACGTCGTCCTTCTTCGCATTGCGCCAGCCGTTCCAGCCTTCGTCCGGATACGGCCGCAGCTGGCCATCCTTCAATTCGGCGACGGACACCTCGGTGTCTTCGGTCCAGCGGGGGAAGTTCACGAAGATGCGGCCGTCCTCGGCGACGGTGACGCCCGTCACCTGGTGGCCGAAGTCCGCGACGAGTTCGATGCTGCTCATGGGGTTCCTTTCGTTGGATGGATTCAGGCGGCGCGCCGCTTGACGGCCAGGTCGTTGGCGGCAGTCTCCTGCGCGAGGCGCCGTTCCAGCATTGCGAGCACGGCCGCTTCCTCGGGCTGCAGGTCCTTCAGGTCTTCGACGAGGCTTTCCTCGGCGCGGGCGCGCAGGCCTTCCAGCATCGTGCCGTCGAGGTAGGCGTCCAGCACGGCCGGGTGCACATAGCACTTGCGGCAGACGGAGGGCGTATTGCCAAGCCGTTCGGCGACGGATTCGATGGCGCGCACGACGTTCTTCTTCGCCTGCGCGTCGGAATCGACGGCCTCGAATTCCTGCAGCGCCATCGCGGCAAGGACGGTCCCGGACCACGTGCGGAAGTCCTTCGCCGTGTAATCCTCGCCCGTGATCGTGCGCAGGTAGTCGTTCACGTCGGCGGAGCCCACCGTGTGCGTTTCGCCGTCCTCGTCGAGGTACTGGAACAGGTCCTGGCCGGGCAGGTCGCGCGTGCGCTGGATGATGCGGGCCAGGCGCCGGTCGTGCACCTTGACGTCGTGGTACACGCCGCTCTTGCCGCGGAAGCGGAACTCGACCTCGCTGCCGTCGATCTTGACGTGGCGGTTGCGCAGGGTGGTCAGGCCGTACGACTTGTTCTCGCGGGCGTATTCGTCGTTACCGATGCGCATCATCGTCGCTTCCAGCAGGTAGACGATCGTCGCGAGGACTTTGTCGCGCGGCAGGCCGGGGAGGGACAGCGCGCGGTCGACTTCCTTGCGGATCTGCGGCAGCGCCTTGCCGAACTTGATCATGCGTTCGTACTTGACCTCGTCGCGCACCTCGCGCCATTTCGGGTGGTAGCGGTACTGCTTGCGCCCGCGTGCGTCGCGGCCCGTCGCCTGCAGGTGGCCGTTGGCCTGCGGGCAGATCCAGACGTCCGTCCACGCGGGCGGGATCGCCAGCGACCTGATGCGCTTGAGGGTGGCCTCGTCCTCGACCGGCTCGCCCTTCGCGTCGAGGTAGCGAAAACCGTCCTTGGCCGGCTCGCGGCGGATGCCGGGACGGTCGTCGTGGACGTAGCGCAGGCCCGCGGCCTTGGCGGCGGCGGGCGGGTCGGTGTTCGGCACCGGGTCGTGCAGGGCGGGGTCATCGTTTTTCATCGGGGACTCGTCGTTGGCATGGCGGACTGCCCGTGCCAGTCTACGCCGGCCTCCATCGCGCACCGTTCGCGAACTAACGTAGTGCAGGACCGTTAGAATGCAGTCATGCCGAGCAAATCTCCCATCTTCCCCGGCCCGCGCACCGCGCGCGGCATCGTCCTCGCCGTCCTCCTGTCCAACGCCGACCAGGCGGGTGCCGAACCGCTGCGCGGCCGCGTGACCCTGGCCGCCATCGTCCGCGCGCTCAAGCGCAAGTACCACTGGCCGATCGAGACGACGAGCTTCCCGTCCAACGCGCCGGACGGCCGCGCGACGTGGGCCACCGTGTACAGCCTGCCGCCCGACGTCATCGCGAAAGCGCTGGACGAGCGGGGGCGCGACTGGCTGCGCAGCAGCCTCGGGGACCGCTGACTAGTCTTGCTGGTAACGGGATTCCAGCAAATCGATCTGACGCAGCAGCCTGCGCGCCGTCTCGTCCGAGATGTCCATGCGCCGCGCGAGACGCAGCACCGTGTCCCGCTCCGCGTTCAGCGCGAGCAGCCGGTAGCTGCGCTCCGTGTGCCTGAGCGCCTGTGCGTCCGCATTGCCGCCCGCGGCGTCGGTCGCGTTCAGGCGGTGCCGGTACAGCCGCAGCACATGGGCCACGGCCCGGCCGCCGTCCTCGCCGTCCGCCTTCTGCGCCCGTTCCAGCGCGGCGATGGCGGCCAGCGTCGCCGCGTGGCGCGCATCGTCCTCGTTGCACTTCGCGTCCGGCTCGGCCGGCATCTCCAGGCCGCGCAGCAGGGCGGGCAATGCGGCGCTGGCCAGGAGCAGCGAGACGACGATCACGCTGCTGGCCAGGAAGATCGCCAGGTGGCGCGCGGGGAACGGATCGCCGTTCGGCAGCGCGAGCGGCAGGGTCATCACGCCGGCCATCGTCAGCGCCCCGCGCACGCCCGCCACCGACGTGGCCAGCATCACGCGCAGCCTGGGCTTGAAGACCTGGCGCCCGAGGCGCTTGCGGTTCAGGAGCGTCAGCTGCAGCGAAATCCACACCCACGCGAAGCGCAGCAGCACGAGGCCCAGGCTGAACGCGAGCGCGCGGCCGGCCAGCCACCCCAGGTCGTACGGCGTGCCGCCGGCCGGGTGCAGGGCGCCGCGCACGATGTCCGGCAATTGCTCGCCCAGCAGCACGAACATGGTGCCGTTCAGGGTGAATTGCAGCGCATCCCAGATGACGTTGCGGCGGATGCGCGTGCCCGGCGTCGCCGCGCCCGACAGTTCCAGGTAGCTCATCGTGATGCCCGCCGCCACCGCCGCCAGGATGCCGGATGCGTCCAGGCGCTCGGCCACGAGGTAGGCGCCGAACGGCGTCAGGAGGTTGATGAGCACCGGGACGCCGTCTTCCTCGCCGAAGCGGCGCTGCAGGATGCCGTGCGCGCGCGTGATGGCGAACGTGATCGCGATGCCGGCCGCGATGCCCGCCAGCGCCACCCATAAGAACGTCAGGCTCGCCTGCGCCAGCGAGAAATGCCCCGTCACGGCCGCGGCGACTGCGAAGCGGAAGCACACGAGGCCACTCGCGTCGTTGAGCAGGCTCTCGCCTTCGACGATGTGCATGAGGCGCGGCGGCATCGGCACGCGCGCGGTGATCGACGACACGGCGACCGGGTCCGTCGGCGCCACGATGGCCGCGAGCGCGAACGCGACCGCCAGCGGCATGGCAGGGATCATCCAGTGCAGCAGGTATCCAGCGCCGACGACGGTGAACAGGACGAGGCCCAGCGCCAGTTCGAGGATCGTCGCCTTGTCGCGGAACAGGCCGATCTTGGGGATGCGCCAGCCGTCCACGAACAGCAGCGGCGGCAGGAACAGGAGGAAGAAGATGTCCGGCTCCAGCGCGACGCCATGGCGGAAAACGCCCGAGATGACGGCGCCCGCCGCGATCTGGATCAGCGGCAGGGGCAGGGCGATGGGCAGCACCCGGGCCACGTAGCCGCTGGCGATCACGGCGAGCAGCATCGCCAGGATGACTTCGACGGTCTCCATTCCCTATCTCTCCTTGTCGGAGACGATGATAGGCGATGTGCCGGATGAGCGAGGTACGGTAGGGCCGTGTCAGCGCCTGATATTGGCCTCGGCGGCGGCGGCCAGAATGTCCGCCAGCTGCGTGGTATTCACCGGCTTGACGAGGTAGTAGTCGAACCCGGCCGCCATCGACGCCTCGCGGTCCTGCTGGCGGCCATAGCCCGTCATCGCGATCAGGGTGGCACCGGTCGCCTGGGGCAGCATGCGCAGGCGGCGCGCCAGTTCGTTGCCGTCGAAGTCGGGCAGGCCGATGTCGAGCAGGCAGACTTCCGGCACGAAGGATTTCGCCAGTTCCAGCGCGTCCGTGGCGGAGTAGGCGACTTCCACGCGATGCCCGCCGGAGCGCAGGAACAGCTGCAGCGTGTGGACGGCGTCGACGTTGTCGTCCACGAGCAGGATGCGCAGCGGGACGCCGCCGTCGTGGTGTTCCTCGCCGACGACGGGCGCCGGTGCCAGCACCACGTCCTGCGAGTAGCGGGGCAGGCGCACGGTGAACGTCGAGCCCTTGCCGAGGCCCGGGCTGTACGCCCTCACTTCGCCGCCGTGCAGCTCGACGAGGCTTTTCACGAGGGCGAGGCCGAGACCCAGGCCGCCCTGCGAACGGTCCGGCGTGCGCTCGGCCTGCGTGAACAGGTCGAACACGCGCTCGACGAGGGCGGGATCCATGCCGATGCCGTCGTCGGCCACGGTCAGCACGTAGTCGTCGCCGTCCGCGTCCACGCGCAGGTGGATGGTGCCGCCTTCCGGCGTGTACTTGGTCGCGTTGTTGAGCAGGTTCGCGCATACCTGCACGAGCCGCTTGTGGTCGCCCTTGACGTACGCGGGCGCGGGCGGCAGCTCGATCACGACGCGGTGGCGCCGCGCCGCGATCAGCGGGCGGATCTGCTCGGCCGCATCGTCGACGACGCGCTTGAAGTCCAGCACCTGCGTCGCCAGCGACACGAGGCCGCGCGTCACGCGCGACACGTCGAGCAGGTCGTCGACGAGGCTCGTCATGTGGTCGACCTGGCGTACGATGATGGAGCACGTCTGGGTGATCTGGGCGTTATCGGAGTGCAGCAGCTTGAGCAGGTGCGCGCCCGTGCTGATCGGCGCCAGCGGGTTACGGAGCTCGTGCGCGAGCATCGCGAGGAACTCGTCCTTCCGCTGGTCGGCGGCGCGCAGTTCGCGCTCGGCCAGCGAGCGCGCCGTCTCTTTCTTCTGCAGCGCGGCCGCCATGCGGTCCAGGGCCTGCGCCAGGTTGCCGATCTCTTCGTGGCCGTAGGCGATGCCGGAGCGGGCTTCCAGGTCGCCGGCGGCGATGCGCTCGGCGGTGCCCATCAGCTTGCGCACGCGCTGGACGATCAATACGTCGCCCACGAGCCACGCGGCCAGCATGGCCAGCAGGGTGGTCGCGGCAAGACCCAACAGGGACATGATCTGGTCGTGGCGCGCGGCCGACAGGATCGTCTCGGTGGGGATGCCGATGGTGACCGTGTAATCGGTCAGCGCGGGGGCGCCCACGCGTGCGAACGTGTGCAGGCGCTCGATGCCGTCCTCGCCGCGGACCGTCATGGCCCGCTGCCCGGCCGTGTTCACCGCTTCCTGCATCGCCGGCGACAGCTTGGTGCCGAAGAAGCGTTCCGGATCGGGGCGGCGCGAGATGATGGCGCCGCGCGCATCCGCCGTCGCCAGCACGGAGCCGGGCGGCAGGTTGATGTCGTTGATGAAGGTGTCGAGGCCTTCCAGGTCCATCGCCGCGAACACGACGGCCAGGACTTTACCGCCGCGGTCGATGACGGGGTAGGTGAGGTTGATCGTGTGCTTCTTGATGACGCGGCCGAACACGTAGTCGCCGGCAATGAACCTGCGTTCCGCGATGGCGCGGCGGAAGTGGCTGCGGTCGCCCAGGTTGACGGGGTGGAGCAGGGGCACGGCGCTGCAGGTGACGTCGCCGTTGAGCTGGATGAGGCCGAAGTTGACGAAGCCCTCGTTGCGGTCGAGGACGTCGGACAGCAGCGACGTGCATTTCGCGGTGTCGCCCATCAGGTCCGGGACGCTGGCCAGGTCGACGAGGATCTGGCGCGCGCCCTCGATCGACTGGGCTTCGTTGGCGGCCGCCATGCCCGTCAGGCGGCGCAGGTTTTCTTCCGATGCCTTGATGGCATGTTCGCGTTCGCGGATCCCGGACAGGATCGTCATCACCGCCAGCGGCGTGATCGCCAGCGCCACCAGCAACATGAGCCGGCTGCGCAGGCTGTTCAGCCGGAAGCGGCTCAAGCCAGATGTCATTTGTCTATTTTCTATCTGCCGCCTTGTGGGCAGCAAACGCATTACCAAATTCGATGATCCTGCGGATGCCTTCGCGCAAGGTCGCCACGTCGTCCGAAATATAGCCGAGTCGGATGTAACCAGGCACGCCCAGCGCCTCGCCCGGCATGACCGCCACTCTCTTTTCCTCGAGCAGCGCTTCGGCAAAGCCGACCGTGTCCAGCGTCAGGCTGCGCACGTCTCCCCACAGGTACGGACCGGAGGCCGGCGCGTGCATGACGATCCAGGGGACCTCGGCAAACAGCCGTACCGCCAGGTCGCGCCGTTCACGGTAGTCCGCCATCATCGCGCGCGGCGCACCGGTCGCGAACGCGACGTCGGCGGCCACTTGCGACAAATGCGGCGCGGCCGCCGTGATGGGGCCTTGCAGCGTCTGCATCGCGTTGACCACTTCGGCGGGCGCCAGCGCGAAGCCGACCCGCCAGCCCATCATGGCGTAGCTCTGCGAGGCCGAAAACAGCGTCACCACGCCGATGTTCCGCCAGTCGCACAAAGCCGCCAGGCTGGTGTGTCCGCCATCGAAAATCAGGTGTTCGTAGCTTTCGTCGACGATCACCCGGGCCCCGATGCGCTCCACCCATGCACGAAGGTGTTCCAGTTCCCGGCGAGTGTACACCTTGCCGGTGGGATTGTGCGGGTTATTGATGATGACGATGTCCGGTTTGCCGAAGCTGTCCAGCAGAGCCGGCGTGATTTCCTCAGGGAGATCGACCAGGATGGGACGCAGGCCCAACAGTTGTGACGTAGCAACATAGGCCGGCCAGTGGGGCTTGAAGACCAGGACCGTGTCGTACGGATCGCTCAGGACATACAGCGCTTCGTACAGCCCCTGCTTGGCGCCGTTGGTGACGATGATCTCGTCAGTGCCCGCGTCGACGCCGTTTTCCTTTTTCAGCTTGGCTGCCAGCCGCGTCCGGACGTCCAGCGCGCCCACTACGCTCGTGTAGGGCATGATCCGTTCGCGCTCGATCGCCGCCGCCACCGCGTCCAGCACCGGCCGCGGCGCGGGGAAGTGCGAGATCGCGATCGAGAAATCGATGACGGACTCACCCTCGCTGCGCAAGGTTTCCACGCGGCCGTGCATGGCGGTGGTGGCGAGGGGACGGGAGGAAGCAATCCGGGCAGAAATTTTCATTTTTATTCTCTTGGGATAATGTTATTGAAAAGTTACAACGCACGGTGCAACGGCTGGGTGTTGCCTGATTGTACTAAATCGGTGGAACCATGCCGCACGAGTGGAAAATAGCGCGTGGGAAATGCCTGAAGGGACGGGCGCCGTGCGGCGCGGGATTCTGGTACGGTGATTGCAAAGTGAACCATTCGGGAGTACACCATGCAGCAATCCATCGTACGCACCTTCAAGCACGTGACGGCAGCCGAACAGGCGCGCCAGGAACTGCTGGCCGCGGGCATCGCCGCCGACGACGTCGCGATCGACGTCCGCATCGACGAGACCGGCCCTGTGCAGGGCAATTTCACGGTCGGCGATTCGCCCTCGGTGACGGGCAAGACGGCCTATTCGCACACGTACGCGCCGGTGGCGCAGGACGACGTGCGCGACTGCCAGGTCACGGTGAACGCGGCCGATGCCGCGCTGGCCAAGCGGGCCGCCGAGATCCTCGAACACTTTGGCGGGCACGATCCGGACCCGGCCCACGCCGCCGCGCGGGAGACGCGCCATTGAGTTTGCGCGACAATAGGGCATCGCGGTCCGCGACCGCTTCCAGGAGAGTCCAATGAGTGCCATCCACCTCGACAAGCAGGATGCCCTGCTGATCATCGACATGCAGGTCGACTTCCTGCCCGGCGGGGCGCTGGGCGTGACGGGCGGCCATGAAGTGGTCGCGCCCATCAACCACCTGATCGAGCTGTACCAGGCACAAGGCCTGCCCATCTTCGCGTCGCGCGACTGGCACCCGCAGGATCACTGCTCGTTCGGCGCCCAGGGCGGACCGTGGCCGCCGCACTGCGTGGCCGGCACGCCGGGGGCGGAATTCGCGGCCGAGCTGGCGCTGCCGGACGATGCCATCGTCATCTCGAAGGCCGACACGGCGCCGGTGGACGCGTATTCCGCGTTCGGCGGCACGGACCTCGCGGCGCAGCTGCGCGCGCGGGGCGTGGAGCGTGTAACGGTGGTGGGGCTCGCCACCGATTACTGCGTGCTGAACACCGTCACGGATGCGCTGGAAGAAGGATTCGACACGCTCATCGTGCCGGAAGCCATGCGCGCCGTCGACGTGAATCCGGGCGACGGCCGCCGCGCGCAGGACCGCATGGTTGCGCGCGGGGCCGTGCCGGTGCGGCTGGGCGAGTTCGGGATGGTGGCGTTATCGGTTGCGTAATCAGAGATCAAGGACGAGGTGCGATCCTTTGCACCTCGACACGCACAGCATCATCGTCTTCTGCGCCGCCTTCTCGTCATCGGACAGGTAACTGTCCCGATGATCGGCCACGCCATCGAGGATCACGGTCTCGCACGACCCGCAGATCCCTTCGCGGCACATGCAATCGACCTGGATGCCCGCCTTCTCGATCACGCGCAGCAGCGTATCGTCCGGCCCCACGTGCAGCGTCTTGCCGCTTTTCTTCAGCGTGACGTCGAACGCGCCCCCGGTCGCATCCACGTCGTTGCGGAACTGCTCGAAGTGGATGCGGCCCGCGTCCCAGCCGGCGGCCTTCGCCGCCGCCACGACGGCATCGTTCAGCGGCTGCGGGCCGCACACGTAGATGTGCGCGTCCGCCGGCTGGCCGGCCACCAGCGCGGCCACGTCCAGCAGCGTGCCCGCGTCGCTCTCGTAGAGTCGCAGGCGTTCCGGGCCGACCAGCGCCGGCAGCGTATCCAGCGCGGCCGCGCCGGCCCGGTTGCGGAAGCAGTAGTGCAGCTCGAAAGCCGCGTCGCGCCGCGCGAGGGCCTGGATGTGCGTGAGGAACGGCGTGATGCCGATGCCTCCTGCCACCAGCACGTGCTTCCCTTCGCCCGGATGCAGTCCGAACAGGTTGGCGGGCGCGCCGATGTGCAGCTCGTCGTCCTCGCGCACGTCCTCGTGCATGAAGCGCGAGCCGCCGCGCGACGCTTCTTCCTTGCGCACGCAGATCTGGTACCCGCCCAGGTCGTCGAGAGGACTCGTGAGCGAATAGGCGTTGCGGAAGCGGCCCCCGTCCAGGTGGAGGACGACGTGGCTGCCGCTGTCGAACGCGGGCAGGTCCAGGCCGTCGCTGCGGCGCAGCGTGAAGCGCTTGATGCCGTCGGCCAGCCGCTCGATGCGGCTGACGCGGACTCGTAACGTATCGTTCATGTCAGGCTCCTGTCAGGTGATCACGGTGAGGCGGGCGGACAGCCACACGACGAGGACGGCGGCGGCCAGCGCCACGTAAGGCAGCACGCCGGCGCGGGCATGGGGCAGCGCCATGTCGCGCGCCATCGACGCGGGGAAGCGGCCCTTGTCCTGGATGTAGTGGCGGTACACGAACACGGGCACGATCAGCAGGGCCGTGAGCAGGCCGTTGCGCAGCGTGTGCTCGCCCTGGAAGTTCGCGCCGGCGCCGACGAACACGAGGTCCACGAAGCCGCACAGCGCGCCGAGGCCCAGCAGCCAGTTCTTGCATTTGTAGGCGCGCGGCCAGTCGGCGCGGTCCAGGCGGTGGATCCAGCCGGACTGCAGGTTCAGGAACACGAAGATCATGTAGCAGACGTTCGACACGGACAGGATCGCCATGTAGTCCGACATCAGCAGCAGGATCAGATTGAAACCGAGGTCCGTCCACATGGCGCGGGTCGGGGCGCCGTGCTCGTTCACGTGCGACAGGTAGCGGGGCAGCCAGCCGTCCACGGAGGCCTGATACAAGGTGCGCGAGGACCCCATCATCGACGTCATCACGATCAGCAGGATCGCCAGCACGAGCATCACGACGACGACGTTGAACATCAGCTTCCCGCCGCCGACGAAGTGCGCCATCGCGGCGCCGACGCCGGAGCCGTCGATGATCTCAGGCTTGAGCATGCCGGCGAGGCCCAGCGAACCCTGGAACGCGATCGGCACGGCGATGAACATGAACAGGCACAGCACGCCGGACCAGAAGATGGCCTTGAACACGTCCTTCTGCGGATCCTTGAATTCGCGGGTGTAGCACACCGCGGTCTCGAAGCCGAACGTGGACCAGCAGGCGAGGAACATCGCGCCCATCGCGGTCGAGATGCCGGCCGCGTTCCAGCCGCCCAGCACCGCGCTGCCTGCCGCGTCGTGGGTCAGCGGCAGCAGCGGCAGGAAGTTCGTCGACGGCATGTCGCCCGTGATCAGCGGGACGAGGGCGATGACGACGAGCGGCGTCAGCGACGCGATGCCGAGGATGCGCTGCGTCGTCGCGGCCGCGCTGGCGCCGCTGTGCTGCAGCTTGAACGTGATGAGCAGGAAGGCTGTCGCGAGGATGAACGTCGAGTTCACGCGCAGGGTCAGGCCCTTGCCGACGGCGCCCAGGTCGAGCAGGGTCCAGTGCCAGGTGTTGATGATGGAGTCGGCCGGGAACAGGCTGCTCAGCATGTAGCCGGCGGCGAGGCTGGTGCCCATCGCCAGCATCGGCGACCACGCGAGCCAGTTGCACCACACCGAGACGGGCGCCACCATTTTGCTGTAGCGGACCCACCCCAGCGCGCCGTACACGGACGCGCCGCCGGATTTGTTCGGGTACAGCGTCGAGATTTCCGCGTACACGAAGCTCTGGATGAAGCCGATGAGGATCGCGGCGATCCAGATGATCCACGCCGGCGTGCCGATCGTGGACGAGACGCCGCCGATGGTGAACAGCACGCCCGCGGGCACGCCGCTTGTGACCCAGAAGGCGTCCTTCCAGGTCAGGGTGCGTTTCAGTTCATGCGTTTCCTGCCGTTCGTGGACCGGGGCGAGGATGCCCGCGGTCAGTCCTTCTTGAGGTGCTTGCACGATTGTCTCCTTGTATGATGCCGTCTTGTTTGAAGGTGCTGCTTCGCAGTCTGCCGTTCACGGTCTGTCATGGCCCGCTCGTGGCGGGTGTCTCCTCCTGAGGGCGCGCTTCACTCGTTCTGCAGCGCGACCCTGCCTTCCAAGGTCACCACCTTGGTCGCGCGCCGGCGCCACCAGCCCACCACCGTCAGCACCAGCCAGAACACTTGCGTGAGGAACGACGCGAGGTTGAACGCGCCGGACAGCGACACGAGGATGCAGGCCGGCCCCAGCACGTTCAGGGCGATGGCCAGCCGGCCGGTGGGCGAAGCGTGCAGCACCTGCACGGCGAAGTGGGCGGCGACGTAGGCGGCAACGCCAACGAGTCCGGTGGCGTCGGTAAGGCTCAGGGAAGTCATATACGTTGTGTGTAAACGGTTTGGTTCGGTACGTGCCGCGTCAGAACGTCCTGGCCAGCGAGGCCAGGAATGTCGGACGCAGCGGGTTGGAGATGGCCGGCCTGCCGCCCGAATCGAGGGCGCCGGTCGTGTAGCGGTCGTAGACGTCGGTCCGTCCCCAGCCGCGTGTGCAGGCGCCCGTGAGCGTCCAGCCGCCCGCGAACGACGTCGACAACGCGATGCGCGCGTCGCGGAAGCTGTACGCGGCAAAGTTGCGCACGCGTTCCTGGCCGTAATGCACCAGCAGCGACGTGTCGTGGCCGAGGTCGAACGTGCCGTTCAGGTCCAGGTAGCCGGAGCCGCGGCTGTGCAGGTCGGAACCGATGCCGAGCGAGCTGCTGTTGTAGCCGAAGTAGTCCGGCGTGTACGTCAGCCAGTACTTCGCGCTGAGCCACTTGTAGCCGAGCGACGCCACGATTTCGCCATAGTCGTAGCTCGTATGCGTGGCCTGCAGCGTCGCGCCGGGATAGCGGTAGTAATAGACCTGGGCGCCGTAGCTGATGTCGCCGACGGTGCCTGCATAACCGCCGTACAGGTCCCACTCGACGGTGCCGCCCTCGATGAACTTGTCGCTGACGGACGACATCCACGTGCCGGCCGACCAGCCGCTCGGGTGCGTCCAGTCGACGCCGCCCTGGATCGCGGGCTGGCCCCACGTCTGGCGGAAGCCGCGCGACACGTATTGCGAGGTCAGTGCCACGTTGGCGGTAAACGCAGGCGCGTCGCTAGTTTGCGCGTGTGCGCCCCCGGTGGCGAGCAGCAGGGCCGGGAAGAGGAAACGGATGCGGTACATGGTCGTCTCCCCGTCAGGCCGGCACGGCCACGCGCAGCACGCGTGCGGTGGCGTTGTCGTCGCGTGCCACGGGTGCCTTGTAATAGGGCGCCGTGGACCGCTGCAGCGGCGTGTGGCCGCGGATCACGTCGGCCAGCTTCTCGGCCAGCATGATCGTCGGCGCGTTCAAATTGCCCGTGACGATCTTCGGCATGATCGACGCATCCACCACGCGCAGCCCCTGAGCGCCATGCACGCGGCCCTCGCCGTCGACGACGGCCATCGGGTCGGAGACGTCTCCCATCTTGCAGGTGCAGGACGGGTGCAGCGCCGTTTCCGCGTGGTCGCGCACGAAGGCGTCGATCTCGGCATCCGACTGCACCATCATGCCGGGCTTGATCTCGCGGCCGCGGAATTCGTCCATCGCCTGCTGGCCGATGATCTCGCGCGTCAGGCGCACGCCCGCGCGGAACTCGCGCCAGTCGACGTCGTGCGCCATGTAGTTGAACAGGATGCGCGGCTTGACGCGCGGGTCGCGGCTCGCCAGTTTCACGTAGCCCGTGCTCGGGGAGCGCATCGAGCCCACGTGACACTGGAAACCGTGCATCTCGACGGGATTGCTGCCGTCGTAGTTCATCGCCAGCGGGATGAAGTGGTATTGCAGGTTGGGCCACGCGAATTCGTCGCTGCTGCGGATGAATCCACCCGCCTCGAAATGGTTCGACGCCGCGATGCCCGTGCCGCGCACATACCACTCGATGCCGATCGCCGGCTTGTTCCACCATTTCAGCGCGGGGTACAGCGATACGGGCTGCTTGCACTCGTACTGCAGGTACATCTCGAGGTGGTCCTGAAGGTTCTCGCCCACGCCGGGCAGGTGCAGCACGGGTGCGATGCCCATCGCGCGCAGCTCGTCCGCATTGCCGACGCCGGAACGCAGCAGCAGTTGCGGCGACGCGATGGCGCCGTTGCTGACGATGACTTCACGGCGTGCGCGCGCCTGGCGCGGCTGGTCGCCTTGCAGGTACGCGACGCCGACGGCGCGCTGGCGTTCGAACACGATGCGGTCGGCGAGGGCGCGCGTGTGCACCGTCAGGTTGGGGCGCTGGCGCGCCGTGTCCAGGTAGGCGAGGGACGTGCTGCAGCGGCGGCCGTCGGCCGTCGTCGTGCGGTCCATCGGGCCGAAGCCTTCCTGACGGTAGCCGTTCAGGTCGTCCGTGGCGGCGTAGCCGGCCTGTTCGCCCGCGCGGATGAACGCCTTGAACAACGGGTTGCAGTCGGCGGTGGGCGTCGTCACGTGCAGCGGACCGTCGCCGCCGTGGTAATCGTTGGCGCCCTTGTCGTAGGTCTCGGCCTTGCGGAAGTACGGCAGGCAGTCGGCATAGCTCCAGTTATCGAGCGATTTTTCCTGCGCCCAGCCGTCGTAGTCCATCGCGTTGCCGCGGATGTAGCACATGCCGTTGATCAGCGACGAACCGCCCAGGCCCTTGCCGCGGCCCTGCGTCATGCGGCGGTTGTTCATGTGTGGTTCCGGTTCCGTCACGTACGCCCAGTTGTAGGTCGTGCCCTGCAGCGGGTATGCCAGCGCGGCCGGCATCTGCGTGCGCCAGTCGAAGCGCCAGTCCGGGCCGCCCGCTTCCAGCAGCAGCACCGTGACGTCCGCATCCTCCGTGAGCCGCGACGCCAGCACGCAGCCGGCCGAACCGGCGCCGACGATGATGTAGTCGTAATCCTCAATTGCGTCCATGGTCTCCTCCGTTGTGCGTCTTATGCGCCGAACCAGCCCATCGCCTTCGGGCGAGGTTGATGTAGCTGTGCTTGAGTTCCGTGTATTCGTCCAGGCCCACGCGCGCCAGTTCGCGCCCGATGCCGCTCGCCTTGTAGCCGCCCCACGGCGCTTCCGGGAAGTAGGGGTGGTAGTCGTTGACCCACACCGTTCCGAAGCGCAGCTGGCGCGACATGCGGTTCGCCTTGTCCAGGTCGCGCGTCCACACGGCGGCGGCCAGGCCGTATGGCGTGTCGTTCGCGGCGCGCAGTGCCTGTTCTTCCGAATCGAAGCGCTCCGCGGTGATCACCGGCCCGAAAATCTCCTCTTTCGCGATGCGCATGTCGGCGCGCACGTCCGCGAGCAGCGTCGGCTCCAGCCAGAAGCCGCGCGCATACGCGTCGCCGGCCGGGCGCTTGCCGCCGTGGACGAGACGCGCGCCTTCCGCGATCCCGGCCTGCACCATGCCGAGGATCTTCTCGTGCTGCTGCGCAGACTGCACGGGGCCCATCTGCGTCTCCGCGTGAAAACCGTTGCCGATCACGATGCGGGGCAGGCGGGCGGCGAGACGCGCGACGAACTCGTCGTAAATACCCGATTCGATCATCAGGCGCGAACCGGCCGAGCATACCTGGCCCGCGTGGAAGAACGCGGCGTTCAGCGCGTAGTCGACGGCGGCATCGAGGTCGGCGTCGGCGAACACGATGTTCGGGTTCTTGCCGCCCAGTTCCAGGCCGATGCGCTTGAAGTTACCCGTCGCGGCTTTCATGATGCTTTCACCGGCGATGGCGCCGCCCGTGAACGACACGAGGTCGACGTCGCGGCTCTCCGCCAGCTCCGCGCCCACTTCCGCGCCGCCGGTGACGAGGTTGAACACGCCCGGCGGCAGGTCCAGTTCCTCGATCAGCTTCGTAAAATGCCACGTGGTCAGCGGCGTCAAATTGCTCGGCTTGACGATCATCGTGTTGCCGGCACCGAGCGCCGGGGCGATCTTCCACGCGGCCTGCAGCAGCGGGTAGTTCCACGGCGTGATCAGGCCGCACACGCCCACGGGTTCGCGCAGCGTGCGGCTGATGACGTGGTGCGGCGCCTCGTTGACGGCGCCCGATTCCGATGCCACCAGGCCCGCGAAGTAGCGGAACGTGGCGGCGATGTCGCCCATGTCCGTGCGGCTTTCGGTGATCGTCTTGCCCGTGTTCAGGGATTCCAGGCGCGCCAGTTCGGCGGCGTCGCGGTCGACAAGGTCGGCGATCTTGTTCAGGATCCTGGCGCGTTCGCGGATGGTCGTCCGGCGCCACGGGCCGTCGAACGCGGCGCGCGCGGCCGCGATGGCGCGGCGGGCATCCGCGCGGGTGCCTTCGGCCGCCTGCGCGATGACGGCTTCGTCGGCCGGGTTGACGATGTCGCGGACGGCGGCCTCGATGGGGGACTGCCACTGGCCGTCGATGTAGAGCTGGGTCTTGATCATGCTGTTCTTCCTGTTAGCGATTGTGGCTCATGCAGCCAGGGCGTCCAGCACCATTTGCTGGAAGTGTTGTACGCCGTGCTCGCCGATGGCGGAGGTCTTGTCGTCGCTGACGAGCAGCGGGCCCTGGCCGTTGCGGTAACCGCGCGACTTCAGGCCGCGCTGCACGGATTCGACGATGGACAGGTCTTCCGGCTTGAGCACGTTCTTGTAGTAGTCGATCAGCTGCTGCTGTTCTTCGGTCGGCGTCGCGTCGCGGAAGTAGAACTCGAAGTGCTGGATCGTCGTGTCGGCATCGACCGGGAACATATAGAACACGCCATAGTTGCCGTCGCCCGGCAGCACGTTCAGCGTGACGTTCGGCCACAGCCAGTAGGCGGCGAAATCCGTGTTCGGGGCATCGCCGTCGTAGGTGAAGGCTTCGCTGCCGGAGCGGGTCTGGCCCACCTGGCTCGTGTAGATGCCGTGCACGACGTGGCGGTACGTCTCCATGTTGATGGAATCGACGAGGGCCGGGTGCGCCGTCTGGCAGTGCAGGCATTCCAGGTAGTTGTCGACCACGACCTTCCAGTTGGCCTTCATCGTGTACGACAGGCGCACGGCCGGCACGAGCTGGTCGACGTCGGGGCAGCGCGCGCGGATGTCGGCGGAGAGGCCCGGCGCCAGTTCCGCGAGCGGGGTCGCATTCATGTCGAGGTTGACGAAGATGAGGCCACAGAATTCTTCCACGCGCACCGGCGTGAGGCCCGCGTTGTCCTTGCAGAAGCCCGGCACGTTCTCGCCGTTGCGCACGTGGATCAGTTTTCCGTCCAGGCCGAACGCCCATGCGTGGTACGGGCAGGTGATGACGTTTTTCGCCTTGCCCGCGCCTTCCGCGAACAGTTCGTGGGCGCGGTGCGGGCACACGTTGTAGAAGCCGCGCAGGACGCCGTCGCGGCCGCGCACGACGAACACGTTCTCGCCGGCGACGCTGGCCGTTGCGTACTGGTTGTTCTCCGCCACCTGGCTGCGGTGCATCACGCAGATCCAGTTGCGGGCGAAAATCGTGCGCTTTTCCTGTTCGAAAATGTCCGGCGACGTGTAGTAGTGCGCGGGCAGGGTGTACCCCAGTTCGCCCGGCAGCGGGCAGGTCGGGGCGAAGGTGTGCTGGTCCATGCTTGTCTCCTTTTGTTCGTGATTCACCGATGGTTAATTAATTTACTCACGTTTTATTTGAGTCGAGTGTATGCCCGTTTTTCGTACGGCGTCAAGCGTGTCGAATTGGTGTATCCTCTGCGGTACAAAATTCACCAACGGTTAATCGGAACATGGAAGAGACATTCGGCGCGCGCCTGAAAGGTGTACTGGAAGAGAAGAAGATCATGCTCAAGCAGGTGGCGGAGGCGTTGGGGGTGTCGCCGTCGGCCGTGCACAAATGGACGCGCGGCGGCGAGATCGAATACCCGCGCCTGCTGGAACTGGCGCGTTTCCTCGGCGTGAACTGGCTATGGCTGCGCTACGGCGAGCAGGCGATCGCGGAACTGGAAGCCAGTACCGCGGCCGACCCGCACATCGGCGCGCTGCGCAAGAAGCACCTGGCCGAGATCATGGAGAGCGAGGCGCGCATGAAGCTGGCGCAGGAAGTGTCCGGCGTCGTCACGTGGGAGTGGAACGTGATGACGGACCACCTGCAGTATTCGGCGAACGACACATCGCTGTTCGGCCGCCACATCCGCTCGATGGACGACTTCTGGGCGTGCGTGCACCCGGCCGACGTCGCGCGGTTGCGCGACGTGCTGCGCCGCACGCTCGACGCGAACGAGATGCATGAATGGGAATTCCGCGTCGTCGACGGCGAGACGACGCGCTGGGTGTCGTCGCGCGCGACGCTGGTCCGCGACTTCGACCAGCGGCCCGTCAAGATGATCGGCGTCAGCCTCGACATCACGGAGCGCCGCCGTGCCGAGGCCGCGCTGCGCCAGAACGAGGCGCTGCTGGCCAAGGCGCAGGAGATCGCCCACCTGGGCGCGTGGTATTGGAACATCCAGACGGACGACTGCACGTGGACGGACGAGGCCTACCGCATCTTCGGCTGGGCGCCGCAGGCGTTCAAGGTGACGATGGAGCGCTTCCTCGCGTCCATCGTCGAGGAAGACCGCCCGCGCGTGCAGGCGGCCATCCACGCGGCGATCGTCGAGGGCCAGCCTTACCGCGTCGAATACGACATCGTGCTGCCGGACGGCAGCCGGCGCCATATCCGCGAAGAGGGCGAGGTGACCCTCGACGAGCATGGGAATGCCGCGACCATGATCGGGGCGTCGCAGGACGTCACGGCGCAGGCGACAGGTTGATTTACGCCGCGCGCACCAGCACGAGGTGCCCGCCGACGTCGCGGCCGTGATCCTGGCGCAGCACGGCGCGCTCCGTCGCGACGACGTCGAAGCCGGCCGCCCGCGCGGTCCGCGTGACGTAGTCGAGCGCATGGGCGAACCGGTTCGACGGCAGGATCGCGTGGTCGCGTCCGTCGTCGAGCGCTTCGCACGAGAACGCGAACAGCCCGCCCGCGCGCAATGCGCGCCGCACCCGCGCGAACAGCGGGGACAGGTCGCCGAGGTACACGAGCACGTCGGCCGCGACGGCGAGGTCGCATGAAGCCGGACGCTCGGCCAGCCATGCGACGATGTCCGCGCAGATCAGGTCGTCGTACAGGTCGAGTCCTGCCGCCTTCTCCAGCATCTTCTGCGACAGGTCGACACCGGTGACGTGCCGCGCGAGCGGCCGCAGGAAAGGCGCGCACAGTCCTGTGCCGCAGCCGAGGTCCAGTGCCGCATCCACCGGCAGCGCGGCCAGGTGCGGACGGAGCAGGGCGTCCAGCAGCGCCGGCGTGCGGTAGCCGAGGACGTCGACGAGGTGGCGGTCGAAACGGCCCGCGTACTGGTCGAACAGGTGTTTCACGTAATCCGCCGGCGCGGCCGCCGGTTGCTCCGCCTCGCCCAGCGCCGCCAGCGCAAAGCGGATCTCGACCGCATCCGCGCCCAGGTCGAGCGCGCGCCGGTACGACGCCACCGCCGCATCGCGCTGCCCCAGTGCGCGCAGCGTGTTCGCGCGATAGTGTTCCGCCAGCGCGTAGTCGGGCCGCAGGGCCAGCGCCCGTTCGTAGCTGTGCAGGGCGCCGGCGAGGTCGCCCGATTTCTTCAGTGCCGTGCCGTGCGCGCACCAGGTGTCGGCCTGCGGGGCCAGCGCGAGCGCGCAGCCGTAGGCGTCGATGCCGTCCGCGTGACGGTCCAGCGCCTGCAGCGCATGGCCCAGCGCGACGAAGGCGTCCGCATACGCGGGCCGCGTGGCGAGGGCCTGTTCGGCACTCGCGACGGCATCCGCATGGCGCCCGAGGTCGTGCAGCGCGATGGCGCGGTGGCACCACGCGTCGGCCAGCGCCGGGTTGATGCCGAGCGCGCGTTCGTAGCTGTCCAGCGCTTCGGCCAGGCGGCCGAGCCGGCGCAGCGTGTTGCCGCGGTTGTCCCAGGCGAGCGCATACGCCGGATCGAGGCGCAGCGCCGCTTCGTAGCTGGCCAGCGCGGCGTCGGTGCGGCCCAGGTCCTGCAGCGCGGCGCCCAGGTTGCAATGGGCGCGCGCCTGCAGCGGGTCGATGCGCAGCGCTTCTTCGATCAGATCTACGGCACGGCCGGGATGCCCGCGCTGGCGCTCGATCACGCCCAGCAGGTGCAGCGCGTCGAACTGGCGCGGGTTGAGGTCCAGCACGCGCCGGTACAAGGCCTGCGCCGCTTCGAGCCGGCCCTGCTGGTGCAGCCTGACGGCTTGGCCCAGCAGGTCGGACGTGTCTTCCACCGCCACGCGGTCAGCTCCAGGACAGGTCCGCTTTCGCCAGCGGCAGCTCGCGCACGCGCTTGCCGGTGGCGGCGAAGATCGCGTTGCAGACGGCCGGCGCCAGCGGCGGGAACACGGGTTCGCCGAGGCCCGTAACGGGGTAGTCCGTCTTGAGGAAATGCGTCTCGATCTTCGTCGGCGTGTCCGGCATGCGCAGCAGGGCGTAGTCGTGGAAGTTGCTTTGCACGATACGGCCCTTGTCGATGTCGAGCGTCGGATACATCAGGGTGGACAGGCCGTCGATGACGGAGCCCTGCACCTGGTTCTCGGCGCCGGACAGGTTCACGATCTGCGCGCCGATGTCGGCGACGACGACGACGCGGTCCACGCGCAGCCGGCCTTCCTTCGACACCGTCACTTCGGCCACTTCGGCCACGTAGCCGCGGTGGCTGAAGTGGAACGCGACGCCGGCGCCCTGGCCGCGCGCGAACTTGCGCTGGCCCCAGCCGGATTTTTCCGCGACGGCCTTAAGCACGTTGCGCATGCGGCCCACGTTGTACGGCACGCCGCGCTCGCCCGTGCCGGCCACGAGGTCCTTCTCGCCGAGGAGGTCGAGACGGAACGCGACCGGATCGCGTCCGGCCGCATGGGCCAGTTCGTCGATGAAGC
Organism: Telluria mixta; assembly: GCF_029223865.1. Lineage (NCBI taxonomy): Bacteria > Pseudomonadati > Pseudomonadota > Betaproteobacteria > Burkholderiales > Oxalobacteraceae > Telluria > Telluria mixta. Next base: position 4,615,664 of record NZ_CP119520.1, read on the forward strand.
TGTGGAACACCCATGCGAACACATTGCTGCCCGGCGCGCGCCAGGGGCCCATCGGGATGCGGCATTCGAGCGGCGTCTGCTCGATCAGGCAGTTGGCGAGCCAGCGGGCGGGGAATTCGTCGCCCGACAGGTTGCCGCCGCTGCCCGGCTGCAGCACGCTGGCGCTGCCGCCGTCGCTTTCCTTCTTCTCGACGCGGTTGGCGAACGTGACGAAGTGGTCGTGCCAGGCGACGACCTTGCCCTGGTCGTCCACGCCGCCGCGCAGGAAGTGGAAGCCGCCGGCGCGGAAGTGGTCGTGCTGCAGGTCGTCCTCGCGCATCCACGTCAGCTTGACGGGCGCTTTGACTTTTTGCGCGATCGCGGCCGCTTCGACGATGAAGTCGGACGACAGCCGGCGCCCGAAGCCGCCGCCGCTGCGCGTGATGTGCAGCGTGATTTTATCTTTCGGGATGTTGAAGGTCGTCGACACGAGCGCCTGGCCCGCGCCCGGATTCTGCGTCGGGGCCCACAGTTCGAGCGTGCCCTCTAGCGGCTTGAACCACGCCGTGCAGTTCTGCGGTTCCATGCTCGCGTGCGAGATGAACGGGTAGACGTAGTTCGCCTCCACCGTGCGCGCGGCGCCCGCCAGCGCCGCATCCACGTCGCCGTCCTTGCGCATCACGGCGGCGCCGGGCTGCCCGCTCGCGGCCTGCGCGGCGGCGAGGAAGCCGGACCAGCTGTGGCGCGCGCCTTCGCCTTCGTCCCACGTCACCTTCAGGTTCTTGCGGGCGCGGAACGCGTTCCACGTCGAGTCGGCGACGATCGCGACGCCGGGCCGCAGGCCGTTCAGGTTTTCCGTGCCTTCGACGAGGAACGCGGCCTTCACGCCGGGCATGCGCTTGATGGCGTCCAGGTTCGCCTCGACGGGGCGGCCGCCCAGCACCGGGCACTTCACGTACGTGGCGTACAGCATGCCGGGCAGGCGCGTGTCGATGCCGAACAGCGGCTGGCCGCTGACGACGAGCGCGTTGTCCACGCCGCCCACGCGCGTGCCGAGCAGGCGGTACGCGGCCGGATCCTTGAGCACGACCTCCTTCGCATCCGGCACGGGCAGCGCGGACGCCGTGCGCACGAGCGCGCCGTAGCCCAGCTTGCGCCCGCTGGCGCCGTGCACGACGGCGCCGTTCTCCGCACGGCATTCGGCCGCCGGCACGTTCCACGTCTGCGCGGCGGCGCGTACGAGCATCGTGCGCGCGGTGGCGCCGAGGCGGTGGAAGTTGTCATAGTTGGTCGGCGTCGACGTTGATCCGCCGGCGCCCTGCGATCCATAGATCGGGTTCAGGTCGCCCTGCACGACGCGGACCGTTTTCCAGTCGACCTCGAGTTCTTCCGCGAGCACCATCGGCAGCGATGTCTTGATGCCCTGGCCGATTTCCGGCTGCTTGGAGACGAGCGTCACGCGGCCGTCCGTGCCGATGCGGATGAAAGCGTTCGGGACGAAGTCGCCCGCTGCGGGTTCCGCCGCACCGTTGTCGGCCAGCGCAGCGATGGCGCCGCTCGCCTGCACGCCCAGCAGCAGGGCGATGCCGGCGCCGGCAGACTGGGCGAGGAAGCGGCGGCGCGAGGAGGAGACGGGGCTCATGCCTTGTCCTTTCCGTTACCGGTCGCGGCAATGTCCGCCGCGCGGTGGATGCCCGCGCGGATGCGGACATAGGTCGCGCAGCGGCACAGGTTGCCGGCCATCGCGTCGTCGATCTGGGCGTCGGTCGGCTTCGGATGCTGTTTCAGGAGGGCGCACGCCGTCATGATCTGGCCGGCCTGGCAATAGCCGCACTGCGGCACGTCCAGCTCGGTCCAGGCCTGTTGCAACGGGTGCGTGGCACGGGCATCGAGGCCTTCGATCGTCGTGATGCGGCGCTTGCCGATGCTGCTCACCGGCAATTGGCAGGCACGGGCCGGCTGGCCGTCCACGTGGACGGTGCAGGCGCCGCAGGCGCCGATGCCGCAGCCGTACTTCGTGCCGACGAGGCCGAGGGTATCGCGCAGCGCCCACAGCAGCGGGGTATCCGCTTCGACGTCGACGGCCTGGGCCTTGCCGTTGACGTGCAGTGTGTATTTACTCATGTCCTCGTGGGATGTGTTGGGATTGCCGTTGCCATTTGCTGAACTCTGCAATGCTAAACCAAACTGCCCCGTCAAGACCAAGTCATTTGATCTTTTACGTGGCATTAGTAGAAACCCGGGGGGTATGACATACTGGAGCGGCCCGATGCGCAGCATCGTACGCCCGACCCACATGCGACGACCCATCACTTTTTCGACCAACCTGCGCAGCCGCCTGGCCGGTGCCGTCGGCGTGCTCGTGCTGGGCGCCACCATGCTGGCCGGCCCGCTGGCCGTGGACGTGGCCGAGCACGACCTGCGCGCCGTGCTGGGTGCGCAGCAGTATGCGTCGCTGTCCGGGGCCGCCGCCTTCCTCGACGATCTGCTGGAGGCGCGCCTGCGCCAGATGGCCGCGCTGGCCGCGGCCATGCCGGCCGACGCCCGCAACGACCCGCGCCGCCTGCAGGCCTGGCTCGCGAACCGCACGGCCGACGTGGGCGACGAGTTCATCAACATTGCCGCGTTTGCCCGCAACGGCGAACTGGTGGCGTCGGGCGCCTCCATGCCGACCGCGCAGCCGCTGACGGCCACCGGCCGCCCGTACTTCGAAGAAACCCTGCTGCGGGGCCGCGGCATCGTGTCCGATCCGCTCCAGAGCCGCCTGTCCGGCGCGAACATGGTGCTGGTGACGGCGCCCGTGTTCGACGACCACGGCGAGATCGTCTACGTGCTGACGGGCCGGATCGACCTGCAGCATGCGCGCTTCCTGCGCCAGGTCGACGCCTTGCGGCCGGGCAGTACGGGCTATCTGTTCCTGATGTCGGCGGACGGCACCCTGATCGACTCGCCCGTGCGCGAACGCCAGACGGCGCCGCCCGCCGACCAGCCCGGCCTCGGGCGCGCCCTGCACGGGTTCGAGGGCTGGCTGATCGGCGGCGATCGCGACGGGGCCGCCATCGTCACCTATAAACGCCTGACGACGACCGGCTGGATCCTCGGCGCCCGCTATCCCGAGGCGGAGGCGTTCGCCCCGCTCGCCCGGGTACGGCGCACGGTGCTGGTCGTAGCCGGCATCCTCGCGCTGGTCGCGGGCCTGCTGGCGTGGTGGCTCGTACGCCGCGGCCTGCGCCCGCTGGACGCGTTGCACCGCAACGTGGCTGCTGTACGCCACGAAGGCGCCGGCAGCGAGGTGCTGGCGCTGGCCCGCAACGACGAGATCGGCGAACTGGGCCGCGCCTTCCACGACCTCGTGCAGGCGCGCGGGCGCGCGGCGGCCCGCATGCGCGCGATCGCGGATAACGTCCCGGCCGTGATCGCCTACGTCGACCGCGACGAACGCTTCGAATTCACCAACGCCGGCTTCGACCGCATGATCGGCTCGGCACCGGACGCGTTCATCGGGCACACGGTGCGCGAAGCGCTGGGCGAGGCCGGCTATGCGCGCCTGGAACCGCTGATCCGCGCCGCGCTGCGCGGCGAGCATGGCCACGTGGAGGACGTGCGCAGCGACGATGCCACGCGCCACCAGATGATCGACACGATCCCCGACATCGATGCCGACGGCCGCGTCGTCGGGTTCTTCGTGATGGCGATGGACATCAGCGAGCGCAAGGAAGCGGAGCTGGCGCAGGCCGCCAGCGAGCAGCGCCTGCGCCTGATCGCCGACAACCTGCCGGTGCTGATCTGCTACATCGACCGCAACCACCGCATGGGCTTCGGCAACGCGACGTTCCAGGCGTGGCTGGGGCTGGAACCGGTCCGCCTGCCCGGCATGCACCTGCAGGAGGTGCTGGGCAAGCCGGCCTACGACGCCGCCCGGCCGCGCCTCAGGCAGGCCTTCGAAGGCGTCGGCGCCACGTTCGAGATGCCGCTGCAGGCACAGGGCCGACACCGCATCCTCGAATGGACGTTCGTGCCGGACGTGCAGGCGCAGGGCAGGGTGAGCGTCGCCGTCGCGGGCGTGTACGCGCTCGCGCACGACATGACGCGGGTGAAGGAAGCGGAAAGCCGGCTCGTGCAGATGGCACGCTTCGACAGCCTGACCGGCATCGCCAACCGCCGCCTGTTCGGGGAACTGCTGGGCCAGGCGCTGGAACGCGTGCGCCGCCAGCGCCAGGTGATGGGCCTCGCCTACCTGGACATCGACCACTTCAAGGCCATCAACGACACGTGGGGCCACGGCGTCGGCGACGAGGTGCTGAAGGAATTCGCGCAGCGGCTGGCTGGCTGCGTGCGCGTCACGGACACGCCGGCCCGGCTGGCCGGCGACGAATTCGTCGTCCTGCTGGAAGACGTCAAGGGCATCGACGAGGCGGAGCGGATCGGCGCCAAGATCGTGGAGGTGATCCGCAAGCCGTTCGCGACGGGTGCCGGGCCGCTGGACGTCACGGCCAGCGTCGGCATCACGCTCGTCCACGGCATCGACGGCCCGCTGCCCACGCAGGACCAGGTGCTGGGCTGGGCCGACACGGCGCTGTACGCGGCCAAGCACGGCGGCCGCAACCGCTGCGTGGTGCGCCTGGCGGAGGAGGCGGTCGGTGTGCCGGCCACCGGTGTGCCGGCCCAGTGATTACTGCGGTGCCGGCTGCGTGGCCACGAGCGTGCGCTGCACCCAGCCGCCCGCGACGTTCTCGCCGTCGATCTTGACGAAGCCGTCGCGCTCTTCGCCGGTGGCGATCGCTTCTTCCGACCGCTTCAGCGTCGCCATCACCTTGCTGCTCGCGCGCGGTTCCGTGTACACCTTGACGGTCGCCAGGCGCGCATACACGCTGGCGCCGGCCGAGACGGGCACGCCTTCCCGGGTGGATGCCTGCGCATTCACCTTGCTGGCCGCGCTGCTGGTGCGCACGAGGCTCGGCTCGTTGCGGATGCGCGCCACGATGCGGTTGTAGTTGTCGAGCAGGCTGGCCGCGACCATCTTGCCTTCCGGCGTATTCGTGTAGCCGCCCAGGCGCGAATAATCGCCGCCGCCCCAGCTCCAGCCGGAAATGCCGAAGTCGGTCTTCGTCGCGACGCCTTCTTCCGCCGCCACCTGGATGCCGGACCGGACGTCCGCGATCAAGAGGCTCGTCTGCGCTTCCTTGAACTTGAGGTTGCCCGCGATGCCGCCCGCGATCCGGCCCAGGCCGCCCAGCAGGCGTCCGCCGTAATCCGTGATCGCGCCGCCGATGCCGCCGGTGTTCGCGGCGGCGAACTGCACGTTCGGCGTCATCACGAAGTCGGCCGCCTGCAACTGGCCCTTGCCGACGTTGCTGCCGCCCAGCATCTCGCCATTCGCGGCGAGCGCCCGTTCCTGCTGCAGATTGGCCATCGCCGCGCCGCGCTCGACGACCTGGAAGCAGTTCGATTGCTGGATCATGATGCGCAGCAGCGCGACCGGCGAGCCGAGCCCGTAGCTCTGCAGCGCGTGCGCGCTATCGCTCTGGGCTTCCGTGACGGCGATGGTGCCGAGCGGGCGGTCGCAACGCTCGACTTTGGAGGTGGTCTCCTGGGCGTGCAGGGAGGTGCTGCCCGCAAGGAGGGCAGCAATAATGGTGATCCGGATTGGCTTCATGACCCTTCAATAATAAACAAATAATAATTTGTTCATTTTATAACTATGTAAAGGGTCGCAATCTCGCCAATTTTCACATTTCAGATGCCGGTCGGGTAGGTCTCCGGCGGTTCCTCCGCATGCCAGCCGCCGCCCGGATCGAGCGGATGCACGGCCGTCGTGTGGTCGATATGGATCACGGCGTCGAACTGGCGCGCCATGCGGGCGGCAAAATAATGGCTGTGGCGCTCCGTGCGGGGCAGGTAGATGACGCCGATCGCCCGCTCCAGCCGCCGCTCCTCCATCGTGGCGCGGACGTCCTTGTCGATGCCATCTCGTAGGGGGAGCAGGAAGCGGGGAATGCCCGTCTGGTGCAACAATTCCTCATAGCTGCCCGGCATGCCCGGCCGGACGCGCTTGTGTTCGGCCGGCGCATCCCATTCCGAGGCGGCCGTGACGAAGCCGTCGTACGTGGAAAACCCGATCAGCCTGGTTTGCCCATCGTATTCCTTGCGTGCCAGTTCGCTGACGTTCCACTCGCCCATTTCTCCCATTTCCGTCGCGCGCGCGTCGCCGATGTGGGAGTTGTGTTCCCAGACGACGATCTTGGACGGCTCGCCATCCTTGGACAGGTGGTGGGCCAGTGCATCCAGCGTCTCCGCCATATGGCTGTCGCGCAGGTTCCAAGACGATACGCGGCCCCGGAACATCGTCCGGTAGTATTCCTCGGCGTTCTTCACGAGGCGCGCGTTCTGCTCGGCGTAGAAGAACGCTTCCTCGTCGCCGTCCCGGTACATGTAATCGGCGGCACGTTGCTGTAGCTGGCGCAATTGCTCGAGGACGCCTTGTTCGCACGACGCGGACAGGTCGAGGCTCGCCGTGTAGCCGTAGTGCTGGCTGTCCTCGTGGTAATGGTCGAAGCAGGCGTAGCGCTCGCGCGCCTGGCGCGCCGCGTTCGGGTCGACCTGGTCGAGGTAGCGCAGCACTTCCTCCATCGACGTGAACAGGCTGTACAGGTCGAGGCCGTAGAAGCCGACCTGCGCTCCGGCGGTTGTTTCGTTATGGTGCCGAAGCCATTGGACGAACGCCGCGACGTCCGTGTTCCGCCACATCCAGTTCGGAAAGCGCTGGAAGCCGGACAGGGCCTCGTCGGCATTGCGGTCGCCGCCGCGGCCGCGCACGTAGCGGTTGACGCGGTAGGCGTCCGGCCAGTCGGCCTCGACGGCCACGGCATGAAAACCCTTGTCCTCGATGAGGCGCTGCGTGATCCGCGCGCGTTCCTCGTAGAACTCGTGGGTGCCGTGGGTCGCCTCGCCCAGCAGGACGAAGCGGGCATCGCCCACGAGGTCGAGCAGGGCGTCGTAGTCGCGTGTGCCGCCCGTCAGCGGACGGGCGGCGTTGCGCAGCGCCGAGATGGTGTGCTGCGGGATCTGCGGCGTCGCCATGACCGCCTCAGTGCAGCCAGCGGCTGCTGGAGCGCGGGCGCGCGGCGTCGCGCGGCACGGCGCCCCGTTCGATGAACGCCTTCATGCGCGCCAGGTCGTCGTCCATCTGCGACTTCGGATCGGACCCGAGCAAGGTGGCGAGACCGTGGCCGATGGCACCCGCCGGCGGCGTGTACGACATGTGCACGGTGACGCGGGTGCCGCCGCGGTGCGGCTCGAACTGGATGGAACCGCTCTGCGGGATCTCGGCGCCCGCTTCGCTGCGCCAGGCCAGGCGATGCGGCCGGGTCTGCTCGGTGAGCACGGCATTCCATTCGAACTCGCTGCCGCCGGGACCGCGCACCACCCAGTGCGAGCGGCCGCGGCCCAGGTCGCGCACCTCGACGACGTGGGACATGAAGTGCGGGAAGTTCTCGTAATGGGTCCACAGGTCGTAGACGTCGTCCGGTGCGGCATCGATGTGGATGGACTTGCTGAAGTCGACGGTCTGGTCCATGCCCATGCCGCGGCCGCGGAGCATGGGCAGCAGGGGTTGGTTGGCGGCGCCGCGGGCCAGCAGCGCGGCGCCGGCCAGGCCCAGCATCCATGCCAGCGGCGAGCGGCGGCTCAGGGCATACAGGGCCAGCAGGCCGCCGCCGGCCAGGGCGGAATTGCGCACGGTGGGTGTCCATTCGCCGCCCGGGCCGGTCTGCAGGGTGTCGCGCATGCGTGTGCGGACGTCGTGTGCCATGGCGCGGGCCTTGTCCATGCCATTGCCTGCTTCATTTCCGCCTAGTGCATGCCGGGCCTTGTCCATGCCGCTCCCGACGGCGTCGCTCGCGCGGGCCAGCGTGTCCTTCGCCTTGTCGAGGCCGGCGTCGAGCACTTCGCTGGCCGCGTGTCCCATGCGTTCCAGTGCCGAGCCGGACCGGGCTCCGGCGCCGTCGGCCACGTCTGCCGCGCGGTCGCGCAGCTCGTCGCCGGCGGCGCCGATGCGTTCGCCCGCGCCGCGCCAGACGTTACCCAGTGCGCTGGACGTGCGCGCGCCCGCGTTGCGCACGGCCGCGGCAGATTGCGCGCGCCGAGCGCCGCCGCGGTCCGGGTCGAGCATGTACATCAGCAGGGCGCCGGCGGCGGCGCCGCCGATCCACTTCGCGATTTCATAGCCTGTGTCCGTCGTGTTTTTCATGATTGACTCCTCCGGTTGGTCTGGCCCCGGCCGCCGCCTCGTCATGCCAGGCGGTGGCCAGCAAATCCTGCACTTCCTCGTCGCTGGTCTGTTCGAATGCGTCGTACCACTGGCCCACCGCGCGGAAGTAGGGCGGGGTCGACAGGCAGACGAGTTCGTCGACGCGGGGCGCGAGCGTGGCCGCCGTGTCCGGCGGCGCGACGGGGATCGCCAGCACCAGCTCGCGGGGCCCCAGCCGGCGCGCCACTTCGATGGCGGCCAGCATCGTGGAACCCGTGGCGACGCCGTCGTCGACGAGGATCGCGCTGCGTCCGGCGAGGTCGAGCGGCGGCCGGCCGCCGCGGTAGGCACGCTCGCGCCGCTGCAGTTCGGCAAGCTCGCGTGCCGTCACCGCTTCCACGTCCTGCGCAGTGACCCCCATCAGGCCGGGCACGCCGGGCTGGAGCACGCGGACGCCGCCGCTGCCCACGGCGCCCATTGCGAATTCCTCGTGGCGCGGCATGCCGAGCTTGCGCACGAGCAGGACGTCGAGCGCGATGCCGAGCCGCTGCGCGACGGCAAACCCGACCGGTACGCCGCCGCGCGGGAGTGCGAGCACGATGGCGTCCGGATGCCGGGCATAGGCGGCGAGCCGCTGCGCCAGCAGCCGGCCCGCTTCGGTGCGATTCTTGAAATGACGGATATCGGCCATGATGCGCACGCTTTCAGAGTCTCTCCTGATCTCGACTCGCGCGCGGCACGAGCACGGTCGCGGGCGGCCCGCAGGCCGTCCGCTCGCGTGCCGCGCCGTGCGGCTCGCCGGATCCTATTGGATCGTCAGCTGGCGCGCCGTGCCGCCCTGTTTCTTGGGCAGCGAGAGCATCAGGACGCCGTCCTCGAGCCGCGCCTGCGCGCTGGCATCGTCGACTTCGGAGGGCAGCGTGAAGCTGCGCTGGTACTTGCGCGTCGAGCGCTCAGAATACACCACCTGTTCACCCTGGCGCTGTTCGTTTGCCTGCTGACATTCGCCCTCGATGGTGACGCGCTGGCCGTCGATCGAGACATGCACATCCTCCTTCTTGACGCCCGGCAGCTCCGCCTTCACCTCGAAGGTTTTGTCCGTCTCGCTGACGTCCAGGCGCGGCATGCCGACGTCCTCGCCGGCCCAGCGGCCCTGGGCGAGCGGCGCGAAGAAGTCCTGGAACATGTTCTCGACCATGCGGCCGAACTGGTCGTCCATGGCGCCGGGACGGAATGTGGAAAGCGGCGTCGTGCCTCTTCTGATCAGGTTCATGATAGACCTCCCTTTTAAGAATGATGACGGCGGCACGCGGGGCGCCGCCAACACCATTTATAGGGCGGTCGAAAAGGGTTTGCAAGAGTCGTCTCGAACCGTGCGCGGGGGGCGGGCGGACCCTTGATGCAGGACAGCAGGCGAACGAAAGCGGGGAATTTTTGCGGAAGCGCCCCGGTCAATGACTGTGTGCGGACCGGGGGCGATGCAGTTGTCAGCCGAGGTTGCGCCGGTGGAAGCGCAGGTGGTCTTCGACGAAGGTGGAGATGAAGTAATAGCCGTGGTCGTAACCCGGATGGCGGCGCAGTTCGAGCGGCTGGCCGACGGCGCGGCAGGCCTCCTCGAACGCGTCCGGATACAGTTGTTCGGCCAGGAATTTGTCGGCCAGGCCCTGGTCGATCAGGATTCCCTTGGGGAAGGGCGGCGCGTCGGCGCAGGCCATCAGGTCGGTCGCATCGTAGACGCGCCACGCGTCGCGGTCCGGGCCGAGATAGCCGCCGAACGCCTTCTCGCCCCACGGGCAGCGCGACGGCGCGGCGATGGGCGCGAAGGCCGACACGGAGCGGAACAGGCCGGGGTTGCGCAGCGCCAGCATCAGCGCGCCGTGGCCGCCCATCGAGTGGCCGAAGATGCCCACGCGCGCGGGGTCGGCAGGCAGCGTCGCCAGCACCAGCTCGCGCAGTTCGAGGATGTGGCTGTACATGCGGTAGTGGGTCGACCACGGTGCGCGGGTGGCGTCCACGTAGAAGCCGGCGCCCGCGCCGAAGTCCCAGCTGTCGGTCTCGCCCGGCACGCCGGCACCGCGCGGGCTCGTGTCGGGAGCGACGAGGATCAGGCCTTCCTGCGCCGCCACGCGTTGGGCGCCGGCCTTGATCATGAAGGTCTCTTCGGTGCAGGTCAGGCCGGCGAGGTAGAACAGGACGGGCAGGCGCTTGCCTTGCGCGCCGGGAGGGAGGTACACGGAAAAACGCATCGGCAGGCCGATGGCCGCGGAATCGTATTGGTAGAAGCGCTGGACGCCGTCGAAACAAGCGTGTTCGCTGAGGAGTTCGGGCATGGCTCGGTCCATCGAATGGTTGGCTGATCGAAAACGCAAGTATGCACGGTCCGAGGGGAGGCCGCTACTGCGCTTCAGATCAGGCCGAGCGCCCCCAGCACGGCGCCGGCCGCGAGCAGCCACAGCAGGTGGATGCGCGTGCGCCAGATGATCAGGCCGCTGACGATCGCCGTGAGCCACAGGGGCCAGTTCGCCAGGACGGCGGACGCGATCGGCGCACCGGCAGCGGCAGCGGCACCGGCGCCCGCGGAACTGGCCATGATCCAGGCGGTGGACAGCAGCAGCGCGATCACGATGGGCGCCATGCCCTGCTTGAAGGCCCGGACGGCGCGCAGGTCGCGGTTGCGGTGGCCCCAGCGGGCGGCCGTGTACGTGATGATGGTGGAGGGCGTCATGATGCCGACCATCGTCACGAGCACGCCGAACAGCGCGGCCGCCGTGCTGCCGGCGTTCATGCCGACGTGCCACCCCATCAGGGCGACGAACAGGACGTTCGGCCCCGGTGCCGCCTGGGCCAGCGCGATGGACTGGTTGAACTGTTCCTGGGTGAGCCAGTGGTGCTGTTCGACGAGGAAGCGGTGCATCTCGGACGACGTGGAGATGGCGCCGCCGACCGACATCAGCGACATCAGGAGGAAATGGCCGAACAGGTTGAGCCAGTCGGCCCAGTCCAGCGCGAGGTGCAGGGGCGCGCTCATGCGAGGCGGCGCCAGGTGAGCACGCAGGCCAGGCCGCCGAGGCCGAACAGTACCCAGGGGAGCGGACACTTGAGGAACGCGACGAGGATGAAGCCGGCCGCACTGATGGCCAGGCACCAGGACAGGGGCATCGGACTTTTCTTCAGCGCGCTCGCCAGGCGCAGGCCCGCTGCGCCGATCAGGCCCGCACAAACGGCGGCCATGCCGTGCAGCGCGCCGGCCACGACGGGGCTGTCGGCGAAGCGGTCGTGCAGGACGGCCAGTCCGATGACGAGGATCAGCGGTACGGTGAGCAATCCGGCCAGCGCGGCGAGGGCGCCGGCGATGCCGAAATGGCGGCCGCCGATCATCAGGGACAGGTTGACGACGTTCGGTCCGGGCATGATCTGGGCGACGGCCCAGTCTTCGATGAATTCTTCCTGGGTCAGCCAGCGCTTGCGGTCGACGATTTCGCGCTGGACGATGGCCAGCACGCCGCCGAACCCCTGCAGGGCCAGCAAGGTGAAGGAAATGAACAGGTCGGCGAGGGAGCGGGGGCGGTTGGCGGATTCGGACGTGGCGGACGTCGCGGACGGCAGGGAGCTGGGCGGGGCATTCATCTTTCGATTATCGCGCCGCGCCCGGCATCCTGTCCATGCCGCGGTCCGGCGGTCAGCCGCCGCCGATGCCGCGCATGACGCGTCCCGTGCCTTCGCATTCGGGACAGGTCTTGCCGTCGGCCAGCTTGCCGCTGCCGCCGCAGGTTTCGCACAGGTCTTCGCCGGCGCCGGGCGTGCCGGGTTCGGCTTCGTCGCCGGGTTTCAGGTCGGGATCGGGCGTCGTGCTCATGGAGTCCTCGTGATGGTTGAATGACGAATCCATTCTAGGCGTAGCGAAAAGGGCGCGGCGCGCGCATGCGGCGTGGGTTTGTCATACGGACTACACAAACGCGTGCCACATTAAATGAAAAATAATCTTGACTTTGGCCAAAGGTGGGAAATACTCGTTAAGCAGCAATCCCTTCAATCCATCAAAGTCAGGAACTGCGATGAACCAAGACACCCTCGAGCTCGAAGACGGTCAGGTGACCGTCCCTTACCAGCGGCGCGATATGCAGCAGAAGGATATCGTCGACCTGGGTATTGCGCTCCAGCAGCGCAGCAATACGATGTCGGCCGTGGAATACCTGCGTTCCCAGAACGTCGGCAACGACGTCATCGAGCGCGTGCTGACGGAGCCGGGCCGCAGGCGTTCCTGGTGCAGGTAAGGGAGCAAATGAGCGACAAGCTCGACGGTTATGCACAATTTTGCTTGATTGCATCTTGCAAATATTTTCGATTCGTGCGTCACTTGACTTGGTAACTCATTGATTTTGTGAAGGTTGAGTTTTGCCCACGCAACGGGCAAATTGTTGAAACCCGCATTCCTGCTTGGTTTTGGCATGTCAAGAGGGTGTTTTTCCACAACCTTATGCACAGTTTTTGTGGATATCTGAACAAGCCTTGTTGAAGAGGCAAACGTTGCGGGCGGCCCATGAAAGAGCGGAGGCCGTGAACGGCCGCGCCCGCTGACGTCGTTTTGCCACATTGTCATCTGCGCTTGCATAAAGATACTGGACAAATGTACAGTTGAGCATCTATTCTCAACCGCCATGTCCGCTGCCACCGCCACGCCCCTTTCCCAACCTTCCGCACCCGCCGATCCGTTCGCCGGCCTGAATCCCGAGCAGCGCGCCGCCGTCGAGCACGACATGGGCGCAGGGATGGTCCGGCCGCTGCTGGTGGTCGCGGGCGCCGGTTCGGGCAAGACGAACACGCTGGCGCACCGGGTGGCAAAGCTGATCCTGGCGGGGAGCGATCCGCAGCGCATCCTGCTGCTGACGTTTTCGCGCCGTGCGGCCAATGAGATGGGCCAGCGTGCCGCCGGCGTGCTGCAGCGCGTGCTGGGCACGTCGACGGCCGTGGGCAGCCTGCCTTGGGCCGGCACGTTCCACAGCATCGGCGCGCGCCTGCTGCGCGAATACGCGGGCCGGATCGGACTCGAAGCATCGTTCACGATCCACGACCGCGCCGATTCCGAAGACCTGATGGGCCTCGTGCGGCAGGACGTCGGCCTGGGCGCATCCAACGGCCAGAAACGCTTTCCGCTGAAGGGGACCTGTCTCGCGATCTATTCGCGCGTCGTCAACAGCCGTGAGCCGCTCGCGGACGTGCTGCAGTCGACCTTCCCATGGTGCAGCGAGTGGGAAGAGCAGCTCAAGCGCCTGTTCGGCGCCTATGTCGACGCCAAGCAGGAACAGAACGTGCTCGACTACGACGACCTGCTGCTGTTCTGGGCCGAGATGGCGTCCGATCCGGAGCTCGGGCCGGAACTGGGCGCGCTGTTCGACCACGTGCTCGTCGACGAATACCAGGACACGAACCGCCTGCAGGCCGCGATCCTGCAAGGCATGAAGCCGGACGGGCGGGGCGTGATGGTCGTCGGCGACGATGCGCAATCGATCTATTCGTTCCGCGGCGCGACGGTGCGCAACATCCTCGACTTCCCGAAGCAGTTCGGCGAGCACACGCGCATGATCACGCTGGACCGCAACTACCGCTCGACGCAGCCCATCCTCGATGCGTCGAATGCCGTCATCGCCGCGGCGCTGGAGCGCCATGCGAAGACCTTATGGACGGATAAGGCCGCAACCGGCAAGCCGCAGCTCGTGCTGATCCCGGACGAGGCCGAGCAGGCCCGCTGGGTGTGCAACCGCGTGCTGGAACAGCGCGAGGCGGGCATCAGGCTGACGCAGCAGGCCGTGCTGTTCCGTGCCGCCAGCCACAGCGCGGCGCTGGAACTGGAACTCGTGCGGCGTAACATCCCGTTCGTGAAATTCGGCGGCTTGAAATTCCTGGAAGCGGCGCACATCAAGGACGTGCTCGCCATGCTGCGCTTCGCCCAGAATCCGGCGGGCCGCGTGGCCGGCTTCCGCGTCGTGCAACTCATTCCCGGCATCGGCCCGGCGACGGCGGCCCGTCTGCTCGATGCCGTGGCCGAAGCGGCGGATCCCGTCGCGGCCATCGAGGCGTTTCCCGCGCCGCCGCGCGCGCAAGGGGAGTGGGAGCAATTTACCGCGCTGTTCCGCACCCTGCGCACGACGGGCCTGCGCTGGCCGCTGGAAATCGAACTGGTGCGGGACTGGTACCTGCCACACCTCGAGCGCCTGCACGACGACGCACCCGTCCGCGCGGCCGACCTCGACCAGCTGGTGGCGCTGGCCGGCGGCTATGGTTCGCGCGAGAACTTCCTGACCGAACTGACGCTCGATCCGCCGGAAGCGACGAGCGACCGCGCCGGCCCGCCGCTGCTGGATGAGGATTACCTGATCCTGTCGACGATTCATTCATCGAAGGGCCAGGAGTGGAAGGCCGTGCACGTGCTGAACGTCGTCGACGGCTGCATCCCGTCGGACATGGCGACGGGGAGCGCCGAGGACATCGAGGAAGAACGCCGCCTGCTGTACGTGGCGATGACGCGCGCGAAGGAACACCTGCACCTCATCGTCCCGAACCGCTTCTTCATCAAGCAGCAGGCGCAGATGGGCGACCGCCACGTCTACGCACAGCGCACGCGGTTCGTCACGCCCGTGATGCTCAAGCATTTCGAGGAATGCGTGTGGACGAACGCCGAAACGTTGCAGGTGCGCAAGCCCGTACCGGACAGCGTGCGGATGATGGTGCGCGAACGGGCGCGCAACGCCTGGAAGTGAAAATGACGGCAAGATAACCGCAAAAGTGCACAGAATCGGAACAGCGTGACAAAGTTATCCCCGCTGGGTCGAATTTGTAGGAATTTGCCTAATACCCACTGTCTGCTTAAAACACGAGCAACGATAAGTCGTTGATTTTATTGGGTTAAGATTTTGCCCGTTGAATGGGCAGTTTATTGAAACCCGCATCGATACTGGGCTCGCGGCTTGTCAAGAGGCGCTTGTCCACACAGTTATCCACATTTCTTGTGGATATTAGAATTAATCCCGTCGAATCAATATCTTAGGTCGCGGACTTGAGGCGGCGTCGAGATTTTTTCGCGTCAGTCCAGCATTGCCTGGAGCGTTGTCAGTGCGTCGAGCGCACCGAGCGGAACCCCGACACCGCGGCCGGTGCGGACCTCCGGCTCGCGCGGATTGATCCGGACGAGGGGTGCACCTTGCGCTTCGCACATGCGCCGCACGGAAGGCACGTCCGTGCCGGCACCCAGTTCGACGACGACGAGGTTCGCGACCCGTGCGCGCCAGCGGTCGAGGCGGGCGTACTGCGCTTCCGTGCGCGCGTCCAGCCAGCGGCCGTCGCCGAACATGAGGATGTTCGGCCGCGCCAACGCGCCGCAGTACGGACAGCGGGGCAGCGGCGGCGTCATCAGGCACGTTGCCGAATCGATGACAGGAGCAACGGCATCGGCTGGCCAAAGGGCATTGCTGCACGGGCGCGTGCATTGCAGGTGGTGGATGGAGCCGTGGCATTCGACGAGGCGGTCGTCGGGAAAGCCGGCGCGCTGGAACTGGCCGTCGACGTTGCTCGTGAAGACGAACGCGCCGTGCTTCAGGCGCTCTCCGATGCCGCGCAGGATCGCGAAGCCCGCGTGCGGGACCGTGGCGCGGTACAGCGCGAGGCGGTGGCCGTAGAAGCCCCACGCCAGTTCCGGGTTCGTGTCGAAGCTGTGCGGATTCGCGATCTCGACGAAGCGGATGCCCAGGGCGGCCAGCGGCGGATACGCGCGCCAGAAGCCATGGTCGCCGCGGAAGTCGGGCAGCCCGGAATCGACGCCGATGCCGGCGCCGGCGCCGATCAGGAGACCGTCCGCGTCCCGCAGCAGCGCGGCGGCCCGGGCGAGCTCGCCGGTGTTCATGCCGCGTCTCCTTCGTCGATGCGGCGCTGCAGGTGTTCCAGCGCCTCCAGGAAGCGTTCGGCGGCGAGGCCCGGCGGCCAGGGTTCCCACGGCGCGCAACCGTAGACGTCGACCAGCGGATCGTGCGCCAGCACGGCGGAACGGATCTTCAATGTCGTGCGCACTTCCTGTTCCGACCAGCCTGCCACGTGCACGGCTTCGCTGGCTGCGGCCAGGCGGTCGGCGCGCTTGTGGAGCTGGTGCTCGGCGGGCGTCCACGCGGGCAGGCGGTAGCGCAGGAACACGGCCTGTTCCAGGCGCCGCGTGAGGGCGCGGAACCCTTCGCCGAGAAAGGGCTTGATCGGCGAGACGGCATCGAAGCCGAGCAGCCCTTCCTCTGCGTCGTGCAACAGTTCGCGCAATTCGACGACGGGCGCGAGCGGCGTGGGTGAGGCCATGCGCCGCAACAGCATCACGGCGATCGAGTGCTGGGCCACGGACAGCGGCAGCGGCCACGCCGAGTGGCCGCCCCAGCGGTACGTGCGCGCGAGGCCGAGGGCGAGGTCGCTGTCGTCCCAGTCGAACGGCGTCGGATTCAACAGGTCGAGACGCTTGCCGGACGGCATGCGGACCCAGGCGCGCATGTCGGGCGCCATGTCAGCGTTGGAGTAGAGCGGTGGACATGGTCCGATTCTACACGGCCGCGCCGGCCGACCCCGGCCGGATTGACGTGGTCGAACACAGCGTCGCGTTCGCGGTGTAGAGTAGGTCGAGACCGGGCGTGGGCCCGGCAATCCGGAGTGCGGCGTCATGGGTGAACACGGCAAACGAATCGAGTGCGACGTCCTCGTCGTGGGCGGCGGCATCAACGGCGCCGGCATCGCGCGCGACGCGGCCGGCCGCGGCTTGCGCGTCGTGTTGTGCGAAAAGGACGATCTCGCCCAGCACACGTCGTCCGCGTCGAGCAAGCTGATCCACGGCGGCCTGCGCTATCTGGAGCAATACCATTTCGGTCTCGTGCGCAAGGCGTTGGCGGAGCGCGAAGTGCTGCTCAAGAGCGCGCCGCACATCATCCGGCCGCTGCGCTTCCTGATGCCCCATGCGGCAGGGCAGCGTCCCGCCTGGATGATCCGCGCCGGCCTGTTCCTGTACGACCATCTCGCCCCGCGCGACTTCCTGCCGGGCTCAGGCATGGTCGCGTTGCGCGATCTCCCGGCCGGCCCCGCGCTGCAGCGCCGCTTCACGCGGGCGTTCGCGTATTCCGATGCCTGGGTCGACGATGCGCGCCTCGTCGTGCTGGCCGCCCTCGACGCGCGCGAACGGGGCGCGACGATCCTCACGCGCACGCGCTGCGCACGTGTGCGGCGCGGCGCGCAACGCTGGGAGGCCGACCTGGAGGGCCCGGACGGCATCGTCCACGTGCACGCGCGCTGCCTCGTGAACGCGGCCGGGCCATGGGCCGGCAGCTTCCTGCACGCGACGGGTGCCGGGCCGGCGCGT
The DNA here is from genome assembly GCF_029223865.1 of Telluria mixta. Classification (NCBI taxonomy): domain Bacteria; kingdom Pseudomonadati; phylum Pseudomonadota; class Betaproteobacteria; order Burkholderiales; family Oxalobacteraceae; genus Telluria; species Telluria mixta. The sequence continues at coordinate 4,633,267 of NZ_CP119520.1, forward strand.
CCGCTGCGGCTCGTGAAGGGCAGCCACATCGTCGTGCCGCGCCTGTTCGACGGCGACCAGGCGTTCCTGCTGCAACAGCCGGACGGGCGCATCGTGTTCGCGCTGCCGTACGAGGGCGCGTTCACGCTGGTCGGCACGACGGACGTCGACTACGACGCGCAGGACGTCGACCGCGTCGCCATCAGCCCCGCGGAGACGGCGTATCTGTGCGAGGCCGTGAACCGCTGCTTCGAGCGCCGCGTCGTCCCGGAAGACGTGGTGTGGAGTTACGCGGGTGTGCGGCCGCTGATCGACGACAACCACGGTAGCGCATCGTCCGCCAGCCGCGACTACCGCTTCGAACACGATACGGCCGGCGGTGCGCCGCTGCTGTCCGTGTTCGGGGGCAAGGTGACGACGTTCCGCAAGCTCGCGGAACAGGCCGTCGACTGGATCGGGCCCATGCTGGGCCGCCACGTGCCGGCGTGGACGGCGCACGCCTGCCTGCCGGGCGGCGACTTGTACGGCAAGGAACCGGTCGCGCGCGCCGTGCTGGAATACGACGCATGGGTGCGTACGCGCCGCCAGCAATTCGCCTGGCTGCCCGACGGCCTGCTGGCGCGCTATGCCCGCAGCTACGGCACGCGCCTCGCCGCGCTGCTGGCGCATTGCCGCACGCGGGCCGATCTCGGTCAGGAAATCGTGGCCGGCCTGTACGAAGTCGAGGCGGACTATCTCGTGCGCCAGGAATGGGCCTGCAGCGCCGACGACATCCTGTGGCGCCGCACGAAACTGGGCCTGCACGTGGCGCCGGGCGCGGCACAGCGGCTCGACGCCTGGTTCGATGCGCGCCGGCGGAAATCCATGGCGTCCCATTTAACACGAGCTTAATAATTTTTCTAGCGCACGATTGAACTGTTTGCGGAATGGAAGACGTATATACAACATTGTTAAATTCTGTTTGCCTGTTCTCATGATTTCTACGAGGATTATTGCCGGGCTTTGTTACATCCGTGGCAACTCCTGGATATGGCGGCGGCCCATCACGACAAGCGCTGCGCAGCAGCAATAACGCTTACCTACGGAGAAATCACATGAGCAGGAATTTGTTGAAAATGGCTGTCGGCGCCGCCGTGCTGGCGATGTCCATGTCCACCCAAGCCGCCGGCAACAACGGCGTCGTCGTCTCGGTCGCGCCCGAGAAGACATCGATGGGCAAGAGCGATGACGTGGTCGTGAAGGTCACCTTCACCAATACTTCGGGCAGCCCGCAGTACGTGCTGAAGTCGCGCACGCCCTTCGAGGAGATCGAGGCGCCGCTGTTCGAGATCACCCGCGACGGCCAGCCCGTGCGCTACCTGGGTGCGATCGCCAAGCGTGGCGCGCCCACCGCCGCCGACTACTTCCTGCTCAAGCCCGGCGCGTCCTACACCGCAAAGGTCGAGCTGTCGGCGCTGTACGACATGGCCACCACGGGCGATTATGCGATCCGCTACAGGATCGGCAGCGGCAACGGCAGTGGCAAGGCCGGCGAAGAGCTGAAGTCCGAGGTGGCCAGCGTCTGGATCGACGGCGTTCGTCCGCGCGGATCGAGCGAGCAGACCAAGTCGCTGGCCGAGATGCAGGCCCAGGCCGGCGTGGTGACGGCGGCGGGCGGCGCCCTTTCCTTCACCAAGTGCACGGCCTCGCAGCAGGCCGACATCACCAACGCCGTATCGAGCGCGCTGGCCATGGCGACCAGCGGCGACGCCTACATGGCGAAGGGCACGATGGGTACACGCTACACCAAGTGGTTCGGCGCCGTCGACAGCGGCCGCGTGGCGACCGTCAAGTCCCACTTCGCGGCGATCAAGGATGCCTTCGCCACCAAGCCGATCACGGTCGATTGCGGCTGCAAGAAGACCTACTACGCCTATGTGTATCCGACGCAGCCCTACACCATCCACGTGTGCAAGGCCTTCTGGAGCGCGCCGATGACCGGCACCGATTCGAAAGGCGGCACCCTGGTGCACGAGATGAGCCACTTCAACGTGGTGGCAGGTACCGACGACTGGGTGTACGGCCAGTCGGGCGCGGCCAGCCTGGCAATCAGCAATCCGTCGCAGGCGATCGACAACGCCGACTCGCACGAGTACTTCGGCGAGAATACGCCGGCGCTTCAATAAGCTTGACCACGTGGGCGTGAGGCCGCGGGCCTCACGCCCACGTGCCCACGTTCAGCGTCCGGTATGACTGAACGTCACCGGCCCGGTCGACAGTTCAACCGCGGATTCCAGCTGGCGCACGTCCGCGAGCACCGCCCCCTGGTAGCGGATCACATAGGCATGCGTGCCCGGCTCGAAGGCATAGGCCCGCGTGATGTCGATGGTGTGCGTACGGGCCGAGTGCGGCGGCAGCTCGATGTAGTCGTCCAGCGTGAGGGCCGCGCGCTTGACCATGCGCCCGGTGTAGGGCAGCTCGGCGCCGCCGGGATGCCGGCGCAGATCAAACAAGCGCCGCGACAGTTCGGTATCGGCGGCAATCTCGCGCGGCAGGCCGATCCGGCGCTCGCCGCGGTTTTCGATCTTGAAGGTCACCAGCACCTTGCCATGCCTGGCGTCGACGCTCAGGCTCGCATGCACGTCCATCAATCGTTCTCCATCGGCGCCCGCGGCCGTCACGGCCCACAGCGCGGCGCCCAGCATCGTTCGTCGTCGCATTGACGGCTCCTGTCGGGATGGGACGATTCTACTACCAGTTCAGCGGCCGTTCACCCCCAGCCACGCATCGATTTCCGGCAACCGCGCCGCATTCACCTGGATACGGTCCTTGATGGCCGCGATGGCCGCCTCGACGTCGCCGCGCGAGCCCGGCGCCAGGTTCGCCTGCGCATACGCGCCCAGCTTGTCGACCATCGCCGGATCCGACGACCCCGTCGCGAGGCGCGCGAGGTAGCGGCTGCGCGAGCTCGCGTCCACGCGCTCGTTGATCTTCGCGAGGTTCGCGATCGCGAAGTCGAACGCCATGTCCGGATAGCGCATCGCCACTTCGGAGATCATCTCGGCGCTGATCGTGAGGCCCGGTTCGTCCGTCAGCGCGAGCTGCAGCGCGCGCATGGCGAGGGCGCGGTCTTCCGTCGCGGCCAGCAGCGTGTAGCGCTGGTCGCGCACGAGCGGCGTCGTCTCGTTGCGGGCGGCCGCTTGCAGCTGGTCCCACATGGCGGCGTCCGCGTGCTGGGCGACGACGCCCATCACGGTCTTGCGCAGCGGTCCCGGCACCGCGTTGGCATCCGTCGCCAGCGCGGCGTAGCGCCGGCGCGCTTCGGCGATGACGCCGGCGTCGCCGAGATTGCTCAGCACGACGATCAACTCTTCGCGCAGGTTCGCGACGGACGACGCCTCGCCCGGCCGCGCATTCCAGCCGACCTGCGCCATCAGCGGCGCCAGGCGCGCGATCGCGAACGCGTCGAAACGCTTCTGGCGGGCCGCGTCGCCGCCGCGGGCCTGCTCCAGGTAGCGCTTGTGGACGCCATCCAGCAGGACGGCGATGCGCGTCCACACGGCCGGATCGGCGCCGGCCGGCGTGGCGTTCACGAGGTCCAGCACGTCGGACGCCGGCTGCAGGCCGGCCTGGCCGAGGGCGCTGCTGTCGGCCAGCAGGCCGATCTGGTCGATCGGGGCGAGGCCGGCGAAGCCCTGCGCCAGCCGGGTGAAATCGGCGGGTGCGTACAGCGTGCGGTAGTAGCCGCTCTGGCCCGCGTTGACGATGACGGCGCCGCAGCCGGGAAGCGTGATCGTGCCCTTGCCGCCCGTGACGAGCGTGCTTGCCGGCTTCGCGGTCTGCTTCGTGGTGCCGGCAATCTGCGCGATGACGGGCACGCGCCACGCGAGGGGCGCCTTGCCGGCGCGGTCGCGCGTGAATTCGGCCTGCGTCAGCGGCACGGTCGTCGCATTGTTCCGGCACACCGGCTCGCCCACCTTGATCAGCGGGACGCCGGGCTGCAGCGTGAAATCGTGGGCGATCGCGGTGACGGGCTTGCCGGCCGCCTTCTCGATCTGCTTCCACAGGTCGTCCGAGACCGTGTTGCCGTACGCGTGCGCCTGCATGTACGCGCGCACGCCGTTGCGCCAGGCGTTTTCGCCCACATAGGCTTCCAGCATGCGGATGACGGATTCGCCTTTCGAATACGTGATCTCGTCGAAGGCCTGGTTGGCCTGTTCGACCGTCTCCACGTGCTGCACGACGGGGTGCGTGCCGGCGACGGAATCGCGTCGCATTGCGCTTTCGCGCACGCCAACGGTGCCCAGCTGCGTATTCCATTCCGGATGCAGGCGCGCGGTCGTGCGGCTTTCCATCCACGACGCGAAGCCTTCGTTGAGCCACAGGTCGTCCCACCAGCGCATCGTCACGAGGTCGCCGAACCACTGGTGCGCCATCTCGTGCGCGGCGGTGGCGAAGATTTCTTCGCGGTCGTGCTGGGTCGCGATCGTGGGGTCGAGCAGCAGCGCATATTCGAACGTGAAGATGGCGCCCCAGTTTTCCATCGCGCTGAAGAACTGGCTGCGGCCCGCGCCGCCCACGTTGTCGAGCTTCGGCAGCGGGTAGCGCACGCCGAAATAATCGTTGTACTCGCGCAGGATGGCTTGCGAGGCGTCGAGCGCGAACTTCGCCTGCGGCAGTGCGCCGCGGCGGGTGACGACGCCGACTTCCGTACCGTCCACCTTCGCGGCCGCCCGTTCGAAGTCGCCGAGCGCGAAGAACAGCAGGTAGGTCGACATCTTCGGCGTGGTCGCGAAGCTCACGCGCTTGCGGCCGTCCGGCAGGGCCTCCGTTTTCGTCGCCGGCATGTTACTGACGGCCATCCGGTCCGCCGGTACGACGACGTCCAGCGCGAAGCTCGCCTTGTAGGCCGGCTCGTCCCAGGACGGGATCATGCGGCGCGCGTCCGAGTTCTCGAACTGCGTGTACAGCGCGCGCTGCTGCTTGCCGTCCGCGCCGGGATAGTCCAGCGAGAACAGGCCGACGGCCTGCGTGCCGATCACGCCCGTGTAGTCCAGCGCGAGGTGGTACATGCCGGGGGCGACCGGCTGGGCGAACGTGAACGTGGCGGTCTGCGCGTCGTTGTCGACGGCGGCCGTCGCTTCGCGTTCCGTGCCGCCGGCCGCCGGGGCCAGCGTCACTCTGGAGAATTTCAGGTCGGCCGCGTTCAGGGTGATCGTGCTGGTCGCCTTGGTGACGTTGATCGTGACGACGGCGCGGGCGCCGAACGAGGCGTTGGCCGCGTCCGGGGTCAGCGCGATCCGGTAATGCGTCGGGATGACGCCGCGCGGCAGTTGCGTGGTGGTGTCGGCATTCGCCGTCGCGCTTGCGCGGGTAGGCGCGGCGCCGACGTGAAAGGGCGCAATCGCGAGGGTAAGGGCGACGGCGGCGGAAAGCAGCTTGCGGTGCATGGAAATCCTATTGTGTATGTATGTCGGACCCGCGCGTGTTCGTGGGTTGGCGCGCGCGGCCAATCCGCCAATCTACGGTCAAACGGCGCGCACTGTCAAATGAGCAAATGGAGAGGAAAAGCGCAGGGATGCGCTATGATCGGCGGCGACAAACGACGAGGAGACGCTTGATGAAACTGTACACGAGCACCCGCGCGCCGAACCCGCGCCGCGTCCTGATGTTCATGGCCGAGAAAGGCATCACGGACATCACCACCGTGCAGGTCGACCTGGGCAAGGGCGAGCACCGCAGCGAGGCGTTCGCGGCGCTGAATCCGATGGCCCAGGTGCCCGTGCTGGAACTGCCCGACGGCCGCACGCTGGCCGAGACGCGCGCTATCTGTACTTGGCTGGAGGGTGTGTATCCGAACCCGAACCTGATGGGCGAGGACTTCGAGGAACGCGCGTTCATCGAGATGATGGACCGCCGCTGCGAGCTGCAGCTGTTCCTGCGCATCGCCAACTGCGTGCGCCACACGCATCCGGGCCTCGCGCCGCTGGAACAGCCGCAGTTTCCCGACTTCGGCGCGGCGCAGGGCGTCAAGATGCGCGAGACGGCGCACTGGCTCGACGGCGTGCTGGCGGACCGCGATTACCTGGCGGGCGAGCGCTTCACGATCGCCGACATCACGGCGTTCTGCGCGCTGGAGTTCGCGCGCGGGTTGATGAAATTCCGGCCCTCGGACGAGGGCCTCGTGAATCTGCAGGCGTGGCGCGACCGGATCGCAGAGAGGCCGAGTGCTAAAGTAACGTAACCGTCGTTCCCGCGAAAGCGGGAACCCATACTGAGTTTCAGGATTTGATATCTGCGCGGCTCCGGAGCCTCAGTATGGATCCCCGCCTGCGCGGGATGACGGCTTGATACTAACCGACCCTCTTGTACCACGGCCGATCCCCCTCGATCGCCTGGTACGTGCCCGCATACGCATCCGACACCGCCAGCGGCCGGTCCAGGCACAGCACGCCGAAGCGCGCGAGGCTGTCGTGGAACAGCCGCAGCACCCTCTGGCGCAGCACGGGCCCGAAGTCGGACAGCGCGCCGCAGCACAGGATCGCCTGGAATTCGTTGAACGACGCATCCGTCACGAGGCTGTACTGCGACCACGTGATGCGCCGGCGCAGCTGCGGCTGCAGGCGCGCCTGGCCGTCGCGCACTTCGAAATACGTCGACAGCGCGGCATGGCCGCCGCTGGCCGCGTAGCGGGTCTGCGCCGCGTCCAGCTCGGCCACGGGCAGCCAGGCGTCCTGCATGTCGGCCACCAGTTCCTCGTTGGCGAGCGTCGCGTGGATGTCCAGCTTGCCCAGCACGCCTTCTTCCGCCAGCACGATGGCCAGGCCCCACGCTTCGCCGACCCCGGCGCATTCCGCCAGCCACACGCGCGGCACGGGCCACGCGCGCAGCGCCGGCGCCAGCACCGTACGCAGGCGTTGCGTGTGGCCCGTGTTCTCGAACAGGTCGACGGGTTGCGGCGCCAGCGTACGCAGCAGTGCGGACGCCGCGGCCGGGTGGTGCAAGACCTTTTCCTGCAGGCCGGACAGCGTGGCGGCACCATGCGCGCGCATGGCGTCGGCCAGCCGCCGGCGCAGGTAGGCCCGGTCGTAGCCACGGAACTCGTGGCCGAAGCGCTGGAACAGCGCCTCCAGCAGCAGCTCCGTCTCCAGTTCCTCGACGGCCAGCCCGGCCGCGAGGCCGGTCCAGGTACTTGATGCCGTGGTCATCAGTGCAACCACACCCGCATCATCGACAACAGCTGGGCCACGTCGACCGGCTTGGTGATGTAGTCGGACGCGCCCGCGGCGATGCACTTGTCGCGGTCACCCTTCATCGCCTTCGCGGTCAGCGTGATGATCGGCAGCGACTTGAATTTCGGGATGCGGCGGATGGCGCGCATCGTGTCGTAGCCGTCCATCTCCGGCATCATGATGTCCATGAGGACGATCTCGATGGTCGGATCCTTTTCCAGCACCTCGATGCCGTCGCGGCCGTTCTCGGCGAACAGCACCTGCATCTGCTGGCGCTCCAGCAGCGACGACAGCGCGAAGATGTTGCGCAGGTCATCGTCGACGATCAGCACCTTGCGTCCCGCGAGGCCGCCGTCCGCCGCGTGGATCTCTTCCAGCATGCGGCGCTGCGTTTCCGGCAGGCTGGCCTGCGAGCGGTGCAGGAACAGGGCCGTCTCGTCCAGCAGGCGTTCCGGCGAGCGCGCATCCTTGACGACGATGGTCTTGGCGTAGCGCTTCAACTTCGTGACCTCCTTGCGCGACAGTTCCTGCGCCGTGTAGATCACGATCGGCAGGTCGCGCAGGGCCTGCTGCTTGCCGATCTGGTCGAGCAGGTCGAAGCCGGAGATGTCGGGCAGGGTCAGGTCCAGCACCATGCAGTCGAAGTGCTGCTGCGCCAGCGCCTCCAGCGCCGTCTTGCCGTCTTCCGCCGTCACGATGCGCACGTCGGAATCGCCGATCAGGCCCACGATCGATTCGCGCTGGGCCATGTCGTCTTCCACGACGAGCAGGCTGCGTTTACCGCCCATCAGGAATTTCTGGATGCGCTTGAATTCCTCCTGCAGCATCTCGCGGCTCACGGGCTTGTTGATGTACGAGATGGCGCCCTGGCGCAGCGCGCGTTCGCGCTCGCGCAGCGACGACATCACGTGCACCGGGATATGGCGCGTGCTCGGGTCGCGTTTCAGGCGGTCGAGCACCGTGAAGCCGTCGATATCGGGCAGGTCGATGTCGAGCAGGATCGCGGACGGCAGGTAATCGCGCGCCAGCGACAGCGCGGAATCGCCGCGATGCGTGACGATGCCCTTGAAGTTCTTTTCGCGGGCGAATTCGAGCAGGGTCTTGGCGAAGCGCTCGTCGTCCTCGACGATCAGCACGGACGGGTCGCCCGGCACGATCAGGCCGCGGTCGTCCAGCATGGCCGCGTATTCGACCAGACTGCCGGACGGGTCGGGCAGGGTGACGCTGGTGACCGCTTCCGGCTCCGCTTCCAGCAGCATCGTCGGTGCCGGCAGGGCCGACGGTTGCGGCTGCGGCGGGGCGAGGCGTGCCGGTTGCGGCTGGCGGGTCTGTTCGTAGTTGATGAAGCCCGCGCGGTTGTACGGCAGGTACAGGGTGAACGTGGAACCGATGTTGACGGTGGACTCCACGCGGATTTCGCCGCCCAGCAGGCGCGCCAGTTCGCGCGAGATCGACAGGCCCAGGCCCGTGCCGCCGTACTTGCGGGCGGTGGAACCGTCGGCCTGCTGGAACGCTTCGAAGATCAGCTGCAGCTTGTCGGCCGGGATGCCCACGCCGGTATCGCGCACGGAGAACGCCAGCACGGCGTCCGCATGCAGCAGGTGCGGGTGGTCGGCCGTCCAGCCGCTCGTCACGAGGCTGATCGTCAGCGACACGTTGCCGTGGCTGGTGAACTTGAACGCGTTCGACAGCAGGTTCTTGAGGACCTGCTGCAGGCGCGTCGTGTCGGTCATGACGGCGGTCGGCAGGTTCTCCGCCAGCTCCACCGCGAAGCCCAGGTGCTTCGCCTCGGCCATGTGGCGGAACGTGCGGTCCACGTAGTTGCGCAGGTTCGAGAAGCGGTATTCCGACACGTCCAGCGTGACCGTACCCGACTCGATCTTCGACAGGTCGAGAATGTCGTTAATGAGCGTCAGCAGATCGGAGCCGGAGCCGTGGATCGTCTTCGCGAATTCCACCTGCTTGGACGACAGGTTGCCTTCCGGGTTGTCGGACAGCTGCTGCGCGAGGATCAGCAGCGAGTTCAAAGGCGTACGCAGCTCGTGCGACATATTGGCCAGGAACTCCGACTTGTACTTCGAGGACAGCGCCAGCTGGGTCGCCTTTTCTTCCAGCGCCAGCTTCGCCTGTTCCACCTCGCGGTTCTTGCGCTCCACCTCGATGTTCTGCTCGGACAGCAGGCGCGCCTTTTCCGCCAGTTCCTGGTTCGTTTGCTGCAGTTCCTGCGCCAGCGACTGCGACTGGGTCAGCAGCGATTCCGTGCGGCTGTTCGCCTCGATCGTGTTCAGCACGACGCCGATGGATTCCATCAGCTGGTCGAGGAAGGAGAGGTGGGTTTCGGTGAAGCGGTCCAGCGACGCGATCTCGATGACGGCCTTGACCTGCTGTTCGAACAGGATCGGCAGCACGACGATGTTGGTCGGCGGCGCGGAACCGAGGCCGGACGACACGACGATGTAGTCGCGCGGGACGTCCGTCAGCCAGATGCGGGTCTTCTCCAGCGCGCACTGGCCGACGAGGCCTTCGCCCGGCAGGAACGACGTCGGCAGTTTTCTGCTCGACCGGTAGCCGTACGACGCGATCATGCGCAGGCGCGCGTCGGCTTCCTGCGAATCCATCATGTAGAACACGCCGTGGTGCGCCGAGACCAGCGGTGCCAGCTCGGACAGGATCAGCTTCGTCACCGCCTGCAGGTCGCGCTGGCCCTGCAGCAGGCGGGTGAAGCGCGCCAGGTTGGTCTTCAGCCAGTCCTGCTGCGCGTTCTTCTGCGTCGTCTCCTTCAGGTTGCGGATCATCTCGTTGATGTTGTCCTTCAGGTAGGACACCTCGCCGCGCGCTTCCACCTGGATGGAACGCGAGAGGTCGCCACGCGTCACCGCCGTCGCCACTTCACCGATCGCGCGCATCTGGTTCGTCAGGTTTGCCGCAAGCTGGTTGACGTTCTCCGTCAAGTCCTTCCACGTACCCGCGACACCCGACACGTTCGCCTGGCCGCCCAGCTTGCCTTCCGTACCCACCTCGCGCGCCACGCGGGTCACTTCCGATGCGAACGAGGACAACTGGTCCACCATCACGTTGATGGTGTCCTTCAGTTCGAGAATCTCGCCCTTCACGTCCACGGTGATCTTCTTCGACAGGTCGCCGCGCGCCACGGCGGTGGTCACCGCCGCGATGTTACGCACCTGGCCCGTCAGGTTCGATGCCATGAAGTTCACGTTGTCGGTGAGGTCTTTCCAGGTACCGCCGACGCCCGGCACGTACGCCTGGCCGCCCAGCTTACCTTCCGTACCCACCTCACGCGCCACGCGGGTCACCTCCGATGCGAACGAGGACAGCTGGTCCACCATCACGTTGATGGTGTTCTTCAGTTCCAGAATCTCGCCCTTCACGTCCACCGTGATCTTCTTGGACAGGTCGCCGTTCGCCACGGCGGTCGTCACGTCCGCGATGTTACGCACCTGCGCCGTCAGGTTACCCGCCATCGAGTTCACGCCGTCCGTCAGGTCTTTCCACGTACCCGCGACGCCCGGCACGTTCGCCTGGCCGCCCAGCTTGCCCTCGGTACCCACTTCGCGGGCCACGCGCGTCACCTCGGACGCGAAGGAGTTCAGCTGGTCCACCATCACGTTGATGGTGTTCTTCAGTTCGAGGATCTCGCCCTTCACGTCCACCGTGATCTTCTTCGACAAGTCGCCGTTCGCCACGGCGGTCGTCACGTCCGCGATGTTACGCACCTGGCCCGTGAGGTTACCCGCCATCGAGTTCACGGAGTCGGTCAAGTCCTTCCACGTGCCCGCGACGCCTTTCACCATTGCCTGGCCGCCGAGTTTACCTTCCGTACCGACCTCCCTTGCGACGCGGGTCACCTCCGATGCGAACGAGGACAGCTGGTCCACCATCACGTTGATGGTGTTTTTAAGCTCGAGGATCTCGCCCTTCACGTCCACGGTAATCTTTTTACCGAGGTCGCCGTTCGCCACCGCGGTCGTCACCGCCGCGATGTTACGCACCTGGCCCGTGAGGTTGGACGCCATGAAGTTCACGTTGTCGGTCAAGTCCTTCCACGTGCCCGCGACGCCGGGCACGTAGGCCTGGCCGCCGAGCTTGCCTTCCGTACCGACCTCCCTCGCCACACGGGTCACCTCGGACGCGAAGGAGCGGAGCTGGTCCACCATCACGTTGATGGTGTCCTTCAGCTGCAGGATCTCGCCGCGCACGTCCACCGTGATCTTCTTCGACAAGTCGCCGTTCGCCACGGCGGTGGTCACCTCCGCGATGTTACGCACCTGCGACGTGAGGTTACCCGCCATCGAGTTCACGGAGTCCGTCAAGTCCTTCCACGTGCCCGCGACGCCCGGGACATATGCCTGGCCGCCCAGCTTACCTTCCGTACCGACTTCCCGCGCCACGCGCGTCACCTCGGACGAGAACGACGACAGCTGTTCCACCATCGTGTTCGCGGTGGTCGCCGCGCGCAGGTATTGGCCCTTCAGCGGGTGGCCGTCGACTTCCAGCGCCATCGTCTGCGACAGGTCGCCCTTCGCGACGGCGCCGATGACGCGCGCCATTTCCGTCGTCGGGCGCACGAGGTCGTCGATCAGCGTATTGACCGAGCTGATGATGGTCGACCAGCCGCCCACGACACCGGGCACGGAGGCGCGCTGCGTCAGGTGGCCTTCGCGGCCCACGACGCGCGACACTTCCGTGACCGCCTCGACCATCTTTTCCTTGGTCTCGATGATGTCGTTCAGGGTATCGGCGATCTTGCCGGACACGCCGGTCCAGTCGGACGGCATGCGTACCGAGAAGTCGCCTTTTTTCAGCGCCATCAGCGTGGACAGCAACAGCTTGACGTCGAGCTGTTCGGCCATGTCGGTCATGTTATTCATTGACTAGGAATCCTCGAAGAGAAAAGCGGAAGGGCTGGCGCGCATGGTTTTTAGACAACGCGCATTGTTAAATGCCAAGAAAACGCAACGATACACCCGCGTCCGGTCAAGTCAAGCATATGTATGTGCTTCTGGACAGGATTGTTACGAATCCACCATAAACTTGCATTTTTGAAATTTTAAATGGACAATTCGCGCGAGGATAATTGAAAATCGTAAAGACTGGCGCACGATTCGCTGGCGGGCCTTGTTCAAGATGTATCGGAACGACAACCGATCCCATATCCGAGCTCTGCCATAATGAATAAAACACCAATTTTTCGTGCTTTTTGGTTACAACTCAACTAGCATAGCGGGGTGTCATTACACCCTATTCAACAGCGCGAGGCATCCATGAAGACCGTCGATTTGGACGAGTTGTTACATACCGACACCGCGTCCGGTTGGGGCGAAGCGCTGTTCGCCCTTGGTCGCCACTATGGGTTCGAAAAGGTGTTGTTCGGCATGTCGGGCTCGCGCCATGCGCGGCTCGAGAACGCATTTATACAGAGCAATTACCCGACAAAATGGCGTGAACGCTATGACGCCGAGCGCTTCGCTTATGTCGATCCCGTCGTCAGCCACTGCCTCGCCACCACCTTGCCGCTGATCTGGCAGCCGGAGATCTTTCGCAGCCCGGCCCAGCGCGCCTTGTACGAAGAGGCGTGCACGTACGGCATCCGCGCCGGCGTGACGTTTCCGATCCATGGTCCGAACGGGGAGTTTGGGCTGCTGAGTTTTGCCGTCGACACGGCGGCGGATGGGGCATTCCTGCGCGACGTGTCGAGCATGCTGCCCGATCTGGCGCTGGTGCGGGATTATGCGTATGCGTCGGGCGTGCGTTTCTGCCCGCCGCCGTCGCAGGAGGCGGCGCCGCGCCTGACCCCGCGCGAGCTGGAAGTGCTCAACTGGGTCATGGTGGGCAAGTCGTCGTGGGAAATTTCAAAAATCACCGGCTGTTCCGAGGCGACGGTGAACTTCCATATGGGCAATATTCGCCAGAAGTTCAACGTCAACACCCGGCAACAGGCGGTCGTGAGGGCAATCTCGCTGGGATTGATTACCCCAGAAGATCACCATCGTTGAGCTTGCCGTTGACATAAAGTTTCAACAGCAGGGCGACCGGGGCCGGAATGGCCAGACCCGTTTCGAAGCGGCTGCCGCTGGATTGCGTGACGCCAAACCGGCCCCAGAATTTCTCCTGGCTCTCGCGTTTGCTGATCCGGTATTTCTTGAGATCGCTGATGGAGGGCGCCAGGGATGCGGGCGTTTTCATCATCAGGGTGCCTGTCGACGGTTCCCGCAGGCTTGCTTCGGTAACGAAATCATTAGCCATCGCCGCTCCTCCATGGAAAGATGTGTGAGAAACAAGTATTCCATGCAACATTCATTTAGCGTCCTAGCAACCCTGCTAGTTTCATATCGAATGTGCCAGTTGCGTTAGCTTGCTAACTGATGGTTACCGGCGAAACGGGTCATGTCCAGCGTTTTCTAAGTGCAATTACTTGAGTTTCCTCAAAAGAAAAGCATACGTCAGCGCCCACATCGTCGCCGTCTGCTCGTTGTTCGCCGCCCCTGCATGGCCGCCCTCCGTGTTTTCCCAGTACAGCACGTCGTGCCCCTGCTCGCGCATCCGCGCCGCCATCTTGCGCGCATGACCCGGGTGGACGCGGTCGTCGCGGGTGGACGTCGTGAACAGTACGCGCGGGTAGCGCTTGTCGGGTGATACGTTCTGGTAAGGCGAGTAGCGGGCGATGTAGTCCCACTCGTCGGGATCGTCCGGGTCGCCATACTCGCCGATCCACGACGCGCCGGCCAGCAGCTCGTGATAGCGGCGCATGTCCAGCAGCGGCACCTGGCAGGCGACGGCGCCGAACAGGTCCGGGCGCTGCGTCAATGCCGCGCCCACGAGCAGCCCGCCGTTGCTGCCGCCCATGATGCCGAGATGGGGCGGGGTCGTGATGCCGCGGCGGATGACGTCTTCGGCGACCGCGAGAAAATCGTCGAACGCCTTTTGCCGGTTTTCCTTCAGCGCCGCCTGGTGCCAGCGCGGCCCGAACTCGCCGCCGCCGCGGATGTTCGCCAGCACATACACGCCGCCCTGCGCGAGCCACGCCTCGCCCGTGGTGCCGCTGTAGAACGGCGTCAGCGACACTTCGAAGCCGCCGTAGCCGTACAACAGGGTCGGATGCGTGCCGTCCAGCGGCGCGTCCTTGCGCATCACGACGAAATACGGGACGTGCGTGCCGTCCGGCGACTGTGCCGTGAACTGGCTGACGGCATAGGGTGCCGCATCGAAGAACGCCGGCATCGACTTCAGCAGCTCGCGGCCGTCGCTCCCGGCCTCCATCAGATACAGGCTGCTCGGCGTGAGGAAGTCGGTCACGGTGAGAAAAACCTGGTCCGAGTCGTATTCGTCGACGGCGGAGACGTGCAGCGCCCCCATGCCCGGCGCCTCCACGTCGCGGCGCTGCCAGCGGCCGTCCACCTGCCGCCATTCCACGATCCGGTTCTTGACGTTGTCGAGTATCGTGAGGAACAGCGCGCCCCGCGTGGCCGCGATGCCGTCCAGCGACGTCGTCGGCGTCGGGTCGAACAGCACGTCGAAATCGCGGCTGCCGTCCAGGAAGCGGTCGAAGGGGATGGCAAGCAGGGCGCCCTGGGGCCAGGTGCGGTCCCCCACCGTCCAGTCCGAGCGCAGCTCGACGATGAACTGGTCGCGCAGTGCGAACGCGTTCGCGTCGAGCGGCTTCTCGATGGGCGTCAGGTGGCCGCTCGCTGGATCGCGCAGGAACAACTCGCTGCTGTAGAAATCGATCTGGCGCAGCACGAACTGGCGCTCGTAGCCGGGTGTCGGATCCTGCCAGGCCGAGACGGACAAGTCCTCTTCCTGCGCTGCGTAGACGAGCGTGGCGTCTTCCAGCGGCGTGCCGCGCCGCCACGCCTTGACGATGCGCGGGTAGCCGGATTCGGTCATGGAGCCGGGGCCGAAGTCGGTGGCGACGAACAGCGCGCCGGCGGCTATCCAGCCGGCGCTCGTCTTCGCTTCCGGCAAGGTGAAGCCGTCTTCGATGAACGCGAGCGTCGCCACGTCGAATTCGCGCACGACGTGGGCATCGCCGCCGCCGCGCGACAGCGAGACGAGGCAGCGCGTGCCGTGCGGTTCCAGGAACGTCACCCCGGCCCAGACCCAGTTTTCGTTTTCAAGGCGGGCGAGGGCGTCCAGGTCCAGCACCGTTTCCCAGGCGGGTTCCGGCTTGCGGTATTCATCCAGGGTCGTGCGGCGCCAGATGCCCCGCTCGTGGTCGGCGTCGCGCCAGAAGTTGTAGAAGCGGCCGGCGTGGTGGCCTGCATAGGGAATGCGGTCGCGCGAATCGAGGATCGTCTTCAGCCGCGTGCGCAGGGCCGCGTAGCCGGGAAGGGCGGTGAGTTCGCGTTCCGTTTCCGCATTGCGCTCGGCCACCCAGCCGAGCGCACGGTCGGAATCGACGTTTTCCAGCCACAGCCAGGGGTCGAGATGTCCGTTATCTGCTTCACGCATATGCATTCCTTATTGTTGAGCTCGCAATTTCGGTTCGATTCGGACATACTAACAAACATACAAAAATTTCCGCACGGAAATATGCCCAAGGCAGAAATCACGACGCGTAACACGGGAAAGACGGCCACGCTGTGGACCGGCGGGGTCGCGCTGGCCCTGCTCGTGGGCACCGGCCTGTACCTGGGCGCGGCCCGCACGGTCGACGTCGAGACGCAGGCGCGCTTCGACCACCTGGCACGCACCGGCCGCCAGCAGCTCGCCGGTGCCGTGCAGTCCTATGCGGACGTCGTGCGCGGCCTGGCCGGGCTGTTCCAGGCAAGCGGTACCGTCACGCGGCTGGAATTCCACCGCTACGTCCAGGCGCTGCGCGTGGCCGAGCACTATCCGGCGCTCGAATCGGTCAATTACGCCGCGTACGTGGAGGAGGGCGCGCGCGACGCGTTCGTCGCGGCCGTGCGCGCGGACCGCAGCCTCGATCCGGCCGGCTATCCCGATTTCGCCATCCGGCCCGGCGTGCGGCGTCCTTCCCACACCGTGCTGACCTACCTGGAGCCGTGGCTGCCGGAGAAGGCCGGGGCTGACCTGGCAGGCGGCGCGCCCGCCGTTGCGCAGGCCCTCGCACGGGCGCGCGACAGCGGCCGCATGGCGGCCTCCGGCAAGCCCATCGTGGTCGAGCACCCCGTGCGCCATCTCGGCCTGGGTCTGCGCATGCCCGTCTACCGCACGGACGGCCCCGTCCCGCCCGACGTCGAAGGCCGCCGCGCCGCGTATGCGGGCTCCGTCGGCATCGGCTTTTCCCTGCCTGCCCTCGTGCGCGGGGCCCTGCCGGGCGGCGATGCGCCCATGGCGCTGCAGCTGTACGCGGCGGCCGACAGCCGGGCGACCGGCCCGCTGCACGTGAACGATGCGGACAACCTGCTGTACGACGGCGCCGGCCCGGCGCTCGCCCACGCGGACGACCTGCTGGAAACCGTGCTGCCCGTGCGCTTCGACGACAACCTGTGGAAGGCCCGCTTCGTCGCCCGCCGCGCCGATCTCGTCGACGGTTTCGGCCGCGTATTCCCCTGGCTGGCCGGCGTGGGCGGCTTCGGCGCGACCCTTCTCGTCTATGCGCTGTTCCTCAACCTGGCCCGCTCGCGCAAGTCGGCCGTCGACCAGCGCCGGCTGCTCGACCTCGTGCTGGACAATGTCGACGCGTACGTCTACCTGAAGGACCGCGACCGCCGCTACCGCTACGTCAACGCGAAGATGGCCGCCGCCTGCGGCCTCCCCGCAAGCGACATCGTGGGCCGGCGCGACCGCGAGGTGATGCCGCCCGCGCAGGCCGACGCGCTGTGGGCGATCGACCAGCCCGTGCTGGAACTGGGCGAGAAACGCGCGGTGCAGAACACGTTCGCGGGCAGCGACGGCGTCGCGCGCGAGCTGTGGAGCGTGAAGGTGCCCGTGCGTTTCGCCGGCGATGGCGAAGTCGGGGCGGTGCTGTGCGTCTCGACCGACGTCACGGAACTGCACGCGCTGAAGGCCAGGGCCGACGCGGCCAGCCGCGCCAAGAGCGACTTCCTGTCCAACATGAGCCATGAAATCCGCACGCCGATGAACAGCATCATCGGCATGGCCTACCTGGCGGGCAAGCGCGCGGAGGAGCCGAAGCAGCGCGACTACCTGGGCAAGATCCAGCATTCGGCACAGCACCTGCTGGGCATCATCAACCACATCCTCGACTTTTCCAAGATCGAGGCCGGCAAGGTCGAGCTGGAACTGCGCGACTTCACGTTCGACGCGCTGAAGCGCAACGTCGAGAGCCAGCTGGGCGCGCAGGCGACGGCGCGCAGCCTCGAGCTCGCGTTCGACGTGGCGCCCGAGCTGAAATGGCCCGTCCGCGGCGATCCGCTGCGGCTGGAACAGGTGCTGCTGAACTTCGTCGGCAACGCCATCAAGTTTTCCGAGCACGGCACCATCCACGTCCGGGCCCGTGTCGAGCGGACCGTGGGCGCCGACGTGCTCGTGCGCTTCGATGTCGAGGACCAGGGCATCGGCATTGCGCCGGACGACCTGGCGCAGCTGTTCACGCCGTTCCACCAGGCCGACCCGTCGACGACGCGCGTCCACGGCGGCACGGGCCTGGGCCTCGTCATCAGCAAGCAGCTGGCGGAGCTGATGGGCGGCGAGGTCGGCGCGACGAGCGTGCCGGGGCAGGGCAGCACGTTCTGGTTCACGGCGCGCCTGCAGCCGCTGACGGCGCCACGCCCCGCAGCGCCGGCGCCGCAGGCCGAACCGGGAGCGCTGGCGGGCTGCACGATCCTGCTCGTCGAGGACAATGCATTCAACCAGCTGGTGGCGCGCGAGCTGCTCGAGGATGCCGGCGCGCGGGTCGTCGTCGCGGACGACGGTGCCCAGGCGCTGGACCGGCTGGCCGAAGGGCCTGTCGACTGCGTCCTGATGGACGTGCAGATGCCCGTGATGGACGGCTACGAAGCGACGCGCCGCATCCGCGCGGATGCACGGCTGGCCGGCCTGAAAGTGATCGCGATGACGGCGAACGCGGGAATCGAGGACCAGGCCCGGTGCCTGGCGGCCGGCATGGATGAATTCCTGACGAAGCCGGCGGCGCCCGAGACGCTGATCGCGACGATCGCGCGCGCACTCGGCCGCAAGGGCACGCAACAGCAGCGCCGACCGGACATGCTGGACACCCCCAGGACGGACACGCTGCTCGACCTGGGCGTGCTGTCCGACGCGTTCGGCGGCCAGCCCGAGCGCATGCGCAAATACGCCTTCCTGTTCCTGGACGCTGCCCGCGACGGCATGCACGAGATCGACCGCGCGCTGGTGGCGCAGGAACCGGCCCGGGCGGCGGCGGTGGCGCACCGGCTGAAATCGGAGGCGCGCACGGTCGGCGCACTGGGCTTCAGCGATGTGTGCGCCGATCTGGAACGCCAGGTCGAGCCGGGCGCGCTGGGCCAGGCACGCACCCTGGCGGCCCGGCTGCGCGGCCTGCTGCCGCGGCTGGAACGCCACATCCTCGCCGAACTGGGCGCGCGCCAGCAGGATCACCAGGTCTAGATACCCGCCAGCTCTACCGCCGGCCGCCCGGAAGTAGTATGCTGCGCGAGTCTCTTCGCCACGTCCCGCCATGCCATCCCCGATCCGTCCCGGCCTCCTCATCCTCCACGGCAACCAGATGGAGCTGTTGCGTGCTGCCGTCTTCGACTGGCTGCGCGACAATCCGCTCGGTCCGCTGGAAGAAGAGATCATGCTCGTCCAGTCCAACGGCGTCGCCGAGTGGCTCAAGATCGCGTTGGCGGAAGAGCTGGGCGTGTGCGCGGCCACGCGCGTGGCGCTGCCGGCGCGCTTCCAGTGGGAGGCGTACCGCGGCATGCTGGGCCCGGAACGGGTGCCGCGCCGCTCGCCGTTCGACAAGGACGCGCTCACGTGGCGCCTCATGCGCCTGCTGCCCGAGCTGCTGCAGAAGGATAAGTTCGAACCGCTGCGTCATTTTCTCTCCGACGGCGACGCCGAGCGCCGCCTGCAGCTGGCCGAGCGCCTCGCCGATCTGTACGACCAGTACCAGGTCTACCGCGCCGACTGGCTCACGGATTGGGCCGAGGACCGCGACCAGTTGCGCCGTCCGGGCGGCGATCCCATCCCGCTGGCGCCGGACCAGTGCTGGCAGGCGCAGCTCTGGCGCGAGATCCACGCGAGCCTGCCGCCGGAGCGGCGCTGGTCGGGCCGCGCGACGATCCACCAGCAATTCATGGCGGCGGTACTGGAAGACCGCGAACCCGTGCTGCGCCTGCCGCGCCGCGTGATCCTGTTCGGCATGTCGACCCTGCCGTACCAGACGATCCAGGCGATGGCGGGCCTGTCGCGCCACACGCAGGTGCTGCTGGCCGTGCCGAACCCGTGCCAGTTCTACTGGGGCGACATCATCGAAGGCCGCGAACTGCTGCGTGCCGCGTACAAGCGGCAGCAGCACCGCAACGGCAGCGACCTGTCCGAGATCCCCGTCGAGCAGCTGCATGCGCACAGCCACCCGCTGCTCGCGAGCTGGGGGCGGCAGGGCCGCGACTTCGTGCGCATGCTCGACGAATTCGACAACGGCGAGGGCGCGCAATTCGGCAACCTGCGCATCGACCTGTTTTCCGACGACGAGCCCGAGACTCTGCTGGGCCAGGTGCAGGCGGCCGTGCGCGACCTGCTGCCGCTGTCCGAGCACCCGCATACGCCGCCGCCGCTTGACGACCGGTCGATCGAATTCCACATCGCCCACAGCGCGCAGCGCGAAGTGGAGGTGCTGCACGACCAGCTGCTGTCGTGGTTCGCGCAAGAGACAGATGATCCGCTGCGTCCGCGCGACGTCGTCGTGATGGTGCCGGACATCGAAACCTTCTCGGCCGCCGTCCACGCCGTGTTCGACCAGCAGAAGCGCAGCGACCCGCGCTACATCCCGTTCGAGATCGGCGACGTGAAGGACCGCAGCGTGAACCCGCTGCTGGTCGCGCTGGAATGGCTGCTGCGCCTGCCGCAGCAGCGCTGCCGCCAGAGCGAGGTGCGCGACCTGCTCGACGTGCCCGCGCTGGCCGGCCGCTTCGGCCTGGAAGAAGCCGATTTGCCCATCCTCGGCCACTGGATCGAGGGCGCCAGCGTGCGCTGGGGCCTGGACCAGCGCCACCGCGCGGGACTCGGCCTCGGCTCGGCCGGCGAACAGAATTCCTGGCTGTTCGGCGTGCGCCGCATGCTGCTCGGCTACGCGACCGGCCACGGCGCGAGCTTCCGCGACATCGAACCGTATCCGGAAGTGGGCGGCCTCGACGCCGCGCTGGCGGGCTCGCTGGCGGAACTGGTCGAAGCGTTGCTCGCGTGGCGCGAAGACCTCGACCGCGTCCAGACGCCGATGAAGTGGGGCGATTGCGCCCGCGCGCTGCTGGCAAGGTTCTTCCGCGCGACGAACGAGGAAGACCGCCTGATGCTGCACCAGCTGGAAGAAGCGCTGCAATGCTGGCTGGAGATCTGCGAGAACGCGCTGTTCGACGAACCCGTGTCGCTCGCCGTGATGCGCGAGGCGTGGCTCGGCCAGCTGGACCAGCCGGCGCTGTCGCACCAGTTCGTGTCGGGCGGCGTCACGTTCTGCACCCTGATGCCGATGCGCGCCGTGCCGTTCCGCGTCGTCTGCCTGCTCGGCATGAACGACGGCGACTTCCCGCGCCGCGGCCACCAGTCCGACTTCGACCTGCTGGCGCTGCCGGGCCTGTCCCGCCCGGGCGACCGCTCGCGCCGCGACGACGACCGCTACCTGATGCTGGAAGCGGTACTGGCCGCGCGCGACAAGCTGTACGTGAGCTGGGTGGGCCGCAACGTACGCGACAACACGGAGCAGCCGGCGTCCGTGCTCGTGTCGCAGCTGCGCGATTACCTGGCCGCCGGCTGGGACCTCGACCTGGCCGAACGCACCACCGTGCACGCGCTGCAGCCGTTCTCGCGCCGCTACTTCGAGCGGGGCGGCCTGCTCACGTATGCGGGCGAGTGGCGGTCGGCGCACGGCGCCGACGCAGCGCACGGCGCCGAGACCGCAGGCGTCGGCGACGCGCTTGATTCCGATCCTTTGCCGCCGTTCGAACTGGATGCCGACTACCGCCTCACCCTGGGCGAAGTGGCGAGCTTCCTGCGCCAGCCCGCGCGCTTCTTCTTCCGCCGCCGCCTCGGCGTGACGTTCGCGGACCTGGAAGTCGTCGGCGAGGACGAGGAACCGTTCTCGCTCGACGCGCTCGACCGCTACTTCCTGGAAGACACGCTGCTCGACGACAGCGGCACGCCGGAAGCGCCGCACGAGGTCCGCCACGTGCTGGAGACGCGCGCGGCGCGGCTCGCGCGCGAAGGCGTGCTGCCCATCGGTCTCGTGGGCCGGCAATGGCAGCAGCAGCTCGTCGACGACCTCGTGCCGGTGCGCCGCGCGTGGCTCGCAGCCGGCGCGCGCTATCCGAAACCGGCGCCGAAACTCGTCGTCAGCGCCCTCGTGGGCGGCGTACGCATCGAGGACTGGATCGACCGCCTGCGCAGCAACGACGAGGACACCGTGTGGCTGCTGCAGATGTCGTCCAAGGTGCTGGACCGCAAGGGCGAGCCCCGTGGCGACAAACTGATCGGCCCGTGGCTGCGCCAGCTGGCCGCCGCCGCGATGGGCGAGCGCGTGGGCGGGGTGCTCGTCGCGCGCGACGCCAGCCTCGCGATGGCGCCGCTGGAGCGTGGCCAGGCGCTCGCGCAACTGGAGACGCTGGTGGCGCTGTGGCGTTCGAACCTCGACCGGCCGCTGCCCGTTGCCTGCAAGACGGCGCTGGCCCACTTCTCCGGCGGCGATGCGCGCGAGACGTATGACGGCGGCTTCGAGATCGACGGCGAAGTGACGGACCCGTGCCTCGCGCGCCTGTGGCCCGAGTTCGCGCTGCTGCGCGCGGCCGGCGGCTGGCCGCTCGTGGCGGAGGCGTTGTACGGTCCTCTCGTCGCCTGGCTGAAGGACAGCGTGACCGTGACCCGCTTCGAGGGAGGCGAGGCATGAGCCAGCTCCTCGACGCACTGAGTTTCCCGCTGCACGGCTCGCGCCTCATCGAGGCCAGCGCGGGCACCGGCAAGACGTGGACCATCGCCGCGCTGTACCTGCGCCTCGTGCTGGGCCACGGCGGCGACAGCGGGTTTACCCGTCCGCTGATGCCGCCCGAGATCCTCGTCATGACCTTCACGCGCGCCGCCACGCGTGAACTGTCGAACCGCGTACGCGAGCGTCTCGTGCAGGCGGCGGCATGCTTCCGTGGCGAGATCGAGCCGGACGATCCCTATCTGGAAGCGCTGGCCGACGCGTACGACGACGAAGCGTCCCGGCTCGTGGCTGCGCACAGGCTGGTCCTCGCGGCCGAGACGATGGACGAGGCGGCGATCTTCACCATCGACGCGTGGTGCCAGCGCATGCTGCGCGAGCACGCGTTCGACAGCGGCAGCCTGTTCGACGAAGAACTCGTCAGCGACGAGCGCGCGCTGTTCGAAGATGCGGCGCACGATTACTGGCGGCAGCACGTGTACCCGCTGTCCGGCGCGGCGCTGTCGAGCCTCCTGTCCTGCTGGAGCGACGTCGACGCGCTGAAACGCTCCGTGCGCGAGTTGGTGCAGCGCGCCGGCCGCATCGACGACCTGAGAGACCGGCCGCTGGGCGCCGTCATCGCCGACGCCGAACGCGAGCAGCGCGATGCGTTGAAGCGGCTGAAGGAAGGCTGGCATGCGCGCGCGGATGCGATGGAGTCGTGGATCGCGGCGCAGCGGAGCGTGAATCCGAAGGCCTTCAACGGCAACAAGATGCGCCCCGACTCGCTCGCCAAGGGTTTCGATGCGTTGCGCCATTGGGCTGACGATCCGCAAGCCCACTATCCGCAACTAACCGACGCCTTGTGGGGGCGACTCACCCCCGACGGCATCCTCGATGCGTTCAGCAAGGATTACAGCGCGCCGATTCCCGAGTGCTTCGAGCACACTTCGGCGCTCAAGGAAGGACTCGATGCGATTGCGCCGGTAGCCCACGCGCTGCTGCGCCACGCCGCCTGCGCCATCGCGCACCGCATGGCGGAATTGAAGCGCCGCAACCACCAGTTCGGCTTCGCCGACATGCTGGTGCGCCTGAAGGATGCGCTGGAGGGACCGAACGGCGAGGCGCTGCGCCGCCGTATCCTCGACCAGTATCCGGTGGCGATGGTCGACGAATTCCAGGACACGTCGCCCGACCAGTACCGCATCTTCGATTTGCTGTACCGCGTGGCCGACAACGACCCCGCGCGCGGCCTGTTCCTCATCGGCGACCCGAAGCAGTCGATCTACGGCTTCCGCGGCGCGGACATCCACAGCTACCTGTCGGCCCGCCGGGCCACGCACGGCCGCCACTACCAGCTGGGCACGAACTACCGCTCGACGCGCCAGCTCGTCGCCGCCGTCAACCAGCTGTTCCGCCACGCGGAAGGGAATTACGCGGCCGGCGCGTTCCGCTTCCGCAAGGGCGAGGAGAATCCGCTGCCGTTCGACGCGGTCGACGCGGCGGGACGCAAGCAGCAACTGGTGGGCGTCGAGGGCCCGTTCCAGGCGCTGGCCGTGGGCGTCGCGGAGGTCGAGGACCTGCGCGCGGACGATTACCGGGAGTTCTTCGCCCAGCACTGCGCGGAGCACATCGTCCGGCTGCTGAACGATCCACGCGCCGGCTTCGCGGACGATGTCGGCCGCTTTACCCGGTTGATGCCCGCCGATATCGCGATCCTCGTGCGCGACCGGCGCGAGGCGGCGGCCGTCCGGCGCGCGCTCGTGCAACGGAAAGTCGCGAGCGTGTACCTGTCCGACCAGGATTCCGTGGTGGAGAGCGACGAGGCGCGCGACGTGCTGCGCTGGCTGCAGGCGGTGGCGAACCCGCTCGACGTCACGCTTGCGCGTGCCGCGTTCGCGACGGCGACGTGCGCGCTGCCGCTGGCGGAACTGGCGCAGCTCGCGAGCGACGAACTGGCGTGGGAAGTCCGCGTCGAGCAACTGAAATCGCTGCACCAGTCGTGGCAGCGGCAGGGCGTGCTCGCGATGCTGCGCCGCTTCATCCACGAACTGGGCCTGCCCGCCAAGCTGCTGGCGGCGCCGGGCGGCGAGCGGCGCCTGACGAATCTGCTGCACCTCGCGGAACTGCTGCAGGAAGCGAGCCGCGAGCTGGACGGCGAACAGGCGCTGATCCGCTGGTTCGCCGAACAGGCCGAAGGCATGGGAGACGGCGGCGACGAACG
The DNA here is from genome assembly GCF_029223865.1 of Telluria mixta. Taxonomy (NCBI): domain Bacteria; kingdom Pseudomonadati; phylum Pseudomonadota; class Betaproteobacteria; order Burkholderiales; family Oxalobacteraceae; genus Telluria; species Telluria mixta. Next base: position 4,657,718 of record NZ_CP119520.1, read on the forward strand.
CGTGCTGCGGCTGGAGTCGGATGCGGAGCTCGTCAAGGTCGTCACGGTGCACAAGTCGAAAGGCCTGGAATATCCGCTCGTGTACCTGCCGTTCGCCGTCACCGCGCGCAAGACGGACCGTCGCAACCGCGCATTCTTCGAATACGTGGAAGAGGATGGCGAGCGCCGTATCGACCTGGCGCTGTCCGACGCGGCCATGGAGGCCGTCGACCGTGCGCGCCTGGAAGAGGACCTGCGCCTGCTGTATGTGGCATTGACGCGGGCGCGCCATTTCCTGTGGCTCGGTGTCGCGGCCGTCGCGGCGCGCAAGAAGGGCGAGAACCAGCTGCACGAATCGGCACTGGGCTACCTGTTGACGGGCGGCACGCCCGTGCCCGCGGCTGCCGTGCGCGAGCGCTGGGAACACCTGCGGGGCGATGTCGACGGTATCGAATTGCATGCGCTGGCCAGCCCGGACGGCTGCACGCTGTTGCGCCGGCAGGACGTGCGGCCGGAACTCGTGGAGCCGCCCCGCTTCGAGGCGCGCTTCGAGCGCAACTGGGCCGTGGGTTCGTTCACGTCGCTCACAAAAAACACGGTGGCCGTCGCGCCGCCCACGCGGCCGCAGGAAGAAAACCTGCTGGAAGAGGAAGACCCGGGCATCGTGCCTGTCACGCACAGCGAGGACGCGCCGTGGCACCGCTTCCCGCGCGGCGCCGGTCCCGGGAACTTCCTGCACGAGCAACTGGAATGGATGGCGCAGGAGGGCTTCGGCCAGGTCGACGACGAACAATTCCGCTTGCGTCTGGCACAGCGTATCCAGCGTGCCGGCTGGGGCAACCGTCTCGACGACGCGCTGGCCTGGCTGCGTATGATCGCCGTCACGCCGCTGCCTCCGGTCGGCTGCGCGCTGGCGGACATCGACGCGCCGCTGGCCGAGATGGAATTCTGGTTCCCGAGCCGCCAGCTGGACGTGGCCGCGCTCGACCGCCTGTGCCGCCAGCGCATGCTGGGGAACACGCCGCGTCCGATCCTGCCGGAGCGCCAGCTGCACGGCATGCTGAAGGGTTTTACGGACCTCGTGTTCGAATGCCACGGCCGCTACTGGGTGCTGGACTACAAATCGAATGCGCTGGGGCCGGGCGACACCGCGTACACCCAGGCCGCGATGGCGGCCGGCATGGCCGAGCACCGTTACGACATCCAGGGCGCCATCTACATGCTGGCCGTGCACCGCCTGCTGCGCGCACGCCTCGGGGCCGATTATTCGCCGCAAGAGCACCTGGGCGGCGCCGTGTTCCTGTTCCTGCGCGGGATCGGCAACCCGGCCACGCACGGCTGCTACCTGATCGAGCCGGACGTGGAACTGCTGGACGGCCTGGATCGCCTGCTGGGAAGGGAGCCGCATGAAGCCTGATGCGACCGGGGATACGACTACGTTCTGGGCCGAGGTCGAACGCCTGACGGAAGCGGGCGAACTGCGCCGGCTGTCCGGCGTATTCGCGCGCTTCGTCGCGAGCCTGGGCGATGGCGCATGCGCCAGATCGACGCCGTTGCTGCTCGCGTCCCTTGTGCTGTCCGAACTGGAAGGGCGAGGCCATAGCTGCCTGATGCTGGACGACCTGGTGGGCGATCCGGCCGCGCTGCTCGGCTGGGCCGACGAGGACTGGAAGGCGTTGGCGAAGGCGGCCAAGCCGCTGCCGCGCGGCGTGAAGGGGTGGATGTCTCAGCTGGCCGGGTGCGAGCAGGTGTGGCGCGTGGGCGACCTCGATTACGACCAGCCGCTCGTGCTGGACGACACGCGGCTCTACCTGCGCCGCTACTGGCGCGACGAGACCCTGGTCGCCACGTGCGTGCGCATGCGCGCGCAGGAACGCCGCGACGTCGACATCGAGCAGGCGCACACGTGGCTGGAAGCCCTGTTCGGCGCCCAGCGCGCGGGCGAATCGCCCGACTGGCAGCGCATCGCGTGCGCCGTCGCGCTGCGCGGCGCGTTCGCCATCATCACGGGCGGCCCGGGCACGGGCAAGACGTACACGGTGGCGCGCCTGCTGGCGCTGTTGTTCGCGACGGCGCCGGACGCCGCGCGCCAGCGCATCGCGCTCGCCGCCCCGACAGGCAAGGCCGCGGCGCGCCTGAAGCAGTCGATCGACAAGGCGCTGACCGACCTGGCCGACCGCGTGGGCGGCGCCTTGCCGCTGCGCGAACTGACGGCGCGCATGGGCGCCGCGCGCACGCTGCACAGTCTCCTTGGGGCGCGCCCGGACACGCGCAGCTTCGCGCACCACCGCGGCAACCCGCTCGACGTGGACGTGCTGATCGTCGACGAAGCGTCGATGGTGCACCTGGAGATGATGGCGTCGCTGCTGGACGCGCTGCCCGCGGGCGCCACCTTGATCCTGCTGGGCGACAAGGATCAATTGGCGTCGGTGGAAGCGGGCGCCGTGCTGGGGGACCTGTGCCACGACGCGCAGGCCGGCCGCTACGATGCGGAGACGCTGGCGTACGTGCAGGCCGCGAGCGGCGAGACGATCCCGGCCGGGTATGAGGGCCAGGGCGGCCCGCTCGCCCAGCAGACCGTGATGCTGCGCCACAGCCGCCGCTTCGGCGGTCCGATCGGCAAGCTGGCGCTGGCCGTCAACGCGGGCGACGTCGACGGCGCGGCCGCGGCGCTGCGTGCGCCCGACGCGGCCGGCGTGCTGCGCTGGATCGATCACGCGCACCAGCACCACGTGATCCAGCTGGCGAACGAGGGTTATCGCCCGTATCTCGAACTGCTGCGTGCAGGTAGCGGCAGTCACGCGAACCACGAGGAGTGGGTGCGCGCCGTGCTGCAGCGCTTCGAAGCGTTCCGCGTGCTGTGCGCGGTGCGCGAAGGCGAGTGGGGCGTCGAAGGCCTGAACGAGGCGATCGAACTGCGTCTCGCGCACGCCGGCCTGATCGTGCGCAGCGACTGGTACGTGGGCCGCCCCGTCATGGTCACCCGCAACGACTACCCGACGGGCACGTTCAACGGCGACATCGGCCTCGCACTGCCGGATCCGGCCCGTCCCGGTTCGCTGCGCGTGTGGTTCCTGGAAGGCGACAACGTGCGCAGCGTGCTGGCCACGCGCCTGCGCCACGTGGAGACGGCGTATGCGATGACGGTCCACAAATCGCAGGGCTCCGAGTTCGCGCACACGGTGCTGGCCCTGCCGAAAGAGGGGGGCGCCGTGCTGGCGCGCGAGCTAGTCTATACGGGCATCACGCGCGCCAGCCGCCAGTTCACGTTGACGACGCCGGCGCCGGCCGTGCTCGGCGAGGCGATCCTGCGGCGCACGCACCGGGCCAGCGGGCTCCGGGGGATGATCGAACAATAGGGAGGTGGTATGAGCAACGATTGCGAGCACTTTCATCACATCGTGACCCGCGAGGGCAATACGGGCGGTTGCGAGGAATGTCTCAAAATGGGCGACACGTGGGTACACCTGCGCGTGTGCCTGACGTGCGGCCACGTCGGCTGCTGCGACCAGTCGAAGAACAAGCACGCCACGAAGCACTTCCATGCGACGGGCCATCCCGTGATCCGCTCGAAGGAGCACGGGGAGACGTGGGGCTGGTGCTACGTCGACCGGGTCGTCAAGGATCCGGTGTAGCGGCATGTTTGCGGACGAGCCGGACGACCGTGTTCCACACGCGGGTCGTCGCCGGCACGTCCAGCGTGCGTTCGACGAACGCGTTCGGACTGCCCGCACTGGTGCCGAGCTTGTAGGTGAGCGACAGCAGGATCCCGTCGTGCCAGCTCACCACGCGCACATCGCCTACGCGCATGTCGCCCCTCGCGTTGGTCGACGGCAGCGACACGCCATCCGCCGGCGTCCCGATCAGGAATGTGGCGCACGGCGCGTAGACCTCGTCCATCTCCACGCCGGCCAGCGGATCGCTGGCGACCAGCGCAGCCAGCCCGGCCACGTCGCGCAGCGCGGCCGGTTCGTCGAAGCCGTCGCGGCGCAGCGTGGCCTGGGCCGCTTTCAGGATGCGGGCGGCCTTGGCCGGCGACCCCGCTTCGAATACCACCGTGCCGTTCGTCAGGAACGAGCAGGGGTCGACGGCTCCCGCCTCCGTGAAGGCCGCCTCGAGCACGGTACGGGTCGGCGCGGGCGGACGGCCCAGGTTCAGATTGCGGAAGAACGCCGCGAATTTCACAGGTCCAGCTCCCACGTCTCGTTGACCATGTCCTGGCCGAACGCATGCACGGGGTCCTCTGCGACCAGCCGGTAACCCTTGCGCTGGTAGATGCCGCGCGCTTCCTTCTGCTGGTCCGTGGTCCAAAGGCGCATCTTGCGGTAGCCGGCGGCGCGGGCGAACTGGTGGCACAGGTCGACCAGGTGCGAGCCGAGTCCAAACCCGCGGGCCTGTTCCTCGACGAGGAGGAGACGCAGTTTCGCCACGCCTTCCTCGTCGCCGCGTGCCAGCGCGATCGAGCCGATGCGCTCTCCCGCCCGTTCCGCGATCCAGCAGTGTTCCAGTGCCGGGTCGAAGTGGCGTTCGAAGTCCTCGCAGATCTGGCCGACCAGGGTTTCGAAACTGCCGTCCCAACCCTGCTGTCTTGCATACAGCTCACCGTGGCGGCATGTGATCCATGCCATGTCCCCGGGCCGGTGGGGGCGCACGACGAACGGTTGCGCGAATTTCATGCCGCCCTGGCTGTCGAGCAGACTCCGGATGGTCTGCATGGCATCCAGCAGGCGCGCCTGGTCCGTGTCGTCGAAGCGCGCCAGCATGTCGCCTACCTCTTCGCGCGAGCGCCGGTCCAGGGGTTCGTAGACGGTGCGTCCATGCGCCGTCAGGCGGAGCAGCTTGGCCCGGCCGTCCGTCGCGGAATCGACTTTGCTGATCAGGCCCGCCGCCTCGAATTTGCTCACGATGCGGCTCAGGTAGCCCCGGTCCAGGCCGAGTTCCCGGCACAGCGCGGCCGGCTGCTGGTCGCCGTGGTGCGCCAGTTCATACAGGATCCGCAGTTCCGTCAGCGTGAATTCGCTTTGCAGCAGGCCTTCACGCAGCACGCCGATGTGGCGGGTGAAGAATCGGTTGAAGCCGCGGACCGCCGCGATCCGTTCGTCGTACAGGGAAGTCATATGGACACTCCAGCAATTTCCTTAAGGCCATTGTGTGGGAGATTGCTGACTGAGTCAACATTATCGACCGTCAAGCACGAACCTTTGCTTTCCTGATGGCAACAATGTTAAAGTTGTGGTCTGGAAATAGTTATCGGAGCAGTATCATGTTGATTGTTGTGGGTTTCGTGATCGTGCTGCTGGCGGTGTTCGGCGGGTTCGTGCTGCAGGACGGGCACCTGGCCGCGCTGTTCCAGCCCTACGAGCTCCTGATGATCTTCGGCGGCGCGCTGGGCGCGTTCGTCATCGCCAACGACCGCAAGGCGATCGGCCTCACGTGGCACAGCGTGCCCATGCTGTTCCACGGCTCGCGCTACACCCGCGAACTGTACATGGCGCTGATGGCGCTGATGTTCGACCTGCTGACGAAGGTGCGCAGGGAAGGGCTGATGGCGCTGGAGAACGAGATCGACGCGCCCTACGAAAGCGCGATCTTCACGAAGTACCGGATCATCCTGCTCGACGATCACCTGATGGATTTCATCACGGACTACCTGCGCCTGATGGTGTCCGGCACGATGAACAGCTACCAGCTGGAAAACCTGATGGACAACGAGATCGCCACGTACCAGGAAGACGCCGACATCCCCGTGCAGGCGATCCACAAACTGGCCGACGGCATGCCCGCGTTCGGCATCGTCGCGGCCGTGATGGGTGTCGTGCACACGATGGGCTCGATCGGCCGGCCACCGGCGGAGCTGGGCGGCCTGATCGCGGCCGCGCTCGTGGGGACGTTCCTCGGCATCCTGCTGTCGTACGGCCTCGTCGCGCCGCTCGGGAGCCTGCTGCACCGGCGCCACCAGGAAGTCGTCAAGGCCCTGCAATGCGTGAAGGTGACGCTGCTGGCGTCCATGAACGGCTACGCGCCGACGATCGCCGTGGAATTCGGCCGCAAGGTCATCTCGGCCACGGAGCGCCCGACCTTCGCCGAACTGGAAGGCCACGTGCGCCAGCTGAAGTCGCGCTGAATCTTGTCGCGCTGACTATCTCAGTCGCGCGGCAGTTCGATACCCGCCAGCTTCCAGCTCCACAGGCCGTCGCGCCGGAACACGAAGCTGCCGCCGTTCTCCGCCGTGACGGCGAACCGGCTCCAGCCGCGGTAGTGCAGCGCATAGTGCGGCTTGTCCCGTGGCGGCTCCGCAGCGGGCGTCCCGGCGTCCTGGGTGGGCTTGCCGATCGATACCCTGCCGTGTTCGACCATCGCCGCGACGCCGGCCGGCGACACGATCGCGTCCACGAGCGGATCCGCGACGACGCGCGCGAACGCCTTGCCGATCGCGGCGAACGGATTGCCGCCCTCGTTGCCCGTATCCCGGGCGATCGACCCGAGCAACTGGCTCTTCACGCTGTCGCGCAGGGCAGGGAAGTCGACCAGGGCGGAGACGCCTTCGGCATCGTGGCGGTCCGCTGCCGAACGCAGGCTGTGCAGCGTCCACCACGGACTGGCGAAGCTCGTGGCGGCAACGACGAGGAGGGCGCCGACGGCGCCGGCGGTGAGTATGCGGGTACGGTTCATGGGCATGGCAAACGACAAGGCCGGAACAGTCGCCCGTCCCGGCCTTTGGGATTCATATGAATCGCCAGCTCAGCGATGGCGGCGGTGACGCGTGACGGTCACGTGCTTGTGGCTGCGGCGCGTGGTGCTGCCGGCGGTTGCACGGATGCGCGGGCCGCCCGCGGTGGCGCGGATGCGCGGGCCACGTGCGGAAGCGCGCACGCGCGGGGACGCCGCGGTCGTCGCCACGGCGCGCGTGGCCACGGGGCCGGCGTCGCCCAGCACGTGGCGGCGGATGTTCAGGGCGTCCAGGACGCGAACGGACGAGGCGCCGGCGTTCAGCAGCACCATCGTCGCGTTCTTGCCGGCGGCCTTCACGCGCATGATCAGGCAGCGGCCCGCTTCCTGCGTGTAGCCCGTCTTCGACAGGCCGATGTCCCAGCCCTTGGCGCCGACGAGGCGGTTCGTGTTGTGGTATTCGACTTCGCGGCCCTTGATGTTGATCAGGTCCTTCGACGACGTCGTGATGCGGGTGATCTCCGCGTAGTTCGATGCCGCGGTCGCCATCTTGACGAGGTCGGCGGCCGTCGAGCGGTTGTTCGGGGAGAGGCCCGTCGGTTCCTCGATGACGGTTTGCGTCATGCCCAGCGCGGCGATCTTGCGCTTGACGGCGGCGCGGAAGCCGTCGATGCCGCCCGGATAGGTGCGCGCCAGCGCGGCGGCGGCACGGTTGTCCGAGGACATCAGCGCGAGCTGCAGCACGTCACGACGCGGAATGGTGGCGCCGACGGGGACGCGCGACGTGCTGTGCTTGAGCATGTCGACGTCCTGCTTCTCGATCTCGATCGGCTCGTTCATGTCCTGGTGGGCATCGAGCACGACCATGGCGGTCATGAGCTTGGTCAACGAAGCGATTGGCGCGACAGTGCTGGCGTTCTTTTCGAACAGCACCTTGCCGGTGTCGTCTTCGACCACCAGCACCGATTGCGATCCGAACGGCACGGCGAGGGCCGCTGCGCTGGAGATCGTCATCACTACGGCAGCGAGGAATTTTTTGATCATGGATGGTTGTCTGGGTACGGTTAATGGTCGGGCGCCGGACGGCGGCGGAACATCAAAACGTCGGGGTTGGCAGATAGCGGCATGCTATACGGCAACACTAAAGTTGGAAGATAGCACCAAAGATTGACATATGTAAATGTCTGTCTGTGAAATATCGAGTCCAACGGCAAGATTCTACAAGAAAAAAAAGCCCCGCGTTGCCGCAGGGCCTTCTTTTTGAACGGACTATCCGATCTGTCTCATTTAGAGGTATAAATTTTGTCGAATTCTCCACCGTCATCGAAATGGCGTTTCTGCGCGGCCCGCCATCCGCCGAACACATCATCCACCGTGAACAACTGGATCGGCTTGTAGTTGGCGGCGAACTGCTTCATGACTTTTTCGTTGCGCACGCGCATATAGTGCTTGGCGCCGATCGTCTGGCCCGTTTCCGTGTACAGGAAGTTGAGGTAGGCCGTCGCCTGTTTGCGGACGCCCTTGCGGTCGACGACCTTGTCCACGACGGCCACCGGCGATTCGGCCAGCACGGAGATGGACGGGTACACGACTTCGAAGTCGTTGCCGAACTCGGCACGCACGAGGTTCACCTCGTTCTCGAAGGTGACGAGCGCGTCGCCGATCTGGCGCTGGGTGAACGTGGTGGTGGCGGCGCGGCCGCCGGCGTCCAGCACGGGCACGTTCTTGAAGATCTTGCCGACGAGGTCGCGCGCCTGCGCTTCGTTGCCGCCTTTCTTGACGACCGAGCCCCAGGCCGCCAGGTACGTGTAGCGGCCGTTGCCGGCGGTCTTCGGATTCGGAATGACGACTTTCACGTCGGGCTTGGCCAGGTCGGCCCAGTCCTTGATGCCCTTGGGGTTGCCCTTGCGGACCAGGAACACCATGGTCGAGTAGTAGGGCGCCGCATTGGCCGGGAATTTCTTGGCCCAGTCCTTCGCGACGAGGCCGCGGTCGGCCAGCATGTCGATGTCGTTGGCCTGGTTCATCGTCACGACGGACGCTTCGAGGCCGTCGGCGACGGCGCGCGCCTGCTTGCTGGAGCCGCCGTGCGATTGCTTGATCGTGACGGTTTCGCCCGTCGACTTTTTCCATTCGGCGACGAAGGCCGGATTGATGTCCTTGTACAGCTCGCGTGCCACGTCGTACGACACGTTCAACAGTTCCACGTCGGCGGCCTGTGCGGCAAACGGGACCACGGCACTGCCGAGCGCCAGCGCCAGCAGCGCACGACGCAGCGAGGAAACGGATGGGATCGCCATATTGTTTTTCCTTGTAATGACTCTCTAGGGATGGTGGATGATCCGTTAAAAAATAGCAAAACAAAAGTACATTTTTATCATATGCTTAGACGCCCTATGAGGCATGCATACGCTCCGGGCCGCCACAAAGCAGGCAATTTCTGTTTGGGGTATAGTCCGGCCTTCGCTGAAACATCGTTTCTTCCAGGTTGATGCTGAAAACAATGGGTATCGAAATTCGCCAGGCAACACCGAATGACGCGCCGGCCGCATGCCGGCTGCTGCGCCATTCGATCGAAGAGGGCTGCGTGCCCGACCACGGCGGCCGTCCCGACATCCTGCAGGCCTGGCTCGGCAACAAGACGACCCAGAACGTGCTGGGTTGGCTGTCGTCGCCCAGCAACTATGCCGTCGTGGCGGAGCAGGACGGGGAAGTGGTCGGCTTCGCGCTGGTGAACCAGGCGGGCAAGGTACCGTTATGCTATGTCCGGCCGGACCTGGTGCGCCAGGGCGTCGGACGCGCGCTGCTGCGCTCACTCGAAACCCAGGCGCGCGCCTGGAACATCAGCAAGCTGCACATGCAGAGCCCCGGATCCGCCAGCGGCTTTTTCGAGCGCCAGGGCTATGTCAACGCGGGCAAGGACAAGGCGTGTTTCGGTCTCGAATGCGACTTCCTGTGGAAGCAGCTCGACGCCGAAACGGTGCCGGCACGCAAAAAATTTTGCAATTGCAGCCAGTGAGCGAAGGCCTGCTTTGAACGTTGTGTAACATTACGCAACGTGAACTCATCTTTTTTCCTGTCGGCGCTTGCGCTATAGTAGTCGGGTTTCAATGATGAGTTCGTTATGGCTTCCCGTAGAGATTTTCTTCACCACGGCTTGCGCCTGACCGCGCTGGGACTCGTCGCCGTCCCGCTGGTCGATGCACAGGCAGCCCGTTCCCAGGCCGACGCCCCCGGCACGGACCTGGAACCGCCTCCCGATCTGTTCGATGCCCAGGTCGTCGACATCGACTTCTGGGTCAAGCCGCGCACGTTGTCCGTAGTCCGTCCGCAAAGCGGCGAACGCGCCAATGTCATGTACTGGAAGGACGGCGAGGTGATCGACTCGGCCTACCAGGAACTGTGCCATCTGCTGCGCGACGTGAACGGCAAGGCTGCCATCGCCATCGACCCGAAGCTGATCGAAACGCTGTGGGCGTCGCAGGCGTTCGTCGCGCGCTACGGCCTCGACCGGCCGCTGGAAATCCTGTCCGGCTACCGCACCCCCGCGTCCAACAACCGCCTGATCGAGCAGGGCGTGCCCGCCGCGCGCCAGTCGCTGCACATGTCGGGCAAGGCGGCGGACGTGCGCATCGCCGGCCTCACCGAGGAAGTGCTGGGCGGGCTCGTGAAGAGCTTCCGCAAGGGCGGCGTCGGTTTCTACTACCGCTCCGGCCCGAAAGGCGGCTGGATCCATACGGACACAGGCCTCAACCGTACCTGGAAGGGCTGAGCGGGCCGGATTCCCGAGCGGATAGGCGGCGCACGCGTTCCCCCGTTTTTGCTATCGTGGTCGTACCAACCTTTCCCCAAGGAGGACATGATGGCAACCATGAACGCACCCACGATGGAACGCCGGCACCTGCCCGAACGGCGCGCTTCCGTGCGCGAAGGCACGACTGCGATGTCCGGTATCGACTACGCCGCCATGGCGCTCCTGATCATCGGCGGCCTGAACTGGGCGATGGTGGGCCTGTTCGACGTCGACGTCGTTGCCACGCTGTTCGGTCCGGGCAGCCCGGCCAGCCGCGTCGTGTATGTCGTCGTCGGCCTCGCGGCCCTGTACTCGATCTATACGGCGACCAAGCTGAGCCGTCACCATCCCCACTGAACCGATGCGGGTCGGTCTGATTTCCGACACGCACGGCCTGCTGCGGCCCGAGGCGCTCGCGTTTCTCGCCGGGTCCGATCACATCGTCCACGGCGGTGACATCGGCGGCCCGGAGATCCTCGAGCGCCTGGCGGCCATCGCCCCGCTGACGGTCGTCCGCGGCAACAACGACACGGCGCCGTGGGCGCGCACGATACCCGCGACGGCCCGCGTCGAGTTCGGGAACGTGGCGCTGTATGCGATCCACGACCTGAAGGAACTCGACATCGACCCGCGCGCGGCCGGTGTGCGGGTCGTCGTGTCCGGCCACTCGCACAAGCCCGCATGCAGCGAGCGCAACGGCGTGCTGTACGTGAATCCGGGCAGCGCCGGGCGGCGGCGGTTCAGCCTGCCGATTGCTGCAGCCGAACTCGTCATCGATGGCGATGCCGTCGCAGTAAAGCTGGTGACGCTCCGGGAAATGCCGTAGCATACGCGCCGTCTTCCAGCCTGATCGATTACCAACATGACGCCTGACGCCAACCAGAACAACGACAACAAAGACAGCGAACGTCCCCGTTTCCGCCCCGTCCCCTGGACGTCGCTGGAAACCCCGCAGGACGTCGAACTGTGGATCGAGGAGCACAACCGCACGATGCAGGAGCTCGTCAAGCCGCAGGAGACGGGCGTCGGCGTGCGCTTCCGTCTCGCGCCCGGCGGCGACGTCTACATGCAGACGGCGGCGGATGCCGTCATTCTCGACGTCGAGCCGGACGCCAGCTGGATCGCGCCGCTCATCATGGCCGCGACGGGTGCCGAGCAGCCGGCCGGGTCGACCTGGGTACTGCCGGACGACAAACTCGTCCAGTTGCTGCTGGGTCTGTCGACCCTTGTGGAGAGCTCGCTGATCGTCACCGGCCACAACTTCGGCAAGCACGGCCGGCGACAGTTTTAGCATATATTTACGACAATATTTCCTTTGCGCATAGTCAGGATTCGGTGTTAAATCAGCTCTGTCTCGTACGATGAGCTGAGCCGATGCCTACACGATTCCCGACCGCCACACGGCGCGCGCTGCTGTTGACCCCGCTGTTGACCCTGGTCTTCTCGGCCGTGACGCTGCCGGCCCGCGCGGCCGACCTGCTCGACACCGTCAGGACGCGTGGAACCTTGCGCATCGCGCTGGAAGGCACGTATCCACCGTTCAATTTCAAGGACGCGAAGACGGGGCAACTGGCCGGCTACGACGTCGACGTCGCGAAACTCGTCTGCGCCAGGCTCGGCGTGAAACCGGAGTTCGTGACGACGGAGTGGGCCGCGATCCTCGCCGGCCTGGGTGCGGGCAAGTACGACGTCATCGTCAGCCAGGTGGGCATCACGCCGCGGCGCCAGCAGGCATTCGATTTCTCCCGGCCTTACACCTATTCGGCGCCGCAACTGATCGTGCGCCGCAACGAGAACACGACGTACCGGAGTCTCGCCGACCTGAAGGGCCGCAAGGTCGGCGTGGGGCAGGGCAGCGTGTTCGAGCAACAGGTGCGTGCCGTGCCCGGCATCGAGGTCAAGAGCTATCCGGCCGCGCCGGAAAACCTGCAGGATCTGGCGTTCGGCCGCATCGACGCCGCCCTCAACGACAGCCTGATGGTCGCGTACCTGCTGAAGAATTCGCAATTGCCGATCCGCGCCGGCGCGCGCGTGGGCGACGTCGAGCGCATGGGCATCGCGTTCCGCAAGGGTAATCCGACATTCCATGCGGCCGTCGACAAGGCCCTCGACGAGGTGCGTGTGGACGGCAGCCTGAAGCAGGTGTCGCTCAAATGGTTCGGCGTCGACGCGACGCGCGCGCCGTGACAGCACTGACGGAACTGTTCGACCTGCTGCGCGAGGCCGCGCCCGTCATGGCGACAGGGGCCGGCTACACGCTCGCGTTCGCGGTGGCGGCCATGGTCGGCGGACTCGTGCTCGGCTTTCCCACCGCGATTCTCCGCCTCGCGCCGTGGGCAGCGCTGCGCTGGCCGGCCGCGCTGTACGTGAGCGTGTTTCGCGGCACGCCCCTGCTCGTGCAGTTGTTCGTGATCTATTACGGGCTGCCGGGCATCGGCATCGAATTCACGCCGGTCACGGCGGGCATCCTCGCGCTGTCGCTGAACGCGGGCGCCTATCTCTCCGAGAGCCTGCGCGGGGCCATCCTCGGCATCGGCAAGGGGCAGTGGAACGCGGGTTTCAGCCTCGGCCTCACGTATCCGCAGACGCTGGGCCTCGTGATCCTGCCGCAGGCGTTGCGCACGGCCGTGCCCGCGATGAGCAATACGTTGATCATTATACCGGATTAAAGTGTTCACAAAATCGAAGCTCGCTCTGCTTCGAAATTTTGATACTTGTCGAGTGGAGCCCCTGCACGTCTCAGTTTGCGTCGCTCCGATCCTCATCATACTTTTCTTTTATCTTCCGGGCGCAAAAAGTGTTTACAGAAGACAGAAACATTAGTAGTATCAATGTCTTGTAGGAATCATATGATGTCATGGTTTTTGAGCCGGAGTCGAAGTTGAACATCACAATTTACAAAGCCGAAAGCTTGCCTGGGGAGTTCTCGGACTGCCCCGAGTACCCCTATCAACTACCACCAGGCTTCATGTTTCTTGTAGATGACGACAACCTCGAAGTGATCGAACCAGCTTTGCTATACCTCGTTGATAGGTTTATCAAGAGCGGAGAAGGAGGGGGGTATCACACTCACAGAGCGGTGGCATATGATCTTTGCGACTGGTGGAATTTCCTTTCTCAAATTCAATGTCCTTGGAATGCGGTCGATAGCGATGTGGTAGTGGAATATCGTGATATTCGCTTAAAAACTATAAGCCCACAAACCCACGAAATGTTGCTGTCTAGTACTGTCAAACGTAGGATGATTTATATATCTGACTTTTATGATTGGGCGCACCGCATAGGCTTAGTTAGCCGGGTTGATTTCGAGCGCGAGGAAAAGCGAATTTCGATACCTATCGACAGCGATGAGTTTGCGCATACACGATCAGGGACCATCAAGAAGGCAGTATCACGATTGATGCCTTCCAAAGGGAAAAAACGTCGAAGAGCAGCGAGCTTTTTGTCTGTTGATGAGTGGCGTACTTTATCTCGTGAACTCGGGCCGCTTCCAACTGAGTCTAAACAAATGGATGACCCAAGACCTTCGCGAGATCGCCTTGCTTGTGAACTTTCCATAAATTCTGGACTTCGAGTTGACGAGATAGCAAAGTTAACTAAATATCAGATCCTTGACTTGGTTGCTAAAATTCCTTTTGATGCTGAGCCCGATCAGTTCATCTCTTTGCATGTGACGGAAACGAAACGTCTTGTTCCACGGGATGTGGACATTCCCGTATATTTAATCTATGAGCTTATTCACTATATTGATAACGAGCGCTCGGCGGCATTGGAAATTGCACGAAAAACTTGGTTGAAAAAACGAGTAAATGAGCCGGTAACTTTGTTTTTGAATGGGGTAGATGCCCGACATCATGCTGGAAAACCCATTAATTCAGACACATTGGATGCCGCCTTTCGATCTGCTCAGTTTGCTGCTGGTCTAGTAAAGACCATTGAGAAAAAAGATCCGGACACACGCGAAGTCTATTTCACAAAAGACGCTCTACACGTGTTCCATACTTTGCGTCACACGTTTGCAATGTGGCTTTATGATGCTGAAATCCATGCAGGCAATACTGCTCCTTGGAAGGTGGTTCAGTCAAAACTTGGACATGCCAAGCTGTCTACCACAATGAATACTTATTTGTCGCATTTTGATGGAAGACGCCGCTCGGTAAATCGCGCGACATTTGATGGAATTCGGAATAAATATAATGGGAATTAAAAAAAACCGTAAATCCGCGCGTTTTGAAAAGGAGGCAAACGCCTATGATGATTTGTTTTCCGCTAACGATGAATCAAAATTGTCTGTAACTGGAGGTGTCGAAAAAAACTCAGTAAGTCCGCTATCAATCGAGCCATATTTGTTGAGGGATTGTAATGAGAATGGCTCTGATACTCTTACTGCAATATTTCCCGGCGCGTCTGTCAAGGGTAGACCGTTACGGATTAATTTATCATTTTTGCTAGACCTCGATTTTTTGTCTGAGGCGCTATCCGAATCCTATTTGAAGAGTCAGGGAAATGCTCCAAGGCGAAGTACGGCAACATCGGAGGCTACACGTCTCAGGACAGGTTTTGTAGCATTTCTGATTGAAACGGGTCGCACGAAAATTACCTTGTCTCATATCGACGTTCCAATGATGAATGCCTACCTCGTATGGTTGGATCGCGTCAATAATGATGGAAACGCTACGCTGGCAGTTGAAACCAAAAGTAAAAGCTATTATATTTTAAAAGATCTAATAAGAGTTTTGCGACAGAGTAAAAAATGGCGCGCCGATATTTCTTCCGACTTGGATTTGCCGTCACCGCCCTGGGCCGGTAAAACTCGCCGCAGAAATCCTACGGAAATCATAAATTCCGAAGACATGACTATTATCCGGTTAAAGTGTATGGAATTAGTCAAGCATACTGTCAATCGGTTTTATGAAACCAAGAAAATTGTTGAGAATTTTGGCCCACTTCCGCAAGTAATAAAACGAGGCAATGAATGGACGCTAGATCGCTTTTTAACTGAAGTAGATAAACACTGTGAAGGCGGACCAATCTTAGCGACTCCGCAACTTCCCGGGTATCTTGCAAATGCAGCAAAAAATAATGGCTGGGGAAATGTTCGTAACGACATTGGTCCGCGGTTCCATGCGGTAACATCACAACTGGTACCCTTTATTATTTTGATGACGATTGCAACTGCGTATAATCCAGATACTATCCGTGGGGCGCTTCTCAACGATTTTAGGTTTGATAACACATTCGGCGAGTGGTTTGTAATAGAGGCATTTAAAGACAGAGCTGGAGCCGAGCAGCCAATTTACGTCCCTGTCGATGATGAGCCCGATAATCCCGCATTTCTTTATAAATTTTTGGTTGAGTACACTGCTCGCATCAGAAGTTTTGTTCGTCCTGATGTTCGGAATAAGATCTTTATTGGTTCGAGTCGTATGAATATGTCTGAAGTCATCGACATTGATACTGGTCTTTGGAACGCTTTGCTAAACCAGTTCATTAAAGAGCATAAGCTTCCGAAGTTTACTTTGCAGTCTATTCGTCCGACCGTACTGGATGTGACTGGAGAGGTCTTCAGCGACGATTTGAAAGCGATGCAACTTCAGGCGAATCACAAAAATGCGCAAACTACATACACACATTATACGAGCGATGCGAAGCGACAGAGAGACTATGAACGTCTGGGCGCAATTCAACAAATGAAGCAGCGTTGGCGTGAATCAAAGGGGAAAATTGAGAACCGTGATCGGAGTGCAGAAGAAGATTTGAGTTGCGCGACCCCGGGTTGGACATGTGCGGATCCATTCGATAGTCCTTTTTCGCCAAAGGGGAAGATGTGCGGATCCTATGGACACTGCCCTAGATGCCCGTTAGGAAGCATCGATCTAAATTCACCGCTGGCTTTTGCGTTAGCCATTGCGTTACGTGACGCAATAAACCGTGCACAACATGCCATGGCTGCAGAGACTTGGCTAATGAAGATGGGCGCAGTCAAATTGGCTCTTGAGCGGAAGTGGCTGCCCTCCTTTACTTCCGATGCTGTAAGGGCAGCAAAAACCCTATATGTTCCGCAATTGCCGATTCCGGAGTGAATAATCCCTATGCCTAAATCTTTATTGCTTAACTTGCGCACGAGTCAGATTATTCGTGAAACGCTCACGGAACCGTTACATATGATGATTGACCCGAGTCATATGCCGGTGTCATCGAAGAGTATTTGGAGTGATGAAATCTGGGAGCTTGATGGATATGGTCAAACTCGAATCAACTGGGCGATTGCTCTCGAGAACGGCAGTTGGCTAACGAGCGCAGATCATGCAGAACTCTTGAATTCATTTAAACGCCTGTTGTGGTCTTTACTTTCCGACCCTCGAACTGGCAAACGACTTAGCCCGAACAGTAGCGCTAGTTCTACAAGTGGCTTGCGTACGCTAGCTAAATGGATGGCGAATAACGATTATTCAAATTTTTCGCAGCTCGATCGTGCGTCGCTAAGCAATTTTACGCAGGATTTAATTAATGAAAAAATTCTAGAGTTAGATGCGCTAGAAGATGATGCATTTGTGGATATAGAAAAAAGCGACGAGAGCGAGGAAGAGGGTGATGATCAAGACGACGACATTTTCGAATCGGAACGAGTGGGCGAGGAAGCTTCAGCCGTAGGCGCCTTTAATGCAATCCGACAATCCTACACTTATTGGAAACGCATATATACACAAAGAGGTGCGTTGGCCGAAGCGGGTATTCCCGTTATCGAATTTGACCCCTTAGAAGGCAAGAGCATCATTAAAGCGGCAAGAGCGGTTGCCAAGCAAGTCATAAAAAAAATACCCCCGCTGCCGGATGAGGTGGCTTTGCCGATTATGGCTGAAGCTCATAAATGGCTAGGTGTGCGAGCGGACGATATCATAAAACTGCACGAAATGTACCTGTCGGTTTTTCAAGCAAAAGACAGGCCGCCTTCGAATCGCACTAATGATGTCATCAATCATGAAGATGCGATGTATCTAAATACATTCGAATTTTCCGTTGAGCCAGGCGATTCGCAACCTTGGCATCCGAAACTCCGTTGTTCCCTTTCGAAAAACCGCACTTATCGATATACAGTGCCGACTGCTGCCATTCGTGACCTCATAGATACTGTTGTGCAAGCTGCAGCTATTGTGCTGCAAAGTGAGACCGGAATGCGTGCTAGTGAGTTGATTTCTGTTCCTTCCGGTAAGGATGACGCTCGCCAAGAATTTAATGCCATAGGCAGGCGGTTGTCTATAAGTGGGCTGAACGAGCTTTATTTCGTGCAGTCATCTCTTATTAAAACTGTCGACGCTCCGGAAAAAGAAGAATGGATTGCTGGAGCTAGACCGGTTGGGTCTGAATTTATCCCTGGGCCGTACCGAGCAATACAGGTTGTCGATAGACTACTTGCGCCTTGGCGTGCCAACTCGAATGACCCAGAAAGTCGCCATAAATTGTTTGTTACGCCAAGGAGTGGAGGTGCGCTGCCGATCTGGAATGCCTCAATAAGTCCGTGGGAAGGGTTTACGGCGCTGAGGGCTTTTAAAGATTTCGTTTCAAACAAGGTAGACTTGAGCCAACTCCCAGATCAAAGCAAACTAGGCGAGGATCTTACGATTTATCGGAATACGAAAGGTACGTGCGTAAAAACGCATCAGTGGCGTAAAACTTGGGCAATGTATGTTGTTCGTACGGACCGAAAGATGATTCCAGCGATTTCGATGCAGTTTAAGCACCTTTCGATAGCAATGACCGAATCTGCGTATATTGGTACAGATACTAATTTAATGCGAGAGCGTAATTCCCAGCAGTCGAGAGCGGCCGCAACATTTATGTATCAGGCTATTACTGGGAGAGAAAAGGTCGCTGGCAGGATGGCAAAGACGATTGATGAATGGCTTGATGAGTTAAAGAACATCATTGGCGAGAACGTAGGGGTCGTTGCTATCGACAATCTTCAAGAATGGTGCGAATTGAGAGGTATTAAGGTTTACTCGTCTCCACATGGAAAGTGTTTTATTAGGTTGTCACCCAAGGATGCTAAATGTCACGAGGCTGGTGGGACTGTGCATTGGAATCGAAAATCACCGAACTACAGCAGAAGGGAACCCGATGCTTGCAATGGATGCAAGTGCTTTGGCGTAGACAGTGACCATGCAGATTTCTGGATTGGACGGTACACCGATTACAAAAAATCGTTCGAAGCATTGAGCGCAAATGGCTTACAGGCTGGGTTTCGAATTATTCAGGAGCGTGTGGCCCAGTCTGCGAATATGTTGCGCGCGTTGAATATAGATCCCGACACTCTAACGGAGAAAGAGCATGCCTAAATTGCGTTCTACCCCACCTATAACCGGAGTGGAAAAAGAGTTAATGGATGCCTTCAAACGACTGGAGGAAGGGGTGCCAAATCATCCAGATTTATTGAAAAAGGCGCGCCTTAAGAAGTTGCGAATAAACGCGACAACAGTTGCGCTAGAGGCGGGACGAGCCAGAACGTTAATTGCTCACGATAAGTGCGCCTATCCGCGAGTTCGCGCGAAAATCAAGAGCCTGGAAGAGCCGAAAGGTCCTAGTACTTCTTATGAGGATGTAAATCGTACTCTTCGGGAACAAAATATTGAGTTGCGTAAGATGGTGATTGTGGCTGCGTCGCGGGTTGCTGCCATGATTAGAAGAATGGATGCTGTTGACAAAAAAGCAGCTGAGGCGATAAAAAAAGTGGTAAGGAAGACTTCGAAGAAAGAAGATGTTTCAAAAGCGAATAACGTTGCAGGAGCCCGTCGCCTCAATGAGACGCTAGCTGTAGTGATACCATTGCAAAAAGATTCGGATTCTGCAGCTGATTAATTGCAAGGGTTGCGTATTCAAGGACAGAAAGATTTTTTGATGACCGTTCAGCGATAAAGCAGAAATGTCTACCGGAGTGGGGGGAAGTCCAAGTTGATTACCCAGCAGCTACGGGAAGGCAGCGAAGTCATCGGGCCGAAAGTCCATCCGTATCAGATTGGTCAGTCGCGATCCGGGCGCGACAGATCGGGCACCGGTGCAGAAAAGGCGTCGCAATCCGAAGTGCAGGTTCGCGAGCGTTAGGCAGTCGCAGCGAGCGTCTCGACGTCGTCACAAAGATATAGCACCATCTTACGTCACCAACGTCTCGGAGGCCTCGCTGCCTCAACCCTTTTAAGGGGAATTGTCATGCTGGCATGAAACGAAGAGCCGGCAGGTACTCCTGCCGCTACATCGAACACTAAAAGTGCCATCGCCGCCGGCGTCGCCAAGCGTGTGCACGCGGACGACAAGCGCATTATCAACGCCGGGATCGAGGGTCGCTGGCGAGCAACCTCGGTAGCCGCGTGACCGCCCAACCTTGCTTGATGGCCAAGGGTGGCCGGTCACGACCGGCGTTGACAGTAGCCCGGCCTTAAGAATGCGCTCAGGGTTTGAGCAACTGCGCTGCCACCTTCGCGCCGCCTTCGAGGGCAGCATCGGACGCGTCGTCGCTCACGGAGACCCGGTATTCGCCACCCGCGACTCGCCAGCCGTGCGCAGCAGTGTCGAAGCTCGCCAGCAGGCGTGGATCGGCCACGACTGACACACGTTTTTGCTCGCCCGGCGCCAGCTCGACCTTGTCGAACCCGATCAGGCGAGTCTGCGCCTTACCGGCGGCGGAGCGTAGATAGACCTGGGGCACGTCGGCGCCGGCGCGATCACCGGTGTTCTTCACGGCGAAGCTGACCGTGAGCGTCTTGCCGCCTTCGACCTTCAGGTCCGACACCGCAAAGGTCGTGTACGACAGGCCGTGCCCGAAGGGGAATACTGGTTTGGCGCCGGTCTTGGCAAACCAGCGGTACCCGACGTCGGATCCTTCGGGGAAGTCGATGTTGTAGCTGCTGTCCGGCGGCAGACCGAAGCCCGGCAGGCGGGGGCGCGGCAGTTGATCCAACGAAGCGTGGAATGTGACCGGCAGGCGGCCGGACGGATTCACCTGGCCAAACAGCACGTCGGCGATCGCATCGGCGCCATGCTGGCCCGGATACCACGCTTCCAGCACGGCGGCACTCTGCTCAAGCCACGGCGTGGACACGGCATTGCCCGTTTCCAGGACCACGACGGTACGCGGGTTGGCCGCCGTGACGGCGGCGATCAGGGTATCCTGGCCATGCGGCAGCGTGGTGTCCGGCGTGTCCTCGTTCTCTCCGTTCCATTGGGTGCCGAACACGATGGCCACGTCGGCATTGCGCGCCAGTTCGGCCGCAGCGGATGGGTAGCGCCCGTCGTCGAACACGACTTCGGACTTGCCGGTGCGTACGCGGATCGCATCAAGCGGGCCCGGTCCGAACCAGATCTGGCGCCGCGTGAGCACGTCGATCTCCGTATTGCCGCCCATGCTGACGATGTGAGACGGTCCCGCCGGAGTGACCTGCGACGAGCCGCCACCCGACAGCACGCCCAGGGCGGCATTGCCGCCAATGACAGCGATGCGCTTCAGACTGCCTCGCCAAACTCCCGCTTTGCGCCGAAGAAGTAGTAAAAGGTCCCTTTGGAAAGGCCGGCGAGACGAATTATCTCGTCAATACCAGTACCCGCGTATGGTCGCTCCGTGAGCAAGTTGGTCGCCTCCCGAACCAGGGTTGCTCGGGATTCGTTACTGGCATAATTCCGTTTCGGACCGGCATGCGCCACTGTCGGTCGTGTAGGCGATTTGTGGTCGTTGCATTTACGATCATTGCCGAACCTAGTTTTTCTTTTGGTGCAGTGAGTCAAAGAAAAAAATGGAGTCCCTCGACCAATTCCGAATGGTGGAAATTGAGCAGTGGCGGGACCAGCACCGCCACCGCTCTCTTCATTTCGCAATGGACTCCCGTAGTTCTCGCCGCAGAATCTTCCCGACATTGCTCTTGGGGAGTTGTTCGCGAAACTCAACGACATGAGGTACCTTATAGCCGGTCAGGTACTTCCGAGCATAAGCCTTCACTTCCTCAGCGCTGAGTGAGTCGTCTTTTCTGACCACGATCGCCATGACAATCTCACCAGACTTCGCGCTGGGCGCACCAATGACGGCAACCTCCAGAATGCCAGGCATCGCGGCGAGCACGTCTTCAATCTCATTTGGATAGACATTAAATCCTGAGACGAGAATCATGTCCTTGATCCGATCCACAATGTAGACATAACCACCTGCATCGATACGAGCGAGATCACCGGTATGCAGCCAGCCGTCCTCGTCCATGACCTTTTCCGTTTCCGACGGCCGCTGCCAGTATCCCTGCATAATCTGCGGCCCCATCAGACACAGCTCACCGACTTCGTCGCATCCTAGTGTGTTACCTTCAGGATCCTTCACACAAACCTGCGTCGATGGCATCGGCAGTCCGACGGACCCGCTAAATTCGGCGCCCGCCACGAAAGGATTAATGGTGGCCACGGGCGAACTCTCCGTCATACCGTAGCCTTCGATAAGAGGCGTCCCGGTAATCGTCTTCCAGCGTTCCGCTACCGAACGCTGGACCGCCATGCCAGCGCCAATCGTCAAACGAAGTTCAGAAAAATCAAGGCGCTCGAAACCAGGGGTGTTCAGCAATCCGCTGAACAAGGTATTGACGCCGGTCAGCACCGTAAAGCGGACGCTGGACAGCTCCTTCACAAATCCCGGCATGTCGCGCGGATTCGTAATCAAGAGATTGTGCCCGCCAACTCGCAGAAACACCAAGCAGTTCGCCGTCAGCGCAAAGATGTGGTACATCGGTAGTGCGGTGACCACGGTTTCTTTGCCCATCTCGACATTGCCTGACACCCAGGCCGCCACCTGTTGCATATTTGCGACTATGTTGCGATGGGAGAGCGCAGCCCCTTTCGAGACACCGGTGGTACCACCAGTGTACTGCAGGAATGCCAGGTCGTCGGCCGAGTGGCTCACGAACGGGGCAGGAAATCCGGCACCGACATCGAGCGTTTCCTTGAACCGGATCGTGTTCTTTAAAGTATAGGTTGGAACTACCTTCTTTACATAGCGAGCTGCGAAGTTGACCAACGCCCCCTTCGGGAAACCAAGCAGATCTCCCAGTCCGGTGGTTATGACTTTTCGTAGCGGACTGCCCAGTTCGGCATCCTCAACCGTACGGCCGAAATTATCTGCCACAACCAGGATGCACGCGCCAGAGTCTTTCATTTGGTGCCGTAGTTCCCTTGGCGTATAGAGCGGATTGACATTTACGACAGTCAAACCTGCCAACAGACTGCCGAACAGCGCCACCGGATACTGTAGGCAGTTAGGCATCATAATGGCGATTCGCTCCCCCTTGGCGAGCTTCAGTTCGCAAATCAAGTAGTTGGCGAAACGCTGCACCATCAAGTCCAGCTCACCATAGGTAATGGTCTTACCAAAATTACTGTAGGCGGGGCGGTGCCGGTATTGCGACACCGACTTGTTGTAGACGTCAACGATAGAGTGGAATTCGGTGACGTCGATTTCGTGGGGAATGCCAGCAGGGTAGCTGTTGTACCAGTTGTGGTGGTGTTTTCGTTTGTTCACGGTGTGTCCTCATTTTTCAGCGATTGCTCGGCTAAACGCAGGCCTCACTCTCCTATTAATTTTGCTGACAAGCCCCTGTCGACTAGCGCGAATACACCAACTTCGTCAGCCACCTGTCATCGACATGAACCGCATAATCTTGCTCGGCTGTTCCCGAAATTCATGCCGTTCAGGCTTGAGCTCGATGGCCTGATGAATGGCCGCGACGATTTCGCTGTCTGACGCCTCACTGCGCAAGAGCGGTCGGAATTCGACTTGTGCTTCCTGCCCAAGGCACAGATGCAATGTGCCATCGACCGTCATCCTGATCCTGTTGCAGCTTGCGCAGAAATGCTGCGAAATCGGTGTGATAAATCCCACGCTGAATCGTCCGTCCACGGTACTCAGGTAGCGTGCCGGTCCCGCACCAACGAGCTGAATCTGATCAAGAAGGCCGAACCTGTGCTGGATGCGATCTAATTCCGCCTGCAGATCAAGGAATTGTGCGTCGCGTCCGGTTTGCCCTACCGGCATGGTTTCAATCAAGCGCAGAACAAAGCCTTGGTCCATGCAGAACGACACCATGTCATCAATTTCGTCGTCGTTCACGCCCTTCATGGCCACCATGTTGATCTTTATTGGATCGAAACCAAGTTGTCTTGCGTGAGCGAGCCCCGCAAGCACATCATCGAAGACTGGGCGTCCACAAATCTGGTGAAAACGCTCAGCTTGCAGCGTATCGAGGCTCACATTCAGTCGTTGCACCCCGGCGCTTCTGAGCGCTGCGCCGTGCTTGACAAGCTGAGTGCCGTTGGTCGAAAGCGAGATGTCATGCAGTTCCGGAAGCTTTGCCAAACGAGCCGCAAGTTCCGGCAGCCCCTTGCGCAACAGCGGCTCGCCTCCCGTCAGGCGTACGCGGCTGATCCCGAGCTGCGCGAAGATACTTACCAGACGTTCGATCTCGTCAAATGTTAGCCAGTGTGCGGGCTCTTCAAATCCCTTAAAGCCCTCGGGCATGCAGTATTGGCAGCGCAAGTCGCATCGATCGGTCACCGACAGGCGCAGATAGTCGATGTGGCGACCGAAGCGGTCTATCAGGGTTCCCATTTCATCAGCTCCTGAAGTTATCGTTCGTACGACGTTACGCTAAGCACCATCCCTGTCCAGATGGCTGCGCTTGTTCACGACCTGGGACCATTTCTCATGCTCAGGAAGCGGAGCCTTAAGTTCTGTAATCGGCGCCCAATTGGGATGTTTGGCCAGCAGCGCATTCAATGCGATGAAATCCCGCTGCCCCTCAGGCACATCACCTTCGGCAAAGATCGCTTCTTCCGGACATTCGGGCAGGCAAACCGCGCAATCGATGCATTCGGTTGGATCAATCACCAGAAAATTCGGCCCTTCACGAAAACAGTCGACCGGGCAGACGACGACACAATCGGTATGCTTACATTGAATGCACGATTCAGTAACAACAAATGCCATGTTCCGATCTCCTTATTTTTCGACGAACGCCCGCTCTATCACGTAATCACCCGGTTCTCCTTGCCCGGGGGAGATGACAAAGCCGCGGGCGTTTAGAAGGTCGCAGGTGTCTTGCAGCATTGCCGGACTTCCGCAGATCATCGCGCGGTCAAGTGCGGGATCGAGCGGAGGAAGACCGATGTCTTCGGCAAGCTTTCCGCTTGTAAGGAGGTCGGTCAGCCGGCCCTGGTACTTGAATGGTTCGCGCGTCGCGGTCGGATAGTAGAGCAGCTTCTCGCGTACGAGCTCGCCGATGAATTCGTTCTGCGGCAATTCCTTCGTAATGAAATCCGCATATGCAAACTCGCTGACCACGCGCACACCGTGCACCAACACGACTTTGTCGAAGCGCGCGTAGGTTTCTGGATCCCGGATAATGCTCATGAACGGAGCCAAGCCCGTTCCGGTGCCAAACAAATACAGACGCTTGCCGGGCTTTATATCGTCTAACACCAACGTACCAACCGGCTTGCGACCAACGAGGATATGGTCACCTTCCCGCAGATGTTGCAAGTGCGAGGTCAATGGGCCGTCTTGTACCTTGATACTGAGGAATTCAAGATGCTCTTCGTAATTCGGGCTGGCGATGCTATAAGCGCGCATGAGTGGCTTCCCATTCACCTCCAGACCGATCATCACAAAGTGGCCATTGTGGAAACGCATGACTTTGTCGCGCGTGGTCTTGAAGCTGAATAAAGTGTCATTCCAGTGATGGACACTCAGCACGCGTTCTGTATTGAAATTGGACATAGGTCTTCTCGGTTTGTTGGATGGTTTTCTAAAAAGCCAGGCGGACATATTACGTCAAACGTCTAGAAATGCAGTGCGCTTAATTGCTAATTAAATAAAGTCAAAAAACGCTTTCCTGACAGCGCCTCCCGAACCAGGTGCAGCCATCAAACACATCGCTTTCCACTATTTGCTTAGCAAGCGCATCCCACGTTCTATTCCCGCTATGGTCAGTGGGAACATGCGGTTGTTCATGATCTGGCGAATTAGATCGGTCGATTTTCGGTGGGACCACAGATCTTCCGACTCCGGATTGAGCCAGATAAATCTGGGAAATGTCGTCGTGCAGCGCTCCAGCCAGACTGCGCCGGCTTCTTCATTGTTATATTCGACTGAGCCGCCTGGTTGAAGTACCTCATAAGGGTTCATCGAGGCGTCGCCAACGAAGATCAGCCTGGTATCTGATCGATACTTACGCAAAACATCCCAAGTAATGAAACGTTCAGTCTGGCGCCGACAATTGCTTTTCCAAAGATAGCCATAGACACAATTGTGGAAATAGAAGAACTCCATATTCTTGAATTCACCCTTCACGGCCGAGAACAATTCTTCGGTGCACCGTATGTGATCGTC
Source organism: Telluria mixta (assembly GCF_029223865.1). Classification (NCBI taxonomy): domain Bacteria; kingdom Pseudomonadati; phylum Pseudomonadota; class Betaproteobacteria; order Burkholderiales; family Oxalobacteraceae; genus Telluria; species Telluria mixta. Next base: position 4,683,565 of record NZ_CP119520.1, read on the forward strand.
CATTGTGCCGCCCACATCGAGCAACATCAATACCTTGATATTGTTCTTGCGCTCGCGCTGCATCTTGATGTCGAGGTAGCCTGCATTATTGGCTGTGGCATGCACGGTCTCAGCCAATGCAAACTCCTCTTGGAAGCCCTCCCGAGAAAATTTACGAAGACGTCGCAGGGCCATCTTCATGTTACGGATGCCGAGTTCACGCTCGTTGTCATAGTCTCGATAAGGACGCGCCTCCCACACCTTCGTTGCGCTACGATTTCCGCCTTTTCCATCGGCGCGATTTCCTTGCGGATTTTTCCCGCCATTGATAAATGGCGAATTACCTTGCTTTCCGCGCCCGTTGTTGTCGCCATGGGGATCGACCTCTCGTTCGCTGTCGGACGTCGCTGGACATTTAATCAGTTTGTCGCTGGAAAAATTCTCAGCTACCACCTGCTGCACGGGAAGTGCTTCACTGCCAAATCCCGGGGACAACAAATCAAACGTCCCCTCCAAATTTTCATCGAAGATCTCACATACGCCTTGAAAGTACAGTCCAAATGCCTTATCGAACTTGTCATAATGAGTCTCATCCTTCACTAACGTTGTACGCGACAGATAGTAAAAGTCATTTACAGAAGGGCCGATTACTTTTTTTTGAATTGCTTCCAGCAGACTCAGAAATTCACTGACCGATACGCGAATTTTCGCTTTCTTAAGGGCAAAGAAAAAGCCAATCAGCATGACGTTTCCCGTTCGTTCAGCGATAGGTCCGCGCCGCGGATGCCAATCGCTCGAACAGATGTACATCCTGCTCATTTTTCAGCAGCGCTCCATGCAGCGGCGGCGCAGCCAGTTTCGCGTCCTGGGTGCGTAGTGCTGCCGGAGGAATGTCTTCGGCCAGCAAAAGCTTGAGCCAATCGATTAACTCGGAGGTCGATGGTTTTTTCTTTAGACCGACAGCCTCGCGCACCTCATAAAAGGTTTGCAGCGCCTGAGCCAGAAGGTCCTTTTTTAGGAGCGGGAAGTGAACGTCGACGATTTTCCCCATCGTGTCCTTGTCGGGGAATTTGATGTAGTGGAAGAAGCAGCGCCGCAGGAAGGCATCCGGCAAATCCTTTTCGTTGTTCGACGTTATGATGATCAGTGGACGGTGCTTCGCGCGAACTAGTTCACGCGTCTCGTATACGTGGAACTCCATACGGTCGAGTTCGCGCAGCAGGTCATTCGGAAATTCGATATCAGCCTTGTCGATTTCGTCGATCAGAAGCACCACTTGCTGATCTGCGGTAAATGCTTGCCACAGTATCCCTTTCACAATGTAGTTATGGATGTCTTTCACACGCTCATCGCCTAGTTGCGAATCGCGCAAGCGCGACACGGCGTCGTATTCATACAGACCCTGCTGCGCCTTGGTGGTGGATTTGATATGCCACTGTAGTAACGGTAAGTTGAGAGCAGTAGCGACTTCTTCTGCCAGCATTGTCTTGCCGGTTCCTGGCTCGCCTTTAATCAAAAGCGGACGCTGTAAAGCCAACGCCGCGTTTACGGCCAACTTCAAGTCCTCGGTCGCGACATAGTTCACGGAGCCATCAAAGTGGGATCGTTGTTGCATGATTCTTCAATCGAAAATGGAAAACAAATGTGGATAGAAACTAGCGGTTAATGCTGATCCAGCTTCGTCGATCACCTAATTCACTGGGCGCCGGATGTCACTGGTACTTCGCCGGACTCAATTCAAGAAGACGCTCCTATGCCTTAGCTGTTCGCATACCACGCACAACGGACGCAAGACTTAACAATCCCTTATCCCGTGCCCACCGCGCAGTAGCTGCGTCTGGTTTACACACACACCAGAGATCATCCGACTGCTCTATCAGCTGGTGTGCCAAGTCTATGGCACCCGCTAGGGCTACGCGCGTCATCGGCGTGTCATGCCAATCCTGTGCTAAGTCATATAGCAGCGATAGCGTCGCGATGACGCGTTGTATATAGTTGCTGGGCCATTCTCGCAATCGCCCTTCCCGCAGGAGATATGCGAGCACTGCGGCAGCAACATACATGTCTTCAAGATTTCTGAACGGCTTCACGAAGGAAGTCCATCCGTCTCCATCCAGCACGCTGGAAGTAGCAGTCTGAACATCCAACATCTGCAATCGACCACGCTCCAGTTCAGGAACAAGCCGACCGGGCGGAATTGCGTCCATTGAAACTCCTGGGGTGCCGCTAGAAAGCCGAATGACGTGAAGCGTTGGTCTGGCGCTTTCATCGGTGCCGTGTTTCGCACAAACTACGAGAAAGGAAGTGCAAATACGTCCCAACGGAACCCAGCTTTTAACGCCATTTATAACTATCCTTCCATCCGCTCCCTCGCGCCACTTAGTGCGGATGTCAGAAGGGCGATTGCTGGATTCTTCCGTCACACAAAGAGCAAGGATCTCAGTGGTATCCGCTTGCTGTACGATGGAACGTAATGCTGCTTGATAGCCGCTGGCAAAGGCCCATGCCAAGCGATCAGCCTTAAATCCGCCGACGATGGCCATTTTGATAGGGGAGGCCCATTCAGCTACGAGTTGTCGCCAAAGATAGCCCCATTCATCAGCCGTCTCTATAGCCAACGCTTCGTTTGGCTCGGATAGACACCATTCCAATATCGAATTCATACCTTACCCTGCCGCGTCGGAAAACACGGGCAGTGTGCGCAAAGGCGTTATGGCCGCTGGCACAAATTTGTGATATGGGGTATGGGTAAATGGATCGCAATGTTTGCTGGACGTCAGTCGATTTAATTGAGGGCCATTTGCCTTACCATTCTCGTATTTCATGCCATACCCATGTGGCAATGTTATGAAACCAGGGCGAGTCGCGTCGTCGACTTCGACCACCACCGAAATGGCCCCCGACTCGGTTCGACAAATTGCCTTCTCGCCGTGCCCCAGTCCATATGCCTCCGCGTCGTTCGGATGCACCTTGAGGCAACCGTCATGGTCTTGCTTACGCCATTTGGGATCGCGATAGATCTGATTGGCGTTGTAGTTCCGTCGTTCGCCAGCCATTAAGATCAATGGATACTGTTCGGTCTCCGCTGGTATTTTCGTATCCTTCAGAATTCTAAGCTGATCCAGCATCTCCGGGACAAGGAGATGGACGCGTCGGTCTGAATGAGCAATGAGCGACCATACGTCCTGCATTTCGTGCGTGCTTATAATCGCCCCTTGTGGGCTGCCAAGTATGCGGCGGAAGAGCTTTGTTCCGAGAGTGAGCTTGTTCCCTTTAACTCCTGCGCGCATTACAGCGGGGCCGTGTTTTTTTGCATACGCCATGCAAATTGGAAGTAATGTGGAAGCACTAGCCGCTGGCCCAAGCGACTTTCCAAGCGTGCGATAAACAACCGACGCTGCATATGGAGCAAGATTGGGACGCATTGTTGTTATAGTTGCGGCGAGCGCAGCGATATAACCCACATGGCACGTGCCTTTTGGTTCCCACTTTGCAATGCGTTCAAGAATCGGAAATCGCTTCGGGATTACCCCCATTTTTTCGAGCAGCTGCGTGTAGATTTCTGCTTCGCTCAGCGATTCGCCGATTGGTCGAACCACTGGATGCCTCAAATGGAAATAGTTCGTGGGGAATTCAAGGTTGAACCCGGTTGCCTCGAATTTTTCGTATTGCGAAGAAGCAGGAAGTACGTAATGTGCATAGCGTGCCGTTTCCGTCATCGCTACATCCACAACGACGAGAAGTTCAAGCTTGGATAGTGCCTTCTCAACCGCCGGCGTGTCGGCCGTGGTAAGTGCGGGATTTCCGCTATCTACGAAAAGTGCCCTTACGCGGTCTTCCGACGAATTATCGATTTCGCTGGGAAGGATATTGGGTGGGAAAATTCCAGAAATTGGAAACATTTTATTGTGCACTGTGTGCACGAGCTTTTCATTCCGCTCGTCAGTATGGCCAATAACAGGCAAGAAGACACTATGAAGATTGTTCCCCCCCTCAATGCCGAAGTTGCCAGTAACCAGATACAACAACTTTTCCAGGTACGAATTCAGCGTGCTATTGAGCGTCTGCTGAATGCCCAAGTCAATTCGCACGCAAGCGCGCCGGGCTGTTGCAAACCCTCTGGCGACCACATATACATCGTCTAGCGGGACATCCGCGCGACGAACGAACTCGTCTACAGGGACGTTCAGAAGAACTTTTTCAACTGCATCAAAATCGTTGCAGTGCTTCGCCAGGAATTCTTTGTCATGAAGATTTTCCCTGACAATGATGCTCAACATGGCGGCCATCAGAAACGCGTCGGTCCCCGGTCGCAATTGAAGGTGCGTATTTGCCATCTTCGCCGTCTCCGTACGGCGCGGGTCTACAACAACCATCGTGCGGACGGGGTCATTCTTAATATGCTTTAGGGTGTCGCGCGCATTGGGGATGCCGTGCGCCTGATATGGATTGGTACCGATGAACAAGACAAAGTCGGCATTCTCAACATCTTCAGTCGTATGGCAGTCCTGCCTTCCAAACATCCGCCCGTTAACCCAGAAGTCGCCTGTTTTCTCTTGTCCGAGCGCGGTATACAGATAAAAGCTCTTCATTACCTTCAGTAGCTGTCGGCTGTATGCTCCCCCAAGGTGATTCCCTTGGCCACCACCACCGTAGAACGCAAAAGCTTTGCCGCCGTGCTGCTTTTTGATCCTCAGCAATCGACTCGCTATGTCGGAAAGCGCCTCATCCCAAGTAACGCGAACGAAAGAACCGTCAGGTTGACGTTTCAGCGGATACTGCAGACGATCTTCATTACTCTGGTAGTGGACAAGCCGCGCCGCTTTCTGGCAGATGTACCCCTTGCTGGTTGGGGCGCTTTCATCGCCGCGTATCTTCTTGAGTTGTTCATTCTCAACGTCTACAAGTAAGCCGCAGTTACGTGAACAGAGAATGCAAGCCGTCTGATGTGTAGTCATATGCGCAAATCCAGAGGTATGAATGAAGAGTGAATGGAGCGTGGAATAGTGACCGAACATCAATCGGGCAAAGAGTCATTCACTAGGAACAAAAGGCGGGCGTACCCGCCATTCCATATCGAGCGGGCTTCTTATTCCGCCAGCTTCACGTTCATTGTGATGCGCGCGGTAAGGACTTTCGTTCCCTGATCATCCAGGACATCAACCGGCACCACCTTATCGCCTGCAGTATTCCAGTCGACCTGGCTACCGTCCGAGATTGCACGTACATCGGTCTTGGCCTTGGCGAGATATTCAACCGTCATTCCTTTCGGAATCCAACGGCCGCCCTCGGGAATGGATACATCCGTCATCATGCCGGCAACCAGTTCGGCGGCATTGCAAAGCGCAATCGCGTGGATGCTCCCCAAGTGATTGGTGACCTCACGCCGGAAAGGGACTTTGGCTTCAGCGTACGCTGGGCGGAGATCCGTAAGCGTTGGCTCGATTGTGGCGAAGTAAGGCGCCATCTGGCATACCATTTTGCTGAATTGCTCAGCCCCACCAACTTTGAACATCTCCATGACTTGACTCATCGTCCGATCTCCTATTGAGTTAAAACAGAGTAAAATTCTGTTACAGAATATTATTCTATAACATTTTTCTGTGTCAAGCTGCCCAACCCATATTCCTGCGGTATCATGCGTTTTTAGAATCAATACTCAAAAGTGCGAATTTGGCAACAATAGATGTCCTCGAACGAAACTTCCCAGGCAGACGCGCGCAGCTAAAACGCGAGATTTTGTTGGGAGCATTGGCCTGCTTTAATGAGCACGGCCTTGATGTGACCACTATCGAGATGATTAAAGTTCGCTGCGACACAAGTGTGGGAAATATCTATCATCACTTCGGCAGCAAGGAAGGACTGGCAGCGGCGCTCTTCTTTAGCTCGCTGGAAGATCAAGGGCGGCTCTTGAGCGAGTACCTTGAAAAGGCCCAGACCGCGCAAGAAGGTGTGAGCGCCATTGTGTATAGCTATGTAGATTGGGTTGCCAACCAGCCAGAATTAGCTAGTTTTCAATACCAAGGCCGATCAATGGTTGCGAAGGGACCATACAGCGACGAGCTCACTGCAAGAAATCGCTCTCGAAATCAAAACCTCCTGAACTGGTGGAACGTACCTGGCAGACGGGAGCTTATCAAGAGCATCCCTCTGGAGCTATTTCCATCCCTGATCATCGGGCAAGCGGAAAGCTATTGTCGGGCGTGGCTGTCGGGGCGCGTGCATACCACCCCAACTGCATACCGAGCGCACCTCGCACAAGCAGCTTGGCTTTCGTTGGGCACCGACGTGCAAGGGAACAGCTAGACTACGCGATCCGGAGCGTAGGTCAAACTAGCGGAAGCAGTCCGGCGAGTTCCGGATATCGCGCGAGGAGCCTTTCTGGCCAACCCAGCGAGAGGTATAGCCAGTGATTGGGACGTGTCAGATTTTCTGTGTGGAACGGGGTCGTGAAATAATGCCGAAAGGTCTGTCCCATGACCGAAGTGATGACCACCAAGAAGCCCAAAAAACAGAAAGCGGCGTCCCCGTTCCCGGTCGAGCTGATCGACCAGTTGCTGGCCCAGGTTGAGAACAAGGACGCCGCGTCGATCCTTGGCGAATCCGGGTTGGCCGGGCAGCTCAAAAGATGCTGGCCGAGCGCGTGCTTTCGGCCGAGCTGAGCCATCATCTGGCCAATGAGGACGAAAGAAGTAAAAACCACCGCAACGGCAGCAGCCCGAAGAAGGTGTTGACACCTGGTGGCGAGCTCAACCTGGACGTTCCACGCGACCGCCTGTCGAGTTTTGAGCCGAAGTTGGTCGCCAAACACCAGCGCCGTATGCCTGGCTTTGACGATCACGTCATCAGCATGTACGCGCGCGGCATGAGCGTGCGCGAAATTCAAGCGCACCTGCTGGAGTTGTACGGCACCGAAGTATCGCCGGACCTGATTTCGACGATCACCGACGAGGTTCTCGAAGAGGTCGCGCAGTGGCAGCAACGGCCGCTTGAAGCGATGTATCCGATCGTTTATTTTGATGCGCTGCGTCTGAAGATCCAGGACGAAGGCACCGTCAAAAACAAGGCCGTGTATCTGGCGCTGGGTATTCGTGCCGATGGCCGCAAGGAAGTGCTGGGACTGTGGATCGAACAGACCGAAGGCGCCAAATTCTGGTTGAAAGTCTTTTACGAACTGAAAAACCGTGGGCTGGACGACATCCTGATCGCCGTCGTTGATGGCCTGCGCGGCTTCCCCGAGGCCATCGAGGCCGTGTACCCGCAAGCGCAGATCCAGACCTGCATCGTGCACCTGATCCGTAACTCGACCACGCTGGCTGCCTGGAAGGACCGTAAGGAGCTTGCAGCGGCGCTCAAGCCGATCTACCAGGCAGTCAACGCCGAGGCGACCGAAGCGGCGCTGGATACGTTTGCGGCTGGCCCGTGGGGCACCAAGTTCCCGACCGTGGCAGTCATGTGGCGGCGCCAGTGGCCGCAGGTAATTCCATTTTTCGCTTATTCGCCAGAAGTGCGCACCATCATCTACACGACGGATGCAATTTACAAGTCTTATCCGTCTACCGTGCGCCCCTCACTTTGTCTTGGTTTCGTTTTGGCGGCCAAGGGCATGGTTGTGCCTCCTTTGGCTTCGCCTGGCGCCAGCGCGAGAACAGTTTTTGATAAACCTTCTCCGCCTGTTCGGCGACAGCCCGTTCCTGGTCCCGGATGGCCTTCAGGTTGTAATCCGCACCAAGCCCCTTATGGCTGCCGTGCTTTTCCGGCATACCGGCCTGCAGCTCCAACTGGCGACGCTTGTGTGCGACCAACGCCGGCCGCTCCCAGACGAAATTCTCATCCCGTGTCAGCACATACCACGCGATGACAGCCAGCTTGCGGGCACACGCTACCGCCGCGATCTGCTCGCCGCGGCGATCTTTGATGCGCAGGAAAAAGGCACGCAATGGTCCCGGGGTTTGTGCCACGGCCCACGCGCCTTCAACGAGCATGCCGCGTGCATGTGAGCGACCGCGCTTACTGATGCGGCCATGCTTGGCTGGTTGCAGTCCTGATTGGTAGACCGACGGATTCAGCCCCAGGTAGCTGACGAGTTTTTCGGGAGAGGAAAACCGGCTGATATCTCCGATCGCGGCAACCAGGCTGAGGGCGATCATGACGTTGATACCCGTGATCGTCATCAATCGCGCAACTTGCGGCTGGGAGAGCGCGGACCTGGCCAGCATTTCTTCGATCTGCTTTGCGTCATGTGCCAGCAAATCCAGCGCGCGTAGACGTTGCTCCACGCCGATGCGTTCGTCCAGTGGTAACGGCTGATCGGCCAGCCAGCTTCGCCCCTTCTTGCCGAACAAGTCCGACGCCGGGCATGGCGCAATCCGGTTTGCCGCCAGTACCGCATGAATTTCGTTCTTGAGCCGGGTTCGCTGCCGGACGATCTGTGTGCGCCGCGCCACCTGCCGACGTAACGCCAGCGTCGCATCGTCCGGCGTCCAGACCTCCGGCAAAAATCCGGAAGCGTACAGCTGCGCCAGAATCGCCGCGTCGATCTTGTCCGTCTTGATGCGCGCCTCGGCGATCAACCGAACCTTGAGCGGGTTGGCGACAACCACCCGCCCCGCGTGCGACTTCAGCGCTGCAACGATCGCGGCGGTATTGCCGGTCGCCTCAAGCACGACGTGATCGTCGGGCCCCAGGCGCCGCGCGAAGTGCTCCAGTTCCGGATGCAGAAGCGTGACGCGTCCGCCAGCCTGAACCAGGCCGTTTTCCAGGTACGCCACCTCGGCAAACGATCTCGATACATCCAAACCAATAACTCGCATGGCAATTCCCCCATAACGGTTGAAACCACGGGAGCGAGTGGTGCAGCACGACAACTACGGATTCGCGCTTGCGGCGCAACCGGGCGGGTCGCAGGGGCAGCCAACTACTAACACGAGCTCTCAGCTCATCGTATATGAACGGCCTGCCCACTCGACGTGCTCCCAGGCGCCGCTGTCCCGGATGGTCTCACCATACACCGGTATTGCTCGGATAGGGACACGATGGCGCCGGTGATTATCATGCCGGTTACCAATGCTATAGAAAAGCCTGCATATGCGCCTGCGAAAGATCGTCAAGAATCGGGGTCACTTCCCGAGCGACGAGGCCGCGACCAAATTATTATTCCTGGCCTTGCGCAATATCGAGAAAGATTGGAAGATGCCGCAGCGTACCTGGAAGCAGGCAGTCAACCAGTTCGCCATCATGTTCGGCGAACGCTTCACGAACGCGATTACCTAACTAAAATTCTGGCCCCGCACACAGAATTTCTGATAGGTCCCATCTTCCTGATACTGCGCACGGCGAAGTTGACGATGGCGCCTTTGACCACGCCGAGCATCTCCCCCATGTTAGCCACCACGATATGCTTGACCTTGGACTTGTCGAGCACCTGCTCAAGGGTAGTGGCGAAGTTTTCAAGGACGATGATGACTTCGGCACCGAAATCGTTCAACTGGTGCTGCAACTCGCGCGGGGTATACAGCGGATTGACGTTGACCACCGTGTAGCCAGCGCGCAGGATGGCTGCTGTCGCGCAGTTGGACGACGTGCCCTTCGGCAGTGCCAACTGATCGGCGGCCTCATCAAGCGTCATTCCCTGCTCCAGCACCAGCTTGACGGCTTCGGTCCGGAACTCCAGTGTGTACTAACGTTTCTCGGCTTTGCTCATTTCTATTCCTGTTGGACAGTCTACCAAACAGGAGTGTCCGAAAATCTCAGGCGACCTCAGTCTTCGCAAAGCGGCCCGACACCGGCTCCCCAAATTGAAAATGGCCCGTGCCATCCCACTATCGCATCACTTCACATTACTAAAAGGAAAGCCAAGGAACTGAAACGTGTAGGCTCGCAGCCGTCGATGAAGGGTCCGGATCAGTACTTCACCGGCACCGTGCGTATCGCCCACTTGAACTTCCCGCCCTCGCCGGCCCGGGTTTCGTGTGCCAGCGTGTCCTTCGAACCGGGGGCCCGCTCCGCATGGCACACGCACCCTCTAGGGCAGACGCTCGTCGTTACAGCCGGCTGTGGCTGGACCCAGTGCGAGGGCGAGGCAAAAGTCGAGATCCGCGCCGGCGACGTCATCCGGTGCCCGCCCGGCCACAAGCATTGGCACGGCGCGACCGCGATTACGTCGATGACCCACATCGCGATTCAGGAAGCACTGGACGGCGTGAACGTCGTGTGGATGGACAAGGTCAGCGACGACGATTACATGAGTCCGCTCGGAGATGCGGCCGCCCATGATCATTGAACACCTGAGCCGGTAGTTCGTACCAACGACCTGTGGCAGTCCCGTGACCGACCAAGCCTGGCTAGATGGCCAAGGTGGTCGGTCACAATCGGCCCTTGCAGAGGCAAGGCCCTAAGGATGCACTCAGGGCTTGAGCAACTGCGCTGCCACCTTCGCGCCGCCTTCGAGGCCAGCATCGGACGCGTCGTCGCTCACGGAGACCCGGTATTCGCCACCCGCGACTCGCCAGCCGTGCGCAGCAGTGTCGAAGCTGGCCAGCAGGCGTGGATCGGCCACGACTGACACACGTTTTTGCTCGCCCGGCGCCAGCTCGACCTTGTCGAACCCGATCAGGCGAGTCTGTGCCTTGCCGGCGGCGGAGCGCAAGTAGACTTGCGGCACGTCGGCGCCGGCGCGATCACCGGTGTTCTTCACGGCGAAGCTGACCGTGAGCGTCTTGCCGCCTTCGACCTTCAGGTCCGACACCGCAAAGGTCGTGTACGACAGGCCGTGCCCGAAGGGGAATACTGGTTTGGCGCCGGTCTTGGCAAACCAGCGGTAGCCGACGTCGGAACCTTCGGGGAAGTCGACGTTATAGCTGCTGTCCGGCGGCAGACCGAAGCCCGGCAGGCGGGGGCGCGGCAGTTGATCCAACGAAGCGTGGAATGTGACCGGCAGGCGGCCGGACGGATTCACCTGGCCAAACAGCACATCGGCGATCGCATCGGCGCCATGCTGGCCCGGATACCACGCTTCCAGCACGGCGGCACTCTGCTCAAGCCACGGCGTGGACACGGCATTGCCCGTTTCCAGGACCACGACGGTACGCGGGTTGGCCGCCGTGACGGCGGCGATCAGGGTATCCTGGCCATGCGGCAGCGTGGTGTCCGGCGTGTCCTCGTTCTCTCCGTTCCATTGGGTGCCGAACACGATGGCCACGTCGGCATTGCGCGCCAGTTCGGCCGCAGCGGATGGGTAGCGCCCGTCGTCGAACACGACTTCGGACTTGCCGGTGCGTACGCGGATCGCATCAAGCGGGCCCGGTCCGAACCAGATCTGGCGCCGCGTGAGCACGTCGATCTCCGTATTGCCGCCCATGCTGACGATGTGAGACGGTCCCGCCGGCGTGACCTGCGACGAGCCGCCACCTGACAGCACGCCCAGGGCGGCATTGCCGCCGATGACGGCGATGCGCTTCAGACCGGGCGTCAGTGGCAGCAACTTATCCTTGTTGCGCAGCAGGACTATGCCTTCGGCGGCGACGCGGCGTGCCACCGTGCCGTGCGCGGCCGCGTCGATGGGCTCGTTGCCGGCCGGGTGGTCGAAGAGGCCGTTAGCGAACATGGAGCGCAGGATGCGTCTTACCATGTCCGAAAGGCGTTCCTTTGGAATCGTGCCGGAGGCAACTGCCTCCCGCAGCGGCGCATCGAACCAGACTTGCTTGTCGAGCTGCTGACCGGACTGGTGGTCCAGTACCAAGGCAGCATCGACCGACTTGACTGCCCCCCAGTCCGACATGACCCAGCCCTTGTAACCCCAGTCCCCCTTCAGCGCCGTGCCGAGCAAATATTCGCTGTGGCACCCGTGGACGCCGTTGACGAGATTGTACGAACACATGACGGAACCGGGCTGACCCCGCTCGATCGCCAACTGGAAGGCCAGGAGGTCGCTTTCGCGCAGGGGCGCTTCGGCGATCACGGCGTTGAAAGTGTTGCGGCTCGTCTCGTAATCGTTCAGCGCGAAGTGCTTCACGGTGGAGACGATGTGCGCGCTCTGAATGCCGGCAATGGAGGCGCCGGCCATCACGCCGGTCAGCCATGGATCTTCGCTCAGGTACTCGAAGTTGCGGCCGCCGCGCGGGTCGCGCGCCAGGTTGGCGCCTCCGGCCAGCAGGACGTTGAAGCCTTTCGCGTGGGCTTCCTGGCCGATTGCGAGGCCGGCCTCGCGCGCCAACGCGGGATTCCACGTAGATGCCAGTGCCTGGCCAGACGGGAGGGCGGTGGCGCTGTCGCCTGGGCGCTGTCCCAGGGGATTGACGACGCCAAGGCTCGCATCGCTCTCCGCGAGTGCCGGAATACCCAGCCGGGGAATGCCAGCCACGTAGCCGGCGGTGATGGGCGTCCCTGGCGGGCGTTTGAATGGGCCCAAGTCAAGTGCCATTGGGCTGTGTACGAGTTCGATCCGCTCGTCCAGCGTGAGTTCGCGTTCCAGCAGGCGTGCCCGCTCGTCGGGCGAGAGCCTTGCGTTCATCCAGCGCGCGTCGGCCCCGGCGCAATCGATGGCGGCCAATGCGCAGCAGGCCAGAGCGGCCCAACGCAGTTTGCGCGAGCAACTGGCGAGAGTGGGGAATGGATTCATGGTCGTGCTTTTTCCTTTGTTTTTCATAGGGAAAATCAGAAGCTGCTGCCGATGCGGATGCCTGCGGTGCGCGGCGGAGCCAGACCCACGTTATCGACCGGCGAATCGCCGTAGCTGGTCATGACGGACTTGTCCTCGATGTTGCGCACATAACCCTGCACGTACCAGGCGGCTGCGTTCGGTGAATACGTCGCTGTCAGGTCCGTCTTGTGGAAGCCGCCCTGGCGAATCTGGGTTGCCTTGCTGTAATTGCTCAGCACATAGGAGCCGGTGTACCGCGTGCTCAGCGTCGTGTCGATGGTGGCACCGCTGTCCAGCGTCCAGCTGCGCGTGTAGCCCAGGCTTACCGAGGCTTTCGGCGACTTGTCCAGACGTCGTCCACTCCAGTCGCTCGTCAGGGTCGGCATGTACTGTTTGTAGTGGGCGTCGAGATACGTCATGGAGAAATTGATCCGGTCGTTCGTCGTGACGGCATACTTGCCTTCCAGCTCGACACCGCGCACGCTTGCCTTGGCCGCGTTGCGGGTTTGGCTGGAAATCGCGCCGTTGGCGTCCACGGCGGTCGACGTCAGCTGCAGGTTCTTGTAGTCGTAACCGAAAACCGCGGCGCTGGTGGTCAGACTTCCGTTAAGGAAGCGTCCTTTGACGCCGACCTCCAGCGCAGTCAAATGTTCCGGGTCGTAGATCAGGAAAGGATTTGTGGCGCGTGTACCGTCGTTGAATCCGCCGGCCTTGTAGCCAGTGGACAAGGACGTGTACACCATGGACGACTTGCTTAAAGCATAGTCGGCACCGATCTTGCCAGTGTTCTGAGAGTAGCTGACTGCGGCGTCATTGACGCCACTTGCGATGACCGGATCGCCGATGATCGAGAAGCCCTGGCGCGACTTGTCATCCTTGGTCTGGCGCGCGCCCACGGTCAGATGCAGGTCTTGGGTTACGCTGTAGGTCGCGTCGCCAAATACCGCTTTGGATGTGGACAGGGTCGGATCCTGGACGAATCTCAGGCGGCCGAGGCCCGGAAAGTGGATAAGCGACAGATCGATGTTCGACCGCTCCCGGAACCAGTACAGCCCGGTGATTGTCTTGAAGGCGCCGAAGACGGACGCCAGGCGCAACTCGTGCGAATTCTGAGAGTATCCTGCGTTTGTGTCGATGTACGGCGCGGGCGTGTCGGTGCCATAGCCGTAGTTCGAGAGTTCCTTGCGGTCAAAGTTGCGGTGGGCTCCCTGGTAGGTCAGCTCACCGATCGCCAGGTTAGCCTTCAATTCCGCGCTGTAGCCTGTTGCCTTGTCGTCGATGTTGCCTTGCACCGAAGGCGTGGCGGTGCGTTGCGCGGTGCCGCTCGCGCTGCGGAACGTGGTCAGGGGCACCGTACCAGGTCCGGCGCCGCGAATCTTGCTGCCGTCAGCGCTGAGCAGCAGCGTCACGTCGCGGTTGAACTTGAACAGCGCGTGTACACGGCCGGACAGGGAATCTTCGTCGTCATAGTTGTGGCTCAGGCCTTGCGTCGAGCGCAGGTAGCCGTCGTGCTGGCTGCTTGACACGGCAGCGCGTAGCGCCAAAGACTCATTCACCGGTACGTTGACGGCGCCATCGAATTTGCGCGTTTGGTAGTTGCCCAGCTCGACCGCGGCATTGCCACCGAACGTGTCGCCAGGTTTGTTCGTGATCAGATTGATGGCTCCGGCGGTCGCATTGCGGCCGTACAGCGTGCCCTGCGGCCCGCGCAGCACTTCGACGCGTTCCAGATCGAAGAAGGCCAATCCGGCGGACTGCGGGCGAGCGAGGTTCACCCCGTCGATGTTGAAGGCCGCCGACGGGTCGCCTTTTTCGGTGACGTCCGCGCTGCTGACGCCACGGATCGCAATTACTGTGGCGCTGCCGGAATTTGCGATCTGTACGTTCGGAACCAGTTCGGTCAAGCTTGACGCATTGACGGCGCCGGCGCTCTTCAAGTCGTCGCCGCTGATGACGGAAAGCGACAGCGGGGTCTTCGACGCGGGCTGGGCGACACGTTGCGCCGTCACGATGACTTCCTGGATCTGGCCGCCGGATTGCGCCAGCGCGCCGCCGGCCAGCAGGCTTGCTACTGCGGCCGCGATGGCATGTTGGGTGAAACGGATGTGATTCGACATGTGTCCTCTATCGATAGATGTAGTTGTGGATGCGATTGAAACGCTTGTTGTTGTGTTGAATGACGACGCAGAGGCGTCCCCTTAGTCGAACGCCAAGGGCACCGGTGAGTGCCTGGATGGAGTGGCGCCGGCCGGATAGGCCGCGCCGTGAAGCTACGTAGGTCGCACGGGGCCGGCGTAGCGGATGCCGTAGAACAAGACGAAGACGTAGCAGGCCAGCGGCACCAGGAATGACAGGTGCAGGCCGGCGGCGTCGGCCAGCATGCCCTGCACGAACGGGATGAGGGCGCCGCCGACGATGGCCATGCACAGAATGCCCGAACCTTCGCCGCTGCGCGGGCCGAGTCCTTGCAACGCCATGCTGAAGATCGTGGGAAACATGATCGAGTTGAACAGGCCCACGGCGATAAGCGCCCACATGGCGCCGTGACCATGCCCGACCACTGCGCAGACGACGAGGGCGATTGCACAGGCGGCGTTGCAGGCGAGGGCCTTGCCGGGACTGACCACGCGCATGGCCGCGAAGCCCAGGAAGCGGCCCACCATCGCGCCGGCCCAGTAGAAGCTGACGTAGCGCGCCGCGCCGGCTGTGTCCAGGCCGGCCACATCGCGTTCGCCGAGGAAGCTGATCATGAAACTGCCGATGCTGACCTCGCCGCCCACGTAAAGAAAGATCGCCATGGCGCCGAGCGCCAGCCGCGCATGGCGCAACAGGGAGGAACCGGTAGTCCGCGCGTCGGTATTCGCGTCCATTCGCGGCAGCCGGATGACTGCGAACAGCAGCGCGAGCACCGCCAGGGCCGCGGCCAATCCCAGATAGGGCAGTTGCACCGCGTGCGCCTGGCTTGCCACCGCGGAGTGCGATTCATCCGCCGGTCCCGACAGGATCAGCATGCCGCCCAGCGTGGGAGCGACAGCCGTCCCGAGCGCGTTGAACGCCTGCGTGAGCGTCAGCCGGCTTGACGCTGTATGAGGCGCGCCGAGTGCTGTTACGTAGGGATTGGCCGCGACCTGCAGGATGGTGACGCCAGCGGCCAGCACGAAAAGAGCGAGCAGGAACAAGCCGTAGCCGCCGGTGGCGGCAGGGTAGAACAACGCGCAGCCCAGTGCTGCGATGCCCAGGCCGGCGACCACGCCGCCCTGATAGCCAAGACGGCGAACGAGGCGGCCGGCCGGTAGCGATACGAGAAAGTAGGCGCTGAAGAAGCAGAACTGCACCAGCATTGCCTGGAGGTAGGAGAGGGTATAGACGGCCTTCAGATGCGGGATCAGGACGTCGTTCAGCGAGGTCAGCAGGCCCCACATGAAGAAGAGCATCGTGATGATGGCGAGCGGTGCGTGGCCGCGATGGCTGGCTTCCATCGTCGTGGAAGGTGACACTGGTTGCATGAAGTCTCCGTTGTTATTGTCGCGCTGGCATCTTGGACAGGCGAAACGACCTTAACATGGTGCAATCCAGTAACGCCAACATGGAGAGGTAACGGAAGGATCACGCTAATAGACTGTTTTTAAAAGGATTTTTCTGCAGTTCCCAAGTGCGTACTTACATAACTTTACAATAGGCCGAGATGGTCTCGGAAGGGTGAATGTGCTGTCGAATACGCCTGTAATAAAACGAAACAATTCGCAATGAAATATTGCGATATAAATGTGGTGCGTGTCGTTATTCGACAACGACCATCAATCAGTCGCCAGCCCGGCTGGCAACGTGATCGTGGCGCACAGGCCGCCGTCTTCGTGATTCGCGATGACCAGATCACCATTCATGTCGCGCACGAGCCAGCGTGCAATGCCCAGGCCTAGGCCGTGGCCGTCGCTGTTGCGATCGCGTCCATGCTCCAGCCGGACGTTGGCGTCGAACAGGATGTCCAGAGCCGCTGCCGGGACGCCGGGCCCGTGGTCGCGCAGCTCGATCCGCACGCGTCCCTCGGCGGCGTACGCGCGGATGTCGACGCGGTCGCCGTAGTACAGGCCATTGTCGAGCAGATTGCCGATCGCGCGCTTCAGAGCCAGAGGCTTGGCCTGCACGCGTAGGCCGCTGGCTACATAGGTCACCTGGTGCCGCGCCAGCGCGGCGTCGCGCGCCATACGCCCGAGCAGCGGATCGAGTCGGACGGTGGTGCGGTTTTCGTGGATCTGGCTGTCCTGGACGTTCTGCAGGGCGCTCTTGACCATGATGTCGAGTTCATCGAGGTCTTCGTGGAATTCCGTGCGCGTGGCGTCGTCGTCGAGCAGTTCGGTGCGGAATTTCAGCCGCATGATCGGTGTGCGCAGGTCGTGCGAGATCGCGACGAACAAGCGTTCGCGGTCTTCGATATAGCCCTGAATGCGCGCCTGCATGGCGCCAAACGCGCGCGCCGTCTTGACGAACTCCCGGCTGCCGCTGTCCGGCAGCGCGGGCACTGGCTCGCCTTTGCCGAATGCGTCCGCGGCGCGCGCGAGGACGGCGAGCGGATAGGTCGACCACCGTACCACCAGCAGCGCCACCAGCAGAACGAACGCTAGCGTGACGCCTTGCAGCAGCAGGCGGTCGCTCGTCAGCAGCCTGCCGCTGTCGAGGAAGTAGGGATTGGGCATTAGCGTCGCGAGGTAGAGCCAGTGGTCCGGCCGCAGCTCGACCTGGATGACGAGGACGGGTGCTGGCTTCGACGTGGACGGGACGATGTGCTGTACCCAGTTGTCGGGCAGGTCCAGCATGCGCACACCCTGGTCGTTCACGTGCAGCTGATCGGGCCAAGCGAAGGCCGCGTCGATCCGGCGCACGCCGGGAAGGGTGGTGGTGAGCGCGGCGCGCACGCGAGCGGCGGTGCGGGGAGCCAATTCCGGATCACCGATCGCGTTGATCAGCACGGGAGCACGATTGATCGTCGCGAAGAACCGTGTGCCGCCCATTTCGCGGAACTGCTGGATCACAATCGGATGGTAATTCGGCGGCAGGCTGAGGAAGAAGCGCACGGTGGTGGCTGCGCTGTGGGCGACGGAGAGCGCCGCGGCGCCGCTATCCCGGTCGGACTCGGCGCGGCTCTGACGCGCCCAGATCGCGTTACCGACCAGCTGGCTGAGCAATACGGCTGCCACCAGCGCAGAAGCCAAGCGGCCCAGCAGCGACTGGGGAAGCAGGCGCAGGGCGCGGGCCCGTCGGCGCTCAGGCATGGGAAGGGGTCACGTCGGCGGAGAACACATAACCCTTGCCTCGCACTGTTTTGATCAGCGGCGTGGCGCGGCCGTCGTCGTTCAGGCGCGTGCGCAGACGGCTGATCTGGACGTCGAGGGACCGGTCCAGCGGTCCGGGATCGCGTCCGCGCGTTGACTCGTGCAGCTGGCCGCGGTCGAAGACGATTCCAGGGTGTTCGGTGAAAAATTTCAGCAGCTGGAAGTCGAGGCCTGTCAGCGCCACGAGCTGCCCGTCCTGGTCGCGCAGGGTGCGTTCGATGGCGTCCAGCGTGAAACCGGCGAAGCGGAAAAAACGGGCAGCGCTGGGCGCGTCGATGCCGGCGCGCCGGTGGATTGCCTTGATGCGCGCCAGCAGTTCGCGGGGGCTGCACGGCTTGGCCATGTAGTCATCGGCGCCCAGTTCCAGCCCCACCACGCGGTCAGTCTCGCCGGCGCTGGCCGTCAGCATGATGATCGGCACATTCGTGCGCAGGCGCACCAGGCTGCACAACGCGAAGCCGTCGGTGTCCGGCAGCATCACGTCCAGGATGATGAGCGACAGCCCTTGCAGGCTGCGTTCGAGCTCCACGCGGAAGCTGGCGCCGTCATGCGCGAGCACGACTTCGTACTGATGCTTTTCGAGGTAGGTCTTGAGCAACTGCCGGATTTTCTGGTCGTCGTCGACGACGAGGATCTTGCGGGTCATGGTGTCGGGTTCTGCGAAAATGCGCGGCTGACTGCGGCCAGCCGACGTTGGGTGTCCAGGACGGTGATGCTGTCGTCCATGAAGAATCTGTGTACCTCATTGGCCAAGCCGTCACGCATCACTTCGTCGCCCGCCATGCCGATTGCGATACTTGGGATGACGCGGGCATCAGACATGTTGAGCATCATCCAGGAAGCGCGCGCACAGCTGTCCATGGCGGCCGGATTAGCGTCGCGCAGAACCGATACCGATCCCTTGATGCGGTTGTAGCGCTCCTGGAGCCCCGCCGAGACGGCGAGCTGCGCGACGCTTTCCTGGGCCGCAGGGGGCAGGCGTTCAGCGTGCAGCATGACGAGCGTGTCGAGGTCGAACAGGTACAACGCGTCGGTACCCGGAGCGCCCGTGCAACCGATGTTCTTGCCGACCTGTGCGCCCCGTGCCTGCAACTCGCCCTTGAGCCAGTCGCCGGAGATCGCCATCGCGGCCGTGCCGCTGCCCACCTCACTCGCGATGGCGCTCCATGCCGTTTCCGGCACCGGATGGCGCATCCAGCGCTTCAGGCTGCGAAGGTGGCGCAGCACGCCGGCCAGGGCCGGGCTCGTGAAGGCACGCAAATCGTTGTCGACGAACAGCCGGCGATGCAGTGCGATGCCTCCGTCTGCGAGCAGCAGATTCTCGAACAGGATTGCCACTTGCCACGGCTCGCTGCTCTGCGCCAGCGGCACGATGCCGGCGCGCTGCAGACGTGGCGCAATCCCTTCGAATTCTTCCCATGTGCGCGGTGGAGCAAGGTGCAGGCGCGTGAACACAGGCAGGTTGTACACCAGCGTATTCATCCGGTGCACGCCCAAGGGTGCTGCCAGCACGTGATTGCCCGGGCGCAGCTGGCGATAGACGGCCGGCAGGAGGCGTCGTTCCCAATGATCCGCTGCTGCCACGCGGTCGAGGTTCCTGACGAGACCAAGGGTCGCCCAGTTGTGCGCGGTCGCGCTGTTGGCCTGGGCGATATCAGGCATGTCATGGGCGAGGATGCGGCTACGCAGGATGATGGCGGCACCCACCCCATCGGTGGCGTCCTCATTGACCCAACCCAGACCGGCGTGCCGTACGCTTGAGGAGATTACCTCCGTCGCCTGACGCTCGCTGGCCGATTGCCACCAGTGCAGGACGCGGAGGTCCTGCGCAGCACCAGTGATGGCGACGGCGAACAGACAAGCACCGGCAATGCGTGGCGGACCACGCCGGCGTCCCGACACCGGATGACCATGAGTGGGATGGTTTTTTTGCATGCGAAAAACGGATGATTGAACCGTGCCGACAGTAGTGACCGACTGAAGTCGGCGCATTGCCGGGAAGCGTTCCCGCGTAACTATAGCCCAGATGTTTGCTTCCGCAATCAAAAATGTGCGATGTGGAAATAGTAGCTTGAGCTTCCGAGCTGGTTCCGGACCACTATGACCATCGATGACGTGAACTGAACCGCCCGGCTTTCGTGGAGGCTGGCTGGTATGAGTCAGCCCACGACGGCTTGCTGCTCAGGCCGCGATGCGTCACAGCTTGTTGGCCAGCACGTAATCCACAAAAGCGCGCAGCTTGGGAAGAACCATGCTGCGGCTGGGGTAGTAGAGAGCCAATCCCGGAAATTCCATGTGGAAGCTGCTCAGGATGACTTCCAGCGTTCCCGCATGAATGTTGCGTGCAACGATCGAGCGCGGGAGCCTGAACAGCCCCACCCCTTGCTCCGCAGCGTGGACACAGGCGGCAACGTCGTCGAGTATCAACGGACCGCGCACGTGAACGCTATGCGGATCCCCACGGACATTGAATGCCCACTCGTCGAGTACGACGCCGGCCTGCCTGAAGGTTATACAGGGGATTTCTCGCAGGTCGTCCGGTGTTCTGGGTCGTCCGAAGCGCGCCAACAGGGCAGGAGAGCCGACTACCACTTGCGGCTCCTCAGCAGTGAGCGGCACTGCCACCATGTCTGCATGCACGAATGACCGGGGCCGCACTCCCGCATCGCATCCCTCTGCAACGATGTCTACCAACCGGTCGTCGCCGACCAACTCGAGTTGGAGTTTTGGATTCGCAACCAGGAAGCCTGTAACAAACCGCTCAGTCAGGATCTGTACGCTTGCCTTTGGAACGCTAATGCGCAGCAACCCCGTGACCGAATTTCCGAGGCTGCGAGCGGACTCTATTCCGTGGAGCAGTTGCTGTGCCGCCGGTCGTACTTGGAGCAGCAACCGTTCCCCAGCTTCGGTCATTCCGACGCTGCGCGTCGTACGCGAGAGCAGCGTCACCCCGATACGGCCCTCGAAGGCACGGATCGCCTGGCTAACCGCAGACGGGGTAATGCCAAGTCGTCGAGCAGCCGCGCGGAAACCTCGTTCCTCGGCGACCGCCAGAAACACCACCACGCCATCTAGATCGCCTTGTCCGATTGTGTAGTTCATCTACACAGTATGAACAGCCGGAAGCGGATTCACAAGCGCTGCCCAATGATGAAAGATGGAGGCCTCATTCTCCAAGGACTCCTATGATCACTGAAACCAAACAATCTCGTGCTTTTGGCATCGATAAAACCGTCGGCGTAGCAGGCCTTTCCCTCCGTTCGTCTCCTATTCCCAGGCCCGCGCCCGGCGAAGTGCTCGTGCATGTCCGGGCATCTTCGTTGAATTATCGAGACTTGATCATCCTGGAAGGCAATTACCCCATGTCGATCCCGGCCGGTCGAATTCCGCTTTCGGACGGCGCCGGGGAAGTTGTAGCCGTCGGTCAGGGTGTCACCCGGTTCAAAGTGGGGGATCGGGTGATCAACTCATTTTTCCCCGAATGGATCGACGGTCCCTTTACCGGGGCATACTCGCAGTACTCTGGTGACGTGGACGGTTGGCTCGCCGACTATCGCGCGGTGGCCGCTGATGCGTTGATTTCGATTCCAGATAGCCTGGATTTCGCCGAAGCTGCCACGCTGCCGTGCGCCGGCGTCACGGCGTGGTCTGCCCTAAACGGCGTGCGGGCGGGCGAGACCGTTCTCACCTTGGGAACCGGCGGTGTGTCGTTGTTTGCCGTCCAACTGGCGAAGGCGATGGGGGTCAGGGTCATTGCCACCACGTCCAGCGACACGAAGGCCCGGCAACTCAAAGGCTTGGGTGCGGACGAAACGATCAACTACAAAGAAAAGCCTGAATGGTCCCAGCAGGTGCGCGAGCTGACGGGTGGACGCGGTGCGCATCGCATCGTGGAAGTCGGTGGCGCAGGCACGTTTGATCAATCGATTAAGGCCATCGCCTTGGGTGGACAGGTATCGATGGTGGGTGTGGTTGCCGGATTTCAAGGAACAGTTGAAGTCCTGCCTATGTTCATGAGCCAGGCGCGCTACCAAAGCATAGCGCTGGGCAGTCGCCAGGACCTTCAGGACTTGGTGCGATTCATTGCCGAGCACAGGATCCGCCCAGTCATTGACAGCAGTTATGCATTCGACGACGCGAGGCTCGCATTCGAGCGGCTGATGACACGCAACGTGTTCGGAAAGGTAGTTGTCAATCACTGACTGTAAAGGTCGACCGGGACGAACGGTTATCTAACAAGGAACCATCATGACTGCCTACGTTATCTTTATTCGAGAAAAAACGCTCGATCAACGCGAAATGGACATATACGCCGAGAAAGTCCCTTCCACGTTGCCCAGTGTGCCCATCCAGATGCTCTCTGCTTACGGCCGCCTCGAAGTATTCGAGGGCAATACGCCGGAAGGCGTCGTCCTGTTTGCTTTTCCGACCGTTGAAGACGCGAAGGCCTGGTACTTCAGCGAAGCGTACCAGTCGGTTGCCAAGCACAGACATGCAGGTGCAACGTACAGAGGATTCGTTGTGGAAGGCGTGACGGGATAGATGCACATATCAACGCCTCGAGTCGAACCTGCTCCTCGAAATTCACGGACCGGGTTCAACCCACAGCCAATCCACGTCGCGTCAGTCCGGCAAGTGGCATAGGAGATACATCGCTCAACATGACTCTGCGTCTCGACGTTGTAGGTTAGAAACAAAAACATCGGGAAAATATTTTCCCGGCCCTGCTGCTCGGACTGCGGTTGATATGGCTTATCGTTCGGTGTATCGTGAGGAAAAATATGAAAGCGCTTTCTTGCGATAACAAGGAGACTTGGTTATGAACGTACAGAGCATGCGGTTCAACCGCCTCGACCTGAATCTTCTCATCGGCCTGGATGTACTGCTCACCGAATGCAGTACTACTCGTGCCGCGCGGCGCCTCTGCCTCAGCCAGTCAGCTACCAGCGGCATCCTCTCTCGGTTGCGCGAATACTTCGGAGATGAGCTGCTGGTGCAGTCAGGACGCAAGATGGCACCAACACCGTTGGCACTGTCCCTGATGGAGCCGGTGCGCGAAATCCTGCTAAAGATTCAGAAAACGGTCGAGACAGCGGTCGAGTTTCAGCCCGAGACCGCCGTGCGGCATTTCCGCATCGTTGCTTCTGACTTCGTCAGTTCCGTCGTGATGACCGAACTGGCCAGGCAGGTCAACATCGTAGCCCCATTCGTGACGACGGAAATCCGCCAGCCGAACGAGCGCTCGATAGCGCAGATGGAGCGAGGCGAGATCGACATCGTCCTGATGCCGGAACGCTACTTGTCGCGCAGCTACCCCAGCGAAGTTCTGTTCGCCGACGAGTTCAGCTGCATTGTCTGGGAGGGCAACAAGGAAGTCGGGGCCCAGCTCACTGAGACGGATTATCTTCGCCTCGGCCACGTGGCGACGTCGTTCGGGTCGCACCAGGATTTCGCGTTCGATGAGTGGTTTTTCAAGAGTATAGGTCTGAACCGCCGCATCGAGGTCGTGTGCAGTGCTTTTAACCTGCTGCCGCAATTTGTCATCGGTACCCAACGTATCGCTACGCTGCAGCGCCAGCTTGCAACCCAGCTGGCCAAGTATTATCCGATCCGCGTGCTCAAGCCACCGGTTCCGATTCCGCAGATCGTCGAGTGCATGCAGTGGCACCAATCCAACCAGGCGGATCCAGCCCATTTATGGCTGCGCTCGATGCTGCGCCAGGCGGCCCAGAGCGCAGGCGGACTGGGCGGCGGTTATCGTGCAGTATCGGATACGCAGGTGCCGGCGGCGCCCATCAGCAGCTGGATCGGGCCGGTCATGCCGGAATCGCGCAGCGAAGCCTGGGCGTCATAGATCGCTCGCACCGGGCCACGCGGAGCGCCCGCGCCTGCGCGTCGCCAACGATTCAGGCACAAGCCATTTGCCGGGCTGGCAGCTCATCCGACCAACTTGTACGCAGCCCTCGGGCGCGACGGTAAAGACTGCGACCAAACCGGCAGCGAAGCCGGCCCGATACGATCGCCAAGCGTGGCAGGATGAAGCGCCACGGGCCAAGGACGCCTATCGACGACGTTAAGCCATCGTCAGAGCGCAAATGACCGGATTTTGCACTTGATGGGCTCTCGCAATTTCAGCATGTGTCGGCCGGGCTAAGCCGCATCTGAGTGGAAGCTCGTCTGCACCGCCTTGAATCTAGGCCAGCCGACGTCGGCTGGTTCCGCGACGGCAGCGTGGCCGGGCCGGATGATTGCATCGTCCCGCCCTGGCGCCAACATCCTCAGTAGGTCATGCCATAGCCGAATGGGAACAGCGGTACCGCGCTGTCGTGCGGCAGGTCCGGCCGCTGCGCCGCCACCGCCGCTTCGGTCGACGGCAGTTCGACCGGGAGTTTACCCTGCGGTGCCACTATCCCGGTCAGCACGTCCAGCAGGGCCGCGTCGCCGATGCCGAAGTTGGCGATGACGGCTGCGGCCTTGTCGACGATGTTGGCAAGCAGGGCGGGGCGGTCCAGATACACCGTGACGATGGTCGGTACCTTGGCGCTGATCCGCTTGATGGCATCGTAGTCGGCATTCCCGTCGCGGAAGGCCAGGCTTCCTTCGTGCGTGAGCAGCCCGAAGATGTAATTGGGGTGGAGCCGCTCGAACGGCGCGGCCGCCCGCACGATGGCGACATCGGCCAGTTCGGGCTCGGCCACCACCTGCAGGCCGTGGCGGCGCGCCGTGTCCGCGTCGATCCCGCGCAGGTAAACTTTCAGGCCGGCTGCCCGGAGCGGCAGGACACCGCCCTTGTTCTGCAGTAGGACGAGCGACCGCCGCTGGGCGTCGAGCGCAGCGGCCTGAAATGCGGCCGTGTTCACGCGCGCGCCGGCCTGCGCCTCGTCGACGAACGGATTCTCGAACAGGCCTTGCTCGAATTTCTGCAGCAGGATGCGCATGACGGCGCGATCCACCAGTTCCACTGCCAGTTCGCCAGCCTGGACGGCGTCCACCAGCAGCGCCGACGCGTCGGTCCCGCCGAACTGGTCAACGCCGGCGTCGACCGCCTTGACCATGCGCGCGCGCTCGCTGAGCATCTCGACGCCCCAAGGCGTGCCCCATTTCGGGAAGAACGCCAGTGGGTAGGCGCCAGCGGGCACGCCGTCGATGCACGCTTCCGCGCAATCCCTGGTCACCGCCCAGTCGCTTAGCACGACGCCGTCGAAGCCGCGCCGGCCGCGCAGCAGGTCCGTCAGCAGCGGCTTGTTGAAGGCCCCGCCGACGTGGTCCAGCGTGATGCCTTCGACGCTGACCTCGCCGTCGGGGACGGAATACGTCGGCATGATCGAACCCACCTTGGCTGCGAACGCGCCATCGAACGGTTTCAGGTGGTAAGCGAAATTCCCGCCCGGGAAGGCCATGTGCTTCCCGTAGGGGTTGTGGCTGTCCCAGCCATCCTTGGCGGCGCCGTAGCCGGCCCAGTGCTTTACCACCGCGACGACGCTGCCCTGGCGAATGCCTTCCGCGCCGTTCTGCAAGCCTTCGACATACGCCTGTACGTGCCGGCTCGCGACGTCAGCATCCTCGCCGAAGGTCGCATAGGCGCGCGACCAACGCGGTTCGGTCGCGAGGTCGGCCTGCGGTGACAATGCGACGGCAATGCCCACGGCGCCGTATTCCTGGCGCACGATGTCGCCAAAGGTGTGTGTGACTGCCGGATCGCCGATCGCGGCCAGGCCCAGCGGGTTGGGCCAGGTCGAGAACGAACCGGCGGCCACGCCCTGGCCGACGGTTTCCAGGAAGTGATGGCGCGGATCGGAGCTGATCGAGACGGGGATGCCCAGGCGCGATTGTTCCGCCAGCGCCTGCAGCGTGTTGTGGGTAGCGGCCAGGCGCGCCGCGTCGCCGTTCTGGCGCGTCAGGAAAGTGTTGATCCGGTTTTCCTCGAGCAGCTTGCGGGTGGCGGCGACATCCAGCGTCGCGTTCTTGGCATCGAGGACGATGGTGCCGTGGATCATGACCCCGGCTTTTTCCTTGAGTGTCATCATGCCCACAAGGTTGCGCGCGCGCTCGCGCGGCGTGAGACGCCAGTCTTCGTAGGCATCGAGGACGCCATTGCGGTTCAGGTCGCGGAATTGCAGACCGTCGACCGACAACGCTGGAACCGTACGGCTACCCGACATGGCTTGCGCGGTAGGCGCGGTGCCGGAGGTGGAAGCACAGCCCCAGAGGGCGCAGCAGGCGGCGATCGCGCCCATGCGGGTGGTATTCATGCGTGATCCTTGGTCGTGGAAGAAAGAGTATGCGGCGTGAAACCGGCGGCGGCAGCGAAGGCTGAGTCCTGGCCGGCGTGTTGCGAGGTCGGGGTGGCTTGCATTCGACGGTTCGGCTACCGCGGAACGTGCTGGTCGAGTGCGCCGGCGGCACCGCTCAGGGCGGCGAGCGTATCGGTAATGACAGGCGTCGGGATGCGCTCCAGATAGTCGCGGAACCGCCCCTTGGCTTCGAAACGCGCTCGGAACGCCGAGGCGAAGAAGCGCTCGCCCAGTCGCGGGACGATGCCGCCGCCGATATACACGCCAGCTCGGGCACCCATCGTAAGGGCCACGCTGCCGGCGAAGTTGCCCAGCAGCGCACAGAAAGCGTCGAGCGTTGCCGCGCACATTGCGTCGCTGCCGTCTATGCCGTATGCGACGATCTGTTCGGCGACGAGGTCCCGCGCGGCGTGTCCGTTCACGTTCGCCACAGCGCGGTACAACGTTGGCAGGCCCAGGCCCGATAGCAGCCGTTCGCCCGACACGTGCGGTAGCGCCTGGCGGACGTGGACCAGCAGGGCGCTTTCGTAGTCGTCAGCCGGTGCCAGCGTCGCGTGGCCGCCTTCGCCCGGCAATGCCACCCATCCGACCGGCGTGCGCACGACACCGGCGACGCCGAGGCCCGTACCCGGCCCCACGGCTGCCATGACATCTCCCAACGGCTGGCGCGGCAAGTCCGCGCGCAGCTGTGAAGGACGTAGCCGCGGCAGCGCCAAGGCCAGCGCTTCGAAGTCGTTCAGCAGTAGAAGGGCGTCCAGCCCAAGTCGCTCTTGCAAGGCATGGCGGGAAAAACGCCAGCCGTTGTTGGTCATGACGACGCTGTCGCCGCCGATAGGCG
Source organism: Telluria mixta (assembly GCF_029223865.1). Classification (NCBI taxonomy): domain Bacteria; kingdom Pseudomonadati; phylum Pseudomonadota; class Betaproteobacteria; order Burkholderiales; family Oxalobacteraceae; genus Telluria; species Telluria mixta. The sequence continues at coordinate 4,710,646 of NZ_CP119520.1, forward strand.
TGGCCAGCGCAAGCGCGGCCGCGCATGGGCGATCCGTCGTGGCACCGTCTTGCTCGAGGCTGGTCAGGTAGGATTCGATTGCGTCTGCGATATTGACGTGGTCTGCCACCCGAAGAGTGCGTAAATGTGCAGGGATGCCATCCGGACCTTCGATCAGGGCGAAGCGCGCATTCGTGCCGCCGACGTCGCCCACCAGACGGGGAAAGCCCAGCGCCAGCGCGGAAGTCGGGACCTGCACTGACACGGGCCGCAACAAGGAGGAGGCATGTGGGCGGGCGTGTGGACGGGACAGATGGTGCTCGGATGTGATCATGGAAATCTCTCGAAAGCGAAGGTTGCACGAGGCCTGGCGGCAAGCGTGCGCGTGCCGCGATGGACAGTAAGGGGTTGTGTGGCGTGCGCCGGAGCGTCAGCTGGTGTATGCCCAGATGCGCTCGGCGACTTCGGTCAAGCGCTCGCGCATCCAGGTCGTGGCCGGGTCATTGCTCTTGTATTTGTGCCATTGCAGCATTTGCACCAAGTGAGGAATCTTCAGTGGCGGCTCCCATATCGTGACGGGCAGATACGTGCTGGCTTGCTCGGCCACGCGTCGGTGCACGGTGGCGATGCGATCGGTTCCGATCACCAGCGCCGGCAGGGCGGCCATGGTTGGCGCTGTCACCTCAATGCGGCGTTTTACGTCGAAGCTATCAATAAACCAGCTATCGAACGCCGAGCCTTGCTGTCCGGCGGAGAGGTTAAGGGTGACGTGGCCGCAGGACAGGTAGTCGTTCAGCGTCAGTTGCTCGCGCACGTGGGTGTGGCGACTCCAGGTAACGCACACGTACTCCTCCTCGAAGAGCGTGCTGGACGGATGGTTCTTTGATAGGAATTGCGAAGGAGCGATCAAAAAATCTGCCTTGCCCTGCTCGAGCATCTCGCCCGCCTGATAGGTCACGCTACGCATGTGGATGCGAACGCCCGGGGCAGCCTGGAACAGCGATTCGAGCAGGGGCGGGATCAAGATGGTCGTTGTGAAGTCTGACGCCAGGAGTGTAAACGAGCGGGTTTCCAGCGCCGGGTCGAATTCCGGTTGGGTCGCGATCGTCGAGTCGATTCGCATCAGCACTTCGCGGACGGGCTCGATCAACGATTCGGCGCGCGACGTGAGCAGCAATTGGCGCCCGGAACTGACCAGAAGTTCGTCGCCGAAGTAGTCGCGCAGGCGCGCCAGCGCATTGCTGGTGGCCGGCTGACTCAGGTGGATCTTTGCGGCAGCGCGGCTGATGCTGCGCTCCGTGAGCAGGGCGTTGAGGACGACAAGCAGATTCAGGTCCAGTTTATTGAAGCGCATGGCGTTTCCTGTCAGGCCGATTCGCGTACGACAAGCGAATGTTGCAGGGTGCGCGAACCCGGGGCGCCGCCGGCCAAACGCTCCAGCAGCAGGTTCGCAGCCTCTGCCCCAAGTTCGAACATCGGCTGGGCAATCGTTGTCAAGGCCGGCTCGAACACCTGGGATAGCGGAATATTGTCGAAACCGACTACGGCAATGTCTTCCGGCACGCGCCGACCGGCTCGGCGGAACGCTTTGATCGCGCCGATGGCGAGCGTGTCGGAAACGGCGAACACGCTGGTAGGCGGCGATTCCTGGGCCAGCAGCGCACCCGCCGCCTCCATGCCGAAGCTATAGTCCGTACCGCGCGCGATCCGTATCAACTGTGGTTCGATCACGAGGCCCGCGCGGCGTAACGCCATCTCGTAACCGGCGCGGCGCTGGCGTGCCCACGCGTAATTCTCGTCTGCGCCGAGCAGGGCGATGCGCCTATGTCCCCGGTTGATCAGGTATTGCACAGCATCGACGGCAGCCTGTTCGTGGTCGATGCTTACGTGCGGTACATGACTCTCTGGATTGAATTCCGAGCACGAGACCCACGGCAGGTTGGGCACGTCTCTCAGGACACGCGGGAGGTCGTGGTAGTTGGCCAGGCTGATCACGCCGTCGACCAAGCGGTTGTACAGGATGTCAAGTGAGTGGCCCTCGCGCGCCAGCGTGTCGGGCGCGCCGCTGAGCACGATGTTATAGCCCTGCCGGCGCGCCACTGATTCGATGCCCTTGACGGTTTCGGAAAAAAACGGATTGGCGAAGTCTGGCATCAGCACCAGCAACAGGTGACTTTCGCCCCGCATCAGGCTGCGCGCGAACATATTGGCCCGGTAGCCGAGCGCCTCTACGGCTGCCTCGACGCGTTCTCGTGTGTGGGCGTTCACTGGCTTGCTGGAATTAAGCACGCGCGAGACAGTGGCGATGGAAACCCCGGCATATTCTGCGACGGCATTGATCGACGCCGCTTTTGTAGTGTTGTGCGTGCCAACGTTTACGTCAGTGGGCGGGGAGCGCATGTCGGTGGGGCGTTTGGCGGGCATTAGAGTGAGATCGAAAATCCGTGTCGGAGGAAAAGGCTTACCTAATATACCTGAATCCGATATCACAGAGACACTTCAGGTATTGATTTTATCGATGCGTACCTATCGATAAAATGATATCCAGCATAGTGGGAAAAGGCATGGGAAAGCCGATAAGATAACTTTCATGGATTTTTCCCGGTAGGAAAAATGATGTTTGGAAGACCGCACGTCATCAAGGAGACTCTCATGTACGTACCCCTGTTCACCTCATGGTGCTGGCATTCCTGATCTGATCAGCCGATACAGATGACCACTACTCGCTGCTCCTGATCCAGACACCTCATTTCTTGAAGGGCTCCGAGCATGTCGTCTTCCACATGGAAGCCCCGATGGAGGTACTGCAGGCCGGCACGCGCTTCTTGAACAAAGGCTACCGGTCGTTGGGGGGGCAGGCCGCCACAAGACGGGCTCGAACCGGTTCTGGCACTTCAGTAGCCCGCCTGCCACGTCGACTGCGACTCCGTATAGATTTGCATGACAACGCCTGGACCGCGCGTGCCGTGCCGATGAGCGCGAACGCCTCGCAACTGTCCTTTTCCAGCGGTGCGACAAATGGGCGCCGGCTGGACCGCCGCCGTCGCGGACGAACGGCACTGAGACGGAATACGGCCACAACAAATGCAGGGTTTCAAGGCCGCCTCGACGCGAACAAGGAGACAAACATGGCAGCACCCATCAACAAGGTACTTATTATCGACGGCGGCTTTTCTGGTATGGCCGCCGCCATCGAACTGCGCAAGCACGGCATCGATGTCGAACTGCTTGAGCTCAACCAGGACTGGCGTTCGTACGGCGCCGGCAACAACATGGCCGGCGCCAGCATGTGCGTGCAACCTCAACCCGGCGTAATGGACGCGTTCATGGAAGAGAGCGCGGCATCGAACAGCGTCGATGGCTACATTGCGACCGGCTGCAGAGCGGCCAGACTGCCGACGCCGAGCATCGCCGGCCACGACGTGCCGGGCGATTGCGCGATCATGCGCGCTTCGCTGGCGCGTATTCTCGCCGATGTCACTCGTGCGTCCGGTACCCATATGCGCCGAGACGCTGACGGCGCTCGTCGCCCCGATTCGAGGAGCTATCCATGAGCATCCCGTTCATCGAGCTGTCGTTGCCGGACGAGTCACACACGGAGACAACATGAGTCAGTCAGCATTACCTTTGCATCGATTGAACGTTCTTGTGGCACTGTTCGCCGCGGCCCCGCTCCCGTACGCCGCCGCTGTCACTCTTGCGCCGGAAGCGGCCGATACGCCGCTGAGCGTGGTCGTCGTCAGCGCCACGCGCGCCGAGCACACGAGCTTCGACCTGCCGGCCGCCATCGACGTCGTCGACGCGGACCGCATCGGCGCCGCCCAGCCGCGCGTCAACGCGTCCGAGGCGCTGGCCGCCGTGCCGGGACTCGTCGTGCAAAACCGCCAGAACTATGCGCAGGACCTGCAGATCTCGTCGCGCGGCTTCGGCGCGCGCTCGGCGTTCGGCGTGCGCGGCGTGCGCCTCGTCGCCGACGGCATCCCAGCCACCATGCCGGACGGCCAGGGCCAGGCCGCGACGTTCAATCTCGACATGGCCGAGCGCATCGAAGTCCTGCGCGGCCCCTTCTCCACCTTGTACGGCAACCACGCCGGCGGGGTGATACAACTGTTCACGCGTGATCCACGCGGCGCGCCCTATATCGAAACGAATGTCTCCGCCGGCAGCGACGGCATGCGCAAGCTTGATGTCAACACGGGCGGCAAACAGGGCGCCTTCGGCTGGCTGCTGGACGGCTCGCGTTTCGAGACGGACGGCTACCGCGCCCACAGCGCCGCCACGCGCGACCAGGCCTATGCCAAACTGACGTTCGACACGTCCGTCACAGGCAAGTTGACCGTGACGGCGAGCGGCTTGCGCCAGGACGACACGCAGGACCCGCTCGGCGTGACGTGGGCCACGTTCCAGCACGACCCGCGCGCGGGCGAGATCGACACGACGGATACGCAGACGCCCAAGCGCACCCTGGCCGACCGCTACGACACCCGTAAAAGCATCCACCACACGCAGGTCGGCCTCGCGTGGGACGAGAAGTTCGGCCAGGACCGCCTGCACGTCGCGGTCTACGGCGGCAACCGCAGCGTGATCCAGTACCAGTCCTTCTCGAAGGCGTTCCAGGCCCCGGCCAGCCATTCCGGCGGCGTGGTCGATTTCGACCGCGATTTTTATGGTATCGACGCGAACTGGCTGATGGTGCGCCCGCTCGGCGATGGGAGTCTCCGCACGACCGTCGGCCTGGAAGCCGGTAAATCGAACGATGCCCGCAAGGGGTACGAGAACTACGTCGGCACCACGTTCGGCGTGAAGGGGAACCTGCGCCGCGACGAGGAAGACGAGGTGCGCAACGTCGATCCTTACCTGCAGCTGGAATGGGAGCGTGGACAGTGGGTGTTCACGGGCGGCCTGCGCCACAGCCGCGTGAGCTTCGACGTGGACGACCACTATCTCGCGAACGGCAACGACGGCGGCAGCGTCGACTACCGCCACACGACGCAGCTGCTCGGCGCACTGTACAAGGTCACGCCGACATTGAACGTCTATGCCAGCGCGGCGCGCGGCTTCGAGACGCCGACGCTGAACGAAGTCTTTTACTCGGGCACGGGCAACGGCTTCAACTACCGCCTCGGCGCGGCCACGAGCACGCAGCTGGAGCTTGGGGCCAAGGCCCTGATCGGCCAGGACGTGCGCGTCAATGCGGCCCTGTTCCAGGTGCGCACGCACGACGAGCTGGTCGTCGACAGTTCGAGCGGCGGCCGCACCACCTACCGCAACGCGAGCGCCACCCTGCGCCAGGGCCTGGAACTGTCGCTCGACGCCGACCTGCGCGCAGGGTTCTCCGCCCGCGTGGCGGCCACGGTGCTGCGCGCGATCTACGACGAGGCGTTCACCGGCGTCGCCGAAGGCAACCGCCTGCCGGGCGTGCCGCGAACGAGCCTGTTCGGCGAACTGGCGTGGAAGGATGCGGACGGCCGCCTGCAGGCCGCGCTGGAGACCATCGCCAGCGGCAAGGTCTACCCGGACGACGCCAACGCGGCGACGCCGGCGCCGGGCTACGCGATCGTCAACGCGCGGGTACAGGCCAGCCAGCCGCTGGGCGCGTGGCGCGTGCGCGAGTACGCGCGCGTGAACAACGTGTTCGACCGCACGTACGTCGGCTCCGTCATCGTCGGCGACAGCAACAAGCGCTATTACGAGGCGGCGCCGGGCCGCAACTGGGTGCTGGGCGCCAGCGTCCAGTATCAATTCTGAGAGGGGGAAGTGCCGTCGTGTCGCGATCAGAACAAGTGTCGCCGCTCCCCACGCTTTTGCGATCCGGGACGGCAAGCAGGTTATCGATATTGCGAAACTGGCCGGAAGGCGATTGCCGAAATCGTTATAAATTTTTCCGATTTCCTGACACATCCTTCAATTTCCCAATGCTACTATTCTTGCATAACGCAAACGAGGACACCGCAGAATGAGCATGCTCGTCAATGGCGTGGGTAGCGTTACTGCCCAGGCACTGGCAAGGGACCGGAAAGACATTGGGTCCGCCGGCGCGGAGCTTAGTGTCAGGCATGAGAAATGTGCTAATTTTTTTGCCGAGCATGGCATCTCGACACCGAGCCTGCTGTTCGATACGTTGTCCGATACCTACTATTTTGCCAAAAACCGCGCCGGCCAGTTCGTTTGGGGTAACCGTCTGCTGCAGGAAAAGCACTCGCTGCTTGACGTCAACGACATCATCGGCAAGACCGACCACGACTTCTTCCGACGCGATATCGCTGACCGTATCCGTGCCGACGACCTCTCTGTCATGGAGCGCGGCGTTATCGTCAAGGACAAGCTGGAGGTGATCGGTGGCGACAATGGCGAACTGACCTGGCTGTTCACGACCAAGGCGGCGATCCGTAACAGCCAGGGCGAAGTGGTCGGCATTGAAGGCTTCTCGCGCGACGCGCAGCGCTCGCAGGACGTGATCGCCCCGTTTCGCGAATTCAAGGCCTGCATCGAATACCTGCAAGAACACCTGATGGACAGCGTCAGCATAGACCATCTGGCCAAGCTGTCGTGCATGTCGCTGTCGACGTTCGAGCGCAAGTTCAAGCAGCACTTTGCACTCACTCCGAAACAGTACATCCTGCACATGAAAGTGCACGAGGCGTGCCGCCTGCTGCCTACCGCGAACAGCATCGCGCGCGTTGCAATGGAGACGGGATTCGGCGGCCAGAGTTATTTCACGAAGCAGTTCCGCAGCGTGGTGGGTATCACGCCCAAGCAGTACCAGCTATCGCTGGCGGCCGAACGCGCCTCGACGGTGCGGCGCGGCGCGGCCCGACCGGCGAACAGGGCGCAGCAAACGTAGCGGAGGTAGCAATCGCAATACCCCGACAGACATACGCCGCGCCGGTTATGTCGGCGAGAACCCGGCGCCGTGAACCTTTCGGGATCGCGGCAAGGTTCACGCCGTAGTCGAAGAATTCTGAACCGCAAAAGAACACTACTGGAGACACGATGAAACAAGCAATCAAAGCAACTGTGCTCATGACCCTGCTGGGCGCCGCGTGCGCGTCGCACGCAGCCGGCGCCCACGCCGAGCCGAAGGTCGGCGTGCAACTGTGGTCCGTGAAGGACGAGATCAAGCAGGACTTCGAAGGCACGCTGATCAAGATCGCCCAGCTGGGCATCCAAGGCGTGGAATTCGCCGGCGTTCTCGGTCCGTACGAGAACAATCCGGCGGGCCTGAAGGCCTTCCTGGCCAAAAACCGGCTCGAGTGCGCCGGGGCCCATACGCGATTCAGTGCGCTGGAAGGCGCCCAGTTCGACAAGTTGGTCGCGTACTACGAGGCGGTCGGCTGCAAGAACCTCGTGATCTCGATGGACAAGCGTGGCGCGACGCCAGGAGAGGCCGCCGAGATGAGCAAAGAGCTGTCCGCGATGCAGGCCAAGCTCGCCGCAAAAGGCATGCGCATCGGCTACCACAACCACGAGCAGGAAATGATCGGCGACGTCGGCAGCACCCCGTGGGACGTGATCGCCAAAAACACGCCGAAGGGCGTCATCATGCAGCAGGACGTGGGCTGGACCACGTACGCCGGCAAGGATCCTATCCACTACGTGAACGCATACCCGGGCCGCACCTATACGACCCACTTCAAGGCCAAGTTCGTCAAAGGCGCGACCGGCGGCACGCCGATCATCGGCCAGGACAAGACGGACTGGATCGGCCTGACGAAAGCCGTCGAGCAGGTCGGCGGCACCGACTGGATCATCATCGAGCAGGAAGAGTATCCGAAGGGCATGGGGCAACTGGAGGCGGTGACAGCATCCTACAAGGGGCTGAAATCCGTGCTGGATACGGTCAACGCCAAGTAATCACCCACTTTGCCAAAGTAGCGGCCGACGTTACTACGTACTTGTAACGTCGGTCGAAGCTGCAACCTTCTATGAAACCATGAGTCTCTCTGTCCGTTTCAACAACATCGTCAAGGATTTCGGTCCCGTGCGCGTGCTGCATGGCGTCGACTTCGCGCTCAAGCCCGGGCGCGTCGTCGGCCTGCTCGGGGAGAACGGCGCGGGCAAGTCGACCCTGATGAAGATCCTGGCCGGCTATGAGCGCGTCACGGCCGGCCAGCTGCTCATCGATGGCGTGCCTCGCCACTTCGCTGACGCGCGCGAAGCGGAAAAGCTGGGCATTAGCCTGATCCACCAGGAATTCAACCTGGCCGAGCACCTGACGATCGCCCAAAACATTTTCCTCGGCCATGAAAAGACGCGCGGTCTGCTCCTCGACCGCGAGGCGATGTCACGCGAGGCGGCCACTTACCTTGCGCAGGTGGGCCTCGACGTCGATCCGGACACGCGCGTGTCGGAACTGATCGTCGCCGAAAAGCAGCTCGTCGAAATCGCCAAGGCGCTTTCCCGCAAGGCCCGCCTCCTTATCATGGACGAACCGACGGCCAGCCTTTCGCCCGGCGAGACGGTCAGACTGTTCGAGCTGATGTCCCGTCTGAAAAGCGAAGGTGTGACCATCGTCTACATTTCGCACAAGCTCGACGAGATGGAAGCGCACACCGACGAAGTCGTCGTCATGCGCGATGGGAGCTTCGTCACGCGCGCCGCCACGGCCGACGTCGATCGCCGCCAGATGGCCAACCTGATGGTCGGCCGCGATGTGTCCGACATGTTCCCGCCAAAGAAGTACGTGACGCCCGATGCGCCCGCGCTGCTACGCGTGACAGACCTGATCGTACCTGGGTGGGTCGAGAACCTCTCGTTTGAAGTGCGCGCCGGCGAGATTCTCGGCTTCGCGGGCCTGGTTGGTGCCGGCCGCACGGAAGCGTTCGAGGCGCTGCTCGGCCTGCGCAAAAAGAGCGCGGGGCTCGTCGAACTGGAGGGGCGCGCCGTCGACATCCGCGATCCGCGCGACGCCATGGAGTTGGGTTTTACCTACCTGTCCGAGGACCGCAAGGGCAAGGGCCTGCACGTGGATCTCGGGCTGCGCGAAAACCTGACCATGATGACGCTGGAGAAGTACGCACATCCATGGCTCGACCTGAATGCCGGTCGCGCCGCGCTCGACAAGGCGATCCACGATTTCGGCATCCGCCTGCGCGATCGGGACTGCGCGGCCCGTTCCCTCTCCGGCGGCAACCAGCAGAAGCTCGCGTTGGCGAAGTACTTGCATTCGAACCCACGCGTGATCGTGCTGGACGAGCCTACGCGCGGTGTAGACGTCGGCGCCAAGCGCGACATCTATGCATTGATACACCGCCTGGCGGCGGAAGGTCGCGCCGTCGTCGTCATCTCGTCCGAACTGATCGAACTGATCGGTCTATCGCACCGGGTCGCTGTGCTGCACGGTGGCCACCTGCAGGCCATGCTTGGACCGGACCAACTCACCGAAGAAAACCTGATCGCCCATGCAACCAACACCCACCACTCCTAGGAAGCCGACCACGCCGGGTACGTCCGACACTACACCCACGGCGGCACAAAAAAACCTATCTGCGCGTTTCAAAGGCATGGGTCCGGTCGTCGCGCTGATCCTGCTGTGCATCGCCGGGGGGCTCATGAACCCGGACTTCGCTACGCTCGACAACATGATGAACGTACTCACGCGGACGGCGTTCATCGGCATCATCGCTGTCGGCATGACGTTCGTGATCGTTTCTGGCGGCATTGACCTGTCAGTCGGGTCAATGGCGGCGCTGATCGCCGGCAGCATGATCGTCGCGATGAATTTCCTCGCCACCGGCGCCCACGCGCCCGGCCCGGTTACGATTGTCCTTGCCGGCGTCGTGCTGGCGCTCGTATTCGGGGCCGTATTCGGCGCGGTACACGGGTTCCTGATCACACACGGGAAGATCGAGCCGTTCATCGTCACGCTGGGCACGCTCGGCATCTTCCGCGCCTTGCTCACCTGGCTGTCCGACGGCGGCGCGCTGACGCTCGATTTCAACCTGGCCGAGACCTACGGCCCCGTGTACTACCAGAGCGTGCTGGGCGTGCCGATCCCGGTGTGGGTATTCGCGCTGGTCGCCGCCTCCGGTGTCGTGATCCTGAACCGCACCGCATTCGGCCAGCACGTGCAGGCGATCGGCTCGAACGAACAGGTGGCGCGCTACGCCGCCATCCGCGTCGACCGCGTCAAGCTGCTGACCTACCTGCTGCTGGGCGTGTGCGTCGCCATCGCCACGGTGCTCTACGTGCCACGTCTGGGGTCGGCCACTCCGACCACGGGCATCCTGTGGGAGCTCGAGGCGATCGCTGCGGTCGTCGTCGGCGGTACGTCGCTCAAGGGCGGCGCCGGCCGCGTGCTGGGCACGGTCGTCGGCGCGATCCTGCTGTCCGTGATCGGCAACATCCTTAACCTCACCAGCATCATCAGCGTGCACCTGAACGCCGCCGTGCAGGGCCTGGTGATCATCGCCGTTGCTTACCTGCAGCGTGGTCGCCGCTGAAGCGGCGCTCGACAACACGAAACGAAAGAATTGAGGCCAGATATGCGTTCATTGAAACACCCTGTCATCAAGCTCGCCGCCACCACGGTGATTGCGCTCGGCGCCACCCAAGCCTACGCCGCCGACAGGCTGACGATCGGCGTGGCCGTTCCCACCGCCACGCACGGCTACACAGCCGGCATCGTGTACTGGGCTAACCAGGCCAAGAAGGATCTGGAAGCGGCCAACCCGAACCTGAAGGTCATCGTCAAAACCGCCGGCACGCCACCGGAGCAGGCCAACCAGATACAGGACCTTGTCGACGTCAACAAGATCGGGGCGCTGGTGATCCTGCCGTTGGACTCGGCGTCGCAAACGCAGCCTGTGAATCAGGTGAAGAACAAGGGCGTGTACGTGACTGTGGTCGACAGGGGACTGACCAACCCGGCTGCGCAAAACGCCTATGTCGCCGGCGACAATGCCGCCTTCGGTCGCCTGGCCGCCGAGTACATGGGCAAGCGCCTGAACGGCAAGGGCAACATCGTCGTGCTGCGGGGCCTGCCGACTACTGTCGACAACGACCGTGTGAACGCCTTCAACGAGGAGATCAAGAAGTACTCGGGCATCAAGGTGCTGGACGCGAAGTACGGCAATTGGAACCGCGACGATGCCTTCAAGGTCATGCAGGATTACCTCACGCGCTTCAAGCAGGTCGACGCCGTCTGGGCCGCCGATGATGACATGGCGATCGGCGTACAAAAGGCGATCGAACAGGCCAAGCGCACCGATATCAAGGAAGTCGTCGGCGGCGGCGGCGCCAAGTTTGCCGTCAAGAAGATCATGGATGGCGACAAGCTGGTGCGGGCTGACGTCTCGTATTCGCCCCGCTTCATGTATGACGCGATCAAGATGACGGCCGAGGCGCGGCTCAAAGGCCAGGCGCTGCCGGCCAAGACGATTGTCCCGTCGGTCCTGATCACGAAGGAGAACGCCAAACAGTTCTACTTCCCGGAATCGCCGTACTAAAAACAAAACACAAAACGAAGGGTTCTCATGAAGACCATCAAGGGACCGGCGATCTTCCTCGCCCAGTTCATGGGCAAGGACGCCCCGTTTGATACGCTCGACCACCTCGCCGGCTGGGCGAAGTCGCTGGGCTACGAAGGTATCCAGCTGCCAACCGACCCGCGCCTGATCGATCTCGAAAAGGCCGCAGATAGCCAGACCTATGCCGACGAGATCAAGGGTGTCGTCGCAGCCCACGGTCTCCAGATCACGGAGCTGTCGACCCACCTTCAGGGGCAGCTCGTGGCCGTGCACCCGGCCTACGACCAGCTGTTCGACGGCTTCGCCGCGCCTCACGTACGCGGCAATCCAAAGGCGCGCCAGGAATGGGCCGTGAACCAGCTGAAGGCGGGGGCGAAAGCCTCGCAACGCCTCGGCCTCGTCACGCACGCAAGCTTCTCCGGCGCCTTGGCCTGGCCCTACCTGTACCCGTGGCCCCAGCGCCCGGCCGGGCTGGTCGACGAGGCTTTCGCGGAACTGGCGCGTCGGTGGACGCCGATCCTGGACGCGTTCGACGAGGTGGGAGTGGACGTCTGCTACGAACTGCACCCGGGCGAAGATCTGCACGACGGGGTGACGTTCGAGCGCTTCCTGGAAGCGACGAACAACCACCCGCGCGCCAACATCCTGTACGACCCGAGCCATTTCGCGCTGCAGCAGCTCGACTACCTTGCGTTCATCGACATATACCATGAACGCATCAAGGCGTTCCACGTCAAGGACGCAGAGTTCCGTCCGACCGGACGCCAGGGCGTGTACGGCGGCTACCAGGCCTGGGGCGACCGCGCAGGCCGCTTTCGTTCGCTGGGCGATGGCCAGGTCGACTTTTCAGCGATCTTCTCGAAGATGGCGCAGTACGACTTCGCCGGCTGGGCCGTGCTCGAATGGGAGTGCTGCCTGAAGCATCCGGAGGACGGCGCGCGCGAAGGCGCGGACTTCATTCGCAGCCACATCATCCGCGTGGCCCAGCGTGCGTTCGACGACTTCGCCGGCAGCGGCGTCGACCGCGCTCAGCTGCGCCAGCTGATGGGGATCGCAGCATGAATGTGGCGAACACCCCGCGCCGACTCCGCTTGGGCATGGTGGGCGGTGGTGACGGCGCCTTCATCGGTGCCGTCCACCGTATTGCCGCGCGCCTGGACGACTGCTACGAGTTCGTGGCGGGCGCGCTGTCGAGCGACGCGCAGCGGGCCATCGCGAGCGGCGCCGCACTGCGTCTCGAACCGGACCGCTGCTATACGGACTACCGCGAGATGGCACGCGCCGAGGCGGCCCGCGAGGACGGCATCGACGTCGTTGCCATCGTAACGCCGAATTACCTGCATGCGCCGGTTGCCACCGCCTTCCTCGAAGCAGGCATCCACGTCATCTGCGACAAGCCACTCGGCATCACGCTGGCCGAGGGCGAGGCGCTTGTCGACCTCGCGCGCGCAAAGGGCCTGGTGTTCGCGCTGACGCACACCTACTCGGGCTACCCGATGGTGCGCCATGCACGCGAGCTGGTGGCCGCTGGCGCCATCGGCGAGGTGCGCCAGGTGCACGTCGAGTACGCGCAGGACTGGATGGCGGACGCCGCAGCCCAGGACCCTGCCTTCCAGGCGACCGACTGGCACAACGACGCGCGCCGCGCCGGACCGACCGGCTGCACGGGCGACATCGGCACGCACGCGTTCCACATCGCCGGTTTCGTATCCGGCATTCAGCCGAACGAGCTGCTGGCGGAGATGCATTCGTTCACGCCCAACCGCGCGCTCGACGACCACGTGCAGGTGATGCTGCGCTACCCGAACGGCGCGCGTGGCACGCTGTGGGCGAGCCAGATGGCTGCCGGCTGCGAGAACGCGTTGAAGCTGCGTGTATTCGGCACTAAGGCGAGCCTTGCGTTCGACCAGGAGCATCCGAACGAGCTGTGGATTACGCCGCAGGGCGGCAGCGCGCAGCGGCTCACGAGAGGGCGCGTGCGCGGGGATGCCGCGGAGCATGCGACGCGGATTCCAAGTGGCCATCCGGAGGGGTATCTGGAGGCGTTCGCGCAGTTATACCGGGATGGGGCGGCGCAAATTCATGCGATGGTCGCCAAGCAGCCGCCGCCAGCCGACGCGGCATGGCTGCCGGCGGTGGAGGATGGTGTGGCGGGGCTTCGCTTTATCGATGCGGTGCTGGAGAGCGATCGCAGGGGGTCGCGCTGGGTCAGCCTGTGACGTCCTCGATACCCGAGGAATTGCGACGTGCACCCCGATCAGCTCTGAGCGAATTCATCGGCTTCATCGACAGGCGTCACCTGTGCACCCCTCAAGAATATCGGCGCCAAACGCAGCGCCAAAACACCTTTGAAAAATCAACGGAGATGTATTAGATGAGCGGCAACATCATGACTATGAGATCGAAGCAGGCATTCAGAATGCGGTTCCTCGGAAGGCTATCCCTTGACAGGTGCAGCACAGCCATCGCGGCAGTGGTGATGTCCTGCGCTACTGGTCTGGCTTGCGCCGGAGACATCAGCGCTGGTGCCGACTGGTCCTACTATCACGGCAATCCAGGTGGCACTCACTATTCGACACTCAAGCAAATCAACACATCGAATGTCAAACGCCTGCAGGTTGCTTGGACCTACGATACTGACGATGGCGCAAAGCCCGCTCCGGGTGGCGATATGCAGGCTAACCCACTGATTGTCAAAGGGAAGCTGTATATCGTCTCACCGAAGGGCCGTGTCATTTCGCTCGATGCAGCCACCGGAAAGGAGCTTTGGAAGTTTGACCCTGCGAACGGCGAGCCCGTCCTCACTCGACAGCGGTTACGAGGAGTGTCCTATTGGAGCGACGGAAAGCAGGCGCGCATTCTTGCAACATTCGGGGCGCGTCTGTACTCCCTTGATGCAATCAGCGGTAAGTTGGATCCTAAATTTGGCCAAGGCGGCAGTATCGACCTGCGCGAAGGCCTTGGGCGTGAGCCAGGCACGATTTCGGTATCCAACGTAACGCCCGGTGCGGTGGTTAAAGATTTGATTGTGATGGGCAGCACAGGCAGCACACCGGGACATATTCGCGCATTTGATGTCCACACAGGAAAGATGCGATGGATTTTCCATACCATTCCGCAACCAGGCGAAGAAGGTTACGACACGTGGCCTGCGGATGCCTGGAAAACCGCAATGGGCGTCAACAACTGGGCCGGCATGTCGGTCGATCCAAAGCGCGGTCTGGTTTACGTGCCGCTCGCGTCGCCGGGCATGGGCGACAAGGATTTCTACGGCGCTGACCGAGTGGGCGATAACTTGTTCGGAAATTCGCTGGTGGCGTTGGACGCGGCGACGGGTAAGCGCGTCTGGCATTTTCAGTCCGTGCGACATGATATCTGGGACCGCGATTTTCCCGCGCCCCCGACCCTTGTAACCGTAGTTCGGAACGGCAAACGTGTCGATGCGGTCGCGCAAATCACCAAGTCGGGCTTCGTGTTCGTGCTCGACCGGGATAACGGCAAGCCACTGTTCCCGGTCGAGAGCAAGGCCTACCCAGCCTCGGATATCCCGGGAGAGGTGACGGCGCCTGAACAGGTCCTGCCGACGCGTCCAGCGCCATTTGCGCGTCAACAGGTCACCCGAGACCTCTTGACCAAACGAACGCCAGAGGCCAACGCCGCAGTGACCAAGATTTTTGATGGGGTCAGTAGCAGAGGCCAATTCGATCCGCCGAGTGAAAAGGGAACCATTATTTTTCCTGGACTTGACGGCGGCGGGGAGTGGGGCGGAGCCGCCTACGATCCGGAAACCGGCAACCTGTACGTGAATTCAAACGAAATGGCCTGGATCTTGCGGTTGAAGCAGCGTGCGCCCCAGGTAGCAGGTAATAGCGGCCGCGCCGTCTTCCTGAACAACTGCGCGGCATGCCATCGGGAGGACCGCAGCGGCAGCCCGCCAGAGTTTCCGTCGCTCCGTACGGTAGGCGAGCGTCTTCCCGAAGACCATATCGAGCGAATCGTCCGCAATGGCAACGGTCGCATGCCGGCCTTCGGAGCGCTGGGCAATGACGACATCAAAGCGGTCGTGAATTATCTGCGCAACCCGGACGACACCGCCCCGCCCCAGGAATCGAAAGAAGTTCGGGGGAATACGGACCTGGGTGGCGGCTACGTGTTCGAAGGCTATAACCGGTTTCTCGACCCGGACGGGTATCCGGCGGTGACCCCGCCATGGGGCACGCTCAACGCGATCAATCTGAACAGCGGCGAGTACTCATGGAAGATTCCACTGGGCGAGTATCCAGAGTTGGCCGCCCGCGGCCTGCGGAACACCGGGAGCGAGAACTATGGCGGCCCTGTTGTAACGGCTGGTGGGGTCCTGTTCATCGGCGCCACAGTCTACGACAATCAGTTCCGGGCATTCGACAAGCGTACTGGTGAACTGCTGTGGCAGGTGTCGCTGCCTGCTGCCGGCCTGGCCACGCCAGCTACCTACGAGGCGGGTGGGCGGCAATTTGTCGTGATCGCAGCTGGCGGCGGCAAGAATAAAAAAGGGCCCGCAGGCGGAAAGCTGGTAGCGTACGCGCTGCCACGCTAATGATCTGCATGATAACCACGAATAAACGGAACCGCCGCGTCGCAATCGCGTTTGCGCTGGCCGCCGGCCTGCTGCACGTAGCGCTGGCAGCCGGCGGCGTGCCGATCGCGCCGGACGATCGCAAGCTGCTGTACACGGGCCGCGTCGATTTCACTAATCCGAAGGCGCCCGTGATCACCTGGCCGTCGACGAGCGTGGCCGGCAACTTCACCGGCACCTCACTGGCCGTCACGCTCGACGACGAGAAGGGGAAGAACTACTTCAACGTGTTCATCGACGGCCCGGACGGGGCTCCCCTGATCCTGCAGGCGGACCAGGGCAGCAAGACCTACGCGGTGGCGAGCGGCCTCGCGCCGGGCCGACACAGCTTCCTCATCACCAAGCGCACGGAAGGTGAGGAGGGCGCGACCGTGCTGCGTGGCCTGGAGCTGGCCGACGGCGGCCAGCTGCTGCCGCCTCCGCCGCGCCCGGTCCGCCGCATCGAGTTCTTCGGCGATTCCATCACGAGCGGCATGGGCGACGAGGCACCGATGAACGGCCGCGACGACATGGGACGCGACAAGAACAGTTACCTTTCCTACGCCGCCGTAACGGCGCGGGCACTGGACGCGGAACTGCACATGACGTCGCAAAGCGGCATCGGCGTGATGATCAGCTGGTTCCCGTTTACGATGCCGGACTTCTACGACCAGCTGAGCGCGGTTGGCAACAACGATACGCGCTGGGACTTCACACGCTGGACGCCGGACGTGGTCGTGGTCAACTTGCTGCAGAACGACAGCTGGTTGATCGGTCGCGACCACAAACTGCAGCCCGAGCCCGATGAACAGGCGCGCATCGCCGCCTACGCTGCCTTCGTGCAGCGCGTACGCCAGCTGTACCCGCGGGCCTATATCGTGTGCGCGCTCGGCAGCATGGATGCCACCCGCGCCGGGTCTCCATGGCCCGGCTACGTGCGCACGGCCGTCGAGCGCATGCACGCCGGCGGCGACACGCGTATCGACACGCTGTTCTTCGATTACACCGGCTACACCCAGCATCCGCGCCTGAAACACCACCAGGACAATGCCGCCAGGCTGACCGCTTTCATCCGGCGGAAGATGGGTTGGTAAGTAAAAGGGCCGCTCGAGAGCGGCCGTATTCCGGTACTACGCGATCAGAATCTGGAGCGCGTGCCCAGCCTCTGGCGCATGCCTGGCCCGTATCGCCTGCAGACGGGCACCACGCACCGGAGTATGCATGGCGTCAATAGCATCCATCCGCCAAACCGATAGTTGTAAGTCCGAATATTCGATTTGTCGTAGAAATGAGTACCTTTTACGATGCACGTTCAAATCGATCATTTGCTGGAGCGCTCGGTTCGTACTTCGCGGCTGTTCTTGCTGGACCAAGAGAACTCGGCCGATTCAAGGTTCCCTTGAGACGTGCTGCAGATATTGAAATAACGGAGACATAATGGAAACAAAAGGGCTGGTTCCCGCCACTTTTCTGGTCAGTACACTGGCATTGCTCGCTGGCTGTGCCGGTTTGCATCGCGAAAATGGCGTTCGCGCTGCTGCCTCGAGCGCTCAGGCACCGCAAGGCGCATTCGTCCGAACTCTTGGCGCGAGCAAGCCATCTACTCCGCTGGTGCTCCCTCCGGAAGTGCAGGGCATGGGCGCTTCCTATGTGAACCAGTCGAATCAGGGTGGTCGGGGTATTGCTCTTGGCGGGCTCGGTACGGGCTCCTTCATGCTCAATCAGCAAGGAACTTTTGGCCCGTGGTCCTTTAACGGACGTCAGGAAAACCGCGTGTTGCCGCAGGCTGCATTCCACTTGTTCGAGGAGGTGGAGGGAAATGCGCCAACCGTGAAAACGCTTGCGGCGCCGACTTCCTCATCAGACAAGCAACCGGCTGCGACATCGTTCAGCTACGGCCCGAACGGTGCATTGCTTCCCGCTTGGCCAACACTGGCCAACGGCGAGGCAACCTACAAGGCCATGTACCCGTTCGGATGGATCGAATATCACGGCTTCAAATCGAAGGTCGTCAGCCGTTTCTGGTCGCCGATCGTGGCAAAGGACGAGCTGCGCAGTTCGATGCCTGTCGCCTATTTCGACGTCCAGATTACGAATCGCAGCGACCGCAACGAAAATGTCGCCATGATGTTCACGTTCCCGAACGCCCCGATTCACGTTGCCGGTGCCACCCCGCCTTTTTGGCTGCCCTTTAGCAAGCCCCACTTCGCTCCCAGCGTTCGAACCGGGCACTACACGCATTTTGACGTCGATCCAAAGACCGGAGTGGCGGGCGTAACGCTTGGTGCCGATCACCCGACCAATACCGTTGACGCCCAAGCGACAGAATGGACGATCGCGGCTCGACCAGAAGCTAATCAGGCAGTCTCGTACGTGACCTCATGGAATGCGGATGGCGACGGTTCCGATATTTTGAAGGCGTTCCAGGCACGCGGGACGCTTCCGAACGCCGCGATCGACCAATCGAAGTCCGCCGGCGCAGTGAGCGTCAAGGCAGCATTGAAGCCCGGTGAAAGCACGACGTTCCGCTTCGCGCTGGTCTGGGACATACCGAGGGAAGTCGCCACGACGCCGTCGGGGGAGCGCACGGTCTGGATGAAGCGCTATACCGAGCGCTTTGGGGCCAAACAGACGGCCGACAACGACTACGTTACGAACAGCTACCCGGAACGTCAGGGTTTTAATATTGCCAGTGTCCTGCTTGGCGAGCACGACAATGCATTGAAGGCGGTCGAGAGCTGGTGGTCGGCAGTGGTGGGGGATCCGGCTTATCCCGACTGGGTCAAGGGCGCAGCGCTGAATCAGCTCTTCTACAACGTGTATGCCAGCAGCTTCTATGTCAATGGTCTCGTGTCGAACAACGTCCCCACGTCAATTGGGCCGCGTCTGGGCAAAGTGTTCGGCGATACCCATCTGTTCGGGCTTGCGACCGGCGGCGACGGTGCAGACGGCGCCTTGATGAACGCGGACGTATCCCCATACGGATATCTCAACTGGGCCCAGCTATTCCCGAAGGTCAATCGTGACTTGATGCGCGTTTCGGCGGAAATCGTCGCGCGCAATCCCGTCGGGGCCTTGAGCGATTTCGGGTCGGTCCTTGGCGGTTCGCCATTTGTCGATCTGAAGTTCTCCACCAGCGGTCTTGACGGGCACTTCGGTTTCCTCGACCGGCAGCCGAAGTTCGTTTTCCGCGCCTACGACGAGTTCTTGAGAACCCACGATACGACATATTTCGCCTATGTCTACCCTGCGATGGTGAAAGCCTACGATCGGTTCCGCCAGAATGTGCCGGCCGGGTCCCATCTGCCAGTCGGCGCAAGCTCGACCTACGACTGGATTCCAGGAAAGGGACATACGCTCTACAACTCAACGCTGTACCTGCTCGCGACGCAAGTGATGGCGGATGCAACCGCCCAGGCTGTGGCACTGAACATCAAAGGCGCAACCGGTGAGGCGAGGGATCGCTACGCCGCTGAGCTGGCGGCCGCAAAAGCTGAGTACGAGTCGACCTTCTGGGACGATGCTCGGCAACACTACCGCTGGTCGTCTGACGTCACCAACACGACAAGCGGGACGACCTCCGAAGCCGGCCTGTTTGCTAATGGCCTGTACGGACAGCACTTGGCGGAGCAGGCCGGGCTTCCTGACCTGGTACCCAAATCTCATCTCATTGGGCATCTCAAATCGGTGTTCAGGAAGTCCGCGCTTCCTTTCAAAGATGCTGGCGGCCGGACCCGTGGCGTGGTCAATTTACTCGACAATAATTACGACTGGTTCGGCAAAGTGGTCAGCGCTAACCCGTTTGTTGGTGGCAACGATTTTATGGCACGCGAGCTTTGGGCCGGGTCATCCTATGCGGTAGCGGCCACGATGATCTTCAACGGGAAGCGGTTCAATGATCCGGAACTTGTGTCCTACGGCGAAATCATCGGCAAGGATCTCAGCTACCAACTGTGGGATAACCCCGAGCTGGGATTCGAGTTCAACGCGCCGGAAGGCTGGGATGTGACGTCGACGAAGATGGCGAGGAACTCGCCCTACATGCGACCTCTCGCCGTGTGGGACACGTTGAACGCCTTCAAGCGGCTTTCCATCCCTGATCCGGATCCTGCCGCGCCAGACGTGCCATGACCGCGCGCTGCGCCCTCGCGGTTCATCCGACGGCCCCGGTGAATACAACAACGCTGCCACATGGACAAAACAAAGGTGTTACGCCTTCCGACATTCCGTTGAATGAGTGGGTACACATCAACAACTACACCCGATAACGACAACTTTTACACCGCCGAAACGGAAAAAAGCCCCGGCTGGACGCCAACGAATCGGCAAGACATAACGAAACACCGTCCTCCGGGACGAAAATGGAGATGACATGCAATACAAACGAATCCTCGAGTGCCTGCTGGCTAGCGGTGCAATGCTGATGTGCGCCCACACGGCGTTTGCCCAGGTCGCGCCGCAGCCTGCGGAAGGCACCAAAGGCGACGGACAAAAGGCCGATACCCTCAAGTCCGATCCGAACGTGGTCGTGGTGACCGCCAACCGCGTCCGCTCGAATGCCCAGACCACGGCCGTGGCACTCAATGTCTACAACGGTGCGGCACTGGCCGACGCAGGCGTCAGCAGCGTGTTGGCGCTGCAGACTATCGATCCGAGCATCAACGTCACCAACTCCGGCGGTAGTGCTTATGTCGCGGTGCGTGGCGTTGCCTCGACCGACATCACCGAGACGGGCGATCCGGCCGTGCCGGTCGCGCGCGACGGCTTCTTCACGAATCGCCCGTTCAGCATCGCTTCGTCGATGTACGACGTCGAGCGCGTCGAGGTGCTGAAGGGACCGCAAGGTACGCTGTTCGGTCGTAACTCGACCGGCGGTCTGATCAACATCATTACCGCGAAGCCAGGCGAGACTTTTGGCGGCTACCTGAGCGCCGATGTCGGCAATTACAGCACCGTCAACCTCGAAGGCGCATTCAACGTGCCCGTCAACGACAAGGTGCAGATGCGCTTCTCGGGTGTGGAGCGTCACCACACCGGCTATCGCAACGTTACCGGCGTCAACTTGCGCGGCGACGACGAGGGTACCAAGTCGGGTCGCCTGCAAGTGGCATTCCAGCCAGTCGCGGGCTTCCAGGGCCTCATCTCCTACCAGAAGGATAAGGTCGATGACATCGGCGACATAACCAAGAATGGCCCCATCGCTACCCTGACGCCGATCGGCGACGCCAAGACCTTCCCCGGCCTTGCACCGACGAGCACGCATCTTGACGGCCACCGCCTGCGCTGGGAATTCAGCTACGACCGTCTGCCGTGGGACCTGACCCTGACCTATGCCGGCGGCTACGACTCGGTGGATTATCTTCACAAAACCGATGCAACCGGTCCGGTCTATCCGGCCACGCGCCAATACATTATTGGCAATGAGGTCGGCACACGCAACCATGAGATCCGCATCTCCACACCGTTGAAGGGCCGCTTTACCGCGCAGGCCGGCTATTTCTACTTCACGGAAAATAACGTCGTTGACACGAGCGTGCGAAACTTGACGATGAATCCGGGATTGCCCGATTTCTCCAACACCGTCGGCATCAGGTTCAACTACCTGATCAAGACCAAGTCCGAGGGCCTGTTCTCCCAGGTTGGCTGGAAGCTGACGGACGATCTGAAATTGACGGTAGGCGGACGCTATTCGCGTGACCAGAAGGTCCGCACCGGTGAAGCACGCCTGCTGCTGGGAGCGCTGGTCAACCCGTTCATCCCCGGCCCGGAAATCGTCACTCCTGGCGATGGCCTGATGAAGAAATCGAAGCCGACGTACCAGGTTGCCCTGGACTATACGCTCACTCCGCAGAACTTTTTGTACACGAAGTACGCAGCCGGGTATAAGTCGGGCGGCTTCAACTCGAACGGCAACTCAGCTTCAATTCCTTATGATGCAGAAACTGTCAAGTCGCTCGAATTCGGCAGCAAGAATACCTTCCTGAATCGCCAGGTGAAGCTGAACATCGCCCTGTTCCATCAGAACTACCAGAACTATCAGGCATCGCAGTTCTCGGACCTGCTGACCACTGGTGCCGGCGTCTTCAATGTCGGCAAGGCCACCATCAAAGGTCTGGAAACGGAACTCGTGGCGACCGTCCCGGACGTCGCACGCTTCGACGTGAATGCGACGCTGCTGAACACGCACTTCGGCGACGGAATTCGTATCACCGACGGCGCCATTCCGCCGATATCGCATGACATTGGCGGCAACCAGTTGCCGAACGCACCGAAGTTCGTCATGACCGCCGGCGTACAGCGCACGTTCGAAGCAGGCGATGGCGAACTGATGGCGCGCCTGTCCGCGAAATATTCGAGCGACTTTTACTATTCCGCGTTCAATAACGCTGACGAACGGTCGCCCTCGTATACGACCCTGAACGCATTGCTGAAGTACGCACATAATGGCAGCAACTGGGAATACCAGGCTTATGTCAACAACCTGACCGACAAGGTGGTGCTGGTCAGTAGCACACGCAACTACGCCAGCGTCATCAACACGATGCAGTTCCAGGCGCCGCGCACCTACGGCGTGCGCGTGCGTTACAACTTCTGACCGTCGCTGTAGCGAGATGGCCCAGTACTAGGTTGGCGTACTGGCATTGGGCCATGTTGGCGGCGGCCCCTGGTGCCGTCGCACGGTCCGGCGCGGTGCGCCACGGCCGCCCTTGACACGCTGGTCAAAACCTGACTTGCCACTGCCAGTAAGCAAATGACATGAAGCTGAATCTTTTGAATCGCGCCAGTCCGATCGCATCGCTGTGCCTTTGCCTATTGTCGACCACAATCGCGCAGCGTACGCATGCCGCTCCTTTCCAGTGGCCAGTCGCGCCGCTCATCGAGCGTCCGGCGGAACCCGATGCGATCCCTCTTTATGACTTACCGTCGCCTGCCGCGCGGCCGGACCCGACTGCCGAGACATGGGCCCGCGCACTCCACGGGCGCGAGGTGCGTAACGTGACGCAGCCGGTGCTGTTGCCCGTATTGCCGCAGGCCGGGAAGGCAAACGGCACCGCCGTCATCGTCGCGCCGGGTGGTGGTTTTCGCAGCCTCGCGATCGACAACGAGGGCCTCGATGTCGCCAAAGGTCTGGCGGCGCAGGGCGTGAGCGCTTTCGTGCTGAAGTATCGGGTAGTACCTACCCCGGCAGATCCGGTCCGGTTTGCTGCGGACATGACGCGGGTGATCGCCGAGCGTAAAGAGATAACGGTCAACCAGGCATCGCTGGAGGACGCGAAACGTGCGGTACAGCTGGTACGCCAGCGGGCAGGCTCCTGGGGAGTCCATCCGGACCGCGTGGGCCTGGTGGGCTTCTCCGCTGGCGCAATGGTCACACTGCGGGCCAGCGTGGACCCGGATCCGACGGCGCGGCCTGATTTCGCCGGCATGATCTACGGGCCGGTCACCTCGATACCGGTTCCGGCCGGCGTACCGCCGATTTTCGTCGCCCTGGGTGCGAACGATGAAATCTTCGCTCGCGGTAACTTTGGATTGATCGAGGGATGGCAGAAGGCCGGCGGGGCAGTCGAATTCCACTTGTACGAAGACGGCCACCACGGGTTCGGCATGAAGCGACATGGCACGACGAGCGACCTCTGGTTCGAACAGTTCCTCAGCTGGATGCGCATGCGCGACCTGCTGCGCTGAAATCTCCGGTGATGTGATGCGGCATCTGCCTGTCGCATGCAGGGCGGCATCGCGTGCCCCACGTCTTCCGCCCGACACCCGCATCCGCCGGGTGCTCCACAATTACATATAGGAATACCAATGCAAATCGGCCAAACAGCCACAGCCAAGCAGGATGCCGCATCCTCTGCATCCGGTGTGAACCTCGCCGCAGCGCCCGTGGCAAGCCTGCGCGTCTTTGTCTTCGCGCTGTTCTTCATCTTTGGCGGGATCACGAGCCTCAACGACGTCATCATCCCGAAGCTGAAAGACTTGTTCACGCTGTCCTATGCGCAGGCGATGCTGGTCCAGTCCGCATTCTTTGCCGCCTATTTCATCGTATCGCTGCCAGCTGCGGCGATCGTACGCCGGATAGGTTACATGCGCGCCGCCGTGACGGGCCTTGTGACCATGATGGCCGGGTGCCTGCTCTTTATACCGGCGTCCTCGTCCGGCATGTTCATCACCTTCCTCCTCGCGCTGTTCGTTTTGGCGGCCGGCATTACCATCGTACAGGTCGTTGCCAATCCGTTGATCTCGATGCTGGGCGCGACGGCCACCGCGTCAAGCCGTCTGACTTTCGCGCAGGCCTTCAACTCGCTCGGTACGGCAGTGTTTCCCTATGTCGGCGCTGCCCTGATCCTCGGCTCCCTGGCCAACATCGATCAGACCACCTTGTCAGCCGAGGCGTTGGCGCTCTACCGCGCCAACGAGAGCAAAGTGGTCGTGCATACTTATATCGGGCTGGCAATCGTGCTCGCGGTCGTCGCGGCCCTCGTCTGGAGCAATCGTAAAAAGCTCGTTGAAAGCCCCCATCCTGCAGGCAATATATTTGGCGCGTTCGGGTTGTTCTCGCAGCCGCGCTTCGCCTTCGGCGCACTATGCATCTTCCTGTACGTCGGTGCAGAGGTCGCGGTCGGATCGTTTATCGTCAATTACCTGATGCAGCACGATGTGCTGGGCCTTAGCGCGGAAGCGGCTGGAAAACACGTGCCGATCTACTGGGGCGGCGCTATGGTTGGCCGTTTCGTTGGCGCCTCTATCCTGCGTGTCTACTCGCCCGGCAAGGTGCTGTCATGTGCGGCATGCATCGCGGTGGCGCTGCTGGCGATCGCGGCCGCAACTCACGGCGCTCCCGCCGGCTGGGCGATGCTTGCGATCGGCCTGGTCAATTCGATCATGTTCCCCACCATTTTTAGCCTCGCTTCAGAAGGTCTGGGCGAGCGCGCCGCGGAAGGTTCCGGTCTGATCTGCGTGGCGATCGTTGGTGGCGCGATTATCCCTCTTGTCACCGGCTACGCTGCGGACGCGGCCGGGCTGCGACTTGCACTGATCGTGCCCGCTTTGTGCTATCTGCTGATTTCCGCTTTCGGATGGTATGCGCGCCGTCCACTGTGTTGCTGACAACCGCTCGTCGACGACAGCCCTGGTTTTGATTGGCCGCTTCAGTGGATCTGGCCGATCTGTCCAGGGCCGTGATCCAGCGCGGCCAAGGGCGGATCGAAGGCAAGCGATGGAATGTGCTCCGACCGCGCGATTTCCGCGATCGTGTCGCGCAGCCAGAGGTGCAGGGGCTCCTGGTCCATGAACTCGTGCCACTGCATGCACATCTCGAGTTTTGGTAGCTCCACCGGTACCGGCACGATCCGCAAGGGATAATGCGCGGTGAAGAGTTTCGCAAGACGGGTCTGTACGGTGGCGATGCGATTGGTACCGACTACGAAATGTGGAACCGTGTTGAAATTGCTAGTCGCCATTTCCACATGTCGCGCGTAGCCCAGCGATTTCATGAACGCGTGATCGCAGCTGTCACGCGAGTCCATGCCGAACTGCGAGATCACGTGTCCCAGCGACAGGTACTGTTCCAACGTAAGCTCGTTGCCGACGACTGTGTTTCCGGTCCATACGACACCCGTGAACGATTCTTCCATCAGTACCCGGGTGGGCAGCGACTTTAGGCAGTACTGGCGCACGGTGATGAGGAGATCTATCTCGCCCCGCTCGAACAGCTCGGTCGAATCCGCCGAGGGATCGACTGATTCGAACGCGACGCCCGGTGCGATCCTCTGTACGTGCCGTGATACGTCGGCCATGAGCACGGTCGTGATGTAGTCCGAGGCGATCAGCTTGAACTTCCTACGGGCGTCCTCGGGAAGGACGGCGGGACGGCGGCCGACCGTATGCTGGATCTGGTCGAGCAAATTACGGATCGGCTCGACGAGCGTCGCGCCGAACGGCGTCAGGATCATCGATTTGCCGACGGTGACCAGTACTTCATCCTTGAAATGCTCGCGTATGCGGGACAGGATGCCGCTCGTGGCCGACTGGCTCAGGTGCAGGCGGCGCGCGGCGCGCGTGATGCTCTGCTCCTCGAGGAGCACGTTGAGCCCCACCAGCAGGTTCAGGTCGAGATGTTTGAAACGCATGACGCGGTTGTCTCCGATGGTGTTTTCAGCGATTGTCCGGCACTGCCAGGATGATCGCGCTTGTGCGCGAATTATCTGGAGTTTCGAAGGTACTGACCAATCGGATATACGGATGACGCTCATCGGTTGCGCCGATGGCTCAGTTCATGGCGCTTCGCCACATGGAGCAGGGCGTACCGGCCGACCCACAACACAATGGTACAGCAGGTCGACCATTGGAGTTCCGCGCGGTCGCTGGAGCGGCTGGTGGCTTGACGCTGGTGCCGCAGTGCGTATTTCCCAGTCAAGGAGACGATCATGGCCGCGTTGACCATGGTCGAGTCGGATTCCACTCATCATGCCGAAGGTCCAGGCCTGGCGCCACGGCGGTATGCACGGTGACGAGTGGTTTCGAGTCCATGCGAACTAGCGTGACAGCATGCGCCTCAACGTGTCGTCACGATCGATGACGCTGTGTTTCAAAACGGCGAGCACGTGGAGGCATAGGAGGGCTGTCAGAGTCCATGCGAGCAGCGCGTGCACCTGATGTAGCCGATCGCTCAACAGCGCATCCACCGGTACCGGCGCCGGCATGGGCACCAGTCCCATGAACACCAGCGGGTGCCCGCTGGCCTGGCTGAGCAGCCAGCCGACCAGGGGAAGGGCCAACAGCATGAAATACAACATTCCATGTGTGACTTGCGCTGTGCGCCGCTGCCACGAGGGCATGGTCGAGGCCAATGGCGGCGCTGGCTGGCTCCAGCGGTAGGCCAGGCGTAGCAAGGTGGTGAAGAACACCAGCGCGCCTATGGACTTGTGCACGCTGTACCAGACGTAAGTCGAGGGAACGCGCGGGAGTTGGTCGAGCACCGCGCCCAAGGGTATGTTGGAGAGAATGAATGCCGCGGTCAGCCAATGGAAAATCTTCGCGGGTAAGCGATAGCGAGCTGCCGATATGCCGGGGGGCTCAAAACGTGTGTCGATCGATGTTGAATCCATGCGTCTCTCCGTGGTGGTGTTGGTAGGTAGGGCATGGATTCTCGCATCGGCAGTCTTGGCCGGACGGCCGATCGACATCGAATTTTCGAATGCATTGATTCGGTCCCGCCGATGCACGAGCGCATCTGGCCCGTGCTGTATTCAGTCCGCAAACAGCTTGGCGACGACGGAGCGTATCCACATGCTCCCGTCATCCTTGTGATACTTGCGGTGCCAGTGCTGCTTGAGGTCGAATTTCGGGATGTCCAGCGGCGGCTGGATCAGACGGATGCTGGGGATCTTCGCGAACGACTCACCTACCGCAAGCGGCACGGTCACGAGCAGGTCGGTCGCGGCGATGATGAATGGAATCGACATAAAATGGGGCGTCGACAGGACGACGCGCCGCTCGATCCGGTGCCTGGCCAGCAACTGCTCAAAAATTTCCTGGCTGCGGCCTTCGGCGCGGATGACGGCGTGTCCGATGTTCAGGAACTCGTCTAGCGACATGCGCTCGCCCTTGATCCGGTGCCGCGCATTAACGAGGCTGATGAAGGTGTGCGTGAACAGGCGTTGCTGGAAGAAGTTGCGTCCCTTCAGGTCGGGGAAATAGCCTATCGCGAGGTCGACCTCACCGGCCTCGAGGCCCGCCGCGATCTCCGCCGGGGGAAGGGTGACCGACACCACGGTCGCGTCAGGCGCATGGCGCTGCAAATGCGCCAGCAGCTTGGGCAGGAACGTCATCTCGCCAATATCCGACAGCGCAAAGGTGAACCGCCGGGTCGTCGTTTTCGGATCGAACGGGGCGGCCATCAGCACTTCGTTCTTTACCCGCGCCAGGATGTCGCGTGTCGGGCCGAGCAGCGCCAGCGCGCGCGGCGTCGGCTCCATGCCATGTGCGCTGCGTACGAACAATGGATCCCCCAAAGCCAAGCGGAGCTTGTTCAGCGCGATGCTGACCTTGGGCTGGCTCCAACCCAGAGCTTCAGGGCGGCGCGGCTGACGCTGCGTTCCTCGGCGATGGCCAGTACGACCGGCAACAGGTTCAGATCGAGTTCAGTGTCGTCCATCGCGCATCCTGTGTATTAAATATTCGAATAAAGATTATTCTGTAGATTGTATTGATATATAACACAGCTTCCCTATGATTGCACCGGCGCCAAAGACAACGTCCTTGCAGGCGACGATGGCCCTGCCGGGCGCCTGCCTATCGCACAACAAGGAGGAGTAAACATGGTTCCACTCAACGCAGTCCCGCTCAGCCCCTTTCCACTCGACCAATGGTACGTCGCCGGATTGTCCTGGGAGCTGAAGGACAAGCCTCTGGCGCGCACCCTGCTCAACCGAGAAGTCGTGCTCTTCCGTACCGGCTCAGGCGAGGTCGCGGCCCTGGAAGACCGCTGCTGCCACAAGTCGCTGCCGCTGTCGTGCGGCACCGTGGAGCGGGCTGGCGTGCGTTGCGGCTACCACGGGCTGCTGTACGCGCCGGGCGGCGCCTGTATCGAGGTGCCGGGCCAGGATCGGATTCCGTCGAAGGCCCGCGTAAAGGCCTACACGCTGGTGGAAAAAGACAGCATCCTGTGGATCTGGATGCCGCGCGAAGAGGGCGCGGTGCCGACCCACGAGGCACCCGACTATTGGGTGCACGGCGATTCGCGCTATCAGTTCAAGGGCGACGTCTACCACTACGACGCGCCATACCAGCTCATCCACGACAACCTGCTGGACCTGAGCCACCTCGGCTACGTCCACCTGCGCACGATCGGTGGCAACGCGGCCGTGCACATGAACGCGGAATTGAAGGTCGAGGGATCGGGCGACAAAGTCCGCGTACTGCGCTACATGCCCAATTCGGCGCCGCCGCCCACCTACCTCGCCGCCTGGCCGTTCAAGGGCAACATCGACCGCTGGCAGGAAGTCGAGTTCAACGTCAGCCACCTGCTGATCTGGACCGGCGGTGCCGACGTGAGCACCGAAGACCTGAGCGATCCCCAGCGCGGCGGCTTCCACATGCGCGGCTTCCACGCGATCACGCCGGAGACCGAGACGACCGCACACTACATGTGGACGATGGCGTCGAACCACCACCCCGACCGGCCGGACGTGCTGGAGGCCGTGTACGAGCAGACCGCGCTGACCTTCCACGAGGACAAAGAAGTGATCGAGGCGCAGTACGAGAACATGAAGCGCTTCCCTGGCGCGCCACAGATCGACATCCACGTCGACGTGGGCCCGAACCGGGCGCGCCGCATCGTCGAGCGCCTAGTCAAGCAGCAAGTGCAGGAGGGGGCATGACGGCACATGCGACGATCCGCGCGCGGGTCGTGAACAAGATTCACGAAGCGGAAGACATCGTCAGCATCGAGCTTGCCGCAGCCGACGGCACGGCGTTGCCGCCGTTCTCGGCCGGTTCACACATCGATGTCGAGGTGGGGCCGGGGGTGGTGCGCCAGTATTCGCTGTGCAACGATCCGCTCGAACAGCACCGCTACCTGATCGGCGTCCTGCGTGAACCGCAGTCGCGCGGAGGCTCGCGTGCCGTGCATGACATCATCCAGGTCGGAGACATAATCCCGATCAGCACACCGAAGAACCACTTCCCGCTGACACCGGCAGGGCGCTACCTGCTTCTGGCTGGTGGCATTGGCATCACGCCCATCCTCAGCATGGCGGAACGCTTGTCCAGCACCGATGCCGAGTTCACGATGCACTATTGCACCCGTTCGCTCGAACGCACGGCGTTCAGGGAGCGCATCCTGAAATCCGGATATTCGAACCGCGTGCGTTTCCACTTCGATGCCGACGCGGCCGGCAAAAAATTCGACCTCGCGGCCATGCTGCATACGGCGCCGCCGGACACGCACCTGTACGTCTGCGGACCCGCGGGCTTCATCGAGTTCGTGACCGCCGCCGCCAAAGCGCAGGGGTGGAAGGACGAACGCGTGCACTTCGAATATTTTGGCGCGGCGCCGCAGGACACGACGGGCGACCAGCCGTTCGAGGTCAGGATCGCCAGTACGGGTCTTGCCTATACCGTCGCCGCGGGTAAGACAGTAATCCAGGTTCTCGAAGCGAACGGCGTCGAGGTGCCGGTTTCGTGCGAGCAGGGCGTATGCGGCACGTGCGTGACCCGCGTGCTCGAGGGCGTTCCCGATCATCGCGACCACTACCTCACCGAAGACGAGCATGCCGCGAATGACCAGTTCACGCCTTGCTGTTCGCGTTCCAAGTCACCACTACTCGTGCTCGATCTCTGATCCAGCAATCCTACATCGTTGAGGGCCATCGGGATGGCGATTTATATCGTTGTTGATGGGCGGGTCCTCCCGGCGGAGCATGCCGGAAGTCGACTGCACCGTCGATTACGCCCGCTTTGACCCGCGCGGCCCGGTCAAAGCGGGCTGCCGTCCATTCGTACCGATTCCCCCTCTGCCATCGGCCGATAAAGGCGGCTGTCAATGGTTTTGCTTTCTGTTTTTGCGATGGGATGCGAATGGCCGCGAGCATTGTGTAACTCGTATCCCGTTGGGGAAGCCTGCCACGCAGGATTGCCCGAAAAGTGAGGGGAGCTGGTGAACCACATGCCTTCAGCCCTGCTTTTTAGTTAATCGCCTGGATACTTCGGTTTTGTTATCTATTACGGTATCTATATTACCGATATTACGGAATCGACTGCGTAGAGATTGCCGAAATCGTTATAAATTCTTCCGATTTCCTGACACATCCGCTACATGCCGAATGCTACTATTTTTGCACAACAAAATGAGGTCGCCGCAGGATTGGCATGCTCATCTCTGGCATGGTCGAACTGCTGCCCAGTCACTGTGAAGGGAGAAAAAGGAGATCGGGTTGTTCACGTGGCGCATGAGGAAAGTGCTATTTTTTTTTGCCGAATACGGCATCTCAATATCCGGCATTCCTTTAGTTGGTTATCCGATAATTACCATTTTCTAAAGCGCTACGGCCGGTATTTTCGGGATAACTGGCGGCAGGGCCCAAATTGCTCATTGTATTTGGACCGCGATCGATTCTACGAAATATGTTGTATCGAGCTATAACGCGATTTTCCATGGTTGCACGCCGAGATTCGATCCGGCGGCGGCATCGTCGCTAGATCTTTTCGAATAACACCGCTGCCATTCATACCGGATCAAAATAAAGATTCCAGGTTCGGCGGGCATTGTGGGTACGCGCTGTTCAAAATTATTCAATAATAAATAGGAGACAAAAATGGTTACAATTAGTTCCCCACGCTTGCCTATGTCCACTCGCACGACCGTTCTGACCCGTGCCCTGATGGGTTGCTATTCGCTGTCGATGTTCGCGCTCCCCATCGCATCGTTCGCCCAGGACGCGCAAGAGCCTTCCTCGTCCACTACGACAACTTCCACGTCAACGTCGAAGGGTCAGATCCAGGAAGTCATCGTCACGGCGCAAAAACGTAAGGAAAACCTTCGCGACGCGCCCGTGTCGGCGGCCGTCGTAACGGAAGAAAGCCTTGTCAAGGGCGGGGTGCAGACGCTCGACGACATCGGCAAACTGGTGCCCTCGGTGGTCGCGGCGCCTTCGGGCGGGAATCTGCGCTCGGGCTTTACCATGCGCGGCATCAGCACGAGCGTCATCACGATCGGCGCACCGAGCGGCACCGCCGTGATGATCGACGGCGTGACATTGGCGCCGGAATCGATGGCCGCCAAGCAGCTGACAGACGTCCAGAACGTTGAAGTGCTGCGCGGGCCCCAGGCGACCCTGGGTGGCCGCACCGCCTCGTCCGGCGTCATTAACATCGTGACGCGCGTCCCCGAGGCCGAGTTCGGCGGCCGCGCCGGCGCTACGCTGACCAATGACGGCCAACGCCGCGTCGAGGGCTTCGTCACCGGTCCGATCGCCCAGCAGCTCAAGTTCAGCCTGTCGGGCTACGACGGCAAAACCCTGTACCCGACGCGTAACCTGAACACGGGTGAACACGACAGGGAAAAGGCCAAGGGCATCCGCGCCAAGCTGCTGTACACGCCGACCCGCGACCTGGACGTGACCTTCATGGCGCTGCACAGCGACATGGAAAACAAGGGCACGTTCCAGAGCTTTATCGTGCTCGATCCGAAAGCCGTGTATCGCGGTATCGTTCCCTATCGCACGGCAATCCCCGAAGGGATCACCGTCAGCCGCGAGAACGTCGATTATGCGGTCCGGGGCACGCCGGGCACGACGGCGACCGACAAGATGTACTCGCTGGTCGCGAACTACCGGATCGGTGGCTGGACCCTCAGCTCGGTCACCGCACGTCAGGAAGAGGACCGCGATTTCGTCGCAAACACTCACCTTCAAAATTCTGACTGGGCGTCCATGGCGTTCAATGGCCGCTACAGTTGGGACAATTCCCAGCGCTCGGTGCTGGCCGTGCGCACCACCAGCCAGGAATTCAAGGTTGTGTCGCCGCAGATGGGCATTCTCGACCTGCTTGCCGGGGTGTACTACGGTCACGACGAGACCAAGTTCGATTTCGCGCGCGCGACCGTCGAAATCCCGTTCGCGTTCAGCGCGTTCCGTATGGCCGATACCAAGACCAAGGCAGCGTATGCCCGCGCCACCTGGACCTTGACGCCGGACTTGAACCTGATCACCGGCCTGCGCGTGAACCGCGACGAGATCGGCTACGTCTACAACCTGCGCTACAACACGCCGCCGTCCGGCGCGCCGTCCGTGCCGTTCTCGCGTAGCGACGCGGCCGCCCAGAACACGACGGTGGGCGACGTTGCGCTGCGCTACAAGCTGTCGCCGACCGTGTCGACCTACGCCAGCTTCGCACGCGGCTACAAGCCTGCCATCTGGAACCTCGACGGCACTATCACCCCCGCCAACGACTTTCGTCCAGTCGACCGCGAGAATGTGAATTCCTACGAGCTCGGCCTGAAAGGCGCATTCCTGAACCGCCGCCTCACGCTGAACGCCGCGCTCTTCAATACGGTCTACACCAACTTCCAGGTTCAAACTTTTGACCCGGTCGCACCCGCGTCGTCGTTCGCCCTCGCCAACGCCGGTAAAGCGAGTACCCGGGGGATCGAACTGGATGGCCGCGCGCTCCTGCCGGCCGAGTTTCGCATGAACGCCAGCTTGGCCTTCATCGACGCCAAGTACGACGACTACGGCGCCGCCACCTGCTATACGGCGCAAACCGTCGCCCAGGGCTGCGCGCGCGCGGCCAGTGGCACGAGCTACCAGAACCTGTCCGGCACCCGTCTGCCGAACGCGCCGAAGTGGAAGTTCAACGTCGGTCTTGAGCGCAGCATTCCCATCGACAGTATGCCGTTCGACCTGACCGTCGGCGGTACCTACGCGTTCCAGACCCAGGTCAACTTCGACCCGAACGGCAACCCGATCGCAGTGCAGGGCGCCTACGGCATTTTGAACCTGAACGCCACGCTGGCCGAGCGCAATGGCCGCTATGACGTCTCCCTGTTCGCCAACAACGCCCTGAACCGTGGCTACATCTCGGGCATCATCGATCAGGGTGTGCGTTGGGGCAACGTGGCCGCGCTGACCGCGTGGCGCAGCCGTGACGCACAGCGCTACGTCGGCGTGCGCTTGAACGCCTACTTCTGAGCGGCGATCTTGCCGTCCGGACTGCAGGGCACCGGACGGCAAAAGCCATCTTCGCCCGCCAACAACGGCCAGCTCCCCGCAGGTCGTGAGGGGACACCGATGTCCGTTTCATATCCGGACAGTGGTCTTCCCTCGAGCCGGATCGCCGGTATCGTCCGTCCGACCTCCGAGAGCTTTAACCTGAATACACGAGAAGACATTGATGAGTACAGCCCAACCCATTGCTTCGAAAAACACTCGGCTTCGCGCGCTCGCGCTCGTTGCCATAGGACTCGGCCTTCTGGCCGACGGTAACGCTGCGCCGGCGACCCCAGCGAAACCGCTTGCCATCAAGACCTGCGAAGGGCTTCAGGGCATGCGCATCGCCGCAAGCAGCATTGGCCTGCCCAGCGGCGGCGCCCTCCTGGAGTCGGCCACGCGCGCTGCCGCGGTAGCTCCTTACGCCGATGATGAGGGTGAGCACCTTCTGACCACACCGGAGCGCTGCCTTGTCCTGGGCAGCATCGCGTCGATTGACCCTGCAGCACCGGCGATCAAGTTCGCCATCAACCTGCCGCTGTCCAATTGGAACCACCGTGCGCTGCAATCTGGTGGCGGCGGTATGGGTGGCGCTGTCATCACGGCACCCGGCCAAAAAGCCTCCGGCCGATTCGACCCTATGCCTATCGATGCCCCATACCCGATCTCGTTGGGCTACGTCACTTTCGGCAGCAATGGAGGACACGCCAGCGGTGATTTCGCCTTTACGAAGAGTGACGAGGCAATGCGCAACTGGGCTTACGAGCACCTGAAGAAAACGCGGGACGTTGCCGTCGAGGTGATCAAGCTGGCATACAAGGAGGCGCCGCGCAAAGTATTTTTCAGTGGCGAATCGGCAGGAGGGCGCGAAGCGCTCGTGATGGCGCAAAAGTACCCCAACGACTACGACGGTATCATCGCGACATCACCCGTGATCCAGTGGAATGCCATTCACCTCTACGACAACAGAAGGCGTGATCGCCTGATGACCGGCTTCCTGAACGCCGCGGACATTAAATTGGTGGCCGATCGTACCCGCGCCAGCTGCGACCTCGCCGACGGCGTGGCAGACGGCGTGATCGCGAAGTATTTGGAATGCACAAACGACGTCGCAACGTTGCGCTGCGCGGACGGCAAAGCGGGCAGCGGATGCCTATCGGATGCGCAGATCGCGTCCGTGAATGCTTTGCGCGAGCCGGCCGATCTGGGCGTGACCCTGGCGAATAACATCAGCCGATTCCCGGGCTTCGGTGTCACGGGCGACGAGGACGGCACCGGCTTCCAGTGGCCGTTTTATCCGATCGGCACCGTTGCGCCATCCATGGTTCTGCCAGCCGGAATGGGCTTCGAGCCGGGCCGCGGTGTAATCCTCAGCTTCGGTGCGTTCTGGGTTCGCCACGCCGTCGTGGGAGACGAGACCTTCAATCCAGCCGGTTTCAATCCGGCTCCGTATGCGGGGCGCCTGCAGTACCTGTCGCGTCTCTTCGATGCTACGAACCCGGATCTGACTGCCTTCTCGGCGCGCGGCGGTCGGCTGCTTATCATCCACCCATCGGCCGACAATGCCGCACCGCTGACGATGTCGGGGCAGTATTACCGCAGCGTCGTCGCCACCATGGGCAAGGCCGCAGCGGATCGCACAATGCGTTTGTACGTTGGTCCGGGCGGTAGCCACAACGTAGGGGGCGTGACGCAGATCGACGCCCTGACGCTGCTGGAGAAGTGGGTGTTACAGGGTGAGACGCCGCCTGATGCGCCGGTTGCCTACTTCAAGAACATCGGTGACGCCTCGTTGGTCCGGGCCATGCCGGCGTGCCGCTACCCCGCTTACGCCAAATACGTCGGTGGTGACATCAAGCTGAGCACGAGCTACACCTGCACCCCGCGTGCCGACCCATTGAACTAACCCGGATATTTCATCGAAAAGAAATCGGCGCAGTGCAAACCTCGCATTAGATCAAGCTTCGATACGAGATTTGTGAGCACTGAGCCGACATTCAGGTGTACCGGCAACGAAGTCCTTCCAAGCGTGACCACCAGGCGCATCAGGCCCTGCCCGCCGGCGCCAAGCTGCGCTCGCGGTCCGCCCGATCACGGATGCAGGGGTACCCGTTCGCTTCGAGCGACGACATAAGCATAATTGAGACAGTATGAAATCCATCGCTCATCGCACCATGGGACTGATGTGCGCGCTGGCCGCATCCGGTGCCAATGCGCAGACGGTGATGCAGGTGTACGGCCTGATCGACACCGGCATGGTTTGGGTAAACAACGTCGATGTGCAGGGCCGTTCGTTCGTCAAGATGCCATCACTCACCAGTACCTTTCCGTCGCTCTTGGGCTTTCGTAGCACCGAAGACCTGGACAACGGACTACAGGCGTTTTACGTGCTCGAGAATGGTTTAATGATGGATACCGGCAGTGCTGGCCAGGGTGGGCGCCTGTTCGGCCGGCAGGCGTTGGTGGGCCTGCTGGGTGCCTGGGGTACGCTAACCCTGGGGCGCCAGCTGAACATGACATCGATCGCGACGATCAAGACCGACGTGCTGGGTCCGCACCTGTTCTCGGTGCGTTCGATCGATGCCTATCTGGCAAATGCGCGAAGCGACAACGCCATCGGCTACCTGGGCAACTTTAACGGCATCGTTGTTGGGGCGACCTGGAGCTTCGGGCGCGACGGCTCGGCGGCGGGCGGTCCCACTGCCACCAATTGCCCGGGGGAGGTACCCGGCAACGCGAAAGCGTGCCGGCAGTACACGGGCCTGCTCGGCTATGAGACGAAAGACTGGGGCCTCAACGGCTCCTATGACCGCATGTACGGCAACAGCGGCGCCGCAGGTGGCCTCACGAGCAGCGCCAACACCGATACCCGCACCACGATCAACGGTTTCCTGGTGCTCGGTGCCACAAAGATCGGAGGCGGCGTGATCGAACGCGAGACCAGGGCCGCGACCGGCTTGAGCGAGTCGAACCTGTACTACCTCGGCGTCAGCTACCCGATTGGCGTATGCGCGATCGATGCCCAGGTGGCGCGGCGCGATACGAAGCATTCGTCGTCGGAAGTCGCCATGCTGGTGGGCCGCTTGACCTACAGCCTGTCGAAGCGCAGCGCCGTGTATACGTCCATCGGCCGCATGGTCAACAAGGGCTCGTCTGCAGTGTCGCTGGACGCCGGCGGGACGGTGGCGCCGGGACTGGGCCAGAACGGCGTCATGGCCGGCTTGCGGCATACCTTCTGACGGTATCGTCTACGGCGGTCCGTTGTTCCTGACGAGTGTCGGCCTGACGGTGACTGGCCTGGTCCACCATCTTGGGCCATCTATCGATACGACGGATACCACCAATCGGAACGTCCGATTGGTGGGGTTGATATCTCACCGGTACATTATGAATCCGCTATGGCGAGCACGGACGGGTGAACGGTCGGCAGGACCGGGCGCCCATGTGGCGCTTCCAGGCGCGGATCCCGCGCCGTTCGTTGTGGCGAACTACACATGAGGAGACATGAATGAAAAGCACAACCGAAAACTGGGGCGGCCGCGCTACCCTGATGGTGGCGCACTGCGCCGGGATGGTCGATCTGGTCGCGCTGCCGGTCTGGGTTGGGGTCCTGATCAGCGGATATGGATTGGATCCGCAGCAAGCAGGCGGGCTTGCTACCTTGTTCCTGCTCGGGGCCGTCTCCGCAAGCCTGCTGGTCGCTCCCCGCTTCGCCCGACTGCCCGCGCGCGCCACCGCGGCGGCTGGCTTTGCCATCGCGGCCCTGGCATTCGGTGCCGTCGGGATGGTCGACGGCTACATGACGATGGCGGTCTTGCACGTGGTCGCAGGCCTGGCCGCGGCAACCGCGTTGAGCGTCACGCACGCCACCATCGGCGCCAGCGGCAACCCGCATCGTCTGTTCGCCATCGTCGGCTTCGCGCTGGGCGTTTTCGGCATCCTGTTCATGGGCGGCGTGCCGAAGATTGTGGCCGCCGTGGGCGCGCCCGCGCTGTTCCGGTGCTTCGCCGGCATCATGGCCTTCGCCGCCTGCGTAGCCGCGCTGGGCTTTCCCGAAGCCCCTGCCGCGAGCGCGGTTACGCAGCGCTCCGGCGCCAAGTTGCCACGCGCGGTATGGCTGGCCGCGATCGGCGTGAGCTGCATGGCGCTGGTGCAGGCAATGATGTTCGCTTTCGTCGAGCGCATTGGGGCCGATCGCAGTTTCGGCGCTGGGACCGTGGCGGGCGTGCTGATCGCGCTCGGTTTTGTCAACCTGATCCCGGCGCCGCTCGCCGCCTTCCTGCAAAAGCGCGTCAACCCACGCACGGTGCTCGTCTGCGGCCCCGTTGTGCAGGCGCTGCTGGCCTTGCTGATGACGCAAAGTCAGACATTCGTTCCCTATGCGGCCGGCGCGATGTTCTTCGCCGCCGTGATGATCTTCACTCATACCTTCGCGTTCGGCTTGCTGGCCGCGCTCGACCCTAGCGGCCGTGCGGTGGGCGCGACACCAGCCATGCTAATGATCGGTGCCGCGGTTGGGCCCATCCTCGGCGGGACTGTCGTCAAGCTGGCCGGCTACCAGAGCCTGGGGTTCGCGGCGGTCCTCATCGCCGCCTGCGCGGTGGCCTGCTTCATGCCGCGCCGGGCCGCCAACGCAGTCCTCTCGCAACGCTGAGCGCAAGCGTTTCTTTTTGCTCGCTGCGCGCCTGCCGGGATGTCCGGCAGGCGGGTTCGCATCGGCGCGGCACGATGTATCGGCCGCGCCGATAGATGTCATCGATAGTCTCAAGTTCTCCGCTGCGAGCGCTCGCTATACCATCAATCCATAACAAATCGGCACCACGGTGCCGCCACAAGATGGAGACCACGCCCATGCATTCCCGGGATTAACCGCAGCATCCACTCCGCCCGCTCCATGTCGGGCGCTTCCAGCCAAACGATTCCGGACAGGTGCCCCATCGGCTGCGCCAGGGAATCGCTTTGCCGTATTCACTTTGCAGGGAACGTGGAATGAATCTGAATGTTTCAAGTTTGTATTCCCGGGCTGCGCTGCTGGCGATATTGATGCCTGCAAGCGTCGCCGCGGCGCCCGAGGCGGCTGTGCTGGCCCGGCCGGCACTGAAGGCTGAGCGGCTGCACAGCCGCAGCTTCCTGGCGCTTGCGAGCGCCGGCAAGCGCCTGGTGGCAGTGGGGGAACGCGGTCTGATCGCGCTTTCCGACGATCATGGCGCCAGCTGGCGCCAAGCCAGCACGCCGGTCAGTATCACGCTGACCTGCGTCAGTTTCGTCGATGCGCGCCTGGGCTGGGCGGCGGGGCATG
Organism: Telluria mixta; assembly: GCF_029223865.1. NCBI lineage: Bacteria > Pseudomonadati > Pseudomonadota > Betaproteobacteria > Burkholderiales > Oxalobacteraceae > Telluria > Telluria mixta. Next base: position 4,749,694 of record NZ_CP119520.1, read on the forward strand.
CAGGCGCAATTCTGCATACCGCCGACGGCGGTGCGACCTGGACCCTGCAAACGGACGGACGCGCGGTCGCGCGACAGATACAGACTTCGGTATCGGACGTGAGCGCCGGTACGGCAGCCGCCGGCATGGCGGCCGTGGCCGCGCAGCTGGTCGCCGATGGACCGGACAAGCCCTTCCTCGACATCCAGTTCAGCGATGCACGCCATGGCGTGGCGGTGGGAGCGTACGGGCTGGCGGTGAAGACCGACGATGGTGGCCGGACCTGGCAGTCGTTCATGCACCAGGTCCCCAATCCCAAGGGCCTTCACCTGTACGCAGTGCGGATGGCGGGGGACTCGGTCTGGCTGGCGGGCGAGCAGGGCTATCTGGCCCGTTCCGCCGGCGCCGGTCACGACTTCCAGCGCATCGAGACGCCTTACCGGGGCAGCTATTTCGCGCTGGCGGCAAACGGTAACGGGGTGGTCGTGGCGGGATTGAAGGGCAATGCCTTCCAGGTCAGCCCGGACGGGGTCGCCTTCAGCCGTATCGAAGGCGCGCCGCCGGTCTCGTTCAGCAGTGTGACCAAGCTGCGTGACGGCAGGCTGGCATTCACCAACCAGGCTGGCCAGGTGCTGTTGGCGCCGCACCTGGGCGCCCGGCTGACGATTCTGCCCGCGGGCCCACGCGCCCCGTTGAGCGCAGTGGCCGAGTCCGCGGACGGCCGTCTGGTGCTGGCCGGGGCCGCCGGCCTCGAGCGCATGGCGCCGGACGTCGCGAAGACCGGAGGACGGCAATGAACGTCACGTCTTCGACTTCCCGCCTGGACCCGATTCCCGACCTGGAACACTTCGACCGCCAATCCGGCTCCTTCGCGGAGCGGCTCTTGTTCAACCACCGCGCCATTGTCGTGGCGCTCTGCATGGCGCTGACGGCGCTGCTGGCCTGGACGGCCCAGGGGCTGCGGTTGAACGCCAGCTTCGAGGACATGATCCCGAAGAGCCATCCGTACATCGCTAACTACCTGAAGAACAAACAGGACCTGGCGGGCCTGGGCAACACGGTGCGGATCGCGGTCGCTGCCAAAGGAGGCAGCATCTACGATCCGGCCTATCTGGTGACGCTGCAGCGCGTCAGCGACGAGGTATTCCTGCTCCCCGGCGTCGACCGCGCCGCGATGAAGTCGCTGTGGACACCATCGACGCGCTGGGTCGGCGTCACGGAGGATGGCATGGACGGCGGCCCGGTCATCCCGAACGAATACGATGGCTCGCCCGCCAGTATCGACCAGGTGCGCATGAACGTACAGCGCTCCGGCCAGGTCGGCCAGCTGGTGGCGCGTGACGGCGGGTCCAGCATCATCTATGTGTCGCTGCTGGCGATCGACCCGGAGACCGGCAAGGCGCTGGACTACGCCGTCTTCTCCGAGCGGCTGGAGGGGATCCGCGCGCGTTATCAGGCGCAGAACGTCGACATCCACATCGTCGGCTTCGCCAAGGTGGTGGGCGATCTGATCGACGGCATCCGCCTGATCCTGCTGTTCTTCGCCGTGGCCATCCTGATAGCGACGGCCATGCTGTACTGGTACACCCGCTGCGTACGCAGCACCTTGCTGGTGGTGTTGTGTTCTTGCGTGGCGGTCGTGTGGCAGCTCGGCCTGCTGCCGCTGCTCGGCTACGCGCTCGATCCCTATTCGGTGCTGGTGCCTTTTCTGGTGTTTGCGATCGGCATGAGCCACGGCGCGCAAAAGATGAACGGCATCATGCAGGACGTCGCCCGCGGCGCGCACCGCATCATCGCCGCGCGCTTCACGTTCCGCCGGCTGTTCCTGGCCGGGCTCACGGCCCTGCTGTGCGACGCGGTCGGCTTCGCGGTGCTGATGATCATCGATATCAAGGTGATCAAGGACTTGGCGGTGGTGGCCAGCATAGGTGTCGCGGCCCTGATTTTCACCAACCTGATTCTGCTGCCCATCCTGCTGTCCTACCTCGGAGTGAGCGCGAAGGCGGCGCAACGCAGTCTGGGCCATGGCGGGGAGGGCAGGGGCAATGGCGCCCTATGGGGCCTGCTCGGCAAGTTCACGGAGCGGCGCTGGGCCGGGCCGACGGTCGTGCTTGCCGTGCTCATGGGCGTGGCGGGCTATGCCGCGAGCCTGCACCTGAAGATCGGCGATCTCGACCCGGGCGCCCCGGAACTACGCGCCGACTCGCGCTACAACCGCGACAACGCCTACGTGGTCGGCCACTACGCGGCCAGTAGCGACGTGTTCGCCGTCATGGTGCGTACGCCCGAGGGCCAGTGCGCGGCCTACGACACCTTGATGCATGTCGATGCTCTGGAGTGGCGCCTGGCGCAGCTCCCCGGGGTCGACTCCACCAATACCATGGCTTTGCTGAACCGCCGCGTGATCACCGGACTCAACGAGGGCAACCTGAAGTGGTACGAGCTGCTGCAGAACCAGAGCTCACTGAACATGGTCACTGCCGGCGCCCCGCGCGGCCTGTACAACAATTCCTGCAACTTGCTGACGATGTACGTCTACCTGCGCGACCACAAGGCCGACACGCTCACGCGCGTGGTGGAGGAGGTCGAGCGCTTCGCCGCGGATAACAACACGGCCGACGTTCAGTTTCAGCTTGCGGCCGGTAACGCGGGCATTGAAGCGGCCACCAATATCGTCGTGAAAGACGCCAGCCGGGCCATGTTGTACTGGGTCTACGGCGCCGTTGTGCTGCTGTGCCTGGTTACCTTCCGCTCCTGGCGCGCGGTGCTATGCGCCGTTCTGCCGCTGGTGCTGACCTCGATCTTGTGCGAAGCGCTGATGGTCGCCCTGGGCATCGGCGTCAAGGTGGCGACCCTGCCGGTGATCGCCCTCGGCGTGGGCATCGGCATCGACTACGCGCTGTACGTGATGAGCATCATGCTGGCCCGGCTGCGCGCCGGCGACAGCCTCGACCAGGCCTACCGCGAGGCATTGCACTTCACAGGCAAGGTCGTGCTGCTGACCGGCGTGACGCTGGCGGTCGGTGTGTTCACCTGGGTCCTGTCGCCCATCAAGTTTCAGGCCGATATGGGCCTCCTCCTGGCATTCATGTTTCTTTGGAACATGGTGGGTGCGCTCGTGCTGTTGCCGGCACTGGCCCGCTACCTGCTGCCTGAAATGCCGCAGACGAGCGGGACGGAGTCAACCACGAAGCCTGGAGATGCGCCTGCCGTCGGTGTCGCGCATTCCGCCGCCAACCTTCAATAGCAGCAAACACACGCACCAATAACAAGGGAGACATCATGAATCGATTCAGGCCGACACCAGAAAAATCCGGGCCGCCGCGGCGTTCAGTCATCGGGCAGGCCGTCCTCGCCGTAGCCGCCGGCGTTGCAGCATCGGCAGTGCATGCGGGGCCGGTCGAGACCGACAATCCGGATCTCAAAATTCGGTTCGACAACACGGTCAAGTACAGCCAAGCCTACCGGCTGCAGGACCGTTCGCCGGGTCTGGCGAGCTGCGCGATCTGCCTGAATCAGAACGACGGCGATAACAATTTCGGCAAAGGCCTGGTGTCGAACCGCGTCGACCTGCTCAGCGAGTTCGATATCGCTTACCAGAATGTCGGCCTGCGTGTTAGCGGGGCCGCCTGGTATGACGCGAAGTACCGCTCGTCCAACGACAACAATACCGTCACCGCCAACCACGTTCCGCGCAATGAGTTCCCGAATGCGACCCGCAAGCTGCTCGGGAAAAAGGCGGAGCTGCTGGATGCCTTCGTGTTCGGCAAGACGAGCTTTGGCGATACCCAGGCCACTTTCCGTCTCGGACGCCATACCCTGCTGTGGGGCGAGAGCCTGTTTTACGGCTCCAACGGCATCGCCGGGGGCCAGGCGCCGATCGACCTGGTCAAGCTGCTCAGCGTGCCGAATGCGCAATTCAAGGAGACCGCCATGCCGACAGGTAAGCTGTCCGGCCAGGTACAGGTCAACGAAGATTTGTCGTTGGGCGGTTACTATCAGTATGAATGGCGCAAGACCCGGTTGATGCCGGTGGGCGGCTATCTCTCGACCTCCGACACGATGGGGCCGGGCGCCGAGCGCATCATCGCCGGCAATCCGGCGCTGCCGAATCCGCCAGTCTTCGCCGTGCTGCCCGACCAGGAACCGAAGGGTAGCGGGCAGTACGGTCTGCAGCTGCGCACGCGTGTGCCGAGCATTGATACCGATTTCGGCTTCTATGCGACCCGCTACCATGCGACCACGCCCTCGAACATCTACAGCACCCTGACCGGCTTCCCGCCGACGCTCCACCCCTCGACCTTCCTGTGGACTTACGCGGAAGGCATTCGCGCCTATGGTGCGAGTTTCGCCAAGGCCATCGGCGAGGTCTCGCTGAGTGGCGAAGCGTCAGTGCGGCACAATGCCCCACTGTCCAGCTCTGGCCAGGCGATTCTCAGCAGCATTGGTGTCAATGTCGGCCTGAACAACAACAGCAAGCCGGGTTATGCGATCGGCGAAACCGCGCACGCGCAGCTTTCCTGGCTGGCCAGCCTGGGCCCCTCGTTCATCTCGCGCGAAGCCTCCTTCCTGGGCGAGATCGCCTGGAACCGCATCACCTCGGTCACCCGCAACGCCAGCATGCTCAATCCGAACGCGGACCGGTCGGCGACCGCCTTGCGGATGGTGTTCTCGCCCACCTACCGCCAGCTGTTCCCAGGCGTCGATGTCAGCGTGCCGGTCGGCGTGAGCCATACGCGCGGCCGTTCGGGCGCGGTGGGGCCAGGTTTCGGCGTGGATCGCGGTGGCGACATGAATCTGGGCGTCTCCGCCATCTACCTGAACGGCTGGACACTGGCGGCGAATTACACGTGCTTCTACGGGCCGGAAGGTCCGACCCTTGATGCCGCCAACAACGCGCAGTTCAAGCAGGCCCTGCGCGATCGCGACTACCTCTCTCTGTCGCTCCGCAACACATTCTGACCAGGAGTACACCATGCACCACACCCAAACGAACAAGATCACGTCGCGCCTGATTCCGGGACTCTGTCTGGCGATGGCATTCGGCGCCCAGACGCCGGTCTACGCAGGTGTCACCGCGGACGAGGCGGCCCAGCTGAAGTCTACCTTGACGCCGATGGGTGCAGAACGGGCCGGCAACAAGGAGGGCACGATCCCCGCCTGGACCGGCGGCTATACGACGCCGGTACCTGGTTTCAAAAACGGCGGCCGGCGCGGCGATCCGTTTGCGAGCGACAAGCCGCTGTTTCAGATCACGGCCAAGAACATGGACCAGTATGCCGACAAGCTCACGGACGGCACCAAGGCGCTGCTGAAGAAGTATCCGAACAGCTACCGTGTCGACATCTACACCACCCGGCGCACCGCCGCAGCCCCGCAATGGGTCTATGACAACATCTACAAGAACGCCACCAGCGCCAAGCTCGATGGCGACGTGGTGAGCGGCGCCTACGGAGGTATTCCCTTCCCGATCCCAAAGAGCGGCTGGGAAGTGATGTCCAACCACCTGCTGCGCTGGCGCGGCGAAGCCTGGCAGCAGGACTTCCGCCAGTTCTTGACGACATCTGACGGCAAGCGCGTACTGTCCAGCGAAGGTCAGGGCACCTACCAGATGCCGTACTACTTCAAGGACGGCGCCGACAAGTTCAAGAACAACAATTACTGGATGCTGCGCCTGGTGACGGCGGCGCCCGCGATCCGGGCCGGGGAAGCCATCTCCGGCATCGAGAACCTGGATCCGGACAAGACCCAGGCCTGGGTCTACCTGACCGGTCAGCGCCGTACTCGCAAGCTGCCGAACGCCTGCTGCGATACGCCGACGCCGGCATCCGCCGGGGTGATGAGCTTTGACGAGATCGACGTCTGGAATGGCCGCGGCGACCGCTTCGACTGGAAGATCGTGGGCAAGAAAGAGATCTACATTCCCTACAACGCGAACGGCCTGTACACGCCAAAGACGGATGCGGAAGTCTTCGGGACGAACCACCTGAACCCCGACCACGTGCGCTGGGAGCTGCACCGCGTGTGGGTGGTCGAGGCCACCCTCAAGCAGGGCAAGCGCCACCAGGCGCCGAAGTCACGCTACTACGTCGACGAGGATACCTGGGTGGCGGTGCTGGGCGATCGCTGGGACGCCAAGGGACAGCTGTGGAAGACCCTGTGGTCGCATCCGGTGGTGATGCCAGATCTGCCAGCTACCACGCCGCCGCAGCAATTCGGCTTCAATGACCTCCTGACCGGGGCCTGGTACATGAGCGGAGCGGTGAACGAGAAGAATACCCACTATCGCATCATCGGCCGTCAACCGGAAGCCAGTTTCACCGGCGATGCGCTGGCGGGCGAGGGTGTCCGCTAGCAGCTGCGCCGCCGACGGCCGGTGGGTTCCCGCTCGCACCGGACCCATTGGCCGGCCGGATAGCACCCTATCGGGAGAATCCATTTTACGGCAGTGGAGATGCGCACTTACAGTAAGCCGTCGCCGTGAAGCATTGGCCTTCCCGGCTTTAAACAATCATCCGACACGAAACAACAATGTTCAAATATTTCCCAACAAACTACCCTTGGAACCTCTCGGTTGACCTGGCCATCGAGATGGGGGCCCGGATCGGCGAGATCGAGGAAATGTGTGCGCCGTTGCAGGAAGCGGCAAGGCAGCCTGATGCCGCGGGAACTAAGGCATTCCGCGAAACCTGGAGCCGTATGGCCGACAAGCTGTGCGGGCTGGCCGAAGAGGACGAGGCGCTCGGTCGCCTGATTTCGGCAGGCGATAAATATGGGCGCGCGGCCACCTACTACCAGACCGCCGAGCGCCTGCAGGCGCACGGTTCGCCGGGACGGGTGGAGCTGTATCGCCGCTTCATCGACGTCTTCAACCGCGGTATCAAGCTTGCTGGCGAGAACTGCGAGCGCGTCGAGATCCCGTATGGCGACGCGCACATCTCCGGCCTGCTCGTGCGAGCCGAAGGCGTGACCGGGCCGGCGCCGATCCTGGTGCAAGTCAACGGCCTCGATTCGACCAAGGAAATGAAATACCGCGTCGGCCTGCCGCACTGGCTTGCTAGGCGCGGCGTGTCTTCGCTCGTGATCGACCAGCCGGGCACCGGCGAGGCGCTGCGCCTGCACGGCATGCATGCCGTCTACGACAGCGAGCGCTGGGCCAGCAAGGTGGTCGACTGGCTCGAGACCCGTGCCGACGTCGACTCGAAACGCATCGGCCTGGAAGGTGTGTCGCTGGGCGGTTACTACTGCCCGCGCGCGGTCGCCTTCGAGCCGCGCTTCGCCATGGGTGTGGTATGGGGCGCCAATCACGACTGGCGCGACGTGCAGAAGAAGCGCCTGGAGAAAGAAGGCAGCTTCCCGGTGCCGCACTACTGGGAGCACGTGCGCTGGGTATGGGGCGCGAAGGACCAGGACGACTTCATGCGCATCGCCGAGAACGTGCACCTGGACGGCATCCTGGACCGCATCAAGGTGCCGTTCCTGGTCACCCACGGCGAGAAGGACTCGCAAATCCCGCTGCACTGGGCCGTCCGCACGTACGACCAGCTGGTCAACAGCCCTAAGCGTGAGCTGAAGATCTTCACTGAACGCGAAGGCGGCGTGCAGCACTCGAGTTTCGACAACTCGGCCAATGCCGGCGCGTACATTGCCGACTGGGTCGCCGAAACCCTGGGCGGCCGTACCGCCCTGTAATCCCACGATAGCCTAAAGAGAGAAACACATGAACATCATCGGACCCGACGCGCTGGTCTTCGGCGTGGACGACGTGGCCGCCTGCGCGCAATACCTGACCGACTATGGCCTCACACCGGTCGGCAACGGTCGCTTCGAAGCGCTGGATGGCACCGCAATCGTCCTGGCGCACAAGGACGATCCGGCACTGCCGGCATCGCTCGGCACAGCAAGCATGCTGCGCAAGACCATCTATGGCGTCGCCGACCAGCAGGCGCTCGGCGCCATCGAGGAAGAACTCGGCCGCGACCGCGAGGTACGCACGCTCGCTGACGGCAGCATCGAGGCGGTCGACGACATGGGCTTCGTGCTCGGCTTCCAGGTGACACCACGCCGCCCGCTGGATCTTCCGGCCGAAGCGGTCAACGCGCCGTACGCGCCGGCTGGACGACCGGCCAACGTCATCGGCGTCGACGAGAACGCGCCGGCGCTGCCGCGCACGTTGTCGCACGTCGTGTATTTTGTTCCGGATGCCGTGAAGGCCGAGGCCTTCTACGTGGAGCGGCTGGGATTCCGCTGCACCGACCGCCTCCTGGGCGCGGGGCCTTTCCTGAAACCAGCCGGGACCAGCGACCACCACACGCTGTTCCTGATCCAGACACCGCCGTTCATGAAGGGATGCGAGCACTTCACCTTCCACATGGGCGGCCCGACGGAAGTCATGCAGGCCGGCACCCGCTTCGTGAACAAGGGCTACCAATCGTTCTGGGGGCCAGGCCGCCACAAGATGGGCTCCAACTGGTTCTGGTACTTCAACAGCCCGCTCGGCTGCCACGTTGAGTACGACGCCGACATGGACCTGCATGACGAAATGTGGACGGCGCGCGCTGTGCCGATGAGCGCGGACGCCTCGCAACTGTTCCTGTTCCAGCAGCGCGACAAGTGGGCGCCGGGCGGACCGCCGCCGGGTGCGGCCGGCGCGGGCGAACGGCACTGACGGCACGCTGATGGCCACCCCGGTATTCCTGTGCCGCGACGGTGAACTGGCGGAAGGCGAATCGCGTGGCTTCGATCCCTGGAACGATGGACAAGACACCGTGCTGCTGGTGCGGCACGGGGGCAAAGTCCACGGCTGGCGAGATGCCTGCCCGCACCATGGCGGCACGCCGATGGCCTGGCGCAAGGACGCTTATCTCAACTATGAGCGGGACCGGATCGTGTGTGCCGCCCATGGCGCCCAGTTCGACATCGCAAGCGGCGCCTGCGTGCTCGGCCCTTGCCTGGGCCAGTCGCTGCAACGGGTCGAGCTCATGACGACGACCGAACAACATATATACGTTTGCCCCCAGGGCCAAGAGGAGACATGACATGGCATGCCCAGTCAACAAGGTGCTGATCATCGGCGGCGGCTTTTCCGGCATGGCCGCCGCCATCCAGCTGCGCAAGCGCGGCATTGAGGTCGACCTGGTCGAGATCGACCCGGGCTGGCGCTCCTACGGCGCCGGCATCAGCATGGGCGGCGCCAGCATGCGCGCGCTGAGCCAGCTCGGCGTGATCGACGCCTTCCTCGACGAGGGCGCTGCATCCGACGGCGTCGAGATATTCATCCCGACCGGCCAGAAGGTTGCCGAACTGCCGACTCCGCGCATCGCCGGTCCCGAGGTGCCGGGTAACGGCGCCATCATGCGTCCTGTGCTGGCGCGCATCCTGGCAGACGCCACGCGCGCCTCGGGCGCAAACGTGCGCCTGGGTTGTACCTTTACCTCGATCGATACTGACGCGAGCGGGGTCGAGGTGGCATTCATCGATGGCAGCAAAGGACGCTACGACCTTGTGATCGGCGCCGACGGCCTGTATTCGAAGGTGCGCGAAACCGTCTTTCCGGACTCCCCGAAGCCGGAGTACAGCGGGCAGGGCGTATGGCGCGCTGTGCTTCCGCGCCTGCCGGAAGTGAATGGCACCATGATGTGGATGGGCCCGAAGGTCAAGCCCGGCCTGAATCCGGTATCGCGCGACGAGATGTACCTGTTCGTGACCGAAGACCGCGCTACCAACGATTTCATCGACCCGGCCGAGTTCCTGCCTCGCCTGAAAGCTTTGCTGGCGCCGTTCCCGGCACCCCTCCTGCAGCAAGTGCGCGAGCAGTTGAACGAAAGTTCGCAGGTCATCTTCCGTCCGCTGGAGAGCATGTTCATGCCCAGCCCCTGGTTCAAGGGCAGGGTGGTGCTGATCGGAGACACGGTGCATGCCACTACACCGCACATGGCCTCGGGCGCATGCATCGGCATCGAAGATGCGATCGTGCTGGCCGACGAGTTGGCCGCCGCCGGCAGCGTCGACCAGGCGCTGGACCGCTACCTGGCGCGCCGCTGGGAACGCTGCCGCATGGTTGTGCAGAACTCGGGGCGCCTGGGCGAGATCGAGATCGCCGGCGGCGACAAGGAAGAACACGCGCGCATCATGCGCACGACGCTCGCGGCACTGGCCGCGCCAATTTGAGGAGCTACCGATGACCCGTAAATTTATCGACCTGTCGATCTACCTGGAAAACGAGGTGCTGTCGGATCCGCCTCCGCTGGCGCCGAAGATCACCTACCAAAAGCACACCGACACGCTGCCCGAATTCATGGCCATGATCCCGGGCACCACGGTCGCCGACTACCCGGACGGCGAGGCCGCTGCCGCCGAATGGGTGACCATGACGACCCACAGCGGCACCCATCTGGACGCGCCTTACCACTTCCATTCGACGATGGATGCGAAGTCGGGCGAGAAGAAGGCGTCGATCACGATCGACGAGGTGCCGCTGGAGTGGTGCTTCCAGCCGGGCGTGAAGCTGGACTTCCGCCACTTCCCGGATGGCTACGTTGCAACGGCTGCCGACGTTGAAACGGAACTCAAGCGCATCGGCCATGACCTGCAGCCGCTCGACATCGTCGTGGTAAATACCCGCGCGGGCAGCCGCTATGGCCACAACGACTTCGTCCAGGCCGGCTGCGGCATGGGGTACGAAGCAACCATGTATCTGCTCGAACGCGGAGTGCGTCTCACCGGTACCGATGCCTGGAGCTGGGACGCACCATTCTCGTACACCGCGAAGAAGATCACCGAGACTGGTGATGTCTCGCTGATCTGGGAAGGACACAAGGCTGGCCGCGACATCGGCTACTGCCATCTGGAGAAGCTGCACAACCTCGAAGCCTTGCCAGCTCATGGCTTCTACATCAGCTGCTTCCCGCACAAGGTCAGGCGCGGTTCGGCAGGCTGGACCCGCGCGGTGGCGATCGTCGACGACGAGTTGCTGGCACTGCCCCGCAGCGGAGAGACGCGATGAAGCTGGCCACATACCGCAACGGCCGGCCAGATGGGTGCCTGATGGTGGTTTCGCGTGACTTGGCCAGCGCGGTCGACGTGTCGGCTCTGGCGCCGGACCTGCTCCACGCGATCCAGGGCTGGGAGCGCCTGGCTCCGCAACTGCAGCAGATCTCCGACGCGCTCAACGAGGGGTGCGCGACCGGCGCCATAGTCTTCGAGCCCGCCCGATGCATGGCGCCACTGCCGCGTACGTTCCAATGGTGCGACGCTTCGGCCTTTCTGAACCATGGGCGCCTGATGGAGCGGGCATTCAACACGGCGCCGATCCCGGATTTTGAGTCGGTTCCAGTGATGTACCAGGGCGCTGCCGACGACTTCCTCGGTCCGCACGATGCGGTGCCGCTGCCAGATGAAGCGCTCGGGATCGACTTCGAGGGAGAGTTTGGCGTGATCGTCGGATCAGTCGCCATGGGCACGCCCCCATCCCGGGCACTAGAAGCGGTGCGCCTGCTGGTCCAGTTGAACGACTGGAGCCTGCGTGCACTCGGTCCGCGCGAGATGAAAAGTGGCTTCGGCTTCCTGCAGGCCAAGCCGTCGACAAGCTTCGCCCCGGTGGCAATCACGCCGGACGAGCTGGGCGACGCATGGCGCGACGGCCGCGTGCACCTCGACCTTGAGGTCGAGTGGAACGGCCAGGCTTTCGGTCATCCCAACGGCGGCGAGATGAACTTCGGCTTCGGCGAACTGATTGCGCATGCGGCGCGTACACGCCGGCTTAGCGCCGGTACTGTTATCGGCTCCGGCACCGTCTCGAATGTATCGCGCGACGCCGGCTCGGCCTGTATCGCGGAGAGGCGCGTGATCGAGATCATCGACCATGGTGAACCGCGTACCGCTTTCATGCGCTTTGGCGACAGGGTGCGGATGCGCGCGCGCGCCTCTGGCGGAGAACTGCCGTTCGGGATTATCGAGCAGCAGGTCGTCTGTGCCGGGGTGCCAGGCGCCTGAAATGGACAATTGTCCGCACTGGCCGAACCAGCTCTGACAGATGGATTTAAAAGGGTATCCTACGTTGACCGACGAAATTGGCCCGCCAGTGCGATCTCCTGACGGTACTGTCGGCAGGCGGACTTAAGCTCATACGTAATTCGGCAAGGCAACGTCGATGAATCGGCACGCTCAGTCATGGCCAGCAGCGCGGAGCCGACAAGCCCAATCACGCCAGCCCTCTGTTCCGGTCATTGCGCGCCGCACTAACGCAAAAGGCGTCTTCACGCTTTTGACCGCACGTCGATACGATCCTGCCGAGAAAACTCTCTGATGAAATTCGCGACTTGGCGACAGGTACGTTGTCTTTGTCCGCACAGCAACGATCTGTGGTCAAACCATCACGCATAAACGTTTTTTGAGTGAAATTATATTTTCCATATAGATATTCTGACCCATTATCGAACCCGCGATGCGTCTTGAGTTATTCAAGGCTTCAACTCTCCAGTCTTGTGTCCCCACGGGGCACAGGACCGGAGACAAACTAGAGTGTCACCTTCCTAAGATTATGAAAAGTCATTCCCTCGCAGCACTGCTGCTTCTCCCTCTGGCTGTGTCAACTGCGTATGCGCAGGACGGCGAGACCTCGTCCGTCCGTGTGAGCGGCTTCGGTACCGGTGCCCTGACCTGGACGAACACCAACGATGCGCAATTTGCTCGCACGAACCAGGCAAGCGGTGCTGGCACGTCACCACGTACTGGTGTCGATTCCAACCTTGGCGTGCAAGTCGACGCCAAGATCAACGATTGGCTGTCGCTCACCGGCCAAGGCCTGGTCCGCAAGTTTGGCGAAGACGACTACGGCGCGGATGCCACGTTAGCATTCGCCAAGTTCAAGTTTTCCGATACGCTGAACGTACGCGTCGGCCGCGTGCCGCTGGCGATCTTCATGGTCTCTGATTATCGCAACGTGGGCTATGCCAACACGATGGTGCGTCCATCCCAGGAAGTGTATTCGCAAGTGCCGATGGACAGTCTCGACGGAGCCGACCTGAGCTGGCAGCAGAACATCGGGTCCTCCACGTTGACCACGCAGCTTGCCTATGGCAGCTCTACCACCACGATGGCGGGAGGAGTCGGCAAGGCCAAGCTCACGGACGCAAGCGTCGTCAATTTCATTTTCGAGCAGGGTCCGTATACGCTGCGCTTCGGCCGCAATGACGGCAAGCTGTCGCTCGACCAAGGAGCCTTCCATTTGCCAAAGACCAAGGTGTCATTCACCGGCATCGGTTTTAGTATGGACTCGAACAACGTCGTCGTGCAATCCGAGTACACGCAAGCGCGAGGAATCGGAAATGGCAGCAACGGCTGGTATGTAATGGGCGGATACCGGTTTGACAAGGTGCTGCCGTACTACAGTCACGGCAAGGAAACACGCGATATCGCACAGAGCACGGATAGTGTTGGCCTGCGCTGGGACGCTTTCCGCTCGGCTGCCCTAAAGTTCCAAGTCGACCGTGTCGATCCAACAGGCCGCGGATTGTTCATTCAGCCCAAGACCGGCTTCCATGGCCCCGTCACCGTCGGCACGATTGCCGTCGACTTCGTTTTCTAAGGAGGCAGCCATGCACAATACGATCCGTTCCCTTGCTTTCGTTGTTGCTTTCGTTGTTGCGTTCGGCGCCGCGTTGCCTGCCCTGGCCGAAGTCGTCGTCGTCGTCAACCCGGCCGCGCCGCAGGCATCGATGACCAAGGATGAAGTCGCACAACACTTCCTTGGCAAAGCCAGCTCACTGACGCCGATCGACCAACCGGAAAACGCCCCGATCCGTGCGGAGTTCTACAAAAAGGTCGCCGACAAGGACATGTCGCAAGTAAAAGCGCTGTGGTCGAAGCTGGTCTTTACGGGTAAGGCGACGATGCCGAAGGAAGTCGGCAGCAGCGCCGAGGTGAAGAAAGCGGTTGCCGCGAATCCGAAAGCCATCGGCTACATCGAGAAGAGTGCAGTCGACGCCACGGTCAAAGTAATCTACACGGCCCCATAACCCTGGCTTGACCTTATCGGTCCGCCGTGCCGTCAACCGGCCGGCGGAGCGTTATGCAGTGCCATCACCGCTAGAGAACCATGAGCATCAAACGCAAGATATGGGCATTGCCCGTCATATCGACCCTCGTGTTCGGCTTCGGCATCGGCGTCAGTTCCGTGATCGCGACCGATGCGATGCACTCCATCGACAGAACGTCGACCCTTGACTATCCGTTGCTGGAGACTGCGAAAGCGTTGAATCTCGAAGTTGGCGCGATTTCAGATGGCTTGCGCGACGCGGTCAGCGAAGGCGACAAGTCGCGCATTGCCCAGATCGGCGAGCAGGCCGGCAAGGTTCTCGCGCGCCTCGACAAGCTCGCCCGCCTCGAAGGTCAGGGCGCGTCCGGTGCCCGGCTCAAGAAGGAATTCGACGACTATTACGCGCCGGCGTTGATGGCCGCACGCATCATGCTGGAGATCGAGCAGGGCGATGTCCAGGCCGCGGTTGGCAAGATGCAAACGGCGCAGCGTGTCCTGCAGGCCGATCTCGTCCGGGTCGGCGACGCAGCGCAACGCCAGTTCCAGGCCGGCGTCGGGCATAGCGGTGACGGCGTGCGCCGGGTGTTGTGGACGATGGTTCTGACCGCGCTGGTGGTGGTGGCCGGACTGGCAACCGTATCGTGGTTCGTCGTCCGGGCCATCTGGCAGCAACTCGGTGGCGAACCCGAGTATGCGCGGGCGATCGCACAGGCGGTGGCCGGCGGCGACCTGGCGATGGACATCCGTACCGACCGCAGCGACAGCGTGCTGGCCGCCCTCGCCGAAATGCGCACGCGCCTCGCTACACTCGTGGCCGGCATCAAGTCGTCCGCCGACACGATCGCTTCCGCCAGCGCGGAGATCGCCCGGGGCAACGCCGACCTGGCCGGGAGGACCGAAGCGCAGGCGCACAACCTGGATCTCACTAACCGTTCGATGCGGGAGCTGACCGGCACAGTGGAGCAGAACATGACAAGCGTGGGCGAAGCGAACCAGTTGGTTGGCGACGCCACGCGCATCGCAACGCGCGGCGGAGAGGTGGTCGACAGCGTAGTGGCGACGATGGGGGACATTAATGCGTCGGCAGGCAAGATCGTCGACATCATTGGCGTCATCGATGGCATCGCGTTCCAGACCAATATTCTGGCACTGAACGCGGCGGTGGAGGCGGCGCGCGCGGGAGAGCAGGGCCGCGGGTTCGCCGTGGTCGCCAGCGAGGTGCGCAACCTCGCCCAGCGCAGTGCTGCGGCGGCGAAGGAAATCAAGGCGCTGATCGGAGATTCCGTATCGAAGGTCACCACCGGGAGCGCACTCGTCGACGAGGCGGGCGCCACGATGAAGCTGATCGTCGATTCGGTCCGGAAGGTGGAAATGATCATGACCGAAATCAGCGCGGCCGGACAACGCCAGGCCATCGGCATCGACCAGATCGGCCAAGCCATCGGTAGCATGGACGAGATGACGCAGCAGAACTCTGCACTCGTCGAAGAGGCGTCGGCCGCGGCGGAATCGCTGTCCGACCAAACGACGCAACTGACTGATGCGTTGCAGGTCTTCAGGCTGGATGCGGGTTCGTCGCGCCCGGATGTGTCTGGCCGTCAGCTGACGCCGGCATTGGGCATCCCCTCGCGACGGTAGAGAAATTCCCTCGTTTATGAATACATTGATTTTCCGGCAAGCACAACCCGCAGATGTTGCCTAGACATTGACGTGGCCGTAACGATGATGTGACGGATCGCCGATCCGCCTTAACAACGAAGACCTTGAAACATATGAAGAGATCACATGCACCCGATGCCAAGACCGCCAACATCATGGCGGGCGAGGTGTAAGGGATGATCCGGACCGCAAAATCGTTCGGCATGCTGTATGTGGCGACCCTGCTGATGCAGCTGGGATCGACCTTGCTGATTACCTGGCTAGCGCTGCGCCTGAACGCCGCTGGAGCGGCTGAGTTCTGGGTCGGCGCACTGATGGCGGCCAACGCCCTCGGCATGGTCTTCGGCGGCGGCGTCGGCCGCCTGCTGATCGGGCAGGTCGGGCACGTTCGCGCTTACCTCATGAGCGGCGGCGTCATCGTGGCGGCGCTACTCGGCCACGTGTGGTCGACGGCGTTGCCGGCATGGCTCGTATTGCGCCTCATGGTGGGCATGGCGATGATGTGCCAGCTGATGGTGATCGAGAGCTGGCTGAACGAACGGGCCGAGAACAACGGGCGGGGCAAGGTGCTCGCCATCTACATGGTTGCTTCGTACGGCGGCATGATGCTCGGCCAGCTCGCCCTGGGCCTCGATGACAAGGACGGCACGCTCGCCTTGCCGATGGTGGCAATGGCGTTCGTCCTGTGCTTTGTGCCGCTAGTCCTGACGCGGATCCCACCGCCCATGGCGCGCGCGGCTGCGCCTGTCGTCCCTGGCCAGCTGGTGCACGGCCTTTCGCAGGCGGTCCTGACCGTATTCGTCTCGGGGATGCTGAACGGTAGTTTTTTCGGGCTGTCCGGGGTGTATGCGGCACGGCAAGGCATGGACACCGCCGCGGTCGGCCGGTACCTGGCGCTGACCGTCGTTGCTGGCGTGCTCGCGCAGCTGCCATTGGGACTGCTATCTGACCGCGTGCTGCGGATTACGCTGATCCGCGGCATCGCCATCTTGCTCGCATGCGTGTGCTTGCCGCTAGGTATCTGGCAGGGGCCGCCGCAGGCCACGCTGATAGCGTTTTCCTTTGCGATCGGCAGTCTGCAGTTCTGCCTTTATTTGCTGGGCGCGGGGCTTGCGAACGAACGCATCTGTCCAGACATGCGTGTGCCGCTCGTCGGCATGCTGCTCAGCGTCTTCGGCATTGGCTCATGCCTGGGTCCGCTGATCGCCGGTGCATTGATGACGTCGACGGGAGCGTCGAGCCTGTATTACTTTTTCGCCGGTTGTGCCGCGGTCCTCGCGGTGGTGGTCGGGCATACGCTACGCGGCGATTCTCAGGCCGCGAAGGATGCGCCGGTACCTCACTGATCTCGGAGTCTTAGTCATCTGCACTTGTGCTGGCCGAAGGTCCGAGCAGGACAGATGCCGCCTGTCTCGGCCAGCATTCCTTGAACTGACGAGTGGTTTCGGCAAAGCAGGCGGGAAATCTTTTGAAGCAAATCGCCTTGCCGCCATCGCTCCCACATCAGTGTTTTTTACGCTTGAAATAGTAGATACGACGTTTCCGGTTGATGTGAACACTCCTCCACACGTCTTAGAGTGTTGCGTTCATCAGTTGAATCCGCGGCCAATAGCGGGCGCTCAAGAGGAATCTTAGATGGCGTCATCGTTTCCGACGACGCCCATCCGTCATGAGCGACGGCTGATATTTACAAACGTTCCTTACGCGTGCCCGCTCTCCCATCTTCTGGAGACACGTCGAAAAGTTTTGTTATGTACTTTTTAACTTCGGAAAGCCTGAGACTCCATACCGAATATTTACTTTTTTCATCCGACTACCCCGAACGGGCAATAGTGTGATTGAAGAAGCGATGGGCCGCGCCAGCGAGACAATCGGCTGCATGGTCAGTCAGCTTAGGAGTCAAGAAGTGCGGTGGCGATTTAGCTTGTTAGTGCCAGCGTGAAAGATGTATAGTAAGTCAACCAACAAAGCTACTTTAGAAATTAAAGTTGCCAGTGGCTTTCACTCAAACAAACTTATCAACCATATGCTGTTTCCCGATGAAATTCCAGCCGTCTTCGTAACGCATGCTGCGGCAGTTCTTGCTGATACCAACAAAGGGCTAAGCGGCAGCGAGATCGTTCGGTCCTGCTCGGCTTATGCTGTCGATGCCGATGTCAACATTCCCTTTGCTTCGTATCCGTTTTCTTCAGCCATGGGCACAAACAAGCGCACAGCCCTGTTCGAGAACATCGTGGCGTTGCCATCGAGCTGGCGGTTCAAGATCATCCAGGAACTGTGCGATCACCGCTCCATCCAGCATGGCCGAGGAGGCGCACAAGCTGAAACTCCAGCTTCTCTCTCGCTATGGACATCTCTCGACAGAAGTTAGCGCGAGGGACCTCAACCATGTATTGACACAGGAGACACGTCATTGGCTCGGTGGCTGTCCCAAGGCTTTGAAGCTATACGAGGCGGCACAACAGAAAAGAGAGCATGGAGTTTTCGAGCGCAACGTAATGGACGACTTGCGTCTTGCTCTCGAGGTTCTACTCCATAGCCTGCTGAACAATCATAAGTCGCTGGAGAACCAGACTCAGCCGCTCGGCGCCTTTATCAAGCAGCCCAAAGGCTCACCTGAACTTGCCAATATGTTTTGCAAACTCTTCGAGTACTACTCGAAGTATCAGAACACCTATGTCAAGCATGACGCGGCTGTTGTTGAGGAAGAGGTTGACTTCATTTTTGAGGTGACGTCCTGCTTCATGCGTCACCTAGTGCGCATCGCTAGCCAAGCCTAACAAGATTTCTTCCTGCGGCGCCTTGTTTACTTCGCTACGTCAGCAGCGTGCCGATCTCAGCGAAGCTAGTGGTTTGGCTCATACTCGTAAACGTGTAATGGAATCTAAATTATGGAAACGGTTTTGAAGATAGGGGATACGGAAGCGCTTGATCTGTGCACGCAGCAGGAAAGCGACTTTTTCGATCGAAAATCAGTGCGGATCAAACCTGGTCAACTGCAAAACGTTGCCGTTGCGTTTGCCAACGCGGAAGGCGGCACGGTCGTTGTTGGTATCGAAGACGCTAAGACGAACAGAAGCAACGACCCTCTCAGCCAATGGCAAGGCGCTGACAGCATTGAGTCCTTCAATCCTATTATTGTGGCTTTAGCCGATCTCAATCCAAGCATTGACTTCGTGCATCAGTTCTTGTACAGGGAGGGTGGATACAAAACCGATTATGTTTTGCGCTTGAAGATACGCAAGAGCCAGAAGGTACACGAAACGTCCAAAGGTGAGGTCTTGTTACGCAAAGGGGCGCAATCGATATCAGTCACTGGTGCGAAGATCCAGGAACTGATGCGGGCCAAGGGCGTTATTTCCGAAGAGGACACTGTGCTGCCATCCGTGCGCGCAGAGACGATTCTTGAAGGGGATCCATTCAAGAAATTCATCGCGAACCTCAAGATCACAGACAAGGACCCATTTAACTTCGCCGTTCAGGAAAATCTTCTGCCCGAAGACATGCACCCGACCGTCGCGTTGGTCCTGCTGTTTGCCAAAAACCCAAGTGCGTCGATGCCAAGGCAATGTGCTGTGAAGATCGTCCGGTACGACTCTTCGGAAGAGGAAATAGAACGCGATGCACTGACCGACGATCGGCACACGATCGAAGGACCTTTACACGACCAGATTGCCGAGGCATTCCACACGCTCAAAGAGGTCATCAGTAGATGTTTGTGCTGGACGATGGAAGGCTTACAGGCCCCCGATTATCCAGATGATGCCCTCTATGAACTGCTGGTCAATTCGGTTTTGCATCGGGACTATAGCATTTCTGACAATGTGTTGATTAGCGTTTATCGCAACCGTATCGAGTTTCGTAGCCCAGGGCGCCTGCCTGGGTACGTCACGGTTAAGAACATCAGGGATGCACGATTCTCCAGAAATCCCAAGTTGGTACGGCTTTTGGCAAAGTACCCTGATGCGCCCAACAAAGATCTGGGAGAGGGAATCAACACGGTGTATGAGCGGATGGGGCAAGCGGGCTTTATCGATCCAATTTTGCGCGAAGATGGCGTTAACCTCTACGTTGTTCTCAAGCGCGAGCCGAAGGATGACCCTGCGAATATCGTCACCAAGTTCGTAAGCAAGCATGGAGCCATCACTAATCGACAGGCGCTTGATATCCTAGCACTCGAGCATTCCGAGCAAGCCACGGCGCTGTTTGCGAAAATGCGGGAGCAAAAGCTGCTCATACGTGAAGACGAAAAGCAAACAGGCGTGCGCGTTCGGTGGGTCAAGCCTGGGCCAGCGCACGCAAGCAACGCGTGACACTGAAACCAGGTGTGTTTGTAACTGTCAAGGTCTTTAACCACGGCGACAAGTCGGTTCGCCGGATAAGCGCCGAGAACAAGGAGCCTGTGGCGGTGCCGCCGGTCGTCCCTTGAAAGCAAATGTATCGCAGAAAAACGGTCCCTCAGCCGTTTTTATCGCCCGTACCCTTGAGTTATAATTTCTGTTGTCATCGATGTCCTCCTGTCACCGGCGCATCACTTCACCCAGCCGCGTCTGCTCCCAGACCGATGCTCAAATCATAAGCGGATAGGAAAATGGTCGCTCGACTTCGTAGACATACTGTGCAGCTGTAATTGCCACCGAGTAACTATGCTGGGGCGCAGCAGACTCCGTTCGCCTCACTACATATACTCAAAGTCAGTCGTCAACTTTAACCAACCAGGGGTAAACACCTGGCTGCCAAGGAATTTTGCTTACGCGTTGGTTGACATTGCCTAGCGGTCACCGCTATCGTTGCTCCTCTATAAAGTTTTTTCCTAATGTTTCGGGATGTGGTGATAGCGACTTTCGCAGCAATTTGCTTGACGCAGTTTATCAATCAGTGTGGCACCGCATACGAGCACCGGGACAGCACTTGGGCACGTACCGAAACGATATGATGTCCGGCCGGCGAACACGCAGCCGTCTTTCTGCCAACTATATGAGTTTCTTTGTTCCTCAGCAGTACGGCCAGTTTTTCGAAGAGGTGACCCAACGGTTCCGGCTCCTGATACGGAAGGGAGTCTTGTCTAAAATCGATGAGATCGTCCTCGACAAATGGCTGAGTAACTTCGTTTCGGCACAAGACAAGTATCTGGCTGCACGCATCCTTGATGGATTAATCTTTCGGTCTGAGCCGATGCTGTACAGCTCGATTGACCAGTTGCTTCAGTGCGTGTTGCCATCGCAACTGCGACAGTGGGATGCATACGGCGCCACGTGTATAGAGGAATTCCTGGCTTCGCTCAAAGCTGGGGAATCATCTCATCCGGTGAGGTTTGTAGCTATTGATCGCAGCTTTGCCAACGAAGAGCCGGGTAAAAGCGGTGACATCATCATCCGCCACCTGCGCCAGCATGGGCAGGTCGCAAGAACGTTGACGTGCTCGCCAGAGGCCATTTTGTCGCTGCCAGAGTCTGTGAAGGTGCTTATCTTCATTGACGACATTATCGGTTCTGGCAAACAGTTCAAGAAGTTCGCCAAATTCCATCGCCTCGACGAGCATGCGGCTCGGTTCCGGTCGCTTTACTGCCCCATGATGGCATACGACGATGGCGTCGCGGCTGTAAAGCTTGCCCATCCTTGGCTTTCGGTTAGCCCGATTGAGTTACTTAGCGCAAGACATCGGTTTTATTTTGCTGATCCGAAGAACGCCAATACGTGGGCAATGGACAGGGCCAACCTGCTTGCAGACGTACGTGAGCATGTCAACGGTATTGCGCTTGCTGCCGACATTCCTGTCGCGACGAAATACAGTCTGGAATTGCTGGTCGCTTTCGATCACTCCACGCCCAACAACACGTTGCCGTTGCTTTGGGCTCACTCTGACAAGTGGCACCCGCTGCTTACCCGCTAGGACCGCCCATGCAAGTCATAGCTGACGCTTTCCTCAATACACGCGCTGATCATCTTCCAGATGACCTATACAAGAATTTTATCGTTCCACCGTTTTTTCGGCGCATAAGCATCTTCACTGATCCACGTTCGGTGCGAATCCTGGGGGGCGTGGCTGCGGCAAGACCATGTTCATTCGCTACTTCTGCCACGCAACGACCTTTAGTCCCAAGCGGCTCAGCGTTGCCGATAGCGAGATCGGGGCATCGGCCTGTATTTTCGTCCCGACACCGGCTTTTGTGCCTTAATGAGTCCAGAGTGGCTAGGTGAAAGGGTGGCACGCCTTGCGTTTTCCCATTACGTCGCTCTGAGCCTCTTGCTCGAAGCGCGGCGGGCAGTAAGATCGCTCGAGAAAGCTAACTTGAGCGACGGTCCTCTGCCACTTGAAGGCGGTCATCTTGGACGTAGCCTCGTCAAGCTCCTTGAGCTTTCAGAGCCTTCACTGGATGCTCTTGAAACGCGTGTATGCGATCTTCTGGATGAACTTGAACTTTGGGTGCGCAATCCCCGACAGCGTCCTGAACCCACGTTTATTTCGTTTGCTTCAGTCATCCCAAAGTTGGGGGAAGATCTCAGCGGGTGGTCGGCGCGCATGACAAGCATCGCCTTTCGCTCATTCATTGACGAGTTCGAAAACCTGCAGCCGGCGCATCGCGAAGTGATCTGTGATGCGATCAAGCATCCGCATAAACGTCTTACCGTGCATATCGCTCACAAGCGCGATGCCGTCACCGACTTCAAAACCAGCAGCGATGAACGAATTGTCCTGCTGCATGACTTGCGGTCGATCGATCTGGAAGAAGTCCTGCAAACAGAATCCGAGTTCGAGCTTCTTGCAGCTGAGCTGTTTTTGCTTCGCTTACATGAAGCGAACGCGACCTTTCACTGCCCGATGTTCGATCCGGAGAAGCTGCATGACATCAAGGATCTCGAGTATCGTTTGTCTGATCAGTACCGAAAAGAAGTGCTCCGCTGCGTCAGGGAAATCCTCCCCGTCTTGTCGGCGCCTGAAATATCGCGGATTGTCGTCTCGGATGCTCCGTTACGCCGGCGCCTGCGCGACTACCTTCAAAAGGGCCTGCAGTTGCAAAAGGAAGAGCAACGATACACGCCGGACGATTTGATAAGCGATACCAGTCCAGAAGCCAGCATTGTCTTGGGAGCGCTCTTGAATCGCCGATCGCAAAAGGCGGTGGAGATCATTGCGCAGTTCCAGCAATCTACGCAGCCCGGCAAGGACAGAGCCGCTGACCCCTTCTATAAAGTGGGCGGATGGGTCGACAACAACCTTTATGGATGCTTATTCCACCTGTTCGCAGGCCTGCCGCGGCGTGCGAATATACTCTATGCAGGGTTCGAACGATACTGTCGCCTTGCCAGCCCGAATCTTCGGTTTTTTCAGGAGCTTTGCCACACCGCGCTACTCCTGGCGTTTCAACGTCAGAGCGCTGATCGGCTTGAAGGCCAGCTGCGGGTCGATCCTGAAAAGCAAGCCATCGCTGCAAAACAGGTATCCGAAGCATTGTTCCAGGACATTCTTGAGCTCGGCAGCCACGGAGCACGGCTACTTGAAATCGCTAACCGGCTCGGCCGCGTGTTCGAAGCGTTCAACCGCCGTCGCAGTCAAAGTGAGGCCGAGATCAATCACTTTTCGATCGACCAGGCTGATCAGCAGGACCTATCGCCTGTGTCGAAAGAGTTGATCAGAGAGGCCAAAGTATGGTCTGTCCTGTACGAGGAAAAGGATACGAAGAATAAGAGCGATTACGACGTCTCGCAGTCGGACCTTGTACTCAACAGGATCTACACGCCGCGCTTCAATATTAGCTACCGAAAACGCAAGAAGATCACTCTCCGGGCTGGCGAAGTAGACGTCATTTTTCTTCACTCCTCGGCGCAGTTCGAACTCTTGTTGAAGACCCTGGTCGAGCCGGACGATACCAATCGACCGCAAACCTCCGATAAGCTTTTCTAGGAGGGCGCATCCGTGCAATTTTTGCGTCAAGACATACTGACACCATCTGAGATCGAAGCGCTTGCTGGTTTCGACGTGTCTTTCCACGGGCTGAACGACATCGATGACCGTAGCGCTTATTCTGTCGAGCGAGCCAGGAGCGCCGCGAAGTCTTCGCACGTGGTCTCCTACGACTCCGACACATTTACCCTTAAGGTAGGTGACCACGCCTATAAGGCCGACTCGGTCATAGACCTGCCTCGCGACTTGCGAGCCAGCTCCGTCTTGCTGGACGCCACAACGCTCGAGTTTCCAGAGATTGTACTCATCCTTCACGCGTACAATAGTTTGCCACGCGGGAGGAAGCCGCGATGCGTCTTCATCTACACGGAGCCAGAGGGTTATACGAAGAAACCACCTGATGAAGTTATCACGCCCGGGGTTGCTTTCAACTTGAGCTCTCACTTCAAAGCGAAGAACCCTATTCCGCCTTACACCAGCATGTTCCGGGTCGATACGAAAGCGCGACTTATCGCTTTCCTTGGATTCGAAGGTAGCCGGCTTAGTCAGGTGCTAAACGATGAGGACGGCCATTACTATCACAAGGTGACGGTTGTTTTTGGCATGCCGCCTTTTCAGGCATCATGGGATTTGCACGCGCTGATGGCCAACTATCGCCTCCTACAACGCGAGAACACGTCAGTTCGCTACTGCTCGGCTAGCAATCCGCGCGCTGCCTACCGTCTACTTCACGAGGCGCATCATGCAAACATAGGAGGCGAGACCAACCGCCTGGCCGTCGCACCATTTGGCACGAAGCCGATGGCGTTGGGAGCGGCACTGTACTGTGTGGAAAATTCTGCGTTTCTTCGGATTGTCTATGACCACCCTGTACGACTAAAGGGACGGTCTTTCGGAGTCAATCGGACACACCTGTACGAGGTGGACCTCAACAGCTGATTTTTCGTCAGCTGCCAAGTACGGGCATCTGCATCAATGCGGATACCGTAAGATGCTTCGCGCATGCGCCTTTCGCGGCGGCCACGCGCCACTCGGTACCGACATCACTGCCAATCCACGATGCGATCCGGTCGACATATCGACTAGGGACTCGTACGCGATATACGGCTTCTGTGTACGGGCGACTGCCGGTGGCCACTAGGGCATGCCGGTCGAGGCATCGCGTCCCTACTCGCGGAACGAGAATATCTCCTCCGCAGGCGAGTTGGAAACTGCAAGTGTCGATGTGGTCGAACTCTACATTGCCGCCGCCTGGAGGGAAATCGCTCGTATGAAAGTGCGGCACCTCGAGATCGAGGAACTGATGGTGGGTTCGACTGCCGCGGATGATCGAAGCGCCAAGCTCGCGCATTGTAAAACTACCACTCTTAGCTTGCAACGACGCGGTAAGGTCTGCGAATTTGTGGTACCCAAGGTCGAGCCGTGCGGCGCCTACTTCAGGATGAATGGAGCGCTCTTCGGCAACGTCGAAATCCTGGCCTGCAAGACGTCCAACCTTCACAACACAGCGCCGCTTAGTGCGGCCGAACTTCGCAATGAGCATGTAGCTCTGCACTTCAGCCTTATTGCCGAACGTATCAATCGGAAGTTCGTAGCACAGCACTTCCGATGCGACGTCGATCAGGTTTTTCCTGAACGCGGCAAGCTTGACGTCAGCGGCGACAGCTGCGCTCACAATGAATCCGGCTTGGCCCGGCCGGCGCAGTCGAGCAAGCGATTCGAGGACAAAATAAAGATCGAGGTTTCCCCAACCGTTGACCAAGTATAGGCCCGGGCAAAGCGCGTCAATCCGGCGCAGGGCCGCGTCGGGTAATGCCATGCAGCCATACGGTGGATTGCCCACAGAACGCGTGAATACCTTGTCACCCAGCACCTTGGCTAAAACTTCCGGAATCAGGACATCGGCGTGCAGCAAATTGCGGACAAAAGCAGGTTGACATTGACCAATCAGGGAAAGGTCCTTCTCGACACCGATATAGGCCGATGGCGCATTTGTGCTCAAGCACGCGTCGAGCAGCCGACCTGTTCCGACACCAAGCTCAAGCCAGCTCTCATCCAGACCGCCGAGAAAATGCATCAGGCGGTGGGCGAGCGCCGGAGGAGTGAATACCTGGC
This sequence comes from Telluria mixta, assembly GCF_029223865.1. Lineage (NCBI taxonomy): Bacteria > Pseudomonadati > Pseudomonadota > Betaproteobacteria > Burkholderiales > Oxalobacteraceae > Telluria > Telluria mixta. Next base: position 4,775,390 of record NZ_CP119520.1, read on the forward strand.
CATGCTTCTTTCGATGTGATTTGACTGTTCGGTATCGCAAACTTGTTCCCGTTAAGCACTTTTTGGCAGCGTTATTGTACGTGCATCTAACACTCAATCACCAGTTCACCTTTCCTTTATTGCTGCCGCAACATTGGAACGAGGGTGAAAGGTATCACGTATCGCCAGTACACCACGCGGACGCAGGTATCGCCAGAAGCGTGACCATACGTATCGTTGCAACGCGGGAAGTGAACTACGTCGATCATCACAATGGAGTAACTCTTGTCGTCCTGAACGGTACGGGAAAGGCCCGCCGTCGGACGTTCGTCGAGGTAGATCCGGTTTCTCGTACGGACCCACTAGGCGGTCGGTGCATACGAAGCGGTCGAGTTCAGTATTGCACAGTGTCTAGGACGCGTAGACGTCGCACGGTGTTTCGGCTGACTAACTTCGAAGGCTGGCTGCGAGTATCTCACCGAGTTCGTCGCGAACTTTCCCAAGCAGGTCTTCGCAACACATCACGTCCCACTGCTTGAGATAGGCTAAGGCGATTAAAGTTAGTGGATGAACTTCTAACGGCACGACAAGGTCATCAATTTTTTGCAAAGTTGGTTGCTTAATGCCACGCTCAAGCTCGCTTATATAGGTACGGCCAGAGTGATGTGCGAAGTCTTCCTGCGTTAGCCCACGGGCAAGCCTTACCGCTCTGAACGCGGAACCAAACTGATTTTGTTGCTTCATGTTACTCCAATATTTGGAGCCCATGAAACTACATTGCATGCTATAGTGCTACACGCTATAGCGTGCGTTCTCGATGTTGCTTCATTGAAATTTTTGAGGGAGAAGGCTTGACAAGGTGTCCGCTTACCAATAGCGGCGGCTAGTCCAATCAACACACCGATCATTTGAATTGAGGCAAGTATTGACGTTTCGGATGTGCTCTTGCCACATTGTTGTTATGAGCTTCAGTACGATGACTCAGGGTAAGCCGACGTAGTTTTTGGTCCACCCTAACATCGTTAGCGCAAACGACTTTCTGGTGGTTGCGCATCCTGCTACACCACGTTCGCCCCTATGTCGCTGATTTCCTACGAAAGAAGTGATATGTCGAGCACACGATAGAACTCAGTCGCGTCATACTAACGAGATACACGCTGTCTGAAAAATATTGCGTACCAAAGCCGCGTTTGATGTTGAACATTGGCACTCTAATCGATCGACGCGCCCATAAATATTCCGCTCAAGGACCGACTTGTTTTACGCTTACAAAAGTTCGGAGGATAGCGATGGAATGGAAGTACTTCAGGCGCTGTGCAGCCAGCCCGGGTTGCGCAGCTATCCCTTCATCGAAATCCCCTTAAATACTCATTTATTTCATCTCGATGTTGCTCCCGTTGACGCTGGAAGCATGTGGCAACGTTTTATTTTCACTACGCTGGAAAATGTCTGGGAATTTCTTTTGGCAGAAGAGATCCGAGAATTTCGTATTTATATACAGACAAGACGAAAGACTGATGCGGACTATCAGTTGAAACGCATTGTCGAAATATCGAAAGGGTGCGCAAGTAGTGGTGAAACCGTCCATATATATTTATGTGAAAATGGTTCAATCGAGATCGGTGGTTTTAGTGGGTTATGTGAGAGTGATATTGTCAGGACGTCAAGTCTGTGGAGGGAAACGAAGTTAGATATCGAACGTTAGGACGAGCAGGTCAAGATTTATGATTTAAGAAGGACGTAATTGATTAGTTTTAATTGCCCGTTGATGCCACAGATTATACGGAGGTACAGAGAAGACACGTTTGAAATGGTGGTCAAAAAAATGGACGAGGTTCGATAATTTTTATTGGCCTGCCTTGCTAGTCACACTATGAAGAAAGTGGAAAAATTCTAGTGAATGGCCGCTAAGGAATATTTACTTTACTGGACGTAACGAAAAGTAAAAACATGATTGAAGCTGATAAGTACGAATACGAGAAAATACCGTCAGATTTTCCTCATCCTTTGTCATTAGGCGCAGTTCCCGGCACTCAGCCTAAAGTCTTGGTTAGAGAGTATGAAGGAAAATTCTATCCGTTAGGCTGTACTCCTCCTGAGGTGTACGAACGATGGCGGGATTTTGAAGAGGTCGCTAGTTTGTTAGCGTTTGAAGCGCAAAGATCGAAGACCGATAACATAACCCTCATGAGTGATATTGAAATGCTTTCACAGTATTTTGAAATCGTGAACCAAAAATCTTGGATATCCGAGGATGAGGCGAAGTGGATAATTCGGAGAGTTGGCCAAATATTGAGTTGGCCGGTGCCGATGTCAGTGTCCGCTTAACTTCGAGTAAAGCCGGAAGTATGATCGTTGGGGATGAGGATGAGGATGAGGGTGAGGAGCGAGGATCGAACAGATGAACGCGAGATCTCATAAAAAATTCTTTTATCGACGGCTCTTGCGAAGAATCGACCGAGAGGCGCTGGTGGCAGACGTGGCGATTGTTAAGAAAATCAAAGTCTGGCGTTTGATTAAACGTGATGTACTTCGCTTGTTCGGGAATAATCATTCGGCTGCATTGAACTGGTTAGTTACCCCAGCTCTTGCTTTGAGCGGAATGCGACCAGTTGACTTAGTAAATAATGGTAGGGTGCAATTGGTACGAGAGCATCTGACAAGGTTAGAGTACTGTGTCTATACATAATATCGATCTCGACGATTTGGCTCGAGGCTGCAGAGTGTTAGGAAAGTGTATTGGCTGAGGTAGAACTGTGCCGTGCCCTTGGTGAAGTCTTCCATTACTACCCTCCCGTCAGCGGCAACTAATGTTGGCGTCGTCGCCACGTACCGGCTCACCCTCTTGAAGTAGAGGGGGCTGACTGCACATAGCTTGCGCCTGAGCGCACGTTCGTCCGATACCCCAACGCTGCACGATTCTGCCGTTCCCTCGACGTTTGGCAAGCTTGGAGCACTAACGAAGCCTACTTGTTGTGCGAACAATAAGATCGTACACTGAGCCATATTAAATTCCTGCTATCGGTCTCTTGTGGTGAAAAGTCGAGAGGCAGATTTTTTGTCATTTCAATGCGGTCATGATATCTCGACCGGCTTACTTGATAATGAAGAGCTCTATATCGATTGAGCACCTGCAAGTTCAGATTTGAAGATATTCCGTCAGATTATGATCTCGTTGAGACATTTCAATAACGAACCTACTATGACGAACTCAAAAGTTTATTTGTACGCTACCACGACCGATTCGAGCGGCACCAAAGAATCGCTAATGGTGTCATTTCATAACCTCGTTGCAAGCTGGCCAGCCGCTTCTCTAAGCTTATTTAGTAATAAAATTATACCTGTCGTAGGTGTGCACAGTGATGTTGCACGTTGGGAGGTAGGTTTGTCTCTTAGTACAGAACAGGTAGTCGGTGATGCGGTCGAGAAATTAATAAATTTTGCAACCGATCTTGCGGAAAAAACCGGATGTGAATTTATCCTAGGCGTTTATGATCTAAAGAAAGATCAGCATGAGGACGTTTATGCCATTAATGCTTTCGGGCCGGAATTGATAAGCTCACTTTTCCATCTGAGTTATCTAGATGTAATCAGCTAGCTGAGCCATGCGAAACGAAAAGAGCATAAAAGCAGCGTTGTTAATATATCGCTTAATTCGATGCGACAAATACTGCGTCAATATGACTCCCTCATCTTATTGTACGCTTAGAGGGTATAGTCGAAATTAATAACCTAGCTGTGGCATGCTGTAGAAGTGTGGACGGAGTATGCCATGACAACGAAACATTACAGCAGTAAGCGCGTCATGCAGCTTAGGGGCAGGCCACGAGCGTTGAAGCTTGAGCATATCGCAGTTTGTGCGAAGTGACGAAGCGCTTCCGCTTTGTCAGTAGAGTATTGCAGATTGCAATGTTAGGGCAAGCCATCAATGCAGTGAAGAACAGGAGGAATCGATGAGCGTACCGTTGAGAGAAGGCGAGGATATGGGTGCTGAGCTTGACGGTTAAAGTGTCGTGGCACTTTCCGTTCCGCGTTGCAGAATTGCTGGAAGAAGGTTTGGCAGAAGCAGTGCAGATCCTTGCGAGCAGTACTACTTTCAAGGATCTTGCCGAATCTGCGGATAACGTGGCGCGATTAATTATCAGCCAAGCTAACCCGGGCGGCATTATGATAGAAGAACGTGTTAGCCACATGGCTACCGTCAAAAAAGTGTTCGAAGAAGGCGACTGGCTGACCGCGGAAGATATCAACGAGTTGCAGAAAAAGCCTCCATCGAAAAAGTCACTTCCTGCGAGCAATTGGAAGCGTCGCGGGCGCATCTTTAGTGTTTCGTACGGTAGGAAAAACTATTATCCTCGTTACCAGTTCGATGCGATGTATCAACCGCTGCCGATCATCAGCGAAATCCTGAAAGCGTATGGGGAATGTGCAGATACCTGGTCACTCGCAACGTGGTTCCACTTTCCTAATGGCTGGATCGTGAGGCAAGTGGGCGACGAGGTTATTTCTGTGGCCCCGAAAGACGCACTTGACCGGTCCAGTAACGTCATCAAAGCCGCCCAGAGTCGGAAGGGGACATATGTCGCATAGCTTTTTCGATTCCTTCCCCCGGAATCTATCGAGCAATTTACTGTCGGGACGCTAGATCCAAAAGTCTGATATTAAATCTGCCACATTCAGCTCCTTCCATCTCCAGCGTCAACGCTATTTAGCTTGATGATAGAATGGGCTATCATCATCAAATGAACTTCGAAGCCCGCTACCGTATGCAAACTAATCTGTACCGCAAGCCCGTGCGGCCCGTGCCGCTAGACTTGGCCGGCGTGTAAGGCCGTCGGCATGTGGTTGACGCTGCCCGGCGCGTAATGGCTACTCATGCCGACGTGCTCGCGGTCCTCGCAGAAGGTAAGGACCATGAAGAACCGCACTCGAGCAGCTTCAGGCCCAGCGTGCCGGTATGTCTTTTCCTTTTAAACTCACTACCGACGACCTAGCTTGGCTGAATGCTCGCCCGGTTGGGAGAGAATTTGGAAGCATCGCCCGTCAACATTCGATTCGTGAACCTGGTGCAATGAAAGGCACAATCAAAATCGCTGACGACTTCAATGCCCCTTTGCCGGAAGTTGTTCAAAGTGAATTTGATAAGTGATGACTGCGGACCAGGTTCCTAAAATTAATATCCGCACCTATAGCGTTTCGGCACCGAATTCGCCGAAAATTTTAGGTGAGTACTTAGGTAAAAGCATGACGAGATCCTTGTGCGATCCGCAACAAGTTGAAGTGCCCGCCACTGGAAGTAACGTAGGAATGTTGATTTCGGCCAAGCCTTTCATGCCTAGGGTGGGCGGAGGGTGGGTTGCCTAGTTCCAGCAGGACATCGTCCAGTGTAGTAGCACGACACTAAACACTACCGTGCGTGACGGTCCAGCGCTAGGGCGTGGGGAGAATTTCTGAACACCTTTGCCCCGGATAAAGCAGCGCCTGATCAAGGACACGGCACTCGTCTCCGTCATCACCGTGACGGAGTTGATGCTCGTGACGAAGGAACTGATCTCGGTGACATTTCGCCCGCTGCCGCTGTACGTGGCGGCGGCCGTCGTGTATTGGCTGCTGAGCCTGTTCTTCGAAGCGGTGCAGCGGCGCGCGGAGCGGCATTTCAACCGCGGCCACAAATGAAAAACGGCGCCGCGGCGCCGTTCGAGCTTACATGTTCGGGTAGTTCGGCCCGCCGCCGCCTTCCGGCGTGACCCACACGATGTTCTGCGTCGGGTCCTTGATGTCGCACGTCTTGCAGTGCACGCAGTTCTGCGCGTTGATCTGCAGGCGGTCCTTGCCTTCGTCCGTCTTCACGAATTCGTACACGCCGGCCGGGCAGTAGCGCTGTTCCGGACCCGCGAACTTCGCCAGGTTGATCTCGACCGGCACGTTCGGATTCTTCAGCGTGAGGTGGATGGGCTGGTCTTCCGCGTGGTTCGTGTTCGAGATGAACACGGACGACAGGCGGTCGAACGTCAGCTTGCCGTCCGGTTTCGGATAGGCGATGGGCTTGAAGTCGGACGCCGGGCGCAGGCATTCGTGGTCGGCGTGGTGGTGGTGCAGGGTCCATGGCGCCTTGCCCCTGAACAGGATCTGGTCGATGCCGACCAGGATGGAGCCCAGGACCAGGCCCTTACTGACCAACGGCTTGAAGTTGCGCGCGGCGTGCAGTTCTTCGTGCAGCCACGATTGTTCGAAGGCGACCGGATAGCTCAGCAACTCGTCGTGCTGGCGGCCCGCGCCCAGTGCGGCGTAAGCGGCCTCGGCCGCGAGCATGCCCGTCTTAATGGCGGCGTGGCTACCCTTGATGCGGGGCGCGTTCAGGAAGCCGGCGTCGCAGCCGATCAGCGCGCCGCCCGGGAACACGGTCTTCGGCAGCGACTGCAGGCCGCCCGCCGTGATGGCGCGCGCGCCGTACGAGATGCGCTTGCCGCCTTCGAAGAATTGACGGATCTCCGGGTGCGTTTTATAGCGCTGGAATTCCTCGTACGGCGACAGGTAAGGATTCTGGTAGCCGAGGCCGACGATGAAGCCGACGACGACCTGGTTGTTTTCCAGGTGGTACATGAACGAGCCGCCGTAGGTGTCGTTGTCCAGCGGCCAGCCGGCCGTGTGGACCACGAGACCCGGCTTGTGCTTGGCCGGATCGATTTCCCACAGTTCCTTGATGCCGATGCCGTAGGTCTGCGGATCCTTGCCCTTGTTCAGGTCGTATTTCGCCATCAGCTGCTTGCCGAGATGGCCGCGCGAGCCTTCCGCGAACAGCGTGTATTTCGCGTGCAGTTCCATGCCCAGCTGGAACGCGTCCGTCGGCTGGCCGTGGCGGTTGACGCCCATGTTGCCGGTGGCGACGCCCTTTACGGAGCCGTCGTCGTTGTACAGGATCTCGGCGGCCGGGAAGCCCGGGAAGATCTCGACGCCCAGCGCTTCCGCCTGCTGGCCCAGCCAGCGCACGACATTGCCCAGCGAGATGATGTAGTTGCCGTGGTTCTTCAGCGACGGCAGCATCATGAGGTCCGGCGTCTTGATCGCCTTGGATTCGGTGAGGAACAGGAAACGGTCTTCCGTGACGGGCGTGTTCAGCGGTGCGCCCAGTTCTTTCCAGTTCGGGAACAGTTCATTCAGCGCGCGCGGATCCATCACGGCGCCCGACAGGATGTGCGCGCCCAGCTCGCCGCCTTTTTCCAGCACGCAGACCGACACGTCCTGGCCCTTGTCGGCCGCCAGCTGCTTCAGGCGGATCGCGGCCGACAGGCCTGCGGGACCGCCGCCGACAATGACGACGTCGTATTCCATTGCTTCGCGGGGGCCGTATTCTTCAAGGAGGGAGTTGGGCTGAGTCATGTCTTATAGTAGTTAAAAATATTTAAGCACGAGTGTGCACTTTTTTGCGCTCGTTGGCAACGTCGAGCGCCATTGTAGGGCAACTATTAGACGCGGCAATCTAATCGGCGTGAAATAGGTGAAGTGTGTAATCATTATGACTTCGCAACAGAATTAAGTTCGGAGACAGGGGGCGTAACGTGGGGATTGAAGTCAATTTCGAAGGAAAGATCGCGATGGTCACGGGCGCATCCAGCGGGTTGGGCGCGCGGTTTGCCAAGGCGCTCGCGGGCGCCGGGGCCCAGGTCGTGCTCGCGTCGCGCCGCACCGAGCGCCTCAAGGAATTGCGTGCCGAGATCGAAGCGGACGGCGGCGCCGCCCACGTCGTGGCGCTGGACGTGACGGACCTGGCCAGCATCAAGGCCGCGATCGCCCACGCCGAGACGGAAGCGGGACCGATCGACATCCTCGTCAACAACTCCGGCGTCTCGACCACGCAGCGCCTGCTCGACGTGAGCGAGGAAGACTACGGCTACGTGATGGACACGAACCTGCGCGGCGCCTTCTTCATGGCCCAGCAGACGGCAAAGCGGATGATCCAGCGCGCCAAGGGCGATCCGAAGAAGCAGCACCGCATCGTCAACATCGCGTCCGTCGCGGGCCTGCGCGTGCTCCCGCAGATCGGCGTGTACTGCATGAGCAAGGCCGGCGTCGTGCAGATGACGAAGGCGATGGCCGTCGAGTGGGGCCGCTACGGCATCAACGTGAACGCCATCTGCCCGGGCTATATCGCCACCGAAATGAACGAGGATTATTTCGACTCGGAGCAGGGGCGGAAGCTGATCGAGATGCTGCCGCGCCGCCGCACGGGCAAGCCGGAAGACCTCGACGGTCTTCTGCTGCTGCTCGCGGCCGAGGAAGCCCATTTCATCAACGGCGCGATCATCACGGCCGACGACGGCATGACGGCGCAATGAGGGAGTCCCGGCCGCGGCTGCTCCTGGTCCACGGCCTGCTGGGCTCGCTGACCTGGTTCGAGCCGCAGCGCTACCTGCCCGGCGTCGACCTCGTCACGCCCGATCTCATCGGCTACGGCCAGCGCCGCGGCGAAGAGACCAATATCACCCTGGCCGAACAGGCCGCGATGCTGGCCAAGGTCCTGCACGACGAGGTCGGCAGCCCCGCGTGGGTGCTGGGCCACAGCGTGGGCGGCGCCGTCGCGATGCTGCTGGCCGACCTCGTGCCGGACCTCGTGCGCGGCGTCATCAACGTCGAGGGCAACTTCACGTTGAAGGACGCGTTCTGGACGGGCCGCATCGCCGCCTTGCCCGACGCCGACTGGGCCGCCGAATACGGTGCGATGGAAGCGAATCCGGCCGCCTGGCTGGAACAGAGCGGCATCGAGGCGAGCGACGAGAGGATCGCGTGGGCGCAGGAGATCCTCGCGAATCAACCGTACACGACCGTGCAAAAGATGGCGCAATCCGTGCTCGACACGACCGGCGCGCCGGACTACCTGGGCTGCGTCGGCCGCGTGCTGGCGCGCGCGACGCCCCTGTACCTCGTGGGCGGCGAACAGTCCAGCGCGGGGTGGGACGTGCCCGACTGGGTGCTGTCGCAGGCGCGCCGCGTGTGCGTGCAGCCCGAGGCGGGGCACATGATGATGCTGGAAGATCCGGGGAATTTTTGCCGGATCGTGGAGTCCATCCTCTACGAAGAGCACTGCCGTTCCGGCACCTGACGCCGTATCATGCCGGCTTTTGGCAACGACGTAGAGCAAGAGATGAGCGACAAGAAGCAGGTCCACACCATGCGCCAGGCTATCCGCTGGGGCGACATGGATGCATTCGGCCACGTGAACAACACGGTGTATTTCCGGTACATGGAGAGCGGGCGCATCGCCTTCCTCGAACAGGCGGCGGGCGACCTCGACATCCAGGGCGAAGGCCCCGTGATCGTCACCGCCTACTGTAATTTCATCAGGCAGCTGAAGTATCCGGGCGACATCGAGATCCGCACGTTCGCCGGTCCGGCGGGGCGCTCCAGCTTCGAGGTCACGCACGAGATCCGCATGGTCGACGAGCACGGCAATGCCGAGGTCGTGGCCGCGGAGGGCGGCGGCAAGGTCGTATGGATCGATTTCGCGGCCGAGAAGTCCGTGCCGTTGCCGGCGCGCGTGCGGGAGATGCTGCCGGCAGCGTGACTCCCCCCACGCGGGAGGGCATCGTCCCGCGTGTGACATTCCGTGAATCTTTTGCCCGTGTTTACGTGGCAATATCCTCTCTTCGCCCGCGACCGTGGGCGTTCTCCTGGTCATGTCCGCATGTTGCGAAACGGTGCAATTACGGCATGAAATTATTCCAGTGGGCAAATCTTGGGATTATAATAATTACTGTTTGTCCATGTCGCACCATTGCGGCGCTTTCCCCTGGCTTGTGATTTATGTCTGAGAACGAGGTCGTCTTTTCCATTGCCCGCCACGCGGCATGGGCACCCGGCGTCACCTCGCCCGAGCGGTGGGAGGCGTGGGCGCGCGAGCCCTGGCGGCTCGCCGGCACCGACGAGCCCAAGGTGGCCGCCATGCCCGCCATGCTGCGCCGGCGTGCCGGCCAGCTGGGCCGGATGGCGCTCGAAGTCGCGTACGAATGCCTCGGGCAGCGTACGGACGTGCCGACCGTGTTCTGTTCGCGTCACGGCGAGGTGGGGCGCGCCGTCGACCTGCTCGACGACCTGGCGCGCGGCGAACCGCTGTCGCCCACGGGGTTCGGCCTGGCCGTGCACAACGCCAGCGCCGGCCTGTTCTCGATCGCGCGCGCCGACCGCGCCAACCACGTTGCGCTGGCGGGCGGCTCCGCCACGCTCGAACACGCCGTGATCGAAGCCTGCGGCCTGCTGGCCGACGGCGCCGACATGGTCCTGCTGGTGGCCTGCGATGCGCCGCTGCCGGACGTGCTGGCCGGCTTCGAGGATTGCGACGAGCAGCCGTATGCATTCGCCTGGGCGATGGTGCCCGCGGCCGCGCAGCCCGTGCGGCTGTCGTGGCGCGCCGGGCAGGCCGGCGCCGCGCCGTCGCGCCAGCCCGGCGCGCTGGATGTCCTGCGCTTCCAGCTCGCGCAGGCGCCCACGCTCGTGCGCGATGCCGCCGGGCGCCGCTGGACCTGGTGCCGCGATGCTTGAGAGGATCGGTCTCGGGTGGCGTGTGTTCGCGACCGGCCTGAGTTTTGCGCTGTTCGGACTGGGCGGCCTGCTGCTGCGGGTGCTCGTCTTCCCGCTGCTGGCGCTGTGCGTGACCGATACGGCGGCCCGCGTGCGCGCCGCGCGCGCCACCGTGCGCCTGAGCTTTCGCGCGTTCGTCGGCATCATGCGCGGGCTCGGCGTGCTGCGCTACGAACTGCACGGGATCGACAAGCTCGATCGCGAAGGCCAGCTGATCCTGGCCAACCACCCCACGCTGATCGACACGGTCTTCCTGATGGCCTTCGTGCGCAACGCCGACTGCATCGTCAAGGGCGGCCTGTGGACCAACCCGTTCACGCGAGGACCGGTGCGCGCGGCCGGCTATATCTGCAACGACCGCGGTCCGGAACTGATCGAGGCTTGCATCGCCTCGCTGCGCGCGGGCGGCAACCTGATCATCTTTCCCGAGGGGACGCGCACGCCGCGCGGCGAGCCGCCTGCGCTCAAGCGGGGCGCCGCGAACATCGCCGTGCGCGGTGCGCGGCCGGTGACGCCGGTGCGCATCTCGTGCGAACCGCTCACGCTGGGCAAGGGCGACAAATGGTGGCATGTGCCGCCGCGCCGGGCCAGCTTTCGCATCGACGTCATGGACGATATCGGCACCGAGCGCTTTCTCGCGCCCGGCGTGGCGGACGTCGTGGCGGCGCGGCGCCTGACGGACTACCTGCAACACTATTTTATGGAAGAAGGCCAGCAACATGCTTGAACAGGAAGTGAAGGAACTGATCGTCGACGTGCTCCAGCTCGAAGACATCGAAGCGGCGGACATCGACAGCGAGGCGCCGCTGTTCGTCGAAGGTCTGGGGCTGGACTCGATCGACGCCCTGGAAATCGGCGTGGCGCTGCAGAAGCGCTACGGCATCACGCTGCCGCCCGAAGCGCAGGAAACCCGGCGGCATTTTGCATCGGTGCGCGCGCTCGCAGCGATGATCGAAACCCACCGCAAGAAATAGGAGCAGGCCATGGTAGCCCTGAACGAAATGAGCCGCGACGAACTGTTCGCGTGGGTCGCGGACCTGCTGGCTGAGATGTTCGAACTCGATCGCGCGGCGCTGACCCCCGCGTCGAACCTGTACGCGGACCTCGACATCGACAGCATCGATGCCGTCGACCTGGCCGTGAAGCTCAAGCAGATGACCGGCAAGCGCCTGCAGCCGGAAGTGTTCAAGACCATCCGCACGATCGGCGACGTCGTCGATGCGCTGGTCGGTCTCGCACAGGCCGAGCCGGAACCGCAATCCGAAGCGCAGGCCGTCTGACCCGATGGCGTGGAACGTCCTGGCGGGTGCGCTGACGCTCGTCTATCCGCTGGCGATCTGGTTCGGCCATGGCACCATCGAGCCGCGCTGGCTCGCCGGCCTGCTGTTGCTGGCGGTGGCCGCGCGCCTGCCGGCGCTGAGGCTGAGCGCGGCCGCGCGCTGGTCGGCGGCCGCCGCGCTGGGACTGGCCGCGCTCGCGATCGGCGCGAATGCCGTGCTGCCCCTGAAGCTGTATCCGGTGCTCGTCAATGTCGCGTTCCTGGCCGCCTTCGGCTGGAGCCTCGTGCATGGCCCGTCGATGGTCGAACGCTTCGCGCGCCTGCGCGAACCCGACCTGCCGCCGGCCGCGGTGAGCTACACGCGGCGCGTGACGCAGGCATGGTGCGTATTCTTCGCCGCCAACGGCACGGTCGCGCTGCTCACGGCCGTGTTCGCGCCGGAAGCCGTGTGGTCGCTGTACACCGGCGTCGTCTCGTATGTGCTGATGGGACTGATGTTCGGCGGCGAATACCTGCTGCGCATGCGTTTTCGGCGGCTGCACCATGCGTGACATGTTCGAACGTCTCGCGGCGCGTTTCCCGGATGCGCAAGCCGGCTGGCGCGCCGGCGAATCGGTCAGCCACGCCGCGCTGATGGCGCGCGTGCGTGCATGGGCCACGCTGGGCCGGCGCGCCGGCCCCGGACCCGTCGCGCTGTACCACGACGACAGCCTGGAATTCGCGGCCGCCCTCGTCGGCGCCTGGCTCGCCGGGAAGGCGGTCTGGCTCCCGGCCGACGTCCTGCCCGCGACCTGCGCCGCGCTGGCCGGCAACGTCGACGCGTTCTGGGGCGACTTCCCTGGAACCCACGCGCCGCAGGCGCCCGACGGCACCGACGACGCCGGCATCGACTGGCGCACGCCGGCGCCCGACTTTCCCGCGCTCGTGGTGTTCACGTCCGGGACGACGGGCACGCCGGTCCCGATCACGAAGCGGTTCTCGCAGCTGACGAGCGAGCTCGATGCGCTGGAGACGCAGTTCGGCGCCGCGCTGGGCGCCGCGGACGTCGTCGCCACCGTGTCGCACCAGCACATCTACGGCCTGCTGTTCCGCGTCCTGTGGCCGCTCGCCGCTGGCCGCCCGGTGCATGCGGCGCGCCACGAATATCCCGAAACGCTGGCGCCGGCGCTGGCCGTGCGGCCCTGCGTGCTGCTGGCCAGCCCGGCCCACCTGAAGCGCCTGCCCGACCACCTCGACTGGCGCGGCGCGGCCGCCAACCTGCGCGCCGTGTTCTCGTCCGGCGGCATGCTGGATGAGGCGGCCGCCCATCACGCCGGCGCGCTGCTCGGCCGGACCCCGATCGAGGTCTACGGCAGTTCCGAGACGGGCGGGATCGCGTGGCGCCAGCGCACGGACACCGGCGACGAAGGCTGGACGGCGCTGCCGGGCGTGGCCTGGCGGCGCGATGCCGACGGCCTGCTCGCCGTGCGTTCCGCCCAGGCAGGCACGGATGACTGGCTGGTCCTCGCCGACCGCATCGACGACCTCGACGACGGCCGCTTCGCGCTGCGCGGCCGCGCCGACCGCATCGTCAAGATCGAGGAAAAACGCATCTCGCTCGACGCCATCGAGACGGCCCTGCTGGCCGGCGGCCTGGCGCGCGAGGCGCGGGTGCTCGCCTGCGCGGACGGCGGCCATGGGCGCCAGGTGCTGGCGGCGTTCGTTGTGCCGTCCGCGGTCGGCCGCGCCGTGCTGGAAGAGGGCGGCAAGACCGCGCTGAATACCCGTCTGCGCGCGCAACTGGCGTCCGGCGTCGATGCCGTGGCGCTGCCGCGCCGCTGGCGCTACCTGGACGCGCTGCCCGTCGACGCGCGCGGCAAGACGACGGCGGCGCAACTCCTTGCGCTGCTCGATCCGGCGCCGGCGCGCCCGCGCCATCCGACAGTGCGCGTGCTGGAGCAGGGCGACGCGCGCGTGCTGCTGGAGCTGACGGTGCCGGCCGACCTGCTGTACTTCGACGGCCATTTCGACGTCGCGCCCGTCCTGCCGGGCGTCGTGCAGGTCGACTGGGCCATCCATTACGGTGCGCACTACCTGGGCCGCGGCGGCAGCTTCGCCGGCATCCAGGCCCTGAAATTCCAGCAGATGATCCGCCCGGAACAGCCGGTGCGGCTCGAGCTGTCGCGCGACGCCGCCAAGGGCAGCCTCGCATTCCGTTACTTTTCCGAGGCCGGCGCCCACGCCAGCGGACGCATCCTGTTCGGGCCCGACCAACCATGCTGAACAAAAAATTCTCGCCCGCGCGCCAGAGTGCATTCGACGCCCGTTTCGACGCCCAGAAGATCGCCTTCGGCCCCGTCGTGTTCCAGTGCGTGCGCTACGCCTGGAAGCGCGGCATCCTGCAGGCGGTGGCCGATGCGGGCGACGCGGGCCGTTCCACCGCCGAGCTCAAGGCGGTGGGCGGCTGGAGCGAGTATGTGCTGAAGGTCGTGCTGGAGACGTGCCTGTCCGCGGGCGTCGTGTACCTGGAGGAGGGCCGCTGGGTGCTCGACAAGGCCGGCTTCGTCGTCCTCACCGACCCGATCACCCAGGTCAACATCGACTTCAACCACGACGTCTGCTACCAGGCGCTGTTCGACCTGGAGCGCACGCTCGACGCCGAGCGGCCGCTCGGCCTGAAGGTGTTCGGCGACTGGTCCACGGTGTACGAGGGCCTGGCGCAGCTGCCGGAGCCGGCGCGCACCAGCTGGTTTGCGTTCGACCACCATTATTCCGACGTGTCGTTCCCCGCGATCCTGCCCGACGTGTTCGCCACAAGACCGCGCAAGCTGATGGACATCGGCGCCAACACGGGCAAGTTCGCGCTTGCCGCGCTGGGGTTCGACGCGCACGTCGAGCTGCATGCCGTCGACCTGCCGGGCCAGCTTGCGGTCCTCGACGGCAACCTCGCCGCGGCCGGCCTGCGCGAACGCGCCGTGCTGCATCCGACCGACATGCTGGACGACGCGGCGGCGCTGCCGGGCGGCATGGACCTTATCTGGATGAGCCAATTCCTCAGCTGCTTTTCCGAGGACGCGATCGCCAGCATCTTCCGCCGCGTCGCGACCGCGCTGGCCCCGCGCGGCCAGGTGCTCGTGATGGACACGTTCTGGGACCGCCAGCGCTACGACATCGCATCCTACTGCCTGATCAACACGTCGCCGTACTTCAACAACCTCGCGAGCGGCAACAGCAAGGTCTACGAGAGCGGCGACTACATCCGCCTCGCGCGCGCCGCCGGGCTGGAACTGCAGACGGCGCGCGACGGTATCGGTTACTGCCACTCGCTGCTGCGCTTCGTCCGGGCGGAGAACGGCTGATGTTCCGACCCTGCGTCGTCATCCCCGTCTACAACCACGAGCACGCGATCGGCAACGTGCTCGCGCAGGTGCTCGCGCACGCGCTGCCCGTGATCCTCGTCGACGACGGCTGCTCGGCCGCCTGCGCCGCGGTGCTCGACGAACTGGCCGCGGCCCATCCGGAGCGCGTCATGCTGGAGCGCCACGCCGTCAACCAGGGCAAGGGCGGCGCGGTGCTGACGGGTTTCGAACGCGCCGCACGCGACGGGTACACGCACGTGCTGCAGGTCGACGCGGACGGCCAGCACAGTGTGGCCGACGTGCCGCGCTTCCTCGCCGCCGCGCGCGCCGCGCCGCGCGCCGTCGTCGCCGGCTGTCCGGTGTACGACGAATCGGTGCCGGCGCTGCGCCTGTATGCGCGCTACCTGACGCACGTCTGGGTGTGGATCAACACGCTGTCGCTCGCGATCCGCGATTCGATGTGCGGCTTCCGCGTCTATCCGGTCGCGCCCGTGCTGGCGCTGGCGCGCCGCCGCCGACTGGGCCTGCGCATGAACTTCGATATCGAGATCCTCGTGCGGCTGTACTGGGACGGCCTGGCCATCGTCAACCTGCCCACGCGCGTGGGCTACCCGGAGGACGGCGTGTCGCACTTCAAGGCCTGGACGGATAATGTCCTGATCAGCCGCCTGCACATGACGCTGTTCTTCGGCATGCTGCCGCGCATTCCTTCGCTGCTGGTGCGGGCATGGCGCAGCTAGGCACGTCCGCCGCCGACGCGCGCCACTGGGCCGCCATCAACGAGGCGACCTGCGTGGCCGGCATGCGCCTGCTGTTCTGGGTCTGCCGCACGTTCGGCCGCTGGCCGTTCCGCGTCGTGCTGTACCCGGTGCTGCTGTGGTACGTGGCGACCCAGCCGCGTGCCCGGCGCGCGTCCGCCGCCTACCTGGCGCGCGTGGGCCAGCCCGCCGGCGTGACGGGCGTGCTGCGCCACTTCGGCGCGTTCGCCGAAGCGATCCTCGACAAGATGCTGCTGTGGGGCGGCGGGTTCGACTTCGACCGGGTACGCCTGCACGGCGCCGAGCCGCTGATCGAGGCGTCGCGCCAGGGACGCGGCGCGCTGCTCGTGTGCGCGCACCTGGGCAACCTCGACCTGTGCCGCGCGCTGTCGCTGCGCACACAAGGCCTGCGCGTGACGGTGCTCGTGCACACGAAGCACGCGCAGGCGTTCAACGACGTGCTGGCGCAGCTCGACCCGAAGAGCCGCCTGAACCTGATGCAGGTGACGGACATGGATGCGGCGATGGCGATGCAGCTGTCCGAGCGCATCGGACGGGGCGAATTCGTCGTCATCGCCGGCGACCGTGTGCCCGTGTCGGCCAACCCGCGCGTGGCGCTCGCGCCTTTCCTCGGCCGCACGGCCGCGTTCCCGATCGGTCCGTACGTGATGGCCGCGGTGCTGGGCTGCCCGCTCGTCGCGATGTTTGCAACACGCACCGGCGGCGACTACGACGTACATTTCGAACCGCTGCGCGACAAGGTCGTGCTGCCGCGCGGCGCGCGTGCGCAGGCGCTGGCGGAACTGGTCGGCGTTTACGCGGCCCGCCTCGAGCACCATGCGCGCCGTGCGCCGCTCGAGTGGTTCAATTTCTATGACTTTTGGCATTTACCCGAAACGGATTCTCCCGATGCTGCTCAGTGACATCAACACGCCCCGGCGCACCGTGCGCTTCGACCGCTCGCGCCTGACGCTGGACGACATCGTCGACATCGCGCGCGGCACCGCCCGCCCGGCGCTGTCGGACGATCCCGCGTTCCGCGCCGCCATCGCGCGCGGCGCCGACTTCCTCGACCGCCTGCTGCGCGAGGATGGCGTCGTGTACGGCGTCACGACCGGCTACGGCGATTCGTGCACCGTCGAAGTGCCGCTCGCGCTCGTGCCGGAGCTGCCGCATCACCTGTATACGTACCATGGCTGCGGCCTCGGCGCCCCCCTGACGCCGCCGCAGGCACGTGCCGTGATGGGCGCGCGCCTCGCATCGCTGTCCAAAGGCTATTCCGGCGTCAGCGTCGAGCTGCTCGACCAGATCGTGCGCCTGTTCGACGCCGGGCTCGTGCCCGTGATCCCGAGCGAAGGCTCGGTCGGCGCCAGCGGCGACCTGACGCCGCTGTCGTATCTGGCCGCCGTGCTATGCGGCGAGCGCGAGGTGCTGCGCGCCGGCGAGGTCGTGCCGGCGGCGCAGGCGCTGCGCGACGCGGGCATCGCACCGCTGCGCCTGCGCCCGAAGGAGGGGCTCGCGATCATGAACGGCACCGCCGTCATGACGGGCCTGGCCTGCCTCGCGTGGGACCGCGCCGCGTACCTGACGCGTCTCGTCACGCGCATCACGGCGCTGGCCTCGTTTGCGCTCGACGGCAACGACCATCACTTCGACGAGACGCTGTTCGCGGTGAAGCCGCACGCCGGCATGCAGGGCGTCGCCGCGTGGTTGCGCCAGGACCTGGAGTACGGCGGCCAGCTGGAACGCAACGGCAAGCGCCTGCAGGACCGCTACTCGATCCGCTGCGCGCCGCACGTGATCGGCGTGCTGGCCGACGCGCTGCCGTTCTTCCGCACCGCCATCGAGAATGAACTCAACAGTGCGAACGACAACCCGATCATCGACGCCGAAGGCGAGCGCGTGCTGCACGGCGGCCACTTCTACGGCGGCCACATCGCCTTCGCCATGGACGGCATGAAGAACGCCGTCGCCAACCTGGCCGACCTGCTGGACCGCCAGATGGCGCTGCTCGTCGATGCGCGCTACAACGCCGGGCTGCCGGCGAACCTGTCCGGCATGCAGGGCGAACGGGCGCCGATCAACCACGGCCTGAAGGCGCTGCAGATCAGCGCCTCGGCATGGACGGCGGAAGCGCTCAAGCTGACGATGCCGGCGTCCGTGTTCTCGCGCTCGACCGAATGCCACAACCAGGACAAGGTCAGCATGGGCACGATCGCCGCGCGCGACTGCCTGCGCGTGCTGGAACTGACCGAGCAGGTCGCGGCCGCGCTGCTGATCACGGTGCGCCAGGGCGTCTGGCTGCGCCGGCGCGTCGATCCGGAGAAGATGCTGCCGGCACCGCTGGCGCGCATGGTCGACCTGCTGGGCCAGGACATCGTCCCCGTCACCGAGGACCGCCGCCTCGATCCGGAGCTGCACCTGCTGCTTGGCCGCATCCGCGACCAGGCCTGGAGCCTGTATGCGTAAGGCGAAAACGCCGTCGCGCTGGAGCGCCGACGTCGAGATCCAGGTGCAGTTCTACGACCTCGATCCGATGGAAGTGGTCTGGCACGGCAACTACGTGAAATACCTCGAGGTGGCGCGCTGCGCGCTGCTCGACGCCATCGGCTACAACTATGCCGAGATGAAGGCGTCCGGCTACATGTGGCCCGTCATCGACATGAACCTGCGCTACGCGGCGCCCGCCACGTTCGGCCAGCGCCTGTCCGTGCGCGCCGAGATCGTCGAGTGGGAAAACCGCCTGCGCATCGACTACCTGGTCAGCGACGCCGCCACCGGCCGGCGCCTGAACCGCGCGTCGACGACGCAGGTCGCCGTCGACATCGCCAGCGGCGAGATGTGCTTCGTCTCGCCGCCCGTCCTGTTCCAGAAGCTGGGAGTGCAAGCACCATGAACTATCTACCCGCCGCCGGCCTGCTGCTGGCAGCGCTGCTGGGCGCGTCCGCGCACGCCGCCGCGCCCGTCGCGAAGATCCAGGCCATGCTGGCGAAACCCGAGCAGCTGTGCGGCCGCTTCGAGCAGAGCAAGCAGCTGGCCGGCATGAAGAAGCCGCTGGCGTCGAGCGGGCGTTTCTGCGTCGTCGCCGGCAAGGGTGTCCTGTGGCGTACGCTGAAACCGTTCCCGAACACGCTGCGCCTGTCGCGCGACGAGATCGTGCAGCTGCAGGGCGACCGTGTGGCGATGCGCATGGAGGCGAGCCGCGAACCGACCGTCCGCATGATCAACGGCGTGCTGTTCTCGCTGCTGTCCGGCGACCTGGGCCAGCTCGACACGCTGTTCGAGGTCGACGGCACGGCGGGCGACGGCGCGTGGAAGGTGGCGCTGAAGGCCCGCAATCCGGCGCTGGCGCGCGCGATCGGCGCGATCTCGCTGGAAGGCGGCGCGTACGTGCGCACCATCCATATGGTGGAGGACAGCGGCGACCGCACCGACATCGTGTTCTCCGACATCAGGACCGGCCCCGGCGCCTTCCTGCCCGAAGAGGCGGCCCAGCTTTGATCACGCACCGCCGCCTGGCGTTCGCCTGGGCCCTCGTCGTGTGCCTGCTGGCCGGGCACAATGCCTGGCTGTGGCTGGGCAAGCGCGTCAATCCGGACACGGACATCCTCGCGCTGCTGCCGGCCGGCGAGCGCGACCCGGTGCTGCAGCGCTCGTTCACGCACATGGTCGACAGCGCCCAGCAGCGCGTCGTCGTGCTGGTCGGCGCCGAGACATGGCGCGACGCCGTGCGTGCCGCTGCGGCGTTCCAGGCCGTGCTGCGGCCGCACGCGGATCTGCTGAAGGAAGACGCGGGCGCCAACGCGCAGGCCGCGTGGCTGGACGGTTTCACGCCGCATGCGACCTTGCTGGTCGGCGCGGCGGACGAACGCGCGCTGCGCACGCAGCCAGCACGCTACTGGACGGAGAACGCGCTGGCCCGTGCGTACGGTGCGTTCGGCGGGCCGAAGCTGGGCAGCTTCCGCGACGATCCGTTCGGCCTGTTCGCGAACTGGATGCAGGAACGGGCGGGCGAGACGCCCGTACGTCCCCGCGACGGCCATTTGTACGTGGGTGGGGAAGGGCGCGAATACGTGCTGGTGACGTACACGCTGGCGCAGTCCGCGTTCGCGCTGTCCGCGCAGCGCCGCGCGGTGCCCCTGCTGGACGCGGCGGCGGCCGCCGCGCGCCGCGCCGTGCCGGCGGCCGAGGTGATCGAGGCCGGCGTCGTGCTGCATGCGGCCGCCGCGGGCAGCCAGGCCAGCAGCGAAGTCGAGACGATCGGCGTCGGCTCGATGGTCGGCATCGTCGTGCTGACGTGGCTGACGTTCCGTTCCGTGCGGCCGATCGGCGTGATCGTGCTGGCCATCGGCATCGGCTTCCTCGGCGCGCTGTCCGTGTGCTGGCTCCTGTTCGGCCGCATCCACCTGCTCACGCTGGTGTTCGGCGCGAGCCTGATCGGCGTCGCCCAGGACTACGGCCTGTATTTCCTGTGCCACCGGCTCGGCGCGGGGCCGCATGAGGATTCGGTACGCCTGCTGCGCCGCCTGCTGCCCGGCCTCGGCCTGACCCTGCTGGCCGCCGTGATCGGCTACATGGGGCTGGCGCTGACGCCGTTCCCGGGCCTGCGCCACATGGCCGTCTTTTCCGCGTTCGGCCTCGTGTTCGCGTGGCTCACCGTCGTGTGCTGGTTCCCGGCTTTGATCGGGCCAGGGACGCTGCGGCGCGGCTGGCTCGCGCGCCGTTACCGCGCCCTCGTCGTGCGCTGGCCGCGCGTGTCGGCGCGCCCGAAAGTGCTGGCCGCGCTCGCGCTGCTGGCCGTGTTCGCCGCCGTCGGCTGCGCGCGCCTCGGCACGGACGATGACATCCGCTCGCTGCAATCGTCGCCGCAGCACCTCGTGCGCGACCAGATCAAGCTGGGCCGCCTGCTGGACGCGCCCACGCCCGTCCAGTACTACCTCGTGCGCGGCGCATCGGACGAACAGGTGCTGCAGCGCGAGGAAGCGCTCAAGCGCCGCCTCGACCCGCTCGTCGCGCGGGGCGACATCACCGGCTGGCAGGCGCTGTCGAACTGGGTGCCCTCCGCGCGCACGCAGGCCGAGCGGCTGGCGCTGCTGGATGCGACCGTGCTCGCACCGGACGGCCCGCTGGCCGCGCTGGCGCAGACGCTCGGCGAGGACCGCGACTGGGTCGCGGCCACGCGCGCGCACCTGCGCGACCGCGCGAAGCCCTTGAGCGCGGAGGCCTTCCTGCGCACGCCGGCCAGCGAACCGTGGCGCCACCTGTGGCTGGGCAAGGTGGACGGCGTCCACGCCAGCATCGTCGCGCTGCGCGGCATGCGCTATGCGGCCATCCCCGCGCTGAGCCGCGCGGCCGACGAGCTGGAAGGCGTGCAATGGGTCGACAAGGTCGGCGGCATCTCGGCCGTGCTGGGCCGCTACCGCGCCGTCATGGGCGCCGTCGTGCTCGGGGCCTATGCGCTCGTGTTCCTGGCGCTGCTGCCGCGCTACCGGGGCCGTACCTGGCGTGTGCTGGCGCCGACGGCCGCCGCCAGCGTGCTCACCCTGGCCATCCTGGGCTTGACCGGCCAGCACCTGCAGCTGTTCCACGTGCTGGCGCTGATGCTGCTGCTGGGCGTGGGCGTCGACTACGGCATCTTCATGCAGGAAGATCCGCAGCGCGGCGACGACGCGCCGTGGCTCGCCGTCGGCCTGTCCGCCGCCAGCACGCTGCTGTCGTTCGGCCTGCTGGCGCTGTCCGGCACGCCGGCGCTGCGCGCGTTCGGCCTCACCATGCTGCTCGGGACGGCGTTCGTCTGGCTGGCCGCCCCCTGTTTCACCATCACCGCGAAGGAGCGCCATGAAGCGACCGTCACTGCCTGACCTGGGCGCGGGCCTCGTCGCCGCGCTGCTGCTGGCCGGCTGCGCCCGCACGCCGGAAGCGCCGGCGCGCCTGGGCCTGCGCTTGCCGCCCGCCGCGCTGGGCACCGCGATCAGCGTGCAGCAGCACCTCACCGTCGAACGGCCCGGCGGCACGAACGACCTCGACGTCGCGCTCGAAGTGGATGCCGCGCACGTGGGCCTCGTCGGCCTCGCGTTCGGCCAGCGCGTGCTGAGCCTCGACTACGACGGCAGCGCGCTGAAGGAATGGCGCCACGCGATGCTGCCGGCCCAGGTGCGCGCGGCCGATGTGCTGGAAGACCTGCAACTGACGTTGTGGCCTGTCGAGTCGATCGCGCAGGCGCTGCCCGCCGGCTGGCGCATCGAAGACCAGGGACTGACGCGCACCCTGCGCCGCGACGGCGAGGTGATCGCGACGATCACGTATGGCGGCATGCCGCGCTGGCAGGGCCGGGCGGTGCTCGACAACGTGCGCTACCACTACCGGCTGACCATCGAGTCGGCTTCCGAATGAGGTCCACCATGCTGTACCTGAACGATTGCGCGCTGTTGTGCGCACTGGGCGACGAGCGCGGCACGATCGCGCGGCGCCTGCTCGACGATGCGGAGGGCGGCCTCGCGGTCTCCGATGCCTGCTCGCCCGGCCGGCCGCTGCCGCTGGGCCGCGTGGACGCTGCGCTGCCCGCCGTGGATCACCTGCCGATGGTGCTGCGCAGCCGGAACAACCAGCTCGCGCTGGCCGCACTGGCGCAAATCCGGCCGGCCGTCGACGCGGCTATCGCCCGCTATGGCGCGGACCGCGTCGGCGTCGTCGTCGGCACCAGCACGTCGGGCGTGGCCGCCACCGAGGCAGCGCTGGCGGCGCGGGCACGCACGGGCGCGCTGCCGGACGGTTTTCACTACGGCCAGCAGGAGATGGGATCGCCGGCCGCGCTGCTGGCGCGCGAGCTGGACGTCGGCGGACCGGCCTACGTTCATTCGAGCGCCTGCTCGTCGAGCGCCAAGGCGCTGGCCAGCGCGGCGCGCCTGATCCGCATGGGCTTGTGCGACGCGGTCGTCACGGGCGGCGTCGACACGCTGTGCGGGTTCACGGTCGCCGGCTTTTCCGCCCTCGAATCCGTCAGTGCCGCACGCTGCAATCCGCTGTCCGCCGCGCGCAACGGCATCAACCTGGGCGAGGGCGCGGCGCTGTTCCTCATGTCGCGCGAGCCGGCCGCCGTGGCGCTGTGCGGCTGGGGCGAATCGTCCGACGGCCACCACATGTCGGCACCGGATCCGGCCGGCGCCGGCGCACGCCTGGCGATGCGCGAGGCGCTGCGCCGCGCGGGCATCGAACCGGGCGACGTCGACTACATCAACCTGCACGGCACCGCGACCGTCCAGAACGATGCGATGGAATCGCACGCCGTGGCCGACCTGTTCGGCACCGGCGTCGCCGTCAGTTCGACCAAGCCCTTTACCGGCCACACGCTGGGTGCGGCGGGCGCCGTCGAGGCGGCGTTCTGCTGGCTGGCGATGCAGGACGATAATCCGGCGGGCAAGCTGCCGCCGCACCTGTGGGACGGCGCGCAGGATCCGGCGCTGCCCGCGCTGAACGTCGTGCGTCCCGGTACGCGCCTGGGTCGGCCGCTGCGCTGGGCGCTCAGCAATTCGTTCGCGTTCGGCGGTTCCAACGCGACCCTCGTGTTCGGGAGGACGGATTGAGCCTGCCCGACATCCGCACGCTCGTGCCGCACAGCGGCGCCATGTCGCTGCTCGGGCGCCTGCTCGCGGCCGATGACGAGACCCTGTGCGCCGAGGTGGCGATCGGCCCCGGCACGCTGTTCCTGGACGGCGGCGCCGTGGGCGCGTGGGTCGGCGTCGAATACATGGCGCAGGCCGTGGCCGCGCATGCGGGCCATGGCGCGCGCCTGCGCGGCGAGCCGGTGCGCGTGGGCTTTTTGCTCGGCACCCGGCGTTATGCGTGCACCGTCCCGGCGTTCCCGGCCGGGAGCGTGCTGCACGTGCACGTGCAGCGCGTGATACAGGGCGAGAACGGCCTGGGCGCCTACGATTGCCGCATCGTCGACGCCGCCGGCGGCGCCGAATGGGCGAGCGCCACGATCACCGTCTTCCAGCCCGACAATGTAGAAGAGTTTTTGCAACGGAGTTCCGAATGAGTAGTATCGACAAGAGTGTGCTGGTGACCGGCTCGTCGCGCGGCATCGGCAGGGCGATCGCGCTGCGCCTGGCGCGCGACGGCTACCGCGTGGTGGTGCATTGCCGCAGCCGCCGCGCGGAGGCCGATGCAGTGGCGGCCGAGATCGAAGCCGCCGGCGGCAGCGTGCGCGTGCTGCAGTTCGACATCGCCGAGCGCGATGCCACGGCCGCCGCGCTGCTGGCCGACATCGAGGCGCACGGCTGCTACTACGGCGTGGTCTGCAACGCCGGCGTCGCGCGCGACACGGCCTTTCCCGCCATGACCGGCGAAGAGTGGGACCAGGTGCTGGGCACGAACCTGGACGGTTTCTTCAACGTCCTGAACCCGGTCGTGATGCCGATGGTCCAGCGCCGCAAGCCGGGCCGCATCGTGACGATGGCGTCCGTGTCGGGCCTGATCGGCAACCGCGGCCAGGTCAACTACAGCGCGGCCAAGGCGGGCATCATCGGCGCCACCAAGGCGCTCGCGCTGGAACTGGCCAAGCGGGCCATCACCGTCAACTGCGTGGCGCCGGGCCTGATCGAGACCGACATGATCGGCGAGGTGCCGCTGGACGAGGCGCTGAAGCTGATCCCCGCGCGCCGCGTGGGCCGGCCGGAGGAGGTGGCGGCCGCGGTCAGCTACCTGATGTCGGACGATGCCGGCTATGTCACGCGCCAGGTCATTTCCGTCAACGGAGGCCTGGCATGACGAGGGAAATGAAACGCGTCGTCGTCACCGGCATGGCCGGCATCAGCCCGCTGGGCAACGACTGGGAGTCGATCCGCGCCCGCCTCGTCGAGGGGCGCAACGCCATCGTGCGGATGGCGGCGTGGGACGATTACGAAGGCCTGAACACGCGCCTCGGCGCCCCCGCCGCGCCGTTCGAGCTGTCCGAGCGCTACCACCGCAAGGCGATCCGCAGCATGGGCCGCGTCGCGCTGATGGCCACGCGCGCCAGCGAACTCGCCCTGGCCAACGCCGGTCTGCTCGACCATCCGCTGCTCACCAGCGGCAGGATGGGCATCTCGTTCGGCTCGTCGGCCGGCACGCCCAGCGCCATCGGCGACTTCGGCCGCATGATGGAAGAGCGCACGACGAAGGGCATCAACGCGACCACCTACATCAAGATGATGGCGCACACGGCCCCCGTCAACATCGGCGTGTTCTTCGGCGTGACGGGCCGCGTGTTCACGACGTCGTCCGCGTGCACGTCGGGCAGCCAGGGCATCGGCTATGCCTACGAGGCGATCAAGACGGGCAAGCAGACCGCGATGATCGCCGGCGGCGCCGAGGAGTTGTGCGCGACGGAGGCCGCGGTGTTCGACACGCTGTTCGCGACGAGCGTGCGCAACGACGCCGCGCACACGACGCCTCGCCCGTTCGACCGCGCCCGCGACGGCCTCGTGATCGGCGAGGGCGCCGGCTGCCTGATCCTGGAAGAGCGCGAGCATGCGCTGGCGCGCGGCGCCACGGTGTACGCGGAAATCGTCGGTTTCGGCACCAACAGCGACGGCTGCCACGTCACCCAGCCCAACGCCGCGACGATGCGCATCGCGATGGAGCTCGCACTGGAGGATGCGGACCTGGCACCGGCGGCCATCGGCTACGTCAACGCCCACGGCACGGGCACGCAGCACGGGGACGTGGCGGAGACGGCGGCGACGAACGCCGTGTTCGGCGCGCGCATGCCGATCAGCTCCCTGAAGAGCTACATGGGGCACACGCTGGGCGCCTGCGGGGCGCTCGAAGCCTTGATCAGCATCCGGATGATGCGCGAAGGCTGGTTCGCGCCGACCATCAACCTCGACGAGATCGACCCGGAATGCGGGGAGCTCGACTATATTCGCGGCGACGGGCGGCGCCTCGACTGCGAATACGTCATGTCGAACAATTTTGCGTTCGGCGGCATCAACACGTCGCTGATCTTCAAGCGGTAGTTCCACCACAACCTAGAAACGGAGAGAACAATGAATAACAAGCACCGGACCGTCCTGCTGGCATCGGCAATCGCCAGCGTCGCACTGCTGCAGGGCTGCGCTACGAGCATCAAGGCGTCGTCGACGGCGAACCCGCCGCCCGCGAAACCGTTCTCGGCCTACAGCCGCATCGAGGTCAAGCCCGTCGTGTTCAAGGACGGCTACAAGGGCGATGTCGCCGGCCTGGCGAAGATCGACGAAAACTTCAAGAAAGACCTGGCGCCGCGCCTGGCGCAGTGGAACAGCCGCGCGGCCGACGGCAATACGCTCGTGGTCGAGCCGGTGGTGGAAGAAATGTCGTTCAAGCATGGCGCCAAGCGCGTGCTGCTGGGGCCCCTGGCCGGCAGCTCGGGCGTGCTGATGCGCGTGACCTTCCGCGACAACACGGGCAAGGTCATCGCGACGCCGGAATTCTTCCAGCGGACGGCGGCCTTCAGCGGCGGCTATTCGTTCGGCGTCAACGACAACATGATGCTGACCCGGGTGGCGAACCTGGCCAGCGGCTACATCGTCGCCAACTACGACAAGGCCGTCGGCGGCCCGACGGGTGCCGACGACCAGGCCGTCAAAGCCAACTGACCGGGAGAACACTGTGACCATCAAGACCATGAAAACGGTACTGGCCTGCGCACTGCTGGCGCTGGGCGTGACGACGGCGGCGCAGGCGCGCGACACCAAGCTCCTGCTGCCGTTGTCCGCGGCGATGAGCGCGAACGACGCGCAGACGCGCCTGGGCGACTCGGTGAAATTCTATTTCGGCAATCAACCGACGCCGAAGGTGCTGGAGCGTCTCGGTTCCGACAAGACGAGCCAGAAGACCAATTCGTTCGGCAAATCGCCAGAAAAGGCATGCAACTGGGCTTTCTTGTCCGCCATGCTCCGTCTGCAACAGCGCGCCCGCGAGCTGGGCGCCGACGCCGTGATCAATATCGTCAGCAATTACAAGAACGAGGAAATGTCCAGCGACACCCAGTTCGAATGCCATGACGGGGCCGTCATGTCGGGCGTGGCGCTGAAGGGCGAGTTCGTCAAGCTGGCGAAATGACGGACCGGGCGGCGATCGTCCGCCTGCTCGACGCCCGTACCCTGGACGACGGGGTGCTGGCGCAATGCACCGCGTTGCTGGACGAGTCGGAGCGCCTACGCCTGGCCCGCTTCGTCCGGCGCGAGCGCCGCAACCAGTTCATCGCGGGCAGGGTGCTGGCGCGGCGGACGCTCGGTGCCGTGCTGGGCGTGGCACCGGAGACGGTGCGCCTGGTCGAGCGTCCGGGCGCCGCGCCGGCGTTGGCCGTGCCCGAGGCCGGCGCGGCCGGGTTCAGCATTTCCCACAGCGGTGCATGGATCGCGTGCGCGGCCAGCGCGACGGGCCGGGTCGGGCTGGATGTCGAGGTCGTCGATCCGGCGCGCGACATCGACGCACTCGCCGCCCAGGCATTCGATGCGTCCCAGCAAGCATGGCTGGCCGCGCGCCCCGCGGCATCGCGACTCGGCGATTTCTATCGCGCCTGGAGCACGCTGGAGGCGCGTTTCAAGCTGGGCACGGCGGCCGCGGCGACGTTCGACCTGTCCCGTCCCGGATTATCGATTGTCGTATGTTGCGAGTATGAACTGGCGGCGCCGCCGGTCGTGGAGTCCGATGCCTTGTGATGCGCCGATCGCTCAGCGCGACATGCCGACCAGCTTGTGCACGAGTTCCGACGACGTCGACGCCGAGAACTTGCGCATGAGCTTGGCGCGGTGCATCTCCACCGTGCGCGGCGACAGATCCGTCTCGCGCGCGATCACCTTGCTCGTCTTGCCTTCGACGAGCAGCGCCGCGATCTCGCGTTCGCGCGGGGTCAGCTCGGCCGTGACGGGGCGCTTCTCGCTGACGTCCTCGAACGTCCAGACGCCGGCGCCCAGCGGCTCGGCCGGATCGAGCGCGCGGCCTGTCACGTGGCACCAGAACAATTCCCCATTTCCTCGCCGCATGATGCGCTCGTCCGAGTAGCGGCCCTTCGCGTTCATGATCGGGATGATGCGGTCGCCCGTGCGCAGGAACTCGTCCATGGTCGGATAGAGTACCGAGAACGACTGGCCGTCCAGCTGCGTCCGCTGGTAGCCGAACATCGCGGCCAGTGCGTGGTTGCAGGACTGGATCACGCGGTTCACCGAAATGCACATTCCGACGGGCGCGTGCTGGAAAATCATCTCGTAATCGATGGCGTATGATGCGTTCATTTGATGGTAGTCGACTGTCCCCGCAGGAGGCCCTTGCCGGTATTTCTACGGTATTGTGCTTCGGAGGGCGCTATTTTATTCTGCAATTCTACTCTGCTGTATAGAACCTCATTATTAAAGGGACGGGTATGAACAAAGTGTATCCTGATGCGCGCTCCGCGCTGGAAGGGGTCGTCGCGGACGGCCAGACGATCGCCGTGGGCGGCTTCGGCCTGTGCGGTATCCCCGAGGCGCTGATCCTGGCGCTGCGCGATTCCGGCGTCAAGAACCTGACGGCCATCTCGAACAACGCCGGCGTCGACGACTTCGGCCTGGGCCAGCTGCTCACCACGCGCCAGATCAGGAAGATGATCTCGTCCTACGTGGGCGAGAACAAGGAATTCGCGCGCCAGTACCTGGCCGGCGAACTGGAACTGGAATTCACGCCGCAGGGCACGCTGGCCGAGAAGCTGCGCGCCGGCGGCGCCGGCATCCCCGCCTTCTTCACCAAGACCGGCTACGGCACCATCGTCGCGGAAGGCAAGGAGACCCGCGAATTCGACGGCGAGATGTATGTGATGGAACGCTCGCTCGTCCCGGACGTCTCGCTCGTCAAGGCCTGGAAGGCCGACCGCGCCGGCAACCTCGTGTTCCGCAAGACGGCACGCAACTTCAACCCGAACGTGGCCACCGCAGGCAAGGTCTGCATCGTGGAAGTCGAGCAACTGGTCGAGATCGGCGAGATCGACCCGGACCAGGTGCATACCCCGAGTATCTTCGTGCACCGCATCGTTCACAACCCGACGCCGGAAAAGCGCATCGAACAGCGCACCGTGCGTCAAGCATAAGACCAGGGGAGACAGACATGGCATGGACTCGTGATGAAATGGCCGCGCGCGCGGCCAAGGAACTGCAGGACGGTTTTTACGTGAACCTGGGCATTGGCCTGCCCACGCTGGTGGCCAACTACGTCCCGAACGATATCGAAGTGTTCCTGCAGTCGGAAAACGGCTTGCTGGGCATCGGCCCGTTCCCGACCGACGCTGAAGTGGACGCCGACCTGATCAACGCCGGCAAGCAGACCGTCACCGCGCTGCCGGGCGCCGCCTACTTCAGCTCGGCCGACTCGTTCGGCATGATCCGCGGCGGCAAGATCAACCTGGCGATCCTCGGCGCGATGCAGGTGTCGGAAAAGGGCGACCTGGCGAACTGGATGATCCCCGGCAAAATGGTCAAGGGCATGGGCGGTGCGATGGACCTCGTGGCCGGCGTCAAGCGCGTCGTCGTCGTGATGGAACACGTGGCGACCGCGAAGGATGGCTCGACGAGCCACAAGATCCTCAAGAAGTGCGACCTGCCGCTGACGGGCGTCGGCGTCGTCGACCGCATCATCACCGACCTCGGCGTCATCGACGTCACCGACACGGGCCTCAAGCTCGTCGAGCTGGCGCCGGGTGTCACCAAGGACGAGGTCGTGGCCGCCACGTCGGCCGAACTGGACGTATCCAGCATCTGATGTCCTTCCGGGCGGCGCCGTGGTGCCGCCCGTCATTCCCTTTGCCTAGCGCAGCGTCCACACGTACTGGACCTTGGCCCATTCCCGTACAGCCTTGCCGTTCTTGAGCGCTGGCCGGAAGCTGCACTGCGCCAGCGCCGAGCGCGCAGCCTCGTCCAGGGTCGTAAACCCGCTCGACGCCATCACTTTCGAATCCTTCACCTTGCCGTTCTCGTCGACGAGAAAGCCGAGTTTGACCGTGCCTTCATGAGCGGCCTGCACGTCCGCGTGCGGGTATTGCGGCTTGGCGCAGCTGGCGAAGTCGAGCATGGGGGGGCGGGTCGTTTGGGGCGCTGCGTGGGCGGACGCCGCGCAGGCGAGGGCGAGGGACAGGCATTGCAGGGTCGTGCGGATGATGCGGGACATGGTGCTCTCCTTGTGGTGGGAACTGATGACCTTCAGTTCGTCAGGTGCACAAGGGCGCACTGCGCCCTTGTGCCGGCGCCGCGCGCCGTCTTGCGCGAATGCTTTATTGATGAATGAGGCGTGACCGCCCGGCCGCGCAGCGCAGCGGCGTCACGTCACGCGAGGGTCCAGACATACTGGACCGGTTGCCAGGTCGACACGGGCTGGCCGTTGCGCAGTGCCGGTGCGAAGCGGCAGCGGTGCAGTGCGCCGCGGGCCGCCTCGTCCATGCTGGCGTAGCCGCTGGAACGAAGGATGGTCGATTCCGTGACGAAGCCGGAAGCGTCCACGCGGAAGTTCAACGTGACCGTGCCCTCGTGGCTGGCCGCAATGTCGGCCTGCGGGTATTGCGGTTTCGTGCAGCTCGAGAAATCCGCGACCGCGGGCCGCGTCAGGCCGGCCGTCCTGGCGGCCACCGGGGCGTCGCGGGTCGCCAGCGCATGGGCGCTCGCCGCGCACGCCAGCACGAGGCCCAGCACGGGGATCGCGGCGCGCCAGTCCAGCGCCTGCGGATCGGGGCGGACGAGGCGCCGGATGCGCGCCATCAGGTCCCCGCCCGCCGCGGCCTGGGCCAGGTGGTGACCGGAGAATTGCAGGCGCTCGAGCTCCGACAGCGCCTGTGCCAGGCGGCGCGGTTCGCCCAGCTGGCGTGCGGCGAAATCGTCGGCGATCTGCTCGCGTTCATGGCGGATGCGGCGCGAGATCCACCACACGGCCGGGTGATAGAACAGCAGGGCCTCGATCACGTTCTGCACGAGGTTGACGAGGTAGTCGTGGCGCCGGACGTGGCCCAGTTCGTGCGCCAGCAGCGCTTCCAGCAGTTGCGGCGGCATGCCCGTCACGAGGGCGGCCGGCACGAGCACGACGGGCCGCCAGAAGCCGGCCGTGACGGGGCTCGCCAGGCTGTCGACGATGCGCAGGCGCACCTGGCGGTCGATGCCGCAGCGGGCGGCGAGCCGGGCCAGCTTCGTCTGCCAGACGCGTTCCTCGTCGCTGCCCGCATGGGGCGACGCGGCGCGGCCGACCGTCGCCCGTCCGACCCACGCCAATCCCAGCGCCATGCGCAGCCCGAGCGCCGCGGCGCAGGCCGCCCACGCGCCGACGATCCAGTCGAGATGCTGCTGCAGCCAGGCGAGCAGGCCCACGGCGTCGCGCAACACGGCCGCCGGTGCCGATGCCAGCGGCAGTGCGCGCGCAGCCGCCACGTTGCGGTCGCCCAGCAGCATCGTCACGAAGTCGGCCGCGGGCCACACGACGCACAGCAGCAGCGCGAAGCACGCCGCCGCATAGCGGCGTTCCGGCCGGGCATTGCGCAGCGCCACCAGCAGTACGGCCGTCGCGCAGCCGATCAGCGCGCCTTGCCACACGAAGTGCAGCAGCGCCCATCCGAGGCTGGGCACGAACCCGTTCGCCAGCGCGGACAGCAGCCTGGTCAGCACATCAGTCACGTACGAGGGCAGGTGCGAGGGCAGCGGCGCGAGCGGACTCGTCGGCAGCAATGCCGACAACAGCCCGGTGACGAGCCCGGCGCTCATTGTTTGTCTCCATCTTTCAGCAGTTGTTCGATCTCCTCGCGTTCCTTTTTCGAGATGCCGCTCTTGAGCGCGGCCAGCACCAGCGCCTTGGCCGACCCGGCGAAGGCGCGCTGCATCAGGTCCTTCAACAGATTCGTCTGCAGCGATTCCTGCGCCTGGGCCGGTGCGTACACGTGAGACCGTTCGCTCTCGTCGCGGATCAGCAAACCTTTGCCGTGCATGATCTGCATCAGGCGGAGCACGGTCGCATACGTCACTTCCGGGCGCTCCTTGACGATCTCCTCGTGGACCTGGCGCGCCGTGGCCGAGCCGAGCGGCCACAGCACCTGCAACAAGTCGAGTTCGGCGGGCGTCGGCTTGGGAAGAGCGGGCGATTTGGCCATGGCGGTCTCTTGGAACGTGGTCGATAAATCTAGACTAACTCGTCTAGATAGAGTTGTCTACAAGTTTATTTTGGACGGGGCGGCTTGTGCCGGCGTGCGGGCCGGGTCTAACATAGACATTATTGTCTATATAAAACCAGGAGTGTCCATGCTGAAAACCCGTCTGCGCACCGCCGCCCTCGTTCTCCTGCTGGCTTCAAGCGGCGCAGGCGCGTCGTCCGTCCCGGCGTATCCGTTCGTGCACGTCACCGGCAGTTCTTTCCAGGCCGTCGTGCCCGACCTCGCCAGCCTCGACTTCGAGATCGTCGCGCCCGATGCCGATCCGGCCGCGGCCCGCGCCGTCCTCGAGGCGCGCGTGGGCGAGGTACGTGACCTGGCGCGGCAGCTGGACATAGCGTCCGACGACGTCACCGTGCGCGAGGTGCGCCAGGGCATCCGCAAGGAGGAAAACGCCGCGAACGGCGCGCCGGTGTACGAGCTGCGCTGCGACGTCCACATCAACGTGCGCAATGTCGCCAACTGGGCCGCGCTGGCCGGCGGCCTGCTCGGCAAACCGAACCTCGACGGCTTCGCGTCCGCCTTCGACCGGTCCGACATGGACACCATCCACGACGAACTCGTGACGCAGGCGATCCAGGACGCGCGCCGCCAGGCCGAGGTGATGGCGGCCGCGGGCGGACGGCGCGTCGGCGGCCTCATGGGCGCCACGCCGGACACGCTGAAGAACCTCAGCACGGCGATGGGCCTGGAGCGCGGCGAATTCCGGCGCGACGGCGGCGCGGACCGGGCGCGCGCCCAGGACGTCGACCGCGAGCAATTGCTGGCGGTACCGGCGCTGAAGTTGCGCCAACCCGTCGACGTGATCTTCCGCCTGGAAAACCTGCCGCGGCGCGCCCGCTGACGGCATGAATACTTGAGGCAGCACAGGCGCCGGCGGGGAGCCTTGCAGCGCCGGGACGGTCAAACCCGGCATGACCGCCGACACCGCCGCCGCCGACCGTGCCGCCCGCCGCCGCTTCATGGCCGAGCTGTGGGGCGTGATGCGCGCCAACCGTGGGCGCGTGGCCGTGTCCATCGTCCTGCTGCTGGCCGCGAAGGTGGCCACGGTGGCCGTGCCGCTGCTGCTCAAGCGCATCATCGACGCGTTTTCGCAGGCAACGCTGCCGGCGCTGCTGCCCTGGTATCTGCTGGCGGGCTATGCGCTGCTGCGCTTCGCGAGCACGCTGTTCAACGAATGGCGCGACCTGCTGTTCGCGCGCGTGACGCTCAGCACGGTCTCGGCCTATGCGCGCAGGACGTTCGCCCACCTGCATGCGCTGGGGCCGCGCTTCCACGCGCGCCGCCAGGTCGGCAGCCTGCTGCCGGACATCGACCGCGGCACCAGCGGCATCGCCTACCTGCTGGGTGTGGGGCTGTTCACGATCGTGCCGACGCTCGTCGAGATCGGCCTCGTGCTCTCCGTCATGCTGCGCCGCTATCCGGCCGGCTACGCCGCCATCATCGTCGCGACCTTCCTCCTGTACTCGGGATTCACGCTCGTGTTCACGGCGCGGCGCGTGATCTACCAGCGGCGCGTGAACAAGCTCGATTCGCGCGCGAAGGGCCAGCTGGCGGACAGCCTGCTGAACTACGACACGGTCAAGTACTTCACGAACGAGGGTTACGAGGCGGCGAAATTCGCGGCCACGATGGACCGGTGGCGGGATGCGGGCGTGGGCAACCAGCGCGCGCTGTTCCTGCTGCACGTGGGGCAGAGCGGCGTGATCGCGCTGGGTGTCGCTGCCATCATGATGCTGGCCGGACAGGACGTGATGGCGGGCCGGATGCGCGTGGGCGACCTCGTGCTGATCAATGCGTACGCGTTGCAGGTCTGCCTGCCGCTGAACGCCCTCGGCTTCGTCTACCGCGAATCGCGCGACGCGTGGGTCAACGCGGAACGCCTGTTCGCCCTGCTGGGCGAGCAGCCCGAGATGCCGGAGGTGCCGGGCCAGCCGGCACTCGTGCCCGGCGCGGGCGAGGTCGTGTTCGAGCACGTGGGCTTCGACTACGAACCGGGCCGGACCGCGCTGGACGACGTCAGCCTGCGCATTCCGCCCGGCACCACGCTGGCCGTCGTCGGGCGCAGCGGCTCGGGCAAGTCGACGCTGGCGCGGCTGCTGTTGCGTTTCTACGACCCCGACCGGGGGCGCATCCTCATCGACGGCCAGGACATCCGCCACTGCAGCCCCGTCAGCGTGCGCCGGGCGATCGGCGTCGTGCCGCAGGATGCCGCCCTGTTCAACGACACGGTGGCCAGCAACATCGGCTACGCGCGTGAGGGCGCGGGGCGCGACGAGATCGTGGCGGCGGCAAGGGCGGCACAATTGCACGACGCGATCGCCGCGCTGCCGGACGGCTACGACAGTCCGGTCGGCGAGCGGGGCGTGAATTTTTCCGGCGGCGAGCGCCAGCGCATCGGCATCGCGCGCGCGATCCTCAAGCAGCCCATAATCCTCGTGTTCGACGAGGCGACGTCCGCGCTGGATGCCGTGTCCGAGCATGCCATCGTCAAGGAACTGGAGCGCCTGTCGGAACGGCGCACGACACTCGTCATCGCGCACCGGCTGTCGACCATCGTGCATGCGCACGCGATCATCGTGATGGACCGGGGCCGCATCGTGGAGCAGGGCACGCACGAGGAACTGCTGCGGAGAAATGGCGTGTATGCGCGGCTGTGGCTGTTGCAAAAAAAAACGCCGGGCGAACCCGGCGTCTGAACGAGGAATCGTTCTCTATCCTGGCTTAGGCGGCTTCGCGAACCGGGTGCAGGTCGCCGGTTGCGTCGTCCGGGCTCGGATTCTTCAGTTCGGCGGTCAGGCGCTCTTTGTCCAGCTCGCCTTCCCATTTCGACACGACGACCGTGGCGACACCATTGCCGATGATGTTGGTCAACGCGCGGCATTCGCTCATGAACTTGTCGATACCGAGGATCAGGGTCATGCCGGCCACCGGAATGGTCGGGACGACGGCCAGCGTGGCGGCCAGGGTGATGAAGCCGGCGCCGGTGATGCCCGAGGCACCTTTCGAGGTCAGCATCGCCACCAGCAGGATCGTCAGCTCTTGCGTCAGGGTCAGGTCGGTGTTCGTGGCCTGGGCGACGAACAGGGCAGCCATCGTCATGTAGATGTTGGTGCCGTCCAGGTTGAACGAGTAGCCGGTCGGCACGACGAGGCCGACGACCGATTTCGGGCAACCCATTTTTTCCAGCTTGCGCATGATGGCCGGCAGGGCGCTTTCCGACGAGCTCGTGCCCAGGACGATCAGCAGCTCTTCCTTGATGTAGGCGAGGAAGCGGAAGATCGAGAAGCCGGTCAGGCGGGCAATGGTGCCCAGGACGATGACGACGAACAGGAAGCAGGTCAGGTAGAACGAACCGACGAGCGAGGCCAGCGGGATCAGCGACTTGACGCCGTATTTGCCGATGGTAAAGGCCATGGCGCCAAACGCACCGATCGGAGCGGCTTTCATGATGATGTTCACGACGCCGAAGATGGCGTGCGACATGTCGTCGATGAAGCGGGTCAGCGGACGGCCGCGTTCACCCAGCATCGACAGCGAGAAGCCGAACAGGATCGCGATCAGCAGGACCTGCAGGATTTCCCCTTTGGCGAACGCATCCACGAACGTGTTCGGGATGATGTTCATGAGGAAGTCGGTCGTGGTCAGCGCCTTGGTCTTCTCGGTGTACTGGGCGATCGAGTGCGTGTCCAGCGTGGCCGGGTTGACGTTGAAGCCTGCACCCGGCTTGACCAGGTTGGCGACGAGCAGGCCGATGGCCAGCGCGAAGGTCGAGACGACCTCGAAGTAGAGCAGGGCCTTGCCGCCGACGCGGCCGACCTTTTTCATGTCCTGCATGCCGGCGATACCGGCGACGACGGTACAGAAAATCACCGGGGCGATGATCATCTTGATCAGTTTGACGAAGCCGTCTCCCAAAGGCTTCATCGCGGTTGCGATGCCCGGATCGTAGATGCCCAGCAGGACGCCTACGATAATCGCAAACAATACCTGGACATAAAGGACTTTATAGAATGGTTTTTTCATGGCTAGGCTTCATGCGCTATTAGTAACACCGTCATCATCACGCAAAATATCTGCATCGGCTATTGTGGAAAACCGCAACGCCGTGGCCGATATCACCACCTGGGATCCATGAATATCCGTTCACTGATTTCGGTAGACGGTCCCACCCTTCATGACGAACGCCACCTTGCGCAGCGCAGCAATATCAGCGGTCGGATCGCCGTCGACCGCGACCACGTCCGCCAGCATGCCGTTGCGGATCGCGCCCAGGTCCTTGCGATCGAGGATGCTCGCGGCGACGACCGTCGCGGCCCGCAGCGCTTCCGTCGGGCTCATGCCCAGGCGTACCATCCACTCCAGTTCGCGCTCGTTCGTGCCGTGTGCAAACACGCCGACGTCGCTGCCGTTGCCGATAATCACGCCCAACTTGCGGGCGAGGCGGAACGCGCGCTCGGCCTGCTGCATCGCGGGGGTGGGTGCACCGCCGCGGACGTGGCGCTGGAAGTATTCGCCGATGGCTTCCGGCGCGGTCAGGGTCGGCACATAGGCCGTCTTGTGTTCCAGCATCAGCTTGAAGGTCGCTTCGCTGGCGCCGTAGCCGTGTTCGATCGTGTCGACACCGGCCAGCACGGCCAGGCGGATCGCGTCGTCGCTGCTCGCGTGCGCGGCGACCTTGCGGCCGCCGGTATGGGCTGCGGACACAATCGCTTTCATCTCCTCGAGCGTGAACGTGGGGCGCGTGCCGCCGTCCGGCCCCGTGCGGTAGTCGGCATAGAACTTGATCCAGTCGGCGCCGTGGGCGGCCTGCTCGCGCACGGCCTTCGTCGCCTCGTCGACGCCCGTCGCCTGCTGGGCGCCGTACGGAATGTCCATGTCCGGACGGTAGGTGCGTTCGGCCGGGCCGTAGCTCGCGGTGGCGACGATGGCGCGCGTGGCGACGAGCAGGCGAGGGCCCGGCACTTGTCCTTCCTCGATGGCGCGCTTGATGCCGACGTCGGCATAGTCCGCGCCTTCCGTGCCGAGGTCGCGCAACGTGGTGAAGCCGGCCTGCAGCGTGTCGGCCGCGTGGCGCACGGCCAGCGCGACGCGGTAGGCCGGCGCTTCCTTGATCACCTGGTCGTCCCACGTCGTTTCGTTGTAAGGGTGCAGCAGGACGTGCGAGTGCAGGTCGATGAGGCCGGGGATCAGGGTCTTGCCGGGCAGCGCGATGCGGTCGACGTCGGTGGGGACGGGCAACGTCGAGGCCGGGCCGACGCCCTCGATGCGGCCCTGTGCCACGAGCACGCTCCAGCCCGCGTGCGGGGCGCCGTCGCCGGTCCAGACCTTATCGGGTGTGAGCAGCACGGGGCGCTGGTCGGCGGCGCCGGCTGTACCGGCAATCAACGTGAAAGCGGCAACAGCGAGTGCCCGGATGCGCATCGGTTTTCCTTTACTCGAGATCCTGCATGGCCTGTGCGATGCCGGTTTCGACATCATGCAGGAATGCCGCACCCTTAGCCGACAGCGCGATGCCGGGCACGGCCAGTTCGACCAGGCAGGCGAGCGCCTGCCGGAACCATTCCATGTCGGTGCCCATCAGCGGCAGCGCGTGGGCGTCGACGAGGTAGTGCACGGCGCGTGCGAGCAGCGCGGTGTCGCGGCCCGAGTTGGCGACGAGCAGCGCGAAGTCGGCCGCCTCGCGTTCGAAGCGGTCGGCCAGCGTTTCGAGGATGTCGCGCGACACCTGCGGCTGGCCTGACGCGAGCACGACGTGCGCGAGTTCCAGGCAGGCATCGTGCAGGCCTGGAATCTCCATGGGTTCGTCGATGGACATTTATTGCGCGACCCAGCCGCCGTCCATGTTCCACGCGACGCCGCGCACCTGGTTCGCGGCCGGGCTGCAGAAGAACACGGCCAGCGCGCCCAGCTCTTCGGGCGTGACGAATTCGCCCGACGGCTGTTTTTCCAGCAGCAGGTTTTTCTTGGCCTGCTCGTTGCTGATGCCTTCGCGCGCGGCACGGTCGTCGACCTGTTTCTGCACGAGCGGGGTCAGCACCCAGCCCGGGCAGATCGCGTTGGCGGTGACGCCGGTCGATGCCGTCTCCAGCGCCGTCGATTTGGTGAAGCCGACGAGGCCGTGCTTGGCGGCGACGTACGCGGATTTCTGGGCCGATGCGACGAGGCCGTGCGCGGACGCGAGGTTGATGATGCGGCCCCAGTTCTTCTGCTTCATGGTGGGCAGGGCGAGGCGCGTGGTGTGGAAGGCCGAGCTGAGGTTGATGGCGATGATCGCATCCCATTTCTCGACGGGGAAATCCTCGACGTTCGCGACGTACTGGATGCCCGCGTTGTTGACGAGGATGTCGACGCCGCCGAACTTGTCGGCCGCGAACGCCATCATCGCGGCGATCTGGTCCGGCTTCGACATGTCGGCGTTGTGGTAAGCGGTCTGCACGCCGAATTCCTGGCCGATGTCGGTGTACAGCTTTTCGATCTGCTGCGCGTCGCCGAAGCCGTTGAAGACGATGTTGGCGCCTTGCTCGGCCAGCGCGCGGGCGATGCCGAGGCCGATGCCCGAGGTCGAGCCGGTGACGAGTGCAGTCTTGCCGCTTAACATGGTGGATTTCATTCGTTCCTCTTTCTCGTGGACAGTTTCTATGAGAGCCGGGTGGTCCCGGGCCAGACTTGGTAGAATTCTAATCGCTCCACCGGGTAAAATGTTGGCGGCCGCCGGGTCCTTGATGTTTCCGGCGGCTGCATGGTGATCGTCGGAACTTTTGAAAATGAGCGAACCGAAGCTGAAATCCGTGCTGTGCAGTTCGCCCGCCGGCCTGCACCGCATGGCATACAAGGAGTGGGGCGACCCCGCCAACACGAACGTGCTCGTCTGCGTGCACGGCGTGACGCGCGTCGCCGACGATTTCGACGCACTGGCGCGGGCCATGAGCGACCGCTACCGCGTCGTCTGCCCGGACGTCGTGGGACGCGGCCGTTCCGGGCGGCTACGCGACCCGGCGCTGTACGTCATTCCGCAATACGTGGCCGACATGGTGACCCTGATCGCCCGCGTAACGGCCGGCGATGAAGGCGTCGAATGGTTCGGCACGTCGATGGGCGGCTTGATCGGCATCGCCCTCGCGTCGCTGCCGGGCAGCCCGATCCGCCGCATGGTGCTGAACGACATCGGGCCCGTGCTGGACCCGGTGGCGCTGGGGCGCATCGGCGACTACATCGGCCAGGAGATCCGCTTTGCGACCTTCGCAGAAGGGGCCGCATACGTGCGGATGGTCTCGACGCCGTTCGGGCCGCACAGCGACGCCCAGTGGGACAAGCTGGCGCGCGACGTGCTCGTGCAGCAGTCGGACGGGCAATGGGCGCTGCACTACGACCTCGGGCTCGCGCAGCCGTTCAAGGCGATGACGCCGCAGAAGGTGGCGCAGGACGAGGCGCAGTTGTGGGCCGCGTACGACGCGATCCGCTGCCCGACCCTGCTCGTGCGGGGAGAACAGTCGGACCTGCTGTCGCGCGCGACGGCGGAAGAGATGACGCGGCGCGGTCCGAAGCCGGCCTTGCGGGAGATCGCCGGCGTGGGCCATGCGCCCACGTTCCTGCAGCCGGAGCAGATCGCGATCGCACGGGAATTTTTGACCGGCTGAAATCGAGCCGGAGGTGTTCGGCTCCACGGCCGGGCGAAACGGCCGCAAGGCCTGGTTTTATTACTAGAGAAAAGCATGGAAATCAAACGACTGCACGTAGGCAAACGACTGTCCGAAGTCGCCATCCACAATGGTACGGTGTACCTGGCCGGCCAGGTCGCCAGCGACACGACGCAGGACATCCTCGGCCAGACGCGCGAAGTGCTGGGTCACATCGACCGCCTGCTGGCGGAAGCGGGCAGCGACAAGAGCCGCATCATCTCGACCCAGATCTACATCACCGACATGGCCAACTTCCCGGCCATGAACACCGTGTGGGAAGCGTGGGTCGTGCCGGGCCAGACGCCGCCGCGCGCCACCGTCGAAGCCAAGCTCGCCGATCCGGCCGGCCTGGTCGAAATCGTCGTCGTGGCCGCCCAGGCGTAAGCACACGCGATGGTATCGATTGTCGCGCTCGGCGACGCCACCACCCAGCTGGTCCATGGCCTCGGCCCGGAAGACTGTGCGCGCGTAAAAGGCGCGCTCGATTTCGCGGCCGAGCGCTATGTCGAACGCACGGCCGGTACCGGCCAGAGCGCGTTCGAGTTCTCGCTGGGCGTGGCCGGCACGCTCGCGCTGTTGCGCAGCGATGCCGAGACCCGTATCGCCGGCCTGCTGTTCGAGCTGGCGATCCAGGATCCGGGCGTGGCCGAGGCGCTCGAGGAGCGCTTCGGCAAGGAAGTGGCGGACATGGTGCGCGGTGTGCACCAGCTGATCCGCCTGCGCGACCTGACGGCGGCCCAGGCCCCCGTCGGGCGCGGCAAGAATGCGGCCCAAGAGGCCATGGCGCAGGTCGAGACCCTGCGCAAGATGCTGCTGGCGATGGCCACGGACATGCGCGTCGTGCTGATCCGCCTCGCGTCCTGCGTGACCACGCTGCGCTACTTCGCCGAGCACAAGCGCTTCGACGACGTGACGCGCAACTACGGCCGCGAAGTGCTCGACCTGTACGCGCCGCTCGCCAACCGCCTCGGCATCTTCCAGCTGAAATGGGAACTGGAAGACCTGTCGTTCCGGATGATGGAGCCGGACACGTATAAACGCATCGCCAAAATGCTCGAAGAGAAGCGCATGCTGCGCGAGAGCTTCGTGGCGTCGTCGATCGAGCGCCTGCAGAAGGAGCTCGCGGCGGCCGGCATCAAGGCCGAGGTCTTCGGCCGGCCGAAGCACATCTACAGCATCTGGAAGAAGATGCGCGGCAAGGAGCTCGATTTCTCCGAGCTGTACGACGTGCGTGCATTCCGCGTGATCGTCGACGACATCAAGACGTGCTACACGGTGCTGGGCGTCGTCCACAACATCTGGACGCCGATCCCGAAGGAATTCGACGACTACATCTCGCGCCCGAAGGGGAACGGCTACCAGTCGCTGCACACGGTCGTCACGGCCGAGGACGGGCGCCCGCTGGAAGTGCAGATCCGCACGCAGGAGATGCACAACTTCGCCGAGTACGGCGTCGCGGCGCACTGGCGCTACAAGGAAGAAGGCGGCTCGAATTTCAAGAGCCAGGAATACGACGAAAAGATCGCGTGGCTGCGCCAGCTGCTGGCGTGGAAGACCGAGGTCGCAAGCGCGGTCACGGGGCAGGAAGAGCTGCAGCGCGAGTGGGTCGAGAAGCTGAAATCGACGACCCTCGACGACCGCATCTTCGTGCTGACGCCGCAGGCGCGCGTGCTCGAGCTGCCGGTCGGCGCCACGCCGATCGACTTCGCCTACCACCTGCACAGCGAGGTGGGCAACCGCTGCCGCGGCGCCAAGGTCGACAACGTGATGGTGCCGCTGAATACGCCGCTGAAGAACGGCCAGACGTGCGAGATCATCACCGCGAAGGGCCCGGCCGGCAGCCAGGGGCCGTCGCGCGACTGGCTCAGTCCCGGCTATACCGTCAGCAGCCGCACGCGCTCGAAGATCCGCGCCTGGTTCCATGCGCTGGAACTGGCGGAGACGCTGGCCCACGGCCGCGTGCTCGTCGAGAAATCGCTGCAGCGCGAAGGCAAGACGGCCGTCAACCTGGACACGCTCGCGCACAAGCTGGGTTTTGCCAAGGTCGACGACCTGTTCATCGCCGTCGGCAAGGAAAAGTTCAGCCTGCGCCACGTGGAAGCCGCGCTGCACGACGCGGCGCCGGCGGCGCCCATGCCGGACGAAGCCGTCGTCAACAAGAGCCGCGCGTCGAGCGTGGAGCAGGGCGCCAAGTCGGGCGTGCTCGTCGTCGGTACGGAAGGGCTGATGACGCAGCTGGCACGCTGCTGCAAGCCGGCGCCGCCGGATCCGATCGTGGGCTTCGTCACGCGCGGCAAGGGCGTGTCGATCCACCGCGCGAGCTGCAAGAACTTCGCCGAGATGGCGGCCCGGAACCCGGAACGGGTACTGGAAACGGAATGGGGCACGACGGGCCTGGAGACCGTGTTCCCGGTCGATATCTTCATCCTCGCGAGCGACCGCCAGGGCCTGCTGCGCGACATCTCGGAAGTGCTGGCGATCTCGAAGATCAACGTGATCGGCGTGAACACGCAGAGCAGCAAGGGCACCGCGAAGATGGTGTTCACGGCGGAGATCAGCTCGACCGGGCAGTTGCAGAAGGCGCTCGCGGCGATCGCCGAAGTGAAAGGCGTACAGGAAGCACGCAGGACGTAACCATGCCGATTACGTCCCTCCTGTACGTCAAACCGCGCCTCTGGGGCCACCTGGCCGCGCGCTACGCCGCCAGCTGGTGGGCCATGCTGCACCTGGGCGCCGTGGCGCTGGTGATGGCGCTGACACCGTCCACGTACCACCGCGGCAACCGTCTCGCCACGTCGCGCTACATCTACGCGAGCACATGGCAGGTGCTGCCGTGGTTCACGGTGCTGACGGCCCTCGTCAGCCTCGTCATCATCCGCATCGTGCTCGTCACGGCGCAAAGCTACGGCCTGTCGCGCTATGCGCTGGAGATGGTCGTGCGCGTGCTCGTGCTGGAGCTGCTGCCGCTGTCGGCCGCCATGTTCGCCGCGCTGCGCGCCGGCATGGCGTTCGATGCCGGCGCCATGGGCCTCGCGCGCAGCGGCGTGCCGGCCGGCGAAGCCACCGCCGAGACCTTGCGCCGCCTGCGCCGCGACCTCGTGCCGCAGGTGATCGCCAACGCGTTTTCCGTGCTGAGCCTCGCGATGGTGTCGAGCGTCATCGTGCTCGTGCTCGCGTACCTGAACGTGTACGGCCTGTCGCCGTGGGGCCTGCCGGATTACACGCGCACGGTGGGCCGCGTGTTCGACCCGACGGTGACCGTCGGCTTCGTGTTCAAGACCGTGCTGTTCGGGCTCGCGGTGGCCGTGATCCCGAGCGCCGCCATCCTGGAGCTGCTGCGCCGCCCGCGCCGCCTGCGCACGAACGTGCAGCCGGGCGCGCTGCGCCTGCTGTTCGTGCTGCTGCTGATCGAGGCCAGCTCGCTGGCCGTCAAATACATCTAAAAAATGATCGACAAAGACACCCCTCCCGACGAACCGAAGCACGTGGAAGCGAAGGCGCTGTTCCTGCTCGTCCTGATCGGCGCGCTCATCGTCGCCTTCTTCCTGTACGTGATGTACGCCCGCGGCGTGTTCGAGAAGACGCAGGAACTGGTGCTCGTGGCCGACGATTCCTCGGGCGTGATCCCGGGCATGGACATGACCTTCGCCGGCTTCCCCATCGGGCGCGTGCGCCAGGTGGAGCTGGGCAAGGACGGCAAGGTCAACATCCTCGTCGACATCGCGCAGAACGATGCGAAATGGCTGCGCACGACCAGCGTGTTCACGCTCGAGAGCAGCGTCGTCGGCGAGACCCGGCTGCGCGCCTACAGCGGCGTGCTGACGGATCCGCCGCTGGCCGACCACGCGCAGCGTCCCGTTCTGCGGGGCGACGCGGCGGCCGAGATCCCCCGCCTGATGGCCACGGCGCGCACCTTGCTGGAAAACCTGGAGACCATGACCCGCGCCGATTCCCACATCGGCAACACGCTGGCCAATGTCGACGCATTGTCGGGCCGCCTGTCCGGCCGCTACGGCGTGCTCGGCACGGCGCTGGGCGGCGACGCCGAGGCGGAAAAGCTGCTGCAGACCCTGCACCGCGTCGACGCGCTGCTGGCCAAGACCGACCAGCGCGTGTTCGGCAAGAAGGGCGTGATGGACGACGCCCAGGGTGCGATCCGCGAACTGAACGGCCTGCTGGCCGACGCGCGCGGGACGCTGCAGAAGGCGGACAGCGTGCTGGCCGAGGCGCAGGCCGTCGCGAAGAATGCGCACGCCGCCACCGACGACCTGGGCCGCCTGCGCGGCGAGGTCGATGCGAGCCTGCGCAAGGTGAACCGCCTCGTCGACGAAATCAACCGCAAATGGCCGTTCAAGCAAGACACGGAGATCAAGCTGCCATGACCGTCAAGCCGCTCATTCTCGCCGCCGCGCTGGCGGCCTTGTCCGGCTGCGCGAGCAAGCCGCAGCCGCCCGCCTGGGAAGGCGATGCGAAGAGTTCCCTC
Organism: Telluria mixta; assembly: GCF_029223865.1. Classification (NCBI taxonomy): domain Bacteria; kingdom Pseudomonadati; phylum Pseudomonadota; class Betaproteobacteria; order Burkholderiales; family Oxalobacteraceae; genus Telluria; species Telluria mixta. The sequence continues at coordinate 4,819,655 of NZ_CP119520.1, forward strand.
GATGGCTTCATGGACGACTTCCTGCGCGGCGAGTCGGCCGCCGCCGACGCCGAGTTCGCGCGCGCGCGCCGCGCGAGCGCCAGCACGGGACGGTTCGACGTCGTCGCCCAGGCGGAACTAGTGCGCTGCGGCGTGAAGGCGGCGGCGCTCGACTACGAGTGCCCCGGTTTCGCGGCGGTGGCGAACGATGCGACGCCGGCCCAGCGCGCATATGCCGCCTACCTGGACGGCCGCTGGCAGGGTCTGGACACGAGCCTGCTGCCGGAGCAGCACCGCGCGGTCGTCGCGAGCGGTTCATTGGCCGGCGTCGCCGATCCACTGGCCCGGCTCGTCGCGGCCGGGGCACTGCTGAAGGCGGGGCGCATCACGCCGGCCGACATCGCGACGGCCGTCGACACGGCGTCCAGCCAGGGCTGGCGCCGCCCGCTGCTGGCATGGCTGGGCGTGCAGGAACAGCGCGCCCGCGCGGCCGGCGACACGGCCGCGGTGGAGCGGATCCGCCGCCGCATCGAACTGGCTACGCAGGGTTGATTATTTGACGCGGACGACGCGCGCCGCGCTGTTGTTCGCTTCCAGCTGCAGGTAATAGGCGCCGAGCGCGCCCCGTTCGATGCGCACGGCCGGGTCCACGAGGTCCGGCAGGACGGCATCGATGTCGTCCACGACGCGCCACACCTGCCCATTGGCGAGGGTGAGCTGGGTGCCGTTGCGCCAGCCGTCGAGCCGCCCGCGCACCGTGCTGCGGATCGCGCCCGGTTCGTCGTCCACCTTTTTCTCCAGCCGCTTCATGCCGAAGCGCTGCTCGGCCGACGGCGCGGGTCCGGACGGCGTGACAGGCATCGCCTCGTAGCAGGCAAAGCGGGCAGCGGGGTCGGACAGGGCACGGCAGCGCAGCACGACGGCGTCGTCGACGGCGCAGGCGGCGCCGGATGCGAGCAGCAGGAGGAGGGGGAGTGCGAATGGATGCGGTTTCATGCGCCCATTATAGCTACGCGCTGGTCCCGGGCGCCGCCTCCAGGTGGGGGCGGGCGGGCCGCAGCGCGGGCGGCAACTGGTTGTGGATACGCACGGCGGCACGCGCTGCCTGGCCCGTTGCCACGGCAATCTGGTTCAGGCCCACGACGACGTCGCCGATCGCGTACAGGCCCGGCACCGTCGTCTGCTGGTGGTCGTCGACGACGATCTCGTCGCATTGCGCCGTGCGCGCGCCCAGCTTCGCCGCGAGGCTTGATCTGGCGTTCTCGCCCAGCATCGGATAGAACACGTCCGCTTCATGATCCTGCCCGTCGTCCGTGTGCAGCACGGGTTTCATCGAGGCGTCCAGCGTGACGGACAACAGCGGTGAATCGATGGTGCGCACGCCGGCCGCGTCGAGCCGGCGCCGGTCGTCATCGCTCAGCATCGACGGCGAACCCCGTTCGAACAGCGTGACGTCCGCGCTGAACGTGCGCATGAACAGCGCGTGGCCGACGGGATTCACTTCGGACGTCGCGACGGCGATGCGCTTGTCGATCACGTCGAAGCCGTCGCACACGGGGCACAGCCGCACGGACCCGAACGCGACGGCTTCGCGCCAGTTCTCGATGGGCAGGCCCGCATCCGCGACGCCCGTCGCGAGCAGCACCGTGTGGGCGCGGATCTGTACCAGATCCTCATCGCCTTCCGGCACGTAGTCGCCGACGAACAGGCCGTCCTCGATGCGCAGGTCGACGATCTCTCCCGGCATCACGCCGCCGCCGTAGCGCTGCAGTTGCGAGGCGAGGTTGCCCAGCAGGATGTGGCCGGGCACGCCTTCGGGAAAGCCGGGGTAGTTGTGCGAGACGGGGATCAGGCGCAAGCGGCTGTTGCCCTTGTCGACGAGGGCGACGTTGCGCGTGAAGCGGCGCAGGTAGATGGCGGCGGTGAGGCCGCCCGGGCCGCCGCCCACGATCAGCGTGTCGTAAACCTGGGCCGTAGCGAGTTCGGATGATGTAGGCATGTGCCGATTATCCGCAGGGTGGCTGCGGCTGGGCTATCGGCGCGTGACCCGAGCCCGGGTCGGAACCCGCTTACAGAGCGTCGGATTGCTGGACAGGTTCGGGCTGCAGCGTGACGTGGTCGATGCCGTGTTTGTCGAGCAGCATGTCCTTCACCGCGCGCAGCACGTCGGGCCAGGCGGTCAGGTCGTCGATTTCCAGGTGGCCGATCAGCGCGGGTTCGCCGGGCGACATGTCCCATACGTGCAGGTCGTGGACGGAACGCACGCCGGAGATCGCGGCCAGGTCGGCGCCGATCTTCAAGTAGTCGATCTGGTGCGGCACGCCTTCCATCAGGAAGTGGTAGGACTCGCGCAGCACGCTCACGGTCGACTTGAGGATCAGCAGCGAGACGAAGATCGACAGGATCGGGTCGATGCGCACCCAGCCGGTGAAATGGATGACGGCGCCCGCGGCGATCGCGGCGATGGAGCCGAGCAGGTCGCCCAGCACGTTGACGAGGGCGGCGCGCGTGTTGATGCTCTGCTCGTCGCGCGACAGCACCCACGCGACGGCGATGTTGATGCAGGCGCCAATGGCTGCGACGATCAGCACGGTCTTGCCGCCCACGTGCTCCGGATGCGCGAGGCGCTGCACGGCCTCGTACACGATCCAGCCGACGAGCAGCAGCATCGCGAGGCTGTTGACGAACGCGGCAAGCGCCTCCGCGCGCACGAAGCCGAACGAATGGCGCGCGGACGGTGGCCGCCGCGCGATCAGCTGGGCCAGCAGCGCGAGGCCGAGGGCGGCGGCATCGGTGACCATGTGGCCGGCGTCCGAGATCAGCGCGAGCGAATTCGACAGGAAGCCGCTGACGACCTCCACCAGCGCATACAGCAGGGTCAGCCCGAGCGCGATGGCCATCGCCCACTGGCTGCGGCCTTCGATCGTGTGGGCGTGGCGGGCGTCGCCGTCGAGGTGGGCGTGGAGGTGGGCGGAGGAGCCGGCGTGGTCGGACATGAACGTGGACGATGTGGAAACAGGCGGCAGTATACCGGGTGTCCTTGCAGGATGGGTGCTATCCCCTTATAATGGCGGCATACGGGCGGTTAGTTCAGCTGGTTAGAATACTTGGTCGACATCCAAGGGGTCGCAGATTCGAATTCTGCACCGCCCACCAGAACATCAAAGACGAGCGCGGGGAACTTCGGTTCTCCGCTCTTGTCGTCAGTAAGAGCGAGAAAGGCACACACGGTTATGACACCGCGAACTACAACGACGTTGTGGGGGAATCGCTAGACGCGGTAGGGTGTGCTTTTGTCCGGAATCACCGGAGCTCGACGACACTGAAGAAACGCGCCTAGTGCGCGTTTTTTTTCGTCCAAAATTTCTTGGTTTTAAATCTGTCTATTAACGGGCGCATGGCGCCGATGGAGCTCACAATGTTGAATGTACGCCTCCCGGACGGCTCGAGCCGTCAATTCGAAGGTCCGGTGACGGTCGCCCAGGTGGCGTCCAGCATCGCCCCGAGCCTGGCCAAGGCCGCGCTGGCCGGCAAGGTCGACGGCAAGGTCGTGGACACGTCGTTCCTGATCGAGAACGACGCCGACCTGGCCATCGTCACGGACAAGGATCCGGAAGGCCTGGACGTCATTCGCCACTCGACCGCCCACCTGCTGGCCTATGCCGTCAAGGAATTGTTCCCGGAAGCGCAGGTCACCATCGGCCCCGTGATCGACAACGGTTTCTACTACGACTTCTCGTACAAGCGCCCGTTCACCCCGGACGACCTGCAAGCCATCGAAAAGAAGATGGCCGAGCTCGCCAAGAAGGATGAGCCGGTCACCCGCAAGGTGCTGCCGCGCGACGAAGCCGTGGCGTACTTCAAATCGATCGGCGAGGACTACAAGGCGGAGATCATCGCGTCGATCCCGGCGAACGAAGATGTGTCGCTGTACACCGAAGGCAAGTTCACCGACCTGTGCCGCGGCCCGCACGTGCCGTCGACCGGCAAGCTGAAAGTCTTCAAGCTGATGAAGCTGGCGGGCGCGTACTGGCGCGGCGACTCGAAGAACGAGATGCTGCAGCGTGTCTACGGCACTGCCTGGGCCAAGAAAGAAGACCAGGAGCAATACCTGCACATGTTGGAGGAAGCCGAGAAGCGCGACCACCGCAAGCTGGGCAAGCAGCTGGATTTCTTCCACTTCCAGGACGAGGCGCCGGGCCTGATCTTCTGGCACCCGAAAGGCTGGACCATCTGGCAGCAGATCGAGCAATACATGCGCAAGACCTACCAGGTCACCGGCTACAACGAAGTCAAGGCGCCGCAGATCATCGACGTCAGCCTGTGGCAAAAGACCGGCCACTGGGACAATTATCGTGAAAACATGTTCACGACCGAATCCGAAAACCGCACCTATGCGCTGAAGCCGATGAACTGCCCGGGCCACGTGCAGATCTATAACGCGGGCTTGCGTTCGTACCGCGACCTGCCGCTGCGCTACGGCGAGTTCGGCCAGTGCCACCGCAACGAATCGTCGGGCGCGCTGCACGGCCTGATGCGCGTGCGCGGCTTTACCCAGGACGATGGCCACGTGTTCTGCACGGAAGAGCAGATCGCGCCGGAAGTCGTGGCCTTCCACGCCCAGGCGATGAAGGTGTACGAGGACTTCGGCTTCGCGAACATCGACGTCAAGATCGCGCTGCGTCCGGAAAACCGCATCGGGTCCGACGAGGTGTGGGACCAGGCGGAAGAGGCGCTGCGTTCCGCGCTGCGCGGCTGCGGCGTGACCTGGACGGAGCTGCCGGGCGAGGGCGCGTTCTACGGTCCGAAGATCGAGTACCACCTGAAGGACAGCCTCGGCCGTCCGTGGCAGGTCGGCACGATGCAGGTCGACTTCTCGATGCCGGGCCGTCTGGGCGCGGAATATGTCGCGGAAGACAACTCGCGTAAAGTGCCAGTGATGCTGCACCGCGCGATCGTCGGTTCGATGGAGCGCTTCATCGGCATCCTGATCGAGAACTACGCGGGCGCGCTGCCGCTGTGGCTGGCGCCGGTCCAGGTTGCCATCCTGAACATCTCGGATGCGCAGGCCGACTACGTCAAACAGGTCGAGGCAAAGCTGAAAGCGGCTGGCCTGCGTGTTCACGCTGATTTGCGGAACGAGAAGATTACCTATAAAATTCGGGAGCACTCCGTCCAAAAACTGCCGTACATCCTAGTTGTCGGCGATAAAGAGCGGGATGCTAACACTGTGGCCGTTCGCGCCCGCGGCAATGTCGACCTTGGCGTCATGTCGGTCGATGCGCTGCTGGAACGCCTCCAAGGCGAGGTAGCATCCAAGGCGAAGTAATCAAGCACGCGCCTTGAGACGGCACTATCCATCTTACTTTCAAAGGAAACAACATAGCTACTGACAAGTCGTCACATCGCATCAATGGCGAAATCAACTACCCGGAAATGCGTCTGAACGGGATAGACAACGAGCCGCTGGGCATTGTGAGCCTGGCCGAGGCGTTTCGTCTGGCCGAAGAAGCGAACGTGGACCTCGTGGAAATCGCGCCGAACGCGGTTCCCCCGGTCTGCCGCCTGATGGACTATGGCAAGTTCAAGTACTCGGAGCAGAAGAAGGCGCACGAAGCGAAGCTGAAGCAGAAAATCATCCAGGTCAAGGAAATCAAGTTCCGTCCGGGTACGGACGAGGGTGATTACAGCATCAAGCTGCGTAACCTGATCAAGTTCCTGGAAGAAGGCGACAAGACCAAGATCACGCTGCGCTTCCGCGGCCGTGAGATGGCTCACCAGGATATCGGCGCGCGCATGCTGGAGCGTCTGCGTGGCGACCTCGAGCCGTATGGCCAGGTCGAGCAGTTTCCGAAGCTGGAAGGCCGCCAGATGATCATGGTAGTCGCGCCGAAGAAGAAGAAATAATTCTTCGATAGCTACGCCGCGGGTTCGCTTCGTTTCTCGCTGTGACAGTCAAGCCGGGCCAGGCCCGGGTCCGGGTTCGTCCCGCGGCCCGGGCTTGGCCTATTCCATTTCCGGTGTCGCCTGTGAATGGCTTGGGATGTGCACTGGCGCAAAACTGTGCTAGAATCTGCGGTTCCCATGTTCGCAAGGACGGGGATGCAAGACTGTAGTGGACCCGCTTCCGCTGCAGAGACAAGTGAAAGCAGGCATCCAAGAGCAGCGTTGCTGCCACCTGCAATCCTGTCACATATGAGGCTGCCTGTAAGAGGGCAGAAGACTATGCCGAAAATGAAAACCAAAAGCTCCGCGAAGAAGCGTTTTCGCGTGCGCCCGGGTGGTACCGTTAAATCGGGTATGGCGTTCAAGCGTCACATCCTGACCAAGAAAACCACCAAGAACAAGCGTCAGCTGCGTGGCACCCGTAACATCAATGCGTCCGACGTCCAAAGCGTCTACCGCATGATGCCGTCGGCCGTTTAATCTCACATCAAACTAAGGAGCTACTATGCCTCGAGTAAAACGTGGGGTTACTGCACGTGCCCGTCACAAGAAGGTTCTTGAGCTTGCCAAAGGCTATCGTGGCCGCCGCAGCAAAGTATTCCGTATTGCCAAGCAAGCAGTCATGCGCGCTGGCCAGTACGCATACCGCGACCGCCGCAACAAGAAGCGCGTTTTCCGCGCCCTGTGGATCACCCGTATCAACGCAGCTTCGCGTTCGCACGGCATGACCTACAGCGCATTCATGAACGGCCTGAAGAAAGCCGCGATTGAACTGGACCGTAAAGTCCTGGCCGACATGGCTGTCAACGACAAGCCGGCTTTTGCCGCTATCGTGAACACCGTCAAGGCAAAGCTGGCTGCTTAATTCAGACAGCGAACGCAAGACCAGCATCGCGCCGCCGCAGGGCGGCCGATGCGCAAAGGACGGGGCAAAGGTTTCACGACCGATGCCCTGTTTTTGTTTCTGGCGCCTCCCGCCCTCAATAGGAAAAGAACACGCATGAACTCGCTGGAAGAACTCGTCGTCTCCGCCCAGTCCGACTTTGGTGCGGCACAAGACGCTGCCGCGCTGGAAAACGCAAAAGCGAAATACCTGGGCAAGACCGGCCAGGTGACCGACCTGATGAAGGGCCTCGGCAAGCTCGATCCCGAACAGCGCAAGGCGCAGGGCGCCCTGATCAACGCCGCCAAAGAAAAAATCGAACAGGCGTTGACGGCCCGCCGTGAGGATCTCGCCAACGCGCAATTGATGGCGCGCCTGAACGCGGAAGCGATCGACGTCACCCTGCCGGGCCGCGGCCGCGCCAAGGGCGGCATCCACCCCGTCATGCGGACCTGGGAACGGGTCGAACAGATTTTCCGCTCGATCGGTTTCGACGTGGCCGACGGCCCCGAGATCGAGACCGACTGGACCAATTTCACCGCGCTGAACAGCCCGGAAAACCACCCGGCACGCTCGATGCAGGACACGTTCTACATCGAAGGCAATGACAGCACCGGCAAGCCGCTGCTGCTGCGCACCCACACGAGCCCGATGCAGGTGCGCTATGCCCGCACCCACACGCCGCCGATCAAGGTGATCGCGCCGGGCCGCACGTACCGCGTCGACAGCGACGCCACGCACTCGCCGATGTTCCACCAGGTCGAGGGCCTGTGGATCGGCGAAGACATCAGCTTTGCCGACCTGAAGGGCGTGTACCTGAACTTCGTGAAGGCGTTCTTCGAGACGGACGACCTGCAGGTCCGCTTCCGTCCGTCGTACTTCCCGTTCACGGAACCGTCGGCCGAGATCGACATCGCGTTCGGCTCCGGTCCGCTGAAGGGCCGCTGGCTGGAAGTGTCGGGCGCCGGCCAGGTGCACCCGACGGTCGTCCGCAATTTCGGACTGGATCCGGAAAAATTCATCGGTTTCGCGTTCGGTTCGGGCCTGGAGCGCCTGACCATGCTGCGTTACGGGATCAACGATTTGCGCCTGTTCTACGAAGGCGATCTCCGTTTCCTGAAGCAATTTAACTAAGCCGCAACCGTCCGAACAAGAAGGCAAACGAATATGCAATTCTCTGAAAACTGGCTCCGTTCCATGGTCGATCCGAAGATCAATTCGGACGAACTCGCGCACCTGCTCACGATGTCCGGCCTCGAAGTGGAAGAGGTCGAAGCGGTTGCGCCGCCGTTCTCGAACGTCGTCGTGGCGGAAGTCAAGGAAGTGGCCAAGCACCCGAACGCGGACCGCCTGAACGTGTGCCAGGTCGACGTCGGCACCGGCACCCTGCTGAACATCGTCTGCGGCGCGCCGAACGTGCGCGCGGGCATGAAGGCTATCTGCGCGATGGCCGGCGCCGTGCTGCCGCCGGGTCCGGACGGCAAGCCGTTCGAAATCAAGGTCGGCAAACTGCGCGGCGTGGAATCGCAGGGCATGATGTGCTCGGCCAAAGAACTGAAGCTCTCGGAAGAGAGCAGCGGCCTGATGGAGCTGCCGGAAGACGCGCCCGTCGGCCAGAACATCCGCGACTACCTGGCCCTGAACGACCTGAAATTCACGATCAAGCTTACGCCGAACAAGGCCGACTGCCTGTCCGTGCTGGGCGTCGCGCGCGAAGTGTCCGCGCTGACCGGCGTGCCGCTGTCGCTGCCGGCCTTCCGCCCGGCGACCGTGAACACGGACGAAGTGCTGCCCGTTAAAATTTCCGCGACGGACCTGTGCGGCCGTTTCGCCGGCCGCGTCATCCGCGGCCTGAACGCGAAGGCGGCGACGCCGGAGTGGATGAAGCGCCGCCTCGAGCGCAGCGGCCAGCGTTCCGTGTCGGCCCTCGTCGACATCTCGAACTATGTCATGCTGGAAGTGGGCCGTCCGTCGCACGTGTTTGACCTGGACAAGATCCACGGCGGCATGGATGTGCGTTGGGGCCGCAAGGGCGAAACGCTGAAGCTCCTGAACGGCAACACGGTCGACATCGACGAGTGGGTTGGCGTGATCGCCGACGAGAAAGAGCTCGAGTCGCTGGCCGGCATCATGGGCGGCGACGCCACGGCCGTCTCGCTCGACACGACGAATATTTATCTGGAAGCCGCATTCTGGTGGCCGAACGCCATCCAGGGCCGCGCCCGCCGCTATAACTTCTCGACGGATGCCGCACACCGCTTCGAGCGCGGCGTCGACTATGCGACGATCCCCGAGCACCTCGAACGCATCACGTCGCTGATCGTCGAGATCTGCGGCACGGCCGACACGAAAGTCGGTCCGATCGACGACCAGGCCCCGAACCTGCCGCAGCGCAAGCCGGTCACCCTGCGTACCGCGCGCGCCGCGAAAGTCATCGGCGTGCCCGTCACCGACGATATGGTCGCCGACATCTTTACGCGCCTGCACCTGCCGTTCGAACGCGAGACCGGCCTGTTCCACGTGACGGCGCCGTCGTACCGCTTCGACATCGAGATCGAGGAAGACCTGATCGAAGAAGTGGCGCGCGTCTATGGCTTCGAGAACATTCCGACGTTGCCGCCGGTGGCGCCGTCGGCGATGCTGATCGAGCCGGAAAACACCCGCTCGCTGTTCGCCATCCGCCACGAGCTGGCCGACCTGGGCTACCAGGAAGTCGTGAACATGAGCTTCGTCGAGCAGCAGTGGGAAGCGGATTTCGCCAACAACACGAATCCGATCCGCCTGCAGAACCCGATCGCGAGCCAGATGAGCGTGATGCGCTCGACGCTGATCGGCAGCCTCGTCGCCAACGTGCGCTACAACCTGAACCGCAAGGCCGGCCGCGTGCGCGTGTTCGAAGTGGGCGGCGTGTTCCTGCGCAATCCGGACGCCCAGGACGGTCCGCTGGCCGTCGCCGGCTTCGACCAGCCCAAGCGCGTCGCCGCCATCGCCTACGGCCCGGCCGCGGACGAGCAGTGGGGCCAGCCGACCCGTGCCGTCGATTATTTCGACGTCAAGGGCGACCTGGAAGCCCTGTTCGCACCGCGCGCCGTACGCTTCAGCAAGACCGAACACCCGGCGCTGCACCCGGGCCGCTCGGCCACGGTGGAAGTCGACGGCAAGGTCGTCGGCGTGATCGGCGAGCTGCATCCGCGCTGGCTGCAGAAGTACGACCTGCCGCAGGCACCGGTGCTGTTCGAGGTGGATGCGGATGCGCTGCGCGCGCGCGACGTGCCGCGCTACGCCGACATTTCCAAGTTCCCGGGCGCCACGCGCGACCTCGCGCTGGTGGTGAAACAGGACGTGCCGGCCCAGGCGCTGCTCGACGCTTTCCAGGCGGAACTGGCGTCGAACGCGCTTGGCAAACTCGTGCAAGCCGTTGTTTTGTTTGATGAATACCGCGGCAAAGGTTTGGAACAAGATGAAAAAAGTCTTGCTTTCCGCTTTGGCTTGCAAGATACTCAATCGACGCTGCAGGACGATGCGGTCGAGGCCATCATGGCCGCGCTCGCTAACGCCGCGCAACAAAAACACGGTGCCAAACTGCGCGCCTGATAAGGGCTGATGCCTAACAGGGGCTCGGGAATGTGTTCCTCGAGCCCCCATCCAGAACAAGGTAGGGCTTTAAAATTAACAACAACGACGTTGATTCCGCCGTGCTCCAGGAAGCGCTGGCCGCCGATCTGCATCGTGCGATGCAGGTGGCCCGGGTACGGCAGGAAGCGGAAAAGGCGTTGCCGACCCTGACCAAGGCGGAGCTGGCCGAACTGCTGTTCGAGCAGGTCGGTCTGAACAAGCGCGAGGCCAAGGACATGGTCGAGACGTTCTTCGACGAGATCCGCAATGCGCTCGAGCGCGGCGAGGCCGTCAAGCTGTCCGGCTTCGGCAACTTCCAGCTGCGCGACAAGCCGCAGCGGCCCGGCCGCAATCCGAAAACCGGGGAAGAGATCCCCATCACGGCGCGCCGCGTCGTGACTTTCCACGCCAGCCAGAAGCTGAAGGGTATGGTCGAGGAGGCCAATCCGGGCAGCCCGCGCAATCCGGATCGCCCCGACGGCCCCGATCATCCCTCCCTGGCGCGTGCAGCCTGATAAAGCCGCCAAGGCTCGTGAGCGATGAACGACCGACCGAACAAGATGGAACCGACCGTGCTGCCGCCGATCCCGGCCAAGCGCTATTTCACGATTGGCGAAGTCAGCGAATTGTGCGGGGTCAAGCCGCATGTGCTCCGCTACTGGGAGCAGGAATTCACCCAGCTAAAACCGGTCAAACGCCGTGGAAACCGCCGCTATTACCAGCACCACGAAGTGCTGTTGATCCGGCGTATCCGTGAACTGCTGTACGAGCAGGGCTTCACCATCAGCGGAGCACGCAACCGCCTGGATGGGCGCGGCCAGCTCGAGGTCGAGGCGTTGCCGGAGCCGCCACCAGCGCCAGCCGTGCCGACCATCGAGCCGGAAGCGTTGCGCGCCGAGCTGCACGCCATTCTCGCTCTGCTCAAGCACGGTTCGCCGGCAGTCTGAAGCCCGCCGAGGGCGCTACGGCCGACGCAGCCAGCTCAGGCGTGCGCGCCTGTTGTTCTGCACCCCGGAGGTGCTAAAATGTCACTTGCAGTTTGCTGACTCAAACGCATGACCTGACCGGAGGCGTGAGGGGCCAGCCTCGGCTCTTTCCTGTATCGGGAAAACTTAAGGGAAGACAATGATACGCGTTGCCATTTGTGACGATCACCAGATAGTTCGAGCAGGTTTCAAACAGATTTTTTCGTCGTCGGGCGAGTTCGAAGTCGTGGCCGAAGGCGCGACAGGACGCGAGGCCCTCGACATCGCACGCCGCGAGATCTGCGACGTGCTGCTGCTGGACATCGCCATGCCGGACCAGAGCGGCATCGATATCCTGCGCACCATTCGACAGGGCCAGCCCAATCTGCCGGTCCTGATCCTGTCCGGCTATCCGGCCCAGCAGTACGCGCTCAATCTGTTCAAGATGGGCGCCAACGGCTACCTGAACAAGGAATGCGACGCGGACGAACTCAAGACGGCCGTCCGTACCGTGTACCAGGGCCGCCGCTACGTCAGCTCGCAGGTCGGCGAATTGCTGGCCCAGAGTTTCGATCGCGATCCGAACACTGCGCTGCATACGGAATTGTCGGACCGCGAATTCCAGGTGTTCCTCCGCCTGGCCAAGGGCGCGACCGTGTCCGATATCGGCAATGCACTGTCGTTGTCGATCAAGACGGTGTCGACTTACCGTACTCGCATCATGGAAAAGATGGGTCTGCAGTCGAACAGCGACCTGACGTATTACGCCATGAAAAACAATCTGCTCGACTGAGCGGGGTAGGCCGGATGGCAGGGTTCCCTGTCTTTCGGCCTGCAACTGTTATAGCAATTTTGACATTTGCTATGCAGAATTGTTAATTGCGCGTCGTCACCGCGCTACATTTCCTCGTCCGCACGCCTATTCGAGCTCCATGGCAACTTTTCCCGGTCTATAATGACTCGGACAGGCCAAGCTGCGAAAGGAACGACAGAGGATGTTTTTCACCACCGACCCCAGGTTCAGGCCGGTTCGCAGCCTTCCGCTGTACCAGACGCTGCTGTGTGTCGTGTGTGTCCTGATCCTGGTCCTCAACGGCGTCAGCCTCGTCCGCAACCTGGACGGGCTGAAGACCGCCAATGCGCGTCAGGCGCAGGCCGATCGTGTGACGGCCAAACTGCAATACCTGAACCTGCTCGTGACCGATGCGGAAAGCGGTCTGCGGGGCTATTATCTGTCCGGTTCCGACACCTACCTGGGCCCGTTGCGCACGGCCGAGCGTGAACTGGATGGCCAGTTCAACAGCCTCAAGACGCTGCTGGCCGACAATCCTTCCCAGCTGAAGAACCTCACCCAGCTGCAGAATCTCGTCGTCCGCCGCATCAACCTGATGAACCAGGGCCTGGAAGTCTATCGCCATGGCGGCCTCTCCGACATCGTCGCCATCGCGCAGACGCAGGAAGACAAGACCCACATGGACGAGATCCGCCTGCAGGTGGTGATCATGACGGGCGAACAGAACGAAACGCTCGCCGCGCGCAGCGCCGTCTTCTACGACCGCTACCGGCTCGCCGCGCTGCGCGGCCTCGGCATCAACGTGGCGGCACTCGTCACCCTTGTCCTGTTCTACAACCTGATCCGCCGCAGCTTCCGCGCACGCCTGAATGCCGAGCGAGCACTCCAACAAACCAATGATCACCTGGAATCGCTCGTGACGGAGCGCACGGAGCAGTTGTCCGTGCTGTCGCGCCACCTGATCCGCGTGTCGGAAGAAGAAAAGGCCAAACTGGCGCGCGAACTGCACGACGAGATGGGCGCCAACCTGACGGCCATCGGCATGCATCTCGCGTCGGTGACCGACCAGATCAAGACCGCGCACCCGGACCATGCGGAGACGCTGGGCCGCGCCCGCGCCGTGCTCGTCGAGACGGTGGAACTGAAGCGCCGCATCGTGGAAGACCTGCGTCCGAGCCTGCTGGACAACCTGGGCCTGTCCGCCGCGCTGCAGAGTTATTGCGAAGACTTCGGCCGCACGACGGGCGTCGACTGCGAGGCGCTCATCGAGGGCGACATCGACAGCGCCGGCTCCGCGCAGTCGATCGCGCTGTTCCGCATCGCGCAGGAATCGCTGAACAACGTAGCGAAGTACGCACAGGCCCGTCACGTCGTCGTGCACCTGGCGCGCGAAGGGGAGGCATTTACGCTCGAGGTCAGCGACGATGGTGTCGGGATTCCGCCGGACGCGATGCGCCGTCCGAAATCGCATGGCCTGCTGGGGATGCGCGAACGGGCATTGCTGCTGGGAGGGACATTGCGGGTGGACCGCGGCGTGAACGGGATCGGGACCACGGTTCACGCCATCGTTCCGGTGACGGTGCCGGGCGGTACCGAATCCGGCGGGACCGCGTCAGGCGGCACCCTGGATATCGCGGCGCTGGCCGTGGCGCCCTCGGCAGCACCGGCGGAGGAAACGCCACCGGAACCGGCCGCGCCGGCCGAGCATCAACTACATAGTCAATTGCGTGATCAACTGCGCGCAGCCCAGGCCCAGTCGTCATTGGCGACGGCGGGGCGGGATGCGTTACCGCTCATGCGCGCGACACGTCCATCAGCAGGCGGTCATACTCGCTTTTAGCGACCTTGTAGCACTCGCCCGCGTAGTCTTCCAGGCCCTGGCGGTTCAGCACGGTGATGTTGCCGCGGCGGTACTGGATCAGGCCTTCGTCCTGCAGCTTGCCGGCAGCGGCCGTGATGCTTTCGCGGCGCACGCCCAGCATGATCGAGATGAGTTCCTGCGTAACTTTCAGTTCATTGCTCGGCGAACGGTCCAGGCGGTCCAGCAGCCAGCGGCACAGTTTTTGTTCGATCGAGCTGTGGCGGCCGCCGACGGCGTTCTGGGCCATCTGGGCGAACAGCGCGTTCGTGTAGCGCATCAGCAGTTGGGGCAGGGCGCCGCCTTTGTTGAAGGCGTCGCGCAGGTATTGGGTCTTGAGGCGGTAGCCGTAGCCGGCGCTCTGGACGACGGCGCTGCACGTGGCGCGCTCGCCCATGAACAGCGACACACCGACGGCACCTTCATGGCCGACCACGGCGATCTCCGTCGTGGCGCCGTCTTCCATCACGTACAGGAGGGAGACGATGGCGGTGGTGGGGAAGTACACGTATTCCAGCTTGCTGCCGTATTCGAACAGTTCCTTGCCGAAGGGCAGCGGAACGAGTTCCAGGTGCTCAAACAGGGTTTCCAGGTCTTGGCGCGGCAGGGCCGCGAGCAACTCGTTTTGTTGGGTGCCGCTGTAGCTCACAACCGGACGGGCGGCCAGTTTGATTTCTTCGCTGGTCGAGGGGATCTGATTCACCGATTGCGCCTTTTTCTGGGCGGCGTTACCGAGTTGGGCGTTATTCATTTTGTCCTCGTTATCTCTGACATACATCACTGGGGCGATTGCTTGGATGGGTTTCCTCATCGCGATGTGTGTACATTAATGCCATAGTCTCTTGCCGAACATAAGATTAGCTGTCGCCCCCATGTAGGTCCTATGCATGATGTTATGTAAGCCCAGTCCTACTAGAGAGAAACTTTCAGTAGGGGGCTTTTTTTATAACTTCGACAATGGTTTGGTGGCATTAAAACGTTTCGATGCCCAGCTGTTTTCGGCTCATTTTGTTTTTTCGGCCACATCCATACGCCTGTCGAGGCCGCTAAACTTCCCGCTCTTCACATCCCGCGCCCGACTGCTCCTACACGGCGGGCTTCCGGTGCGACAGGAATTGGTTCACACAAGGTACGCTGGACCCGGTAAAATCGAGAGTTTTGCAAGCGCCCCAACGGCGAGACCATGTCCAACGAAATCGACGCAACCACCACCGACATTCAAGACGCTGCGGTAACCAGCAAGCCCGCTGCCACGATCGCGCGCGAAGTCGCGCGCCGCCGCACCTTCGGCATCATTTCCCACCCCGACGCCGGCAAGACGACGTTGACCGAAAAGCTGCTGCTGTTCTCGGGCGCGATCCAGCTGGCCGGTACCGTCAAGGGCCGCAAGAGCGGCCGCCATGCGACGTCGGACTGGATGGACATCGAAAAGCAGCGCGGCATCTCGGTCGCGTCGTCGGTGATGCAGTTCGAGTTCCGCGACCACGTTATCAACCTGCTCGACACCCCGGGCCACCAGGACTTTTCGGAAGACACGTACCGCGTGCTGACGGCCGTCGACTCCGCGCTGATGGTGATCGACGCGGCCAAGGGCGTGGAAGAACAGACGATCAAGCTGCTGGATGTCTGCCGCATGCGCGACACCCCGATCGTCACCTTCATGAACAAGCTCGACCGCGAAACCCGCGACCCGCTCGAGCTGCTCGACGAAGTGGAATCGGTGCTGAAGATCGAATGCGCGCCGGTGACCTGGCCGATCGGCATGGGCAAGAACTTCCGCGGCGTGTACCACCTGCTGAACGACGAAGTCATGCTGTTCAAGGCCGGCGAGGAAAAGGCCGACGGCGCCTACGAGATCATCAAGGGCATCGACAACCCGCGCCTGACCGAGATGTTCCCGCTCGAGATGGAACAGCTCAAGATGGAAGTGGAGCTGGTGCACGGCGCCTCGCACCCGTTCGACCTGGAGCGCTTCCTGTCCGGCGTGCAGACCCCCGTGTTCTTCGGCTCCGCCATCAACAACTTCGGCGTGCGCGAGATCCTGTCGGCCCTCGTCGAGTGGGCCCCGGCGCCGCGCGAGCGCGATGCGACCGTGCGCCCCGTGCGTCCGGACGAGCAGCCGTTCTCCGGCTTCGTCTTCAAGATCCAGGCCAACATGGACCCGGCCCACCGCGACCGCATCGCGTTCCTGCGCGTGTGCTCGGGACGGTTCGAGAAGGGCATGAAGGTCAAGCACCTGCGCCTGGGCCGCGAAGTCAAACTGTCGTCCGTCGTGACGTTCATGGCGTCGAGCCGCGAACAGGTCGAAGAGGCCTACGCGGGCGACATCATCGGCCTGCCGAACCACGGCAACATGCAGATCGGCGACAGCTTCTCGGAAGGCGAGATGCTGACGTTCACCGGCATCCCGTACTTCGCGCCGGAGCTGTTCCGCACGGTGCGCATCCGCAATCCGCTCAAGACCAAGCAGCTCCACAAAGGCCTGCAGCAGCTGGGCGAAGAGGGCGCCGTGCAGGTGTTCAAGCCGGTGATGGGCAGCGACCTGATTCTTGGCGCGGTCGGCGTGCTGCAGTTCGAGGTCGTGGCGAGCCGCCTGCTCAACGAATACGGCGTCGACGCCGTGTTCGAAGGCGCGAGCATCAGCAGCGCGCGCTGGGTGTCGAGCGACGACAAGAAGTCGCTGTCCGACTTCGAAGCGCAACTGGCGCACAACGTCGCCTACGATGCGGCGGGCAACCTGGCCTACCTCGCCACGTCCGGCGTCAACCTGCGCCTCACGCAGGAACGCTGGCCGAAGCTCCAGTTCCACGCGACGCGCGAACACGCCGCCAAGCTGGATTAAAGGTTCGGCACACGTTGATCGTCACGCCTCCGGCCTGGCGATCAACGCCTCCACGATACTCCCCACGTAACACACGGCGAACACGATCCCGGCCAGCGTCACGCTGACCGGCGTCGGCGCGCTTGCCAGTTGCGCCTCGATCGCCGCCGGATCGGCCGCGATCTTCCCACTCATCAGCTGGTCGACCATGGTGTTCGCCTGGTCCAGCGCAAAATTGAAATACAGGATCGCGGCGATGGCGGCCGGCGCCAGGAACAGCAGGGCGCGCGTACGCCGTCCCAGGTAGTACTGGCCCACACCGGGAAACACCAGGGCCGACAGCAATGCGCCCACACTCTTACGTCTCATCCATTCTCCTCTCACATTTGCAGGCTTGACCCAACACAATGGTCAACCCCGCGGTCGGCGTACATTCATTTAATGCACGCCGGAAATACTGCCAGCCCAGGAGGAGACCATGAATAGACTGTTCCCCTCGAACTGTTCAATCGGACGACGTCCTGACATGCTGGCCCGTCTGCGCATCGGTCCCAAGCTGCTGCTGGCACCCGGCGTCGTGCTGCTGCTGCTCGTGCTGCTGTCCTGCGGCAGCTATTACGCGATGGTACGCCAGAACGAGTCGCTCGACAGCATCGTCCAGCGCCGCGCGGCGAACCTGCGCGCGGCGGCGGAGCTGTCCGCGTCGGCCCGTAGTGCGCATGCCCAGGCCTACCAGGTCCTGACCTGGATCAGCGGCAGCTTTCCCCGCTTCCGCATCGACCCGCTCGCGCTCGACCTGCAGGCCCGGCACGGTGCCGTCGAGCGCGACCTCGCCCAGCTGGCGCGCCTGACGGCCGACAGCCCGGAAGAACAGCGCTACGTCGAACAGGCCCGCGCCGCGTGGGCGCAATACGTGCCGGCCGTGCGCGACGTCATCGAGATCGCGCGCATCGACCAGTCGATCAGCGCCAACGCGATGGTCAAGGCGGAGCGCGCGTTCGCCGTCGTCGGCCAGCGCCTGACGGAGTTGTCGCGGCGCGAGCAGGCGCTGTCCGAGCAGGCGTCGCGCGACGCGGCCGACGATTTTCGCCTGATCGCCGTGCTGATGCCGGTGGTGATCGTCCTGTCGATCGCCGCCTCGCTCGCGATCACGATGGCGGTGCGGCGCGCGCTGCTGGCCGATATCGGCGCGATCGGCGCGGCCGCCCACGGCCTCGCCAGCGGCGACCTGACGATCCGTGCCCGCTCGTACGCCGACGACGAGATCGGCCAGACGGCGCGGCTGCTCGACGCCGGCATCCGCGGCCTGAACCGCCAGTTGCGCACCGTGCTGGAATCGGCCCGCGCGATCGGCGAGGCCTCGCGCGAGATCACGCTGGGCCGCGCCGGCATGCCGCCGCGCGCGCACGTGCGCGATGCGCTGGACCGCACGACGGCGTCGATGCAGGCGCTGGCAACGGCGCTCGACGACAGTGCCGCGGGCGCGTACGCCGCCGGGGAACTCGCCGCGCGCGCGGGCACGGCGGCGGAAGAGGGCGGTGCGCTGGCGCACCGGCTGGTGACGACGATGGAACAGGTGCGGCGCGCGGCCGTGCGCATGGACCGCATCGGCGCGGCCATCGAGAATACGCTGGCGCGCGCCGGCGACGCCGACGGCGGTGGCCGCGAAGCGCGTGCATTGGCCCGGCGTGCCCAGCGCGCGGCACGCGAGGCGCGCACGCTCGCGCGCGAGACCGTGGCCGCGCTCGACGACGGCGGCGCCTGCGCGGTCGAAGCAGGGGCGACAATGGCGGGCCTGGCGGGTGCCGTGGAAGACATGGCCGGGATCGTCGACACCATCGGCAGCACGGGCACGGAACGGGCGCGCGAGCTGGCCGGCGCCAGCCAGGCCATCGTGCGCATGGACGAGCTCACGCAGCAGGGTTCGCGCATGGTGGAGGAAGCGGCGCTGGCCGCACGCGCGCTGCAGCAGCAGGCCCTGGGCCTGGCGCGCACGGTGGCGGTGTTCCGGCTCGACGAAGCCGTGCACGGCTCCAATGAAACGGCCCCGCCGGGAACGCATATGCTGCGTCCGGGCAGGGCCGGCAGACCTTACCTCCGGCTGGCGAGCAGCCGGGGCAAGAATCGCTCGTAGGTGAGCACCTCGTGCCCACACTACTTTACTCGTAGTCTTCGATCGGCGCGCAACCGCAGAACAGGTTACGGTCGCCATACGCGTTGTCCGCGCGGCCGACCGGCGGCCAGTACTTCTTCTTGCGCAGCGACGGCACCGGGAAGGCGGCCACTTCGCGCGAATAGGTGTGCTGCCAGTCGTCCGCGGTGACGACTTCCGCCGTGTGCGGCGCGCCCTTCAGCGGGTTGTCCATGCGGTCGTACTCGCCGCGCTCCACTTTCACGATCTCCGCGTGGATGCAGATCATCGCTTCGATGAAGCGGTCCAGTTCCGCCTTCGCTTCCGACTCGGTCGGCTCGATCATCAGCGTACCCGGCACAGGGAAGCTCATGGTCGGGGCGTGGAAGCCGAAGTCCATCAGGCGCTTGGCCACGTCTTCGTTGCTGATGCCGGTGGCATCCTGCAGCGGACGCAGGTCGATGATGCACTCGTGCGCGACGAGGCCGTCGTGGCCCGTGTACAGCACCGGGTAGTGCGGGGCCAGGCGGCGCGCGATGTAGTTGGCGTTCAGGATCGCCATTTCCGTCGCGGCAGTGAGACCCTCCGCGCCCATCATCGCGATGTACATCCACGAGATCGGCAGGATCGATGCGGAGCCGTACGCGGCCGAGCTGACCGCACCGATGCCCTGCTCGTCACGTTGATAGCCCGTCGATGCCTGGTTCGGCAGGAACGGCACGAGGTGTTCGGCCACCGCGACCGGACCGACACCAGGACCGCCGCCGCCGTGCGGAATGCAGAAGGTCTTGTGCAGGTTCAGGTGGCTCACGTCGCCGCCGAACAGGCCCGGACCGGCCACGCCGACCAGCGCGTTCATGTTGGCGCCGTCGACATACACCTGGCCGCCGTGCGCGTGCACGATCTCGCACAGTTCCTTGATGCCTTCCTCGAACACGCCGTGCGTGGACGGGTAGGTGACCATCACGCACGCCAGGTTGGCGCTGTGTTCCTCGGCCTTATTCTTCAGGTCGGCGAGGTCCACGTTGCCGTTGGCGTCGCACGCGGTCACGACCACCTTCATGCCCACCATGTTGGCGGACGCCGGGTTGGTGCCGTGCGCCGACGACGGGATCAGGCAGATGTTGCGGTGGCCTTCGCCGCGCGACTGGTGGTACTTCTGGATGATCAGCAGGCCGGCGTACTCGCCCTGCGAACCGGCGTTCGGCTGCAGCGACACGCCGGCGTAGCCCGTCACGGCGCACAGCATCGCTTCCAGCTGGCCGATCATCTCGCGGTAGCCGACGGTCTGGTCTTCCGGTGCGAACGGGTGGATGTTCGAGAATTCCGGCCACGTCACCGGGATCATCTCGGACGTCGCGTTCAGCTTCATCGTGCACGAACCCAGCGGGATCATCGTGCGGTCGAGGGCCAGGTCCTTGTCGGCCAGTGCGCGCAGGTAGCGCAGCATCTCGTGCTCGGCATGGTAACGGTTGAACGTCGGGTGCGTCAGGTACGCGCTCGTGCGGGCCAGCGCGGCCGGGTACGCGTCCGCTGCGTCCTTGTCCAGCGTGTCGAAGTCGACGTCGGCGCCGCCGAAGATTTTCACCAGCAGCGCGATGTCGTCGCGGCCGATCGTCTCGTCCAGCGAGATGCCGACGTGGCGCGCATCGATGCGGCGCAGGTTGACGCCGTTGTCATTCGCCACGCGGTGGATGTCGTCGGCGTTGTCGGCGATGACCGTCAGCGTGTCGAAATACGATTCATTGGCCAGCTGGAAGCCGAGGCCCTTCAGCGCGGTGGCGAGGATGCCCGTGTAGCGGTGCACGCGGCGCGCGATCTGTTCCAGACCCTTCGGGCCGTGGTAGACGGCGTACATCGACGCCATCACGGCCAGCAGGACCTGTGCCGTGCAGATGTTCGACGTCGCTTTCTCGCGGCGGATGTGCTGTTCGCGCGTCTGCAGCGCGAGGCGGAAGGCCGGGTTGCCCTGGGCGTCGATGGTGACGCCGGCCAGGCGGCCCGCCATGCTGCGCTTGTACTCGTCGCGCGTGGCCAGGTAGCCCGCGTGCGGGCCGCCGAAGCCGAGCGGCACGCCGAAGCGCTGGCTGTTGCCGACGACGACGTCGGCGCCCCATTCGCCCGGCGGCGTGAGGACGGTCAGCGCCAGCAGGTCGGCCGCGACGACGACCATCGCGCCGGCGGCATGCAGCTTTTCGACGGCCGCGCGGTAGTCGCGCACGTCGCCGTTTACGCCCGGGTATTGCAGCAGGACGCCGAAGCAGGATTCGGTGAGGTTCTCGATGTCGGCGGCGGCGACGGTGCGCACTTCGACGCCGATCGGCAGCGCACGGGTCTGCACGACTTCCAGCGTCTGCGGCAGCACGTCGTCGGCGACGTAGAACACTTTCGATTGCGACTTGCCGACGCGCTGGATCAGCGTCATCGCTTCGGCGGCGGCCGTGCCTTCGTCCAGCATCGACGCGTTGGCGATGCCCATGCCGGTCAGGTCGGTGATGACCTGCTGGAAGTTCAGGATGGCTTCCAGGCGGCCCTGCGAGATCTCCGGCTGGTACGGCGTGTACGCGGTGTACCAGGCCGGGTTTTCGAAGATGTTGCGCAGGATGACGGGCGGCGTGTGGGTGCCGTAGTAGCCCTGGCCGATCAGCGACTTCATGACCTTGTTCTGCGCCGCGATGCCTTTCAGCTTCGCGAGTGCGGCCTGCTCGGGCAGCGGCTCGAAGAACTGGCCCAGGTCCAGCTTGTCCTTGCGGCGGATGTTGGCGGGAACGACGGCGTCTATCAGCTCGGCGCGCGAGGCGTAGCCGAGGGCGGACAGCATGGCCGCCTGTTCGGATGCGGACGGGCCGATGTGGCGCGGGATGAAGCCATCGCGTGCTTCGAGTTGGGTCAGGCTGGTGCGGGTCATGATGGGAGACGAAATGAAAGAATCGGCACCGTCATTCCCGCACAAGCGGGAATCCATGCAGAGTGGCCGAAGTTGGCTCAGTATGGGTTCCCGCTTTCGCGGGAACGACAGGAAATGCAATTAACCTTCGGTGGCCTTGCCGTATGCAGCCGCGTCGAGCAGGCCGTTGACGGCGGCCGGATCCGACGGCTGCAGCTTGAACAGCCACGCATCGTAGGCGTTCGCGTTGATCGAGTCCGGCGAGTCGGCCGTGGCCTGGTTCACCGCGGTGACGGTGCCCGAGACCGGGGCGTAGATGTCGCTGGCGGCCTTGACGGACTCCACGACGGCGGCGTCATCGCCAGCCGTGAAAGCCTTGCCGACCTGCGGCAGTTCGACGAACACGATGTCGCCCAGGGCGTCCTGCGCATATTCGGTGATGCCCACGGTCAGGGTGCCGTCGGCCTCCTGGCGGACCCACTCGTGGGACTCGGTGTACTTCAGGTCGGCTGGGATGTTCATGTGCGTAACTCCGTAGTGATGGATGGTGCGGTAAGTATAGTGTTGTTTGTTCAGGAAGCGAGGATCTTGCCGTTACGCACGAACGGCAGTTTGACGACGGATGCCGCCAGTTTCTTGTCGCGGATTTCGACGTGGACCGTGTCGCCGATCGCGACGTCGACCGGCACGCGTGCCAGCGCGATCGCCTGCTGCATCGACGGGCTGAACGTGCCGCTCGTGATTTCGCCGGCATTGCCCGATGCGGCCACGACCTTCTGGTGCGCGCGCAGGATGCCGCCTTTTTCGCGCAGGATCAGGCCGACGAAGTTCTGCTTCTGGCCGTTCTGTTGGAGGGCGGCTTTGCCGATGAAGTCGCGTTCCGCGACGAGGTCGACGGTCCACGCGAGGCCGGCGTCCAGCGGCGAGACATTGTCGTCCATGTCCTGGCCGTACAGGTTCATGCCCGCTTCCAGGCGCAGAGTGTCGCGCGCACCGAGGCCGGCCGGCTTGACGCCCGCGGCGGCGAGGGCGTTCCACAGCGCCTCGACCTGGCTGGCCGGCACGCCGATCTCGAAGCCGTCCTCGCCCGTGTAGCCGGTGCGGGCGACCATCAGTTCGCCGAACGGGGTGTCGTGCACGATCACGGCGTTGAAGGGCTTCAGGCCTTCCGAGGCGCTTTGCGTCTGCGGCACGACCTGCCACACTTTCGCGCGGGCGTTCGGGCCCTGCACGGCGACGAGGGCGATGCCGTCATCGCTCAGGTCGGCGCGGCGTGGGGTGATCGACAGGCCGCTGGCGGTGGCGTCGTTCTGCTGGCGGATCCAGGCGATGTCCTTCTCGGCCGTGCCGGCGTTGACGACGAGGCGGAACCAGTCTTCGGCGAAGTAGTAGACGATCAGGTCGTCGATGACGCCGCCCTGCGGATTGAGCATGCACGAGTACAGGGCCTTGCCCGGCGCCTGCAGCTTGTCGACGTTATTGGCCAGCAGGCCGCGGAGGAAAGCGCGCACGTTCGCGCCTTTCAGGTCCACGACGCACATGTGGGACACGTCGAACATGCCGGCATCGCTGCGTACCGCATTGTGTTCTTCGATCTGGGAGCCGTAGTTGACGGGCATGTCCCAGCCGCCGAAGTCGACCATCTTGGCGCCAGCGGCACGGTGTACGGAATTGAGCGGGGTCGCTTTGAGCGTCATGGATGGTTCCTCGGCAGAAAATGGGGTCGCGCACGCGGATGTCCGCATGCTCTCGCACCCCTCTGTCCTCGGTACCTGAGAGATAGCGGCGCATTGTATTGCCTGCTCCGCCTGCCCCTTCGGTGGGCCAAAAGGCCGCTCTCCAGAGTTGGTCCACCGCGCGTTGCGCAGCAGCCCCTGACCGGTCCGGTTGCCTGAGAGTTTTTGGGTAATGCCCCTTCGGCGGCAGCCTGCGCTGCGCTCTCCCGGTCAAGACTGCGAAGTCTATGTCAGTGGTGACGGGAAGTCAATCCAGCGGGGGAGGGTGCACACGATTGCCATGGGGCATCATCGGCCTGCGGACGTGTTTTGTTACACTTGCCTTACGACCCTTGTGACAGAAGAGACCCACTATGAGCGAAGATCAAGCAAAACAGAAGGAAGGGTACTTCACCCTGTCCGGCGACGTGAACAGCGACATGGTGCATCGCGTCTTCGAGGCGGTGGCCGGCATGAACGACGACGGCGTCGAGACCGCGCACATGCTCCTGCAATCGAACGGCGGGTATGTGAGCGACGGCCTGTGCCTGTACAACTTCCTGGCCAATGCCCCCGTCAACTGCATCATGTACAACGGCGGCGCCGTCGCGTCGATCGCGGTGATCCTGTTCCTGTCGGGTAAGCAGCGCTATGCGAGCGAGACGGCGCGCTTCATGATCCACAAGTCGCACGCGACGGCCTCGCCCGGCTCGCGTCCGGATGCGCTCAACATCATCGTCGAGGGCCTGCGCGCCGACGATGCGCGCACGGAATCCATCCTGCGCAAGCACATCGAGCTGACGCCCGAGCAGTGGGGCATCCACCAGTACGGCGACCTGCACCTGAACGCGCGCGATGCGAAGGCGGCGGGCATGATCGACGACGTGCGCGATTTCGCGCCGCCGAAGGGCTCGTACCTGCGCAACATCTGATAGACAAAGAGCCTGTCGCGGTCGTCCCGCGCCAGGCTCTTTCGACCTTCCGAAAAGCGCTGCGATCAGCGCTTCTTGTCGTTCTTGTGGCTCTGACGGCCAGCCTCGGCATGCTGCTCCGGGGTGCCGCCGCGGGTGCCGCCCGAGTCGCCCGAACGCGAGCCCGAACCGGAGCCCGACTGCTTGTTGCCGTCGTTCTTGTGGCTTTGCTGGCCAGCCTTGACGTGTTGCTCGTGGGAGCCGCCCTGGTTACCCGAGCGCGAAGAATTCTTGTTCGAAGCCATGATCATTCCTTTCAATAGTGGAGATGTTCTGCTTACCGAAGCGATTTCGGTAGTGCAATGATGCGAGCGCGGCAATTGAACGGGTATCGGATCATCTCTTGAGCGTTTGTAGGACTGCATGCATTTAGCTAGCAATAATTTTCTACGCAAACACGCAATTCGCATATTCTTATTCGCTGGCAACCGAATCTTGCGACGCAACATAGTGTTTTACGTCGACTATTTGGCTCGTCAATAGCATATGCATTTTCGTTGATGTAGCGCCGGCGCATCGATTTCTATTGCCACTTGGAAATTATGTGCCAAAATAGAGCTACCATGTCTTCCAGTCCCGTCCAGACTCCGGCCGCACGCAAGGCCGCGTCGTCGCAGCAGGCGACGCTGGATGCGCTCGCCGGTATCGCGGACACCCATGTCAAGGAACAGCTGACCGCGATGACGGGACGCATGGCCGCCGCGCTGGCCGATCTGACCCGCCACGCCGGCGACCCGCAGGACGTCCAGCGGCGCGTGAAGGCGGCCCGCCTGCTGAAGGACAATGCGTATGCCTTCTTCCACCTGGCCTCCAGCGCGATCGGCCTGGCGGTCCGCCGCGAACTCGACCGCCTGGCGCCGCAGGCCGCGCCGGCCCGCATGGCGGCGTCCCTCGACCTCGTGCCGCTGGAAGAAATCGACACCCGCCTCGCACTGGGTGCCCTGGCCCGTCCCTTCGAGATCCGATACGCCGACCAGCTCGCCACGCTGGCCGTCCGCCTCGGCATGCTGCTTGGGCGCGGCGTGCTGCGTGCCGACAGCAATCCCTTTCGCCCCGACGTCTTCCTCGGGGCCATCGACGAGGCGTGGCGCGAGTTCGAGCCGGAAACGGATGCCCACGGCCTCATCCAGCCCCTGCTGCGGCCGGACATCGTGTTCGACTTCGCCCCGCTGTTCGACGCCCTCGTGGCCGCGTTGCGGAAGGAGGGGCAGCCGGGTTCCGTCGACGCTTACCGTATCCAGAAGACGGATGACGGCGCCGCCGCGAAGGCGGCCCGCGCCGGCCAGCGCGCTGCGCTTGCCGAACAACTGCGCAAGCTGTTCGGCGACGACGGCGGCGAGGATGGCGTCCCGCTGATTCCCGATCTGCCCACTTTGCCGTCCAGCGGCGGCGGCTGGCGGCCCAGCGGGGCGGGTGCGTTTGCGGCCACGCCGGTCAAGGAGCAGGCCGCGCAACCTGCTGCAGCGGGCTTCGCGGCCCCGTCCGCAGCAGTTGCTCAATCCGCTGCCCATCCCGGCTGGTCGGCCGCCGTGCAAGGCACGCTGGCCCAGCTCGGCGGCACGGCGCCGCTGCTGGACCTGCTGGCGCGCATCGAACCGGCGCTCGCGGAAGGGCCGGCGGCCGCCGCCGCGCCGCACAACGTGTTCTACCTGCCGCGCCTGAAGCAGAGCCTGCCCCAGGGCAGCCTGCCGCGCCGCGACGAACGTACGCTGGACCTGTTGTCGCGCGTGTTCGAGACCGTTTTGCTGGACGACAGTATCCCACCGCGCACGCGCGAACTGCTGCAACTGTTGCAGGTGCCTGTGCTGAAGGTGGCCCTGCTCGACAAGAATTTTTTCTTCGAGCAAGACCATCCGGCCCGCCGCCTCGTCGACCTGATGTCGCGCGTCGGCTGGGAGCAGAGAGAGGATGCCGACGACCCGCTGTTCCAGACGATGCGGCGCAGTGTCGAGCGCGTCGGCGCGGCGCAACCGGAGGCATTCGCCAGCGCCGTCGCGGAGCTGGAAGCGGGCATCGCGGCCGACGAGACGGCGCAGGAAGCCGTGCTCGCCGCGCCCGTCGCCAGCGCGCTGAAGCGGGAAAAGCACGAGGTCGCAGCGCGCCAGGCGCGTGACGCCGTCGCGCTGCGTGTGAACGCCGGCGACGTCGGCGAGGTCGTCGGCGGCTTTCTCGAACAGCGCTGGACGACCGTGCTGACCTTCGCCTGGACGATTGAGGATGCGCGCCCAGGCGCCGTCGACAACGCCACCCGCGCCATGGACGACCTGATCTGGAGCGTCAAGCCGAAGGCCACGCCGGAACAGCGCAAGGCCCTGATCGCCCGGCTGCCGCGTCTGCTCCAGACGCTGAACAAATGGCTGGATGCGATCAAATGGCAGGATGCCGAGCGCCTGCAATTCTTTGCCCGCCTGGCCGAATACCATGCCGCCATCGTGCGCGCGCCCATCGAGCTGTCGCCCGAACGCCAGCTGGAACTGGCTGCGCAGGCCGCCCAGCAAGACGCCTTGCGCAAGGTTGAGATGGAAAACGCGGCGGTGGAACAGGCGGCGGCGCGCGCGGCCGAGGTGTCCGCCGTCGACGGCCTGGAGCGCGGCATGTGGCTCGAATTCCGCGTGGTCGAAGGCGCGCGCAAGGTCAAGCTGGCGTGGGTCAGTCCGCTGCGCACGTTGTTCATCTTTTCCGGGGCGGGGCGGCGCGAAGCGTTCTCGCTGCCGGCCGACAAGCTGGCCGCGGCCCTGAGCGACGGCAGCGTGCGCGTGCTCGCCATCGACGGCGTCGTGGGGCAGGTGCTGTCCGACGCGATGGCGCAGGGCGCCGTCAACGACGCATCGATCGCGGCGCCCGTCCGTGTTGGTACGCATCCGGCTGCCGGGTTATAGTCGAGCCGTCCCGGTTCCTCATCCCCAAAACATGCTCTGGTGGTCCCATCTCTCGGCGCTGGGCGGCCTCAACGTCACGGCGCTGCTCGCCGTCGGCGTGGCGGCCTGGCTCGTCGGTGCGCGTTGCTGGCGCCTGGCGCTCGTCTGGTGCGGCGTGTTCGGCGGCGCGCTGCTCGTGGCGGCCGCGAGCCAGGTCGCATTCATCGGTTGGGGCATCGGCATCCGTTCGCTGTCGTTCACGGGCTTTTCCGGCCATGCGGCGCGGGCTGCGGCCGTGTTTCCCGTTGCCTTGTTCCTGCTGGTGGAGCGCGGTTCGCCGCGCCTGCGCCGGGGCTCGGTGGCGGCCGGCAGCCTGCTCGCGGTGGCGGTCGCGCTGGCGCGGGTGCAGGTCGGCGCCCATTCCGCCAGCGAAGCGCTGTCCGGCTGCGTACTCGGCCTGGGCGCGGCCGCGCTGTTCCTCGCGCGTGCCAGGGCCGCGCAGGACTGCTCGCCGCAGCCGCTGCTGCTGGGCCTGCTCGCGGCGACGATCCTGCTGCCGCGCGCCGATCCCGCATATTCCCACCAGTGGCTGACGGCCGCCGCGCTGAAACTGTCCGGGCGCGACCGGGTCTACCTGCGTAACGACTGGCAGCCGGCGCAGGGGCCGTACGTCCCGCCATGCGCGCCGGCCCGCGTACGATTCAGCATCCTCTGTACCTGACCCCGCGCGCGCGACGGCTAAAACTTGGCCGAAAAGCAAGGCGCAGATGGTATGATGCAGCCTTTATCGACTTCTCCCCATACCGTAAGCGAACGTGCGTCTATCCTCCATCAAATTGTCGGGATTTAAGTCTTTCGTCGATCCCACCAATTTCCAGGTGCCGGGGCAACTGGTCGGCGTGGTCGGCCCGAACGGATGCGGCAAATCGAACATCATCGATGCCGTACGGTGGGTGCTGGGCGAATCGAAAGCGTCCGAGCTGCGCGGCGAGTCGATGCAGGACGTGATCTTCAACGGGTCCACCAACCGCAAGCCGGCCGGGCGCGCGTCCGTCGAACTCGTGTTCGACAACAGCGCGGGCAAGGCGGCCGGGCAGTGGAGCCAGTACGCCGAGATCGCCGTCAAGCGCACGCTCACGCGCGACGGCACGTCGACCTATTACATCAACGGCCAGCCCGTGCGCCGGCGCGACATCCAGGACATCTTCCTCGGCACGGGCCTGGGGCCACGCGCCTACGCCATCATCGGCCAGGGCATGATTTCGCGCATCATCGAATCGCGTCCGGAAGAGCTGCGCGTCTTCCTCGAAGAAGCGGCCGGGGTCTCGAAATACAAGGAGCGCCGCCGCGAGACGGAAAACCGGCTGTCGGACACGCGCGAGAACCTGCTGCGCGTCGAAGACATCCTGCGCGAGCTGAACGCCAACCTGGAAAAGCTGGAAGCGCAGGCCGCCGTCGCCAACCGCTTCCACCAGCTGCAGGCCGACCAGGAAGAGAAGCAGAAGCTGCTGTGGCTCCTGCGCCGCAACGAGGCCAAGGCCGAGCAGCTGCGCTGGTTCCAGGAGATGGAGCAGGCGCAGACCGGGCTGGAAGAACAGAATGCCAGGCTGCGCAACCTGGAACTGGACCTCGAGCGCATGCGCCAGGCGCACTACGAGACGGGCGACCGCCTGCACGTCGCGCAGGGCGCGCTGTACCAGACCAATTCCGAGATCGGCAGCCTGGAAGCGCAGATCAAGTTCGTCGTCGAGTCGCGCACCCGCCTGCAGAACCAGATCGGGACGCTCACGGCCCAGCGCGAGCAATGGCTGAACCAGGCCAACGAGACGCAGGAGCAGATCGAGGAAGCCGAGTTCCGCCTCGAGGAACTGGCCGCGCGCGTGGAAGGCGCGCAGATCGCGGCGGAGGTGCAGAACGAGCGCCTGCCGGACCTGGAAGCGGCGTGGCGCGAGGCGCAGAACAAGTCGACGGAGTCGCGCGCGCGCATCATGCAGATCCAGCAGCGCATCGAGCTGTCGTCCGCGCACCAGCGCAACGCGTCGAACATCCTCGCGAGCCTGGCCACGCGGCGCGAGCGCCTGCAGCAGGAACGCGGCGGACTCAATCTGCCGGACGCCGGCCACCTCGACAACCTGCGCATGCAGCTGGAAGAAAAGCAGCTGCAGCTGGAAGAACAGAACCTGATGCTGGAAGAGGCGGCGAGCCGCCAGGAAGCCGTCGAGCAGGAGCGGCGCGAGGCGCATGCGCAGGTCCAGCAGGAGACGGCGTCCAACGCCAAGCTGGAAGCGCGGCTCACGGCGCTGCGCCAGCTGCAGGAGCGCGTGCAGACGCAGGGCAAGGTGCAGCCGTGGCTGCAGAAGCACGAACTGGATAAACTGCCGCGCCTGTGGCAGAAGCTGGATATCGAGACGGGCTGGGAAACGGCGCTGGAATCCGTGCTGCGCGAGCGCACGGGCGCGTTGGAAGTGTCGAACCTCGACTGGGCGCGCGGTTTCTTCGGCGATGCGCCGCCGGCCCGGCTGGCGCTGTATTCGCCGGCGCCGGGCAGCGCGGGTGCGCAGGATCATCATGGATTAAAACCCTTCGCGAGCCTCCTCAAGCTGAACGACCCGGGCCTGCGCGGCCTGCTGGACGACTGGCTGACCGGCGTGTACGCGGCCGACGATCCGGGCACGGCGCTCGCGCAGCGCGGCAAGCTCCCGCAGGGCGGCTGCTTCGTCACGCCGCAGGGCCATATGGTGACGGCATCGAGCGTGCGCTTCTACGCGGCCGACGCCGAGCAGGACGGCGTGCTCGCGCGCCAGCACGAGATCGACAACATCGGCAAGCAGTTGCGCGCGCAGGCCCTGCTGCTGGACGAGGCCCGCACGCGCGCGACCCGCGCCGACGCCGCCGTGTCCGACCTGCAGCGCCGCCTGCAGGAAGGCCGCCAGAAGGTCGCCACCTTGCAGCGCGAAGTGCATGCGCTGCAGATCGACGTGGTGAAACAGGCCGAGGTCGAGTCGCGCTTCAACCAGCGCAGTGGCCAGATCGCGGCGGACCTCGACGAGATCGCCGCGCAGGAAGCGGAGCAGCGACAGGCGAAGGCCGAGGCGGAAGCGCAGTTCGAAGAGCTGGACATGGAACTGGCCGAGCTGCAGGGCGCGCACGAGGATGGCCAGGTCGAGTTCCAGGAACAGGAACGCGTGCTGGCCGAAGCGCGCAACCGCCTGCGCGACCTGGAACGCGCCGCGCAGGAAGCCGTGTTCGCGGAAAAGACGCAGCGCACGCGCATCGAGGAATTGCGCCGCACGATCGCGACGGCCAACCAGCAGGCCGCGCAAGTCCTGGAAAGCATCGGCGCCGGCAAGCTGGAACTGGAAGCGCTGGAATCCGGCGCGGCGGCGGAAGGCTTGCAGGACCTGCTGGCGCGCCGCACGGAACAGGAAAAGGCGCTGGCCGATGCGCGCCACGAACTGGACCAGCTCACGCAGCAGCTGCGCGCGGCGGAAGAAGCGCGCATGGCGGCGGAGCGCGGCCTGCAGCCGCAGCGCGAGCGCATCACCGAGATGCAACTGAAGGAACAGGCCGCGCGCCTGAACCAGGAACAGTTCGCGGAAGCCCTGTCGGCCACGGGTGCCGACGAGGCGGCGCTGTCGGAAAAGCTCGATCCGGAGCTGAAGCCGGCGTACCTGCAGGGCGAGGTCACGCGCCTGACGAACGCCATCGCGTCCCTCGGTGCCGTCAACCTCGCGGCGGTGGAAGAGCTGGCGCAGGCGACGGAGAGGAAACGCTTCCTCGATGCGCAGAACAACGACCTGCTGGAGGCGATCAGCACGCTGGAAGGCGCGATCTCGCGCATCGACCGCGAATCGCGCGACCTGCTGCAGGACACCTTCGACCGCGTCAACCTGCATTTCTCGGAACTGTTCCCGATCCTGTTCGGCGGCGGGCAGGCCAAGCTCGTGATGACCGGGGACGAGATCCTCGACTCGGGCGTGCAGGTGATGGCCCAGCCGCCCGGCAAGAAGAACGCGACGATCCATTTGCTGTCCGGCGGCGAGAAGGCGCTGACGGCGACGGCGCTCGTGTTCTCGATGTTCCGCCTGAACCCGGCGCCATTCTGCCTCCTCGACGAGGTCGACGCGCCGCTGGACGACGCCAATACCGAGCGCTTCTGCCGCATGGTGAAGCGCATGTCGGACCATACCCAATTCCTCTTCATCTCGCACAACAAGATCGCGATGGAGATGGCCAACCAACTGATCGGTGTGACGATGCAGGAGCAGGGCGTGTCGCGCATCGTGGCGGTGGACATGGAGTCCGCCGCGAATTTCGCTACTGAGGCACAAGCAGCATGACAGACTTTCAAATGAGCCTGATCGCGGCCGGCGGCGTTTTCGTCGTCGGCGTCATTAGTTACAACAAGTGGCAGGAGTACAAGGCCCGCAAGAGCGTCGAGCGCGCGTTCTCGCACGACCACGACGACGTGCTGATGAAGGGCGGCTCGCCCGAGCGCGCGGAACCGCACGTCCAGCGCCACGAGCCCATCCTGGACGGCGCCCCCGCGCCCGACCACGACGTCCTGATCGAGCCGAGCATCGTCGCCGAGCCGTTCCAGCACGCCGCGCCGGGTGCCGCACCCGCCGCCGCGCCGGTGCCGGCTGCCGCCGCCGCCCTCGACCCCGTCGCCGAGCTGCCGGCCGTGAAGCCGGACACGCCGCCCGCGCAACTGGCCGAGAACCTCGTCGACCCGCTGATCGACTGCCTGATCCCGCTGAATTCCGAAGGCCCGCTGCGCGGCGACCGCATCCTGCCTGCACTCCTCAAACTGCGCCGCGTCGGCAACAAGCCCGTGCACTTCGTCGGCCTGGCCGTGAACGGCGACTGGGAGCCGATCGTGCATGGCGGCGTGTACACCAAGCTGCAGGCCGGCGTCCAGCTGGCGACGCGCACGACGGCGCTGAACGAACTGGAATACTCCGAGATGGTGACGCGCCTGCGCGCCGTGGCCGACGAGATTGGTGCCGAGCCGGAAGTGCCGGACATGATCGAAGTGATGAGCGAAGCGAAGACCTTGCACCGCTTCGTCGCCGGCCACGATGCGCAACTGGGCGTGAACCTCGCGTCGAAAGGCGCGCCGTGGGCGATGGCGACCCTGATCGGCGCGCTGGAAAACGCCGGGTTCGACGTGCGCCCGGACGGCAAGTTCGTCATGCTGGACAAAGAGGAGGGCGGCGGCACCTTGTTCACGCTGTCGACCAACGTCACCCTGGGCGCCGACACGACGTCGCGCCTGACGCTGCTGCTGGACGTGCCGTGCGTGGCCCCGGCCCGCGACGGCTTCGGCAAGATGGTCGCGTGCGCGAAGGACCTCGAGCAGCGCCTGGATGCCGCCATCGTCGACGACTTCGACCAGCCCCTGACGGATGCGGCGCTGGAAGAGATCGCGGGCCAGGTGCGCGAGTTCTACCAGGAGATGGACGCGGCCGACATCGCCGCCGGTTCCACGCGCGCGCTGCGCCTGTTCAGCTGAGGTGAGCATGGCCGACCTGGAACGGATGGCGTGGCTCGTCAAGGAACTGAACCACCACATCTACAACTACCACGTGCTCGACGCGCCGACGATTCCCGACGCCGAATACGACAAGCTGTTCCGCGAACTGCAGGACCTGGAAGCCAAGCATCCGGAAGCCGTGTCGGTGGATTCGCCGACGTCGCGCGTGGGCGCCGCGCCGATCCCGGAATTCAAGCAGGTCACGCATGCCGTGCCCATGCTGTCGCTGAACAACGGCTTTTCCGATGAAGACATCGACAACTTCGACCGCCGCGTGCGCGACGGCCTCGGCCACGCGCAGGTGCAGTACGCGGCCGAGCTGAAATTCGACGGCCTCGCGATGAGCCTGCGCTACGAGAACGGCGTGTTCGTGCAGGCCGCCACGCGCGGCGACGGCTACACGGGCGAGGATGTCACGGCCAACATCCGCACCGTGAAGGTCATTCCGCTCCGTCTGCGTGGTGACGACATTCCGGCGGTGCTGGAAGTGCGCGGCGAAGTCCTGATGTTCAAGGAAGACTTCGAACGCCTGAACCAGCGCCAGCGCGACGCGGGCCAGAAGGAATTCGCGAACCCGCGCAACGCGGCCGCGGGCAGCCTGCGCCAGCTCGACGCGCGCATCACGGCCCAGCGCCGCCTGCGCTTCTTCGCTTACGGCATCGGCCTGCTGGAAGGCGCGCCGCTGCCGGAATCGCACTCGAAGGCGCTGGACTGGCTCGACCAGCTCGGCCTGCCCGTGTCGAAGGAACGCGCTGTCGTGACGGGCTGCGAAGGCATGCTGGGCTACTTCCGCGACATCGGCGCGCGCCGCAAATCGCTGCCGTACGAGATCGACGGCGTCGTCTACAAGGTCGACCGCTTGTCGGACCAGCGCGAGCTGGGCTTCGTGTCGCGCGCGCCCCGTTTCGCGCTCGCGCACAAATTCCCGGCCGAGGAAGCGCTGACGACCGTGTCCGCCATCGACGTGCAGGTGGGACGCACCGGTGCGATCACGCCGGTGGCGCGCCTCGTGCCCGTGTCGGTCGGCGGCGTCACCGTCACGAATGCCACGCTGCACAACGAGGACGAGGTACGCCGCAAGGACGTGCGCGTGGGCGACACGGTCGTCGTGCGCCGCGCGGGCGACGTGATTCCGGAAGTGCTCTCGGTCATTCTCGAACGCCGCCCGACGCCGGTTCCACCCGTGTACGAACTGCCGAAGACGTGTCCCGTGTGCGGTTCGCACGTCGTGCGCGAAGAGGGCGAGGCCGTCGCGCGCTGCTCCGGCGGCCTGACGTGCGCGGCGCAGCGCAAGGAAGCGATCCGCCATTTCGCGGGCCGCCGCATGATGGACATCGAAGGCCTGGGCGACCGCTACATCGACAGCCTCGTGGAAGCGAACCTGATCCACGGCGTGGCGGACCTGTATCGCCTCACGCTGGACGACCTGTTGAAGATGAAGCGTCTGGCCGATGAACGCGACGGCACCACGCCGGAGACGGTCAAGCAGGGCAAGGTCGCGACGAAATGGGCGGACAACCTGCTGGCCGCCATCGCCGCCAGCAAGCACCCGCCGCTGGAGCGTCTGCTGTTCGCGCTGGGCATCCGCCACGTGGGCGAGTCGACGGCGAAGACCCTGGCCGACTGGCTCGGCAGCCTCGCGCTGGTCCGGCGTGCGCCGGCCGCGCTGTTGCGCGTGCTGCCCGACATTGGCGGCACCGTCGCGGAAGCCATTGCCGACTTCTTCGCGGAAGAGAAAAACCAGCAGGCGCTGAACGATTTGCTGGCGGCCGGCGTTGCGCCGCAGGGCGAGCATGCGCCGCGCGCGCAACTGCGCGAAAAGCTGGACGACGTGGGCCTGCTGGCCGCGCTCGGGATCCCGAAACTGACGGAGCCGCGCGCGCGCCAGCTGCTGGCCGACGGCCGCACGCTGGACGATCTCGCACACCTGAAGATCTTCAGCGTGTTCGGCCTGCCGGAAGGCGTCGTCACGGCGCTGGAACAATGGATGGCGGTGCCGGGCAACCGCGAGATGCTGGCGCTTCTTGCGGCGCTGCGCAGCGAGCTGCTGGCGCTGCTGCCGCAGGATGCCGTCGATGCCGCGGGTCCGCTGGCCGGCAAGACGTTCGTGCTGACGGGGACCCTGCCGACGATGTCGCGCGATGCCGCGGGCGCCCTGATCGAACAGGCGGGCGGCAAGGTGTCCGGTTCGGTGTCGAAGAAGACGTCGTACGTCGTCGCCGGCGCGGAAGCAGGCAGCAAGCTGGAAAAGGCCGAGCAGCTCGGCGTGACCGTGCTGGACGAAGCGGGCCTGCTGGCCCTGCTGGGCGCACAGAACTCAACTCAATAATCAGACGGAGCTTCACAATGACCGCAATCAAGAAAGCCGTATTTCCTGTCGCCGGCCTCGGCAGCCGCTTCCTGCCGGCCACCAAGGCGCAGCCGAAGGAAATGCTGCCCATCGTCGACAAGCCGCTGATCCAGTACGCGGTCGAGGAAGCGGTGGCCGCCGGCATCACGGAACTCGTGTTCATCACCGGCCGCAACAAGCGCGCCATCGAAGACCATTTCGACAAGGCCTACGAGCTGGAATCGGAGCTGGAAGCGGCCGGCAAGGAGGAACTCCTGAAGCTCGTGCGCCAGGTCATTCCGAAGAACGTCAACTGCATCTACATCCGCCAGCCGGCCGCGCTGGGCCTGGGCCACGCCGTGCTGTGCGCCCGTCCCGTGATCGGCAACGAGCCGTTCGCCGTGCTGCTCGCGGACGACTTCATGGACACGGCCGACGGCCACAAGCCGGTGCTGGCGCAGATGACGGACCTGTACGCGTACGAGAAGTGCAGCGTGCTCGCCGTGCAGGACGTGCCGCGCGCGAACACCCGGCAGTACGGCATCGTCAGCGCGCGCGCCTATCGTCCGGACCTGGAACTGGTCTCCGGCATCATCGAGAAACCGAAACCCGAAGACGCCCCGTCGACGCTGGCCGTCGTGGGCCGCTACGTGCTGTCCGGCGCCATCTTCGAACACCTGGAAAACCTGGGCACCGGTGCGGGCGGCGAGATCCAGCTGACCGACGGCATCGCCTCGCTGATGTCGCGCGAACGCGTCCTGGCGTACCGCTATGCCGGCACGCGCTACGACTGCGGCTCCAAGCTGGGCTACCTGAAGGCCACGGCCGCCATCGGCATGAAGCACCCGGAGACGGCCGAAGGCTACCGCGAATTCCTCACGCACCTGTGCGCGGACCTGCCGAAATGACGATCCGCGAGATTCTCAGGATGGGCGACCCGCGCCTGCTGCGCGTGGCGGAGCCCGTGCGCGCGTTCGACACGCCCGAACTGCACGC
Organism: Telluria mixta; assembly: GCF_029223865.1. NCBI lineage: Bacteria > Pseudomonadati > Pseudomonadota > Betaproteobacteria > Burkholderiales > Oxalobacteraceae > Telluria > Telluria mixta. The sequence goes on from NZ_CP119520.1 coordinate 4,855,938, forward strand.
ACTCGTTGCCGACATGTTCGAGACGATGCACGCCGTCGACGGCGCCGGCCTGGCCGCGCCGCAGATCGGCGTCAACCTGCAGCTGGTGATCTTCGGCTTCGGCAAGAACCAGCGCTACCCGGACGCGCCCGCCGTGCTGGAGACGGTGCTCATCAACCCGGTGCTCAAGCCTTTGTCCGACGAGATGGAAGAGGGCTTCGAAGGCTGCCTGTCCGTCCCGGGCCTGCGCGGCAGCGTGCCGCGCTACACGCGCCTGCATTACGAGGGCGTGGACCAGTACGGCAACCCGATCAGCCGCGACGTGGACGGCTTCCATGCGCGCGTCGTGCAGCACGAAGTGGATCACCTGCTCGGCATCCTGTACCCGATGCGGATCCGCGACTTTACCCGCTTCGGTTTCACGGAAGTGATGTTCCCCGACCTCGATCCGAAGGCCGACGATTGAAAACGCATTATGTAGGCGCTTTGTTGGCGCTGCTGAGCGCCGGCGCGCATGCCGATGACCTGTTCACGAAGATCGACGCGGACCCGAAGCGCGAGCTGTGGATCGACAGCGGCTTCGCGACTTACCACTTCGACCGCGACAAGAACCTCAACGGCGGCAACCGCGGCCTCGGCGTCGAATACCGCTTCTCGGGCACGATGGCGGCGGCGGCAGGGCGCTTCGTCAACAGCGACAGGATGTATTCGAATTACGTCGGCGTGCTGTGGCAGCCGTATGCGCTGGGCCCCGTGCGCCTCGGCGCGGCGATCGCGGCGTTCGACGGGTATCCGAAGATGCGCGACCGCGGCTGGTTCCCGGCCGTCGTGCCCACGTTCACGTACGAGTACCAGCGCGTGGGCGTGAACGTCGGCGTGATCCCGTCGTACAAGGATCGCCTGTACGGCGGGATTTCCGTGCAGTTGAAGGTCAAATTATTTTGACGTCGGTGGATACGGCGATTTCCCGCCGTCGGCGATGAACGTATCGATCCGCGCCTTCAGCACGGGCAGCGGCACGGACCCCAGCTGCAGCACCGTGTCGTGGAACGCGCGGATGTCGAATTTGTCGCCCAGCGCCGCCTCGGCCTTCCGGCGCGACTCGATGATCGCCATCTCGCCCAGGTAGTACGACAGCGCCTGGCCCGGCCAGGAGATGTAGCGGTCGACCTCCGTCTGGATCTCGTGGTCGGACAGCGCCGTGTTGTCGTGCATGTAGGCCTGCGCCTGCTCGCGCGTCCAGCCCAGCGCGTGGATGCCCGTGTCGACGACGAGGCGGGACGCGCGCCACGCCTGGTAGCTCAGCATGCCGAACGTTTCGTACGGCGTCTCGTACATCCCCATTTCGCTGCCCAGTCGTTCGCAATACAGCGCCCAGCCTTCGCCGTATGCCGAGATGTAGGCGCGGCGGAACGGCGGCACGCCCTGCTGTTCCAGCGCCACCGGCATCTGGAACGCGTGGCCCGGCGCCGATTCGTGCAGGGTCAGCGCGGGGAGGCTGTACAGCGCGCGCGCCGGCAGGTTGTACGTGTTGACGAGGTAGATGCCCGGACCGCCGCGCGCCGACGTGTAGTACGGCGCCTGGTCCGGCGGCACGGGCACGATGGCGAAGCGGCGGCGCGGCAGGTACCCGAAATACTGGTCGGCCTTGCCGTCGAATTTCTTGGAAATCCACGCGGCGCGCATCAAGAGTTCTTCCGGCGTCTTCGCATAGAACTGCGGGTCGCTGCGCAGGAAGGCGAGGAAGGCGGGCAGGTCGCCCTTGAAGCCGGCTTTTTCCCTGGTCTGCTGCATCTCGGCGCGGATCTTCGCCATCTCGCTCAGGCCGATCTGGTGGATCTGCTGCGCGGTCATGTCCGTCGTCGTGTACTCGACGATCTTCGACTGGTAGTACGCCTTCCCGTCCGGCAGGCGCTCCGCCGCGAGCGTGGTGCGCGCCTTCGGCACGTACTCGTCGCGGAAGAATTGCAGGGCTTTCGCGTACGCGGGCTTCACGGCGCTCTCGATCAGCGCGATGCCCTGCGTGCGCAGGCGCGTCTGCTCGTCCATGGAGATCGTCGCGGGCATCTCCTTGAACGGCGTGTACCAGACCGTGTCTTCCGGCGACTTGGCGTTGACGATGTTGAGGAGCGGCGCGTCGCGGCCGGCCAGGGTCACCTGCGGCGGCGTGAAGCCGCGTGCGAGACCGGCGCGCATATTGTCCAGTTCTTCGTCGAAGTAGCGGGGCAGGTCGGCCAGCTGGGCGAGGTAGGCGCGGTATTCCTCCGCATTCTTCAGCGGGCGGCGCGCGATGTAGGCGATGTCGGACCAGAACGCGCTGTCCGCGTTCACCGGCTGCTCGTATTCGCGGAAGCGCTGCGCCGCGACGAACGCGGCGATCTGGGCGCGGTACACGGCATAGTTGATCTGCTCGGCGCGCGACAGGTCCGCCGCGCGGATGCCGTCCAGCCGGCGCAGCACGCCTTCCCACATCGCCAGGCGCGCGGCCTGCGTGCTTGCGTCGACCTTCGGCAGCGCGTCGCGGACATCGCGCGGTTCGTCTTCCTCCCACGCGAGCCGCTGCTTGATCCTCCATTGCCACTCGGCCTTGTAGATGGCCTGGAAGCGCGCATCGGCTTGCGCGGTCGCCTTGGCGGCGACCGGCGCGGCGACGGCGGCTGCAGGCGCGAACAGCGTCGAGAGGGCGAGTGAAAGGGCGGCGGCGAGCAAGGTCTGCTTCATGGTGGTCCTGTGGTCGAGGTGTCGTGAGCGGAGGCAGGGTATTGCCTCAGCTCACGATATTACCCGGCAGATTCACCAGAAGCCAGTCTTGCTCAACGTTTTACCTTGCCGTATGCCTCACCCGCCTTCCACGTGGGCAGCGTGGGCGCATTCGCGACCGCATAGCCGAGGTTCAGGGTGAACTGCGCCTGCTGCACCATGCCGGACAGGTCCCAGGACGGATCGTACTGGTCGCTGATCTGGTGGTAATCCTTCGTGAACGCGCGCATCTTCGCGCCTTCCGCCGCCTGGTCGTGCTCGAAGTCGAAATGGCCGTCGCCGGAGAACACGGCCGAGCCGACGTTGAACGCGGGGACGCCGGCCTTGGCGAAGTTGAAGTGGTCTGCGCGGAAGTAGGCGCCGCCGAGGTCCGGCACGGGCGCGGCCAGGGTTAGGCCCATCGCCTTCGCGACCGTGGCGGAGGTCGCATACAGCGAGCTGCGCTCGGCACCAGCCACGCCCATGTCGCGCGTGCGGCCGACGAAGTTCATGCTGTCCAGGTTCAGGTCCGCGGCGGTCTTCGCCAGCGGCCACACGGGGTTGCGCACGTAGGCCAGGCTGCCCAGCAGGCCCTGTTCTTCCGCGCACGGCCACAGGAAGATCTGCGTGCGTTTGGCCGGACGCTTGACGGCCGCCTGGGCCATCGCGAGCAGGGCGGCCGTGCCGGAGCCGTTGTCGATGGCGCCGTTCCAGATATGATCGGGCTTGCCGTTGTCCGGATCGATGCCCAGGTGGTCCCAGTGCGCGGAATAGACGACCGCCTGGTCGCGCAGCTTCGGATCGGTGCCGGGCACGATGCCGGCCACGTTGTACTCGACGACGGTGCGGACAAGACTCTTCACGTCCGCCTCGACGCTGGCCGCGAGCGGCACCGGCTTGAAGCCACGGACTTCGGCGGCGGCGCGCAGGCGGTCGAGGTCCTGGCCGCTGGCCGCGAGGAGCGTCCGCGCCATGTCTTCGCTGATCCAGCCCTGCAGCGGGTTGCCCTTGCCGGCGAGGTGGAACTGCTCGTGCGAGAAGCTGTTGACGGGGACGCTCCACGGATACGACGCGGACGGCGTCGTGTGGATCAGCAGGATGCCGGCCGCGCCCTGGCGCACGGCTTCCTCGAACTTGTAGGTCCAGCGGCCGTACCACGTGAGCGACTTGCCGCCGAAGCGGTCCGGCTCCGCGCTCGTGGGCTGCGGATCGTTGACCATCGCGACGAGCACCTTGCCCTTCACGTCGGCGCCGAGGAAATCGTTCCAGCGCTCGTCGGGGGCGTCGATGCCGTAGCCGACGAACAGCAGGGGCGCCGACACGCGTGTGGCCGCGTTGCCATCGGCGTTGCCGAACACGACGTCCTGGCCGAACGTGGCGGGCAGCACGCGGCCGCCGGCCACGAAGCGGAAGGTACTGCCGGGCAACGTCTTCTGGCCGACCAGCTCGACCTTCTGGCGGTAGCCGCCGTCCGCCAGCGGCTTCAAACCCAGCACGGCAGCCTGGGTCTCGAGGTAGCGCACGGTGAGTTCGCCGCCGCGCTGGCCCGTACCGCGGCCTTCGAGCAGGTCGTCGGCGAGGAAGGACAGGTGGGCGCGCAGCGGTGCCTCGGCCACGGGCGGGGCGGACTGGGCGTGTGCGGTGCCGGCGGCGGCGAGCAGGAAGGAGGCGGCGTAGATACGGAAAGACATGGTGGACGGCTCTTGAGTGATACAAGTGCGCGATGGTAGCACCGGCTGTCGCACGTTGTCCGTATTGACACTATATTAAATAAATTAACCTTGCATTCACGTTATAATTCAAAGAACGGACGTGCCAAGCCGAGGCCACGCCGCATGGCATGACAACTCCGACACCACTCCTGCATGGATAAAGACGAAAACAGAGCGCAACCGGCTCCCGCCGACCATGCCGCGCCGCTGATCCGCCCCTGGTCGCGCCTGGGCCGGCAACTGGTGCCGCTGATCGGCGAAGGCGGTTTCGTCGCGTTGTTCACGCGCTCGGCCCGCCTGCTGTCGCCGCCGCGGGCGTGGCTCAGCATCGACGCCACGCGCCGCACGAGCACGTTGCTGCTGTCCGCCCTCGAGCACGACCTGGCGGCGGCGGACCCCGCAGAAGCGGCCGCGACACACGATGAATTGATGGGCGCGTTCGTGCGGCAGCTGGGGGCCCTCATCGGCCCCACGTTGACGGCACGGCTGCTGGCCGAAACCGGTGCGGACGGCACGCCGCAAAAGAATCAAGAGGAGCACGATAAATGAGCGGAAAAGTAACCCTGGAGAAATTGTGCACCGGTGTGCCAGGGCTTGATGTGCTTCTGGGCGGCGGCCTGACGGAGTTTTCGTTCACGCTGATCGCGGGCGCACCCGGCAGCGGCAAGACGACGCTCGCGCACCAGATCATGTTTTCGCTCGCGAACGAGCAGCGCCGCGCGCTGTTCTTTACCGTGCTCGGCGAACCGCCGCTGAAGATGCTGCGCTACCAGCAGCAGTTCACGTTCTTCGACATGGACAAGGTCGGCCCGGCGATCCGCTACGTCAACCTTGCCGACGACCTGCGCGCGGGCGATTTCAGCGGCGTGCTGGAGCGCATCATGCGCGAAGTGGAGGATTTCGGCCCCAGCCTCGTGTTCGTCGACTCGTTCCGCTCCGTCGTGCAGACGGCGCGCAGCGGCAACGAAGGCTTGTGGGACCTGCAGCACTTCATCCAGGAACTGGGCTCGCGCATGGCGACCTGGCAGGCGACCACGTTCCTCATCGGCGAATACACCCAGGCGGACGTCGAGGCCAACCCGATCATCACGGTGGCCGACGGCATGATCGCGCTGTCGCACAACCTGGACGAGGATTCGGTGGTGCGCAAGGTCCGCATCGTCAAGATGCGCGGCCAGGCCCACCTGGCCGGCGCGCACACGCTGCGCATCACGGACGACGGTATCCGGGTCTATCCGCGCGTGCTGACGCCCGTGCTGGATGCCTACGAAACCATCGCCGACGGTCCGCGCAAGATCGCAACCGGCGTGGCGGGCCTGGACGAGATGCTCCACGGCGGCCTGCCGCAGGGTCATACGATGCTCGTGTCCGGCCCCACGGGGATCGGCAAGACGATCCTCGGCACGCGCTTCCTGCAGGCCGGCGCGGCGCAGGGCGAGAAGGGCATCGCCGTGTTCTTCGAAAAACACACGTCGCGCCTGCACAACGCGGAACTCATCAGCATGGTGCAGTCCGGCCAGGTGACGGTGCTGCAATCGCTGTCGCTGTCGCTCACGGTCGAGGAATTGCTCGACCAGCTGACGGAGGCGATCGAGCGCACGGGTGCGACCCGGGTCGTGATCGATTCGTTGTCGGAGATCGGGCTGTATCTCGCACCGGAATTCCGCTACGACCTGCGCCTGTCCGTGTTCCGCACGCTGTCGCTGCTGGCGCGGCGCGGCGTCACCGCCGTCGTCACGGTGGGCTACGAGGAGAACCAGCCGAACTGGCGCTTCTCCATCGACAACCTGTGCTTCCTGGCCGACGCCGTGCTGTCGATGCGTTTCGCCGAAGTGGAAGGACACGTCTGCAAGTTCATGACCGTCATCAAGGTGCGGGGCACGAGCCACAGTAACGAGCTGCGCGAATACCGCATCACCGACGCGGGCATCGAGGTCTCGCCGCACGCGACGAACCTCGATGCCCTCATGACAGGCTTCCCCACGCGGCGCGAGCCGCACAAGTAAAGGACGACGATGGGAACGTACCGACAACAGCCGCCCGCCTCGGCGCAGCGTTCCCTCGATGATGTCGTGCGCGACGCCGGGTTCGACGATGCGCTGCTGCGCCGTGTCCATGCGCTCGAGGCCGAACTCGAGGCGGTGCACGCACTGGTCCGGCGCCAGGCCGAGGAGCGCGAGGTGCTCGAAGCCGACGTGGCGCGGCTGCGCGAAGCCAACGAGAACCTCATCCTCGCCACCTTCAACGCGGAGGATCAGCGCGAAGACGCGGAAGCCGCCAACCGCCGCCAGAACGAATTCCTCGCCATGCTCGCGCACGAGCTGCGCAATCCGCTGTCGCCGCTGGCGATGGCGGCGTCGCTGCTGGAGCGCGACGCCGGCGCCGCGCCGCAGCAGCTGCGGCTCGCGAGCGTCATCTCGCGCCAGGTCGACCACATGGCGCGCCTGCTAGACGACCTGCTCGACGCGGCCCGCATCAGCAGCGGCAAGATCACGCTCACCGTCGAATCGCTGGCCATGGCCGACGTGCTGCGCCACGCCGTCGAGACCGTGCAGCCGCGCATCGCGGAACGCGGCCAGGCGCTCGATGTCGAGCTGCCGGCGGGGGCGGTCGCGGTGGAGGGCGACAAGGTGCGTCTCGCGCAGGTGTTCACGAACCTGCTCGGCAATGCTTCCAAATACACGGGCGACGGCGGACGGCTCCGGCTTGCCGCGCAGGCCGGACCAAACGAGATCGTGGTGACGATTGCCGACAATGGCACCGGCATCGCGCCCGAGGTGCTGCCTTATATTTTCGACCTGTTCACGCAGGGTCCGCGCTCGCTGGCCCGGTCCGAGGGCGGGCTCGGCGTGGGCCTGAACGTCGTGCGCAACCTCGTGGGCATGCACCACGGGACGGTGGAGGCGCACAGCGATGGTCCCGGCTGCGGCAGCCGCTTCACGGTGCGCCTGCCGCGCGCTGCCGGCGTGCCCGCGGCGCCGGTCGTGCCCGAACCGGCACAGGCCACGCCGCGCCGCCGCATCCTGCTCGTGGAAGACAACGAGGATGCCAGCGCCACGCTGGCCGACATCCTGCTTACGCAAGGCCATGAGGTCGTGTGCGAAGCGGATGGCCGCGCCGGCCTGGCGCGCGCGCTCGCCGAGCCGTGGGACGTGATCGTGTGCGACATCGGCCTGCCCGAACTCGACGGCCTCAAGCTGATGCAGGCCCTGCGCGCGCAGCAGGAAGGCGCCCGTCCGTATGCGATCGCGCTGACGGGCTACGGCCAGCCGGACGACGAGGCGCGCGGCCTCGCGGCCGGATTCGACCGCTACCTCGTCAAGCCGGTCGGCGCTGCCGCGCTGCTGGCCGTGGTCGCCGACGCCCCCGCCCCGGTCTCAACCTTCAGCGCCTGACCAGGCGCGCCAGGCGGTCGACCGCCTGTTCGATCCGCTCGTATTTCGTCGCGTAGGAAAAGCGCACGTGCTGTTTCGGCGCGGCGAACCCGAAGTCATCGCCCGGCACGATCGCGACCAGCGCGTCGCGCAGCACGGCCATGCCGAACGCGCTGCTGTCGTGCGCCAGCGGATGGTCGACCTGCGTGATGTCGGCATACACGTAGAACGCGCCGTCCGGCAGCACGGGTACCTGGAAACCGAGGTCGCGCAGCGCGGGCACGAGGAAGTCGCGGCGGCGGCGGAATTCCCGGCGGCGCTCCTCGAAGATGGCGATGGCGTCGTCGTGGAACGCGGCCAGCGCCGCGTGCTGGGCGATGGCGGGCGCGCAGATGAACAGGTTCTGCGCCAGCTTTTCGATGGCCGGCACGAGCGACTCCGGCAGCACGAGCCAGCCCAGGCGCCAGCCCGTCATGCTGAAGTATTTCGAGAAGCTGTTGACGGTGATGACGTCGTCGCCGAACGACAGGGCGCTGGTCGCGCGGTCGCCTTCCTTCTCGCTATAGTACAAACCCTGGTAGATCTCGTCGACGATCGAAAAACCGCCGCGCGCACGCACGGCCGCGACGACGTCGCGCGTCTGTTCCGGCGTCATCGACGTGCCGGTCGGGTTCGACGGCGACGCGACGATCACGCCGCGCGTGCGCTCCGTCCAGCGCCCGGCCACCTGGGCCGCCGTCAGCTGGTAGCGCTCGGCCGGACCGGACGGCACGAGGACGGCCTGGCCGCCGAACGCGCTGACGAAGTGGCGGTTGCAGGGGTAGCTCGGGTCGGGCATCAGGACCTCGTCGCCTTCCGCCACGAGCGCGGCGCAGGCCAGCAGCAGGCCGGCCGACGCGCCCGCCGTCACGACGATGCGCTGCGGGGCGATGTCGAGGCCACAGGCGCGGGCGTAGTGCGCGGAGATGGCTTCGCGCAAGGCCGGGAGGCCCAGCGATTCCGTGTACTGCGTGGCGCCGCGCTGGATGGCGTCCATGGCGGCGCGGGCGACCAGGTCGGGTGCCGTGAAGTCGGGTTCGCCGACGCTCATGCTGATGACGTCCTGGCCGGCGCGCACCATCGCGGCCGCGGCCTTGACCATTTCCATCACGCGGAAGGGTTCGATGGCGTCGACGCGGCGCGCCACCTGGAGTGGATTGTGAGACATGGTGGGATTGTCGAAACGGAGGAATCCCACTAGTTTAGCCGAATCTAGGCAATCGCGGTCCCGGCCAGCAGCGCCTCGCACGCCTGGGCCGGCAGCGGCCGGCTGACGTAATACCCCTGGATCTGGTCGCAGCCGTATTGTTCCAGTTCGCGCAACTGGTCCACGTTCTCGACGCCCTCGGCCACGACCTTCAGGCTGAGACTGTGCGCGAGCCGGATCACGGCCTTCGTGATCGCAGCGTCGTCCGGATCGTCCGGCAGGTCGCGCACGAAGGTGCGGTCGATCTTCAGCGCGTCCAGCGGGAAGCGTTTCAGGTACGCGAGGCTCGAATAGCCCGTGCCGAAATCGTCCACGGACAGGCGAATGCCGAGGGCCTTGATGCGCGCGAGGATCTCGACCGCGCCTTCCGGGTTCGTCATCAGCATCGATTCGGTCAGCTCGAATTCCAGCAGCGCCGGGTCGACGCCGGCGCGCGCGACGATGCACTCGACGGCGCCCGCCAGGTCCGCCTGCTGCAGCTGGCGCGCGGACAGGTTGATCGCCACCGGTTGTACCATCATGCCCTGCGCCTGCCAGGCTTTCAGCTGGCGGCACACTTCGCCGATCACCCATTCGCCGACGGGCAGGATCAGGCCCGTGTCCTCGAGGATGTCGATGAATTCCAGCGGCGGAACGAGGCCGCGCTGCGGATGGTTCCAGCGCAGCAGCGCCTCGAAGCCGCTGATGGTGCCGGTCGCCAGGTCGAGCTTGGGCTGGTAGTGCAGCAGGAATTCGCCGCGCTCCAGCGCGAGGCGCAACTGCGTTTCCGTCTGCAGGCGCTGCGTCGCGTTCTCGTGCATCTCGGCGACGTAGAACTGGTAGTTGTTGCGGCCGCCGTTCTTGGCGCCGTACATCGCGGTGTCGGCATTCTTCAGCAGCGTCTCGGCGTCGCGCCCGTTCTCCGGATACGTGGCGATGCCGACGCTGGCCGACACGAACAGCTGCTGGCCCTCGAGATAGAACGGCTGCGCCAGCGCCTCGATGACACGCGCGGCGATATCGGCGGCCACGCCGTCGTCGTCCAGCGCGGGCAGCACGAGCGCGAATTCGTCGCCGCCCAGCCGCGCGACGACGTCGTCCGCGCGTGCGCAGGCAGTGAGCCGTTTCGCCGCCTGCACGAGCAACTGGTCGCCGACGTCGTGGCCCAGCATGTCGTTGACGTTCTTGAAGCGGTCGAGGTCGATGAACATGACGGCCGCGCGGCCTTGTGCGCGGGCCGCGGCGGCGATCGCGTCTTCCAGGCTGTGCGCGAGGCGGCGCCGGTTCGGCAGGCTCGTGAGCGGATCGTACTGGGCCAGGTACGTCAGCCGGTTGCGCGCTTCCTGGCGCTCGACGGCGGTGGCGACGATGTTGGCCACGCCGTGCAGGAAGTTGGCGTCGTCGGCGCCGAAGCGGCGCGGGCGTGCGGCGTACACGCCCAGGTGGCCGAACGCGCGCTCGCCGCACACGATGGCCGTGTCGATGCCCGTGTCGATCCCGTGCAGCGCGGCCAGCGGCGCGAACCAGGGCCGCAGCGCCGCGTCGATGGCATGGGCGACGACAGGCGGGTCGTCCTGCGGGCAGGCCAGTTGCAGACCCGTGGACTGTGCGAGCCGGCCGGCGCCCGCGCGCACGAGCATGCCGTCCGGACCCGCTTCGAACAGGGCGGCGCCGGGCGCGCCGAGGCCGCGCGCGGCGGCGTCGGCGGCGTCCGCGAACAGTTCGTCGAGGCCGTTCGCGGCCAGCGCCTTGCGCCCGAGTTCCGCGATCAGCGTCTGGCGCTGCGCGTTCTCGACGATCGTGCGCTCGAATTCCTTGCGTTCCGTGATGTCGATGTCGATGCAGATGTAGCGCTCGACCGTGCCGGGCGCGGCGAACATGGGCACGATGGTGCGGTGCCAGTGGCGCCGGCCGTGGCGTCCCGCGATCACGACCTCGCCGTTCCAGACGCGGTCCGACGGCTGCCACGGCAACCGCGCGCCGGCCGGGCGTCCGACGTCGCCCAGACGCTGGCCCACGACTTCCGGGCGGGTGAAACCGCTGCTCGTCACGAACAGGTCGTTGACGCCGGTGATGACGCCGGCCGCGTCGGCCTCGCACACGATCGCGGCCTGGTCCATCGCACTCTTGTGCTGCATGAGGGAGTTCATCAGCGAATCGATGCGCTGGCCGAACTGGTCGCGCAGGCTGGCCGCGCTGCGGTTGACGGCGCGGATGGCTTCCTGGATCTCGGTCGGCGCGTCGGCCAGCAGCGCCGCCTCGGCGGTGATGCGGCCCGCGGCCACGTCGTGCTCGAACGAGCGCAGGCGCCCCAGGTTGTCGAGCCAGCGGCGCACGAGGGTGCGCATCAGGGCGACGCTGGCGACGAACACGACGAACGCCACGCCGGCCGTCTCCAGCACAAGGCTCCACAACTGCGCCGCCAGCTTCTCCTCGTCGAACTGCAGGCGCACGACGCCGTAGTCCTTGCCGCCCACGTTGGCGATGCGGTTGACGTCGTACAGCTTGTCGGCGATGCGCTGCGTCAGCCAGCGCGGCGCCAGCCTGCGCGTCACGCGCGGCGCGTCCACGCGGAGGATGCCGCCGCCCACGTCGATGAATTCGGCGCGCTTGAACGGCGACTGGAACAGCATCTTGCCCAGGGTGCGCTTGACCGTGTCGTAGTCGCCGATCACCACGCTGTCCTCGATCGTCTGCGTGGCCACCTCGACGAGCGTCAGCGCCGTGTCCTGGGTTTCCTCGATGTGCTGCAGGAACTGGTAGCGGTAGAACAGGCCCAGGCCCGTGCCCATCGACAGCAGCAGCGTGAGGCTGAACACGGTGAACACGCGGCCGACGAGGGAGCGGGGCAGCGCCGGGATGCGCTGCAGGAAGCGCAGGATCGGAGAGAGGGTCATCGTGTCAGCGCAGGTTCGGCGGCGCGTCCGCGTGGAACGCGCGGTAGGCGGCATAGTCGGCGTCGCTGGCCGCGACGAAGGAAACGGGCGCCGGCGCATGCACGAGTTCCGCAGCGGCCGCGAGGATGCTGCGGCCTTCCGGATCCTTGTCCATGCCGAAGAAGGCCTCGGCGACCGCGCGGACCTGGTCGGCCGGGACACGCGGCGACGCCATCAGGGCCAGGTCGTTGAACGGCTCCGAACTCCACAGCACGCGGAACGATTTGTGTTCGCGGCCCCGGTAGTTCTGCACGAGCTGGGAATTGGCGCCGGCCGCCACCGCCTTGCCCGCGAACATCTGGGCGAACGCGGCATCCATGTTGCCGGCGAAGACGACGTCGACGGGGACGTTCCGGCGCAGCAGCTGGGCATACGCGACCTTGTACGCGATCATCGCTTCCGGACCGGGGAAGGCGACGGGCTCGCCGGCCAGTTGCGCCAGGCCCATCACGGGCGAATCGGCCGGCACGACGATCTGCGCCCGCACGGGCGGCGCATCGCGGCGGCCGAACACGGTCCAGCCCAGCCGTGCGCGGTCCGGGCTGAACAGGTGATTCGTGAACGCGAAGTCGACTTCGCGCGCGAGCACATAGCTTGTCGTGTCCGCCGACGTGCGGCCCAGTTTGAGATTCAGGCGGACGCCGCTTTTCGCCGACACGTAGCGGATGATCGGGTTCCAGAAACCGGCCGACACCTGCAGGTTGTACTGATTGACCGGCGAAAAATTGTAGGCCGGCGGTGGCGCGGCACGCGCGGCGCCGGCGGCGGACAGGCAGGCCACGACGGCCAGGGCAGGGCGGACGAAGGAATGACGATACATGGTTCGTTGACGTGGCGCCGGCGGGGTGTCGGCCGGCATGTCGCAAATATAACATATTTCCAAACTGCAACAACACGAATTGATTTGCCAATGTTGGCCATCATGTGCCGGGCGACCTCATGAAGCCTGTACCGACAGGGGTTATGCTTTTTTTGCACGTGCGCGATCTCGTTCAATCTTGCTGAAGATACAATCAGACGATTCGGATTTTCGTTATCGGAAACCATGAGAGTGCGCACGCATCTGGCCCTGCTGGCCGCCGTCGTTTTCCTGCCCGTGATCCTGGGATCGGCGATCGCCATCCGGCTGCTGCTCGATGCGGAGCGCCAGGCCGTGCTGCGCGGCATGCAGGAGCTGGCGCGCGCCACCGTATTGACGATGGACCAGGAGCTCACGGCCGCGCTGGCCAGCGGGCAGGCGCTGACGACGTCGACGTCGCTGTTCCGCGGCGACTTCGCGACGTTCTACAGCCAGGCGAGCAATGCGAACGCGGGCAGCCGCCGCCACACCGCGCTGCTGCGCGCGGACGGCGACGAAGTGTTCAACACCATTCGTCCATACGGCACCGCGACGGGCGAGCCGAAGGCCGCCACGCGGCAGCGCGTGCGGAGTGTGCTCGACCGCGCCACGCCGGGCGTGTCGGACCTGATCGTGGGCAACGTGACCGGCAACTACGTCGTGTCGGCGCAGATCCCCGTGGCGCTGGGCGACGGCCGGCGGCTGGTGCTCGGCCAGTGGCTGTACGCGCGCGACCTGAACCGGATGCTGCCGCAAGACGTGCCGGCGTCGTGGCTGATCACCGTGTTCGACCGCGGGGGCAGCACGATCGCGCGCAACCAGCGCTGGGCGGAGCACGTGGCCGGCAAGCCGCGCCCGGAACTGATGGCGGGCCTGCGCGCCGGCGCGGGGATCGTGCGCAGCGACAGCCGCGAAGGCGTGCCGATGTACGCGGCGGTGGCGCGCTCGCCGCTGTCCGGCTGGACGGCCGCCGTCGGTGTGCCGGTGGCGGAACTGGAGGCGACCGCCGCGCACGCCGTCTCGCTCACGGCCGCGACGCTGCTGTGCGCGGTGGCGCTGGCGTGCCTGGGCGCGCTGCTGTTCGCGCGCCGCCTGCTGCGCGCCACCGAATACCTGGGCGCCGCCACCGAGGGCATGGTCGACGGCTGGCTGCCGCCGCCCGCCGACCTGCGCATCACGGAACTCAACGCGCTGCAGAAGGTGCTGCACGCCGTGTCCACCCGCCTGATCCGGCTGGACGCGGCGCGCCAGCGCCACTTGGCGGAGGCGGAGGCGGCGCGCAGCCTCGCCGAGGCGCAGAACCGCGCCAAGGACGAATTCCTCGCGATGCTGGGCCACGAGCTGCGCAATCCGCTGGGGGCGATCAGTTCCGCCATCGCCCTGATCCAGATGGGCGCCAGCGGCCAGGCGGCCGAGCGCGCGCACCAGATCATCGGGCGCCAGAGCCGCCACCTGGCCCACCTCGTCGACGAACTGCTGGACGCCAACCGCGTGCTCAGCGGCCGCGTGACGCTGGCGCCCGTGCCGCTCGACCTGGCCGCCGCCGTGCGCGACGTGGCGCTGACCCTGCAGACGCAGGGGACGACGGCCGAGCACACCGTCGAACTGGACCTGGCGCCGGTGTGGGTCTGCGCCGATCCGACCCGGTTGCAGCAGGTGATCGGCAACCTCGTCGAGAACGCCGCCAAGTACACGCAGGCGGGCGGCTGGATCCGCGTGTCGGTCCGCCGCGCGGCCGGGCCGGACATGGCGGAGCTGGTGGTGGCCGACAACGGCAAGGGCATCGACCCCGACCTGCTGCCCCGCATCTGGGACGTGTTCGTGCAGGGCAAGGTGCTGAGCCGCGCGAAGGGCGGGCTCGGGATCGGGCTGGCCGTCGTCAAGTCGCTCGTCGAGCAGCAGCATGGCAGCGTGGCCGTCGCCAGCCACGGGCCGCAGCAGGGGAGCACGTTCACCGTCCGGCTGCCGCTGGCGCGCGCGGCGTTCGCCGGCCCCGGCGCGGACAGTGGCGCGGATGGCGTGGCCGTCGCACCGGGCCGGCGCGTACTGCTCGTGGAAGACAACGACGACCTGCGCGACATGACGTGCGCGCTGCTGCAGTCGCGCGGCTGCACGGTGATGGCGGCGGCGGACGGCAGGTCCGCGCTCGCGCTGGCCGCCGGCCAGCGTCCCGACGTGGCCTTCGTCGACATCGACCTGCCCGACATCTCCGGCTACGAGGTGGCGCGGCTGCTCAAGCGCCAGGGCGGCATCCGGCTCGTGGCCGTCACCGGCTACGGCCAGCCGGACGATGTGCGCCAGGCGCTGGCCGCCGGCTTCGACCTGCATTTGAAAAAGCCCGTGCGGCTGGAGGAACTGGAACGCGCGCTCGGCGAGCCCGATCCCGTGCGCTGACCGGCCTTTCTTTGATTGCGTTCGCCACTGTATCTGGCGAGACGGTTGTTATCGCTATCTATCTTGTATCGGGAAACTGGACGGCGGCCGTTCAAATGCCCTTATTTGGCAGGCGCGCTACGGTTTCGCTCGCCGGCGCCACGGATTTCGTTAAATATTGTTAAACGTGGCGAGCACGATTGAAATTCGATTGGCAGTGATCGAAATGTCAAGTAATCTGGGGTTGCAGGGCGTGGACAACCGATAATCGACAACCATGGCCGACTCGACACCTGACGTATCGATTGGAGTCCGCGACGACGAAGTCGTGGAAGCCGTCCTGCGCGAACGCGCGGCGCATCTGCCCGCGCGTGACGGCGCGGCGGAGACGGCCGTGCTGGCGCGCCTGGCGCAGGCGCTGGCCGACACGCCGGAGGATGTCCAGCAGCATCTGGCCGACGCCGTCCGCACGCTGTGCGGTGCCGATGCGGTCGTCGTGGCGGTGCGCGACGGTGCCCACGGTGCCCACGGTACGCACGACGCGCCCGACGGCGACACGGTGCGGTGGTGCGTCGTCTCCGGCGCGCTGGCCGGACATGAGGGCGAGCGCTGGGGCCTGGACGAGTGCGCGTGCGGCACCGTCATCCGCGCCGACGGCGCCGTGCTGATGGAACAGCCGGCCGATAAATTCCCATCGTTGCGCGCCAGCGGCGTGCCCGTGGCCGAGTTCCTCGGTGTGCCGTGGCGCGTCCACGGCAACGCGACGGGCGCACTGGCGGCCGTACTGGGCGATGGCGAGGCCCGCTTCGATGCCGACGACCTGCGCCGGCTGCGCACCTGCGCCGCGTTCGCCGCGGCCGCGCACCAGGCCGGCGGCGCGCGCGCGGGCGCCGACGGCGGCGAGATCGAGCGCAAGGTCGAGGAGCGCCTGCGTCCCGTTTTGGAAAGCAAGGAACACCTGGAACGCGAGGTCGAGGAGAGCCGCGCGGCCGAGCGGTTGCTGCGCGAACACAAGGCCCTTATCGACGCCACCCTCAGCATCAGTACCGTCGGCGTACTGTATTTCGACATCGACGGCATCGTCCGCGACGTCAATGCGGCATTCGAACGGATGACGGGCTATACCCGCGAGGAATTGCGCACGATGCCGAACTGGCGCGACATGACGCCGCCCGAGTTCTGGGACGTGTCGGCACGCGCGCTGCGCGACCTCATCGACAAAGGGGTCACCCTGCCGTACACGAAGCAGATGCGGCGCAAGGACGGCAGCCGCTGGTGGGGCCTGTTCGCGCCCGCGCGCATCTCGGGCGAGGGTGCAAATGCGCGCTGCGTGCTGTTCGTGATCGACGTCACCGAGAACAAGGAGACGGAGGCGCGGCTGGCCGAGAGCGAGGAGCGGTTCCGGGCGATGGTCGAGGGCTTCGCGCAGACGGTGTGGGAAGCGGATGCGCACGGCCGCGTCATCACCGGCTCGCCCAGCTGGACGACCTATACGGGCCAGTCGGAATCGGCGTCGCTGGGCGTGGGCTGGATCGAGGCCGTGCATCCGGACGACCGCGCCTATGTGCTGCGCGAATGGCGTGCGGCCGTCGGCACGCGCCGGATCCTGAACGCCGAGTTCCGCGTGCAGATGGCCTCCGGCGGCTGGCGCTGGACCAATGCGCGTGCGGCGCCGCTGTTCAACCGCGACGGCAGCGTCCGTAAATGGGTGGGCATGCACATCGACGTCGACGAGCGCCGCCGCACCCAGGCCGCGCTGGCCGAGAGCGAACGGCGCTACCGCATGCTGTTCGAGGCGATGGACGAAGGTTTCCTCCTCGCGACCGTGCGCTTCGACGATACGGGCCGGCCTACCGGCCTCGATTACGCGGAAGCGAATCCGGCCGCCGTGCGCATGGCCAACATCGCCTACGTGGGGCCGGGCCAGCTGCGCATGCCCCCGGAGCACGAGCCGTGCTGGCTGGACGCCTGCGCCCAGGTCGTGCGCACGGGCGTCTCCAGCCGCTCGCAATGCTTTTCGCAGCCGCTGGGCAGCTGGTACGACTTCTTCGTGTACCCGGTCGGCGGGCGCCAGGTGCCGCGCGTGGCGATCCTGTTCCACGACATCACCGTGCGCAGGCGCGCCGAGGATGCGCTGCGCGAGAGCGAGGGCCGGTTCCGCGCGCTGGCCGACGCGTCGCCCGCGCTCGTGTACCAGTTCGACGTGGACGGCAACGTTATCTACCTGAACCAGCGCTGCGTCACCGATGAAGTGACAACGGCGGACGGCAACGCCGGCTGGAAGAGCATCTCCCGGCCGGGCGACATGGACGCGTACCTGCGCGACGTGTTCGACGCGATCCGCACGCGCGGCGCCTTTACCCAGCGCATGCAGGCGGTGGTGAAGGATGGCAGCCGGCACTGGTTCGAATCCCATGCGTCGCCCTGGCATTCGGGCGACGGCGAACACCGTGGCTACGTCGGCATCTCGCTCGACATCACGGGGGCCGTGCAGGCCGAGGAGGCGCTAAAGGAGGCCGACCGTCGCAAGGACGAGTTCCTTGCGACGCTGGCCCACGAATTGCGCAATCCCCTGGCCCCGATCAGCAACGCGGTGCAGCTGATGCGCCGTCCGGACGGCCGGCGCCAGTCCGACCGTGTCGTCGAGATGGTGGGGCGCCAGGTGAAGCAGATGGCGCGCCTCGTCGACGACCTGCTGGAAGTGTCGCGCATCACGCGCGGCAAGATCGACCTGAAGCTGGAGCGGCTGCAGTTCGCCGAGATCGTCCACAGCGCCGTCGAGACGAGCCAGCCGATGATCGAGCGGGCCGGCCACCAGCTCGCCGTCGCGCTGCCGGAGCAGCCGCTCGTCCTCGAAGCCGACCGCGTGCGCCTGACGCAGGTGTTTGCCAACCTGCTCAACAACGCCGCCAAGTACACGGACGGGGGCGGACGCATCTGGTTCGACGTGCGGCGCGAGGACGGCCAGGTCCTGGCCATCGTGCGCGACACGGGCATCGGCATTCCGGCTGATGCGCTGCCGTGCGTGTTCGACATGTTCGCGCAGGCCCACCGGTCCGCCGGGCGGGGACAGGGCGGCCTCGGCATCGGCCTGACGATGGTGCGCAGCCTCGTCGAGATGCACCACGGCACCGTCGAGGCGCGCAGCGCCGGGCCGGGCCAGGGCAGCGAGTTCATCGTGCGGCTGCCGCTCGCAGCCGAGCTCGATACGGATGACGACGCACCGCAGCTGGGCCTGGCCCAACCGGCCGCGCCGTTCCACGGCCAGCGCATCCTTGTCGTGGACGACAACCGCGACGCCGCCGATACGCTTGGGTTATTGCTGGAAGCGGATGGCGCCGAGGTCCGCGTCGTGTACGACGGTCGCGCCGCGCTGGCGATGGCTGAAACTTTCCAGCCGACCAGTGTTTTGCTCGACCTCGGGATGCCCGGCATGGACGGCTATGAAGTCGCGCGCCGCCTGCGCCAGGACGAGCGCTTCACCACCGTGCGGATCGCGGCACTGACGGGATGGGGGCAGGATGCCGACCGGCGCCAGACCCGCAACCGTGGCTTTTCGCACCATCTCACCAAACCCGTCAGTATCGAGGAGTTGCACAGAATTCTTGCCTGAAAGAGATCATACGACGTTGCTGAAACAAAAAGTTACAAATTTGTGACATATGCGAACTGCATTTGGTTCCGCTATGTGCGTTAGCTAACGTCAATATGCTTCCCGCCTTAGTAGACTGAAATCAACGTCAACCGATGTTGGGAGGCAGCGATGGCGTGGATTTCACAATTCGTCAGATACCTGGGCGTCTTCAATGATCCCCAGTTACACCCTGAAACGATTTCGGACCTCCCACCATTCGCACTGCGCCAGACGCTGGAAGCGCTGCTGCGGACCGGTTGGATGAAGACGTTCGAATACGATGCCGAAGACGCGTGGGTCGATTACGTCCGCGTGGACTTGCGCAGGGGCCGATCAAAGCTGAGGCTGGAGTGGGACCAGGACAGCGGCGGCACCGTCGAGGCGCCGCGGGCCGTGCTCGATGAACTGCGCGTGCTGGATCCGTGGACACAGATGCGGCACGCGCATTGAGGATCAGAAGCGCTCGTCTGCGCCTAAATAGCGCCACTGCCCGGGCGGCAGGTCGCCGAGCTTCACGCGGCCGATCCGCACACGCTTGAGGCCGATGACCTTGAGGCCGACCATGTCGCACATGCGGCGGATCTGGCGCTTGCGGCCTTCCCTGAGGGTGAAGCTGAGCTGGTCGTCGTTTTGCCAGCGCACTTTTGCGGGCAGCAGCGGTTTGCCGTCCATCCACAGGCCGTGGTTCAGCTTCTTGAGGTCGGCGTCCGGCAGGCGTCCCGGCTTCGTGTACTGCACGCGTACGAGGTATTCCTTTTCGATGGACGTGTCTTCGCCGATCAATTGCTTCGCGATGCGGCCGTCCTGCGTCAGCACGAGGAGGCCGACGGAATCGATGTCCAGCCGTCCGGCCGGCACGAGGGATTTCAGCTGCGTCGGGTGGAACAGCTCGGGCGATGGATCGTCCGCCCAGCGGTTTTCCGGTTTCACGAGCACGACGGCCGGCTTGTAGCCGTCTTCCGCCTGGCCGCTGACGAAGCCGACCGGCTTGTTCAGCAGCACGGTCACGCGCTTGGCCTGCTGGGCGGCTGCCTGGCGTTCGACGGTGATCTTTTGGTGCGGCAAGACTTTGCTGCCCAGCTCGGACACCACCTGGCCGTCGACGCGGACCCATCCTTTCGCGATCCACTCATCGGCCTCGCGGCGGGAAGAGAGGCCAAGTTCGGACATGCGTTTGGAAAGGCGTACGGGTTCGGTCATGGTCGTTCAAAAAATTACGGAAACAAATACCGTCGTTCCCGCGAAAGCGGGAACCCATGCTGAAGTGCCGAAGCCACTCTGTTGAGAGACCGCAGCAGTTTTGAATTATCGAATTCTGCGGCTCAGTATGGATTCCCGCCTGCGCGGGAATGACGCATTAACTTAGATCTTCACGGCGTCGAGCAACTCGGTCTCCAGCTGCACCTGCACGCGCTGGTTGTTCAGCGCCTGTCCGTCGATGAGGAACACGTCCTCGACGCGCTCGCCGAGCGTCATGATCTTGGCGGTGTGCAGATTGATCCGGTAGCGCGCCAGCACGCTCGCGATCGAGTACAGCAGGCCGTTGCGGTCGTTGGCGCCGATCGCCAGCACCCAGAACTGGCCCCGCTCGTCCGGGCGCATGTCCACGGTCGGCGTGATGGGGAAGTTGCGCGACATGCGCGACAGCCGGCCCCGCAGCGGCGGCGACAGGGGTTCCTGGTGCACGAGCACCTCGCACAGCTCGTGCTCGATCAGGTTGATGATGTCGCGGTAGCTGTTGGCGAAATGTTCGTCCGTGATGAGGAACGTGTCGAGTGCGTAGCCATCCTTCGTCGTGTGGATCTTGGCGTCGAGGATGGAGAAATTCTTGCGGTCGAAATAGCTGCAGATGCGCGCGAACAGGTCGGGCTGGTCCTTCACGTACACCGTCACCTGCAGGCCTTCGCCGATCGGTGCCAGGCGCGATTTCACGACGGGCTTGTCGCGCCCCAGCTTGTCGACCAGGCAGCGGGTCTGCCAGGCGATGTCGGAGGCGTCGTGGCGCAGGAAATAGGCCATGTCGAGCTGCTTCCACAGCGCCTCGTGCGCGTCCGACGGCAGGCCGAACAGGCGCAGCGTGGCCAAGGCTTCCTGCTGGCGCGCGCGCAGTTCGCGGTCGGCCGACGGCGGCTCGCCGCCCAGCACGCGCAGGGTCATCTTGTACAGGTCTTCCAGCAGCTTCGCCTTCCACGCATTCCACACCTTGGGGCTCGTGCCGCGGATGTCGGCCACCGTCAGCAGGTACAGCGCGGTCAGGTGGCGCTCGTCGCGTACGAGCCGGGCGAAGGACTGGATCACGTCCGGGTCGGACAGGTCCTGCTTCTGGGCGACGACGGACATCGTCAGGTGGTGCTCGACGAGGAACACGACCAGTTCCGTGTCTTCCTCGGACAAGGCGTGGTCGCGGCAGAATTCGCGCGCATCGACCTTGCCCAGTTCCGAGTGGTCGCCGCCGCGGCCCTTGGCGATGTCGTGGAAGAGGGCGGCCACGTACAGCAGCCAGCGGTCGCGGAAATTGGCGATCAGCTGGCTGCAGAACGGGTATTCGTGCGCGTGCTCCGTCATCGTGAAGCGGCGCATGTTCCGCACGACCATCATGATGTGCTGGTCGACCGTGTACACGTGAAACAGGTCGTGCTGCATCTGGCCGATGATGCGGCGGAAGTTCGGCAGGTAGCGGCCGAGGATGCCCATGTCGTTCATGCGGCGCAGCGCGTGCACGAGACCCACCGGCGCCTGCAGCACGCGCAGGAACAGGGCGCGGTGCTGCGGGTTGGCGCGGAATGCGTCGTCGATCAGCGTGCGCGCATGCCACAGGGCGCGCATCGTGCGCGCGGTCATGCCCTTGATGTCGGGGCGTTCCGTCATCAGCACGAAGATTTCCAGCACGGCGGCAGGCGTGGACTCGAACGTGTCGTCCGCGGCGATGTCGATGAAGCCGCCCACTTCGTTGAAGCGCGGGTTGATCGGCACCGGCTGCGACGGCGTGGGGAACAGGTAGGCCTCGATGTTCTGCAGCAGGATCGTGTTCAGCTGGGTCACGGTCTTCGCGGCCCAGTAATATCTCTGCATCAGGTATTCGCTGGCGCGGCGCGCGTCGAGTCCCTCGCCCGTGGACGTGAGGCCGAACGTTTCCGCAATGGCCGTCTGCACGTCGAACACGAGACGGTCTTCTCTCCGGTTCGTCTGTAGGTGCAGGCGGATGCGGATGTCCTTGAAGGCGCGCTCCTTTTCCATCAGCTGGCGCGCTTCCTCGCGCGTGATCAGGCCGCGGATCGCGAGCTGGCTCCAGGAATTCGCGAGACCGGCCGCCTTGGCCACCCACAGGATCACCTGCAGGTCGCGCAGCGCGCCCGGGCTTTCCTTGACGTTCGGCTCCAGCGAGAACGGCGTGAATTCGTACTTGGCGTGACGCAGGCGCATCTCGGCCGTCTTGGCCTGGAAGAAGGCCTGCGCGTCCATCGCCTCGTCGTAGCGGCGCAGCAATTCGTTGAAGATGGCTTCATTGCCCGTCACGAGGCGGGCTTCCAGCAGGCTCGTCTGCACGGTGATGTCGGCGGCCGACTCCGTCATGCATTCGTCCACCGTACGGATGCTGTGACCGATTTCCAGGCCCAGGTCCCACAGCAGCTGCACGAAGTTTTCCAGCTTCGCCTGCGCGATCGCGTCGGGCGGGTTGCCCAGCAGGATCAGCAGGTCGACGTCGGAATTCGGGAACAGCTCGCCGCGGCCGTAGCCGCCCACGCCCACCAGCGCGGCATCCGGCGGCAGGCCGGCCGCATGCCACGCATCCGCCAGCACGCCGTCGACGCTGTGGCGCAGGCCGCGCAACAGTTTTTCCGGCTTGCCGTTCTCGCGGAACTCGGCGATGACGAGCTGGCGCTCGGCTTTCAGGCGTTGCTTCAGCTGCAGCGGCTGCAGCGGTTGCGCGGTCGAGGACGTGGTGGCGGTGGACGTGGACATGGGAGCGGGTCAGGCGGCGACGGTGTCTTTCGGCTGGATGATGGCGGGCGGCGGCGGGGTGCCGGCCGACGTCGTCAGTACTTCGTAACCCGTCTCCGTCACGAGGATCATGTGTTCCCACTGGGCGGACAGGCTGCGGTCCTTCGTCTTGATGGTCCAGCCGTCCGGCATTTCGCGGATCTCGCGGCGGCCCGCGTTGATCATCGGCTCGATCGTGAAGATCATGCCGGCTTTCAACTCTTCGCCCGTGCCCGGACGGCCGTAGTGCAGCACCTGCGGCTCTTCGTGGAAGACCTTGCCGATGCCATGGCCGCAGAATTCGCGCACGACGGAATAGCCGGCGTTTTCCGCGTGCTGCTGGATCACGTGGCCGATGTCGCCCAGGTGCGCGCCCGGTTTCACCTTGCTGATGCCGAGCCACATGCATTCGTAGGTGATCTCCGTCAGGCGGCGCGCCAGCTTCGACGGTTCGCCGATGAAGAACATGCGGCTGTTGTCGCCGTGATAACCATCCTTCGTGATGACGGTGACGTCGATGTTCACCACGTCGCCATTCTTGAGGACCTTGTCGCCCGGAATCCCGTGGCAGATCACGTCGTTGACGGAGGTGCAGACGGCTTTCGGGAACGGCGGGTAGCCCGGCGGCGCATAGTTCAGCGGGGCCGGGACGGTGCCTTGCACATTCACCATGTATTCATGGCACAGGCGGTCCAGTTCGCCGGTGGTCACGCCCGGTTTGACGAAGGGCGTGATGTAGTCGAGCACCTCGGCGCCGAGGCGGCCGGCGATGCGCATGCCCTCGATGTCTTCCGGGGTCTTGATGGAAATTGCCATATTGATCCGTTCTGCGATAAGTTCTGTGCCGGTCATTATATGTGATTCATAACGTGGCCGGGCCGCCGGCCGCTGCCCCCGGCGGCGACGGTCATGCGTGCGCGAGCTTGAAATTCGTGTCAAATCCCGCTAGAATCTCGGGTTGCTCGTGTCCGTATCGAGCAATTTTTGAATGTAAATCGCGAATGCGGCCGAAAAGGGTGCCCGAAAACGGGTGTACCGGCCGTCATTCAAGACCCAACCCTGGAGAATACAATGTCTGTCACTATGCGCGAAATGCTGGAAGCCGGTGTTCACTTCGGCCACCAGACCCGTTTCTGGAACCCGAAAATGGCCCCGTTCATCTTCGGTCATCGCAACAAGATCCACATCATCAACCTGGAAAAAACCATGGCGATGTACCAGGATGCGATGAAGACCATCAAGCAGATCGCCGCCAACCGCGGCACGATCCTGCTGGTGGGCACCAAGCGCCAGGCCCGCGACATCATCGCCGCTGAAGCGCAGCGCGCCGGTGTGCCGTACGTCGACCAGCGCTGGCTGGGCGGCATGCTGACCAACTTCAAGACGATCAAGACCTCGATCAAGCGTCTGAAGGACATGGAAGCGGCCATCGAGTCGGGCGAAGTCGAGAAGATGAGCAAGAAAGAAGCGCTGATGTTCTCGCGCGAACTGGACAAGCTGCAGAAATCGATCGGCGGCATCAAGGACCTGCAAGGCGTGCCGGACGCGATCTTCGTCGTGGACGTCGGCTACCACAAGGGCGCCGTCACCGAAGCCGGCAAGCTGGGCATCCCGGTCATCGGCGTGGTCGACACCAACCACTCGCCGGAAGGCGTGACCCACGTCATCCCGGGTAACGACGACTCGTCGAAGGCCATCACCCTGTACGCACGCGGCGTCGCCGATGCGATCCTGGAAGGCCGTGCAAACGCCACCAACGAAGTCGCCGAGATGGTCAAGTCGGCTGACGACTTCGTCGAAGTTTCCGAGCAAGCTTAATTCCCGGCGGGTCACGGCCCGCTGAGCTGTAAAGGGGCGCCGAGCCTAAGATCGAGCGCCCCTTTTTGCAAGCAGTTTCTGGATAGATTAATAATATGCAAGCCGTCGAAGACGGCGGCTTGCTCCTACTTTTAGGAGAAATGACATGGCAGCGATTACTGCAGCGATGGTTGGTGAACTGCGCGCGAAGACCGACGCACCGATGATGGAATGCAAGAAGGCACTGAACGAAGCCGAAGGCGACATGGCACGTGCCGAAGAGATCCTGCGCGTCAAGCTGGGCGGCAAGGCATCGAAAGCGGCAGCCCGCATCACCGCCGAAGGTGTCGTGACGGCTTTCGTCGCCGGCAACATCGGCGCGCTGGTCGAAATCAATAGCGAAACCGACTTCGTCGCCAAGAACGACGAGTTCATGGCCATGGCCAACCTGGCTGCCAAGCTGGTCGCCGAAAACAACCCGGCCGATGTCGCCGCCTTGGCCGCCCTGCCGGTCGACGGCAAGACCTTCGACGACGTGCGTACGGCACTGATCGGCAAAATCGGCGAGAATATGACCGTCCGCCGCTTCCAGCGCTTCGAAACCACCGGCAAGCTGGCATCGTACCTGCACGGCAACCGCATCGGCGTGATCGTCGACTACGACGGCGCCGATGAGCAGGTCGGTAAAGACGTCGCGATGCACATCGCCGCGATGAAGCCGGTCTCCCTGTCGGCAGAGCAAGTGCCGGCCGAGCTGATCGAGAAAGAGCGTTCGGTTGCTCAGCTGAAAGCCAAGGAAGACGCCGACAAGGCCGTCGCCGAAGGCAAGCAGCCGCAATCGGCCGAGATCGTCGCGAAGCGTATCGACGGTTCGGTGCAGAAGTACCTGAAAGAAGTGTCGCTGTTCAACCAGGCTTTCGTGAAGAACGACAAGCAGAGCGTCGAGCAGATGCTGAAGGCCGCCAACACCACCGTGAAAGCATTCACGATGTACGTGGTCGGCGAAGGCATCGAGAAGAAAGTCGACGACTTCGCAGCGGAAGTGGCAGCCCAGATGGCTGCTGCCAAGCAGTAATAAAGAGAACGGGCCGCAAGGCCCGTTTTTACAACCGGATGGCGATCCCGGCCGGTGCAGTACCGAATTCGAAATATCAATCATCACAGGAGCCCCATTCATGACAAAACCAGCCTACCAACGAGTCCTCCTCAAACTGTCTGGCGAAGCGCTGATGGGCGACGATCCGTTCGGCATCAACCGCGCCACCATCGAACGCATGGTCGCCGACGTGGCTGAGGTGTCGAAGCTGGGTGTGGAACTGGCAGTGGTGATTGGCGGCGGCAACATCTTCCGCGGCGTTGCACCGGGTGCGCAGGGCATGGACCGCGCGACGGCCGACTACATGGGCATGCTGGCCACCGTGATGAATGCGCTCGCGCTGGCCGACGCCATGCGCCAGCAGGGCATCACCGCCCGCGTGATGTCGGCGATCGGCATCGAGCAGGTGGTCGAGCCGTACGTGCGCCCGAAGGCGCTGCAATACCTGGAAGAGGGCAAGGTCGTGGTGTTCGCCGCGGGCACCGGCAACCCCTTCTTCACCACCGACACCGCCGCCGCGCTGCGCGGCTCGGAAATCTCGGCCGAAATTGTATTGAAGGCAACCAAGGTCGATGGCGTATATACTGCCGATCCGAAGAAGGATCCGCACGCGACCCGCTACGAGCAGATCACGTTCGACGAAGCGATCGCGAAGCACCTGCAGGTGATGGACGCCACCGCGTTCGCCCTGTGCCGCGACCAGAAGCTGCCGATCAAGGTGTTCTCGATCGTCAAGCCGGGTGCGCTCAAGCGCGTGATCATGGGCGAGGACGAGGGTACACTCGTACACGTTTAATCAATAGTTAGAAATACAGGAGAGCAGCATGTCCGTCGCTGACGTTAAAAAAAGTGCCCAGGACAAGATGGCGAAATCCATCGAGACCCTGAGAGGCAACCTGGCCAAGGTTCGCACCGGCCGCGCCCACACCGGCATCCTGGACCACGTGATGGTCGATTATTACGGTTCGCCGACCGCGCTGCCGATGGTCGCCAACCTGACCCTGATCGACGCCCGCACGATCGGCGTTCAGCCGTACGAAAAGAAAATGCTGAACGTCATCGAAAAGGCGATCCGCGAATCCGACCTGGGCCTGAACCCGTCGACGTTCGGCGATCTCGTCCGCGTGCCGACCCCGGCGCTGACCGAAGAACGCCGCAAGGAAATGGTCAAGCTGTGCAAATCGGAAGCGGAAGACGCGAAAATCGCCGTCCGCAACGTGCGCCGCGACGCCAACGAGCAGCTGAAGAAGCTGGTCAAGGACAAGGCGATCTCGGAAGACGACGAGCGCCGCGCCCAGGACGATGTCCAGAAGATGACCGACAAGGCCGTCGTCGACATCGACAAGCTGGTTGCCGAAAAAGAAAAAGAAGTGATGACGGTGTGATCCGTATTGCGGCGTTCCCGTACGCCGCGTATCGTTGTGGACGTCGGACCGGCAGGCCAGGCCTGACCGGTCCGTTCCGCCTTTAGTTGCAATTCCTGCGCAGTCCGCCATTTGGCCAGATTTATGATTTTTAAAAGTTCGACAACCGCAGTCCCCGAAGCGCCGAAGGTGCCGCGTCACATCGCCATCATCATGGACGGCAACGGCCGCTGGGCGACCAAACGCCTGCTGCCCCGCGTGGCCGGCCACGTCAAGGGCGTGGACGCCGTGCGCAAGATCGTCGAAGCCTGCGTGGATCGTGGCGTGGAATACCTGACGCTGTTCGCGTTTTCGTCCGAAAACTGGCGCCGTCCGGCCGACGAAGTGTCCTACCTGATGGGCCTGTTCGTCACCGCGCTCGAGCGCGAAGTGTCGAAGATGCATGCGAATAACATCCGCCTGAAGGTCGTGGGCGATTTGTCGCGCTTCGATGCGAAGCTGCAGGACATGATCGCCAACGCCGAGCGCCGCACCGCCAACAACAGCCGCCTGACCGTCACCGTGTGCGCCAACTACGGCGGCCGCTGGGACATCATGCAGGCGACCGCCAAGATGGTCGCGGCCAACCCGGGCGTGACCGAGTACACCGAAGAGATGCTGGCCGAGCACCTGGCGATGGCCTATGCGCCGGAACCGGACCTGTTCATCCGCACCGGCGGCGAAGAGCGCATCTCGAACTTCCTCCTGTGGCAGCTCGCGTACTCGGAGCTGTACTTCACCGACACCTTCTGGCCGGACTTTTCGCCCGCTTCGCTCGACACGGCGATCGCGTCCTACCAGAGCCGGGAACGCCGCTTCGGCCGCACCGGCGAACAGGTCGCCAACAAGGCTAAACAAGGCTAACTCGCTGATGCTCAGAACCCGCGTCATTACCGCCGTCGTGCTGCTGGCAATATTGCTGCCAGTCCTTTACTTCAACAACTACACGGCGTTCGCGGTCGTGGCGACGGTGTTCTTCGGCGCCGCCATCTGGGAATGCTTCCGGCTGTTCAATCCGGAGACGCACAACGCCCACGTGATCGCACTGGTCTGGGCCGCCGTGTTCGCGATCTCCGTGTTCACGGGGCACACGAATCTGTCGTTCTGGGCCGCGCTGAGCGTGGCCTTGTGGATCGCCCGGTTCGCGCCTTCGCTGAAGATCGGCCTGCCGCCGCTGGGCACGCCCGCGAACACGTTGCTGTCGCTCGTGTACGCGTTCGCCGTCGTCGGCTGTTTCGCCGCCATCGTCGACCTGTATTCGCACTCGCCGCTGTTCCTGCTGTCCGTGCTCGCGATCGTGTGGGTGGCCGACATCGGCGCCTACTTCGCCGGCAAGGCGTTCGGCAAGCACAAGCTGGCGCCGTCGATCTCGCCCGGCAAATCGTGGGAAGGCGCGATCGGCGGCGGCATCGCCGTGCTCGTGCTGGGCTGCCTGTCGGTCCAGTTCGGCGGCGACGCCTTCAACCAGACGTTCGCCGTGCGCGTCCAGCACACGTACGGCTGGCCCGTGCTGGCCGTCGTGCTCGTGCTGATGACGGCCGCCAGCATCGTCGGCGACCTGTTCGAATCCCAGCTCAAGCGCCGGGCGGGCATGAAGGACAGCAGCAACCTGCTGCCGGGCCACGGCGGCGTGCTCGACCGCATCGACGCACTGATCCCCGTGCTGCCGCTCGCCGCGCTGATCGGCTCGCGGCTGTAAGACACCAGGCCGTTCCAATGCGGGCGGCGCGCCGCCTGCGCGCGTGCCGTGCCAGAATGACTCGGCGCTGGCGGTGTATAAAACCCGGCAGACTCGCCCATGTTGGAGCGACCTTGACAATGGAACGCAACATGCAAAGCATCACTATCCTTGGCGCCACCGGTTCGATCGGCGTCTCGACCCTCGACGTGCTGGCACGTCATCCCGACAAATACCGTGTCTACGCGCTGTCCGCGCACGAGCGCGTGGATGCGCTCGCCGCGCAATGCCGCGTGTTCCGTCCGCAGCGCGCCGTCGTCGGTACGCCGGAAGCGGCCGCGCGCCTGCGCGACCTGCTGGCCGGCCTCCCGATCGACGTCGCCCACGGCGAAGCGGCGCTGTGCGAGATCGCCTCCAGCCCGGACACGGACACGGTCATGGCCGCCATCGTCGGCGCCGCCGGCCTCGCGCCCGCGCTCGCGGCCGCGCGCGCGGGCAAGAAGGTCCTGCTGGCGAACAAGGAAGCGCTCGTGATGTCCGGCCAGTTGTTCATGGACGCCGTCAAGGAGCACAAGGCGACGCTCCTCCCCATCGACTCCGAGCACAATGCCATCTTCCAGTCGCTGCCCGGGACGTATGCACGTTCGCCCGACGCGGCCGGCGTGGCGAAAATCCTGTTGACGGCCTCCGGCGGCCCGTTCCTGCAGCGCGCCGTCGAGACGCTGGAAGACGTGACGCCGGAAGAAGCCTGCAAGCATCCGAACTGGTCGATGGGTCGCAAGATCTCCGTCGACTCGGCCACCATGATGAACAAGGGCCTGGAAGTGATCGAGGCGCACTGGCTGTTCGGCGCGCCGGCGGACCGGATCGAAGTCGTGATCCACCCGCAAAGCGTGATCCACTCGATGGTGTCGTACGTGGACGGCTCCGTGCTGGCCCAGCTCGGCAATCCGGACATGCGCACGCCGATCGCCCATGCACTTGCGTACCCCGAGCGCATCGCGTCGGGCGTCGACCAGCTCGACCTGACGACGTTCGCCGCGCTGCAATTCCACAAGCCGGATTTCGACCGCTTCCCGTGCCTCGCGCTCGCCTTCGACGCGTTGCGCGCGGGCGGTACGGCGCCTGCATTGCTGAACGCGGCGAACGAAATCGCGGTCCAAGCATTCCTGGAGCGCCGCATCGGCTTCCGCGACATCGACCGCGTCGTGCGCCGCGTGATGGACGAGAACCCGCATGGCGAGGCGACCAGCATCGAGGCCGTGATGGCCCAGGACGCGCGTGCCCGCGACGCGGCCGGCTGCATCGTGCATGCGCTGCGAGCCTGAGTTCACCTGACCCGAGCGGGTACTGACGGGAGATAACCATGAACCTGATCCACACCCTGCTGGCATTCCTGCTGGCGCTGGGACCGCTGATCGTCTTTCACGAACTGGGTCACTACATCGTCGCGCGCCTGTGTGGCGTGAAGGTGCTGCGCTTCTCGATCGGCATGGGGCGCATCGTGTGGTCGCGCCGCTTCGGCCCGGACCAGACGGAATGGGCGATCTCGGCGCTGCCCATCGGCGGCTACGTGAAAATGCTCGACGCGCGTGATCCCTCGACGGTGCCCACGAACGACGCCGACCTGCCGCGCGAATTCACGCGCCAGAACGTGTGGAAGCGCATCGCCATCGTGGCGGCGGGCCCCATCGCCAACTTCATCCTCGCCATCGTCGTGATGGGCGCGCTGTTCATGCACGGGAAAGAGGAGCCGGGCACGCGCCTGCGTGCGATGCCGGAAGCGTCCGCCGTGTACAAGGCGGGCGTGCGGGGCGGCGATGTCGTCACCGCCGTCAACGGCAAACCCGTGCAGTCGTGGACGGAGCTGCGCTGGGAAATCGTGCGCGCCGCCATCGACAAGCATGCGGTTGAACTGACCTTGCGCGGCCCAGGGGGCGATAAAAGCGCGAACTCGGCGCCGTACCGCGCCGTGCTGCCCGCGGACCGCATGGCCAGCCTGGACGTGGACAGCGACGTGCTGGGCATCCTCGGCATGCAGCTGTGGCGCCCGCGGCCCAGCGTCGACAAGGTGCTGCCGGACGGCGCCGCCGCGCGCGCGGGCCTGCGCCAGGGCGACCTCGTGACCTCGATCGATGGCAAGCCGATCTCGGATGGCATCGCCTTCATCGAAGCCGTGCGCGGCGCCGCCGGCAAGACCCTGCAGGTGGGCGTGCAGCGCGGGTCGGAGAACCTCGTGCTGCCCCTCACGCCGGACCGCGACCCGCAGTCGGGCAGGGGCCTGGTCAAACTGATGATCGCGCAGGCGCCGGAGATGGTGACCGTGAAGGCGGGCCCGCTCGACGCGCTGGCGAAGGGCGCGCAGCGCACCTGGGAGACGAGCGCGATGACCGTCAAGATGATCGCCAAGATGATCGTCGGCGAGGTCTCGCTGAAAAACGTGACAGGTCCGATCACGATCGCGGACGTCGCCGGACAGACCGCACGCTCTGGCCTGGAGCCCTTCCTGGAGTTCATCGCCTTCATCTCCATCAGCCTGGGTGTAATGAATCTGTTACCAATTCCCGTTCTGGACGGTGGCCATTTGCTGTATTATTCGCTGGAAGTTTTGACCGGGCGCCCCTTGCCCGCGCGGATCGGCGAGATCGCGCAGCGTGCCGGGGTCGGCCTGCTGTTCATGCTGATGGCGCTTGCCGTCTTCAACGACCTGGTGCGACTGCTCTGAACACACGGCACTCCGAACTGTACGCTGCGCCTGCGGCGTGCACCGGAGTGTCCGGCTTACGCAGGACAAGCTCGGGCAAAGAACACGTAACGTTGTCCAATGACTGACCCATTGATCTAACCGATGAATTTACAACCCGAACGTTTTGCCCAGCCGCGTTTTGCCTTGCCCTCCCGTCGCAGCATGATCGGCGCAGCCGTGCTGGCCCTGTGTGCCGGTCACGCCGCCGCCGTCGCTCCCTTCGTCGTGAAGGACATCCGGGTCGAAGGCATCCAGCGGACCGAGGCAGGCACGGTGTTCAGCTACCTGCCGGTGCGCGTGGGCGAGACCTTCGACGACGAAAAAGGCACGACGGCGATCAAGGCGCTGTATGCGACCGGCTTCTTCAAGGACATCCGCCTGGAAGAAGAGAACGGCGTGCTCGTGGTGCTCGTCGAGGAACGTCCGGCCATCGCGTCCGTCGACTTCACCGGCACCAAGGAATTCGAAAAGGACATGCTCGTCAAGGCGCTGAAGGACATCGGCGTCGGCGAGACCAAGATCTTCGACAAGGCCTCCGTCGACCGCGCCGAGCAGGAACTGAAGCGCCAGTACCTGTCGCACGGCCTGTACGGCGTGAAGATCACCACGACCGTCACCCCGATCGAACGTAACCGCGTGAACGTCATGTTCAACGTGGACGAGGGCGACGTCGCCAAGATCAAGCAGATCAACATCGTCGGCAACAAGGCGTTCTCCGACAAGGAACTGCGCCAACTGCTGCAACTGAACACGTCCGGCTGGCTCACGTGGTATTCCAAGGCCGACCAGTACTCGAAGCAGAAGCTGACGGGCGACCTGGAGACCATCAAGTCGTGGTACCTGAATCACGGCTACCTGGAAGTGAACGTCGAGTCCACGCAGGTCTCGATCACCCCGGACAAGAAAGACATCTACCTCACCATCAACATCACGGAAGGCGAGAAGTACACCGTCTCCGGCGTCAAGATGGATGGCGAATTGTTCGGCCGCGAGGAAGAACTCAAGAACCTGATCCTCTTGAGGCCGGGCCAGACCTATTCCGGCGACCTGCAGGAAGCATCGAACAAGCGCATCGCCGACCGCCTCGCGAGCTTCGGCTACGCGTTCGCGAACGTCACCGCGAACCCGGAGATCAACCGCGAGAAGCGCGAAGTCGCCTTCACGTTCTTCGTCGACCCGGGCAAGCGCGCGTACGTGCGCCACATGACCATCTCGGGTAACACGATCACCCGCGACGAAGTGATCCGCCGCGAATTCCGCCAGTTCGAGAGCTCGTGGTACGACCCGAACCGGGTGAAGCTGTCGCGCGACCGCGTCGACCGCATGGGCTACTTCAAGGACGTGACGGTCGAGACGCCGGAAGCGCAGGGCACCAACGACGCCGTGGACGTGAACATCGCCGTCGTCGAAAAACCGACCGGTAACTTCATGGTCGGCGGCGCGTTCTCGCAGGCGGAAAAATTCACCTTCACGGCGTCCGTCACGCAGGCCAACTTCGCCGGCAGCGGCAATACCGTCGGCGTGGAATTGAACACGAGCCGCTACAACCGCACGATCTCGTTCGCGCAGACGAACCCGTACTTCACGGACGACGGCATCTCGCGCGCGTTCCAGCTGTACCTGCGCACGTCGCGTCCGCCGGCGCTGAACATCGGTTCGTACACCGTGCGCCAGCAGGGCGGCAACCTGACGTTCGGCGTGCCGTTCTCGGAAATCGACACCGTCTACTTCGGCGCGGGCCTGGAAAAGACCCGCCTCGAGACGGACGAAAGCTCGCCGACCCTGTACAAGCAGTTCGTGCAGCAGAACGCGAAGGATGCCAATGCGAAGCTCACCGGCGTGGGCGAGGCGACGACGAATGCGATCCCGCTGACCGTGGCCTGGGGCCGCGATTCGCGCGACTCCGCGATCACGCCGACGCGCGGCCGCTACCAGCGCGCCAACCTGGAAGTCGACTTCATCGGCGACGCCAAGTACTACCGCATCGTCTACGAACACCAGTGGTACCGCCCGGTCACGCGCTGGATGACCCTCGCGCTGAAAGGTGAGCTGGACTACGGCGCGGGCCTGGGCGGTCACGCCTACCCGGTCTTCAAGAACTTCTACGGCGGCGGCATCGGCTCGGTGCGCGGCTACGAGAGCTCGTCGCTGGGTATCGTCGACCCGTACACGTACGACGCCCTGGGCGGCGCGAAGCGCGTGATCGGCAATGCCGAGCTGCAGTTCCCGTTCCCGGGCAGCGGCCAGGATCGCTCGCTGCGCTGGTTCACCTTCGCCGACGGCGGCCAGATCTTCCAGGAGCACGAACCGATCCGCACGTCGCAGTTCCGCTACTCGGCAGGTATCGGCCTGTCGTGGATTTCCCCGGTGGGGCCGCTGAAGTTGAGTTATGCTAAGCCGTTGAACGCGAAGCCGGGCGACCGCCTTGAGCGCTTCCAGTTCCAGATGGGTACCGGTTTCTGATCCGGCCCGTCGCCGAGACAAGGATTGCGAAGAATGATGTTGAAAAAATCGTTAGCCTCGCTGCCGCGTAGCCTGG
This sequence comes from Telluria mixta, assembly GCF_029223865.1. Lineage (NCBI taxonomy): Bacteria > Pseudomonadati > Pseudomonadota > Betaproteobacteria > Burkholderiales > Oxalobacteraceae > Telluria > Telluria mixta. Next base: position 4,889,988 of record NZ_CP119520.1, read on the forward strand.
TGGTGGCGCTGCTGTGCGCCGGTGCGATGGCGCAGGCGTCCGCGCAGAGCGGCGTGGGCCGCATCGGTTTCGTCTACACGGAACGCCTGATGACCGAGTCCAAGCTGGCCAAGGCGGCGGACGCGAAGCTGCAGTCCGAGTTCTCCAAGCGCCAGAAGCAGCTCGACGACGCAGTGCAGAAGTACAAGGTGAGCCGCGAGAAATTCGACGACGAAGCACCGAAACTCTCGGACGTCGACCGCACCAAGCGTACGCGCGAACTGCTCGACATGGAGAAGGACGTGCAGCGCATGCAGCGCGAGTACAACGAGGATCTGTTCCAGCGCAAGAACGAGGAGCGCGCCGCCATCGCGCAGAAAGCCTATAAACTGATCGAACAGGTGGCCGAGCAGGAACACCTCGACGTCGTGCTGCAGGAAGCCATCTGGACCAGTCCGCGCATCGACATCACCGACCGGATCCTCAAACTGCTCGACAAATAAGCCGCGAAGGCTTCACGGACGCCGGCCGGCTTGATGAGCGGCCGGCAGTTTTCACTTCTTTTACGGAACGACCAAGATGGGCACTCGACTGGGTGATTTGGTCGAACGCTTCGGTGGCCAGCTGGTAGGTGACCCGGACCTCGAGGTCCAGGGCATCGCACCGCTCGACAGCGCCGGCGCTTCGCACATCAGCTTTCTCAGCAACAGCAAATTGCGCGCATTGGCCGCGCAGAGCCAGGCCGCGGCACTGATCGTCTCGCCGCTCGACGACGCCACCGTCGCCACGACGTACGCCGGCGCACGCATCGTCACCACCAACCCGTACGCCTATTTCGCCCGCGCCGCGCAGTACTTCGTGTCGCTCGACGAAGTCGTGCCGCCGCCGGGCATACACCCGAGCGCCGTCGTGCACGACACCGCGCAGGTCGACCCGACCGCGCACATCGGCCCGAACGTGACGGTGGAGGCGGGCGCCGTCATCCACGCGGGCGTCCAGATCGACGCCGGCTGCTTCGTCGGCCGCGAGGCGGAGATCGGGGAAGACACGCACCTGTTCGCGAACGTGACCTTCCATGCGCGCTGCAGCATCGGCAAGCGCGGCATCCTGCATTCGGGCGCCGTGATCGGCACCGACGGTTTCGGCTTCGCGCGCGAGAACGGCATCTACATCAAGATCCCGCAGACGGGCCGCGTGCTGCTTGGCGACGACGTGGACGTCGGCGCCAACACGACCATCGACCGCGGTGCGCTGGACGATACCGTGATCGAGGACGGCGTGAAGCTCGACAACCAGATCCAGATCGGCCATAACTGCCGCATCGGGGCGAATACGGCCATGGCCGGCTGCGTGGGGGTAGCCGGCAGCGCGAAGATCGGCAAGAATTGCACGTTCGGCGGCGCGGCGATGGTGCTGGGGCACCTGGAAATCGCGGACAACGTCCATATCTCCTCGGGCAGCATGGTGTCGCGCTCCGTGCTCGAGCCGGGGCAGTACACGGGCTTTTATCCGCTCGCCAAGAACGCCGAATGGGAAAAGAGCGCCGCCATCGTGCGCAACCTGTCTTCGCTGCGCGAGAAGATGCGCAGCCTGGAAAAACAGATCAAACAACTTACCGAAGCACCAGAACAAAAATGACGACTGAAGCCACCGCCACCAACAAGACCCTGGGGATCAACGAGATCAAGGAATACCTGCCGCACCGCTACCCGCTGCTGCTGGTGGACCGCGTGGTCGACTATGAGCTGGGCAAGACCATCACCGCCATCAAGAACGTGACCGTCAACGAAGAATTCTTCAACGGCCACTTCCCGCACAAGCCCGTGATGCCGGGCGTGCTGATGATCGAGGCGCTGGCGCAGACGGCCGCGATCCTGTCGTTCATGACCATGAACGTCAAGCCGGACGAGAACTCGGTCGTCTACTTCGTCGGCATCGACAACGCGCGCTTCAAGCGTCCGGTCGAGCCGGGCGACCAGCTCAAGATGGACATCGAGATCCTGCGCACGTCGCGCGGCATCTGGAAGTACAAGGCGACGGCCAGCGTCGACGGCAAGGTCGCGGTCGAGGCGGAACTGATGTGCACCATCCGCGCCAACGAGAAGGCAGGACAGTGATGAGCAAGGTCCACCCGAGCGCGATCGTCGACCCGAAGGCGGAGCTGGATTCCACCGTCGAAGTCGGCCCGTATTCGATCATCGGGCCCGACGTGCGCATCGGCGCGGGCACCGTCGTGGGCCCGCACGTCGTCATCGAAGGCCACACGACGATCGGCCGCGACAACCGCATCTTCCAGTTCGCGTCGCTGGGCGCCGCCCCGCAGGACAAGAAATGGGCCGGCGAGCCGACCCGCCTGGAGATCGGCGACCGCAACACGATCCGTGAATTCTGCACGTTCAACCTCGGCACCGCGCAGGATGCGGGCGTGACGCGCCTGGGCGACGACAACTGGATGTCGGCGTACACGCACCTGGCGCACGACTGCCAGGTCGGCAGTAATACGATCTTCTCGAACAACGCGCAGCTCGCGGGCCACGTGCACGTGGGCGACTGGGCGATCCTTTCCGGCTACTGCGGCGTGCACCAGTTCTGCAAGATCGGCGCCCACGCGTTCATCGGCATGTACACCAGCCTCACGCAGGACGTGCCGCCGTTCGTCCTCGTCTCCGGCAATCCGGCCGAGGCGCACGGCGTCAACATCGAAGGCCTCAAGCGCCGCGGTTTTACGCGCGAGCAGATCAACGGCATCCGCGCCGCGTACAAGACCATCTACCGTTCCGGCCTGACGCTGGAAGAAGCCAAGGCCAAGCTGGCGGAAGAGGAAGCCGCCGCCGGCGACGCCGCGCAGCACATCCGCGCGATGCGCGACTTCCTCGACAACGCGAGCCGTGGCATCGTCCGATAATGTGAAGCTGGCGCTCGTCGCCGGCGAAGTCTCCGGCGACCTGCTCGCGTCGCGCCTGATGGCGGGGCTCAAGCCGCGCCTGCCGGGCGTGGCGTTTTCCGGCATCGGCGGTCCGCGCATGCTGGAGCAGGGTCTCGTATCGGACGTCCCGATGGACACGCTTACCGTGCGGGGCCTGCTGCCGGTGCTGCTGCGCTACCGCGAACTGAAGGGCATCCAGAACCGCCTGCGCGACCGCCTGCTGGCCGAGCGTCCGGCCGCGTTCATCGGTGCGGACTACCCCGGCTTCAACCTGGGACTGGAAGAGCAGCTGCGCGCGGCGGGCATCCCGACCGTGCACTTCGTCGGCCCGCAGATCTGGGCGTGGCGGGGCGGACGCATCAAGAAGATCCAGCGTGCTGTCTCGCACATGCTCGTGATCTTCCCGTTCGAGGAAGAGATTTACCAGAAGGCCGGCGTGCCCGTCACGTACATCGGCCATCCGCTGGCGGAGACGATCCCGCTCGTGCCCGACGTCGTTGCCGCACGCCGCCAGCTCGGCCTGCCCGAGAACGCGCGTGTGGTGACCGTCATGCCGGGCAGCCGCATGTCGGAAATTAAATACCTGACGGAGCCGTACGTCCGCACCGTGAAACTGCTGGCGGCGCGCGATTCGTCCGTGCGCTTCATCGCGCCGATGGCGGGCGAACGCCAGAAGGCGTATTTTAAGGAGCTGGTTGCGAAGGCCGGTTTGCAGGATCTGCCGCTGCAGCTCATCGACGGCGAATCGCACGCGTGCATCGCGGCGGCCGACGCCGTGCTGGCCGCGTCCGGCACCGCCACGCTGGAAGTGGCGCTGTACAAGAAGCCGATGGTGATCGCGTACAAGGTCTTGCAGGCCGAGTGGCTGCTCATCCGGAACATGGGCTACCTGCCGTGGATCGGGCTGCCGAACATCCTGGCGCGCGACTTCGTCGTGCCGGAATTCCTGCAGCACGCGGCGACGCCGGAAGCGCTGGCGGAGGCCGTCTGGTTCCAGCTGACGGACGAGAACAACCGGGTGAAGCTGAAGGAACGCTTCACCGAAATGCATCACAGCCTGCTGCGCGACAGCGCGCGCGAAAGCGCCCGCGCCGTGCTGCAGGTGATAGGCAAAGCATGAGAAAGAAGAAGTTCGATTTTTATCCCGGCCTGCCGCCGAAGAACCGGCCGTTCACGCTGGACGATATCGTCTGCGGCGTGGACGAGGCCGGGCGCGGCCCGCTCGCCGGCCCCGTGTTCGCGGCCGCCGTGATCCTCGATCCGGCCCGCCCGATCGAGGGCTTGCGCGACTCGAAAAAGCTGACGGAAGCGCGCCGCGACGAGCTGGCTCCGCTGATCAGGGAACACGCGCTCGCGTGGGCCATCGCCGAGTGCTCGCACGCGGAAATCGACACGCTGAACATCCTGCAGGCGACGATGCTGGCGATGCGCCGCGCCGTCGAACAGCTGGCGACCGTGCCGACCATCGCCCTCATCGACGGCAACCGCTGCCCGCAGTTCGCGCCGCACATCCGCGCGCATGCGGTGGTGGAAGGCGACGACAAGGTCCACGCGATTTCCGCCGCGTCGATCCTCGCGAAGACGGCGCGCGATGCCGCCCTGGTCGCGCTGCATGAAACGTATCCGCAGTATGCGTTCGACCAGCACAAGGGCTATTCGACGGCGCTGCACCTGGCGCGTTTGCGCGAGCACGGCCCGAGCCCGGTGCACCGGCGTACGTTCGCGCCGGTCCGCGCGCTGATTGAACCGGACCTGTTCGCGGAGCTGGCATGAAGAGCGTGACCTCGCGGGACAATCCGTTCTACAAGGAGCTGAAACACCTTGCCGGCAGCAGCCATGCGCTGCGCAAGGCGGGGCGCTCGCTGCTGGACGGCGTCCACCTGTGCCAGGCCTGGCTCGACCTCGTGGGGCAGCCCGTGCACTGCATCGTGTCCGAAGGGGCGCTGGCCAATCCGGAAGTCGCCGCCATCGTCGACCGCGTGACGGCACCGGCCACGTCGCTGCCGGACGCGCTGTTCGGCGCGCTGTCGCAGGTCGAACACGGCATCCACCTGCTGTTCCTCGTCGAGACGCCGCGTCCCGCCCGGCCGGACGCCCTGGTGCAATCGGCCGTGCTGCTGGACGGCGTGCAGGACCCCGGCAATGCCGGCTCCATCCTGCGCAGCGCCGGCGCGGCGGGCATCAAACAGGTGTATTGCAGCCCGGGCACCGCCTCGATCTGGTCGCCGAAGGTGCTGCGCGCCGCGATGGGCGCCCACTTCGTGCTGGAGATCTTCGAAAACGTGGATCTCGCGGACCTCATCCGGAACGCAGATGTGCCCGTGCTGGCGACGAGCGGCTATGCCAGCGAACGGATCTACGACGTGGACCTGTCCGGCCCCGTCGCGTGGCTGCTGGGCCACGAAGGGCAGGGCGTGTCGGACGCGCTGCTGAACATGGCCACGCACCGCGTCGCCATCCCGCATGCGGGCGCCGTGGAATCGCTGAACGTGGCCGCGTGCGCGGCCGTGTGTTTCTTCGAGCAGTTGCGCCAGCAGCAGCAGGCATAGACGCGCGCACCCTGTTCGGTTACGCTTCGTGCAGGTCAAGACGGAGTAATGATGGACATAGGGCAATCGCAGTTGCAGTCTTTGCACTTCCTGGTTGCGGAAGCGGACCCGGTGCAGCGCCGCGCGCTGATCGAGGCGCTCGGCCAGGTGGGCGCCACGCGCGTCACCGACGTGCCGGACGGCCCGATGGCGCTTCGCACCTTGCAGGCCAGCTTCACGCCGAAGGTGGACGTCGCCATCATCGACCTCGACCTGGGCGGCATGGACGGCCTGGAACTGCTGCGCGCGATTGCCGCGCTGAAATCGGGCGTGCGGCTGATCGTCGTCGGCGCCCAGCCCGCGAGCGTGCTGTTTTCCGTCGAAAGCCTCGCGCAGGCGCATGGTGTCGACCTGCTCGGCACGATCGCCAAACCCGTCACGAGCACGAAACTCAGGGCCTTGCTGGAGAACTACCAGGCCCCGCGGCGCGCGCCGGCGGCAGCGCCCGCCCCCAGTTTCACGTTCGCGGAAGTGGGCGTGGGCCTGCAGAAGCGCCAGTTCGAACCGTTCTTCCAGCCCAAGATCGAGCTGGCGACGGGCCAGGTGAAAGGCCTGGAGACGTTCGCCCGCTGGCGCCATCCCGAGCACGGCGTGCTGGGACCTGCTTCCTTCATCGGCGCGCTGGAAGCGAACAACCGCATCGACTTCCTCGACTGGACGATGCTCGAAATGTCGGTGGAGCGGTGCCGCCGCTACCACGACCAGGGCATCCCGATCTCCATCTCGCTGAACCTGGCGCCCGAAACGCTGGCGCATCCGAATTTCATCCGCCAGGTGACGTCGACGATGCAGCGCCACGGCGTGCTGCCGGATTACCTGACGTTCGAGATGACGGAATCCTCGATCCTCAGCTTCGACGCCGACTTCATCGAACGCCTCGTGCGGCTGCGCATGATGGGCTTCGGCCTCGCCATCGACGACTACGGCACGGGGCGCTCGAACCTGCAGATCCTGGCGCGCATCCCGTTCTCGGAACTCAAGATCGACCGCTCGTTCGTGGATGGCGCGTCGAAAAAGCGCCCGCTGGGCACCGTGCTGAAATCGTGCCTGGGGCTGGCGCACAGTCTCGATCGCATGTCGGTCGCCGTCGGCGTCGAGACGCGGCAGGACTGGGATTTCCTGCAGGGGCTCGGGTGCACGTATGCGCAGGGCTACCACATCGCCAATCCGATGCCGGCCGATCAATTCCCGGGCTGGCTGGAAGACTGGCAGCACTTCTTCTAGAGGCGTCAGAGCCCGGTGTTGATGGTTGGGCTCTGACCCCGGTGTGACCGAATGTACCGACATCCTTTCCCTGGCCTGCCGGGACGCGTCCTCGAAGGCCTGCTGAACGCGCGCGGCCTTGCGCGCCTGCGCCACGCGGTGTTTTCACGCCTGCCGTTTCCCGTGCTGCAAAGCGACGTGGCCGACGTCGTCTACGTGACGTGGATGGTCGATGCGCGCGCCGCCGCGGCACTGCTGCCGGCCGGATTGCGCGTGTGGGAACATGACGGCAGGACGCCGCTCACGGTGCTGACGTACCGGCACGGCCATTTCGGCCCGGTGCTGGCGGGGCCGTTGCGGCGCCTGTTTCCGTCGCCGCTGCAGAGCAACTGGCGGCTCTACCTGGACGGCCCGCTGCCGCCGGGCGCGCCGCAGCAAACGGTCTGGTTTTTGGAGAACATGATGGACAGCGGCGCCTATGTGGCGGTCACGCGCCTGTTCAGCGACATCATGCGCACGCACCGGCCGGCGCGCTTTACGCACGGCCGCGCCGGAAACGGGTTCGCGACGCGCATCGAACCCGGCGCTGGCAGCGCGCCCGCATTGGCGTACACGGTGGCACCAGGCGCACAGCCCGTGCTGCCGCCGGCCTTCGCCGCCGCGTTTGGCTCGTGGGACGATGCCGTGAAGATGCTTGCCTGCCAGGATGCGGCGCTGGGCTGGTCGGCGCGGCTCGGGAAGCCCGTGCTGTCCCATATCGACCTGCCGGTCCCGCTCGACGCGGTGCAGCCGCTCGTGCCGGCAGGTCCCGTCGCGTGTTCGCTGCTGGACAATCTGCCGGCCGCCGGAGAACCGCTGTGTTTCCTGGTGCCGCGGGTGCCGTTCAGGGTGCTGTCGGAGGTTGTGGTGTGAACCGGGGTCAGAGCCCTTAAAAGAAAAACCGGGCTCTGACCCCTGGCTGACCCCTAGTACTCTCGGCGGTCCGGCTTGATCTCCTGGAGGATGGTGGTCGCGATCTCCTCGATCGACTTGGTGGTCGACGACAGCCAGCGGATTCCTTCGCGCCGCATCAGCTGCTCGGCCTCGTTGACCTCGTAGCGGCAATTTTCCAGCGACGCATACTTGCTGCCCGCGCGCCGCTCGTTGCGGATCTCGGACAGGCGTTCCGGCGTGATCGTCAGGCCGAAGATCTTGTGCTTGAACTGCGGCAGCGCCGACGGCAGCTTGTTGCGTTCGAAATCGTCCGGGATCAGCGGGTAGTTCGCCGCCTTGATTCCGTACTGCATCGCCAGGTACAGGCTCGTCGGCGTCTTGCCCGAGCGCGACACGCCCACGAGGATCACGTCCGCGTCCGCCAGGTTCTTGTGCGACTGGCCGTCGTCGTGCGCCAGCGAGAAGTTGATGGCCTCGATGCGGTTCTTGTATTCCTCCGTGTCGACGACGTTGTGGATGCGGCCGATCGTGTGCGTCGACTTCACCCGCAATTCCTGCTCGAGCGGGGCGACGAAGGTCTGGAACAAATCCATGTGCATGCCCTGCGCGGCGCGGATCACGGCGGACAGGTCGTGTTTCACGAGCGTGGAAAACACGATCGGGCGCTGGTTGTCGGCGATCGCGGCGTCGTTGATGCGGCGCGCGGCCGCGTAGGCCTTGTCGATCGTGTCGATGAAGGGCAGGCGGATCTGCCGGAAACGCATCTCGAACTGGCTCAGCACCGCGTGGCCGAAAGTTTCCGCCGTGATGCCGGTGCCGTCGGAGACGAAGAAAACGGTGCGCGCGGCGTTCGGATTGGCTGGGGTGCTCGGGATGGACATGATGTTTTTTAGACAGATAATGACAAAGTTGCAGCCCCTAGGGCTGTGAAACCCGGTCGTGCGCGGTAAAATGCTCGGGAACGGGTTGTTGGATTGTGCTTTACGACGCCAAGAATAACAAGAAATCCCCCGGAAACTCGACCAGCCTGCCGCGCGAAGCCCGCCTTGAGCAACGATTGCTCGGCCCGCCGCCGCTGCCTAGCCAGGCTCGTCCGTCATCCGGCCGTCGGCCATCCGCCGTACAGATTTCCATCATCAAAAAGGTGTTTTACCATGACTAACCTGTCGAATGCAGTATTGAAGGCGCCCGATCCCACAGCGGCCGGCGAGAGCGTGTACGTTGCCTCGTTCGAAACCCTGCGCATGACCGACGTCGAGTCGGTCGGCGGCAAGAATGCGTCGCTCGGCGAGATGATCAGCCAGCTGGCCGAGGCCGGCGTGCGCGTGCCGGGCGGCTTCGCCACCACGGCCCAGGCCTTCCGCGACTTCCTGAACCACTCGATCGACGGCGGTCCTTCGCTGGGCGAGCGCATCGCCAAGCGCCTGGAAGGCCTGGACGTGGACGACGTGCGCACGCTGGCCGCCAGCGGCGCCGAGATCCGCCAGTGGATCATCGACACCCCGTTCCAGCCGCGCCTGCAGGCGGAAATCGAAGCCTTCTACGACCGCCTCGTGGCCGATTCGGACACGGAAGTGTCGTTCGCCGTCCGTTCGTCCGCCACCGCGGAAGACCTGCCGGACGCCTCGTTCGCGGGCCAGCAGGAGACCTTCCTGAACGTCGTCGGCATCGACAACGTGCTGGAAGCGATGAAGCACGTGTTCGCGTCGCTGTACAACGACCGCGCGATCTCGTACCGCGTCCATAAAGGCTTCACCCACGCCGAGGTCGCGCTGTCGGCCGGCGTGCAGCGCATGGTCCGTTCCGACACGGGCGCCGCCGGCGTCATGTTCACGATCGACACGGAATCGGGCTTCAAGGACGTCGTGTTCGTCACGTCGAGCTATGGCCTGGGCGAGACCGTCGTGCAGGGCGCCGTCAATCCGGACGAGTTCTACGTGCACAAGCCGATGCTGGAGCAGGGCAAGAAGCCCGTCATCCGCAAGAACATCGGCTCGAAGCTGATCAAGATGGAATTCACGAAGGAAGCCAAGGCCGGCCGCTCCGTGCAGACCGTCGACGTGCCGATCGAGCAGCGCAACCGCTATTCGCTGACGGACGAGGAAGTCGTCGAGCTGGCCAAGTATGCCGTCATCATCGAGAAGCACTATCAGCGCCCGATGGACATCGAGTGGGGCAAGGATGGCCGCGACGGCAAGCTGTACATCCTGCAGGCGCGTCCGGAAACCGTGAAGTCGCAGCAGAAGGCGACGGATTCCCAGCAGCGCTTCAAGCTGAAGGGCACGGGCACCGTGCTGACGTCGGGCCGCGCGATCGGCCAGAAGATCGGCGCCGGTCCGGTCCGCGTCATCAACGATCCGTCCGAAATGGAACGCGTGCAGCCGGGCGACGTCCTCGTCGCCGACATGACCGACCCGAACTGGGAGCCGGTCATGAAGCGCGCCTCCGCCATCGTGACGAACCGCGGCGGCCGCACGTGCCACGCGGCGATCATCGCCCGTGAACTGGGCGTGCCGGCCGTCGTCGGCTGCGGCGACGCGACCGAGACGCTGAAGGACGGCACGTTCGTGACCGTGTCCTGCGCCGAAGGCGACGAAGGCAGGATCTACGACGGCCTGCTGGAAACCGAAGTGACGGAATCGGCACGCGGCGAGCTGCCGGCCATCCCGACCAAGATCATGATGAACGTCGGTAACCCGCAGCTTGCGTTCGACTTCCAGTCGATCCCGAACGGCGGCGTGGGCCTCGCCCGCCTGGAGTTCATCATCAACAACAACATCGGCGTGCACCCGAAGGCGATCCTCGAGTACCCGAACATCGACAACGACCTGAAAAAGGCTGTCGAGTCGGTCGCCCGCGGCCATGCGTCGCCGCGCGCGTTCTACGTCGACAAGCTGGCCGAGGGCGTGGCGACGATCGCCGCCGCGTTCTGGCCGAAGCCCGTCATCGTGCGCCTGTCCGACTTCAAGTCGAACGAGTACAAGAAGCTGATCGGCGGTTCGCGCTACGAGCCGGACGAGGAAAACCCGATGCTGGGCTTCCGCGGCGCCGCGCGCTACCTGGCCGAGGACTTCGCCGAATCGTTCGAGATGGAGTGCATGGCGATGAAACGCGTGCGCGACGAGATGGGCCTCACCAACGTCGAGATCATGATCCCGTTCGTGCGCACGCTGGGCCAGGCCGAGAAGGTCATCGCGCTGCTGGCGAAGTACGGCCTGAAGCGCGGCGAGAACGGCCTGCGCGTCATCATGATGTGCGAAGTGCCGTCGAACGCCATCCTGGCCGAGCAGTTCCTGGAATACTTCGACGGCTTCTCGATCGGTTCGAACGACCTGACGCAGCTGACGCTGGGCCTCGACCGCGACTCCGGCATGGAGCTGCTGGCCAAGGACTTCGACGAGCGCGACCCGGCCGTGAAAGCCATGCTGACCCTGGCGATCAAGGCGTGCCGCGCGCAGGGCAAGTACGTCGGCATCTGCGGCCAGGGGCCGTCGGACAACCCGGACTTCGCCGTGTGGCTGATGGAGCAGGGCATCGAGTCGATGTCGCTGAATCCGGACTCGGTGATCGATACGTGGCAGAAGCTGGCGTCGATGCAGTAAGCTCGGAACCGCTGATGTAAAAAACCGCTGCCTCGGCAGCGGTTTTTTTTTACGCGTGCACTTCCGACCGATGAAGGTGATCGAACGCGCGCTGGAATTCGTCCAGATGCCGCGCGAACGGCGGCTGCGCGACGGCACGCAGCCGCCCCAGCAACGCCTCGCCTTCGGCCACGCGTTCCGTTTCCAGGCAGGCGCGCAGCAGGTGGAACGCGGCCTGCGGGCCGTGCCGGCCAGGTTCGTAGACGGGGCCGACAAGCGTGACGATCAGGCCCGTGTGGCCATACTGGCCCAGGTCGGCCGCCATCGTCATCAGCGCGCCGCCGTCCACGTCTTCCCCGGCCAGCACGGCCGTGTACTGTTCGCGCGCGGCCGGCAGGTCGCCGGCGGCGAGATGATGGCGGGCCAGCAGGAGCCGCGCGCGCCAGCTGCCCGGCAGGGCGCACGCTTCCTGGAGCGCCTCCAGGAACCCGGATTCCCCGCCGCGCGCGCGCTCGACGGCCAGCCAGCCGTTCAACCCGTGTTCGAAGTTCGGATCGAGCCGGATGGCGCGCCGCAGCAGATCGGACGCGCCCGCCGCATCCTCCCGGTCGTGCTTCACCTTCGCCAGGTTGGTGAGCAGCGCGGCCGTTTCGCCGCAGGTCCGGATGCCTGCCTGCAGCACGGCCTCGGCCTCGTCGTGCCGCCCGCTTTCAAGCAGGACGATGCCGTGGGTGACATGGCTGCGTTCGGGGAGCCCGTCGATCTCGACGAGGCGGGCGGCCGCCGTCATCAACTCGGGCGCGAACCCGTCGGACAGCGCAGTGAGGATGGTGCCGTACAGCGCGTCCGGCGTGTCCCAGTGCTGCTTGAGTTGCGGATGCAGCACCTTGTCGCGCCATTCCTCGCGCGGCATTACCACCTGGCGGCCGTGTTCGTCGTAAGCCGTGATGGCGTCGTCAATATCGGGTGTCGGGGCGGCAGTCGTACGGGTGCGGAAGGCGGCGAGCAGGCGTCGGAACATGGCGGATCTCCAGAGAACGATGCATCGCATTATTGGAGCTTATTTCCAGGTGGCAATTGATCTTCCCCGACAGCGGGCGCGCAACGCGATGTGCATCAACGCGGGAACGATGTTGGGCCTGAAGCAACAAGTTGTTGACTTGTCACGGAAAAACGTTACACTTTGGCAAAAGTTTTTGTCGAGGAGAGGTATGAAACGTTTGACCTGGTTGGCTGTCGTGATGGGTGTACTCTGGAGCGGAGCAGGCCATGCCGCCGACGCGGGCCTGTGCAAGTCGCTGTGCGCCGCCGACAAACGCGAATGCCGGGCGAACGCGCGGGAACTGGCCGCGGAAGATGGTGAGTTGCCGCTCGGCAGGACCGAGCGCAATCCGATGGCGCGCGCGGCCCAGGAGCAGGTGCCGGCGCAGGCGACCCGGGCGATGGACAATGCCGGCACGCAAACGCGCCGGATCGACTACGCGGGCAAATGCGACGCCGCCTACCAGCGCTGCACCCGCGCCTGCGCCGCGCCGCCCGACTCGATCCTCGTCAAGCCGGCAGCCGGCCGTTGACTCCGCGCACAGACGCGCTAGACTGGCGCTCATTGGACCCGCTCATTGGACCCGCTCCCCATGCGACCCTCGTCACCCAAAGCGGGCGGCGGGGGTTTTTTATCTTTCGATCCGACCACGGAGGAAACCATGGCTGACTGGATGGGCTGGCTGGTAGCGGCCGGCGTGCTCGTGATCCTGGAGCTGTTCACCGGGACGTTTTACCTCCTGATGATCGCCGTCGGGCTCGCGGTCGGCGGCATTGTCGCGCTGGCCGGTGCGGGAACCCCGGCGCAGGCGATCGCCGCCGCCATCGTGGGCGTGCTCGCGACGGGGCTGCTGCACCGCTCGCGCTTCGGCCATCCGGCCAGGTCGGACGCGCAGCGCGACCGCAACGTCAACCTGGACATCGGCCAGCGCGTGACGGTGCCCGCCTGGGACAACGGCCGCGCGCGCGTGATGTACCGCGGCGCGCTGTGGGACGTGGAGCTCGGACAGGGCGTCGCGCCGCATGCGGGCGAGTTCCGCATCGTCGAGGTGCACGGCAGCCGGCTCGTGGTAGGCAATCCATGAACAAGCGGCATGTGCTGACCCTGCTGGTGGCGCTGACGCTCGTGTTCGGCGTCGTCGACGCGCGCGAGATGGCGCTGGGCGTCCAGTCGAACGGCTGGGCCGTCCTGTCGACGGTGCTGTTCAGCTTCCTGAGCTTTTGCTGGTACCGCCTCGACAGCGACGCCCACCAATACCGCCGCACGGCCCTGCTCAACGTGGGGATCGTGATGTTCGCGATCCTCGCCGTGCCGTACTACCTCGTGCGCAGTCGTCCGGCCGGGCAGAAGGGCCGCGCGCTGCTGCGCCTGGCCGGCTTCTGCCTCGTCCTCGTCCTGTCGGCGGGACTCGGGGGCGTCGCCTACGAACTGCTTGCCTGACCATTACCTCATCAAGGAAGGACACCCATGGAATTCACGTTCGGAACCGTCGCGCTGGTGATCTTCATCGTCGCCATCGTGTTCGTCTTCAAGACCATCAACGTCGTGCCCCAGCAGCACGCGTGGGTGGTGGAACGGCTCGGCAAGTACCACGCCACGCTGGCGCCGGGCCTGAACATCGTCGTGCCGTTCGTCGACCGCATCGCGTACAAGCACAGCCTGAAGGAGATCCCGCTCGATGTGCCGCCGCAGGTCTGCATCACGAAGGACAACACGCAGCTGCAGGTCGACGGCATCCTGTATTTCCAGGTGACGGACGCGATGCGCGCGTCGTACGGCGCGTCCAACTACATCCAGGCCATCACGCAGCTGGCGCAGACGACCCTGCGCTCCGTGATCGGCCGCATGGAACTGGACAAGACGTTCGAGGAGCGCGACCACATCAACACGACGATCGTCAACGCGATCGACGAATCGGCCGCCAACTGGGGCGTCAAGGTGCTGCGCTACGAGATCAAGGACCTGACGCCGCCGGCCGAGATCCTGCACGCGATGCAGCGCCAGATCACGGCGGAGCGCGAAAAGCGCGCGCTGATCGCCGCGTCGGAGGGCCGGCGCCAGGAAGCCATCAACATCGCGAGCGGCGAGCGCGAGGCGGCCATCGCCCGTTCGGAAGGCGAGAAGCAGGCCGCCATCAACCGTGCGCAGGGCGAGGCTGCGGCCATCATCGCGCTGGCGGAAGCCAGCGCCAGCGCATTGCGCCAGGTGGGCGAGGCGATCCGCTCGCCGGGCGGCATCGATGCCGTCAACCTGCGCGTGGCCGAAGAGTACGTGCACGCCTTCGGCAACCTGGCGAAGACCAACAACTCGGTCATCGTCCCGGCCGACATGGGCGACATGAGCGGCCTGATCGCGTCGGCGCTGACGATCGTGAAGTCGCAGAAGCCGTCCGTGTGATGATGATCAACGGCAACTTCACGCGGTTCCCTAAGCTGTTGGACGTCGTCTAACCGCGCCGGCGAGGGAGTCTCCCGCGGCGCATGAGGAGCCGCGATGAGTCACCAGCGTGTCGTGTTGTGGATCATGGTGCTGATGGCCGGCACCGGCCTGCTCGATGCCGGCCACGCCGACGCCGCCGCGCAGCTGCATTTCGTCGTCGGCGTCGTCGTCAGCTACCTGGGCTTCCTGTGGTACCGCGGCGACAGCGATGCGCGCGGGTTCCGCAGGTCGCGCTGGCTCAGCGTGGCGGTCGTCGCGTTCACGGTCGCCACGATTCCGTATTACCTCGTGCGCAGCCGCGGGGAAGCGGAGCGCGGGCGCGCCCTGGTGGCGTACGCCGCCTGCCTCGCGGCGGCGGCGTTCGCCGTGTGGGTGGGCATGGCCATCCACATCGGTCTGGCTTAGAAGTCGACCGTCGCCGACACGGTGAACGTGCGCGGGGCGCCGAGCACCAGGTAGCCGTAGCCCGGATAACCGCCCGCCGACGCCCAGTAATTCCGCCCGAACGCATTGTCCACGCGCGCCCGCACGGTCACGTCGCGGTCGAGCACGCGCGTCGCATACGTGGCGCCCAGGTCGAGGCGCGTCCACGACGGCAGCTTCTGCGTATTGGCCGCATCCGCGTACTGGTGCGACGTGGTGACGGCACGGGCGTTCAGCGACAGGCCGGCCACCTGCGGCACGTCCCAGTCGGCGCCGAGGTTCAGCTGCGCGCCGGGCACGCCGATCGCATCCTTGCCGTCGTTGATGCCGCCGGCCGTGCGGCGCTGTTCGGCGTCGAGCAGGGTGAGGCCGCCGAGCACGCGCAGGCCGTGCATCGGCAGGCCGAACACGGACAATTCGAGGCCCTGGTTGCGCTGTTCGCCGAACACGCCGAACACGCCGTTCTGGATGTAGCCCAGCGGCTGCGCCGTCGAGAACAGCGCGGCGCTCATCCCCAGCTTGCCGCTGTCGTACTTCACGCCCACTTCTTTCTGGCGCGAGGTGTAGGGCGCGAAGATCTGGCCCTGGTTGATGACGCCGACGCCGGACGCCGTCGGTCCCTGCTGCAGCGCCTCGATGTAGTTCGCGTAGATCGACACGTTCTTCAAAGGCTTGTAGACGATGCCCGCGACCGGCGTATTGGCGCTCTGGTCATATGCGCTGTTCTGGGCACCCGTGTTGTAGTCGTAGCCGTATGACTTGATGCGCTGGTGGCGCACGCCGGCGGTCACGCGCACGGTGTCGTCGAGGAAGGACAGCGTGTCCGCCACCGCATAGCTGGACAGGATGCTCTTTGCCGTCAGCAGCGGGTTGGCGAGCGAGCCGCCGGTGAAGGCGTTGGCCACCGGCGCCGCGACGTCGACGGGACGGACCAGGTTCGAGGTCCAGCCGGCGAAGTCGCCGAACGCGTACGCATTGTCCGACTTCGATTCGAATGCCGATGCGGTGGCGCTGACCGTGTGTTTCACGGCGCCGGTCGCGAAGTCGCCGCGCACGCCGATCTCGCCGGTACGCACGTTGTCCTTGCGCTCGTTGTCGAAGCGCGTCATCACGGTGCCGCCGTTGTTGTCGGTCGTCGTCGGCGACGAGATCACGTTCGATTCGCGGCCTTCACGTGCGCCGGCCGCCGCCCAGGCGACGACGTGCGGCGCCAGGTCGACTTCGCCGCGCAGGGTGCCGAACGTGTCGCGCTCGTTCGAATGCGTCCACGGCTGGGCGAAATTGCTGTCGGCTTCCGGTGCGGCCGGGATCGCGAGGCCCGAACCGACGGTCACGCTGGGGCGGCCATTGCGCAGCTGATGATCCTGGTAGCCTACGTCGGCCGACACGCGGTAGTTGTCGCCGCGGTAGTCCAGGCCGACGGAGAACACGGACAGCTCGCGCTGTTCGCGGTCGACGGCCGTGTCGCCGTCGCGCCGGACGGCGTTCACGCGGATGCCGGCGCGGTTGTTCGCGCCGAAGCGGCGCGCCACGTCGGCCGCGGCATAGGCCTGGCCGCCCGATTCGACGCCCACCGTCACTTCGTTCAGGGCCCCGTTCGGTGCGCGCTTGGGCAGCAGGTTGATCATGCCGCCGATGCCGCCGCCGCCCGGTGCGGCGCCGTTGATGAAGCTGTTCGCGCCGCGCAGCACTTCCACGCGTTCCAGCAGTTCGCTCGCCACGAACTGGCGCGGGAGCAAACCGTATAAACCGTTATACGCGAGGTCGTCCGAGTTCACCGCGAAGCCGCGGATCACGTACAGCTCCTGGTAGTTGCCGAAGCCGCGCGCCACGCGCACGGACGGGTCGTTCTGCACGACGTCCGCGACGCTCCTGGCCTGCTGGTCCTGGATCAGCGCGTGCGTGTAATTGGTGGCGTTGAACGGCGCGTCCATGATGTCCACGTTCCCCAGCAGGCCGAGTCGCCCCCCGCGCGCCACCTGGCCGCCCGCATAGGCGGACGGCAGGCCCTGCGCGGATGCGTCGGCGGACGCGGTGACGACGACGGTGGCGATGCCGTCGTCGGTCGTCTGCGCCGAGGCGGAGGCGGCGAGGAGGAGGGCGCCGACGGCGATCGGCGTGAGGATGGTGTGGGGAAACGGTGCGGACTTCATGGGAATGTTGTTTGATTAATGAGAATAATTCTCATTATACGGAGCGTTCTTGCGTTCGTAAATGAGAACTATTATTATCTAGGCTCGGCCGCAACAATCCCTCCCATGTCTCCCGCACACCTCCGCCGCTGGTCCTGGATCCATACCTGGAGCAGCCTCATTAGCACCGTCTTCATGCTCCTGCTGTGCCTGACCGGCCTGCCGCTGATCTATCACCACGAGATCGGCCACCTGCTCGGCAACGACATCGAGGCGCCGCAATTGTCCGCCCCGCAGGCGCCGGCCAGCCTCGACCGCGTGATCGCCGCCGGCCAGGCGCGCTATCCGGACAAGGTCATGATGTACATGTCGCAGGAACCGGACGAGCCTTCGCTGTGGTTCCTGACGATGGGCACGCATGCGACCGACCCGGATTTCAAGAGCATCGCCATCGACGCGCGCACCGCGCAGTTCGTGGGCGAGCCGCCGATCGAAGGCGGCGGCGTCATGCAATTCCTTTTTCATTTGCACGTCGACCTGTTTGCCGGTACAGGGGGCAAGCTGTTCCTCGGTTCCATGGGGTTGCTGCTGCTGGTGGCGATCGTTTCCGGCGTCGTGCTGTACGCGCCGTTCATGCGCAAGCTGGAATTCGGGACGGTGCGCCAGGGCCGCACGGCGCGCCTGAAATGGCTCGACCTGCATAACCTGCTGGGCATCGTCACGCTCGCGTGGGCGCTCGTCGTGGGCGCGACCGGTGTCGTCAACACCCTGGCCGACGTGCTGCTGAAGGTCTGGCAGGCCACGGAGATCGCCGAGATGACGAAGCCTTACGCGGGCCAGGCCGCGCCCGTCACGCTGGCGTCGATGGAAGCGACGGTGCGCCATGCGGAAGCCGCGGCGCCCGGCATGCGCGTCGGCTTCATCGCGTTCCCCGGCACGCCGTTCGCGAGCCCGCATCACTACGGCGTGTACATGCACGGCGACGCGCCGCTCACGTCGCGCCTGTATCAGCCGGTGCTGGTCGACGCGCAGACGGCCGCCGTGACGGACCGCCGCGACCTGCCGTGGTACCTCAAGACGCTGTTGCTGTCGCAGCCGCTGCACTTCGGCGACTACGGCGGCGCCGGCATGAAACTCGTGTGGGCCCTGCTGGACGTGGCGACGATCGTCGTGCTGGGCAGCGGCTTGTATCTGTGGCTGCGGCGCAGGCGTACGGTGGCGCGGCCCGCACGCGCGCAGGCGGACGTCGCGCCGGCGCTGGTACGTGAAGGAGAGATCCGATGACAGCTTCGTTCCGCCACCTGTGGGGCATGCCGCTGCTGCTGGGCGCCGTGACCGTGTTCGGCCTCGTCGCGGGCCTGCTGGAAGATGGCGTGTGGGACGTGATCGCCGCGGCCGCGCTGGCGCTGCCCGTGCTGGTTGGAGCCTGGTACGCGTTCAGGCCGGCGCGACCTGTCGATCCGGCGAGGTGACGGCCGCGCCGGCGCGTGCGACGATGGCCATCCCGATTCGACGACCAACGCCACGACCGACGACGTCGGCAACTGGCTCACACGCGTACGCATACGTGCCTTAATTCTCGGTTAAGTCAGCGCGCGTATAACATCGGCAGAGCGACAAGAACATGACTACAAGCGGGAGACCTGAATGAAGAACTGGGCGCGCAACAACAAAGGCTTTCTGGCGTTTCTCGTCCTGTTCGGCGTGTTCCGCACGGCGGTCGCGGACTGGAACCCGATCCCCTCCGCGTCGATGCACCCGAACCTGCTGGAAGGCGACGTCGTGCTCGTGAACCGCCTCGCGTTCGACCTCAAGGTGCCGCTGACGAACGTCGTGCTCGCGCACCTGGGCGAGCCGCAGCGCGGCGACATCGTCACGTTCCGCTCCCCGCGCGACAATACCCTGCTGATCAAGCGCGTCGTCGCGCTGCCGGGCGACGTCGTCGAGATGCGCAACGAACGCCTGTACATCAACGGGCAGGGCGCCGATTACCGCGTCGTGGAACATTCGCTCGACTCCATCGGCGGCACGGCGACGCGCGCGCTGCAACTGGCCGAGACGTGGGACGACAAGGCCGCGCGCGGGCCGCGCCATATCCAGATCATGCCTGACGTGATGGCGCCGCGCACCTTCGGCCCCGTCACGGTGCCGCAGGGCGAATACCTGATGCTGGGTGATAACCGCGACAACAGCGCCGATTCGCGCGTGATCGGCCTCGTGCCGCGCAAGCTGCTCGTGGGCCGCGCGGAACGCGTGCTCGTCTCCGCCGACTACCAGGGCAACTGGATGCCGCGCACGGAGCGCTTCGGCATGTCGCTGTATCGCCCGGACTAATTTTCCGATCGCGTGCGCGCAGGCGGCACTGGCTGCGCCTGCGTGCCCTCGGTGTCCCGGCGCGCCGCCTCGTGAACGGCGGCGCGCCTGCACGGTCCAGGTAAATCCCGCTACAATTTCGTCCTTCGGACGCTCGCATCGTGCAGTGCCGATGTTTTGATCAAGGCATGCATATGCAAAGACTCCTCACCGTCATCCTCGCCTGTCTCGGCATGGTCGGCGCCCTCGCCATCGACACCTACCTGCCGTCGATTCCCGCCATCGGCCGGGCCTTCGAGGTCGGTCCCGTCGCCGTGCAGCAGACGCTGTCGGTATTCCTCTTCATGTTCGCGTTCATGATGCTGTTCTACGGGACGCTGTCCGATTCGTTCGGCCGCCGCCCCGTGATCATGGTCGCACTGACGATCTACACGCTGGCCTCCGCCGGCGCGGCACTCGCGCCCACGTTCGGGTGGCTGCTGCTGTTCCGCGCGCTGCAGGGCATGTCGGCCGGCGCCGGTTCCGTGATCGGCCAGGCCATCGTGCAGGACCGCTTCACGGGCGCCGACGCCCAGCGCATCATGTCGCACATCATGATGGTGTTCGGCCTCGCACCCGCCATCGCGCCGGTGCTGGGCGGCTGGCTGCACGTGACGTTCGGCTGGCGCGCGACGTTCGTGTTCCTCGCGCTGTTCGGTACCGTGATGCTGCTCGCGACCTGGAAGCTGCTGCCGGAAAGCCTCCCGCGCGACAAACGCCACGCGTTCCACGGCGTGGCCATCGCGCGCAACTACCTGAAGGTGCTGGGGCATCCGCAATTCGTGCTGCTGTCGCTGTCGGTGGGGCTCGCGTTCGGCGGGCTGTCGCTGTATATCGGCTCGGCCGCGAACTTCGTGATGGAGATCCTGCATCTGCCCGAAACGGCATTCGCGTGGATGTTCATCCCGCTGATCAGCGGCATGGTGATCGGCTCCGCGTGGGGCGGCAAGCGCGCCGCGCGCATCCCGGCGCCACGCATGCGTGCCATCGGCTTTTCCACGATGCTGCTCGCGTGCGTGCTGAACGTCGGCTACACGGCGGCCGCCGGGAATGCGGTGACGATCCCGTGGGCCGTGCTGCCGCTGATGGTCTACACGTTCGGCCTTGCCGTCGCGATGCCCGCGATCCAGGTGAGCGCGCTCGGCCTGTTCCCCGACAACCGCGGCCTCGCGTCGTCGATGCTCGCGTTCATCCAGATGATGTCGTTCGCACTGGTCTCCGGCCTCGTCGCGCCGCTGCTGTTCGACAGCGCCTTCAAGCTCGCGTGCGGCGTGGCGGTGGGCCTCGTGGCCAGCTTCTGTGCGTGCCAGCTGGGCAATGCGATGGCCAGGGGGCAGAGCCCGGTTCTTCCTTAGGGCTCTGACCCCGGTTCGAGCCTGGAACGGATCAGCGCCGGCGCGGTCCAACGGTCATCGCGTGCCGGCCAGCCGGCGTCATCGACCTGCGCTTCGTCGGCGATGCCGGAGACAGCGCCAAACTAGGGAAGGCTTTCCTCCCCATCATGGGAGGTTCAAGTCCAGACCGAGCGTTCTGGCAAGGACGAAGGTGACGAGCGCCAGGCCCACGAGCGTTACCACGAAGACGGCGGCCACCTTGCCACTTGCGCGCAGCACCGCGCGCCTCTCGTTTTCCTTTCCCTTCTTCCCTTGATCGTAATGCCACTTGATGGCGAAGAACATGCCCGTGCATAACACGAGCGCCTTGAACGCAACAAAGACTACAGGGATCCATTCCATCATTTTGTGTATTTCCAAGCTATTACTTATGGTGTTGCGGCAGGTTCTAAGGCATTCTACTTAGAAGCAATTTCCATACATTGAGACAAAATGTCCCAGTTGAATGCCATACAAGATGACGATTCGCTCATCTGGTTGCCGCGATTGGCCGTGCACGGCGGGCCACGTTTCCTGCAGATCGCGGATGCGTTGCAGGCGGCGGTCGTGGACGGATCGCTGAAGCCGGGCGACCGCCTGCCTCCGCAGCGCCGGTTGGCAGCACAGCTGGACGTCGACCTGACGACGGTCACGCGCGCATACGACGAAGCCAGGCGCCGCAACCTGCTGGAAGGCCGCGGCGCCCGAGGCACATATGTCGCGGCGCCGAAAGTCGAATTGACGGCTATCCTCGACCTGAGCATGAACACCCCGCCACCTCCGGATGGCGTGGACTTCGACGACATGTTGAAACAAGGTTTGTCCCAGGTACTGATGAGGGCAGACAATGCATCGCTGATGACGTACCACCTGGGCGGGGGAAGCGACTCCGACCGCAAGGCTGGCGCCCAATGGCTCGAACCGATGTTCGGACATCCGGATGCCCGACAGGTTGTCGTCTGTCCGGGTGCGCAGGCGGCGATCGCCGCGTCGATCCTGGCGCTGACGGCGCCTGGCGATACCATCCTGGCAGAGCCGACGGGTTATCCCGGCTTGCTGACCGCAGCGACCCAGTTCGGCCGGCAGATCGTTGCGGTGGAAGCGGACATGCACGGGATGGTGCCGGCAATGTTCGAGGAAGCGTGCCGCCGGCACAAGCCTGCGCTGGTCTACCTCAATCCGACATTGCAGAACCCGACCGCGATCACCATTCCGGAACGCCGGCGCAAGGAGCTCGCCGGCATCGCACAGCGCTGCAATGTCCGCATCGTCGAGGACGACCCCTACTGGCGCCTTGCCGATGCGCCGCCGCCGCCCATTGCCACTTTTGCCCCGGAACAGGTGGTCTATATTTCGACCCTGTCGAAATGCCTGACGCCCGGCTTGCGTGTCGCCTTCGTGCTGATACGCGACCCGGACGAACGCGAACGTTTCCTGGCCGCGCTGAGATCATTTGCGCTGATGGTCGCGCCGCTGACGGCCGCCCTGGCCACGCAGTGGATCCTCGACGGTTCGGCTGACGCATTGATGGAAGGCGTACGCAAAGAGGCGCGCCTGCGCCACCGGATGGCCCGGGATATCCTGGCGGGGCGGTACAGCGGCGCCGGAGACGGCCTGCATGTATGGCTCGAGTTGCCGGCGTACTGGAACCCGTCGCAGCTTGCGCGTGCAGCCGACAGCGAGGGCATCGCAGTCACGCCGGCGGAGGCATTTGCAACCGGCAGCGGATCCGTGAACGCAATCCGGATCTCGTTGGGAAGCGTCAAGGACCGCGGGCGCCTGCAGGCGGGTCTGCAACGGCTGTCTCAGCTGCTTGCACGTCGGCCGGAGTCGTTCAGCGCTGCCGTGGTTTGACCGTCGCGGGCAATACGAAACGGTGAGCCGCTGACAATAAGCCAGTGCTACCGGCGATGCTGCTTCATCGCCTTGTCGACCTCACGCTTGGCGTCGCGGTCCCTCTCGGTATCGCGCTTGTCGTGCTGTTTCTTGCCCTTGGCGAGGCCGACTTCGCATTTCACGCGGCCGCCCTTGAAGTGCAGGTTGAGGGGAACGAGGGTGTAGCCGGAACGCTCGACCTTGCCGACCAGCTTGTCGATCTCGGCCTTGTGCAGCAGCAGCTTGCGGGTGCGCAGGGCTTCCGGATGGCTCCAGGCGGAGGCGGTCGTGAGGGCGCTGATGTGGGCGCCGAACAGGTACAGTTCGCCGTTGCGCACGACGACGTACGCTTCCTTGATCTGCACGCGGCCGTCGCGGATCGCCTTCACTTCCCAACCTTCCAGCACGAGGCCCGCCTCGTAGCGGTCCTCGATGAAGTAGTCGAAAAAGGCTTTTTTATTGTCAATAATACTCATGAAATCGCTAAATTCCGCGCGTCGGTTAAAATGCAAACTAACCAACATCATAACAAACGGTTGACCAATGGCAGTAGTGCACAAATCAGTTTTCCTCGGGTACAGCTCGGAACAGATGTTCGATCTGGTCGCGAAAGTCGAGGACTATCCGAAATTCCTTCCTTGGTGCAGCGGCGTGAAAGTGCTCGAACGCAGCGACGACAAGCTGGTAGCCTGCCTGCAAATCAACTTCCACGGCGTCAAGCAGAGCTTCACCACGTCCAACCACAACCAGCGTCCGACCCAGATGAAGATGCATCTCGTCGACGGTCCCTTCAAGATGCTGGAGGCGACGTGGAGCTTCAAGTCCCTGCGCGCCGACGCCTGCAAGATCGACTTCGACATGCAGTACGAGTTCTCGAGCATTATCCTCGAGCAGCTCGTCGGACCCGTGTTCGGCATGATCGCCAACACGATGGTCGATTCGTTCTGCAAGCGCGCCGAGGTGGTCTATGGCTGAGCAGGCGGAATTACAAGTCTACGTGACGTACGCGCTGCCGCAGAACGAGTTCATCCGCCCGCTGCGCGTCGCGCCCGGCACGACGGTCGGGCAGGCCATCGAGCAGAGCGGCGTACTGGCCAGCTTCCCGGACATTAACCTGGTGACGCAGCCTGTCGGCATCTACGGCAAGAAAAAGACGCTCGAGACCGCGCTGCGCGACCGCGACCGCGTGGAAATCTATCGCCCGCTCGTGGCCGATCCGAAGGATTCGCGGCGCAAGCGCGCGGCCAAGAAGCAGGCCTCGGCTTGAAGGCCGTGGGCACCTGTGCCCACGCGTAACCTCTTCAGCGGCACCCGGCCAGCACGCGCCGGACCTGTGCCAGCCGGCGCGCCTTCTCGTCGTCCGTGACGAAGACGCGCTCCCCTTGTCATCCATATCCGCGATGCGCACGCCCGACGTGAGCACCGCCTCGCTGCGACGTGCCGCGGCGCATTGCGCGGCGTTATCCGCCTTGCGCTGCGCTTCCTCGGCCGCCTTGCGCTCGTCCGCATCGCGCTCGGCTGCGCGCTTGCGGAAGTCGGCGTCGCGGTCGGCCAGGGTGGGGGCCGCGGGCTTCGCAGGCTCGGCCGTTGCAGCTGGCTCTGCGGCCGCCGCCGACCGCGGCGTCTTCACAATGCGCGCGTGTGGCGTGCCGGGCGGCGGCGGGTGGTCGGAAAATACGCGGGTGCCGTGGTCGTCGATCCACGAGTATTGGGCAAGGGCGGGCGCGGATACGGCGCAGGCTGCAAGCAGCAGGAGAGAATAACGGTTCATGGTCCGATTTCGCCATGCCGGGCAGCCACTGTCAATCGCCGGATGCGGGTGATTTCAGTCGTTTTTTGCCAGGCTTGCGACGTTTTCCTGGAGTTTCTGTATAATTCGCTTTTGCGCCTATAGGAAATAAACTATGCGTCTCCTCCAGAAAGCACTCACGTTCGATGACGTGCTGCTCGTCCCGGCTTATTCCAACGTCCTCCCGGCCAACACGTCCCTGCGCACCAAGCTGACCCGGAATATCTCGCTGAACATTCCGCTGCTGTCCGCCGCCATGGACACCGTGACCGAAGCCCGCCTCGCGATCGCGATGGCCCAGGAAGGTGGTATCGGCATCATCCACAAGAACCTCCGTCCGGCCGACCAGGCGCGCGAAGTCGCGCGTGTGAAGCGTTTCGAAGCCGGCGTGCTGCGCGACCCGATCACGATTCCGCCGACGATGAAGATCCGCGAAGTCCTGGCCCTGGCCCAGCAGCACGGCATCAGCGGGTTCCCGGTGGTGGAGGGCAAGCAGGTGGTCGGCATCATCACGAACCGTGACCTGCGTTTCGAAGAGGACCTGGACGCCGAGGCGCGCGCCAAGATGACCCCGCGCGACAAGCTCGTGTACGTCAAGGAAGACGCCGGCACGGAAGAGGCCAAGCGCCTGATGAACAAGTTCCGCCTGGAGCGCGTGCTGGTCGTCAACGACGAGTTCGAACTGCGCGGCCTCATCACCGTGAAGGACATCCTGAAGTCGCACGAACACCCGAATGCATCGAAAGATGCGCAGGGCAAGCTGATCGTGGGCGCGGCCGTCGGCGTGGGCGACAAGGACAAGGAACGCGTGGAGCTGCTGGTGAAAGCCGGCGTCGACGTGCTGGTGGTCGACACGGCGCACGGCCACTCGCAAGGCATCCTCGACCGCGTGAAATGGATCAAGGACACGTACCCGCACGTGGACGTCATCGGCGGCAACATCGCAACCGCCGCCGCCGCACGCGCGCTGGTGGAAGCGGGCGCCGATGCGGTGAAGGTCGGCATCGGCCCGGGCTCCATCTGCACGACGCGTATCGTGGCCGGCGTGGGCGTGCCGCAGATCACCGCGATCTCGAACGTCGCCGAAGCGCTGGCAGGCACGGGCGTGCCGTGCATCGCCGACGGCGGCATCCGCTACTCGGGCGACATCTCGAAGGCACTGGCAGCCGGTGCGCACACCGTCATGATGGGCTCCATGTTCGCCGGCACGGAAGAAGCGCCGGGCGAAGTGATCCTGTACCAGGGCCGCAGCTACAAGGGCTATCGCGGCATGGGTTCGCTGGGCGCGATGGCTGAAGGTTCCGCCGACCGCTACTTCCAGGAAGCGTCCGCCAAGGCCGACAAGTTCGTCCCGGAAGGCATCGAAGGCCGCGTCGCCTACAAGGGCAGCGTGCTGGCGATCATCTACCAGCTGGTCGGCGGCGTGCGCCAGTCGATGGGCTACTGCGGTTGCGCGACCATCGAAGAACTGCGCGAGAAGGCGGAGTTCGTCGAGATCACGTCGGCCGGCATGCGTGAATCGCACGTGCACGACGTGCAGATCACCAAGGAAGCGCCGAACTACCGTACGGAATAAGATCCCCTTCAACGCGGCCTGCGGGCCGCGTTTTTGCATTGACTATCAAAATAAACATGCATTCCAAAATCCTCATCCTCGACTTCGGTTCCCAGGTTACCCAGCTGATCGCCCGCCGCGTGCGCGACGCCGGCGTTTTTTCCGAGGTCTATCCCTACGACATCGGCGACGAGTTCGTCCGCAACTACGGCGCCTCGGGCGTGATCCTGTCCGGCAGCCACAACTCCACGCTGGAAGGCGATTCGCCGCGCGCCCCGCAGGCCGTGTTCGAACTGGGCGTGCCCGTACTGGGCATCTGCTACGGCATGCAGACGATGGCCGCGCAACTGGGCGGCAAGGTCGAGAACGGTAAAGTCCGCGAATTCGGCTACGCCGAGGTGCGCGCCCGCGGCCATACGAAACTGCTGAACGGCATCAACGACTTCGTCACGGACGAAGGCCACGGCATGCTGAAGGTCTGGATGAGCCACGGCGACAAGGTCCTCGACATGCCGCAGGGCTTCAAGCTGATGGGCTCGACGCCGAGCTGCCCGATCGCCGCCATGGCCGACGAAGAGCGCGGCTTCTACGCGCTGCAATTCCACCCGGAAGTGACGCACACGACGCAGGGCGAAGCCATCATCGGCCGCTTCGTGCACGAGATCTGCGGCTGCAAGAGCGACTGGAACATGCCGGACTACATCAGCGAGGCCGTCGACAAGATCCGTGCGCAAGTCGGCAGCGATGAAGTGATCCTGGGCCTGTCGGGCGGCGTCGACTCGAGCGTGGCCGCAGCCCTGATCCACCGCGCCATCGGCGACCAGCTGACCTGCGTCTTCGTCGACCACGGCCTGCTCCGCAAGGACGAGGGCAAGATGGTCATGGACATGTTCTCGAAGAACCTCGGCGTGAAGGTGCTGCGCATCGACGCCTCCGACCAGTTCATGGGCCACCTCGCCGGCGTCAATGACCCGGAGCAGAAGCGCAAGATCATCGGCCGCGAATTCGTGGAAGTGTTCCAGGAGCAGGCCAAGCAGCTGACGGCGGCCCGCTGGCTGGCGCAGGGCACGATCTACCCGGACGTGATCGAATCGGCCGGCAAGGGCAAGAAGGGCCAGACGATCAAGAGCCACCACAACGTGGGCGGCCTGCCGGAAACGCTGAACCTGAAGCTGCTGGAGCCGCTGCGCGAACTGTTCAAGGACGAAGTGCGCAAGCTGGGCGTCGCCCTGGGCCTGCCGCACGACATGGTCTACCGCCACCCGTTCCCGGGCCCGGGCCTCGGCGTGCGCATCCTCGGCGAAGTGAAGCGCGAATACGCCGACCTGCTGCGCGAAGCGGACGCGATCTTCATCGAAGAACTGCGCAACACGCCATTCGAAGTGCCGCACGTGCCGGGCATCGACGCCGGCAAGGCGCCGACCAACTGGTACGAGGCGACCTCGCAGGCATTTGCCGTGTTCCTGCCGGTGAAATCGGTGGGTGTGATGGGTGACGGCCGTACCTATGAATACGTCGTGGCGCTGCGTGCGGTGCAGACGCTGGACTTCATGACGGCGCAGTGGGCGCATCTGCCGCATGAGTTGATGGGCAAGGTCTCCAATCGCATCATCAACGAAGTGCGCGGCATCAACCGCGTCGTGTATGACATTTCGGGGAAACCGCCGGCGACGATCGAGTGGGAGTGACCGGAGTGTTGTAAGTAGGTGATTTTAAAGTAAAACATGTTGGCCATTGATCATTCGACCCGAATGATCAATGGCCTTCTGTTTTTATCGTCGGGTTCGCGAAACGACCGACCGTCACTGACGGCTGTGACGATGCCACAGCACGTCACCATAGGCGAGAGGTCCTTATAGGCCGGTCACGTCGACGTTACGTTACTTTGCGTTCCGATAGGCGTTGAATGCCGGCTTCGGCGAGCCGTCACTACGTACCATCCCGTAATAGCATTCGCTGTCGGACGAGCCGGGCGCGCAGAAATCCTTGTAGTTGTACCAGAACGTCGGGCCGGTCCACGTATAGGAGGCGGCCAGCGACAGCGTTTGCGTCACCATGCTGGCCTGGCGGTCTTCCGACACCGTGGTTCCCCACACATTGGTGCCCGAGGTCGGTGCGCCGTACTCGGTGATCCAGATCTTCTTTTTGTCGTCGCCGTATTGGCTCATGATCGACCGGAAACTCGTCGACGTGCTGAACATCTGTGCCCAGTTGTTGGAACTGGAATCAAGCGGAAGTTGCGGGGCAGTGTACGGATGATTTCCGACGGCGTCGAAGTAGGGGGCAGCGCCGCTGCCGTACAGCAGTTGCAGGAAGAGGCGCGCTTCCATGTTGCCGCCGCTGGTCGACGGCTGGCCGAGGCCCCCGCTTACGACGAGTGTCCTGGGATTCTGCTTCTTGATCGCGCCATAGGTCTGCTTGAGCAACTGGGCATAGCCCGCCGGATCGGCGCCTGGATTCCAGAATTGCACGAGGTTGGGCTCATTCCAGATCTCCCACGCGGCGACACCGGCGTTGCCATAACGCGTGGTCAGGAACGCCGCAAAATTGGCGAACGTCTGCGGATTCGTTGGTGGGAAAAACTTGCTTGCCTGTCCGCCGTTGGCCCAGCCGGGCGTGTACGCGATCAGGCCAAGGATCTTGATCTGCGCTTTCGCGAGCGCTGCCACGACCCGGTCGTGATCGGCCAGGTTGTACGTCGTCGGAGTCGGCTGCATGACGCTCCAATCGAAATCGAACCGCACCCATTTGACGCCCAGGTTCTTGTACCCATCGATGGTCGACGTCAGTTCGGCCGGTGAAAGTCGGAACAACTCGTTGCCGTTGATGCCTTTTTGTGCATGTGCTGCCGGAACGCTCAGCGCAAGGACAAGGCTGAGCACGACGCTGGGAAATCTCTTGAATGCGTGCAGAAACGCTGTCGCCAGCGACGGGAAAAGCAGGCGCAGCGCGCCCATATAGAAGGTCATTTTCATAAATTGCCTTATCAAATCCGCTGCTCACGCTGCGGGACAAGGCCTGCTCCACAAAATCCGGAGCAGGCAACTGGCTGACTTGTCGGTACAAGCCCCTGTAGTTTTGCGTCGCCGGATTGCTCCGGGTTTGCCTTTCATTCACATCGCTATGCTACACCAATAGTTTCTATGCGGCAAATTAATTGACGTATTTGTGTAAATGTAAATACACATAAGAAATGTTTCTGTCAATGTTTCTTGGTTTTTCGCGTTT
Organism: Telluria mixta; assembly: GCF_029223865.1. NCBI lineage: Bacteria > Pseudomonadati > Pseudomonadota > Betaproteobacteria > Burkholderiales > Oxalobacteraceae > Telluria > Telluria mixta. The sequence goes on from NZ_CP119520.1 coordinate 4,919,406, forward strand.
TCTTCCCAAAAATTTGACAAATATGTTGTTTTTTGTGAGGTGTAAATATTTCGCTTGTAAGAACATTCCTACTTCAGCATTATTGCTGCAGAGCGGAATAGTTTTCTTTCAGAACTTCTTCTTTGTTTTTTGTTATGGGCTTTGCAACCTCTGACTGAGGTGCGTGCAAGTAGTCTGCGGACCTCGTGATACTCGCAGATCGTTATGCTTTTTGGATCAATATTTTCGTAGAAGGATAATCGTGCGCATAAATATCGAAAATTTGGCCGACGTGGAGCATGAGATCGCTCATGTGTTTCCTTCAGCAACCAATATCGTCAGGCGCATCCTGGATCCGCTCTTCGCGGCCGTCGCGTATCTTGCACTCGCGTTCTGGGTTGACGACACCATCACAAAGCAGGACGAGGTGTTCGCATTCGTTGCTGCGCTGATTTTTTTTCCGAGCACGCCAGTCGGTACGTCGCTGCGCAAATACGCGTCTGCAGTACTGTTCAGCTGGATAAAGGTGCTGGCCTGCCTGTTTATCTTTGACCTCGTGGGACATTTTTCCGCCGGCTTCAACATGGAAGTCGTCAAGCTTTGGGCAATGCTGGTGCCGGTTTCGATCATTGCCATGCATACGTTGGGCGCGCCCTTGAAAAGGCGCCTGAACCTTTTTGCAGCGACTCAGACGGCCGTCGTGATCGGTGCGAGCGAGGTCGGCAAGCATCTGGCGCACCGCCTGCAGTCGAAGAGCATTCCGGGCCAGTCCTTCGTCGGCTACTTCGACGATCGGCCCGCCACGCGCAGCGGTGCCGGCGACGGCGAACTGCTCGGGGTCATCGACACCGCGCCGGAATTCGTCAAGCGCGAGCGCATCGACATGGTGTATGTCGCGTTGCCGATGGCATCGCAGCCCCGCATCATGAAATTGCTGGATGGCTTGCGCGATACGACGGCGACGGTCAAGTTCGTTCCCGATATGTTCATCGCAGACCTCATCCAGGCAAAGGTCGAGAATGCGGCGGGCCTGCCGGTGATCGCGATCTGTGACACGCCGTTCGTCGGCTCCTACGGCCTGCAAAAACGTTGTTTCGACCTGTTGGTCTGCCTGCTCGCGCTGCCGGTCATCGCGCCGCTCATGCTGCTGATCGCCGTATTGATCCGGGCAACGTCCGCGGGGCCTGCCTTCTTCAAGCAACGCCGCTATGGTCTCAACGGGGAAGAGATCGTCGTGTGGAAGTTCCGGTCCATGAAGGTGATGGAGGATGGCGACGCAGTCTACAAGCAGGCTACGCAGGATGACGACCGTATCACCGCCGTTGGAAAGATTCTCCGCAAGACGTCGCTGGACGAACTGCCGCAGTTGATCAATGTACTCATGGGTTCGATGAGCCTTGTGGGGCCGCGTCCCATGCCGTCGCCGTCAACGAAAACTACCGCAAGCAAATTTCGGGGTACATGGTGCGCCATAAGGTCAAGCCCGGTATCACGGGCCTGGCGCAGGTGAACGGTTACCGCGGCGGCGACGATCTGCATTCGATGAGCAAGCGTATCGAATATGACTTGATTTACCTGCGCTCATGGCATCTTTGGCTCGACGTCACCATCGTGTTCAGAACGGCGCTCATGCTGCTCAAGGGCGACCCCAAGGCGTTCTGAGCTCACCCGGACATAACTCTTCTGGTGTTGGCATCGGGCGCTGCACAGCAAATACATGACAAAAGAAATTGTTCAAATAATCGGCAACGGCGATCCGGGCGGAGGCACCACGGCGGTGCTGACCCTCGCCATCCTGCTGCACGATGCCGGCCATCGGCCTGTCATCGTGTCGCAGCGTGGCAGCTACCTGCTTCGTGAAGCGGGCAGGCATGGCATCGACGCGCACGGGATGGACTTTTCCTCGCGTGGCGGCGCGATCGCCAATTGCCGCGCGCTGGCGGCATTCATCCGCCAGCGCGGACCGGCGGTCGTGCACGCGCACGGCAACCGTGCGGGCCTCCCGGTCGCACTCGCCATGAAGTTGCTGGGCAGGGCGCATCGGCCCCGTTTTGTCTACACCGTGCACGGTTTCCATTTTCTGACCAAGAAGATCGGTGCCTATCAGCTTGCCCGGATCGCTGAGAAGTTTGCGATCGGCGCGGCCGACTGGACCAATTTCGTGTCGGATGGCGACGCGCATATCGCACGCTCGCAGCGACTGGTGGCGGATCTCGCCAGCACGGGCGTCATCCACAACGCCGTGCTTTCACAGGATTTTCCTGCCGGCGCCCCCGGTTCAACCGGACCGGGGATCGCGTTCATCGGCAGGCTGACGCACCAGAAGAACCCCTTGATTCTCGTCGATATTGCTGCGGCACTCCGGCCACTGGCGCCGCCGATTCACGTGATCGGGGGCGGCGAGCTGGAACCCGTGCTGCGCGACAGGGTGCGCACGGAGGGCATGTCGGGCCAGTTCGTCTTCCACGGCCAGCAGCATCGCGCGGACGCGCTGCGGATCGCGGCGACCTGCACGCTGCTGCTGCTGCCGTCGCGCTGGGAAGGCCATCCCATCACGGTGATCGAGGCGATGCATATGGGACTGCCGGTGGTTGCATCGGACATTTCCGGGACACGGGAAATCGTCGATCAGGACGGTACCGGCTACCTGGTGCGTGCGGACGACGCGGCAGGATATGCGGCGGCGATCCGGCAGGTACTGGTCGAGCCAGGGCTGGCGAGACGGCTCGGTGAGCGCGGGCGTGACGTCGCCAACGAAAGGTTCTCGGCGCAGCGCATGCTGGGCGCGAATCTCGCGGCGTACCGGATCACGTCGCAGGGAACCGGGACGCACGCCGCATCGTGTGTCGTCTGAACGGCTAACAGGACTGCGACTTCATGCGAATCGTTATCTTGCTCATCGGTACCGCCGGCAACGCGCTGATCGCGTTTCTGACGCATCTGCTGTTGACGCGAAACCTGGCAGTGGACGATTACGGCCGCGTGGTCGCCATCACGGCGGCGGTGACGATGGTGACGCCTGTCGCGAGCATGTGCATCGGTTGGTTCTGGCTAGAACTGTATGGCAGGGAAGGCGAAGCCGCGGTGCGGTGGGGACCCGGCTCCAGGATGGCCAGCCTGGGTGCGTTCTCGATCTCGTCCGCCGTGCTGGTGGGATATGGCATGCTCGCGGGCATTGCCAGCCCGGTCGTGCTCGCGTGCGCGTGCATGATGCTCGCCGGTCAGTCTCTGGCCGAGACCCGCGCGGTGCGGCTGCAACTCGAGGAGCGCTACAACGCCCTGGGCGTCTGGCAAGCCGCGCCGCAGGCATTGCGTTCGGCCGCCGTGCTGGCCATGCTTGTCGTGTCGTCAGGCTTGTCGGACCAAACCGCCATGATGGCCTATGGCTTTGCCGCGCTGGTGGTCGCAGCGCTGTCGAGCGGCTCGATCCAGGCGGTCACCGACGGTGGTGTCCGGATCCCGGGTGCGGGCCGGGCCCGGAGACGCGACGACGCAACTGGCGAACCGGCCGTGTCGGCGTGCTTCAAGGCAGCGTGGCCCTTCTCGCTGGTGACGCTGTTTTATCTCGTCTATTCCACGGGCATCCTTGCGCTGCTCAACCCCCTCATCGGGGCGGCTGCGAGTGCCTACTACAACATCGGATTCCTGTTGTTCAATTCCCTGGCCATGCTGCCCAGCGTGATCTACGGGAAATTCCTGGTAGGCAAACTCTTCCGCTGGTGGTCGCACGACCGGGAAAAGTTCGTGGCGGTCTTCCACCTCGGCGTGGCGGCCCATTTCGGGCTGGGTATCGTGCTGGGGGCGCTGATGTGGTGGACGGCGCCGGTCGTCGTGCCGCTGCTGTTCGGTGAACACTACCGCGACGCGGTGCCAGTCGTCCGCATCCTGGCGCTTGCGGTGCCGATCCGTTTCGTCCAGCACGGCTACGGCGCGGTACTGTTCTCCAAAGAGCATATCCGGCGCAAGGTGCGCTACATGGGCCAGGCGGCGCTGTTGAGCGTGGTGTTGCTGGTCGTGCTGGCAGGACGCTATGGCGTGACCGGCGCCGCGGTCACATCGGTCGCTTCGGAACTGGCGCTGCTCGTCTTCTACATGGCGGGTGCCGCGCGTCACGTCGCGCCGATCGACGTGCGTGCGACCTTCCTGCCTCGCACGCTGACGACGGCATACCGCCGGCTGGTAGGGGAGGGTTGAGGATGACCATATCGGATCCGGCAACCCGCGTCGTGCACATGCCGTTGCGTACCTCTGCTGCGGCATTGGCGCCCTCCGGTCCCACGCGGATCGAGACACTGCTGATTGTCATCCTGCTGTGCGCGTTTTGCGCGCTGCCCTTCCTGGTCGGCGACCAGCCCGTTTTCCTGACGTCGGTGAAGGAGACCGGCATTACGTCGCCACAAGGGGATACCAACAAGCAGATCATCCTGCTGGCCATCTACGGGCTCGTTGCGGGTACGCTTGCACCGAGGTTGACGCCCGATGCGCGGCGCGCCATCGGACTGCCGCTGGTGCTGCTGCTGGCATGGGCGGGCCTTTCCGCACTCTGGGCGGACATGGCCGGCATCACGCTGCGCCGTACCGTGGCGCTTGGCGGTACGTTCACGCTGGGCGTTTACCTTGCGTTGCGTTGGCCGCCGCGCGAGCTCGCACGCCTGTTCTGCCAGGTGGCGCTGGTCGTGCTCGGCGCGTCGTTCGTCATTGCACTGGTGTTGCCGAGTGCGGGTCTGGATCCCGAGCATCGCCTGCGCGGCGTGTTCGCGCACAAGAATTCCTTCGCTTCATTCGCCGCGCTTGCCCTCGTGTGCGCAGCCGACGCCCTGGCCGATCCGCAACGGCGGCGCCAACGTCTGCCGTGGATCGTCGCCTTGTCCAGCCTGGTGGCATTGGGCCTGGCGGCGTCCGCGTCGCCGATCCCCGCCGCCGCCGCCGCCGTTTTCGTCGTCGTTCGTGTCCATGCGATGGCCCCGGGCACGCGCCACGTGTTGTCCACGCGCCTGTGCGGCTGGGTCTTCGCCGCGACCGTCCTGATGCCGTGGATTGCGCCGTTCGTCGGCGAGATCGCGCTGCTGTTCGGCCGCAATACGGATTTTTCCGGCCGGACGCTGGTCTGGAAGTTTGCGCTCGAGTTCTTCCAGCGCAATCCGTTGTTCGGCTATGGCTATGCCTCGTTCTGGTCGGGGCCCGCCGGCCTGCTGTTCGTCAGTTACGCCCGTTTTCCGGTCGCGCATGCGCACAACGGGGCCATGCAGTTCCTTCTCGATTGCGGCGCCATCGGACTGGCCCTGTTCGCCACGATCCTGGCGCGCGCATTGCGCGGGGTTTCCGCGCTCCTGAACGACAAGGATCGCGGTGCGGCTGCCTGGATGGCGGGCTACCTTGTCCTCTACACGTTTTCCAACCTTGCGGAAACCCATCTTCTCGAGCCCAACGACCTGTATACGGTCCTGTTCGCCTATGTCGTCGTCAGGATCAACCTGGCACGCGCCGGCGCCACGCAGGATGCGCCGTGAAGACCCTTGCCATCCCTTATGTGATTGAATCCATGCGCCCACCAAAAGTAGCAATCGTTCACGAATGGCTCACGACCTATGCAGGGTCGGAACGCGTGCTCGAACAGTTGATCAAGCTGTATCCGGACGCCGATGTCTTCGCGGTGGTCGATTTTCTCCCGGACAGCGAACGCGGCTTCCTGCAGGGTCGTTCCGTGACCACCTCGTTCATCCAGCGCCTGCCGTTCGCGAAGAAGCATTTCCGCCATTACCTGCCATTGATGCCACTGGCCATCGAGCAGTTCGAGCTCGGCGACTACGACCTCATCCTGTCGAGCAATCACGCGGTGGCCAAGGGCGTGCTGACGGGCCCGGACCAGGTGCACGTCTCGTACGTCCATAGTCCGATCCGCTACGCGTGGGACCTGCAGGGCCAGTACCTGCGAGAATCCGGCCTGCGCTCCGGCCTGAAATCCTGGATCGTGCGCGCGTCGTTGCATTACATGCGCCTGTGGGACACGCGGACGGCGAGCGGCGTCGACAGCTTCATCGCCAATTCGTCGTTCATCCAGCGGCGGATCCGCAAGGCGTATGGCCGCGACAGCAGGGTCATCTTCCCGCCGGTCGACGTTGCCGGCTTCTCGGGCGAGGCGGACAAGGGCGACTTCTTCCTCGCCGCCGGCCGCATGGTCCCGTACAAAAAGATGCCGCTCATCGTCGAAGCCTTTGCGCGCATGCCGCAGCACCGCCTCGTCGTGATCGGCGAGGGCCCCGATTTCGAACGATGCAAGGCGCTGGCCACGCCGAACGTCACGTTGCTCGGTTATCAGCGTTTCGACGTGTTGCGCGACCACATGCTGCGGGCGCGCGGTTTCGTGTTCGCGGGCGAGGAAGACTTCGGCATCATGCTCGTCGAAGCACAGGCTGCCGGAACACCGCTGATCGCCTACGGAAATGGCGGAGCACGCGATATCGTGCGGCCGGTGGGCGCCGGGGCCGCGCCGACCGGACTGTTTTTCGAGGAGCAGACCGTCGGCTCGATCGTGGATGCCGTCGGCCGCTTTGTCGCCTGCGAGGCCGCAATGACACCGCTCGCCTGCAAGAACAATGCACGCGGGTTCAGCGAAGAGCGCTTCCGCGCCGAGATCGCGGCACTTGTCGAGGAGGAGCTCGCCGCATTCAACGGACGCGTCGCGTGCGCCGCGCCTGGCATCGAAAAAACGGGGCCTGTGCGGGCAGGCATCGTCGAGGCCGCTATGCTTCCCCGGCAGCAGCAGCTCGCGACGGCAGCGCCGCCGCGTCTCCAGACCGAACCCGTCACCGTCCAGGAACTGTCATGAATCCTTCCCAAGTCATCGCCATCCTTAAAGGACGCCGGCGCGAGGCGCAGCTGGTCTTCGCCGCACTGGCGACCGCCATCTTCGGTGCGGCGTGCCTGTTGCCCGTCCAGTACACCGCGGGCGCGTCCGTCGTGCTGAACCTGAAATCGTCGGACGGCCTTTCCAGTATCGCGCTGCCGGGCGGACTGGTCTCGACCCACATCGCGACTCAGATCAATGTCGTGCAGAGCGACCGCGTGCTGCAGAAGGCTGTCGACGCCATGGCCCTTGAACAGCGGCCCGAATGGCAAACCAAGTGGCAGTCAGCCGCGCGCGGCGCAAAGACGTTTCGGGTCTGGGCAGCGGAAGCGATCGCGAAAAAGCTGGTCGTCAAGCCCGTTCCCGACGCGAGCGTTCTCACCGTGTCCTATACCAGTAGCGATCCGGCCTTCGCCGCCGAGGTCACGAATGCCGTCGTCCGTGCCTACATGGCGACCGGCCTCGAAATGCGTCTCGAACCCGCGCGGCAGTACAGCCATTATTTCGAAGAGCGCGCTGCGCAGCTGCGGACCAGCCTTGAACAGGCGCGTGCGAAGCTTCTCGACTACCAGCGTACGAACAACCTGATCATCACGGACGAAAAGATCAACCTGGAAGCGGATCGCCTGCATGAGCTCAGCGCCAAGCTGACCGATGCGAAGGTGGCGGCCTCGGAATCGTCGGCGCAGCGGCGCCGTGCCGCCGGCAGTCCGGACAGTGCCAAGGAAGCGCTGAAGGACCCTGTTGTCGCCGCGCTGTCGGAAGAAGCGTCGCGCCAGGAAGCATTCTTTGCCGAGCAGTCCATGCGGCTGGGTGCGAACCATCCGCAGGTCGTCGAGCTGGCCACGCGGATCGCCGTGCTGAAGCAGCGTCGCGATGCCGCGATTCAAAAAGCGCTCGGCAGCCTCGACGTGGCCGACAAAGTGAACCAGTCGCAACTGCAGTCGCTCGAACAGGACGTCAAGACCCAGCGCACGCACGTTCTCGACCTCGAGTCGCGCCGCGTCGAAGCGGGGCTGCTCGAGCGTGAGATCGCGAGCACGCAGCGCGCGTACGACGCCGTGCTCGAGAAAGCCAGCCAGGCGGCGCTGCAAAGCGGCGACAACCAGTCCGACATCTCGATTCTCGGTACCGCGACTCCTCCGCTCGACCGGCCGCTCGCGCGCCTGCTGAAGTACCTTGGCATTGCCTGCGGCGGTGCGGCACTCGCGGCGCTGGCCCTCGTGCTCGTGCGGGAACGCTTCGACCGGAGAGTGCGCACGGCCGAAGACATCACCCTGCATCTCGGACAGCACCTGCTCGTCACGCTGCAACCCCTGACGGCGGCGGAAACGGGCGTCCACCCGCTGTTTTCGCCATCCCGTGGCAAGGAGCTCCCCGTGCCGTCCCGCTCCGTCCAGCTGAAGGAAGCAAAATGAACGATATGTCGCAACGCCCGCAAGAAGACCGTTGGCAGCCTGGTGCCGGTCTGCCGCAAGAGGAACCGCAGCCGATCGGACGCATGCTGCAGACGCTGCGCGGGCTGTCGGACAAACAGATCGACGACATCGTCGAGTACCAGCAGCGCCACGGGTTGCAGTTCGGCGAAGCCGCGGTCGCGCTGCGCCTGGCAAGCGACGACGATATTGTCGAACTCATCGCGCGCCAGTTCCATTATCCCTGCGATCCGGGGTCCGACGCCTCCTCCGCATTGCCGCCCGAACTCGTGGTGGCCAGGAATCCGTTCTCGGACGGCGCCGAGATGATCCGCGACCTGCGCACGCAGTTGCTCATCGGGCTGGCCGGTGCCGAAGGCGGGCAGCTGTCGCTCGCGGTCACGAGCGCGCAGGCCGGCGACGGCAAGACCTTTGTCGCCGCCAACCTGGCGGCCGCCCTGAGCCAGTTGGGAAAGCGTACGCTCCTCATCGATGCCAACATGCGCAAGCCCCGGGCCGGCACGGTCTTCGGCGTCGCGGACGGCAGTCCCGGGCTCAGTACGATCCTGTCCGGACGGGTGGTGAAGTACGCGTTCCATCAAGCAGCGGCGCTACCGAACCTGTTCGTCCTCGGCGCCGGTCCGATCCCGCCGAACCCGCAGGAACTGCTGCAGGGTGCAAGCTTCGAGTTGCTTCTCGACGAGTTGCGCCGTGAATTCGAACACATCGTCATCGACACGCCGGCCGGCGACAGCGGCTCCGACTTCCGCATGGTCGCCGCGCGCTCGGCCGCGACGCTCGTGGTGGCGCGCCAGGACCGCACGTCCTACGGGGCGCTCGCCGCGGTGGTGCAAGCCCTCGCGCGTGGCGCAGGCACGCTCGCCGGCGTCGTCATGAACCGCTATTGATGTCCGGTCGCTCGACAGCATGAATCGTCCACGCCGACATCCAATGACCCCCCCCGCGCGCTTGCGCGCCTGCGTGCTCGCGTTCGCCCTGGCCGCCGGTATGGCGGCGCCCGCGTTCGCGCAAAAAGGCATCAACGGCAACGAACTCCATACGCTCTCCGCGCAGGAGCTTGGCGCAACGATCGCGGACTACCGGCAGCTGGGCGTGAAATGGGTGCGCTTCGATTTCGACTGGAGCGTCATCGAGCCGACGGCCGGACGATTCGCGTTCGAACGTTACGACCAGGTGATCGACAAGCTGGCGCAAGCCGAAATCCAGGTCCTCGGCCTGATCGCCTACACGCCGTCCTGGGCCAACGGCGGCAGGCCTGGAAAATACCATCCACCCCAGAATCCCGCGCGGTTTGCCCAGTTCGCGGCGCGGCTCGCGGGACGTTACGCCAACAAGGGCGTGCATGCATGGGAAATCTGGAACGAGCCGAACCTTGGGCAGTTCTGGGGCAACGCCCCCGATGCCGCGGCCTACACGGCCCTGCTGAAACTCACCTACACGGCCATCAAGAAAGCGGATCCGAAGGCATTTGTCGTCTCCGCGGGATTGGCGCAACCCGCGACGACGGCGACGTCGGTCGATTCCCTGACCTTCCTGACAGCCATGTACCGGAACGGAGCGCAGGGCTATTTCGACGCGCTGGGGAATCATCCGTACACGTCGCCGAGGATCCCGGGAGAATGGATGGCCTACAACTGGCGCAAGATGAGTGCCACTTCGCCAAGTGTGTTGTCCATCATGAAGCAGTACGGCGACGCCAACAAGAAAATCTGGATTACCGAATTTGGCGCGCCTACGGGCGGCAAGAGTCCATGGGGAACGGTGATAAGCGAAGCGCAGCAAGCCACGATGGTCGAGAGAACGCTGGCCGAAGCAGCGGCGGTACCGTGGGCCGGCCCCGTGTTCTGGTACAACTACCGCGATTTCTGCCCCTACAAGCCGGATGCCGATTCCGAATGCTTCTATGGCCTGACGCGCGTCGACGGATCCCGGAAACCCGCGTTCGAAAAATTCCGCACCAGCCCCTAGCCCAACGATTCCATTGGCCTCCTTGGACAACACACCATGAACTCCTCAGTCACCGTAGTCATCCCGACTTTCAATCGAAAAGAGCTCATCTTCCAGGCACTCGACAGCGTCGCTAAACAAACCTGTCTGCCGCTCGAAGTCATCGTCGTCGACGACTGCTCGTCCGACGGCACGGTCGAAGCGTTGCGCGCCGCGCACTTTCCGTTCCCCGTCCTGGTCGTAGCCCAAGCGACGAACCAGGGGCCGGCGGCCGCGCGCAACGCCGGGATCCTGAAAGCCAGTGGCCGCTATGTCGCTTTTCTCGACAGCGACGACGTCTGGTTGCCGGAAAAACTCGAGCAGCAGCTTGCCTTGCTCGAATCCTTGCCGAACCGCGACAGGACGGTGCTGTATGCCCAGGTACGATTGCAGCGGCGTCACGAAGTCCTGCTCCGTCCGCTGCGCGCAAAGGAGGGCGGCGAATCCATCGCGGAATATGTGTTCGTGAATGGCGGGTATCTCGACCAGAACACCATCATGCTTCCCACGGCACTCGCACGCGCCGTCATGTATTGCGGCGACCTTCGCCTGCACGAGGACTGGGATTTCTACATCCGGCTGGAAGAGCAGGGCGCGGTATTCGTCATGGTCGAGATGGCGCTCGGCATCACCTACGACAACAGCACGTTCGGCAGGGCAAGCGCAGCACAGCCGACCCACTCGCTGGCCATGCTGGAAAACTGGCGGCCGCGCATCTCCGAGCGCGCCTATCTTGGCTTGCGGGCCCGGATCGCGCCCCAATTGCGCGGCCAGGCGCCGCTGCGTGCCTGCGGATTCATCATCGACGCCTACAGGAGGGGAGCGATCTCGTTCTGGATGGTCGTGGTGCTGATCGGCCGTCTCGCGCATCCGGATCTAAGGCAGCTTGCCTATTACATCCGGGGCAAGCTTGCCCGCACCGCGCCGGCCGAGGCGCACTGACCGAATGGACAACCATACGATCATCGATATGAACATTTATCCAGTTATCCTCTCCGGCGGTGCCGGTACCCGTCTGTGGCCGCTGTCGCGGGCAGTGATGCCCAAGCAGCTGCTGCCGCTGGTGACGGACAAGACGATGCTGCAGGAAACCGCGCTGCGGGTCCGCGGCTGGCCGGGGTTGATGGCGCCGCTGGTGGTCTGCGGCAATGAGCACCGCTTCCTCGTGGCCGAGCAGCTGCGCGGCGTCGGCATCACGCCGCACGGCATCCTGCTCGAGCCGGCGGGCCGCAACACGGCCCCGGCCGTGGCGGCAGCGGCCGCCTTCCTGAAGGCGCAGGATCCGGACGCCGTGATGCTCGTGCTGCCCGCCGACCACGTGATCGAAAAGAACGAAGCGTTCCGCGTCGCCGTGGAACGTGCGGCGGCGCAGGTGGAAAAGGGCGCGCTGGCCACGTTCGGCATCGTGCCGAGCGCCCCGGAAACGGGCTATGGCTACATCCGCCGCGGCGAACCGCTGCCGGGCTGCGACGACTGCTACAAGATCGAGCGCTTCGTCGAAAAGCCGGACCGCAACACGGCCGAAGGCTTCGTGGCCGACGGCGGCTTTTACTGGAACAGCGGCATGTTCATGTTCCGTGCCGATCGCTTCCTGGCCGAGATCGAGAAGCACGCGCCGACGATCGCCCAGGCTGCCGGCGCCGCCGTGCAGTCGGCGTACCGCGACCTGGACTTCTGCCGCCTGGACGAAGCCGCGTTCGCCGCGAGCCCGTCCGATTCGATCGACTATGCGGTGATGGAACACACGCGCGACGGCGTCGTCGTCGCGGCCGACATCGGCTGGAGCGACGTCGGTTCCTGGTCGGCGCTGGCCGACGTGCAGGACAAGGATGCCAGCGGTAATGCCGTGCGCGGCGACGTCTACCTCGACAGCACGAGCAACACGCTCGTGCGCGCCGAGAGCCGCATCGTGGCCGTCGTGGGCGTGAAAGACCTCGTCGTCGTCGAGACGAACGATGCCGTGCTCGTCGCGCACAAGGACATGGTCCAGCGCGTGAAGAACGTCGTCGACCACCTCAAGGGCAACGAGCGCACGGAACACCTGTACCACACGAAGGTGTACCGTCCGTGGGGCTATTACGAAGGCATCGACGCGGGCGACCGCTTCCAGGTCAAGCGCATCTGCGTGAAGCCCGGCGAAAAGCTGTCGCTGCAGATGCACCACCACCGCGCCGAGCACTGGATCGTCGTGTCGGGCACGGCACGCGTCACGTGCGGCGACAACGTCACCCTGCTGTCCGAGAACGAGTCCACGTACATCCCGATCGGCATGACGCACCGCCTGGAAAACCCGGGCAAGCTGCCGCTGCACCTGATCGAAGTGCAGTCGGGCAGCTACCTCGGCGAGGACGACATCGTCCGCTTCGAGGATATCTACAAGCGCTCGTGAGCGCACCAGGGTTATCGAAAAGGTTGGATCGGATGTTCAGGTTAGTCAAAGGATGGGCGAGAAGACTTGCTCCACTCTTCTCCCGTAAAGCCTACCGCGCTCGCCCGCCGCTGAAGAGCAGGTTCATCAGGCAGTTCGAGTATCGCTATCTAAGGAACGGGAAATATCGTGGCGTCATTGTGTGGAGCCTGATCGGCCGATTGTCCAACGACCACGTGGAGCGGTTTTGTGAACATGAACGTGAGACCAAAGAGCAGGCACTGAACGATGCGAGAACGGCGATATGGAATTGACCTGATCATCGAGCGGCCGACGCGTCGTCTTGTCACGCTGCTCCTGGCACTGTACGCTTTGCCCGCTGGTGCCGGCCCAGGCGATGCGCTCCACCTGTATGCCGGTGTCGGCTACGCCCACGACGACAACCTGCTGCGCGTGCCCGAGGGCCAGCCCGCTTTCGGCGGCGCCCGTGCCGACTCGTGGTGGACGCGCGAGGGTGGACTGCTCTTCGATAAGACCTACAGCCGCCAGCGGATTTCCATCGTGGCCAAGCTGTCGAAGTACGACTTCGACTACTTCAAACAGCTGAATTACGATGGCAAGGATTTGCAGGCAACCTGGTTCTGGCAACTCGGCAATCACCTCGAAGGCAAGGTCGGTACGACCCATGAACAGGTGTTGGCACCATACACCGATATCGCGAGCAGCGAGCGCAATTTGCGTCGTACTCGCGGCCGGTTCGCGGAAGGCGCGTGGCGCTTCCACTCGTCCTGGCGCGTGCGCACGGGCTTCCAGCGCGACAAGTATGACTACGAGCTGTTCGCCCAGCGCTACAACAACCGCACCGAGGACGCGAGCGAGGTCGAGCTCGATTACCTGCCCAGCAGCGGCAGCACGGTGGGCCTCGTGGCGCGGCGGGTCAAGGGCAAATATCCCTATCCGCGCCCCGTCGGTCCGAACCTTCTCAACGACAACTTCACGCAGGACGAACTGAAGGCGCGCGTGCTGTGGATCGCGACGGGCTCCACGACGTTCGACGCCCTGGTCGGCTACACACGGCGCGACCAGCGGTCGTTCGGCACGGGCAAGACGAGCGGCGTGGCCGGCAAGGTCAAGGCCACGTACCAGCCGCGCGGCAAGATGACGTACCGCGCCGCCGTCTGGCGCGACTTCGCGCCGCTGGAGAGCACGGTAGTGAGCTACACGCTGAACAAGGGCGCCAGCGTGGGTGCGCAGTGGGATGCGACGGCCAGGATCAAGGTGAATGCCGACGCCGTCTACGAGCGGCGCAACTACAACGCGCGCGAGACGTTCGCCGGCGCGGGCGACATCCGCGATTCCATCCGCACGCAGAGCCTGTCCGCGACGTGGACGCCGCGGCCGACCATCCAGGTATCGGCCGGGCTGGCGCATCAGGCGCGCAGCAGGGTACCCGCGCTCGGTACCGGCGGCTTCACGGCGAATGGTATGACGGTGTCGGCAAGCGGACAGTTCTGAAGGCGGTCGCAGGCATCCAACAAGATCAACAAACCAGAAGGAGCAGATATGAAACGATTCGTGACCCGGGTGTGCGCATGGACGATCACGGCAGTCCTGGCATTGGGTGTCGACATGGCGCACGCTGCCGACGTAGTGCTCGGCGCGGGCGATATGGTCAAGGTGTCGGTCTATGGCAGCCCCGACCTCGCGACCGAAGCACGCGTGTCGGAGGCCGGCTCGATGACCTTCCCGCTGCTGGGTGACGTGCAGGTCGGCGGCCTGACGGCCCAGGAGGCGGAAAAGAAGCTCGGCGGCCTGCTCGAGAAGGGCGGCTTCCTCAGGAAGGCCCAGGTCAACCTCCTGATCACCACGCTGGCGAGCCAGCAGGTGTCGGTGCTGGGCCAGGTGAACCGTCCGGGCCGCTATCCGGTCGACGGTCCGCGCAAGGTGCTCGACCTGCTGGCGCTGGCCGGCGGCATGGGCCCGGAAGGCGGCGACATGGTCAGCCTGGTGCGCACCCGCAACGGTGCCACCACGCGCGAAACCATCGACGTCGTCGACATGGTGCGCAAGGGCGAGCTGAACCGCGATTACGAAGTCGCCGGCGGCGACATCATCTTCGTCGAACGCGCACCGCGCGCCTACATCACGGGCGAGGTGCAGCGTCCGGGACCGTTCCGCCTGGAACGCGCGATGACCATCCGGCAGGCCCTGTCGGCTGGCGGCGGTCTGACCCAGCGCGGCACCCAGCATGGTCTGCGCATCACGCGCCGCGACGCGAACGGCGGGGCGCAGACAATCGATGCGAAACCCGATGACCTCGTGCAAGTTGACGACGTCATCACGGTCAAAGAGTCCTGGTTCTAGACCCATCGGCGGAAACGCGCGTCAACGCTCCGTTTATAGGGTCGACATTCCAACAATTACATAAAGAACCTATGTTCAACTGCAAAAGCCGGATACTGTTTGTTACCGAGGACCTGTTCATTCCGCCTCGTAACGGGTCTGCCCGTATTTATTACGACACGGCAGAAAAATACAAATGCGGTGGCCATGACATTTTCTGTATCGCGGCGTATCGGAGCGAGGAGGAAGCGAATGCGCCCGGTATAAAAGATGGGTATTCGACCCTGTTCAGCGATGTCCTTTTTATCCCCAGCCTGAATTACCGGGGCAACGCCGTGGCGAAACTGGGACTGGTGATGCGCGAAGTCGCGCGCACCCTGAGCGGTGACGTGTACACGGGGACGCCGTTCTACACCATAGCCCTGCGCCCGTTCGTCCATTCAATCGTCGACTTCGTACGGAAAAACGAAATTGAGGTTATCTATTTCCACAAGCCGCATACCGTGCTGATGCTCCTGCCGCTATTACATCAATTCTCTTCTTTGGAAGTCGTTGTAGAGATGCATGATGATTTCATCGAGCGTGCCGAGCAGTATCGATTGACTTATCGTAGCCTGTTTTCCAGGATGGACTGGAAGCATATCTTTGCCCGGTACCTGGGTGAGTACGTCAAGCTGGTGCGGCTCAGCAGCTTGAACGTCCTGAGGTCACGCCACACTGAAACTCGATTGCTCCAGTATTGCGGAAAAATCCTGGTGGCGTCCGAAGAGGAATTTGGCTATTACCGGCAAGATCCGGCAATGAAAGAGAAAGTCGTCTACCACCCATGGCAGTTCGATCAAGCCCCGCCCATGTCGGGCACACGATCCGCGCCCGGTTTGATGCCGGATTCATCAGTGGTGACGACATCATGAATCTTGATGGACTCGTGCACTTCTGCACATGTGTCTTGCCCGGCATTCGGGTTCAGAAGCCGAACTTCCGATTCCTGGTTGCCGGGGCCATTTCAACCAAGGCGCTCGGCCTCGTCGGCCACTTGCCCAATGTGACGGTCTCGGGCCCGGTCGATGACCTCCGTGAATTCTATGAAGCCGTGTCGGTCGTTGTGATTCCGGTCCGCTACGGTACCGGCGTAAGCATCAAGGCGTTAGAGGCGATACGCTCGGGGTGCCGGGTAGTCAGCACGAGTAAAGGAGTGCGAGGTATTGCGAAGGCCAATCTTGGCGGAATCGCTATTGCGGACGAGGCAGACCAGTTCGGCGAGAGGGTGCTGAGCGCGCTTCACTGACGCGGCTTCGATTGTCCTGAGACGCCGCCATCTGCAATTGTCCGGATATCGCTATTTACGATAGGCCGGAACTCAGGCAAACTGTTATAAAAAATAGATCAATAGGCATAGGTGAAGCGTGACGCCGCTGCCATGCACAGGATGGCAGGGGACACGTGCAACAACGAGCTGATCAGTACACAGAGCGCGCCATTGAACGTCTCATTATCAGCGTGCTGATGCAGCCGGCAAACCGACGCCGCGTGCCGGGCGAACCGAACATCAACTGATCATCGCGACATGTGTGTTCCATCAAGGCCATCAAGATGCACCATGAATTGCGGCGCTTTTCACGGTCAATTCGCCCCATCCATTGCGAAAACAAGGTGTTAGTGTTCTCAACATGAATCGTCGCAACGATCGGCAGACAGCCCTCATCATTGACGCAGCCCTCAGTACCTGTTCAGCGCGCGGCGTACAGGTTGCGGCATTGATGTTGTCCGAACACGAAATCGCGCTCGCTACGATTTTGCGTGTCTTGACTTCGCCGAGGAAACGCCGCGGTGCGGGGCAACATTCATGTATTACCGCGCAGCCTGATATGTGTAGGGGAAACGGCGAGCACTGATGCAAGCGGGAGAAAAAGGCTGGTACGCTTCACTCCGCGGTGGTCTTTCATCTAGCCGGGATCAAGCCAAGCGGTCATTGACTTTGCTTGCCGCTGAGCTGACTTCTGCACATGGTAAAGTTAATGGTATTGTCGAAGTTTCAATCTAAAAGTGGTGAGAATCAGGTGCTTGACTCAGCCATTGATCATCGAGTGGGAGTGAGCTTCCTGTTGGAAACTTGATCTCCAAGTCTATAAAAGCCCGCCTCGTCTCGGCGGGCTGTTTTATTGAATAACGTAGGCAAACACTGCCTCGTTGGGCTTACTCGAGCTCGGTGATTCGGGGGCTGCAACCCCCGACCTGGACCGCGTCGCGAACGCCGCAGCGGCAGTGCGACGGCACCTGGACCAGTTCCGGCAACTGTTCCAGCAGCGCCAGTCCAAAGGGCCAGTCGTCCAGGTTCGAGTCGGCATTGATGTGCCCGAGCGGGCCTGCGTTGACGAAAGTGCTTCCCCACTGCCGGGCCCAGGTCCGGGCGCCCTCCAGCGACAGCCAGGGGTCGTTTTCGCTGCCGACGACGATGGTCGGCACGGCGAGCGGCGCGACCATGAGTTCCCGTTCGATGCCGAACTTGTGCGGGTCGGCCGGCGCGACCAGCAGTGCACCCGCCAGGTTCGGGGCGCCAGCCGCGGCCCGGTGTACGGTGGCCAGGCACCCGAAACTGTGCGCGACCAGGATCGCCGGACGCGCCGAACGGCGCAGCATGTGTCCCACTTGCGCCGACCATGCGTCGAGATCCGGGCGGTCCCAATCCCATTGCTCGATGCGTTCGAACGCCGGATGCAGGCGTTCCCAGCGCGTTTGCCAATGGTCCGGGCCGCTGTCGTGCAATCCGGGCGCGACCAGGACGCGAAAGTCCGATAACGTCGGACTCTCCCTGCGTCCGCGCGCGGCGTGCCGCTCGAAGCCACGATGCGCCGCGCCGATGTGCCCCCTGGGCGATGCCGCGGATGGATGGTCGGGTGTGCCGTAGGATGCCATGTGCAAGAGCCCTCCGTTGTGAAGAGGATTCATGGTAGCGATGGCAGGCCGCCCTGCGAACGAATCTTTTTGCACTTGCACATGCGTTCAGAGCCTGTAGGAGACGCCCACCTGCACGAAACGGCCCGACGCGCCATTCGGCGCGATGAACGAATACGGGTTGATGCCGCTGGCACGGTTCTGCGTAATGTACTTGTCCGGATAATGGTTGAAGACGTTCTGGATGTTCACGTCCAGCTTCCAGCGTTCCGACAGCTTGTAGCCGACCGAGGCGTCCACGTAGTTCTCGGGCGAGAACACCTGATCGCGGTTGCCGTTCGCGGCAACGGAATCCGCCACGTCGCCCACGTTGTAGCGGTACTTGCCGTAACGCGTGATGTCGGCCGTCGTCGTCCACTTGCCGTTCGACCAGCGCGCGCCCAATACCAGCTTGTTCTTCGGCGTTCCGGTCTCCGCATCGCGCACCTTGGCGCCGCCGATGGCAAGGATTTGCGCGCCGCCGATGTTCACGTAGCGGTGCACGTTCTCGACCAGCGTGTTCAGCAGGCTGGCCGCGGCCGACAGCTCCAGTTGGCCGTTGGCGAGCTTTCACTGGCGGCGGCCGATCACGGCGCCCAGCGAGATGGTGCGCGAGCGCTCCGGCGCCAGCGGCCTGGCGCCTTGGCGGCTTGCTCGGCGGCCGTGCGGGCGGCGGCCGCGGCCGTCTCGGGAAAGGATCCCGGCGGCGGGGTCTGCGCGTGCGCGGCCGATGCGGCCAGCACACCGGCGCCGAGAAAGACCCGGGCTATCGTTTGCTTGCGAACGGCGATCATTGTTGGGCTCCTTGTGCCTTTGCCTGCGCGCCCGCCGGCGGCCTGGGCGGATAGAACTGGTCGTAGTCCTGCGTGAAGTGGTTGTCCTCGATCAGCTGGAAATTCTTCTCGCGGTGGCGGTGCAGCAGCACGGACAGCGTCCACGGGCGGCTGTACACGTCGGGGTCTTCCAGCGTGGCCTTGTACTCGATCGTGTTCGGATCGAGGTAGCGCCAGCGTTCGACGACGTGCAGTTTCTCACCGTGGAAGTTGCCGGCCCGGTCCAGCCAGGTCTCGTCATTGAAGTCGGTCACGTCCACAACCAGGGTGTCACCTTCCCAGCGGCGGCGCGAACGACCGATTTCGCATATCCATGGAATGGCGATAGCCAGTCTGTGGAGTATTTGCGGTTCAGGTGTTATCGCGAAGGTGCCGGAGCCGCGCCTGAGGTCAATCATGCTGAGCCACCTGTTTGCCCGACGTACCGCCCGGTCAGTTCCGAAGCAGCTTCAACAGTGCAGTGGCGACATGCCGGAAGGATTCGGCGAAGTCCTGTCAGCCTGTGAATCGTTACACACCAGTGTTTGTCCTACAGGGCAGCAGGCACAGCCACCTTTGCTGCGGCGGAGCATTGCGCGACAATTCAGGCATCCACTTGGGGAGCCGAATATGTTGAGCACAATGCTGGATGCCTGGTCGAACTTGACCCAACCGCCGTGGGTCGGTATGCCTGCTGTATCTGGAGCGCGGAATGTCGTTGCAGGGCACTTCGACGATGAGGCTGGATCGCTGCAGTACAAGCTGTTCGTTCCCGCCGGATATCGGGGCGACGCGTTGCCGCTGATCGTGATGCTCCACGGCGGTAACCAGGATGCCGACGATTTCGCACTTGGTACGGGCATGAACACATTGGCCGAAGAATACGGTTGTGTCGTCCTTTACCCCGAACAGTCTTCCCGCGCCAACTGGAGCATGTGCTGGAACTGGTTCGAGGAGCGTCATCATCATCGCGGCCAGGGCGAGCCGGGCCTGATTGCGGCGCTCACGCGCAAGGTGATCGATGACCATGCGATCGACGCGTCACGGGTGTATGTCGCCGGGCTGTCCGCCGGTGGCGCAATGGCGGTCATCCTGGGCAGGACCTATCCCGAACTGTTTGCGGCAGTGGGTTGCCACTCCGGCCTCGCACACGGGAGCGCGACGGACAGCTATAGCGCCATACAAGCGATGCATGGCGGAATCGACGCGAACGCGTCAGCCCATGCGTCACCCACGAACAACGGGCCCATCATCGTGTTCCACGGTGACGCGGACTTCACGGTCCATCCCAGCAATAGCACAAGTGTCGTACAGCAGTTTCTCGACAGCTACGTGGCTCGGACGCCGGATGCGGACGTGTCGGTGTCGTCAGAAGCGGGAAGGGCGCGCGGGCGCGCGTACGAGCGGAAAGTGCATCGAGATGCCGATGGGCGTATCGTGGTCGAGCACTGGACCATCAAGGGAGGACGCCACGCCTGGTCGGGCGGTACGGGCCGTGGCAGCCATAGCGACGAGAGTGGTCCCGATGCCAGCCTGGAAATGCTGCGCTTCTTCCTGGGTGTACCGGAATTTAGTGAGTGCGCACTTCGTCGAAGGTGAGTCTTGAATGACCGGTAGCCGATCATGAAGGTCAAGCAGTGAGCTTGGTTGATTATGGAAGCTTAATGTTCTAGTTCCTCAACAGCCCGCTTCGTTTCAGTGGGCCTTTTTGCAGAATAACGCACACCAGCGGCAGCGCGGCGGGCGAGCGTCATCCCCAGCACCACGCCCGCACCGAGGCAACAGGCGATGCACAGGGCGGCGACGACGAAGGCGTGCGAAATCGCCGCCGGGTCGTCCCGTCCGCCGAGGACCGTATAGAAAATCCCGCCGATCAGGGCCACGCTGAGTGCGGTGCTCACCTGCAGGGTCGAGCTGGCGATGCCGGCGATCATGCCGGAATACGCGGGCGCCACGCGGCCGGTGATCATTTTCATCAGCGTCGGCAGGCCGAGTCCCTGGCCGAAGCCGATGAAGAACAGCAGGGCGGCAAGCGGAGTGGACTCCGGCGCCGTGCCGTCCGGCGTCGCGGAGACCAGCCCTGCCAGGCCGAGGAAGCCGGCGGTCTCCAGCCCCATGCCGATCGGATTGACCCACTCGCCGAGGCGCCGGCGGAAATAAGGCGTCGACAGGGGCCCGAGCAGGAACCCGGCACCGAAAGGCAGGAAGACCAGGCCGGCGTCCAGGGCGCTGACGTGCAGGGCATTCTGCAGATAGACCGAAAACAGCAGGAAGAACGTACCGATCGAATAGAAGGACAGGGCGACCAGCAGGGCGCGGCCCAGCCCCGGCGCGCGCAGGGCCGCGGGATCGAGCAGGGGCGCCCCGCCGGCCTGCGCGAGCCGGCTTTCGTAGCGCCAGAAGATCCGGGCCAGCAGCGGCGCCGCAGCCAGCGACAGCCAGGACCACCAGGGCCATCCGGCCTCGCGGCCTTCGATCAGCGGCACGATCAGCAGCGCCAGCGTCAGCATCGACAAGACCATGCCGCCCGGGTCCAGCTTGCCCGAGCCTTGTACGCCCGTCCGTTTCAGGAGCGGGATGCCGAACAGTATCACCAGGATGGCCACGGGTAGGTTGACCAGGAAGACCGGGCGCCATCCCATGCCGAACAGGTCCAGCGCAATGAGGAGGCCGCCCAGCGCCTGCCCGATGACCGAAGCGAGGCCGAACACTGCGCCGTACACGCTGAGCGCCAGCGGCTTTTCGGATTCCGGGAAGACGGCCTGGACGGAGGCGAGCGCCTGCGGCGCCATGACCGCGGCGGTGATGCCCTGCAGGGCCCGCCCGACGATGAGGGCCCAGGGCGACCAGGCAAAGCCGCACAGCAGCGACGCGGCGGTGAATCCGATCAGGCCGAGGAAGAACACCCGGCTGCGGCCGAACAGATCGCCCAGGCGCCCGCCGGTAATGAGGGTCACCGCGTACAGCGCGGCATACGAGGAAATGACCATCTGCTCGGCCGAGGACGAGGTGCCCAGGTCACCCTGGATGGAGGGCAGCGCCACGTTGACGATGAAGAAATCGAGCGGCGGCAGGAAGGAGCCGACCAGCAGGACGGCGAACATCGCCCAGCGGCTCGGCTCGGGCGGGGCGGGACAGTTCTGGGGCATGTGTTCTCCTTGAGGAACCCGGCGCTTCAATGCAGCGCGGTTGAACGCCATGGTGCTGCGTACAGAATTGTCTGTGAACTGCCATTCATGTACATTTCAGGTACATTTTTGTACGGGCATATTGCATGGAGTGGAGCGACGTTCGGATTTTTCTGGCGGTAGTGCGGAGCGGATCGTTCGGCGAGGCCGCGCGCACCCTGGGGGTGAGCCATCCAACGGTGGGGCGCCGGATCAAGGCGCTCGAAGAGGAAGCGGAGCAGGCCCTGTTCCGCAGGACCAGGGATGGACTGGTCCTCACGGACGCCGGGGATGCCGTGCTGAGCCTGGCGGAATCCATGGAAGATTCCGCGCTGGCCCTGG
The DNA here is from genome assembly GCF_029223865.1 of Telluria mixta. NCBI lineage: Bacteria > Pseudomonadati > Pseudomonadota > Betaproteobacteria > Burkholderiales > Oxalobacteraceae > Telluria > Telluria mixta. Next base: position 4,941,620 of record NZ_CP119520.1, read on the forward strand.
AGCGGCGCCTGGCGGGCAACCACGAGCGCCTTGAAGGCATCTTGCGGATCTCTGCGGCAGAATGGTTTGCCGGTTACGTCCTTGCCCCCGTCCTGGCCGAACTGACGCATCGCCATCCGGCCGTGGTACCGGAGCTGATCGCCAGCTACCGCTTGTTGAATCTGGCGCGCCGTGAGGCCGATGTGGCATTTCGGATTGTGCCGTTCAGCGAGCCGGACATCGTCCAGCGCCGTCTGATGAGCATTCCGTACGGTCTCTATGGCTCAGCCGACACCGTGTCTGCGATGCAGGACGATCCGGCTTCGGTGGGATTGATCCTCATGAATACCGCGCAGTCCCACTTTCCCGATGTCGCCTGGCTGCTCGACAGGTTCCCGCAGTCGCGGCGGGCCTTCACGAGCACGAGCCGGGCCGTCCAGGCACAGATGTGCCTGCGCGGCATGGGCATTGCGGTGCTGCCGCGGCCTCTGGGCGACGCAACGGCCGGATTGCAGCGTATCGACACGCCGGACCAGCCGCCAGGCAGGGACGTCTGGGTCGGCTACCACCAGGACCTGCGGCATATGGACCGCCTGCGCGCGATGCTGGATATCGCCGACGCGATGCTGGCGGAATCCGCATTTGCAGCTCGGTGAGCGGACCACGATTCATTGACGATCTTTGTATACATGCATAAGATTGGTGCTTTGTCACATTAAATTTTCGTCAGGGTCCATGAAACCAATGAAACAAGACACCGAGCAACCCGTCGGCCGGAAGCGGGGCGCCGCCAAGGAAAGCCCGCCGGAACCCGAGCGTAACCTGCGTGCCCAGGGGCAGCGCACGCGCAGCGCCATCATCGACGTCGCGAAAGCGCTGCTGCTGGAAAGCGGCAGCCTCGAATTCACGCTGCGCGAAGTCGCGCTGCGTGCCGGCATCAGCATCAGCAATCTCCAGTACTACTTCCCGACACGCCTGGCCGTGCTGCGGGCCGTCGTCGAGCCGGTGATCGAGGCCTATCTCGCCGAGCTCCGGAAAACGCTCGACGTCGATGCGCCGCCCCGCGTGATGGTCGACGTGTTGGTCGACCGCGCCCTGGAGGATGCCAGGGATGCCGAGCGCTCCGCATTGTGGTGGCACTTCGTGTCGCTCGCCGCGATCGATGCCGAATGCTCGCAACTGCTGGACGACTGGTACGAGGAGGTGACGCAGGGGATCGCGAAGTTCATCCGCGTCGTCGACCCCGAATGCAAGCCGGCGGACAGCCTGCACCGCGCCACGCTGCTGATCGCGATGGCCGACGGCCTCGGTTACCAGCTCGGCGCCGGACGCCGCAAGCGCAGTTATACGCGGGGCCTCGATGCCAAGTTCCGCGCGGCCGTCGATGTCATTCTGCTTGGGGGAGCGCACCGCAACGCGGACGACTGATCGATCGCGGCGGGAAACGCCGTCTCCACGACGACACACGACAGGCCCGCGCCTGTCGTTTTTTTTATTCATTTATTTTGTAATTTGTCCTAAGTTTGGTATTGTGTTCTAATTGATTTCAGGGTGCCCGGCGGCGATCGGCCGGCGGCCATATTTCGAGAGGAGACACAAATGATCCATCTATACAAGTCCACGGCGCTGCCGGTGGCCGGCCTGAGCGGATTCGAGACGCCGCTGGGCGAAGAGGAAAACGCGATCCAGCAGACGGTGCACCGCTTCGCGCGCGATGTCATGCGCCCGATCGGCCGGCAGCTCGACCGCATGACGCCGGAGGAGGTCATCGCGCCGGGTTCGCCGTTCTGGACCGCGATGTTCGAAGGCGCGCAGCTCGGACTCGATCCGAGGCTGATCGCGCAGTTCCCGCCCGAGATGGCCATCCGCATCGAATCGCTCGTCGGCGAGGAGCTCGGCTGGGGCGATCCCGGCCTGGCCATCGCGATGGGCGTGGCGACCGCACCGCTGATGATGGCGCACGCGGTGGGCAACCAGGAACTGGTCGACATGTGCACCAACAAGATCGGCTGCTGGATGAACACCCAGCCCGACCGTGGCTCGGACGCCGCGATCCTGCAGCGCGAGGAGCTGGGCGCCGGCGGCCGGCAGCCGGTCGGCAACGTCACGGCCAAAGTGGGCGCGGACGAAATCGTCATCAACGGCCAGAGCTCGGCGTGGATCTCGAACGGATCGGTGGCGCAGGTCGCGCTCGCGTACATGGCTGCGGATTACGGCGACGGCTTCTACGGGACCGGCGAGAAGAGCACGTTCACGAACGGCATCGCCATGATCATCCCGCTCGACCTGCCCGGCATCTCGCGCGGCAAGCCGCTGGACAAGATCGGCCAGCGCGCGCTGCCGCAGGGGGAGATCTATTTCGACAACGTCAAGGTGCCCAAGCGCTTCGCGATCGCGCTGCAGGACGACTACCTCGGCAACCTGGCCTCGACGTGGTCGTACGCCGGCACCCACATGAGCCAGGTCTTCGTGGGCGCGGCCCGTGCGGCGTTCGAACTCGCGCTGGCCTACTGCCACGAGCGCAAGCAGGGCGGCATTCCGCTCATCGACCACCAGATGACGCAGCTGCGCCTGGGCGACATGCTGCGCCGCCTGGAAATGGCGCGCGCCGTCGCGCGCCGCAGCCTCGCGTACGCGCGCACGTCGCCGCAGAGCCATCCCTATGTGACGGCGCAGGCCAAGGTCAGCGTGACGGAAGAAGCGATGAAGATCACGCACGAAGCCATGCAGCTCCTGGGCGGCAATGCCACGACGCGCGAATATCCGATCGAAAAGATGTTCCGCGACGTACGCTCCGCCCTGATCGAGGACGGCGAAAACTACGTCCTCACGTCGCGCCTGGGCGTGCTGGCCGGGAAGCTGTACCAGAACGGCTGGACGCGGGAATGACCATGCCTGCACACCCGAACCACGCCACGCGCTTCACCGGCTGGGCCGCGATCGTCGGCGGCCTGTTCGCGTATGCGAATGTCGGTCTCGTCGTCGCCGCGACGGGCGGAAACGTGGACACGATCCTCACCGGCTCGCTCATGCTGGCCTTGCCGGACGACGCGCGCGCCCTGTTCCGATGGGGGATGTTCGCCGACATCCTGGGCTTCTACCTGCCGGTGCTCGCCATCGGCGGCTACCTCTGGCGCCGCTTCCGCGACGAGGCCGGGGCGCTGGGCGACATGGCGCTGATGGCCATTACGCTGTATGCGGTCGTCGGGATCGGCGGCGCGGCCATCCAGCTGGCGGCATTGAACCCCCTGGCGGCGCTGCATGCGGCCGGAAACGAGGCGACGCGGGCCGCCGCGGAGGCGGCGTGGACCGCCGTCGCGCACCTGAGCCAGCGCGGCCTGTGGTGGAGCGAAGGGCCCGTCGTGCTGTTCTGGGGCCTCGTCGTGGGCGCTCAGCTAAGCCGGGAAGAGTGGGGCAGGCCGCGGCTCATCCTGCTGAAGATCACGGGCTGGGGATTCGCGCTGTTCTTCGTGGCGGGGATGTTCCCGGCGCTGAGCCTGTTCATGAACCTCATGCTCGTCGTCGTCGTGCTGGTGTTCCCGTTCTGGATGCTGTCGTTCGGCGCCCAGCTGCTGCGCCACGCGCGCCATCTCCCCGCACGCGCACGCACGCTGCCCGCGGAAACCTGACGTTCGCAACGCTGCTGCAACGGCACACGACCGTGCCTTTTTTTTCAACTTAATGTTTGTACGTTTGTCCTAAGTTTAGTAGTATGTCCTAAAAATATGCGGCGACGCCGCGAATTCAACAGGAGACGCAAATGAGCTTCAAGACGATGTTTCTCGGCGCCGCCATGGTGCTCGGCGCCACGGCCCATGCCACGGCCGGCGAGCAGGAAGCGGCCAGGCTCGGCAAGGACTTGACCCCGGTGGGGGCCGAGCGCGCCGGCAACAAGGACGGGACGATCCCGGCGTGGACCGGCGGCGACATGAAGGCGCCGGCCGGCTGGAAGACCGGGGCGCCGCGTCCCGACCCCTACGCCGGCGACAAGCGCCTGTTCTCGATCGACGCGTCGAACGTCGACCGCTACAAGGACAAGCTGGCGGCCGGCCAGGTCGAGATGGTGAAGTCGATCCCGGGCTACCGGATGGACGTGTACCCGACGCACCGCTCCTGCGGCTATCCCGACTACTTCTACGAGCGGACGAAGAAGAACGCGGCGACCGCGAAGCTGGCCGCCAACGGTCACGACCTGGCCGAAGCCATCGGCGCCGCCGTGCCGTTTCCCGTGCCGCGCAACGGCGCGGAGGCGATCTGGAACCACAAGCTGAGCTGGCGCGGCGAAGGCTTTTCGTCGCACTTCTCGGCGTTCATCCCGCCGAAGGGCGGCGACGGCATCGGCGAGGCGATCTCGCAGGACGAGTGGGAGATGTCGCCGATGTGGTCGCCGTCGAACAAGGGCATCGCCGACGCCCGCAACATCGAGTACCAGCTGCTCAACGTGTTCACCGGACCGCCGTCGATCGCGGGCGACGCCACGCTCGCGCAATACAACTTTGCCAAGCCGAACGACGTCTGGCTGTATTTCGCCAGCCAGCGCCGCGTGCGCCGCGCGCCCACTTACCAGTACGACGCGCCGATCCTGAACACCGAGAACCTGGAGATCGTCGACCAGTACCTGCAGTTCAACGGACCGCTCGACCGCTACGACTGGAAGCTCGCCGGCAAGAAGGAGCTGTTCGTCCCCTACAACACCTACCGCCTGAATGCGCCGGCGAACAAGGTCGCCGACGTCGTCAAGCCGAAATTCTTCAACCGCGATCTCGCCCGCTACGAGCTGCACCGCATGTGGGTCGTGGAAGCGACGCTCAAGGAGGGCATGCGCCACATGTTCCCCAAGCGCACCTTCTATATCGACGAAGACACCTGGACGATCCTCGTCGAAGACATGATCGACGCCCAGGGCAAGGTCTGGCGCACCACCGAGATGGGACCGTACATGGCGTGGGAAGTGCCGGCCTGCGTCTGGGCCGCCAACACGAGCTATGACCACGTGACGGGCCGCGCCGTGCTCGACCGCGTGCTCGCGGGCGGCAAGGAACCCGACTGGCTCGCCGCGCGCGAGGGACGCCTGAAGGCGGGCACGTTCGAGCCGGACGGCCTGCGCCGCGCCACGACCCGATAAACCAACGACACGAACAAGGGGATGCGGAAATGAAGACACGTGATGATGTGGACGCGAGGCTGGCACGTACGCTGGCCTGCACGGCGGTGCTGGGCACGCTGGCGGTGGCCGGACCGGTCCATGCGGCCGAGTGGCCGCTCGCGAACGGCTGGTCGGTGAACCTGGATTCGACGGTGTCGTTCGGCCTGGCCGTGCGCACGTCGAAACCGGATTGCCGCAACGTCGGCAACGACAATGGCGGTTGCGTCGGCGACGCGGTGACGCCGCTGCAGGCGGCTTACCCGGCCGCGTATTCGATGAACCTCGACACGCTGCGCCTGAACCAGGATCTGGGCAACCTGCACTACAAGAGCGGGCAGGTGGTGTCGGCCAACCTGCAGTACACGGCCGACCTGTTCGTGAAGGGGACGGACGGCTGGAGCGGCCTGCTGCGCGGCGTCGCCAACCACGACTTCGCGATCGACCGCACGAAGCGCGGCCCGCTCGATCCGGCGGCGCGGGATTTCGCGGTCAGCAATCCGCGCTGGCTCGACGCCTACGTGACGAAGGAGTTCGACATCGGCGCACAGCAGGCGCGTATCCGCGTCGGCAACCAGGTCCTGAGCTGGGGCGAGGACCTGTACATCACGGGCGGCGTGAACTCGATCAACCCGATCTACGTGCCCGCCGCGCACCAGCCGGGCACGCCGCTGAAGAACCTGTTCATCCCGGCGCCGATGGTGTCGTTCAGCACGTCGCTCGCGCACGGCCTCGGCCTCGAGGCGTTTTACCAGTGGAAATGGAAGGGCTTCGAATTCGACGCGCCGGGCACGTTCTTCTCGACCAGTAACTTCGCCGGCAAGGGCGGACGCGGGATCTACCTGCCGACGTCCGTCCTGAACGCGGCCGTCGCGCCGTTCGGCGTGGGGCCGTTCCCTGCCGGGACGATCGGCAACACGGGCACGGTCATCACGGGACCGGATCCCGCCACCGGCGTGCCGTACGGCCGCCGGCTCGGCTTCGGCGAGCTGGCGGATCCCGCCGTCAATCCGGCCGGCGCCATCCTCGGCACCGGCACCGTCATCCCGCGCGCGGCGGACCGCGCGCCGCGCAACGGCCAGGGCGGCATCGCCTTGCGCTACCAGCTTCCCGAGTCGGGCAATGAGCTCGGCCTGTACTACATCCGCTACGACGACAAGGTGCCGTTCGCGAGCTACCAGGTCACTGGCACGACCGCCAATCCCTTCGGCTGGGAAGCGGCCCTGGACTATGGCCGCAACCGCAGCCTGTTCGGCGTGTCGTACAACTTCCAGGCCGGCGAGTGGGCAGTCGGCACCGAGCTGTCGTACCGGCCGCGCGATGGCGTCGCCCTCGATCCGAGCGCCGTCATCGACCCGCGCAATGCCCACTACTGCAACGCGCTGGCCGATTTCACCGCGGCGCCCGTCGGCACGTATTGCCGCGGCTGGGTCGACACGCGCCACGTCCAGCTGCACCTGACGGGCATCCACATCCTGTCGCCATCCGGCTCGCTGGGCGGCCTGCTGCGCGCGCTGGGCGCGAGCGAAGGGACGATTACGGCGGAGACGGCGGTCGCGCACTACCCGCGACTGAAGCTCGACGGCAGCGTGCCGTACGCCGTCACGGCCGACTACAGGCTGCCGACGAAGACGTCGTGGGGCATGGTCGTCGCCGGCACGGTGACGTACCCGAACGTGTTCGGCACGCGCGCTTCGCTGGCGCCGGACATCGCGATCTCGCAGGGACTGTCCGGCGTGGCGGCGACGGCGCTGCCGGGCTTCGTCAAGGGCGCGGGCGCCGCGGTACTCGGCGCGACGATCGATTTCAAGGTGAAGCCGGAGACGAAGCTGCGCGTGGACTTCACGCAGAACTGGGGCGGCGGCGCGAGCAACCTGATGCGCGACCGTGATTTCATGTCCATCAGCCTGACGTCCTCGTTCTGATGATCACGCGCCTCATTTCCCGTCTCGAGACGGCCCTGTTCGGGCGCCGCCTCGCTTTCCTCCTCGTGCTGGCGGGCTTTACCGCCTTCATGGGGATGAACGCGGCCAAGCTGAAACTCGAAGCCGGCTTCGAAAAGCAGCTGCCGTCCGGCCACGAGTACATCCGCACGTTCGAGAAGTACCGCGCGCAGCTGTTCGGCGCCAACCGCCTCACCATTGCCGTGCACGCCCGCCAGGGCGACGTCTGGAACCCGGCCGTGCTCACCCAGGTGCTGAAGGTGACCGACGCCCTGACGTACCTGCCGGGCGTCGACCGCACCAGCGTGACGTCGCTGTGGACGCCGAACGTGTTCTTCACCGAGATCACGGAAGACGGCTTCCGCGCGGAACCCGTGGCCGGCGGCGACATCGTGCCGGAAAAGCTCACCGGCGACGTCATCGCCCAGATGCGCCAGCGCACCGTGGCGGGCGGGCACGTGGGGACGCTCGTGGCGCGCGACCAGACGAGCGCCCTGATCACGGCGCAACTGACGGACGTCGATCCGCGCACCGGGGAAAAACTCGACTACATCCGGTTCAACCGGCTGCTCGAGGACAAGATCCGCAAGCCGTTCGAGAACGCCGGCGTGGAGATCGAGATCATCGGGTTCGCCAAGGAGATCGGCGACATCGCCGACCGCTCGGACGAAGTCACGCGCTTCTTCATCGTTGCCTTCCTGCTGACGGCGGTCGCCGTGTACTGGTACTGCCGGTCGATCCGCCTGACCCTGCTGCCGCTCGCGTGTTCCCTGACGTCGCTCGTGTGGCAGTTCGGCACCTTGCACCTGCTCGGTTTCGGACTCGATCCGCTCGCGATCCTGGTGCCGTTCCTCGTGTTCGCGATCGGCGTCTCGCACGGCATCCAGCAGATCAACTTCATCGTCCGCGAGGTCGCGCACGGCCACGATTCCTTCGCGGCCGCACGGCACAGCTTCACGGGCCTGCTGATTCCGGGCTCGCTCGCGCTCGTCACGGCGTTCGTCAGCTTCATCACGCTCGTGCTGATCCCGATCCCGATGATCCGCGAACTGGCGATCACGGCCGCCATCGGCGTGGCCTACAAGATCCTCACGAACCTCATGATGCTGCCGATCGCCGCCTCGTACTTCCGCTTCACGCCGGAGTATGCCAGGCGCGCGCTCGTGCGGCGCGAGCGGCAGGGGGCATGGCTGGGCGTCGTCGCCCGGGTCGCGCGGCCGCGCAACGCCGTGGTCATGACGCTCGTCGGCGCCGCGATCTTCGGCGTGGCGTACTGGAAGAGCCAGGGACGCCATATCGGCAGCCTGGAAGCCGGCGCGCCCGAGCTGCGCGCGGATTCGCGCTACAACCGCGACGCCGCCGCCATCGTCGGCCGCTTCGACGTGGGCCTGGACTGGCTGACCGTCGTGTTCGAGGCGACGCCGGGGCACCCGGGCGAGGTCTGCTCGCGCGCCGACGAGCTGCTGTTCATCGATGAATTCGCGTGGCACATGGAAGGCGTGCCGGGCGTCGTGTCGGCCGATTCGGCGGCGGGCCAGCTCAAGCTGTACAACGCGGGGCTCAACGAGGGCAACCCGAAGATGGCCACCGCGACGCGCGATCCGCGCGGTCTCGGCTCGCAATTCCAGGGCGTGAACAACCGCATTGCCGGCCTGGCGTCGGGCGATTGCCGCGTGCAGGGCGTCAACCTGTACCTGCCGGACCACCGCGCCACGACGATCAAGAGCGTCGTGGCGGCCGTGAAGGACTACCGCGCGGCCAACCGCCTCGACGGCGTGAACATCCGGCTCGCGAGCGGCAACGCGGGCGTGCAGGCGGCCACCGACGAAGTGCTGGAGGCGAGCGAGATGCCGATGATGCTGTACGTGTACGCGGCCATCCTCATCCTGGTGTTCCTCGTCTACCGCGACTGGCGCGCGATGTTCGCCTGCTGCCTGCCGCTCACGGTGGCGACGTGGATCGGCTACTGGTTCATGAAGGAATTCGAGATCGGCCTGACGGTGGCGACCTTGCCCGTGATGGTGCTGGCGGTCGGCATCGGCGTCGACTACGCCTTCTACATCTACAACCGGCTGCAGGTGCAGCTCGCGAACGGGCTGGGTTTCACGCAGGCCCTTGAACTCGCGCTGGCGGAGACGGGACTCGCGACCGTGTTCACCGCCATCACGCTGTCCATCGGCGTGGCGACGTGGACGTTCTCGAGCCTGAAGTTCCAGGCCGACATGGGGGCGCTGCTGACCTTCATGTTCATCGTAAACATGGTCATGGCGATCACCCTGCTGCCGGCGTTCGCGGCGGTGCTCGAATGGCTGTTCCCGCGCCGCGGACCGGTACGCATGCCGGCCATCCTGCAGCACTGAGAGGTCCATCATGAAACTCATCCGATTCCTTCCCGGCGCCGTCCTGGCCTTGTGCGGCGCGCATGCGGCGGCCATCGACGACCCGGCGGTTGCGCCGGTGGCGAAGGGCTGGCCGGTCATCGCGCCGGCGCAGCGCGGCGCCAACGCGGTCCGCGCGCCGCTGCTGGCCGCCACCCGCGCGGGCAACCGCATCGTCGCCGTCGGCGACCACGGCGTGGTGCTGTTGTCCGACGACGGCAAGACGTACCGGCAGGCGAAATCCGTTCCCGTCCGTGGGCTGCTGACGTCGGTGCAGTTCATCGACCCGCAGCGCGGCTTCGCGGCCGGTCACGACGGCGTCGTCCTGGGGACCCGCGACGGCGGCGAGACCTGGTCGCTGCTGCGTGCCACGCCGGGTGTGGAGCAGCCCATCCTGTCGTTCCACTTCGACAGCCCCGACCACGGCATCGCGGTCGGCCTGTACGGCTGGGCCATCGAAACCCGGGACGGCGGCCGCACGTGGGCCGAGCGCCACATCGGCACCGGCGCCGACGCCGACCGTCACCTGTACCACGTGTTCGCGTCCGCCCACGGCACGCTGCTCATCGCGGCGGAGGCGGGGACCCTGTATCGCTCGGCCGACGGCGGCAAGTCGTGGGACACGCTCGCCACCGGCAACAAGGGCTCGCTGTGGCATGGCGCGGCGCTCGTCGACGGCACTTTGCTCGTGTGCGGCATGCGCGGCCATCTTTATCGCAGCGCCGACGACGGCCGCACCTGGCGCGCCGTCGATGCGCACACGTCCCAGTCGCTGACCGGCATCGCGCAGCTGGCCGACGGCAGCGTGGTCGTCGCCGGCATGGCGGGGACGACGCTGCGCAGCACCGACGGCGGCACGACGTTCACGTCGACCCAGCGCGCGCAGCAGGAACCGCTGACGGCCGTCGTCGCGATCGGTGCCCGGCCGCCCGCGCTGATGTCGATGGCCGGGCCGGTGGCGCGCTGAACACGCAGGGACCTATCCGAACTACGCAGGCAGACATCATGAAACGAAACAAAACGACGACATTGGGACAGGCGGGAGCCGCCGTCACGCGCCGCGGTTTCCTCGGCGCCGCCGCGGTCACCGCTGCCGTGACGGCGGCGGCGGGACCGGAGCCGGCACGCGCGGCCGCCGGCCGGCGCGACGAACGCGGCGTACTGGACATCGCCATCATCGGCGCGGGCCTGGCCGGCCTGACGGCCGCGCGCGACCTGCACCGCGCGGGCTGCGAATCGTTCGTCGTGCTGGAAGCGCGCGACCGCGTCGGCGGCCGCACGCTGAACCACGACCTCGGCAACGGCTATTTTTCCGAGGCGGGCGGCCAGTGGATCGGTCCCGGCCAGTCCGCCATCATCGATTTGCTCCGCGAGCTGGGCATCGGTACGTTCCCGACCCACTGGCAGGGCAAGATGACCTTGCTGGCGGGCGACGTCCGCGCGCGGACGGAAAGCACCGGCGGGCTGGACACCGACCCGGCCATCCGGCGCGAGCTCGAGGAACTCGCGAAAGAAGTCCCGTGCGGCGCGCCCTGGACGGCCAAACGCGCGGCGGAATTCGATGCCATGTCGTTCGCCGACTGGCTGGCAAAAAAGAACATTCCGCCTGCGGACCGCCTGAGCTGGGTGCTGGGTGCGACGCTGACGACGGGCGCCAGCCCCGTCAAATTGTCGCTGCTGCATTACCTGGCGATGCTGAATTCCGCGAACTGCGATTACGTGCGGCTGGAAGGGATCAAGGACGGCGCGCAGGAAACCCGCATCGCGGGCGGTTCGCAGATCCTGTCGATCAGGATGGCGCAGGCGCTGGGCGACAAGGTCCGCCTGTCGACGCCCGTGTCGCGCATCGAGAACTGGAAGGATGGCCCGGTTGCCATCCACACGCCGGACGGCGTGATCCGCGCGCGCAGCGTGATCGTCGCGCTGTCGCCGGCCCTGTGCCACCGGATCGCCTTCGATCCGCCATTGCCGGACAAGCGCCGGGAGATGCAGCGGCGCTGGCCGGCGTTCGCCCCGATGCGCAAGACGGTCCACGTCTACAAGAAGCCGTTCTGGCGCGACCAGGGCCTGAGCGGCTGGATCGTGCAGGCGCAGGGGCCGCTGCTGCTGGCGTTCGACAACTCGCCGGAGGACGCGTCGCTCGGCGTCATCGCGGCATTCGTCAACAACGGTGCGCTGCCGTCGGACCCGAAGGCGGCGGAGGCCGAGCTCACGCGCATCTATGCCAGCGCTCTCGGGGACGAGGCGCTGCATCCGGTCGCCTACCACGATCACGACTGGGGCAAGGCCGACGACTGGTCGCTGAGCTGCACGGCACCGTTCCCGCCGGGCTTCCTCACCCAATACGGCGACGTGCTGCATCCACCCGTCGGGCGCCTGATCTGGTCGGGCACGGAAACGGCGGACATCTGGGCGACGGCGATGGATGGCGCCGTGCGTTCCGGCCACAAGGCCGCGCTGCAGGCGCTGCAGGCCGCCGGCGCAGGGAGGACGTGATGAGCAAGCTGAACCAGCCACAGGATGAAACGCCCGCGCTCACGCGCCGCGGTTTCCTCGGCGTGGCGACGGCCGCCGCGGCGGCAACGGCGCTGCCCGGGGCGGCACGCGCCGCGACCGGCAAGGCCGCAGAGGGCAACGTGCTCGATATCGCGATCATCGGCGCCGGCCTGGCCGGCCTGACGGCGGCGCGCGACCTGCAGCGGGCCGGCTGCTCGTCGTTCGTGGTGCTGGAAGCGCGCGACCGCGTCGGCGGCCGCACCTTGAACCACGACCTGGGCAACGGCTATTTCACGGAAGCGGGCGGCCAGTGGATCGGCCCGGGCCAGACCGCGATCGCGGACCTGGCGCGCGAGCTCGGCGTCGGCACCTTCCCCAATTACTGGCAGGGCAAGGCGTCGTACGTCCTGGGCGAGGCGCATGCCGCGCTCGACACCGGGGGCAGCGTCGGTACCGACCCGCGGCTGCAGCGCGAACTCGAGGACATGGCGAAGAGCGTGCCCTCCGGCGCCCCCTGGACGTCGCCGCGCGCCGCCGAATTCGACGCGCTGTCGCTGGGCAGCTGGCTGGCGACGAAGCACCTCGCCCCGCAGGACCAGATCGGGTGGTCGGCCGGCGCGATGCTCACGGGCGGCGCCGCCCCGGCGCAACTGTCGCTGCTGCACTGGCTGTCGATGATCAATTCGGCCGACTGCACCTACGAGCGGCTGGAAGCCGTGCGGGGCGGCGCCCAGCAGACCCGCATCTCGGGCGGCTCGCAGATCCTGTCGATCCGGATGGCCCAGGCGCTGGGCGACAAGGTGCGGCTCCAGTCGCCCGTGCTGCGCATCGAGAACTGGAACGACGGGCCCGTCGCGATCCACACGCCGGACGGCGTGATCCGCGCGCGCTACGTGATCGTCGCGCTGTCGCCGCCGCTGTGCAACCAGATCGCGTTCGACCCGCCGCTGCCGGCACCGCGCCGGGAGATGCAGCGGCGCTGGCCGGCCTATGCGCCCATCCGCAAGACCGCGCACGTCTACAAGAAGGCGTTCTGGCGCGAGAAGGGCCTGAATGGCTGGATCGTCCAACCGAAGGGACTTGTCCTGTGGGCCTATGACAACTCGCCCGAGGACGTGTCGTTCGGCGTGATCAACGCGTTCATCGTCAACGGCATGTTGCCGACCGATCCGAACCAGGCGGAGACGGAACTCGCGCGCATCTACGCCCAGGCGTTCGGCGAGGAAGCGCTGCATCCGGTCGGGTACTACGAGCACGACTGGGGCAAGGCGGACAACTGGACGCTGACCTGCGTGTCGCCGATGCCGCCGGGCTTTCTCACCCGATACGGCAAGGCCCTGCATCCGCCGGCCGGCCGGCTGATCTGGTCGGGCACGGAAACGGCGGACATCTGGGCGGGCTACATGGATGGCGCCGTCCGGTCGGGGCACGCGGCCGCGCTGCAGGCGCTGCGGGCCGTGAGCGCGGACAGGGCATGAGCGGGCGTCCTCGAAATTTTTTAGTCGAACCTCAGGAAGAGACATGATGGAAGAATTTGAATCGAACCGGGACGATGCGCCCGGCGAGCCCGCGCTGACGCGGCGCGGGTTCCTCGGCATGGCCGCGTCGGTCGCTGCCGCCGCGTTACCGGCTGCCGCGCGCGCGGCGGTGGGGCAGCGTGACGAACGCGGCGTGCTGGACATCGCGATCATCGGCGCCGGCCTGGCCGGACTGACGGCGGCGCGCGACCTGCGGCGGGCCGGCTGCGAATCGTTCGTGCTGCTGGAAGCGCGCGACCGCGTCGGCGGCCGCACCCTGAACCACGACCTCGGCAACGGCTATTTCACGGAAGCGGGCGGCCAGTGGATCGGACCGAGCCAGACCGCGATCGCGGACCTGGCGCGCGAGCTCGGCGTCGGCACTTTTCCCAGCTACTGGCAAGGCAAGGCCGTCGTCGTCGGCGGCGATGGACGCGCCGCGTTCGACTGCGACGGCACGTTCGGCACGGATCCCAAGCTGGGGCATGAACTCGAAGAGATGGCGAAGAGCGTGCCGTCCGGCGCGCCCTGGACGTCGCCGCGCGCCGCCGAATTCGATGCGATGACGCTCGGCAGCTGGCTCGCGACGAAGAACGTCGCGCCGGAAGACCAGATCAGCTGGCAAACGGGCTCGGTCCTCACCGGGGGCGCCGCTCCGTCACGGCTGTCACTGCTGCACTGGCTGTCGATGGTGAATTCCGCCGAGTGCAACTTCGAGCGCTTCGAGGCGGTCAAGGACGGTGCGCAGGGGACGCGCATCTCCGGCGGCTCGCAGATCCTGTCGATCAGGATGGCGCAGGCACTGGGCGACAAGGTGCGGCTCAAGACGCCCGTGCTGCGCATCGAGAACTGGAACGACGGCCCGGTCGCGATCCACACGCCGACCGGCGTGATCCGCGCCCGCCACGTGATCGTGGCGCTGTCGCCGCCGCTGTGCAACCAGATCGCCTTCGACCCGCCGCTGCCTGACGGGCGCCGCGAAATGCAGCGGCGCTGGCCCGCCTACGCGCCGGCACGCAAGACGGCGCACGTCTACAAGAAGCCGTTCTGGCGCGACAAGGGCCTGAACGGCTGGGTCATGCAACCCAAGGGTTCGCTGTTCTGGGCCTACGACAACTCGCCCGAAGATGCCTCGTTCGGCGTGATCAATGCGTTCGTCGTGAACGGCACGCTGCCGACCGATCCGAAGGCCGCGGAGGCCGAGCTGTCGCAGATCTACGCCAAGGCGCTGGGCGAGGAAGCGCTGCATCCGGTCGCGTACTACGACCACGACTGGGGCCAGGCGGACCCATGGACGCTGACGTGCATCTCGCCGATGCCGCCGGGCTTCCTCACCAAATACGGGCAGGCCCTGCACCCGCCGGCCGGCCGCCTGATCTGGTCGGGCACGGAAACGTCGGATATCTGGGCAGGTTACATGGATGGCGCCGTGCGCTCCGGCCACAAGGCCGCGCTGCAGGCGCTGCAAGCAATCAACGCAGGGAGAGCATGATGAAGGTCGCAACGAAACAATCCAGGGAAGGCGAAACGCCCACCGTGAAGGCGCGCAGCCGCGGCAGGCGGATCGCCGTGTGGTCCGGCTGGCTGTTGCTGGCGGCGGTCGTGGTGGGCGGCGTCGCCTACGGACCGGACCTGGTCAACCTGTACCGTCTGGGCGAGCAGATCGACGCCATCGCCAAGGAAGACACGCGCGTCTACGGGCCCTGGCCGCGCACGATCGACGAGTGCATGGGCTGCCACGGCGTCGGCGGCAACGCGCGCGCCCAGACGTATCCGCGCCTCGCGGGCCAGCCCGAGGCCTACCTCAAGAAGCAGCTGAAGGCCTTCGTCAGCGGCGAGCGGACCGACCCGGCCATGACGTCGCTGGCGCTGAGCATGCCCGACAAGGAACTCGAGGCGCTGGCGACGCACTTCGCGCACGTGGCACCGCTGCCCAACACGACGTTCAAGCCCGATCCGGCCCGCGTGGCGCGCGGCGAGGCCGTCGCCAAGGCCGGCAGCTGCGTCGCCTGCCATGGCGCCGCCCTGGAAGGCAAGGGCGAGTTCCCGCGCCTGGCGGGGCAGGGCTACGACTACCTGCGCCACCAGCTCATGCGCTTCAAGGACGGCACGCGGCGCGACGCCACCGGCGCGATGCCCGCCGTTGCGAGCCAGCTCTCGCAACAGGACATCGACGATGTGGCGCAGTTCCTGGCGAGCCGATGAACCCAGCGGCGGGCGCGGACAGTCGCCCGCCATTTATCAACCCAGCCTTTTTTTAACCAAAACTTTTATTCAAGGAGACTTTCATGGCTAAGCATTCTGTCGTCGTCTACGGCGCGAGCGGTTACACCGGCATGTTGATCATGGACTGGCTGATCGACCAGAACATTCCCTTCACCGCCGTGGCGCGCAACGCCAAGCGCACCAAGGAAATGATGGAGCAGCGCGTCGTGCGCCTCGAATCCGCCGAGTACGAACTGATCGAAGCGGAACACAATGTGGAAGCGCTGACCAAGGCCTTCACCGGCGCCAAGGTGGTGCTCAACACCGTTGGTCCGTTCGTCAATTTCGGCCTGGTCGGCGTGGAAGCGGCACTGCGCGCGGGCTGCCACCACCTCGATCCCGCCGGGGAGCAGACGTATATCCGCAGGGTTCGCGACGAGTTCGGCGAACAGTTCCGCCAGGCCGGCCTGCTGGTCTCGCCGTCGAACGCCTATATGTACAGCTATGCGGAAATCGCCGCCGAACTGGCGCTCGAGACGCCCGGCATCGATGCGCTGGAAACCGCCACGCTGGCGCGCGGCATGCGCGGCGCCGGCGCCGGCGTGAGCATCGGGTCGTCGGCGACGATCTTCGAAAGCTATCGCCACGATGCTTACTACTTGTGGGAGAAAAAAATGATGGCGCACGCCCCCGACGCGTCGTTCACGGTCGTCGACCCGGCATTCCAGCAGCCGGTATTCTGCCTGCCGTGGGGCGGCACGTCGCTGCCGGTCCACTTCGAGCACGACCCGCGCGTGCGCAGCTGCATCTCGTCGGTAGGCTTCTACGACGGTAACGTGATGCAGACGGTCCACGCACTCGGCAAGAAATGGGATGCCGAGTACAAGCATCTGCCGCGCGAGCAGCAGGACGCCGTGCTGAAGCAGATCGTCGACTCGACCACGCCCACGATGCCGCCGCGCGAACGGACCACGATGCACCGCACCGTCGACTTCGCCATCGGCCGCGGCCAGCTGTCGGCCGTGCGCGCGACCGTGTACGGCGTCACGCCCTATATCGCCACCGGCGCGATCCTCGTGGCCGAAACGATCAAGCTGCTCGACGGCGACACCGCGAAGGTCGGCTTCGCGTCCGGATCGAAAGCGTTCGGCCACCGCTACCTGCTCGGCTTCCTCGAGCAGCGCGGCCTCGCGCGCGCGTCGGTGCAGCAGCTCTGACGGGAGCCGGACATGGCCATCATCGACTTTTTCGACCGCGGCTGGCGCATCAATCCGCACGGCGCCGCCTACATCCAGGACGAACGGCATTATTCTTACCAGGAGGTCGGCGAACTGTCCTGCCGCATCGCCAACACCTTGCTCGCCACCGGCTTCGGCCGCGAAGCGAAGGGCGCGGTCTGGGCCGACAACGACGTCTTCGCGTGGACCTGCGCGCTGGGCCTGTGGCGCGCCGGCATGGCGTACATCCCGGTCAACGGGCGCAACGTCGCCGAGGAGAACCAGTACGTCCTCGACTTCTTCGACTGCGAGGTGCTGTTCTTCCAGCGGCAGTTCGCGGAAGTCATCAATGGACTGCGCCCGCGCCTGCCCAAGATCCGGCGCTGGGTGTGCATCGACGCGGACCTGCCCTGGGCGCCGTCGCTGGCCGAATGGAGCGAAGGGCAATCCACGACCCCGCCCCAGGTCGCCGTCGACCCGGACGACGTGGTGGTCCTGTCGCCCACCGGTGGCACGACCGGCAAGCCGAAGGGCGTGATGAATACGCACCGCTCCCTGCAGACCTACTTCGCGCAGGCGATGATGGTGCATCCGTACAACGGCGCGCGGCCCGTGAACCTGGCCGCCGCACCGATGACGCACACGGCGGGCATGCTGTCGATGCCGTGCAGCGCGCAGGGCGGGACGGTGGTCGTGATCACCAGGCCCGATCCGGTGGCGATGTTCGGCGCGATCGTCAAGTACCGGGTGACCGAGCTGTTCCTGCCGCCCACCGTGATCTACCGGCTGCTGGACATCCCGGGCATCGACAAGCTCGACTTCTCGTCGCTCCGCTACTTTTTCTACGGTGCCGCGCCGATGTCGGTGGAAAAGCTCAAGCGCGCGATGGCGGTGTTCGGCCCGGTGATGGCGGGCGGCTACGGCCAGACCGAGGCGCCGGCGTCGATCTCCTACCTGCCGCCGTACCAGCACGTCGTCGACGGCCAGCTCGCGCCGGACGAACGCCTGTCCTCGGTCGGCCGTCCGAATCCGCTGATCCGCGTCGAGATCATGGACGCGGCCAACCGGATCCTGGCCCAGGGCGGGACCGGTGAAATCTGCGTGCGCGGCGACCTCGTGATGAAAGGGTATTACAAGGCGCCGGACAAGACGGCGGAGACGATCGTCGACGGCTGGCTGCATACCGGCGACATCGGCCACATTGACGCTGAGGGCTACCTGCACATCACCGACCGCAAGAAGGACATGATCATCAGCGGCGGCTTCAACGTCTACCCGAGCGAGGTCGAACAGGTCATCTGGGCGCACCCGGCGGTGCAGGACTGCGCGGTCATCGGCGTGCCCGACGAGGAGTGGGGCGAGGCGGTGAAGGCGGTGGTCGAGCTGAACGGTGGCCAGGACGTGAGCGCCGCCGAGATCATCGCGCTGTGCAAGCAAAAGCTGGGTTCCGTCAAGTCGCCGAAGAGCGTCGACTTCGTGCCGGCATTGCCGCGCAGCCCGGTGGGCAAGGTGCTCAAGAAGGACCTGCGCGAACAGTACTGGCAGGGCGTGGAACGCCGGATCTGAGCCGATCAACCATGGCCGGCCCTCGGGCCGGCCCATCACTCCAAAACATTATGAGCAACATTTATATCGCCGGTATCGCCATGACGGTGTTCGGCCGGCACGTGGAACGCAGCCTCGACGACCTGGCAGCCGAGGCGTTGCGTGGCGCCCTGACGGACGCCGGGTGCCACGCGGAAGACATCGGCGCGGCTTTCTATTCGGGCATCACCAACGGGCAGCTGCAGGGACAGTATGCGATTCCGGGCCAGGTCGTGTTCAGCAAGATCGGCATCGAAGGCATCCCGATGTTCAACGTCGAGAACGCGTGCGCGTCCGGCAGCACGGCCGTCCACCTCGCGATCCAGCACCTCAGGGCGGGCGCGTGCGACGTCGCGCTGGCGCTCGGCGCGGAAAAGATGAACGTGCCCGACAAGATGAAGGCGTTCGCCCTGTTCGAAGCGGGTTGGGACGTGTCGCGCGTCGACGAAAACTTCGCGACGCTGGTGAGGATGGGCGAAGGTATCGTACCGCCGCCGGGATCGGAGTCCGACAAGCCCTACAGCCGGTTCATGCAGATCTACGCCGCGATGTGCCGCCAGCACATGAAGACATACGGCACGACCCAGCGCCAGATCGCGGCCGTCTCGGCCAAGAACCACCAGCACTCCGTGCACAACCCGTTTTCCCAGTTCCGCAAGCCGTTCACGGTCGACGAGGTGCTCGCGGCGCCGCCGATCACCTATCCGATCACGCTGCCGATGTGCGCGCCGCTCACGGACGGCGCGGCCGCCGCGATCCTCTGCACCGAGGAAGGCCTGCGCCGCATCGGTGCCGACTGCAAGCGCGCCGTGCGCGTCGCGGCCAGCGTGATGCGCAGCTTCACGCGGCACGAGGCGGGCGACCGCGAACGCAACATCAGCCGCCTGGCGTCGCTGCAGGCTTATGCGCAAGCCGGGCTGGGCCCCGCGGACATCCACGTGGCCGAGGTGCACGACGCGTCGGCGATGGGTGAAATCGTCCAGGCGGAGAACCTGGGCCTCGTGCCGTTCGGCGAGGGCGGTCCGGCCGCCGAGCGCGGCGATTTCACGCTGGGCGGCCGCATTCCCATCAACACGTCCGGCGGACTGGAATCCAAGGGGCACCCGATCGGCGCCACCGGCATCGGGCAGTTGTACGAGCTGGCCACCCAGCTGCGCGGCGAGGCCGGTGCGCGCCAGGTGCAGGGCGCGCGCCATGCGATCCAGGAAAACGGCGGCGGCCTGCAGGGCGTCGAAGAGGCGGCCGTCGCCATCCATATCCTGAGCAAGGACTAGGAGGACGTCATGGCCAACAAATCGGACGCCGCGCACGTTCGCGTGGCCGCGGCCGGGCCGGAGACGGCCGGCGCTATGGGGTTCCGCGCCATCGGCGGCTGGGTCGAGCGCCCGGAACACCCGCAACCCGCGCTCCAGGACCATGTGAGCGCGGACGTGGTCGTCGTCGGCGCCGGTTTCGCGGGCCTGAACACGGCGCTGGAGCTGGCCGCACGCGGCGCCTCGGTGGTCGTGCTCGAACGCGATTTCGCCGGGTTCGGCGCGAGCGGGCGCAACGCGGGCTACCTGGGCGGCAGCCTGGCGGTCGAATACGACATGTTCCTCAAGCGTGTCGGCCACGAGCAGGCGAAGCAGATCGTCGCCTTCTACGACGCGGGCGTCGACTACGTGGAGGGCAAGCTCGCGGCCTACGGCATAGCCTGCGACTACATCGCATCGGGCATCATCCGCGCCGGCGTCCATCTGTCGCAGGAAAAGAAGCTGCGCAAGGACATGCGGACCGGCCTCGAACTGGGATCGGTCTCGCGCTTCCTGGACAGCGCCGACCTGCGCGCGCGCGGTATCCCGCCTGCCTTCCTGTTCGGCTGTTACACGGAGCGCGGCGGCACGCTGGATCCCGGCAAATACGTCATGGGACTGCGCCGCGCCGCCCTTGCCGCGGGCGTGCGGATCTACGAGAACACCGAGGTGCTGTCCTTCAGCGAAGGCGCGACCGTCCGCGTCGAGACGGCCCGGGGCAGCGCGAGCGCGCCGTTCCTCGTGCTGGCCACCAACGCCTACACGCCGCAACTCGGCCTGCTCGGCAACAAGGTGATGCCGCTGCGAGTGTCGGCCATCGAGACCGAACCGCTGTCGGCGGCTCAGCTGGCCGCGCTGGGCTGGCCGGGACGGGAGGGCATCATGACGCCGCACTGGGTCATGGAAAGCCACCGGCTCACCGCGCGCAACACGCTGGTGATCACGACGAAGCAGATCGACTACGTGTATGGCGGGCGGACGCCGAACGTGCCCGACATCGACGCCTATCACGCGCTCGAAACGGCGCTGCGCGACCGTTTCCCGATGCTGGCGGGGCTGCGCGTCCGCTCGTGCTGGAGCGGCTATATCAGCGTCGCCTACGACGCGCTGCCGGTCGTCGGGGAAGCCGGGGAATACCGCAACATCCTGTATGCGGCCGGGTGTTCCGGGCACGGCGTCGCGACACAGTCGATGATGGGGCAGTTGCTCGCCGACCGGCTGGACGGCACCGAGAATCCGTTCCGGCCCGCGCTGGAGCACAAGACCCCATCCACGTTGCCGGAGCCCCTGCAATGGTGCGCCGTCAAAACGACGCTGGGCCTGCTGAACGTGGTCGACGAATACGTCAACCGCAAAGCGCGCCGCCCGGCCCCATAACCCATCAAGAACGTCGGAATCGTCATGGAACTCAAGAACCTCATCCTCTGCCTCGCTACCGTCCTGCTGCTGGCGACCTCGCTGGTCTACGGCGTGAAGTTTCTCAGGAAGCGCAACTACCTGCTCGGCGTCGAGTGGCTGGTGGTCACGCTCTCGACCTCGAACCTGCTCATCTTCCTGCTGAGCGGCGCCCAGATACCCTACGCGATTTCGCATTTCTGCGATGCGTTCTCGCGCGGTTTCGGCATCCCCGTCATCGGCACGCTGGGCCTGATGGCGGTCACCCACCGCTACCGGCCGTCGAAGCTCGTGGACGTGCTGATCTTCG